>JBAYJK010000001.1:0-486599 GCA_041665145.1 Patescibacteria group bacterium
ATAAATGGAGCATGCGGCCCTTTATCTATGAGAAAAATTGCCAGGATCGGCCCGATAAAGTACGCACTTGCCTTGAGTGTCTCGATAATCCCCCAGGCGGTCGGGTATTTATCGTGGGGAATGTGCTCTTTGACAAAAACAAAATTAGAGAACCCGATGAGTTCGTAGTAAATGCCCCATGCCGTCATTGCGAATAGGAGAATGGGAATCCATGGCGGGAAGAATAATAATGAAATCGGGAATAATATGCCACCAACAATTGCAGAAATAAAAAATATTCGGAAACTGCGTTCTTTCGATATGCGTGATAATAAAAAATCTGACACGACGCCGACAAGGGAAGAGACGGCAAGAATCAAACCCATTAAAAAACCGTTTTTTACGGTGTTCTCTATATAAATAGGAGCGTAATATGACATGATCGCGTCACCGACTCCCAAAAGGAAAAGAATAACTCCATAGTTAAGTAATCGCTTAATATGATCGGGAAGACCAGTGTAGAACGGCAGTTTTTTCATACCTATCAGTATAGCAAAGCAATCATGCACACAACTCCGTAAGGAAATCGACATGGGCACTCTGCTATAATGCATACCATTGGAGAGGTGGCAGTCGCCTCTATCGGCGACCCGCGATTTTGAACGGGTCGCTTGAATGCGACCCGCCGTTTGAGGCGGGAGTGGATGTTCATAAAGAGGAGTCGTTTCTAAAGTCTGGTATTGGTAGGGAATCTCTAAAGCAGAGACTAAGTAGTTTGATTGTCCTAGAATAATAATTGGAGAGGTGGCAGAGTGGTCGATTGCGCACGCTTGGAAAGCGTGTGTGGCTGTCAAAGGTCACCGGGGGTTCGAATCCCCCCCTCTCCGCCTTCGCTCGCCGAAGCGAGCTACGGCGGACACAGTCCGCAAGGAGATCGCGAAGGAGAGATTTGCCTCGCCAAAGCTTTAGCAACGGCGACCTCCAGCGGACAAGGTCCACTATAATGAGTATTATTGATGCATATAAACTCTTGAATATCTGTGTCAGAATTCGTATGTTATTTTGTGCAATATGTTTACATTCTCAAATGTAGAAATGGGAGACCTTATGTTGGTTGTACCGATAATCTTAGAGCAAGAATAGTAAGGCATAATAGAGGTTATGTTCCAGCCACTAAATCGTTACTTCCGACTGAACTTACTGCCTATTTCGCTTTCTCCAATAAATACACAGCTTTTAACTTTGAAAAATATCTGAAATCCGGCTCAGGTAGAGCGTTCATGAAGAGACATCTGATACAATTAGGTTAATGAGCACGTTTGATATTTTCTTAGTTCCAAAAGCAAGTCAATATAGCAAGTACACCAAAATAATTAATTCTTTTGCTAAGAAGTATCGTACGCCTAGTTTTCCGCATATCACTATATTGAGCATGATAGAGGCAAAAGAAAAGGATCTTGTAGCTAAAGTTAAAAGGATAATAGAGGATTTTAGTAAAATTGAAGTTGAGATTTTTGGTATTAATTTCACAAACACGGTTAATCAATGTGTTTTTGCGCAGATTAAAATGTCGTCGCAACTTTTGACGTTGTATAAGACATTAGGAACTAACTTACACTATTCCGATCAATCTCCTTTCTTTCCCCATATGAGTTTGGTATATGGCGACTATTCGCCAGAAGAGAAATCTAGTATTGCAAAGCAAGTGAAAGTAGATAAAAAGTTATTGTTAGATACTGTAGTCATTTACAGAGATGGTCCTTTACCAAGTGATTGGTTACATGTGGTTGATTTTAAACTTCATTAGTAGCGGGGGTTCCAGACCTAGATGCTCTGCACAAAATAAATGTGTTAAAAAAATTACTTTTTTCATCCTTCATAGCTTTTGTTTTCCTATTTTTCTGGTGGATATGTGCAAACTATATTGACTCAGACTTCGGGTGGCATGTAAAAGTAGGCGAGTTAATCGTAAACAAGGGTTTACCAAAAACTGACCCGTTTTCGTACACTATGCCGAGTTACCCCTACATAGATCATGAATGGTTGGTTAACGTAATAATCTACATTATTCATGAGCATCTCGGATATATGGTTCTCGCGGGGTTGTTTGCATTCACTGCTGTCGCAGTGCCTTTTGTAATCTTTTCCCTTACATCATTTCCCTTTGCTGTAATTCCGACAATTCTTATGTATACCGTGTTTATCGGGCGAATGGGTATCCGTGTGCAGGTAATAGGGTGGCTTTTTTTTGCGGTTTTTTTGCGGGTCATGACCGATAAGAAACTGTACAAAAAAGGGAAATGGATACTTCCATTCATTATGATTTTGTGGACAAATATTCACGGGAGCTTTCCTTTGGGGATAGTGGTATTTATGCTGTATGTTGTCGTAAACATATTCCAATACAGAAAAATTGTACTCACCGATATTCTTATCGGTTTTCTGTTATTGCTGGCAACATTCGTAACTCCCTATGGAATACAGGCATGGGACGAGGTGAGAAGACAGATTTTTGCACCCTACATACATCAATATATTCTTGAGTGGCTGCCGTTTTATGTACTCATCGATGTTGGTTTTTTTGTTTCCGCAGCACTTCTCGGAAGCCTGTTTTTTTGCTATATAAAAAAGGAAACTCTCTGGTGGTATGTGATCTTGTTATTTATTCTATTTGTCGCAGGCTTATCAGCTCTTCGTCATATGCCGTTATTTGTCATCGCCGGCGGTTTTCTTCTCGCTCAATATTTACGGTGGTTATTTAAGGAAGCAAAGCAACCGGCTTTTTATTCGACGCTTATTTTGGTGGTGTTGGGTGCTTTTTCACTGACGGGTCTGGTTTATTTGAAAGATGCCACCCGGTATAAACCGAAAGCTTTTTATCCGTCAGAAGCTCTTGCTTACATTGGTAGAAACAAACTCCAAGGGCGGATTTTTGCTCCATACGTATGGGGAGGTTATATTATATGGAAGCTGCCGGATCACAAAGTGTTTATAGATGGCAGAATGCCAAGTTTTCGGTTTGACGCTCCTGATGGTGAAAGTGACTTTGTGTTTGAGGATTACATATCGCTACTCAAAGGACGCAATCTCAATAAGTTATTTCAAAGATATAATGTGAAATATATCATGGTACAAAAACCTGCGGAAAAAAAACATGACGCCATTGACATGCTGTTTGTCCAGATGGGATTGATGCTACCCAGTCAAAAAGACGCGAGCTTTGAAAACGCACTGCGGAAAGTAAGGGTACGCAAGGTATATGAGGACAAAACGACAGTTCTGTATTTTTACTCCCAAAAAAATAGAATACTTTAGAATAATACTTCAGACCATGATAAAAAAACTAATTATTTGCAGCGTTATTACGGCACTCCTGTTCGTTATTTTCTCGGTCATAGTGAGCATGAATATGCTGGACTCTTTTGACTACGATTTCACTGTTCATCTCGGGCGCCGAATTCCCAACAGCATAGACACCTTATTTTCCTATTTTTCGCTTATCGGCAGTTTTGAAATAACCGCTTCAGTTTTAATTTTTGCCTTATTGATGACATCAGGATTGCTAAACAGCATTTTCATATTTATTATTTTTTCCGGTACCCACGGAATTGAGCTCCTTGGCAAGATGTATTTACATCATCCCGGGCCGCCTTTTCAATTTTTCCGCTATGATCTCGGTTTTACGTTTCCGAGCTCATATGTGCAGACCGGTTCATCATATCCTTCCGGACATAGTTTGCGGGCCGTTTTCCTTATGGTGATCTTTCTCATGCTTGTACAACAATCGTCACTTAAAAGCTCCGTCAAACACATACTTTCCGCACTTATTATTGGCTTTGTGGTGATTATGCTTGTTTCCCGTGTGAGTCTGGGAGAACATTGGGTAAGTGATGTTATCGGAGGGATACTTCTCGGACTTGCCTCAAGCTTATTTTCGGGTGTATTTATTCCAACACATGCATCTCATCGCGCTCAAAGCGGTGGTAAACGTATACTGCCCACACACATATCAACAAGCCGGTAACAAGTAATAACGGGGCTGACCGAACAATCCCATGATATATGGTGAAGACGCAAACAAGCAACGTTGCGGTAAACATCAATAAGTCTGAAATAACAAATCGGGAGCGCGCGATAAACCACCGAACAAAAGTCCGTACCGAGTAGACGTCTATTATTTCCGGTTCCATTGCCAACTCAATAGTATTTTCACTAAACGCCGTTTTGTCAAAAACAATCGGGTATGCATAATACTCAGGACGGTAAAGAAAAACTTTTACCGGGTATTTCGCTGAATTCAAATTTTTTTTGGCAATATGCACGGCCCCTTGAGGATTTGTTTTTAGTTTGAAAAGCCGTTTGCCGCTGTTGTCGACCATCAAAACAACCGCCCCAGCTATCCGCTTACCGAGCAAAAAGTGTTCGCTTACATGAAGGGTAAGATAATCATTTTTATTCTGAAGAAACATTCTCCAAAGCAGTGCGAAAGGCGAATAGAGGAGCCCGAATATTCCGACGTTCATCCTACCACTCAAAACTATAAGCGCGAGAAACAGGGCAGTTACTGTTGTAACAGTGAAAACAGCTTCTTTTGCAAGATTTGAAGAGAAAAATTCTTTAAGTGTCCGAGATATGTAGTCGGCAGTATTTGTTACAGCCGCAGAATAATAGTGAATGCGATCAGCAACGGTATAACTTGGTTGCAATTTAATAACAGGATAGAACATATCCGAAGATCCGAGCTTGAGTGTAACTGAAGCCGATTTGTATCCAGGAGCATGTACGTCGATACGATATGTATTGTTGGGTAGGATAATAGGGAGTGTTCCTTTGTCATTGGTGTGATTGATGATTGCGAAACTCGTTTGTAATTTTGTGTATTGTCGTGAGTTTTTATCGTATCGCTCAATTTCAACAAGCGCGTTTTCAACAGGTTGCGATGAGAGTGCATCAACCACGGTTATTGCAGGAGAAACGATAATACTATACGGCAAAGATTGTGTTGAAATCGCACCGTTAACCGAGTGAATTTCAAGCAGGGCTTGGTATTCCCCACTCACTCGGGGGGCGGCTAATTGACCAGAGAAAACATGCGGCAATACTTCTATGAGCCTAACCTCTTCAACTGCGAGAGCAGTATCGGTAGAGCTGACACCTAATACATGCTTATTTTGAAAACGCATTGAGATGAATCTGATTTGTTGCGGGTTGTTGATGTGAATCGATGCAGTAATCGGCTGTTCGAAGGGTACTGTGATGGTAGAAGTTTCTTTTTCGGCAACCGGTATTTGGTTCCATGCCAAAGACACATCCTCCTTTGTTAAGGGGATAATATCAGCGGTTCGTGCTGTTGTCAAAGTAAACAAATCTGACGTTGTCGATAAATTGTCTGTGGTTGTAACCGTGACGCGGAAGTAATAAGTGGTTCCGGGAGTGAGCTTCGTCAATTGAGCAATATGCTGCTTATGGAACGAAGCCGTTGTAGATATTCTATCAAGCGACTCTTTGGTGGAACCATATCGAATCGTATATTGTGTTGCGGGGGACGTTTCTATATAGATAGAAGACTCTGAATCAGTAATATCTCTGACAGATACATTTTTAATTTCTGGAGAAACGGGGGCTATTGATGGTGTGGGTGTTTGTGTTATTGAATCTTGTTGCACTATTGTTGTTGGCGTCGTGGTGGGAAGCGTTGTTGGTGTTGGAATTGTTGTAGGTTCCAACAGCCCCTGAACCGTATAGTTTAAGGATTGTTGGGGAAGTGTTGTGCTGATAATCTGCCCCTGGGCATTAATAGAGGCGGTTAAGGGAATAAGTGTTGGTAAAGTACCTGGTACCTTCAGAGAAAATGAGACTGTGTGGAAGCTGCTCGATGGTGCCAAGTTGGGGATGTCCCAAATAATGTGGTTGTTCAATAGGTCAACCACAGGGAGGGTGCCGTCATCACTCGCCGTTGCAGAGCCAACGACATAATTAAATACATCTACGTAATTGTTATTTGAGCCTTGCACAAGGCCTTTATTCCAGGATGCCTGAATGTGGAAGTCCTCACTTCCAACGAGATGAGAACGGTATGTTATGGTAACAACCACCGTATCTGATTCATGAAGAGTGGTTGTAACACTCGGTGCACCGTTTATAGCAAAATCAACATCTGAAGGTTTTGGAGGGACTGATCCGGTGATTGACAGATCATCTGCTTGAGATGGAGAAGCACTCATTACGACTAACGTTGTCACAACAATAAAAAACAACGCAAGTCGTTTACCGAAAGAATATACCTTCTTCATACTATATTTATAGTAACACAAAAAGAATGTGCTCTACAGAACTTGACAAGTGTTATATATATCACTACACTGGTAATGACTATGAAGATTTTGAGTAAGATGTTGGTGATGGTTTTTGCTGTTGGAGTGTTATTTTTAATAGCTCCAATCGATGTTTATGCAGGTAATTTAACCAATGCCTCGATGCGACTCTCCCGCATGACCGGAAGTGCTGTCCCCACAATTTTAGTCGTGGTTAAACCGACAACTGTCGGTACGGAGACGCAATTTCAGATTAATTTCAATGCCAGTTTCGGTGTTGACACAACTCCCGCAAACATCACTGTTTCGACAGCCAGTCTTCCGGCAACATATCAGGGACAAACCCTAACCACATGGCCAGGTATCGGGGCAGCTGCCACCGCTGTCAACAGCAACCTTGTGACTTTTTCGAGTACTGATTTGACGGTTGGCACACTCTACGGATTTTATATTACCGCAGGGATTACCAATCCTGCTTCGGCAAACCAGTATGTGAGTACGTTTACCACGCAGGCTACCGGTCCGGTAACGATCGATACGAAAGATGTTGCAACCCGAGTGATTACGAACGACCAAGTGATGCTTTATGCAACCGTTTCGGCAACGTTTAATTTTGTTCTCGGAGCAAATCAAGATGCGTTCACCACCACGTTGAGTACCGGAAGCGTCGTCAATACGACCGGCGTAACAGTGACCGTGAATACGAATGCTGGTGCAGGGTGGATTGCGTGGGTCAGAAGTGCAAACGCGGGGTTAGCGTCTGTCAGTACCGCGCACACCATCGCGACGACAGGAGCTATAAATGGTTCTCCTGATGTATTATCAACAGGGGCAGAAGGTTACGTTTTGGATGTTACTCCCACAACAGATGCTGGAGGAGGAGGAACACTTACCATTGCCGGTGAGTACGATGGCAACGGAACTACTTCTGGAGGAACACTCTCAACAACGCTTCAGGAAATTGCTACGGCAAATGGGCCGGCAAACGGCGACGTATTGACCTTGGTTGCTCGAGCAACCATATCGTCTTTGACACAAGCAGCAAGTGATTATACCGACACTTATACTGTGATCGGTGCGGGCATGTTTTAACTCTTGAGAAATTTCCCAAATTGCGTAGAATAGACCTATGTCTCCTGTTCCTAAACAAATTCATCTGTTATCCAGATTGTTTTTTTCATGTTTCGGGTTAATCCTTGTCGGTGTATGCGCGACAGTACCTGTCTCTGCACAAACAACACCAGCAAAACCTTCTCAAACCCTGGTCAGTCCTTCAGTAACCCCTACCATTCCACCTTTGCCGGAAAGCGGTATTAACTTAACGATCTCACCCATTTTTTTGAATTTGGTTACGGATCCGGGAAAATCTGTTACCTCTCAACTGAGAATTACCAACAACAGTAACCAAACGGAATATTTAAAGATAGATATCGCAAAGTTTGATGCAAGTCAGGGTGGAGGGAATCCTCGTATACTGGACATAACCCCCGACGATGAATTTGCAAAATGGGTTGATTTTTCAATTGATAAATTTACCTTAGATCCCAACGAAACAAAGACAGTGAAATTTACCATCAGTCCTGATTTGCAGGCTGCTTTCGGTTACTACTACGCACTCATCGTAAATCGGGTTGAAGAAGCGGAGGGTAAGAAGGGAACTACGGTAGTAACCGGTGCGCCGGCGTTCCTGGTTCTGTTGGAAGTCAAAAGTCCGCATGCGAAAAGAGAATTGCAACTGGTTGATTTTTCAACCAGCAACTTGTGGTATGAGTACCTGCCTGTTAAGTTTCTGGTCTCGATAAAGAATACGGGAAATGTGCATGTTATTCCCGTAGGAGATATATTTATCGACCAAGGGAGTACTCGTGATGTAGATATTGTCCGGGTTAATTCGGTTCGCGGAAACATTCTTCCCAATTCTTCTCGAATTTATGAAGCATCATGGGAGGACGGCTTTCCGGCGCAAGTTCCAAAACTGGAAAACGGGACAGTAGTAAGAGATGAGAACAGTAACCTTATATACGAAACTAAATGGGATTTTGCAAAGGCTGATCGCTTTCGAATAGGCAAGTATACAGCTCACTTACTGTTGGTCTATGATAATGGACGACGTGATATTCCGGTCGAAGCCGTGGTTTCTTTTTGGATTATTCCCTGGAAAATTATCGGGATTTTCGTAGTAGTGTTGTATTTTGTGTTCATCGGTATACGAAGTACGCTTCTTGCTCAAATACGGAGGGTTAGGGATATAATAAAGAAAAAATGAAAGCATGGTTTGTGCTGAGGGCGCTCATTGTAGCAATAATCATTTTATCCTCCCTGAATAGGTCTTCTGTTTTTGCCGCTTCCGGCAACGCTGTCCGTGGACTTGAGCTGTTTCCGGCATTCAGTGAGGTGGTGCTGGATAAACCCGAGCAGGTAAAAGAAATTGATATTACGTTAACAAATCACTATCCATTTCCGATTTCAGTGAAAGTGTTTCCGATCGATTTCAAACAAGCAGGAAACCATGGGCAAATTGATTTTATCGGTCAGAACTCGAAGAGTTACTCTTACTCACTGGCGTCTTTTCTTACATTCGAAAATACACTTTACACAATTGAACCACGCCAATCTCAAACAGTACGGGTGAGCGCAAAAAACAGAGACGATCTTTCTCCGGGAGGCCATTATGCTGCTGTGGTAATGCAGATCGAGAATGGAGTAGAAAATACTGAAGGAACGAAAGTAACACATGCACTCTCATCTCTTATTTTGTTACGCAAAGTGGGAGGAGAATTATTCAACCTTTCGCTAGTCAATATTTCTTGGCCGCATTCAGCTGTTCATTTCTCAATACCGAAAGCTATTGAACTATTGTTTCAAAACGAAGGAAATGTTCATATGATCCCGTACGGAAGAGTCGAAATTCGCGACATGTTTAACAGACTTGTATCAAAAGGCGTCATCAATGTTGCTTCTGAGCGGGTTTTTCCCGAGACCCAACGGTATATCCGGGTTCTGATGGAGAAACAAAGTTTTGCACTCCCCATTTCCATCAACAGTATACATGTTCGCGGTGACGATTCCTTACAAAAAACAAAGTATGTGTACAGCGCACCGTTTCTGTACATCAATCCCTGGATGTTGTCGCTGGTGTTGTTCAGCGCTTTTGTGTTTATACTTACCGTTTATATGTTACGTAAAAAGAAGTGAAAAAATTTTTAATTTTTGCGCTGCTGGTCATAATATGTGGCGCAGGCATCATAATCTTTTTCTTCCTTCTCATTGGACCCGAAAAGAAAAACTATACGACGCTTAGCGAACGTTCTTTGGCATATATAGAAACTCAAAAATTAAAGGAGAATGTGTTCTGGATGCCGGTAGAATTCAACGATCGGGACGGTGGTGATGGAGAAGTTCTCGGCACTCATCGCGTTAAGATAACTGGTTGTTTTTCATTCGACATTCCGTTTACTATCAGAGACAGTAAACAATTGGCTGACTGTACCTTTGTTTATTCGTTCGACAACCCGAAAGGGCATATGGTAATCTCTGCCAAACCGTCGGACGAGACGAACTTGGCTGAGGTATCAGCAGTCGCGTACCGACGTTTTTCAAAGGGCACCTATACAGAGAGTGAGTTTAGAACCAACAAATATGGTTTTCTTATTTTTAGTAAAAAAGAAGATGCATATGAACAAACAGCGTTTTACCTGTCGAATAAAAGAATATTTACTATAAGCCTCGTGTCTCAGACAAACGAAAACTTTGACACCCAGTTTTTTAACATACTTAAATCATTAGATCTTTTATACTAAAAGCATGAAGAAAATGTATCGCTTCGTAAAAAAAATTTCTCTCCTGGCGAATTCGCTTTTTCTGGTTGCCGTATTGGCATTTCCGGCATCTACAAATTATCGTCTCAAAAGCTATGATTTTGGGAATGGAGGGGCGGTAGCAGACTCTCCGAATTACCGTATGGAGGGCCAAAGTGGGGAAGTTGGTGCACAGCAGGCATCATCAAGCTCGTTCGGGATTAACTCGGGTCTGTTATTTGTTCAGCAAGCCAATGTTCCGGTAGCTCCGGTATTTCAAAACACGGAAAACTGGTATGACAGGCTCCAGTTTATACTGAATACCTCAAATAATCCGACGGATGCAACCTATGCGATCGCAATCAGCAAGGACAACTGGGTTACAACGGAATACGTAAAAACTGACAATACGATCGGAACCTCTTTGACTATTGCGAATTTTCAAACCTACACTGCGTGGGGTGGTGGGACGGGGAATTATATTATCGGACTACAGGCAAACACTACGTATCAGATTAAAGTAAAGGCACGGCAAGGAACGTTTACGGAAAGTGGATGGGGGCCTGTTGCGACCGCATCAACCTCTTCAGTCACTCTCAGTTTTGATATTGATACTGCTCCGACAGATCAATCGACAAATCCGCCATACGTCGTCGACTTTGGAGCGCTCACTCCAGGTTCACTGGCAACAGCACAGGACAAAATTTGGGTAAGCATTGACACGAACGCAAATTCGGGAGCCTATATTTATATTTATGATCAATACGGAGGTTTACGAAGTCAGGTTGAGGCGTATACAATAAGCGCGCAATCAGTTGATTTGACGGGAGCAGCGGAGGGTTTTGGTCTTCAAGGCGACACAGCAACTCAGACAAGCGGTGGTCCTCTCGCGTTGGTTGCCCCGTATAACGGAGCAGGAAATAATGTCGGAATTGTTGATACGAGTTTCCGGGAAGTATTTTCTACAACCGGCCCGGTTATCGGAGGGAGAGGCTCTCTTCTTTTGAAAGCAAAACCTTCAAACCTAACGCCTTCGGCAAGCGATTATTCAGATACGCTTACATTCATAACTTCCGCTACATTCTGAAGTGACGCAGAAGCTGTCATAGAGCCCTGAAGTTAACATGCTTTTGTGTTGCGGATCACCTCGAATTGTAGTATAAAAATACTAGGACAATAACGCGTTATAACAGCTCGAAAGGTAATGAATAAACGGACGTCTTTAAATCTTAAATTTGTGGTGTGGGGTGTGATATGGTTTGCATTCTTTTTATTCTTTTTGAAACATTCCGTACTCGCTGCAACAGGAATCAATCAACGTATTCATTTCCAGGGTAAAGTAGTAAATGCAGACGGGACCAATGTAACAGACGGAGCGTATAATTTTACATTTGTGATGTATGACGGTGCGGGGTCTGCAGCATCAACATTATTTACTGAAACATGGGCAACAGCCTCATTGTTTTCTGCAACAATGTCATCTGCGCCTGGTTCCAACGGGGAGTCATTGGTATATACTGCTGACACGAATGAGGGAACGCTGAAAGTCGGGCAAATACTTTGGAACGTGACCAAAAAAGAACCTGTAACCATAACTTCAGTAACTACAGGCACAAATACTCTTGGTATTTCAGCTACACGTCAGGCGTGGGCAAACTCGGATACCATAACAAATGCGATCTATGTCAAAGACGGAGTATTTTTTGTTGACTTAAATTCTCTGAATGATGATTTCTCAGGAGTTGAATTTGATACGGACAATATTTTTCTCGGTATAAGCTATGCGGCGGATACGGAAATGAAACCAAGGATCCGTTTTACCGCTGCGCCGTACGCCATGAATGCGTTGACGGTAAACGGTCTGAATGTTACCGCTTCGAACGGAACATTAACAATACCAAATGGAGCGACTGTTGCTTTTTCGGGGGCCAACAGCCTGACGATTGCAACATCAGGAACAACAACTGCAACACTACCGTCAGGAACCATCACTATTGTAGACACCGCCACCTCACAAGCACTTACCAATAAAACCATCGGGTCCACCGGATTGATTTTTAATGGCGCTACGACTGATATTACGACGGTCAGTAATGAAAATCTGGTCATAATTCCGAACGGAACGGGAAATGTCGGTATCGGAACAACAAATCCCCTAGCGCTTCTTGATGTTTCCGGAACGGCGAGTGTTTCAGGAAACATAACACTGGGCAACGGGGCACTACTCCGTTCCGCATACGGACCATTGCAACTTGCGTATAAGTCGGCGTTTGACACATGGGCAACCGGAATAACCTTGCAGGATTCAACGGGAAATGTGGGAATCGGCTCACTAATACCGGAGCAAAAACTAGCAGTTAATGGAGGTATCGCTCTCATTGATCCAACCTCGGGAGGAGCAACAATCATGTCTTATGCACAACCATCATACGGCAGATTATCATACTCGGTAACTCCTGCTGGCGGTAAATCAGAAGTGAAATTCTCAAGCCGGGGAGCGACAGGGGGTACGGGACAAACGTATTTTGTTATCGGAGAGTCCGATGGCGCGAGTGATATAGGAAATAATTTGTTACTTGGCGTCTCAAGCGGCCGGGCTTTTATTACGAATGCATATGATTATAACTCTGCCGGGACGCTTCATTTGGGTGGTTCGTCATGGTCGGCTAATGGGGTGGTTCAAATCGCCGGTGAAGCAAGCACAACGGGAATTATGGCGGTTATGGGAACGGCAACAGCAAGTGGTAATCTGATGTCCGGAGGCCAACTGCAAGTCGGCAGGTTCGGTGCTGACCCGGCACAATTAGGCGTCGGGTCGATGTATTACAACACAATCTCAAATAAATTCCGCTGTTACGTCAACAGTGCATGGGCAGATTGCGATACGACTGCAGGAAGTCCGACATGGTCAGCGCTTCAAGCTCCCGGAGGAAATCTTTCCTTGGCAATGTCCACCTATACTACGGCATTTAATTGGGCGACGGGAACAGGTGCTAATGACCTGCTTTCTCTCACAACAGACGCATCGGCAAATGGGACAGGAGCTCTTCTTAATGTTCAGACAGGAACGTCATCAACCATCTTGCCTTTGCGAGTGAGGGCAGGAGCGGTTGAGGGATTGACTATTAATGCTTCCGGCAACGTGGGAATCGGTTCGACGACACCTGTGCAAAAGTTGGATGTAATTGGTAACGCAACAGCTTCCGGCAATCTTACCATGGGCGGGCAATTACAAGTCGGTAGATTTGGCGGTGATCCTGCCGCGCTCGGGGCGGGTTCGTTGTACTACAATACAACAAGCAATTCTGTTCTTCTGTATAACGGTTCAGCATGGGGTGCGCTCGGAGCAGGAGGTTCGCTTCCTTCCGGGACAACGGGATATACCATGTACTATAACGGAAGTTCGTGGGTTGCCTCGGGCAATATTTATAATAACAATGGGAATGTGGGAATCGGTACCACGGATCCCTTGGCAAAACTGGCAGTCAATGGCAATATGAGTGTTCTCGGTTACGCGACAGCAAGTGCATCTCTTTCGGTTGGAAGTTATGGGGCTCTTGGTGGTGTGGGCAACGGTGTGTTTAGCGGGTACTTAGGTATCGGCACGGCAACGCCGACACGCAAATTAGATGTCTCGAGCGCCACCTCATTTGCAACTCTCGGTTATTTCGATTGGAGCCCGGGAAGTATTGCAGTATCGACAGATGATTTGTTTGCGCTCAATATTGGATCGAACGGGTCAATCGGGAACATTTTCAATGTCAAAGACAATGGGGGTACGGTGTTTGGAATTTCACAATCTCTCATTACCGCAAATTTACCCGCTAACTTTACCGCAGAAGGTGACATCGGGTTTGCCTACGATCTTAATTTTACGAATTCAACCTCCTCGTTCATAAAATCAGCTGCGCCCATATATGTGGTAGCAGGAGAGGTTTACGGTTCCTCAAATCTTACATTACGGACCTACAATTTCGGAAATGTGGTTGTCGACTCTCATTTTTATGTTTCTAATCCGACAGCAACGGGGAAAGCCCTCGCTATATTCGATCAATTGGAGAATCAGGATATTTTTACCGCATCTGCGTCCGGAGTTCCAAAATTTACTGTTAACAGATCAGGGAGTGCAACAGCATCGGGAAATCTTACCGCTGGTGGTCAATTGCAGGTCGGCCGGTTTACTGCAGACCCCGCAGCACTTGGCGCTGGATCTCTATATTTCAATACAACAAGCAACTCGGTTCTTTTGTATAACGGATCTACCTGGGGAGCGCTTGGGGGTGGTTCAGCAGCGTGGTCCGGAATAACCGCACCAACAACGAGTCTTTCCATGAATATGTATCAGGCAGTCGGAACGAGTTTCGCCACAACATTTACTTACGGAAACGCAACATCGACAACGAACCTTTTCAACATCACCGACACCAATTCGAATAGCGGTACGGGATATATGGTTAACCTGACAACCGGAACAAGTTCAGCGCTCAAACCGTTTCATGTGGCAGCTGCAGGAGTTGAGGCGCTCCTCGTGAATGCTGCCGGAAATGTTGGGGTAGGAACTACTGCTCCGACTCAGAAATTAGATGTTGTAGGCAACGCAACAGCCTCTGGTAATCTCACCACGGGAGGACAATTGCAACTGGGAAGATTCGGAGGGGATCCAAATGCAGTAGGGCCCGGATCTCTATACTTCAACACAACAAGTAACTCTGTGTTGCTGTACAACGGATCATCATGGGGAGCTCTTGGAGCGGGGGGGTCGCTTCCTTCCGGAACAACGGGATATACCATGTATTATGACGGAAGCTCGTGGGTTGCCTCAGGCAACATTTTCAACAACAATGGGAATGTAGGGATTGGTACAACAAATCCCACTTCAAAGTTGGAGGTCAACGGTACGGTTACTGCGACGGCGTTTGCCGGGAACGGAACAAATTTAACCGGAATAGCAGGAGCAACGGGAGGTATTACCAACACAGTCAACACAAATATTATTGCCGACAACGATTCAAACGGTTCTGGTCAAATTACGCTAACCATCGGATCCACAGATGCATTTGTTTTGACAAATGGCGGAAACATCGGGATTGGTACGGGTAGTCCCTTAGAAAAATTGCACATCACTAATGGTAACGTTCTTATTGATACGCGGACAACATCGACACAAACAGAGCAAACAACTTATACTCAAATCTCCGGAACACAGGGAACAATCGGGGGTAATAATTCTGCTATCGCAAGTGCAAGCGCATCGGTAGTTTATAACGGTAGTTTGTATGTAGGTACTTCAAAAGCGAATGAGGCGGAAATTTACCGATTGGTCAATCCCAGTACAGATACTTGGGAGCGCGTATCATATGGGACAGGAACGATTGCCAATGGAGGGACAGCCAATATCGATAGGATTGCATCAATGGCTGTATATAATGGGTATTTGTACGTCGGTACGTATGAGTCAAATAGCGCAGAAATTTACCGGTACGGTGGGGGGACCACCACATCGGCTGTTTGGACAAAGGTCTCTCTTGCCGCAGGAACAATTTTAAGCACTGCGTCTATTGACGGTGTTTCCGCACTCGGTGTTTACAACGGTAAGTTGTACGCTGGCACATGGGAGCCGGCACGTGCGGAAATTTACCGCTACGACGGAGGAACGGTATGGGTTCGTATTTCCACTACAACACCAGGGACTATTCTTACCACGGCATCAGTGGATGGTGTCACACAGTTGTTTACCTGGATGAACGATTTGCATGCAGTTACCCACAGACCGGGAAATTCTGACATTTACCGATATTCGTCAGGGACTACATGGATACGAGATGCACAAGTCACCTCAAATGTTGACGAAATCTCAAGTGTTGCGGTATACAACGGGAGATTGTATGTTGCCACAAGACGACAAGGTTTGGCGCAAGTGTACCGTATTGATGGACATATAGGTGTGACCGCATACACCGCAAACTCTATTATTAGTGCAAACGGAACCATTGTTTCAGGAGGGACATCTGCCATAAACGGGATATCTGCTATGGGTATGTACAACGGGAGATTGTACATAGGAACTGATAAACCGAATGCGGCAGAAGTGTATCGATTTGATGGCGACAAAAATTGGACGAAAGTTACCCAAGGAGGGGCAACTACAGGTCAGATTGCAAGCGGGGGGACGGGGAACCTGGATTCGATATCGTTTATCACGCAGTTGAATGATTCTATGTATCTTGGAGCGGCTGATACTTCGGGTGCCGAGGTGTATAGTCAAACAATTTCCACAGGACAATCGTATGCACTGAAGTTTCATGCAGAAACTCCGCTCGTTCCCGAGGTGAATGGTTTATTGAATGACGCTGAGATATACTTCTCAGCAAGTGCGGGCGCTAATTTTACAACGAGTGGACAAGGCACCGGAGGATTTATTTTTTCCCACTCGATCATTACCAACTCCGGCGCGTATGATGTTGCAGAAGATTATCCGATCCGCGACGATACAATCGAACCGGGCGATATTGTCAGTATCGATACCAACGAACGGGGATTTGTAAGGAAATCCGCAACACCCTACGATCGTACTATGATCGGTGTGTACTCCGAGAAACCGGCGCTTCGCCTTTCACAACAAGACGGAACAATTGGAGGGGGGAATGTGATTCCTGTCGCACTTGCCGGGCGGGTACCGGTCAAGGTATCAACCGAAAACGGATCCATTAAGGCAGGTGATTCACTTACTACTTCATCTGCACCCGGAGTTGCCATGAAAGCCACGAGAACGGGTAGTGTATTGGGAAGAGCAATGGAATCTTACGACGGGGACGGTGTTGGAAGGATCCTTGTATTTGTAAATATGTCTTCATATGTGGTCGACAACAGCACGCTGATTGATTTTACAAACGCAAGTGACTCCGGTTCCCTCATTCTTACCGGCGCACTGGAAGGCTTGGGAGATGGTGTAGATTTGCGTATGGCGCTGAGCGATATAAGCAAAATAAATGCCGATGTTTCGCTTCTGGATTCGAAAGTAGCATCTCTTGAGGCGGTATTACAGGCACAGGCAGGAACAGACTCCGGAAGCCTCCATACAAATCGAACCGAAACCAATATAATTGCTTCCGCAACGGGACTTACTTTTTTGGGAGACACAACTGCATACGAATTGAATGTCATCAATAAGTTTACACTCGGCTTGTTAAGTATCGAATCCGGTGCGTCGGCAAGCGGAAGCATTCAAACTGTCATCGAACCTCTTAAATTGCAGGCAGACGCACTCGGGAACCTGGAGATTATGGGAAGCAGTATTATTATCGATACGGCAGGAAATATGCTCGTCAAGGAAACATTAACAGCTCGGAACTTAAAGACAAATCAGCTGACTATTTTGGAGGAAAAAGAAGCTTCAAGCGGTGCTGTTCTTTCATCTTCGGCAGGAAAATCGGAGATTTTGATAGGAGAACTTTCCGTGATCGCGACAACCTCTGCGTTGACCGAGCAGTCGCTTATCTTTGCGACTCCGGAGAACATGCCCGTCAGTGTGGCAGCCAAAAGAGACGGCGATAATCGAATCGAATTGTCTATCGCTTCTCCACTTTCAAAGGTCTTAAAAATAAGCTGGTGGGTTATTAACAGAGATTAACGTATGAAAAAATTCCGAATTTTATTTGTTGTTGCCCTCAGCGCAGTCGTGCTTTTTGTCACGTTACTGCTGTATTTATACTTTTCCGCAAAAAGTGCACGGGCTGCCTGGTTTGACGATTCCTGGCGCTACCGGGTAGAGATACCGATCTCTGCGCATACGGCAGCTGAGAACAATGTATATCTGTCGTTGACCGGAGCCGACGGAATAGACACAACAGACACGACAAAGTTTCAACCGGACTGCGGTGACATACGCTTCATGGACAGTAACGGTAATCTTCTGCCATATTTTCTGACAACAGCCTGTGGTTTGTCACAGACAGGATTTCATGTATTGTTTAACGAATTTCCATCCGGCACACAAACAATCTATTATTATTACGGTAATGCAAGTGTCCCGAACGGATTTTCTTCTCAAGACTTTACATCTCCGGCAACGGGGGTAACACTGGGGACGCGGGGTTCAGAAACAAACTCACCGGTTTCGCCGATCGCAATCTGGGAATTCGATGAAGGAACCGGGCAGGTAATTAATAATACGATCGGAGTAGTGAACACGGGAACGCTTGGACCAGACAACACAGTTACGAGCACCGACCCATCGTGGGCGACAGAAGATATGTGTGCGGCTGGAAAATGCCTGAGTTTTGCCGGTTCAAATTCACAGTATGTTAACTTCAGCAATTCGGTGGCAGCAGTAAAGTCCATAGGATTTTGGATTCGGCCGACTTCCACAACAACGTCAGTAGCTGTATTAAACGGCGCAGCAGGAAACGCCTCAATCAGTATTTCCTCAGGGACTATTTCGACCGGTGCAGGTTTTGCAACCCCAACGGTTTATGTGAACGGAGTGATCTCATCAACGATTGCGGCAAATACCTGGCAGTACGTTGTCATCACCACAGAAACAGGAATTACAGCAAGCAATATTATGCTTGGCAGGGTAAATACGGGATACTTTAACGGGTTTATGGATGGAGTAAAGATATATGGAACTGCGCTCTCTTCTGCCCAGATTAAAGCAAACTATGCGGCAGGTATGGGGCAATCCGGTACCATAAAAGGCTCAGCGGTCAGTCTTGGCTCAAATTCCCAGGGCGGTATTAATTTAACAAACGGGCTGGTGGGATATTGGAAAATGGATGAATCTTCCGGCAATGTTGCTGACGCATCCGGCAATAGTATGACAGGAACGGTTACAGGAACTACTGCGGTAAGTGGAAAATTCGGGAATGCACGAAGCTTTACCGGTACGGACCAGATCGCGGTTAGTTCTATATCCGGCGTTAAAACGATCGGTTTCTGGTTGTATGTAACCAATACAACCACAGATATTATCCGGCTTTCTACGAGTCCGACAACAAATATTACTGCGGCGGGGACACTTTCAGCCACAGGCTTTACTGACCCGCTTATGTATGTAGATGGAGTGCAAACAACCACGCTGTCCGCGAATGTATGGCAATATGTGGCAGTAACCTCACAAACCGGAATTACAGCCGACGGGATTCTGCTCGGGCGCGTATCATCGGCGCTTATCGGGTACCTCGATGAGGTTCGCATCTATAATCGAACACTTACTCAAAAAGATATCGTAGATTTACACAATTTTTCTCCCGGACCGGTCGGTTATTGGAAAATGGATGAGGGTACCGGCACAACAGTATATGATGCGGGCGGAAACGGGTATTCCGGGACTTTCGGTTCGGGTTCATCTGCTCCCACCTGGGAAGAAGGTAGAATCGGTCACGGATTAAACTTCAAAGCTTCGGGAAGTTCCGGATCTGTTACCATTCAGCCAGATTCTACTGCGGGTGCCGATACCTATCTTGGCGATTGTAGTGCGGATACCAACTTTGGGACCGAAACATTTGTGACCCTAGAAAATGCCGGTTGTTCACATGTGGGGGTGATTAAATTCGATCTTTCAAGCTTACCCGTTGATGCGGTAGTGACATCAGCAACTCTGACATTAGAAGTGATTTCTGCCGGCGGTACCCAGAATATTGTAGTTAATAGAATATTGAGCGGTAACTCTTCCTGGACTGAAACGGGGGCAACATGGAACAACCAGGTCGGAACGACTCCGTGGGCCGGTTCAGGAGGGTGCTTTACTTCAGGGACAGATTATTCGTCGACTCTGATGGGATCCGTTACGAATTCGGTGGGTTCGCACGACATTACTTTGGATACTGCGGAGGTTAATTCAATGATAGCAAGCAATAACGGTATGCGTTTGTTTTCTGACGGGTTTTTTCAGATGAGGGTTGCTTCGTCCGAGGATTCGACTCCATCCATCCGACCGAAACTTGTCATTAATTACTCTTCGGTCACCGACCAGTACTTTGCTACGGGAAACCAGACATTCATTACCGGCAACTCGTCGACATATAAAAATGTTTCTTGGGGTGGGTGGATAAAACCGAAAACAACAGCAACATCGAGAACCATAATTCATAAAGGTAATGAATTCAGACTGACGACAGATGCGACGGCTAAAGCTAATTGCTCAATCTACGCTTCCTCATGGCAGACACCGGCAGTTGCCACAGATGCCTTGCCGACAAATTCGTGGTCACATGTCATGTGTACGTATGATGGTGAAAATGTCAGGGTTTATGTTAATGGAATGTTGTCGGGAAGCGTCGCCCAGACCAATAGTGTCGTGAGCACGAATACCACCGCGCTCAATGTGGGAAGAGATGTTGATAACAGCAGCTATTTTGTCGGTAATCTCGACGAAGTAAGGATTTATAATTACACGCGTACTTCCCGACAAATTGCTGTGGATATGAGTGGCGCATATTCCGGCGCAGGTCTGGCTATTGGAATACCTGCAGGATATTGGAAAATGGATGAACAACAAGGACAGTCTCTGAACAACGCTAACACGAGTGGTGCAATAACCGCTTCTCTCGGAACAACATCGGGATCAGAGTCTCAGGATCCGGTCTGGAAAACGGGGAGTAGCTGTAAAGTAAACGGGTGTTTAAGCTTAGATGGTACAGACGACTTGGTTACGGTGTCGAATGTTGCAGGGATTGATTTTGACAATAATCTGCATTCCGGATTTACCATATCTGCATGGATTAATCCGGATACGGCAGGAGAGGGCTCGGGAGGACGGATCTTTTACAAAGGAACAAATACCTGGTTGAGAGTGGATACTCTATCAGGAGGTAAAATGGATATTGAGGCGAGCGTAGCTCTTACATCAACGAACGCAACCGCAAACTGCTCCTCAGTGATAGTTCAGAGCGCCTGGAATCATGTTGCTTTGTCGTATACCGACGACATTGATGACGAAATCACTATTTCGGTAAACGGGAAACCTGTTTGTTCCAGTGTTGATGGAGGCGGTGCTCCTGCGGCAAACGACACAAGCGACCTCCTGATTGGAGGGGACTCTTCCAATAACTTCGACGGGCGGATTGACGAATTTAAAATCTTCAGTTTTGCATTATCGCCAAATGATTTGCAGTCCGAGGCAAATTTCGGTTTGGCTGCTTCACTGGGTGGCGCATTGGGAACGCATACCAACGAAGGTTTTGGAGCAACCGAACCGATTGCGTGGTGGAAATTTGACGAGAACAACGGCATGACAGCATACGATTCCGGTGGCAGCAATTTAAATCTAACCCTTGATACCGGGGCATCGTTCGCGAATGGTAAGAGCGGGTCAGCCCTTTCCGGAAACGGTTCGGGGAATGTTGGGGCATACAAAACAGACGGGACGGGAAGTCTGCTTGATCTTGCCGGTGATTTTACCGTGTCATTTTGGATGCGGGCCACCAGTATTCCGGATTACGCAATATTAGTAAGCAAGGGTGATACCGGTACGGATACTGATAATAATTATGCCTGTTGGCTCATGAATAATAATGACAGGATAAGTTGTTATGTTGGAAATGGCATAGGTGGGTTTAGTACGGTGACTACACTGTTACATGGTTTCACGCCCACGGCAAATTCGTGGATACACATCGAATTCGTTCATACGTTTTCGAATAGGTATCTTTATATTAACGGGCAGATTGTTGATGTAAATATTGACGATGTTACCCCGGCAGTGAATAATGGTGATTTCACAATCGGAGGACGTCAATATGATTTTCCTGGTTTAATCGACGAAGTGAAAATATACGATTATGCACGTACTCAAGCTCAGGTAGCTTATGATTATAATCGGGGAGCTCCGGTATCGTGGCTGAAAATGAACGAATGCTCCGGTAATATTCTGCACAACAGCGTGCTGAATGGAAATGATCAGGCGTTGGGTCTTGATGGTGAATTTGTAGTTGGGGGAGGTACCCAATCGACGATGGGAACATGCACCACAAGCGGGACAACTCCGTGGTACGGCGGGAGAAATGGAAAGTATGCATCTTCGGTAAACCTCGATGGATCGGATGATTATATTCGTGCCGGCAATCTGCTTGTTTCAATAACAGGCGGGACTGCTGCTCTCTGGGTGAAGCCGTCAACGACTCCCGGATCGGATGAAATGCTCATGGAGTTGAGTGCTTCACCCACTATGATTTACCTTACTCGTGCAGCATCCACTGCCCACTTTGTAATATCGCTAGGCTCGACTGCGGGAGAGAATACGTCGATAATTATTCCTTCCAATGAATGGACGCATATTGCCCTCGTCTGGAATAACGGGACTTATTATGCATACCTCAACGGGAAGCAGGTAAGAACAAATTCTTATTCGGGACTTACCAGCATAACCGGGACTTACTATTATATTGGTTCGCTGGACGGGACGGGAGCAAATCTCTTCACCGGACAGGTTGATGATGCTCGGGTATTTAATTACCCCTTGTCCGCAGATATGATAAAAAAATTACATAACGAAGGATTTGCTGGAAGATTCGGACCGGCGACCGGCTCACCTTGATTGTAAAACATTGTTATTTCACCCGATATTTTAGTATCATAGTTTCATGAAAAAGCCGGTATGGATCATGATTGTGTTTATTGTTATTGTTCTGCTTGTTGTTGCAACGGCACTGTACATATATGGCAACCGATTCAGATCATCAGCAAACAGATCAAAAACAGAAATGCAACAAACCGTTGAGAAGATATCTTCATTAATACTGCTTCCGCAAGGTGAAGAACCGACGGTTGCAACGGTTGCCGACAAAACAAAACTCGACTCCCAGCCATTCTTTAAAGATGCGCTTAATGGGGACAAAGTTCTTATTTACGCAAAAGCGGGTGTTGCTATTTTATATCGTCCTTCGTTGAATAAAATTGTGACCGTTGCTCCCGTCCAGACCGTTGCGGATCAAACGCTGACACCGACACCGGCACCGGTTACTCAAAAAGTTTCAAAGCCACAAATAGTGCTTTATAACGGGACAACAAAAACCGGATTAACACTAACCATCGAACGTCTTATTCTAAATGGGATTCAAAATGTTGAAATCAGTGACAGGGTTAATGCGGTCAGGACGGATTATGCCACAACGTCGGTTATAGATATATCAGGAAAGTATACCGATACAGTTACGGAAATTGCAGGACTGTTATCGGGAAAAGTTATATCGTTACCTGCCGGAGAGGAAAGGCCGGACGCTGACATTCTCGTTATTGTAGGGAAAGATAAAGTTCAATAGTATTCAATACTTTCGAATCAAATCAGTCAATTGCTTGAACTCTTCCTGGGGTGACGGTGATTTGGTCAATTGACTGCCGATTCCCAATACATCAGGAAGCACCGATTGTTTCAGAATGGTCGGAATTGTAACTTCATTTATCCCGCCGTCAAGCAGGATCTCTCCCTTGTACCCGCTATTCCGGAGGTCGCTGATTTTTGACAAATTTTGGGGTAAAAAAGGGCTTCCTTGCGGACCCGGATTCACAGTCATAATCTGTACTGCCGGGACGTGCTTAAACGTCTCGCGGGATACGGTATCTTCCGGATTTAGCACTAAACCGACAGGAAAAAAGTTGCTGGTATTTCTTCTGAATACCACCTGATGGACCAGGATAAGATTGATGTGTATGATTGAGCGAAGTTCATTGAGATCAGATACTACATCTTCCCACTCGCTCACCATTAAGTGAAAATCAAATATGTTGCCTGCAAATTGACCTTCATGTTTTTCACAAAAAGCTGCAAAATGCGTAAGGGGGATGGTTTTATGATTAATCAGAATACCATCGGCGACATCTATTTGTATGCGGTCTGTTAACCGACATAAGAGAATCATCTGTTCTTCGAGCTCTTGTGCGGTAGTCGCGTTAACGGTTGGTGTTATTTGCATAGTCTTCGAGTTTTTGTAACCGGCGTTCGTAACGGGGATTGTTTTTAAATTCCGTGTTGAGGAAAGAGCCGATAATCTTTTCTGCCAGTCCGTCGTCTACATATTCCGCCGGTAATGCGAGGGTATTGATGTCATCATCGGCACGTGCTGACTGCGCATGTTTCTCGCTCATACACAAGCCACAGCGAATATTCGGAAATCGATTTGCTGCAATCGAAACGCCCACACCAGACGCGCAACAGACAATTCCATATGCACCTGTCTTATTTTTCATTTCCTGAACAAGTTTGAAGACAAAATCCGGGTAGTCATCATCAGGATCATGAATCATATTGCCGACGTCGACAACCGTGTGTCCCAAATTCTCCAAAAAGGGAATGATTTTCTTTTTTAATTCAAATCCCCGATGATCGGCCGCGATAACAATATCCATAATATCGAGTATAATACAATCATGAAAAAGGCGCTGCAAAACTATATCGAGCAGATCAAAAATAACACAACAACGGACAAGGAGGGTTATGAAAAGGTTATGAAACGGCTGGAAGAAGGAGGGCCGTATTTTAAAAGCGAAGGAACATCCGAACATATTTGTGCTTTTTTTGTCCCTGTCCACAAACCTTCCGGGTCAGTATATCTTGGATATCACAAGAAGGCAGATGACTGGATTCCGCCGGGAGGACATATGGAAGGTAAAGAAACACCTTTAAAAACCGTGAAGCGGGAGATGGAGGAAGAATTACAACACAGTCTTCTTAACGAGAAAATCGAATTCTTTGACACTTCATATAAATTTATCGGGCGCCCCGAGAGTGGTTGTACCGGTCATTATGATCTGTGGCATATTGTGTACATGAAAAACTTGTATAACTTTCCGTTCGACAAACGGGAATATCATGATGCCGGATGGTTTTTCTTTAATGAAGGTATAGAAAAAATCAAGAAAAATCCTGAGTTTGCTGCCATTGTCCGAAAAATCCAGCAACATATGTTGATAGGGTAAGCTGCAAAAATATCGTAATTTCTTACTCCGTGGGAATCCACGCTGAGAAAAGAGTAGGATTCCCAAGTCGCCAAAATTAGGTATTTTCGCAGCTTGAAGCACTATAGCAATATAACAATTTAACAATGTTTGGTAGAATGACTATATGAACAAGAAAATTTTTATCGGTGTGGCCTGGCCCTATGTAAACGGCGATTTGCATATCGGGCATCTCGCTGGTTACTTGTTACCCGCAGACATTTTTGCCCGCTTTCAGCGGTTTATCGGCAATGATGTTTTAATGGTTTCAGGATCGGATTGCTACGGTACTCCCATAACAGTCGAAGCGGACAAACGGGGAATAGGTGCCGAAGAATTGGTGAACGAATATCATCCGAAAGATGTTGCTCTATTTGAAAAATACCGCATCTCATATGATTTGTACACGAAAACAACTACTCCGAATCACACGAAAGTGGTCCAGGATGAGTTTGTGGCCTTGGCAAAAAACGGATATATCTACAAAGATAAAACACAACAGTATTATTCGACGGAAGAGAATAGGTTTTTACCCGACAGGTATGTAGAAGGAACGTGCCCGCATTGTGGTTTCGCGGAGGCCCGTTCGGATCAATGTGATAAATGCAGCCGAGTATTGGAATCTGGTGAATTAAAAAACCCAGTCAGCAAGCTGACCAAAAAATCTGTTTCCATGAAAGAAACCGAAAATTATTTCTTGGATTGGCCGAAGCTACAACCCTTTTTGGAAAAATATATTGTGGAGAAAGGTCCATCGTGGCGACCGTGGGTGTATGAAGAAGCCAAGGGTTGGCTTAAAAAAGGTTTGCAGCCGCGGGCAATTACCCGTGATATGACATGGGGAGTCACAATTCCCGTTGAGCAGTTACCCGAAGAATTGCAAATCGACGATGTCGAAAATAAGCGCATCTATGTTTGGTTTGATGCGGTCACCGGATATTTGTCTGCGTCAAAAGAGTGGGCGCTTAAAAATGACCAGGCAGATTTGTGGAAAGACTGGTGGTATAACAAAGAGGCGGTCCATTACTACTTTATGGGTAAGGATAATCTTGTTTTCCACACGCTGTTTTGGCAAGGACAACTGCATGGTTCTGATGAAAAATTGCATCTTCCCGATGTTCCGGTGATCAATAACTTCTTAAATTTGGAAGGCGAAAAGTTTTCAAAAAGCCGTGGGATAACAATCGATTCTTATTATATAGCGGAAACGTACGGGGTTGATCTGGTGAGATTTTATCTGACGTATATTATGCCGGAGAATTCGGATGCCAATTTCGCATGGGGAGACTTTGTAGATTTTAACAATGGCATTTTAATTGGTAAGTTCGGGAACTTTATAAATCGTGTTCTGAAACTTTCCGAGAATTTGAAGCCCACAGAAGACTTCAAAATCGATCCTAAAATCAAAACGTCTATTGACCACTGTATAAGCAAATCATATGAACATGTGGGTAAATGCGAGTTCAAGCTTTATGCACAGGCAGTGGTTGAGCTTGCGGAAGCGGGGAATAAGTATGTCGCCGAAAACGAACCCTGGAAACTTGCAAAAGACAGTGAAGAGTATGGGGCGATTATTTCAAACGCATTACTCGTGGTGTTTGCACTGCTTCTCGTAACCCGCCCACTCATTCCGGTGTCAAATAGAAAGCTTCATGCGATGCTTGGAATTGATTTTGAGAAATGGGATGAAGATGTTACGGTTGCAGATCTTGTCAAGAAATTAACTGAACTGAAAATTACCGACCCGAAACCGCTGTTTGCAAAAATTGACCCGGAAGTAGTAGATAAAGAACGGGCGAAGATTTCGATAAAGAAGTAGTTATGCTGGTCTAATCACATCAAAAAGTATTTGTTGTTGTTATAATCCTAAAATGGCCAGCTCATCAAAATCTGTAAAATCCGAGACACAGAAAGGTATTTTTTTCCTTGTTCTCTCAGCATTCCTGTACAGCGTTATGCCCGTACTTATCCGATTGCTTGGTAACGGTGGAATAACTCCAATGTCTCAAGTATTTCTAAGGTATATTTTTGCTTTTCTGGCGGCTGCGTTTTATTTCTTTCTTATTGCAAAGGCAAAGCTAACGGTTCAAAAAAAAGATGTGCCCTTGTTGCTCGTTACTACCGTATTTGGGTACGCTTTAACAAATCTTGTTTTTACATACGGAATTTTATTTACGCAAGTAAGTAACGCACTTTTTCTTTTTTACACGTACGCAATTATGGCCCCAATTCTTGGTTTTGTTTTTCTGAAAGATAAAATAAATAAAGCAAATATAGTAGCTTTGATCATTAGTTTTGCTGCCCTACTTCTTCTTTTTTCTCCCAACTCAATACCTACTTGGAAGTTGGGTGGAATGTTCGCAATACTTGCCGCACTTGGTCAAGCGGCCTACTTGATTTTACGAAGGAAACTAGGGAAGTATCCTGCGCCATTTATGATGCTTGCAAATACGTTTGTCGGCGTGGTAGTTCTTGGAGTAATGAGTGCTGTATTCGAAAACAACTTTTATAGTCAAGGTGCGTTTACTGCGATCTCTACTAAAACATGGCTTGCAATAGTTCTATTTGGAATCGATAACTTTATGGCATGGTTTGCGATGACAAAAGGTTTTGAATATTTTAAAGCAGCAACAGGAAGCATTATTCTGTTGTCAGAGCTCGTGTTTGGGATAATATTTGCAATTGTCTTCTTTCAAGAGATTCCAACGTATATGACTGCGCTTGGCGGTGTTCTTATTCTTATATCTTCGGCGCTTGTTATTGTTAAAGGAGAGAATTAATACTGTTCGTTCACGAGTTCTAACTTTTCGTCTTCAATCAGAACATATTGTCCTATTCCGTGTCGGATAATTCCGTGGTTAATGTAGTACTTTTCGGGAACGTGCTCGGCACGGTGCAGATGTCCCATAATTAGTATTTCGTCTTTATCAAGGTTAGCGATTGTCCATTTTTTGGCTTTATGGCTGAAAAGAAACTGATACGGAATAAAGAAGTGACGGCCTAAAACTTTCGAGCCTACGTGTTCCACAAAACCATACAATCTGTTGTACCAGTAATTTACGGCATTTGTCGGGTAGGGAACATCTGGTCCGAGGGGTACAATCAAATCTCCATGCTCTATCCGCAATACGTGTTTGCCAACCCGCATCGAATATTGTTTTTTTTGCTCAACAGAAAAGTAATTGACCCTGCTGTCTGCAAATTTCTGGGCATCGTGATTTCCATATAAATACAGTGTTTTCTTCTCAATCAAGAGTGGGAATAGTTGTTTCCATTGAGAGTTTATAAACATATCGAACGTGGTTGTGTCGGCATCCCAAAAATCACCATTAATAATTACCCGATCAGCGGGATGTATAATCCGTACCAGATAATCGAATGTTCTTTGATCAAACTTGTGGGTAAGATGAGTATCCGAGAAGATAACCGTTTTCATACAATAGCAATTGTAGCACGACGGCTTTTAAACTTCATGAGGCAGACCGAAGGGAAGGCGAGGTATGTTGGTAGGAAACAAAATCGAAAGCACGATAGCTAGAATAATAAACAGTTCCAATATGGTAAGTATCTCTCGTAGCTTTTTGTTGTTTTCCGAGATGATATCGAAACCATAATAAATGATAATAAGCGGCCACCATGACCATAACTCATCCCACGCGGCCCACGGAATGATTCCGAGATTATTCAAAAGAAGAATACATCCGGTAACAATGAGAATGATGGCTCCCGAGTATCCGTGTTCAAATTTTCTGTTGTTCATGTCACTTCCGAAACAAGGCGAATCCGATAATAATCAAAATTACCGGCCATAAACGTCCGATAGGAAACCAGCTCATGATACCGAAATTAACCAGAAGAAAATATAAACCGACACCTATTACAACCAATCCGACCCACCCGCGGGAAAGCGCACGGCGATCATGTTGGTTGATGGACTTGGTGAGCCTTTTTGCTGTATCACTAATCTCTTTTGCATTGCTTTGCATTGTCTCTTGAACATTATTCTCCGATGAAGACTCCAAAGGTATGACAACCCATAAAATAAAGTAGAGCAAAACACCTGAACCGCCGAATAACGTGATCGTAATAAATAAAATTCGTATAAGACTCGCGTCAACGCCGAAATAATCGGCGATACCGGCACACACACCACCGATCATGCGATCCGATTCGGAACGGTATAATCGGTTGGAGGTTTTTGTTGCCTTCTTTTTTACTACCATAAATGGAAGTATACACCACAGCGCCGTACTACGTAAAGTGTGGTGGGGCATGTATAATAGAGAAATGAAGCGATTTGTTCACATTCTTTATCACGTGGGGTTGATCTTTAATCAGAAGACTCCCGTACTTCATAAAGCACACCTGTTTATGGACTATGTGCGCATGGCGGCAAAGAAATTTGTTTTAGTCGATCTACTCAGTTTTAACCCGACTCATGAATACTTTCTCAACTATTTTATGCAGTGCTTTAGTTATGCGCAGTTTGTATCTTTATTTGAAGATATTTTTATTCGCGAAGAGTATTTTTTTCAATCTCATAAACCCAATCCATCGGTCATCGACGGTGGATCGCATATCGGAATGTCAATTCTATACTTCAAATATTTGTATCCGAATGCAGCCATAACAGGGTTTGAACCGGATCCGGATACATTTCAATTGCTTAAAAAGAATATTGAGACAAATAAAATTTCTGGAGTTACATTGGTGAATAAGGGTCTCGCCAACACAAGCGGTACGCGAGGATTTTATTATGACGACAAACTTCCTGGATCGACGATTATGAGTTTATTGAAAGAGCGCCATTATACGGCACAAAAACAGGTAGGAGTCACCACGCTGTCTTCTTTTATTTCGCAAGATGTAAGTCTGCTGAAACTGGATATTGAAGGAATGGAGCTGTTGGTGTTGAAGGAACTTGCAGGACATGACAAATTAAAACATATACAGAATATGATTATTGAGTATCATCATCATATCCCAAAAACAAAAGATGAAGTGTCGAGAATATTGACCCTTATTGAGAATAACGGCTTTTCATATCAGTTGACAACAGCCCTCAAGACTCCCGTTCGCACTGGAATGTATCAGGATATCGGAATTTACGCCTATCGTCGGACTGCATGATTCTGTTAGAATAAATCTATGAAGAAGTGGCATGAATGGATTCTTTTTTTTATTCTTGCGTTCACGGCATGTGCCGTAACACTTTATAAGTTTAATATTGAACCTCGGGGTTTGGCGGTAGATGAGGTGGAGTTTGCGAAAGCAGTCGAGTATCTTTCCCGTGTTCCATATCAACCGTTCACGCCGCTTGCAGACGGTCATCCGACGGTTTATTTTTACATATTGCTCTTGTCGTTCAAGATTTTCGGAATAACAAGCTTTGCCCTCCGGTTACCGAGTGCTCTTTTTGGCATCGGCAGTGTGTTTGTTGCATATTTTATTTTCAGGAAAACATTCTCGAAATCGTATCTCGTATACATACCGCTTGTTTTTTGGATTACGTTTATCTTTGCGACACTCCGGTGGCGTTTCCTGTTTACCCGTTATTCCTTTGAAATGCCGTACCTGCTTTTTTTGGAATTGATGGGAATATGGTGTGTGTTAAAGGCGGGCGAATTAAAATTCGCCCCTACAATCTATTTTGTTTTGATTGGACTATTCTCTGGTCTTGCATATAATTCGTACCAACCGGGAAGAATATTCTTTTTGGTACCGCTCGTGTATCTTTTAATTAACAAAGTTACTTGGAAAAAGATTGCCTTGTATCTTGGAATCTTTGTTTTGACTATTCTGCCGATGACGGTGTATTTGTTTCAGCATCCGGCAGACGATATCCGGATTGGGCAACAGTCGTATCTTATGGATAAGCGGGTGTCTTTAGATAAAAAAGTAACAAATTTTACATCCAATATTGTTTCGACAATTCTAATGTTTTCGGTAAAAGGTGACTTGAATGGACGGCATAATTATCCGGGCAAAGCAGCACTTAATCCGATACTTTCAGTTTTGTTTATCGGAGGTCTCATTCTGGCGTTATTGAGAATAAAAGATAGGAACGTTATGTTGTTTCTTGTATATTTCGTTGTTGCATTAGTACCGACGCTTCTGACAAGTCCCGGGGAAAATCCCCATATGTTACGAACGTATACAGTGATTCCGTCAGTAGTGTTTTTCATCGGTCTGTGTATAGATATTGTCATTAGAAGCAAGTTTGCATCCCGGTTCACGTGGTTTGCATTTGTTATTATTGTCTGTTGTCTTTTGTCTGCGGTATACGATATTCGTACGTACTTTTACTATGAACCGTCGGTAAATAATCATGCGTTTCCGATGAACGGACCGCTCACGGGAATCCTGAAAAGTGAGAAAAGCTTGCAGTAGTGCTATAATACATAACATGAGTAAACGTAAGATCACGGTTTGTATTCTTTTCGGAGGAAGAAGCGGTGAGCATGAAGTTTCTCTTTTGTCTGCGCAGTCAATCCATAAAGCACTCGATAAAAACAAATACAATGTCCGATTAGTCGGGATAGACAAAAAAGGTAAGTGGCTGTTAGGCAAAGCTTCAACCTATCTTCTCAATTCCAAAGACCCGTCCGCAATCAAGTTGAACACCCAAACTCTGGTAAAAACTACACCTGAGGAAGTACGGGGTGTAGACGTTTTTTTCCCGATTACTCATGGAACCTATGGAGAAGACGGATGCTTGCAAGGAATGTTGGAGTTGACGAACATCGCGTATGTCGGTGCGGGAGTTTTAGGTTCTGCGGTTGGAATGGACAAAGACGTTATGAAACGATTATTGCAAGCAGCGAAAATTCCCATTGCTCCGTTTATTGCACTTAAGAGGCATGAAGCGACAAATGCCGCTCTTGCGGCTGCGGTCAAGAAATTGCATCTGCCTCTGTTTGTAAAACCGGCAAATCTCGGATCGTCTGTCGGTGTGACAAAAGCTCACAGTATTGTGGAACTTAAGGAAGCAGTGGATACCGCGTTTCAATATGATACAAAAATTCTTTTGGAACAGGCAGTTGTCGGTCGTGAAGTGGAATGTTCGGTGCTGGGCAATGATAAGCCAATCGCGTCCGTACCGGGAGAAGTAAAGCCGCAGCACGAATTTTATGACTATGAAGCAAAATACATAGATGAGCACGGTGCTCTCCTGGAAATTCCGGCCAAACTCGATAAACGAACTACGAAAAAAGTCCAGGATCTTGCAGTGAAAGTATTTCAGGTGCTTGAATGCTCGGGTATGGCTCGGGTGGATTTCTTTGTGAAAAAAAACGGCAAAGTTCTTGTAAACGAAATAAATACACTGCCCGGTTTTACGAGTATCAGTATGTATCCGAAATTATGGGGAAAAAGCGGATTGACCTATACCAAGCTTTTGGACAAACTCATTGAGTTTGCTCAGGAGAAAAAAGAACAGAGGGACAAACTGAAGCGGGATTATTCCGCATAAATCTTCTAATTACTTGCACATAATATGCTGTTACGAGTACGATAGAGAGTATGGATGATACAGAACTTAGCAACAAGCATGACTTAACTCTTCCCATAGTGTATGACGATAAACCGTATCGCGTTGGGTTTTTTCGTTATTTAACAGGACAGAATATTAAGGGGATACCTTCACTAATAAAAGCGTTGACAGACAAAACTAAATTCGCTGTTGCTCACGGAGAACCGTATGTATACATGCAATCCCCAAATTACCCAAGCCAACGGTTTTCCTTATCTCCCGCTGCTATTTCGAGGGCAAAAGAAATGATTGCCCAGCTTGGGCGAGAACTCACATGTGTAGAAGTTGCTCGATTGTGTGTGGAAGACACATCCAATACTGTACAATCACAGTTTTCTCCAGACGCATGTAATGCGGCGAATGTCTCATTTTATGCTTCTGAGCAGTATGACAAACACTACTGGGTTGTGCTTTTTAATAACCCAATAATAAATATTGCACTAGGGAAATTCTTTTTCCAGATTCTACCTCAAAATCGAAAACTGCGACTCGGTGAATGGGGAGCCGGGAATACGGGTGAAAAATGGCAATCACTCCTGCGGCAACTAACTTCGGGGGGCACTGTTACTTTAATGGATTTTAAAGATAGACAAACAAATCCTCCAGGAGTTCCTGAGGGTTGGGGTGCGGCGAGAGAAAAACAAAATCTGCTTGAGCCTTTACCGAATCTACCGGAAGACAAAAAATTTGATGCTATTGTCTGCAGCTACACATTTGATTCGATTTGGGCTCCGGGAGACATGCGGTTAGTGTATAAGAAAGGGCAGTGGTACCAAGTGCTCACGCGACTACGTATACCAGACAATCATCCAAGGAAAGAAGAATTATTGGCAGCATTGAAAGCAGGGGCTCCGCTTTCAAACCCAACCTCTAAAGATTATGCCTGGATCAACGTGGAAGAACTAATTGTGCCAGTCGACATAAACAAGATTCCATACGGATCAATTATTGACAAGCGCGGAAGAGCAGCTGCCGAGCGTATGCATCCTGAAGATGAAGCTGCAGTAAATGTGCCCGGCGGCTTAATAGCAAAAGTAGTTGAAGCTTTTGACAAACAATTAACGCGTGACGGAGTATGTGTTATCGGTGACGTAGTGAGTGGAGAGCCGGGGTTTCAATCAAGTGCAGTTAACGAAACAAACCATGGGGCGTTATACAAAGTTGAAGATTACTATCTCGCTGCCAAGATTCTGAGAGAAGTTTATGCCTTTGATGCATCAGTTAACTCTGTACACGAGATGGTAGGAAAGTATGCGGGAGCAACATTGTTTGATAAACCATCAGGAAAAATAGATTCTGACATTTTAACGAGCCAACGATATAAAGACCAGTGTTTTCTCATTGTTCGTAGAAAATAGATAATCATTCTTCCCGTTCTTCGGGCTGAGGGTAAGGGAGATTAAGTTTTGCATATATTTCTTCTTCTGTGTTTCCGGCAACTAGTTTTTTGCCTTTATATAAACCATACTCGTTCAATTTAAATCCCATTTTCTGGGCAATTTTACGTACCTTAATATTATGTTCCTTGCTTCCGGTAAAATATTGTAATGCCGCTCCGAAAGATTCTTCGGGAACAATCCGAAGGTCCATATCGAACCCGTATTTTGTCGCAACAGACGCCTTTGTTTCTCCGACTCCCCATACGGTTGCTACCATCGGAAGGTGAGTGAAGTAATCCATAACTTTTTTTACATCCGTAACTACGGCCAGAAAATCCACATCTCCGATTGTGGTTTTTTTCCGTCTGACCGAACCGGCGACAGTCACTTTATTAACTTCAGGGAATTTCTGTAGTGCATGCAGTACTTCATCCACATGGGGCACGATCTCGTTCAGCGGAATCCGTCCTTTGTCTGTTTGAGCAATGCCGAGGGCGGTCGCAATGTTTTGTTCAGATTTTTCGCCAAAGTTTGGCAGTTTTGAAATCGTGTGCGCCAAGATTTCCTTTTTCAGATCTTCAATATTTTTTACTCCCAAACTATTATAAAGGGCTTTGATTTTTTTGGGACCGAGACCGGCAATCTTTCCCAGGTTTTCCAAATCTACCGGAGTGGCCCGTTTTAACTCTTCGTATGATTCGATTTTGCCCGTTTGCATATATTCGACAATTTTGTTGGCAATGTTTATGCCGACACCGGGAATTTCTTCCAACCCCTTCAATCCGGATTTTTTATAAATATCACCAACGTCTTCTGCCAATGTCTCAAGAGTTTGGGATACTCGGCGGAATGCAACGGGTTTAAAGGGGACATCCATCATATCCAGATAATCGGCCATATTGTTGAAAATTAAAGCAAGATCTTGATTCAACATATCAATATTTTACTGTATTAGTGTAAAACACGTGCACCTAACGGTTCAGAAGGCATAAGCCCTTGTTGGATGTGTAAAAGCACTCGCGAAGGACGGATGGGTATGGTACTGAAAAGATATACGGAGTCTGCGGCTCCCGGAGCTGGTTGGCTAAAGACCAGTATCCCAACGGGGTGTAGGTTGTGTGCTAATTCTGTACAGATACTTTGAAAGTACGCCTCGTCCGGTAAAAGTCCCGGGATGGAATACCGCAGAAGTTCTCTTGTGAGTACATGAGTGGGAAGCGATGCGGCAAATGCCTGGTTCTTATAGTAGTGAACTGACTTATTAGTTTTATGTTGTCGTTCTATAAGCAGGGGAATTTGTGATCCTGCATAAAACGCGGCAATAAATGCGACCGGTTCAAACGGTTCTCCCAGTTAACCTTTCAGAAGCCAGTTGGCATATGTCCTTTCTTTCTTTCCATAAATAATATCCCACGTATATTGATGTGCTAATCGTTGCATTTCTTCAACAGGGACAGGTCGCCCGCATCTATCTACCATGCCGATAGTATATCACCAATAGGCTGCTCTGACAATGAAAGTAGGGTGGACAAGCTAAAAAATAGTTTAAACCAAATTGAAAAGTATATTTGGAGATGGTATAACACTTTGAATTATAATAATTCAAATAGTTAATTTTCCTTAATGTAGCCTGCCCTAACAACAAAACTTTTCAAAGTGTCATTAGCCTCTTTAAAATATTTATTTTTATAAATTTGAAGGTGTTCTGGATTATTTGCGACTTCAGTTTTCCACCATTCAATCTTTTTTTGTAGGAAGCTGTCTTTAATGTCTATCTTTTTTGATACTTTTACGAGTTCTGTTAATGGTGCATATACCTCTAAATTAGATGAGCTGTTAAAGGCAAAGCTATTTACAATTTCATCAAAAGACGCATTTTCTTTGTAATAAAGTAGTTCCCAATATAGTTGAAAAGCCCGTGGATGTTTATTCAAATTATTGATAGCTGCTTTTCTTATCGCGGTTAATAAGTTTATGTCTTTTGAATTTCCTGACCAACTTTGATATAAAACGTAAAAGAAATTTTCTTCATTAACATATATGTCTTGATTCCCCGAAAAATACCTTGAATCAGCTTCTTCAAAAACGTAACAAATTTCTTTATCAATGCCTCCCAACTTTTTTAAATCTTCATATAATAATGAAAGTCTAAAATGTGTACCATCTCCACCCCCTATTTCGTTATTGATTAGTGAATTCAAAAATATATATTTTCCTCCCGTCAAAATTTTATCTGATTTTAAAAACTTTTTTATTAAATCTAAAGACTTTCTTAAATATTCATCCATTAGTTGCTTCGTTAAATTGCTTTCTTTTATAGCTAAAATGTTGAATAAAAATTCATATATGGCAGAATTATACATAGTATCATGGAGACCAAAGATTTGAATAGGAATTGGTTTTGAACCTTTAATTTTTGCAAATCTTTCATATAGCTCTACCGCTGCTTCAAAATTAGTATAAATAATATTTCCACTTAACACCCTTAGAAATTTTGCATATTCAATTAATTCTTCGTTAGATAATTTTGAAAGATAATCTTCGTTTAAATGTCGTATGTGTTTTTTATAAATTTCATAATTGATTCTATGTGGCGATTCTGGTTCAGCGGCAATGTAACCTAAATAATCTTGTAAATTGTCTGGGTCAGACAGAGAATCTAATTTCCAGAGTGGACTTTTATCGTAGCCATGCTGTTCTTTTACAAAACTTAAATAATTATTGGCAATAAAACCTATTAAAGTTATTGCTTCTCGCTTTTCTTTTGGTGTTTCAAATTTATGAGAAGTTACTTCTGTTATCCAATCGTGAATTGTTCTTTTATTTTCTTTAAAAGAATCTCTTTCTAAATATCTACTTACACTATCTTGGTCATCTAATTGAAGGTTAATAACCCTTAATGTTTTAACAAAAAAGTCTATTAAATATGGATATTGAACCCTAACGTAAGAAGCAATTAAAATATCGGCAAATCTGATATAGTTTTTCACTTTTATTCCATCTTTATTTATGAAACTTAAATAAAAAGAATTTACTTCTTGTATACATCTTTGTATAACGCGTGGAGTTTCATAGCTTAATTTCCCGAGTATATAGCCCATCGCATCTTCTTCACGAATATCTCTGTTGTCTGGGTCAAATAATAAATTTATTTCATAACTCTCAATTTTATGATTCGTCTTTATTGAATATGACTCCATTATCGGCTTTATTAGGCTAATAACGTTTTTTTTCCTATCTTTGTAAGAAACAGGAGGGAGATAAAGATTTCTTGTAATATTTTTCGGGTCATCAAATAAGAAATTTTCTATATGTTTTGCTATCTCTTTGTTGTTGTCAGTATGCTTTTCTAAAATAGTTTCTAAATCTGTTTTTGAAATGCATAACAAAAACACTATCTTTACTGGCAAGCCTGTTCTTCCTTCAGACTTAAAACGCTCAATAGTTTCAATAAGTTTATATATCTCGTCTAACCTCGCCCTCTCTATTTCATCAACCATAATTAGCCATAATTTCTCCTTAAACTCTGGAACATTACCAAATAGTTGTGCAATGTTGGAAGTTACGTATTTACTTTTGATATCTATAAATTGATCATTATATTTGCTTTTTGTTTTAGTTAACCCTTTATTCATCTTTGTTAAGAATGAAAAAAATTCTGAAAAAACCCCATAACCACTTTCCCTGAGTAGCGAGCTCAAAAAGAAAGATCCATCTATGATGTTTATTTTAGGATACCTTTCTTGCAGAGATTCAAGCCATCTCTCAGAAAATAATAACGAAAAATCTTTAGCTTCATTCGTTTCAGTCAACGATATATAGGTATACAGCATGTCTTTTCTTTCTATGTTCTCAACAACCATTCTTGCAAAGGACGATTTTCCATAACCCATATCACCATACAACGCTGCTACCGTTACAAATTCACTTGTATCTTTAAGATTGTTTGCGATATTTCTGGCTGGGATATTAAAATTAAAATCATCGTCTTTACTACCTACTGAACCCGCAGCAAATCTAAGCGAAGTAGATAAATCTCTAGTTTTTAGAGTTAAGAAATACAGCAATCCTAATCCAAGGATAACAATTCTGATAAGTAAACTGTCAGGATTATTATTGAATATCCAATAAACTATTTTTAATAGATTATTATTGCCGTTTAGTGGAAATTTTTCTATAAGAGTTATGCCGAGATTACGGTAACAAAATGTATTATATGTCAGACATATAGCAGATAACACGTATTTATTAATAATAAACGAGACAAGGGGAGAAGAAATTAAAGCAAAAAAGTAATAGAATATCCAAGAATGCTGGTTGTTTATTTTTTCTTTAGATAGGTTTGCCTTGAAAGCAAAAACAAAATTTATTACTACACTATATATCAAAGTAACAACAATCAGGAGAGACCAAAAAGCTATCGATCTTACCTTTGTTAAAAACAAAATTTGATTTTCCGCAATCAAAAAGCAAAATCCTGCGATAAATATCGTAAGTGTTAACCAGAAGTAGCTAGCCCAATTCAAGCTTATAATTCTTTTTATAAATAAGATAACTATTCCCTTCAATTTAGTCATACAATATAGTAACGCTCAAGTTACTACCATATTATATATCTTTTAGTAGTTATTTTCTATGAGGTAGCTGGATAGAACGCGTTTATTGATACATTTAGACCATTAGTATTTTTGACTTCCGGTGTGTGTTTCCTCGATTCAGCAATCTATACAGAGCATTATTATTTAAATAATCCCCTAAGCCATCCCCAGAACCCTTTACTCGGTACTTTTGTAGGTGTCGCCTGCACACCAAGAACTTTTATTGTCACTTTGGGTTTACGGGTAACTTTTGGTTTTGGAGTACTAGTGGGAGTAACTGATGGCGTGAGGGTTGGGGTTAACGTAATTGTTGGTTCTGGCGTAGGCGTTTGTGTCGGAACTGGTGTCCATGTTGGCAGTGGAACGGGTGTGCTTGTTGGTGGAACATATACTGTTCTCTGTTGCGGAATTTGTTGTATAGCTCCTTCACCACTGCACTCCGGATAATATGGTGCGCACGTGGAGGACAACGACGAGCCATCACAACACCCACATCCACACACACCGCCATGATGACTACAGCATCCGGATCGGGCGAAAACCGAACGAGGAATCGAAACAAGAATGAGTGCGAAAAGTAGTGCTACCAAAAGCTTTTTCACAATTAGTGAGGATTATATACCTCATATTTGAACAAAGTATGTGATCAGGTGTACATGGGGAAAATTAGGACAGGTCTCCGGCGTCATGCCGAAGACCTGTCTGGTCGGTGTTTAGGTAACGCGTGCGCTCTCAAGATTCTGATCGTCCGTGAAGACAATCTCACCGCCACCCATTCCTTCGGGTGGCCAGGTGTGGAAGTACAGCATCCCGTCATCGGGACGCACTGCCTCCACTTTCAAGAGATCATACACGTCGCCTTCGAACAACACAACCATGCCGCCGCCCTCGCGCCATGCGACCTTTCCCTTATAGACAGTCGTGTCAGACGGCGACATGCCGCTGAGCTCAACTTCGTCAGGGATTACAGTTCCTGACTCCATAAGGATTAAGCCCTTCCTGCCACTGGGCAGCGTAACGAAACGGACTTGCAAAACCAGCTCAAGGCCCGCATTGCGGCCTGGCCGACCCTGCAAAATCCACCGCAAGACACTGTCTTGCGGCACCAACCGTCGGTTTCCTGAGCGATACATGTTAGTTGCCTCCGTAAAAAAGTTATCCGACTTCATATTATAGCACCGCGGAGCTCCACATTCAACTTATAGCATTGGCAATGGGGATATTAAGCGTTTGTTTCTGAAGGCAAAACCTGAATTTGTTTTGAGATATGTTTCAAAATCCAACGCTTTCTTTTTGGAGACAAAAGCCGCGTAAAAAGCCAGTTTCAATGGCCGACAGTTTTTGGTTTGTGTAACCAACCCATTCATATGAGCGCTTACCCGATATTGTAGGCAAGATGAAAAACCAATGTAATATCTGCCTGTAGAGAGTCTAAGGATATATGTATAAAACACAAACAAAGAATACAGAGAGAAAGGAAAAAAGACTACGGTTTATATACATCAATACGGTGCCACTTCGCCCTACGGGCTACGTTGGGCACACCCCTTCTGTCATGGTTCCAAACTAAGATAGAAGGATAAGTGCCGTGCACCTACCGTAGTCCCGGCTATGCCGCGGACGAAGGGGTGGAGATGCCCGGAGTTGAACCGGGGTGCAAAAGTTTGTCCTTATCGGTTTTGTAGCAAAGTTTAGTCCCGCCTTTCGGCGAGGCAAGCGAGATCATTTATTTCTCGGTCGACGTCGGTAGATCTCATTCCCCGTCAACCAAAGCCGAAAGTTTTCGCCAGTCACTACTTATCGGCGTCCATAGTGGTGACGCCCCGCTAAGCGGGGAAATGAAGCTTACGCAGCGTAAGCGAACTGATAAGAAGCAAAAGCTCCTTGATCAGCTGCACTTAGATACTCAGCCTCATCGCGTGAGAGTTTTTCTGCACGTATTTTGCTATTTAACGGATAGATCCGACCTGCAACCAATAAGGCCACGACTCTTGTCGATGCCCGTCATCCCCAATTAAAAGAAAATTCGAAATACGAAGTACGAAATCCGAAACTTCTTTTGGAACTTAAAGCTTCGAGTTTGTTTCGAGATTCGATATTCGAATTTCGTATTTACTTTTTCAAATATTCTTTCGCTGCCTGTTTCTCGTGACGTTTGATGTCACGATTCTTTTCGACGGACTTAACTTCGTAGGCCTTTTTGCCTTTTGAAAGAGCGATCTCAAGCTTCAGAAAACTGTTCTTAGTATAACATTTTAGGGGTATGATGGTCAAACCCGGATGTTCTTTGATTTTGCTTTGGAGACGCACCATTTCATGTTTTTTGAGCAGTATTTTTCGGGTTCGTTTCGGATCATAATCGTCGAGGTGAGCAAATTTGTACTGCGGAATTTCGGCATTGATCCAGTACAATTCTTTATTCATGAATTTTATGAAGCTTCCCTGGAAAACAAGGCGATTGTCCCGGATAGCCTTCACCTCCGGTCCAGTCAATTTGACGCCGGCTTCATATGTTTCCACAATAGTGAATTCCCTGTATCCTTCTTTATTGATAAGTTCCATAGAAGTATTGTAACACGCGTCTTCACTATCACATATTTTTGTACTACAAAGTACATTAACTTAATAAAGAGAATGGTGTTTGTTGCGAAAGATCCTCAGAGCATATAGAATAACCCCTATGACTACTAAAGGTACGGCAATTGCGGCAATCGGGAATGTGTATGTGGAAACCAACTACCTCGGGCTTGTTACGGACGACTCATTAATGCTCAAACCGGGTAAAGAATACCGAGCAAGCTCGTGGGAAGTGCGACCGGGCGGATCGGTTGTAAACTTTGCGGTTCAAACAAAACGTCTTGGGGGAACGGTCGGACTCATCGGAAAAGTCGGCGATGACGGACCGGGACACCAACTATTTACGTTGCTCAAAGAATACGGTATTGCCGCGGACCTCGTGAAGTTGGACAAGAACCCGGCAGTTCAGACAAGCGTTGACACGGGAGTAATACTAAAAGGCGGAGAGAATATTCAACTCGTTGCAGGCAACGCCAATCAAACGTTATCCGTCAAAGACATTAATCTTCAAAATCCGTTTTTTGATACGGTGGGCGCTGTGTATTTAGGCGGATTTCTTAAGCAAACAAATCTATTTAAGGACTATCCAATGTTGCTTGGTACTTTAGCAAAACGCGGGATGCGAATTTTCCTCGATCACGGACGAATTCCTGTCGATGCAACCAAAGATCAATTTCAGTCACTTGCCGACTCTATGCAATATGTAGAGGGATATTTTCCAAATCTCGAAGAGCTTTTAGGTCTTACCAAACAAAATGATCTAACAAAAGCATTAGAAATAGCTTTACGTATGGGTCCGAAAATAGTTGTTGTCAAGTTAGGTAAAGGCGGATGCAGGATTAAAAATGCTCACACAGACATCACGGTACCCGGCCATGTTGTAACTGCAGTCAGTACCGTCGGGGCAGGGGACGCTTTTAATGCAGGATTTCTTTCACAATACCTTACAGGTGTTCCACTCAAAGAATCAGGGGAGTTTGCCAATGCGACGGCGGCATTGAGAGTCAGTACGAATGTGAATCCGACAACCGAACAAGTACTTCAATTTCTCGGTAAGTAAACAAACACAGAGCTTTATTTGTATTGCTTTTTGATAAATACTATAATTCTTGTATGAAAAAACTATTTTTGTTTCTTTTAACCCTTATGTTGTTATTTCCCCACGTTGTTTCTGCCCAGACATTTGATAACGGCAAAAACATTGTATTGTCCAAAGATACCATTGTTAACGAAAACTATTTTGCTGCAGGAAGCGCGGTAACTGTTCTAGGAACCGTAAACGGCGATACATATGTGGCAGGTGGGACTGTGACGATTGACGGAACGCTGAACGGAGACCTGTTTGTTGCAGCAGGAACCGTGAATGTTGACGGAACTGTTACCGGAAGCGTGCGGAGCGCTGGTGGACAAATAACCGTTTCCGGAACAGTTGACGGAAACATTACCGCCTTCGGTGGAAACGTCACACTTGTCAAAACGGCAGCTATCGGGAAAAGCGTTGTGATTGCCGGAGGGCAAATACACGTTATGGCTCCGGTTACACTGGGTGCGGTGTTGGTTGGTGGGCAAGTGACGGTAAGTGAAAAAATCGGAGGAAATCTACTTGCTGCGACAGGAACGCTTGTGCTTACACCTAATGCCAGCATAGATGGTAACGCTACATATTACAGCGAGACCAAAGCAACCATGCAACCGGGCGCAACTGTCTCCGGTATGATTAATTTCCATAAGCAGACATACACACAAGACATGAAGGTAAGGGCAGAAGTAGCCCAAAACGCATCGCGTAGTGCCGGAATTGCTTTCAAGGTTTTCAGCTTCCTCGCAGCTTGTATTGTCGGGTGGTTGTTAATGTATCTGGCTCCCAAGTTCATGAAGAAGACCACGGACTATATGGACAAACAGCTCATGATGTCTGCGGGAATCGGATTTATAACCCTTATACTCATGCCGGTACTTATGGTGATGCTGTTCATAACGTTACTCGGTATGCCGATTGCCTTCTTCTTGATGTTTGCTCTTGTAACTCTGTTGTACATTTCCCATATCTTTGTCGGCTTGTATGTCGGGGAAAAGGTTTTCAGAATGCTTAAGGTTAAGCAGTCCCCATACTTAGCTCTATTTGTCGGGCTCGCAGTACTGGCGCTTGCTACTTCGATTCCGTTCATCGGAGGGCTGGTGTGTCTCCTTGCCACCGTCATCGGAGTAGGAGCTGTTATTGAGACCAAAAAAGCCTATTTCACTCTTTTGAAAACAAAAGAACTGATCTAGTTAGCTGGAAGATTATTGGTTCAGAGTATCTGGGATGCCCTTTGTCGGGCAGGGAGCAAAATCACAGCTTGGCGGTACGCGGCCAACCGCACTGCCGTCGGGACAGAGCTGTGCGTCCAGTGTACACGCAATTTCTTTGGGACCTGTAGGAACCTGCATTTTCATGACAACCAATCCGAGTACTATCAGCACGCCGAGTACGGCAATCACAACCCATCCGACAAGTGCTTGTTGTTTCATAGGATAATGATACCGAAAATAAATCATTTTGTATAATCTTCGCATGAACTATCTGTATGCAGTAATTCTCGGAGTAGTTGAAGGCCTTACCGAATTTTTACCCATATCGTCCACTGCGCATCTCATTATCGCAACAAAAATTCTCGGTCTTCCGCAAAGCGAATATTGGAAGTTCTTTGAGATTTTTATTCAGGCCGGTGCGATTCTTGCAGTCGCCCTCGCATTTACCAAAACATTGACGGATAAAAAGATGCTTATAAACCTCGGGTTCAGTTTTGTTCCTACGGCTATTGTCGGATTTGTTTTGTACAAAGTGATTAAGGGTTATTTTCTTGGCAATATGGTTCTTTTAAGTTTAGCTCTTATTCTGTTCGGAGTCGTATTTCTACTGCTCGAGCGAAAAATACAAAAAGGGGAAATAAAATTGCACAGAAAAAACAAGGATATGAATTTTGTTGATGCGACGATCCTCGGTTTATGCCAGGCGCTTGCCGTTATTCCGGGGGTTTCACGGGCGGGAATTGTTATGGTTGGGGGAATGTTACGGGGGTTTGAGCGGGTTGAAATAGCCCTGTTTTCCTTTATGCTCGCAGTTCCCACTATTCTTTCCGCAGCAGCTTTTGATGCTCTAAAAACAGACCGGTCGGTTATAACACAGAATCTTTCGGTAAGCATAGTTGGATTTGTTTCCGCGTTTATTTCCGCGTACTTTGTTGTCCGGTGGCTTATTGGTTTTCTTCAGCGGAAAGACTTAACCGGGTTCGCCTGGTACCGTATTGCTGTCGGAATACTTGTATTACTATTTTTCTCGCGCGTTTAACACTATGCCGGAACTACCGGAAGTTGAAACAATCCGTGGGCAACTGGCCCAGTATATTGTCGGGAAAACCATTCAGTCCATTAATGTTCTCGATTCACTTTTAGGTGAATATTTAACGGTAGAAAAAGTCTTAATGTCCAAAAGTCTGAAAGTCAACGGTGTTGAGCGGAGGGCGAAAGTTCTGCTTATTAAGTTGAGTAACGGACAATATTTAGCAATTCATCTTAAAATGACAGGGCGGGTTATTTATCGGGATGAGCAGGTGACAAGTAAATCTCTGAAAATATCGGACTTTGATTTACAGGAACTTCCCAATAAGTTTACCCGAGCAGTTATTATGTTTACGGATGGGAGCAGGATATATTTTCAGGACGAACGGAAATTCGGGTGGATCAAATTACTAACAGAAAAACAATTGGAAACGGACCTTTTAAAAGATCCGCTCGGTCCCGAGCCCCTTACTCCTCAATTTACGCAAGATTACTTTTCTCGAATGTTAAGTGCTAACAAACAACAGATAAAAGTAATTCTTATGGATCAGGCAAAGATCGGGGGGATCGGAAATATATATGCGAACGAAGCATTATATATTGCCAAGATTCATCCTCAACGAAAGGCGAATACGTTAACTCCCGATGAGTCTCAAAAATTATTCGATGCTATCTTAAAAGTACTCAAGAAGGGTTTGGAAACGCACGGAGCATCTGAGGACAATTACCGGGATGCGCTCGGGCAAAAAGGGTCGTATCACCTTCATTTTCTGGTATACAAACAAAACGGGAAGCCGTGCAAAAACTGCGGGACTAAAATTTTGAGAATAGCAATCGGGGGCAGAGGGACATTTCTTTGTCCGACCTGCCAGAACTAGTGCCGAGGGTGTGAATCGAACACACATCTGGGGTTTTTCAGACCTCCGCCGTGACCACCTTGGCTACCTCGGCATTACCAAAACAGATTCTATTTTATCATAAGACACTGTTGTTTTGTTATACTGTATTTCCATGTCCGCACACTCCCACAAAATTCCCGGAAGAAACCGTGTGTTAGATGGGTTGCGGGGGTATGCCGCTCTTATGGTTGCCGTGGGGCATTCCTTTATAACGATCAAAAATTCCTCGCTTGTTGATGAGTTTATTTATACGCTCGTTAACGGTGGGGTAGCGGTGAGTATTTTTTTCCTTCTCAGCGGATTTGTTTTAGGAGAGTCACTTGCAAGAGATACAACCGCATCCTTTTTTCTCAAAAGCATAAAGTTTTATATCAAACGCCTGTTTCGTATTTACCCCGTGTTCTTATTGCAGATACTATTGTTGTCCTTATTTCTCATCAAATGGCCGTATCAGCATTTCCCCGCAGCATCTGCGTGGTCAGAGTATTGGTTTAACTTCCCGATAACTTTTAAAGAGGTGCTGTCCAATCTGATTTTTAGAAGCACATCTCTCGGAGGAGTAACGTGGACGTTGAAAGCTGAAATTATCGGATCCTTTTTTCTTCCGTTATTTTACATAATCAGTTCCCGGACACATAAATATGTCGATCTGTGCATTATCGCCCTGTTAATACTTTTGAGTCCGATATTTCATGTTTCCCGGGAGGTCTCGTTTTTATATGTGTTTTATGCGGGTCTTACCCTTCCGAAGTGGAAAGGTCAATTTGAAAATATACGACTTAAAGGGATATGGCTTGCCCTTGCCACCTTCGGTTTATTTGCAACGGCAATCACTATCTCATCACTTTCTATAGATGTAGATTTTCCTTTTGTCCGCCATATTCCTCTGGTTTTATTTTTGGGGTTACTCGTATATAAGCCGGCTGCGTATGTATCGGATGTTTTGCTTTCGAAGGCATTCCAATTCCTGGGAAGAATTTCATACAGTTTTTATCTTTTTCATTTCCTGGTGCTGTATATAACCATCCGGTTGCTTTTCAATGTGGTGGATAATAATTTCCTGCAACATTACTTTTTTCATTTTGAACTGCTGATTGCGCTCGGAACCATTGCGCTTGCGGCAGGCGTATCATATTTTTCGTATCGGTTTGTAGAGCAACCATTCATTGCTCTTGGACGAAAAGTCGTCGGCAGACTATAATGGAAATGTGTCAGAAGATAAATACATCCGGAAAGTCCAGACATCCGTAACCAACTTCATCCATTGCGGAGATGAATACTTGTTTGTGCAACGCAGCCCGGACAAGCGGGTAGATGCAAACAGGTTAAACGGCGTTGGCGGACGAGTTGATCCGGGCGAGAACCATCTGGATGCTTTAATTCGCGAAACAAGAGAAGAAACGGGGTTTGTTATAGACAAAGCAAACATCCAGCTGTCTGGTTTTTTCAGATTGGAAGGCGGGTATGCGGAAGACTGGTTAATGTGCTTCTTCCGCACGGAAGTTGTTACGAAAAATATTCCCATGGAACACATGGAGACCAAAGACGGCAAGCTTTTTTGGTTACACAAAGATGAGGTTCTTAACAGCGGTTTCGAGTTAGTAGACGATCTTAATTATTGCTTCAAAGATATTGTTGAAGGGAAGAATATCTTTTTCGGGAATGGCCTGGTTAACGAAACCGAGAAAATACAAAAGGTTTCTATCTCCCGCCTTCCGCGCTGAGCGCGGTTAAGTCACGCTGAGCGTGACAACCTCTTCGCTAAGTATCTTCCCGTTCTCACTCAAACATGATACAATACCTTTCATATCGCGGGATTAGTACAGCGGTAGACGTCCCGCCAGGGCGGGAAGAAGCGGTTCGCCATGTATACGACATACGTTATACAAAACACTATTTCAGGCAGATTTTATATCGGTTCAACGAATGATATAGATCGAAGACTTAGTGAACATAATCGCGGACACACCCCTTCTACGCGACAAAAAGGGAAATGGGTGCTGGTTTATCAAGAGTTGTACACAACAAATAAAGAGGCGCGAGGTAGGGAATATGTGATAAAATCCTATAAAGGTGGAAACGCCTTTAAGAAGTTAATTACCGCGGGATTAGTACAGCGGTAGTACGCTGCCTTGCCAAGGCAGAGAAGCGGGTCCGACTCCCGTATCCCGCTCCATATGGTAATAAAACGAAAAAACTTCAAATTTAGCCTTGAAAACCTGGTACGAGCCAGTTTTTTTGTTTTTAGGGGTTAGCCTGGAAAAAATTTGACTGGTAACCGCATTCGGACCTGTTTTAGGCACCCTTAAGGGAGTACTGTCTTTTTTATTTGATTTGAGTTAAACTAAGATTACATGTCGACAAACTCAGAATTTCGCTCTTATCCCTTCATTCTAAAATCACTTGAAGATCTTGGTTGGAATGTCCGTAGCCCTCTTAAGCATCATGATGGTCAGGTATTTACCCAAAATGAATCTTTACATGATCCAATTCTCAAACCGCTTCTGGAAGGTGGTAAACCTGAAAATCTAGTCAAGGTTGCAGAGAATATCTATTGGGCTATAGAGGCTAAAGCAGAACATAGAGATTTGCAGAAAGCAATTCAAGAAGCTCAAATAGATTACGCCGCAAAAATAAACACCAGTAAAAAAATTAAATGTTTATTTGCCACTGGAGTTGCTGGTCACGAAAACAACACATTCTTGGTTGAAACATATTTTTTTGATGGAATATCTTGGAAACGAGTACAAATAAACAGTGTTGACACAACTGGTTTTATAAGCCAAGAGCAAGCACGTAAAATTGTTGATTTAAATGATCCAAATCTTCAAGATCAGGAAATACCTGAAGAGTTATTTATCGAAAAGGCCAATGGAATTAACCAAATCCTTCATGATGGCGCAATTAATAAAAGAAATAGGGCTCGAGTAATAGCTTCTCTTTTGCTGGCATTAGCAAATGACGAATATCTACCTATCAGTGATGACCCCACAACTTTGATTGCAGATATAAATTCTAGGGTAAGATCTTTACTTAACAAATATGGAAAAGAAAATTTTGCTCAGGAGGTAGCCATAAGCTTACCAACATCTAGAGATAACCATAGGAAAAATCGTAGAGCCCTGGTTGATTGTATTCAAGAATTAAGAAGTATAAACATAAAATCAGCAATTAATAGTGGATCTGATTTGTTAGGGCAATTTTATGAAATATTTTTAAAATATGCGAACGATGCAAAAGAAATAGGGATTGTGCTGACACCCAGACACATAACGAGGTTTTCAGCAGAAGCGTTAAATATTACAGATAAGGATTATATTCTCGATCCGACGTGTGGTACTGGCGGCTTCTTGGTTGCAGCATTAGATAGGGTTAAAAAATCTTCACCATCCCATATAGATACTTTCAAAAAATCACATATCTATGGAATCGAACAAGATCCAGAAGTTGTTGGTCTTGCCCTAGTAAATATGATCTTTAGAGGTGATGGAAATAGCAATATTTACGAAGGCAATACTTTCGATAACCTCTTTTTCAAAGAAGGACAAATCCATACACGTATTAAACAAAAAGAATATGAAAGATTAATGGCAGCAGGCAATAATCCAGAGAGATTTATCACAAGAACATTAATGAATCCACCATTTGCTTTAGTAGATCCAGAGTATAAGTTTGTAGATCACGCTTTATCTCAGATGTCTGACGGTGGTTTGTTGCTTGCTGTGTTACCCGTTTCAACAATGTCATCAACGAGCGATGGAAGAGGGGAAATCACCTGGAGAAACAATCTTCTGAAAAGACATACTTTGAAAGCAGTTATTAAACTGTCAGAGGATCTATTTCTGCCAAACGCCCACAAAGGAACATATATTGTCATTATAGAAGCGTGGAAGCCTCATTCAGATGAAAAAGTCTTTTGGGCAATTATGGATGACGGTTTTACGATGAAAAAGTCAAAAAGATTGCCAAGCAGCAATATTCCATCAAATATGGATAAGATTTTGGAAGAACTTAAGGCATTTTTAATATTAAATAAAGCTCCAGAAGAAATTGAGAAAGTCATTGGATATAAGAAAATAGATCGAAATGATCAATCTGTAGATTGCGGTGTAGAAGCATATTTAGACGAAAAAATAGAACGAAACATTGACATTGATTCAACTACTCAAAATCTTTTTAACATCCTTTTGCACCAAAAAAGGCCAGCTAAAATTAGCTTAGCTCCAGGTAGTTTTAAACTTGTAAATATGGCTGATGTTCTTGAAAATATCACTCGGGGTGATTGTCTACCATTAAATCAACTGAAACCAGGAACTATTCCTGTTGTTACAACCACTGAAGAAAATAATGGAATAGGTGGTTTTCACAGTATAAATCAGGCTGCTATGTTTGAAAACACTATTACAATTCCTGCCAACGGGTCAAAATACCGTGCTTTTTATCACCCTTATAAATTTTCTGCAGTTGCAGATATATTGGTCTGCAGTCTGAAACCAGAGTTTGCTTCAATAGAAGCAAAGTTATTTATTTGTTCCGTTATAAATCAATCTAGTTGGAGATTCTCATATTTTCGTAAGTGTAATGAACAAAAAATCAGCAAGGATATCCAGATAGCTTTGCCCATTAAAGACGGAAAACTAGATTTACAGTTTATCAGAAAAAGTTTAGAAACATCTCCTGCTTATCAAGGTCTGAAAGACATCTTAAGCCAATAAAGTGAGACTTCATATATCTAATGTTTTTTAGTAAATTATGAACACTGCCTTGAAAAATCCTTGAAATTTTCGATTTTGAGATATTCTTTCAGCCCATTAAGTTGTACAATCAGCTCACGAGTAATGTAGTACCGTAAGCCGATTTTGATAAAAGAACTTAACGGTAAATCTGGTTGAAGTAGATATTGTTTGATAAGTTTATCCAGGCCAAAGTGGTTCGAGCCAATTACGGTTACCAGCTCCAAATAACTCAGTTTATTCTTAAAAAGACGCTTGTTATTGACATAATCCAGGGAAAATATTATATTCGCATGTAATGGAAGAACTTGAAACCGCGCTTGTTCCGGCTGCAGCCCAAGAAACTGAAGAAACTCAAAGGTTGCGAATTATAGAAGCTGTTATTGTACAAAACAAACGATATTTAGCATCATTGGTCGCTAGAATCTCGAGAGATTTAGGATACGAAAGTGGTCTTAACCAAGGAGATCCAACGAAGGACCTGGCGGATCGCGCAAGAATTGAACAGGAGTTTGGGCATGTATTGCTCGGATACCTCGATGATAAGATGAAAGATGAACTGAGAAAACAAGCTAACAGATAGAACAGCGTTCTTAATTATGTCAACCCAGCAATCAACCATCGACTTTATTCTGGAACAGCTCGAATCTCTCAAAACTGTTTCCGCACGGAAAATGTTTGGCGAGTATGCGCTGTATTATGACGGAAAAGTAGTCGGTTTGGTTTGCGACGATACTTTGTATATAAAGATTACGGAACAGGGGAAGAAGTTTGTCGGTACAGACTACCAGGAAGGCTGTGCATACAAAGGAGCGAAACCTTCCATGATGATTGGTGATAAAATTGAAGACAGTAATTGGTTATCGCAGTTAATTCGTATTACCGCTGAAAGCCTGCCGTACCCCAAACCTAAAAAACGAAAAACTATCAATAGTCCTAAGTTGTTAGCATAGTCGCTATGTCAATCCACTTAACATACTTTGTCCACGGAACAACAACTGATAATGAAAAAGATATTTCTTCCGGGTGGGCAGATGTAGAGCTTTCCGAGTTGGGAAAGCAACAATCAGTTGATCTGAAAGATCTCATTAAAAACAGAAAATTTGACGTAGTCTTTTGTTCGGATTTAAAACGAGCAGTAGAATCTGCTCGGTTGATCTTTGAAAAAGCAACTCCGATTGTTTCTGATAAAAGATTACGAGAGTGTAACTATGGAGATTTTAACGGCAAACCTTCTTCAATAGTCGAGCCGTTGCAGGAGAAATATGTAACCACTGTTTTTCCTCACGGAGAAAGTTATGAGGGAGTTAAGTCCAGGGTAGAGGATTTTCTTAAATATTTAAAGAGCACATATGACGGTAAAAACATCGCAATTGTTGCTCATAAAGCACCCCAACTGGCGCTAGACGTACTAGTAAATGGAAAAACGTGGGAACAGGCATTTGCGGAAGATTGGCGAAAACGAAAAGTGTGGCAGCCGGGTTGGGAGTACATACTTAAGTAGTTTTGGTAATATAAATATATGACTAATTTAGAAATAGGATTTCTCATTGCTCTTTTTGCCTGCATTGTTGGGGGAGCGTGGGTGGTAAAAGGAAAAAAGAAAAAGTAATTCAGGTTTACAATGTTCGTCTCAAATCCTTTATATCGATAATTGCTTTCCGTGGGGTATTTTTGAAGTTGTCTTTTATGTCTTTCAAGAGCCAATCGCGGATCTCCAAAGGGTACACGAGCATATCTTTCAAGGCATCAACCTCAACCCACATCGGCTCATAATAATCTCCGGTTTTTTTATCCATTGATTCTTTTTCGTTTCCATCCCCAAGCTGTGGCGTTCCGGATATGTGCGAACAGAGGTAAAAATATTGGTCGCTGTCTTCGGGATAATGGTGGTGATAGAGCAGTTTGTCTATTTTTACTTCCAATGTGGTTTCTTCCATCACTTCCCGCAGTACGGCTTCTTCAACTGTCTCGTTGTTTTCTACGCCTCCACCCGGAAATACATTATATTTTTCTCCAAACCGGTTCCGTTTCATCAACAGCACTTGACTGTCTTTAATAATAATGGCCACTGCCCGAATATGTTTTCGCATTTTCTAAGTATAGCAATCCTGCAAATGACGTACTTAAATTGTATAATTTGACAATGCATGTGAATCTTGTAAATCCAGAAAGTAATCTTGAGGAAATAAAGTTGGTTGCACAAAGCGCCTTTCAAAATACTCCTGATTCTTCTCTTGAGGAATGGTTCTCTTTTAGCGAAATGAAGGACAATCTTAAATCAGGTAGAGGTCTGTGTGTTAAGTCCGAAAGTGATTCCGGTGAGATTGTGGGTATGCTATATGCTCAGCAAGAAAGTCCGATTAACGGGAAAGAGGGTTTAGAGAAATGGGTAATTGTAATAGCTGCAGTTCTTCCTAAATTTTCCGGGCAGGGGGTAGGGACTGAACTGTTGCGTAAGATTGAAGTTGAAGTAAAGCATAAAGGTGCTCTAAAGCTATTCACTTATACAAATAAAGACGACCAAAAAGTAATTGACTTCTACAAAAAGAATGGTTTCGTTGATGCTGGGTGGATCAAAGACTATCAATATGGCAAAAATAATTCGGCAGTCTTTCTCCTCAAGTATTTGTAATAGCTATTTCCCGTAGTGTATAATAGTTTAGCTAAGTTAAACAAAGTATAACTATGAGAAAAACAAGCTTGCTGGGATTTTCTATTCCACCGGAATTAAAAGAAAGATTCGAGAAGATTGCTACAGCAAAACACATGACGAAGAGCGAAATGTTCCGTCATTTGCTGGAAGAAAATAATAAAAACGCAACTTCGGTTATTAAACCAACTGAGAAAAACCTTGCGACTATACTGAAATCCTATTGGGACGTTAAGTCTACGGCTGAGCAACAAACATTAGTGATCGGTCTTGCAATAATTGTTGAGAATGGCAAAGTTCTTATCGGTGCACGAAAGAAAAAAGATGCGTGGGTTGATAATTTAAGTTGGGTGTTTCCTGGAGGGAAATTTGAAACGTTAAATTTTGAGGAGGAACTACGAGGAAAAGTCAAAAAAGAGACTGCTATGGAAGTAGAGGTTAAAAGTCTGGTTAGTGCTCGAATACATCCAGATTCAGGATTGAAACCTATTCAGATAATTGCTCTATACTTTTATTGTATTCCGAAAATCACGTCTCAATCTAAACCGAAGGGTGGTTTGGCAAAACTTAAATGGGTAAATCCACTAGATGTTTTCCGGTACTTTACCACTTCAACAAATGACGAGGTAACAAAATTCCTCGCTACAATCGAGAAAGCGCAAGAATAGTATCAGCTGCGAATTGGGTTTTCAGTGACTTTTTTCAATTCTTCGTAGAAACCAACAAGCAACCCCTTTGCTTTATCCCAGTGTGCGTCCACATCTTCTAGCGGAGTGTTTGGGTCTTCCGCTAAATCATGTTCATACGTCGCTGCTGCCTTTAATTCTCCGGCATATGTTAATAGTTCAACATCAACCCCGAATTGTGTCGCATAGAGCAAAGCAAACAAGCGGGCAAGTTCTGTTTTGTCTAATTCATGTTCAAGTTTGTCATGAAGTTGCCACCAGGCGACTTCCAGTTTTCCCATCTCCTCCGGATTGAATGCGGCACCCGTTTTGGATTTTATCAGAGCATAATACTTTGTTACTTCATCTATTGCTTTGTCCCATTCTCGCGTGTCATGGAATTTCACTCCTCCGGCGAGGAGCTGTAAAGCTTTTTCAGCTTCTTCTTCATCGAGCTTATAAAGCAGCATATTTTGTTCAGTGAGTAATTTAACCATCTCGGGTTTATTTTTCTCATTGTGAGCTTTCCACCATCCCACTTCCAATGTGCCGAGACGGGTAGGGTCGGTTATGGAGATTCCCATGTAAGTCATTTTATCACTATCCTGATATACTTGAAATATGGGCGTACTCCTGCAATCTTACAAACAAAAAATAAAAAACCTGCCAAGAAAGGCGACGGTCGTGTTTTTAGTTACGGAAGATAAAATTTTACTCGGATTTAAAAAGATTGGATTCGGGAAAGGGAACTGGACGGGTATTGGAGGAAAGGCCGAAGAAGGGGAAACAATCGAAGACGCCGCGAAACGCGAACTGTATGAGGAGACGGAAGTAACCACAAGTGAACTAGTAGACTGTGGAGTTGTCAATTTTTATTTTCCCCACATTGAAGACGAAATATGGAATCAGGAGGTGCACGTATACCTGATAAAAAAGTGGAACGGGGAACCCAAAGAAACAAAGGAAATCAAACCGCAATGGTTCGAAAAACATAAAATTCCCTATACCACCATGTGGGACGATGCCCACTATTGGCTGCCGATGGTGCTCGGCGAAAAGAAAGTTTTCGGGGAGTTTGTGTGTGATGAATCCGGTAAAGTAGTCGACTATACGATTACTTAATATCACAGCTCCTGGCAATATCAACCAAAGTCATTGTGTTTTTTCCTTTACCCACTTTTAATTGTTTCGTATGAGTAATTGCTGACTGATCTTTGAAATATTTTGTCTCGACAAAATCAATGTCATACGCATGCGCTAATGAACAGACGTCGTCCGCAGTATGAGACGAATAGATTCCTTGCAGGACACCAAAGCGTAATTTAGTATTAAGCTGCAAATCCTGCCCGGCGTAATTACCCAAGAATACTTTTCTACCTGCCATATGAATTTCACGGGTACGTAACGTAAGAAAAACCGCGTCTGGAGACGTTTTTTGTCGCAGCTGCAAAACTAATGGTGAAGCTTCATAAGCATACGGGATGGAAGGTTGGGAATTAAAAAATGGAATAAGTTCCAGAAATCCTGAGGCTGTCATGAGGATGAAAAATAGTGAGCCGACAAACAACATGGTCCTGCCCTTATGTTTAAACACTTCATATAAAGCATAAGCTGCTATTAAATCTACAAATATGTTCATCGGTCGGAGCCATTTGTGGTTGTCATAAATGGACAGAGGCGACAATTGGATGGTGTTAACCAATATAAAGGTGGGAATGACAACGGATAGAAACAATACGGTAAGTTTTTTGTTTCTTTTATACAGAAGAGCAGACCCGAAAATGAAAAAGAGAATTTTCAGGCCATATGCATAGACATAATACCCGACAGCATTAATAAGGGATAAGGGATAAATTTTCCCCATGGTTGGAAAGCTGAAGTTGATTTTTGGAAAGTTTCCGATAGCGGGATTAAACCATACCGATTGCATCAGGCTCTTGAAATAGAGTATATGTAAAAGAAAAATGGCACTAAACGGTAATAGAAAGTAGAGTGTTTTCCTTTTGTCTTTATCAAAGATGAGAAGAAACAATAAAGAACACGCAATTGTTATTGATATATACAAATGCCACAGAATGCTCATACCCGCAAGGGCCCCCGCCAGTATTAATGCTTTGTTCGGAATTTTTTCCCGTTTATAGAGTAGCCATAAGAAGAAAATTAAAAGAATAATTCCCATAACCATTTGTCGCTCAGCCAGGAAATAAAACATATTGAACATATTACCGTTGTAACCGTATGGGTTGCCGGGAATGAAAGAAAAAAAGTAAGGATTTGCCGCATTGGTAAATATGTTTGTCACTGTGCGTAATAAGTCGCGGTACGGAGGTTGGGAAAAGTAGTGGAGAATATGCAGGCTAGACGACGTTACGGTGAAAAGCATTGCTAGAATTCCCACTTTTAGCGATTTAAATAACTCCTCTCCGATCCCGATTATTCCTACGAGCAAAAAAAACAAATTGAGAACACTGATCAGATTTACACTGTCAACCAGTCCCAACCCTGCAGACGAATATATGGAAACCAGAAAACCCCAAAAGAAATGGTATGTAGACGGCATCCCGGCAAACGATTCGTTTTGGGGAGGAATGTTATCACCATGAACAAAGTTTTGTATAAGCGGTGCATGCCATTGAAAATCCCAATATGCAGGACTCGTATAAATCACACCTCCGTCCGATTCTAAATGCGGTTTGTAGAAATACGCGGAAAATAGGAATACGGCTAATAGCAGAGCAAACGTAAACAGATTGGTTTTGCTGTAGCGTACTTTCTTGAGTTGTACCACCACATATTTATGCGCAATTATCAGGAGCAAAAGTAACAGAACAAAACTCATCATCAGAGCTTTTGAGAACAGCCCGCTCATGGGAAACAAACTCAGAACTGTTGCAGAAAAGAAGGTGAATGTTGCAAGGATATATTGCCCACCGAACCATGAAAGTGACAGCTTTAAGTATGTGCTTTTGATGAGTTTATTAAATACAATCCAAAGAAGGAGGGTTGGGAGAACGATGAAAAAAGAAGTAAACAACACGGATTAATTTTATCAGCTCGTCCGATTTCATGACGCGATTGTCTCGTTGGTATGCATTTCCGCTGATTAAATATATGCTTAATGTGCGGACTAAGCTATTACAAGAAGCTTGGCTGGAATATTATTAATCGCCGACGAATGCTTGATATTTCTCAGGAGCGACTCGCATATGCTTCGGATGTCGACAGAACGTATATGGGCAAAATAGAGCGGGGAGTTGCAAACCCGACGGTAAAAGTTCTGCATAAACTTTCCCGAATTCTTCACACCACAATATCCGAATTAACCAAAAACATTTACATACTTGTCCTGTTTTTATTTTACCGTTACGCTTTTGGCTATGTTGCGCGGATGATCGACGTCGTTGCCTAAAAGCACCGCCACATGATATGCCACAAGTTGTAAGGGAATAATATTTGCGACGGCACTTAATTCTCCACAATCCGGCATGGGTATATGTGCGTCAAACAAACCGTCAGAAAAAGGGGCAATGCCGATAACCGTTGCTCCCCGTGCTTTAACTTGGTGCACCGCATTCAAAACCTCTTCTTTGGTTGTGTCATTCGACAAGACAGTTATTACCGGAACGTTCTTTTCCATAAGCGTGATTGCATAATGTTTCAGGTCTCCCGCCGGAATTGCATGTGCATGTTTGTATGACCCTTCGATAAGTTTTACCATCCCTTCTTTCACGATGTTCAAGTTTTGGTATTTTCCCAACAAAAAAATGTCGGAACATTTTTCTAGTCTTTGCGCCACTTTCTCAATATTTTTATGCCATGCGGTACTTTCGAGTAATTTTTGTATGCTGTCAGCGGAGGACTTGATGGTCTGTACGGCTGATTGATATTTCCCTGCTGCAGATTTTGCAAGAAGATATCCCCACGTTAATTGTGAGACAAAAACTTTTGTGGACATCACGCATATTTCCGGGCCTGCTTCCGAAAGAAACGGAAAATCGGAAATCCGTGTCATCGTTGATCCCGGCATATTTACGAAAGAGGCGATTTTCACCCCCTGCTTTTTGGCATATTCCAAAACTTCCAAAACATCTGCCGTTTCTCCACTTTGAGAGGGTGCAATCAGCACGTCTCCTTCCGAGAAAAATTGGTAGTAATCCCGCGCGTCTGCACCGATGAGGCTTATGGCATTTATATGTGCGTATGTTCTCAAATAAAATGCAATTTGAGAAGCGGCTACCCCTGCGGTTCCGGAGCCGATCGTATATACGGTACGGGCATTCCGAATTACAGCACCAAGCTCTCGGTATTTTTCTTGCGGTTGTAAGGTAAGTTGCCGCATGACAACAGGCGACTCGTGGATTTCCTTTACCATAAAGTGCGGGTATCCTTCACGATCGATCGTGTTTTTCTTGAGATGTAATTTCTCAAATCGGACAGACACAGGTTTTCCCGAACCGGTACTTGCAACTTCAATCTTCCCGTTGTTTTCTACGGTAACTATTTGCCCGTTATCTATCACTAAAAGTTCATCCGCTTCTTCCGCAAAAGACAAAGTGTCCGAGGATAAAAATAAGTCGGATGTTTTTGAATTCCTTCCCACAACCAACGGAGAACCATTTCGCACCGCGGTTATTTGACCTTTTCTGTCAATAATAATAAAGGTATTTCTGCCCAGAAGTCTCTGTGCCGCAAGTCGTGCCGCGTGGGGAAGTGATACTTTTACCGAAACCACAATAGACTCGATAAGACGAACAATAACTTCCGTGTCGGTTTCGGTGATAAATTTATAACCCTTTTTTTGGAGGTTTATTTTCAGCTCCCCGCAGTTTTCGACAATGCCGTTTTGGGCCAATACGAAAGATTTGTCGGTTGAAAAGTGCGGGTGTGAATTCTTTTCAGATACGGACCCATGAGTTGCCCAGCGGGTATGGGCAATTCCACTATGCGTGTGAGCGGGCAATGAAAGGGAATTCTTTTGGCCGATCGGACCAATGGCCTTTTCAACAGATATGTTTGAACCGTCTGTTACCGCAAATCCCCACGAGTCGTACCCGCGGTACTCGAGCCGCTGTAATCCGGTTAATAATAAGGCAGGGGCGCTTTTACCGCCCCGGTATGCAAAAATACCACACATATAAAAGTAGGTAAATTTATAACGGGGCTCACAAACGAAGAAAGTTATTATGGCCGGCGGTCTTTGTGTATGGATTGCTCCATGTTTTAAACCGTGCCTTTCGACTGACAACTACAGCCGGAGGGTTTCCGCAGATGCTTCCTCGATACCGACGTAGTCGGATATCGGGAGTTCGATTGCCTCCCGCCTTTGCGGGAAGACCCCTCTCCTCGTATCCCGCCTCAAACGGCGGGCCACACGCCCGAAACTATCCAATTCCTCACTATGAGCTTACTGAGAAGGCTATCAAAATACTATGAAGGAGTCAAATTGGGGAGAGTGTGCGCTCGCTTGGGATCGGACCAAGGACCCCTACTTTATAAGAGTAGTGCTCTACCACTGAGCTACGAGCGCAAAAATCGTCCTCCTTCGCCCTTTGGGCTTCGGCGGGACATAAGAGGCTGTAAGCTCGATGACTCGCTAACAGTCTCTAATGTGCGTCTAGGGGGAATTGAACCCTCATCTGCAGTTCCGGAAACTGCCATTCTATCCGTTGAACTATAGACGCAACAGTACTTGTATCTTACACCTTCGCGTCTTCCTGGGAAAGCCCATATGCCTGACCAAGGATGAATAGGTAGTCCGACAATCTGTTAAAAAAGGGAATGTATTTGGATAGGCTGGGATTTTGCATGGCTGTGGCTACTAAGTACCGTTCAAATGAACGTACCCGCGTACGGGTAAATTGATACCATGCTTCAAGCAGAGTGGTACCGGGAATGACGAATTTTGGGACGATGGGGGTAACCTTAAGAAATGCGGTCTGCTTTTCTTCAAGTTCAGCTACCCACATATCGATCTCGTTTGAGGGTATTGTCTGGGCACCGGCAAATTCTCCCATTGTTCTGTACAAAAGGGTTTGGAGGTAGGTAATGTGTTGTTTTTCCTCCGTCCCGGGACCGAGGTTTTTTATGATTCCCAAAATAGCCTGCAACTCATCACATAAGCCGATAAGTTCGATTTTCGGGTCGGATTTCGGAACGCGTTTACCCCCGAAAAGGTCTGTTGTGCCGCCGTCACCTCGTTTTGTGGTCACTTTCATGGATGTGAGAATACTTGTATCCACGCACGGTATGTCAGTTTAATCTGCGGTTTTTCCGGCTGCGGGGTAGGGGAAGGATGGGGATATTGGGCAATGACGACGTACTCACCCTCTTTGGTCAAGCCGATCTGTCGGGCACGTTCCTCTATATATGTATCGGTTTGCGCGAGTTTTGCCCGATAATTAAGGTTCTTCTGCTCATTTTCGAGTTGTACTTTTTGTGCCATTTCTTCGGCCAAAAGTCGTCTACGCGTAACATACTGTCCAAAGAGCCCCACAACGTTCCAAAGCAAAGTAATCACCAGGAGCGAACCTGCCAGCAAAACGAGCTTGTTTATTTGTCCTTGATTTCTTTGCTGAGGTGTGATATTATAGGTCATTATGCATACAGATAGTATTGTATTTAGCGACTACCTGGCTAAATTTATAGCAAACCTGCAGGAAAAAGGCAAATCAGCCTATACGATAACTGCCTACAAAAAAGACATTGAACAGTTTTTGGGTTTTTTGGCTAAAAAACAGGTTCAAGCTATTACCGAGATTAAGAAAGAAACCATTCAGGAATTTATAACTAGTTTGCTGGATACGAGCTATACCAAAAAATCAGCATCCAGAAAGTTGAATTCGATCAGAACATTTTACCGTTTCCTGAAAGATGAAGGAATTATTACTATAAACCCGGCGCTTGATGTTGCCCATCCTCGTTTTGAGAACAATAAACCGCGAGTGTTGAGCAGGCTTGAATATCGTGCGCTTCGGGATTTTGCACGACGTGATAAACGAACATACGCGATTATCGAACTGTTTCTTCAGACTGGACTTCGTATCGGTGAACTTGCGAATCTTCGTCTCACCGATATTCAGGAGGACGAATTGGTAATCCGCGGATATGGGAAAAATAAAGAACGGAAGATTCAATTGAACAAGTTAGCCAAAAAAGCGGTTTCAGATTATATGAAAGTCCGACAGGATGCTCCAATCGATTTTCTCTTTATAACTAAAAACCATAAGCCGTTGCTTATCAGAAACATCCGCAATATTGTTGATTATTGTTTCAAAGAGGTGGGTATAGAAAGCGCAAAGGTCAACGATTTACGTAACACTTTTATCGCACACCAACTTGCAGCTGGCGTTCCTTTGGCATATGTTTCTAAAGTGGTAGGTCACAAACGATTGTCATCCACAGAGCAATTCTTGGATCTTGTTCAACAGGACGCAACACCGTCTCAATACAAACTGAACGAACTCTAATTTCACTCGTGGTATACTTCCCATACGTATGGGACGACAAACCCTCTGGCACATTGTACTAATCATTGTATTTGTGCTCATCGGTTATGAACTTATCAAAAAAGGATTCTTTGCCTATCCGTATTTCAAAATACTCTCGGAATCAAATAAGACGGTAGAAAAGCTGATTATAGCCCCCCGAGGTGTGTTGTATGACCGTGATGGACGACTGCTGGTAGGGAATAAGACAATAAGCACATCTGCCATTACCCGTACATATGCATATCCCAAAGCCACATCGCACCTTCTAGGCTACTTGTCGCTTCCTAATGATACGGATTTAAAAGATTATTCCTGTGGAGCCCCGGCTCTCACAACACAGCTTGTCGGAAAGACAGGATTAGAGAAATATTACGAATGCAGACTTCGTGGCCGGACAGGTTCGGTGCTTTATGAAGTCGATGCACAGGGTAAGACCAGGGGAGAACTTGCCCAAAACGAACCGCAGGACGGCGAAAATATTACTCTCAGCATTTCATTGCCACTGCAACGGGCCGCGGAGAAGGCGTTTGGAAAACAAAGAGGGGCAATTATTGCGAGCAACCCTAAAACAGGAGAAATCCTACTGTTCTATTCATCCCCGACGTACGATCCTGGCATATTTGTACAGAAAGATGGGTCACAGTACCAGAGTGTAGCCAACGACCCGGATCGTCCACTTTTCAACAGACTTACTTCCGGCACATATCCTCCCGGTTCCACTATCAAACCGTTTGTAGCAATTTCAGCGCTTGAAGAGAGCGTGATTACTCTTGATACTGAATTTGAAGATACGGGAATTTTCAAACTGGGAGGTTCGTCTTTTGGCAATTGGTATTACCTGCAATATGGCAAGAAAGAAGGAGCTGTCAATGTCGAGCGGGCGATTATCCGTTCAAACGATATATTCTTTTATCAGACAGGATTGAAGCTTGGAGTGGAACATCTTAAATCCTGGCTGCATACGTTCCGCTTGGACGAGACCGATATTAAGCCATATTTCTCGGAATCCACCGGAGTGATTCCTGATGAAGCATGGAAAATGAAAGCATTGCGGGAAGAATGGTACTCGGGCGATACCGTGAATATGTCGATAGGACAAGGATATACCTTGGTCAACCCGGTTCAGTTACAGGCAGGAACCGCACTGCTAGCAAACGGCGGTAACTACTGTAAGTTCCGTTTTGAAAAAGACACTCCGACGCATTGTGAAAGCTTGGATCTTAAACAAGAGTATATGTCGGCAGTTACAAAAGGCATGCAGGGGGCGTGTGCTACGGGTGGAACTGGCTGGCCATTTTTTGATTATGCCGTGAAGGGCAAACGCATCGATGTGGCATGTAAAACAGGAACTGCAGAATCGGAGCAGGGTGAAGCCTTGCCGCATGCATGGTTTATAGCATTTGCACCGGTGAGCGACCCGGAGATTGCTATAACAGTCCTTGTGGAAAACGGTGGGGAAGGCTCAAGTGTTGCAGCGCCAATTGCAAAAGACATACTGACGACATATTTTTCTCAAAAATGATCTAGTTAAGTACTAGATAATCATCTTGACGACTTCCCCCTAGTGTGTTATTACTTATCCTTGCACTAGACATAGTGCACTAATATGAAATGCCCATTCTGCAGTCAAACTGAAAACGAGGTTGTCGAAACGCGCCTAGCTGAAGAGGGAAACTCACTCAGACGGCGCCGCGAGTGCACGGGATGTAAAAAGCGCTTTACCACATATGAGCGTGTCGATCGGTTACCTATTGTCGTTATTAAGCGTAACGGAATTCGGGAAGTGTATGATCGCAATAAACTAAAGGGTGGAATTATCAAATCCTGTGAGAAAACGGTTATCGGCAACAAACAAATTGAAGAGATTCTCGATCAGGTAGAATCCGAGTTACGGAAGCTTGAAACTACCGAAATTGAAAGCAAAATAGTCGGAGATCTGGTTGCAAAAAAATTGAAGAAACTTGATAAGATAGCATACATTCGTTTTTCATCTGTATTTAAACGATTTGTTGATGTTGAAGATTTTGAACGGGAGTTGAAAAAGCTATTATAAGTTCCGACTGTTGTCGGCACAGAAGATACTATGAAATTAACGGGCATCTCAGAACAGGTCTTTTTAGATAGGTACGCATTAAAAGATAAAAAAGGAGCGGCGATCGAAAAAACCCCTGAAGAGATGTGGAAACGTATTGCGCATGGTGTATCTACTGTGGAAGAAACGGGGAAGCAAAAAGCGTGGGAAAAGAAATTCTACAATGCGTTAACAGATTTTAAGTATGTTCCCGGAGGTCGTATTCTTGCAGGAGCGGGAACCGGTTTCGACGTGACGTTTTACAACTGCTATGTTCTTCCGAGTCCCAAAGACTCTCGCGGCGGGATTCTTGAAACGTTGAAACAAATGGTGGAAATTATGGCTCATGGCGGTGGAGTAGGAATCAACCTTTCCTCACTTCGTCCGCGCGGTGCTCGTGTCGAAAAAGTGAATGGTTTTTCTTCCGGACCGTGTAATTGGGCAGAGCTTTTTTCTGTTGCGACCAAAGACATTATTCAGCAGGGTGGTACCCGTCGCGGAGCTCTTATGCTCATGTTGTGGGACTGGCATCCGGATGTCGCAGAGTTTATTACGGTCAAGCAGGATCTTTCCCGAATTAACGGAGCGAATCTGTCGGTAGCTATTTCCGATTCCTTTATGGAAGCGGTTAAAAAAGATGGCGATTGGGATTTGGTATCTCCTGACACAAAAGATCCTGATTATGACACGTTGTGGGATGGTGACATTTATGGATGGAAGAAACTTGGTAAAAAAGTGATTGTTGTCAAAACGGTAAAGGCGCGCGAGTTGTGGGATTCAATAGCACAGGCAGCTTGGAAATCTGCCGAGCCGGGTGTCGTGTTTATGGAGCGATGTAATAAGCTTTATAATAATTGGTATTGGAACAAAGTCAATTGTGTGAACCCGTGTGGAGAAGAACCGCTTCCTGCCTGGGGAGTATGTAATTTGGGATCGGTAAATCTTTCGGCTCTTGTTTCTCAATCCCACGGTTTCAAACAGCCGGGAGTTCTTGATTTCAAGACGCTGAAAGAGGTAACGAAAATTGCAGTTCGTTTTCAAGACAATGTTGTTCAGGCAGATCCCTATTTTTTCCCGGGAATCCGAAAAACTCAGCTTGAAGGTGAGAGAAGAATCGGGATAGGAACGATGGGGTTGGGGGACGCACTCATTAAAATGCATCTCCGATACGGATCGCCGGCCGCACTCAAAATGATTGATAAAATCTATCGCACCATCCGGGATGCCGCATACGAAGCGTCTATCGAAATTTCCAAAGAAAAGGGAGCTTTTCCCAAGTTTGATGCGAAGTTATACCCGCAAGGTAAATTTATTCAAATGTTACCGAAGCGGCTGCAAGAGAGAATTAAGAAACAAGGTATCAGGAATTCCATTCTGCTTATGCAGGCACCAACAGGTTCTACATCACTTGTTGCAGGCACAACGTCCGGTATTGAGCCGGTGTATGAGTTCGAGTTTATTAGGCGTGACCGGTTGGGAGAACATATCATCAGGCACTCGTTATATGATCAATGGTTAAAGGAACAGGGAGTGACGAACGGAGAAGCAAAGAACGTAACGCGTCCTGATTACTTTGTGGGTGCGAACGATCTGTCTCCCGAAGATCATGTACGTGTACAGGCGGTTATACAAAAATACGTTGATGCGTCAATATCAAAAACAGTCAATGCTCCCGAGACGCACACGGTTGAAGATGTTAAAAAGGTTTATAACCTGGCCTACGAGCTCGGTCTGAAGGGTGTTGCATATATGCGCGACGGTTCTCGTCCGGGAGTTTTGTCCCGTAAAGAGGAGAAGAAAGAAGAAAAGAAAGAAAAACCGGTGTTTGATATTATGCCACGCCCGATGGTCATCAACGGTTCAACGTACCAAATAGATACCCCCGTCGGAAGGGCCTATGTAACTATAAATTCCGATGAGCAAGGATACCCGTTTGAAGTGTTCGTGAATATAGGTAAACCCGGCTCTGATGTGTACGCGATGACCGAAGGGTTGGGAAGACTGGTCTCGTTGATTCTTCGTATGCATTCAAAACTGAACGGCAAAGAGAAAATGCAGCACATTATTGAAGAGCTTACGGGTATCGGTGGAGCAACAAGTCTTGGTTTTGGTGATTCGAAAATCCGCAGCCTTCCGGATGCAGTAGCAAAAGTGTTGATTAAGCATTTCGCTTTTACCATTACCAATGGTAACGCGCCGGTGAAAAAAATAGCGGATTCTCACCAAGAGGGTTTGCTTCCTGTTCAAGCGTTGGCAAAAGAATCAAACTATGATCTCTGTCCCAAGTGTGGCGTTGCCTCATTTGCATATGAGGAAGGGTGCAAGAAATGCTACAGCTGCGGATACAGTGAATGCGGATAGTACTACGGTAGTATCTGAGTGCCGAGGTTTGTTCGGGTTACAAGTACTTCGGCTAGTCTGCCGGGTACTGATCCATTGATGATTATTGTCGAGAGGCCGTATTTTGATGCAAGAAGAAGACTCTCTTCTACTTTATGAAGCATTCCTCCGGTTACATCGGTCATCGACGAACCAGTCACGGCACTTTTACTCGCTTCCCAATTTCTCAGAGATATTTTTTTGATAACCTTTTTATTCTTATCCAATACGCCATTTTCATTTCCTGCTTGAATGACCGGTTGTATATCCCATTTACTGGCAATAAGTGATGGGATAAGCTCGCGTATGCAGATTTCGCCTGAGTAAATAACCGCTTTTCCGTCTTTGTTATAAACAGCATCTCCATAGAGGACGGGAATGATATTTTTTTGCAATAAGTCTGAAATTGTTGCGTCGTTTCCGTTCGGCCAGATACTATGCGGGGAAACAAGTGCGGCTGAAATCCCGAGATTCTGTAATTCCCGTACCACGGCCTGCCCGGTACCGCGGGCAATGTCTTGTACTTTTGTCACCCCTTCTGCGGTATCAATCCCGAATTTTTTTACTGCGGCGTGGCCGAAATTACCGCTTCCGACAACAACCAGAAGGTGTGCATGTGTCTTTTGAATCGAAGTGACGAGTTCCAGACAAAGTCGTTTCAGTGTTATTTCATCTATTGTCTGATCGTTCCAATTTTTCGGGGCAACAATGCTTCCGCCGAGTTTCACGATATACAAATCCTGCATAAGAACTATTCTACCGTATGTTTCACGTTTTCCTCAGATGTTTGATTGTTAATATCCACGACAAGCAGAAAGAATATAAGTGTTATAAGACTGCTTACCGCAAAAATAACATCAGAAATGACTCCTTCAAACAATCCAAGTTGCTCACGTATTGCTGTATCAGTAATTACAGTTATTTCCTTGTCGGCGAGCTTACTATATGAAGCCTCTACCCAATCATTCTCGGTATCGTCAGACAAAAGCGGGGTGGGGTGTGAGTTTTCATAGAAGGGAACAGCGGCTTTAATCTGGTCCATCTGTACATGACCAAAACCAACTTTAAGGTTCACGTTAAAATTCTCTTTCAGGTATTCTGCTGTATTCGTAAATATATTGTCCGGGTTGAGGAAAAGTACCACAAAACCATTCAAAGCTGCCATACGTTCTTCGATTGTCCGAATCTGCATATTATTCGTATAGACCGGTTTGATGAGCAAAAGCTGCTCTTTGTCAACAAACACTTTCCGGTCGGTAGCAACAATAACATCAGCCTGAGCCGCCTCTTTAAAGTAGCTGACGAATTCTGGGTCAGATAGAATATCGTAACCAAAATACTTGCGGTTTGGGGCGCTGGGAACCAGGTAGTTGATAATCCAATATTCGGGACGATCACCGGAAGGATAAATAGAAAACGAGTAGTTCAAGAGTGGTGGATTGGTCTGTTCGGTCTTAACTTTTTTCTCAAATTCCTGTTTGTGGTCGACTTTTTGAATGTAAGAAATTAGATTGATAGTATCGACGCCGACGTTTTCTTTGAGAACTAATTTGCGATAGAAATTCTCAAACTCACTTCGGTTGACGTCAGTGCTTGACTTAAAAAGAGCATCTCCGAAATCAAGGATTGAGTAGAAATAGCGCAGCTGTGCATTTACGAATAAAGTTGCGTCATTTGAATATTCTTTGAAATTTTCCCTTGCCTTGTTCATGTAGTGATTTTTGTTAACTTGCCAAATAACAAAATTAAAAAATAATAAGAAGATTAACAAAACAATACTTAGGTAATAATTCCTTCTGAGGGTTTTCGAAATATTCTCGTTGTCTTTCATAGGGAGATTACCTCGATGCAGGATTAACTAATTCTGCGTATATACGATATATTCCGGTAATTATAAACGCGGCACTTAACAAGTAAAAAAGGTCGGCAATATTCCCGTTCCAATACAGATTATTCGCCTGTTGATAAGTGAATATAAGATCTCCACAAGCCTGACTTAGCAAGCCTGCAGTGATGAATATTATCCCACGGCTGGCCTTGTTTACTGCAGTGATAGTGATGATGCCTAGTGCAATAAGAAACGCGTCGGTTAACGGGTAGATAAAATTCAACATTGTTGCAACAACAGATACATCATCTTCAAAGGCAGGTTTGGAAAGTATAATAAACACGGCAAAGTACGCAATAGACACAATAATCAAGGAAATTCTCATGTTGTTTCTCGAAGGTCTGAATTTAAACAAATCAAACAAATGCCAGAATCCCCATCCGATAAATACGGGAAACAGAAGGTAGAAGATATCTGCAACAGAAGGATATGGCATATCTGCCTGGACAACAATATTGTAATATGACCAGCAAAAATTGCCGACAGACCATGATATCAGACTCAATCCGAGTGCCCTGAAAAAATTCTTTAGAGTACCGATTTTTGTTGTTTTACACATTGATAAGACGGAGACTCCGGAAAAAAAGTAAAAAAGAGCAACAAGAACATTGAAAAAATAATTGAGCAACGTGTCTTTCTGAGGCAAAACCTGGAGATAGAACCAGTAGCTAAATACAAGGAGAAACGAAATTCCGATTACCCAATACGGTCTGTTTTCTTTGCTGAAAAGATGCATATATTCATGCTACATAAAGTGCCGATTATTACAAGAGAACCGACGCGTCTTGAAGACCAATTCTTTATCGATATTTATACACCTGTAGCCATTCAGATGAATAGAATAGTTTGGTTTTTGATTTGATGATCGCAAGTTCTTCTAGCGGAAGATCCATATTATCTTTTCCTGCAACTATATACTGCGCACCGTATTTTTTAAGCGAGAGAATGCTTGCTGCCTTTGAATCCACGTCGACAGGCGGATATCCGAGCATCCAACCGGTGCGGTGATACAGAGAGAATGGAATGGAGTTGTTGACGGCCAGATATATCATCCGGGCATTTTGCGGTATTACTTTGTCAATTTCTTTTGCAATCTGCAGTTGATAATCGGGGATTATATTACTGAAAAAATACTGGCTTGTCCGATATCCGTTGTACATTACAAACATACATACCGGAATTGCAATGCCGAGGGCAATAATGCGCTGTTTCGACCAGGTGAAATCAAAAATCAGAGAAAGCCCGTACCCTGCCAATATTACCACCGGGAGCAGGTATACGTTAGCATAGTATTGATGGATAACGTTGCCATTCGGGACAACATACCAATACAACGGGACAAACGCGAGCCATAATAAAAGAAAGACAAGTGGTTTGTTTCTTTTTACCAGAAGCGACAGAATCGAAATGCCTGCAAAAAGAGATGTAACCTTACCCATAACTTCTCCAACGATGTTTTTTAAGATAAGACCTTTTATAAGGATATCTGGTACAAACAACTGTTCACGCCCTCCAAGCACCCAATTTTCCCAACTGCTGTCTGCGGTCTTGAACCGAAATTGCCACAGTTTCCAAATACCGTATATTGCGGGACTCGTACATATATACAATGCATATTCCCACACAGCCGATTTCATCATCCACAAGAGAAAAAGGTAGGCCGGCAGACCGATAAGAATGAACGGACGTGTCGCAACAGATACGGCAAGTGAGAGAACCGAAAGCACCAGTGCCCACATGGTACGTTTGCTTTTCCACTGCATGAATGCGGCAAGCGAAATAATATATAGCGTCACAGCAAACACATCAGGATGCACCGCATGGCCGATGAAAAATATCGACCCGGGGGCAAACGTAAAAAAGAATGACGAAAAGAAGGCTACGCTTTCCGATTTGAATAATTTCCTGACAAACAAAAACAAAGACACTGCTGCGCCGGTAAATAAAGCAAGATTTAATAACCTGACTAATTCAATGTGCCAACCGAATAATCTATACAGAAGACTGATGATGTATTGATACATCGGAAACTCGAGAAAAAAATATGCCTCTGAATTTGTAGACGGTCGGATAAGGCTATTCTGGGGAAGCAAAATTCCGTTATTTTTGAATGCCAAATTGTACGCAACACTTTCCGTATCGGTCTGTCTCATTGCGTGACCATCGATTGGAGGGAGATTGAAGTTTCTGAGTCTGACAAATACGCCGAGGACAATCACCGATACAAGTAGCACTTTCCATATAATACTTCCTTGTTTTCGTGCCTTCACAGGTTCGGTCATTGGTCCAGAGGGTTGGATTCGAACCAACGTAGGGCTAAGCCCGCGGGTTTTACAGACCCGTGCATTTGGCCACTCTGCCACCTCTGGAATGTGGTCCATTATACCAGATAATGAGACTCGCTTTCGCAACATAGCGGACCTTGTCCGCTGAAACCCGGAGAAGCCCTCCTACGCCCTTTGGGCTTCGGCGGGTGAAAGCGGAGGGTACAGGATTCGAACCTGTGCGGGATTGCTCCCACTAGTTTTCAAGACTAGCGCCATAAACCGCTCGGCCAACCCTCCATATGAGGCGCGTGCCGGAATCGGACCGGCGCATAGGTGTTTTGCAGACACCCGCGTTTCCACTTCGCCAACGCGCCACTTACCTGTATATTGTACCGCAAAGATTCTACCATACCAAGTTGGTACAATGTCACCATGCGAAAAGCCATTATGAATCACTTCCAACAACATGATCCGATACTGTATTCATATATCAAGAAGGTCGGGCTTATTGAAGATCTGAAGCAATCCCCGCCGGAGTCATTTTTTTCTCATCTGTGCCGAGAGATCATCTTTCAGCAGCTTTCCGACAAAGCCGGAACGGCAATTCTGAAACGTTTTGAAAACCTTTTTCCACAACACACCATGACTCCGGAAGTTCTGATGAATACGCCTCACGAGTCCATTCGGGGAGTGGGACTTTCTCATGCAAAAGCCCGATATGTCAAGAACATTGCGGAGGCAATTAACGGGAAAACCATTGATCTCGCTTCTTTACCGGAAGCAACAGACGAAAAAGTCATACAGGAATTGACCAAAATAAAAGGGGTCGGGAAGTGGACCGCGGAAATGTTTTTGATGTTTGTCTTGGGTCGTGAAGATATATTTTCGTTTGGTGATCTCGGTCTGCGTAATGGGCTGAAAAAAGTATACGGTATCAAGAAAAACCCGTCTGATCGGACCATTAATAGGATTGTCAATCAATGGAAGCCATTCCGCACGTACGGTTGTTTAATCCTCTGGAGGAGTCTTGATGTAAAATAGTGGGTCGTTGTCAGGAAATGCTTTTTCCTGTACACTGAATAATGATGCGAAAGCTTTTTGCGACTTTTCTCTTACTATTTACTATCTACTATTTACTATCTACTATATCTTCAGTGCACGCTGCTGATCCTGTCCCGACTCCAGAACAAACAACCTGCGATTTATGTGGAAAATGTACGGATATCTATTTAAATGTTCAGCCGACACCGAGTAATTGGTCAAAATGTGCAGCGTGTCTTTACCCACCGAGCTCAGACACTTTACGGACATCCCCGAACGCGGATAAGGCATTCACCGTGTTAGGATGTATTCAAACCAGCTCGGGTGGGTTTACCAGTTTCTTTGTGAATTTGTTTACTTCTTTGATGGTCGGGGTTTCGTTTTTGGGAATTGTTTTCGGGGCAATTAAAGTTATGCTTGCGCGGGGTGATCGGGACGCACTTATCGAAGGAAAACGCTATGTATATGGCTCGTTACTCGCACTTTTCGTAGTGCTTTTCGCCGTATTTATCGTTAAACTGATTGGAGGGACAATATTAAAAATACCATACATGCAATGAAACGATTATTAATTTTTTTTATAACTGCTTTCGTTTTTTTCCTGACCACGCCACATGCACACGCTGCACTACCCTCAGATCTATGCCAATCAGTGAAATTGATGCCGCTGGTAAACAACACCACACCTCTTGAACCGGCGGTCATGACCAATGATTTGGGCACAAATCCCGTTATCTATTTTGACGCGGTGGCTGACGATTCTGCATGGAGAGGATTGAACGGGTATTTCTATCAAACAGGGACAAGTTTCCATCCTATTGATTTAAAAAAAAATATCGTCATGGGCATCGATATAGATACCACGGCATTGGCTACAAATTTCAGCGGCAACAGAATTCCTGATGACTTAGAAGTAACGTATGAAGGTGGTTGGGTAGGTGCAGGACGATGTTCATATGCGGTAGCCACTGCTTCACAACTGCAGGCAGGTCCCCGTTTTACTTCCAATGCGTTCTTTACTACCTCAACTATTGTTGGTGATATCACAGAGGCGTGCAAGAAAAAGGTTCTGACCAATTCAAGCGGAACCGGTGTCCGTATCATGCGGAGCGGTGATGAAGTTTGGTGCCCTGATCTTTCTTTTCAACAGGGGAAAAAAGGACCGGCCCCGTGTTCATTAACCTTCGATAAACCGGGTGGATACACAAACACCGAGCAGATCACAATGTCCGCAAGCCCGGTAGACGCCCCCTACAGTAATTTGAAGTGTTCATTTGTCATCTCCTGTTCAGGTAATGTCAAGCTGGCGGATGGGACAACTAAAACGTGTAGCGGTAAGCTTGCCCGTCTTAACGAAACAGACTGTAGTACGGTCACCAGTTCTTCAGTGGTTCTTGATCCTCTCGATAAGAATACCTACACTGCTGAATATAACGTTTACTACAGTGATCCGATCGGTGGCGCACATGTTATTACCAAAAAAGCTGTTCTATGTTCCGCTTCGGTCACGGTTGTTAAGCCGGGAGAAACTCCCATACCGATAGCTACAAACGCGCCTGGTTTGGGACTACAAACTGTCGGAATTACGATCGCAGAAGGACTTGATATGTGCGACTCTATTCCTGCGGGGACAATGTGTGGGACAGAGTCTTGTCAGAGAAAATGCATCGATTGTACCATTAACGTTAAGGGTGGTATTTGGACCGCTCTCGGGTGTTTACCGACCAAAATACAAGATTTAGTCAGTCAGTTATTCACTCTTTTTTCCGGTCTGCTTGCCGGATTTATCTTTATCTGCATCATGTGGAACGGCATGAAAGTAATGCTATCAAGGGGCAGTCCCGACGCTTTCAAAAAGGCACAGGAAGCCATTACTTCGTGTATAATAGGACTGTTGGTCTTGTTGTTTTCGGTGCTTTTTCTTAAGGTAGTCGGCGTTGATATTCTGAAAATACCCGGAATGCAATAGGGCGAAAAAGCTATGATCTTTGCAGATATCGCACACACATTCGATAAATTGGAACACACCGCATCTCGTATCGAGATGACGAAGCTTCTGTCAGTTCTTTACCGCCAGCTTTCCGTTCGCGAGATTGACAAAGTAAGCTATTTACTGCAAGGGCGCGTGGCACCGGTATATGAAAAACTCGATTTTGGATTAGCGGAGCGATTAGTATTTAAAGCGGCTGTGAATGCGTTTTCCCTATCTGAAAAGGAGGCAAAACGGGAATGGGAAAAAGGCGGTGATTTGGGCATCGTGATTGAGAAATATCGGGGAACTGCCAATCTGTTGTTCCAAAATACTACGCCACTGTCGGTTTCTGAAGTGTTTGAACTTCTCTATAAAATTCCCGGATTGTCGGGAAGCGGTTCTCAAGAAGGCAAATTGGGAGTGCTTGCTGACCTTTTCCAACAACTCGATCCGTTGTCTTGTCGCTATGTTGTACGTATGGTGACTGCGAAGCTCCGACTCGGATTTTCGGATATGACAGTGCTCGATGCCTTCTCATGGATGTTAAGCGGGGACAAGCAGCATCGGAAAGAAATAGAACGGGCATACAATGTGCACCCGGATCTTGGTTTTATCGGAAGAACACTCAAAGAAGCAGGGGTTCTTGGACTGGAACACGTGAAACCTATTCCCGGGGTGCCCATTCTCATGGCTCGGGCAGAACGGGTTCCCGAACCGGAAGTAATTTTTGAAAAAATCGGTTCCTGTGCGGTAGAACCAAAATATGACGGTTTCAGATTGCAGATACATGTGTTAAAGACCCATTCCGTACATATCTATTCTCGCAATATGGAAAATGTTGCGTTTATGTATCCGGATATTGTTGCTGCAGCTCAGAAGGAACTCGGCGGGCATGAAGTGATTATTGAAGGTGAGGCGATCGGATATGATCTCAAGAACGATCACTACTTACCATTCCAAGAGACCGTTCAACGGAAGCGAAAACATGATATCGCAAGCAAGAGTGTCGAGATCCCGTTACGGCTGTTTGCCTTCGATCTTTTGTATTGTGATGGAGAATCATACCTTACCAAAGGGTACCAGGAACGCAGACAGAAACTTCATAGTATTGTCAGCAAGAATGCGGAAGTAATTTCTGTTACAAAAGTGACAATTGCCGAAAATGCCGGGCAAATTGAGCAGTTGTTCCGGACCGCGATAAGTGAGGGTTTAGAGGGAATTATGGCTAAGAAGTTGGATGGCACCTATGAAGCAGGTGCGCGCGGGTGGAATTGGATCAAATTCAAACACAGTTACGGCTCCAGGCTTGTAGATACGCTTGATTGTGTAGTCATGGGATATGACTATGGGCAGGGAAAGCGTACGGGTTTCGGTATCGGTGCTTTTCTGGTCGGTGTCTTCAACAAAAAAACAGACAAGTTTGTTACCGTAGCTAAAATCGGGACCGGTCTGACGGATGATGAATGGAGATCTCTGAAAACGCTTTGTAATAAACATGCAGTCAAAGAGCGGCCGGCGGTATACGACGTGAACAAAGAGCTGAGTGTTGACCAATGGGTGCAGCCTGCCGTGGTCGTGGAAATCCGTGCGGATGAGCTGACGCGCTCAACAATGCACACGGCGCTCTTGGCGCTGCGGTTTCCCCGTCTCGAAAAATTCCGGGCAGACAAATCCGCAAACGAGGTGTCAGAACTAACGGAACTCCAGCATATGTCTGCAGGCCAGAAGAGAGTTGCGCTATAATACATCTATGTCATCGTTTCGAATACTAACGTATAATCTGTTATTCGGGAAAGCCTTGTCTCGGATTGCTGAAGTGCTGAAAAAAGAGAAACCGGATATCTTTTGTGTTCAGGAATTCGAATTAAACGGGGAAACGGTTCAGCTCATAGAAAAAGCCGGCTACAAACTGGCAGACTATTCGCACTCCTTCTTTAAACACCTCAGGTTCTACAGCATCGCCACGTTTTACAACCCCGAAACCGTCACGCACAACAATGGAGAAGCAATCAGCTTGTCCCGAAGTTTCTATGAGTTCATTCTTTTTTTGTTCCGCTGGGGTAAAACAAGTCGTACGGCGTTAAAAACACAGTTCATCATTAAGGCGGTCAAACAGGCCGTAGATGTTTATAATGTGCATCTCACGCCGTTCTTTTACGGTACGAATAGTGTACGGAACAGGCAACTTGAAAAAATATTAACTCGTGTGCAAATAAGCAAAATTCCGACCATTATCACCGGAGATTTTAACTATGCTATCCGGCGACGGAGTCTTGATTTGTTATTCAAGAAGTATGAGCTTGAGGAGGCGACAAAAGAATTGCTTTTTACCATGTATGCAAAGGTTTTTTTTAACCTGTTTACGGTGCGTTTTAAAGCTGATTACATTGTCTACAAAAAGCTGATGAATGTCAGAACAGAGAAAGTCGATATCAAAACATCCGACCATTATCCGATTTGGGCAGAATTCACGTTTTAAAGGCAAACCCGCATCCTTTTAATAGCCGATTTTCAGAATCCACAAGTTATCCACAAAGTCATGTATTGTCACAATTTAGCAATACAGCAATCTATATTCAGAGTGTTCAACTATAGGTTATCTTATAATAGTGCATTTATTTATTATGGGACTTGACAAAAAAGTTGCTATCTGTGTACAATGGGTGCATGAAGACAATAGCTCAAAGTCATATCATCAAGATCCGAATAGTTAAGGATAAAAAAGATACGAAATCGACAGGGTTTAACGCAGAACTGAGGAAACTTATTGCTCTTAAGCAACGACTGCCGTTGCAGTTTGTTGGCTAAAAAAAAGAGCATTACTACCGCTCGCGGGGGTTAGTTTAAAGCGACGTATAGTAATGCCCTAGTTCGTTAAGCAAATTTAAGTTAACGAGATTGTATAGTATGTGGTTTTTTTGTCAAGTTGCTGACTCCAATAATCCAGAGTTTACATAATCACTTTCTTTTCATCAGTTTTACTTTAGGTTATTATTAGAAAGTGATGTCAATAAAAAAGTTTTTTTCAATTCCTCCGCTGTTTATACTCGCGGTGATCGTGTGTAATGCGTACCTATCGTTATTCTTGTTTAGCCCATTACAGCTTGGTGCGCGTAAATTTATTTTAGGAAGTGATTATCGAGCGTTCTACACTGCCGCACAGATGCTGAAAAATGGCGCTGCTGATTTGTACACACCATCGGTACAGTTTCACTGGCAAAGAACATATGTGCCGGAAGTGAAAACACTTGCACAGTTGAACCCATTCCGTAACCCGCCACTCATTGCGAGTTTGTTTGTACCGCTAACTTTTTTGTCATTTGAATGGGGATATGTTGCTCTGCTTTTTATTAACATTCTGCTTTTCGGGCTGGTGGTTCATCTCATATTTAAACTCTTGCCACTGCATTCCCTGAAAGAACGCGGATATGTTCTTTTGATGTCGCTTGGGTTCAATCCCGTTTTATTTGTTTTCGGACAAGGGCAAACATCTCTCTTAATTGTAATTGCGCTGTTGTTGTCACGACTACTTTCAGTAAGAAAACACTCCTATCTGGCAGGAGTAGCGCTTTCGTTGGTTGCAGTCAAACCCCAATACCTTCCGCTTTTGCTTATTTTTCTATTATTTCAGAAGAATCTAAAAACTCTCGCAGGTTTTTTTGCCGGATTAATCGGAGTGCTTTGTTTATCGGTAATTCTGGTCGGTTATGCAGATATCATCGGGTATATTAATTTTCTCGTAAATACATTAGGGCAATGGGACCGGTTCACCATTCAGCCGAGAATGATGTTTACGTTGCAATCCTTGTGGCTGAACATTGCCCGGTCAGACGTAATAGACTCCGTGCGGTGGTTCTGGTATGGAAGTATCACCATTGTCACCGGAGTATTTATGTGGGCAAGTTACCGGAGAACGGACAAAGCACCGTGGATGCAAGAAATTCAATGGGCGATTTTGCCCGTTGCGCTTGTTTTGACGAGTCCGTATACGAATATTCAAGACCTCAGTGTTTTAATCGTTACTGCCGTGTCCCTGGTGCGGTGGTCGGCGATAGTAAAAGATTATTCATATCGTGCGGCGCGGCGGATCATAACGACCGGATTTGTTTTGGGGAATGCGTTGTGGGCTGCATTGATGCTTTACGTGGCACCGCTGTATATCCTGTTTCTTCTCGGGGTATTTTTATATTTGACGACGCGTTTACGATTTCAATCGAATAACTGAAGGGAATTTTTTCTTGGCGAGTTCCCAACCGGCTACCGTTTGTGCGCACCAGATTTTCCCTGTATTTACATACTCTTCCATTTCATCAAAAGTGAGTGAAATTACCTCAATAAGTTCATTTTCATCCAGGCGTTGTGCGGAATTAAATGTCACGCCCGACGCGAAATAGAAATTAACAACTTCAGAACACTTGGTGCTAAAACCGTTCAAGGCTGCAAAATGAACCAAATCTTTTTGCTCAACGCGAATTCCCGTTTCCTCCTCAAGTTCGTGTTGTGCCGTTTCAAGCATATTTTTGTGAGTCGGTTCAATACGTCCCGCGGGGAATTGCAAAAACAAATCTCCTGCGCCGGGTTTAAATTCGTTGACTATTACCACCTTATTATCGGTTGTGATCGCAATAATCATCGCAACGTCGGGAAGAATGGAAACGCTAAAGTCATCAACAATCTTTCCGTTGGGAAGTTCATATGTCCGCATTTCAATGGGGAACCATTTATGAGGCGATACGTCTTTCTTTGAAAGCAATTTCCATTTTTGCATACGTGAAATATATCATACAATGTTTATGTATGTTTAGTACAAAACAACTTCATTTTGCAATTAATACATTACTGATTCTTGCTCTTATTTTCTTTTCTGCCGTAGGTGGGATATATATCCTGGATGCTAAGAGTGGTTTATTGCAAAAGTTAAAACCGTCTCCGACACCTTTTCCAAAGTACAAAGGGTACGAAAAAAGTTTTGAATTCAAGCAGACGGGTGGTATTTTCTCTTTGGGTAAAGAATTGTTTCCGGAGTTACCACAATCCCTAAAAGAAAAAGAGAATCAGAAATGGGCAGATTTGTATTGTTTGAATTTCAGCGAAACGGGCAAATCACGAAATCTCGCATCAGTCAGTGAAGATGTTCAAGACGGCTCTCTTATTGCAGGGCTTAAAAAAATTGAGAATTATCTGTATTCCGACGAGCGAGTCTTACACTATGAAGACGGGCGGACAGTAGTTGAGAACAAGGGGAAAAGATCTAAAAAGGAAATAACATACAGCGCAATATGCAAAGACAATACTACCTACTATGTCTTGTTTCGGGGAAGTACAGTCATGACAAAAGAAAACCCATCTTTAATTACTACAGTTTCTGCCGCAGGTGGGGTACTATCTGGACAAGGACATTTTGCTGTTTTTGAAAAAACAGGGACGTTTTCTTTATTTGAGAGCTTGCAACAATCAATAAAAGCTATTCAGGTGGAAGTTAGCCAGAAAGAGAATTATCTTCCGTATTACGGTTGCAGCAATGTGGTTGGGAGGACAGGCAATCAGGTGTATATAAGATGCGGCGGAGGTGACGGAATGGCAGGAGGGCAACAAATTCTTTCTGTTGACTTAGTAACGAAATCGATAATCGAGGTTGCTTTTTGCACAAACATGTTCCCGAGAAAATATGATTTCAAAAAAACAAGTTGTTACGACGAATCAGGCTCGATATATTTCCAGAAGGACATTTAACCTCCTCTAAGCGCTAACTTTCCTATAATTTATAGCCCGCTTCATTGTATAATACAGGTGTTTAGATAGTGGAGGAGTCGCATAGTGGCCCAGTGCACAGGTTTGCTAAACCTGCGAGCCGCAAGGCTCTCGTGGGTTCGAATCCCACCTCCTCCGCAACGTAAGAAATTGCATGGCAATTTCAACGTTGCTGGAACGCTGAACGTAATATTTTGCGAAGCAAAATAAACGTTCTTGCGTTGCCGCCAGCAATGATGCTTATAGTCCGTAGGAATTTGTTTCTAATTCGCGTATTCTTTTCTCATGTTTTATTACACATACATCCTTCAGAGTCAAAAAAACGATAGTTTGTACATAGGGTATACTTCGAATTTAAGAAATAGATTAAAACAGCATAACTCTGGCGAGAGTCAGGCAACAAGACCATTTAGGCCATACAAACTGATATTTTACGAAGCGTTTCTCAATAGTGTTGATGCGAAAAATCGGGAGGCTTACCTAAAAGGAGGTTACGGCAGAAGAACAATAAAATCAATGATGGGGAGGTGTTTGAAAATACCTTAAATCCGGTTCAGGCAGAGCATTTATGAAGAACCATTACTTTGTGCTCCTGTGACAGTGTTGTCTTTACTAATAATCTTCTGCATATTACAATAACCCGAAATGTCACCACTACTTCTTGCCTGGATCGCATCGATAACTTACGGGCTCTACTCGGTAGTTGCAAAACTAATTGGCAAGTATCAGCTTAAGAATAATTACCAATTCTCTTTTTTTCTTACGCTATTTGGTGGTATTGTAACCGCGGTGATCTCGTATCTAAACGGTGGTCAATTAGCAGCTAACTGGACCTTTATAATTTTTGCGGCAATTTGTTTGGTTATAGGCAACGTTTTGTATTTAACGGCTTTACGGGTTCTTGATGTTTCGGTAATGGCACCGCTTTTTAATGTACGTGTTGCAATCAGTGTGTTTTTAGGTTTCTTGCTCCTCGGAGAATCTCTCAGTTTGCGTTCACTTTTTTTCATTGCAGTCATTTTCATTGCGGGCTTTTTTGCCACTATGGATGAAAAGTTTTCCGTTAAGTCCTTTTTTACCAAAAGTATTGCGGTCGGACTTATATTTATGCTGGTTCTATCGGTGCAGTCCGTGTTAGTAAACAGAGCAATTGATCAAACCAGTTATTGGACAGCTACTTTGTGGATGGGTTTGTTGGCAAGCGTGTTTTCTTTTATCTTCCTGTATCCCAAATTTAAAAAGGACCTGGCAAAAACAAAACCTCAAAATTACATGGGAGTGGCAATCCTTGCGTTAATAGGCGGTCTTGGCGACCTTGCTGCATACAAGGCCTTTGAAGGTAATGTTGGTATTTCCTCAGTGATTATTTCTCTTCCTCTTTCGATGGTTATGGCGTTTGCACTTTCTATGTGGCGTCCAAAGCTGATGGAGAAACACTCCATTAAAGTCTACTTGGTTCGATTTACTGCAGCAGCTGTTATGATTTGGTGTGCTTTGCAACTCAAGTAGTTAGTCTCAACATATATGGACGATATTAACCCAGTCGAACAACCAATAGTTCAGCCCAGTGCTGAAGCAACTTTTCACATATCTCCCAAAACGTCATTTGCTGGGCCGGCACAGCAGTCGGGCGGTCTTGATTTGCGACAGCAAGTTGCGCGGGACATGATGCTTAATGCCCGGGAATTGAATCCCAGCGTTAACTGGAACGAAGTCTTTCAACATCTAAAGGCAACCAGATTAGGAAGAAATATCGTAAATGGAGAAGCGGCACTACTTAATTCTGGATTGCCACAGCGCATGGCTCTCATTGGTCGAGAATTGGGCATAACTATGGACGAGCCGCGTATGGTTTATCTAAGCGTCTACCATGCAGTATGGTCCTTGCTGGCGGATATAGACACACAAAACACGAGAATAAATTCAATTAATTCAGGAGAAAGACAATTTGGTACTCCCGAAGATCGAGACAGAGCGTTACAGCTAGCTACAGCAGAAGTTAAGAAACTGGGACTATATGTAAGTGAAATCGAACGCACGTTATCCATATACACTGAAAAGTTCTTTGTGTCAGTGCCAGAACAAGATTTACTCAAAGACCTTCTCTACGCTGACCCGAAAATAGTACATAGAGTAAAAAGAACATTAGAACTATTAAAGGACGGAAAGTTTGACGAAGCATTGAAAGTAGAGTTAAAAAACAAACCCGACAGACAAAGATAACTATAATCTGCCATCTACAAAAAATAGCAAACTTAATCATATGAATAAATTTGACTTTTGGAATACCTGGTCGAATGTTTCTCCAATAGAACAAAAAGCGATTGATTCCACTATTAAAGCACGAGAACTGGTTATACAGTCTGTTCCACCGAACGCGCTGGTAGCAATTTACATTAAGGGCAGTTTTACCCGACGGGAAATGAACAGTAAAAGTGATGTGGACATGGTCCCGATTGTGACCGAGACCAGGTATGAAGGAAAAGTCTTCGGGGTGAACAGACCGGAGATTCACCCGGTTATGGTGGTACCATTATCACTTGTTGAATTAAGATCTAATGCGTTAGCAACCAAAAGCGAACAATCGGTAGATTTGCGGGCAAAACCGGACAGGTTCCTGCGAACAATCGAAGCGTATAAACTTATTTACGGGACCCCCCTAAATCCAAAAGATTTTCCCGTCAGATCGGACACCGATGCTTACAAAGATGACGTAGATATATTGTTGAATGGCTATGTCCCTCTATACTTAAAAGGAGAAATAGACTTTGCACCTCTTATGAAAAAGTTTTTCTGGACGGTGGAAATGAAACTTGCTTCACAGGGAATCGTGGTTCCTCATACCTTTGTCGGAATTGCCGATGGAGCAAAGGGTGATAAACTGGTTCAAGAAGCGCTGAAACTTCGCCAACAGGTAGAAATAACCAAAACTGAGGAACTGGAATTTGTTAAGAAATTAAGAGAGTACGCAGATTTGCGTTAGTCTATACCCCAATAATAACTTGGTGATCTTGCAGATGAAAGAAAATCTTGGTTTTTGGCAAATGGATTAACGATTTTTACATTATCAGGTCGTGAAAACCAAATACTCATAACTTCTCGCAATCCTTGATATCTATAAGAAACACCACTTATTTGAGGAAATCCTAAATTTACGGCAAGACGATATGAAAAGGTATTTCTTATCGCTATTTGCTCACGCTCCTCTGCAGTTACGAAGCCATGCCGATAATATGGTTGCAGTCTTTCGAATTTACGAGAATATGCGTCAAGGTTTTCCGGGCTTTCTCCATAAGCCCATACGGCTAAAAAATCATCGATTTGTATTCCTTGTGACCAAAAAAATTGATAAGCCGCGACAGCCAATTTCATTCCAAAAAGATCTGGGTGTTTTTGGTCTGGATTACCCAGATAGCCTTTTGTGCGAATGTTATATCTGATTGTATTTGATATAAAATTACTGACCATAGCTTGGAACATTAAATCACCCTGCGCAGTATCTACTACAGAGATAGCTCGATCAGTGATTTGATAACGAAATACTGATTTTCCAGAAAGTCCCTCAACAAGGCCGTGCCCCTTTGTTATTTGGTCAAAATTAGGAAGTCCACCGTGTTCAGCAATCATGTGCTGATTATACTACTGTAACAGTGCAAATCCTAATCACTGAGTTATTTAAACAGGTTTTGAGTATATGTGTCGAATTTTAGCGCTTCTTTTACGAATTCTTGCCGTTTGGTTTCAATATCATCAATCGTTCTAATAGGAAGCGGTTTTTTGCCCGAGTAATGAGCCTTCAGGACTTTGACTGCATCAGCATAACTTTCAACTAGTATGTTAGCTGTTGCCATCAAAAACGGGTGCGTGTAATGCACATGCTTCTGTTTTTGAGTGTCGATGTATTTAACATAATGGCTTGGTGTCGGAGCAATCGCGATTACAGGTTTTTTGTAGTAGTGGGCAATCAAAAGTTCCTGTGCAGTTCCTATGCCAATTTTCTCCTGGGCGTTTACCACAACGGCGTCGGACAAATAAATTTGTTGTATATCACGACCATAGAAATATTTTATAGGCATCATGTCATAGGTGAATACGTTGGGATTGATTCCAATTATGTCCAGTTTCTGTTTTTTGGCTTCTTTCATGAACTCTTCACGCCAATCAACATACGTATCTCGTGCTTCCTTGGATTTTGGAATGGAGCCAGACAAGTAAATGCCGTGCGTTTGCTTTACGTTTGCGTTTTGCCTGAAGGGCGAATAGCCTTGTTTGACCAAATTGGTGACGGGAATAAACAGAGGAGAGGGAAGTTTGTCCCATTCAAACCATTTCCATTCCCGACATTTATCGGGTTCTTTCAGTTCTGCTTCGCCGCCAGTATATTCACAGTATAGGAACGCCGTTAAGTAATGTTTCTGTTCGGTGGGAAAAATATCGTTCGTAATTCCTGCAAGTTCATAGTTCTTTGCAACAAGCCCTGTCTCTTCAAAGAGCTCTCTTGTGGCGCATTCCTCAAAGCTCTCTCCATATTCCAAATGCCCGCCGGCAGTGCACCATGTTTCGGCCCCGTGTGATCCGTGACGAAGTCCCAGGAGCACTTTGTTGTCTCTGATAATCACAACCGCGACACCTACTTTTGGTCTGTCCATGGGGAGAATTATAGCACTTGGGGTTATTTTTCTTTGATACAATTATGTAGTGAATAAACATCTTTACTTGTACCCGATAATTATTTTTGTCTTCCTCATCAATTATCATTTCTATTCCTTTTACGAAAAGAACTTTCTGTCCGTGCGAGCTCTGGTTCAGCAAAGTGGCGAGACGGATAAATATAAAGCGGTTCAACAAGAACATCCGTATTATGAAATCTGGCAACTCAGCCGTCAGCAGGATTTACGGGTAATTTTTATTATGGACAGACGGGATGATACAACATTTGACTACACTACAACCTATTATGAGAAGCAGTCAGGAAGTAAAGATAATTTCTATTTATCCGAATTGGGATTGTATATAAACTATTATTTTTTCCCACGGATTATTCCGGCCCGTACCGTGCAGGAAGCAATGGGAGGATCAGTGCAGTACGCTCCCGGAGACGTCGTTGTTTCGGATGTTGATTTGTCACTATACGACGTCGATAAGCTCCGCAAACCGGGGAGTGTCATGCAGATTCCCACTCTTGAAATTATGGAGCAACGGGAGAAATCCTTCGTGGATGTCATCCGCAAACCGACTATCAAGTATTTTATTTACAAAGTTATAAGTCCTGCCGCATATGCCAGATAATATCGGAATTTTTGTCTATATAGTATTCACATACCTCTTGGGAGGATTTGTCAGTTTTTGTCTTGCCCGAACGGTTATTTCGAAAATGGATTTTTTTGTACGGCTCGGGGTATTCTGGATCGTGGGAAACGCTATTGCTGTCAGTGTTTTATCTTTCTTGTTTATTACGCACAACCTTGATCTCATCTCGGCAGGCAGCATTTTCAGTGCGACGGTTATTTTGGGAGTTATAAACGCGATTATCTTAGGTAAATACCTACTAGCACAACGAAAGTGGGAACGGGCCAATCTCTTCTGGTTACTTGCAATTCTCCTATTCTTCGGTTCATTGATTGCGAGCAGCATATACAGTTTTCTTGTGAGCTGGGATGCTGTGGGAATGTGGATGTTCAAAGCCAAAATTTTATCTATGTCAACGCAAGTAATCGATAGTTTCTTCCAAGGAGGAAAAGATTTTTTATATAGCAATAAAGCGTATCCGATCGGTTTCTCATTACTTGTTTCTGCTTATTATCGTATTGTTGGGTCGGTGAATGATCAGGCGGTACAGTTATATCTACTTTTTTATTATTTGAATCTTATCTTTCTTGCGTTTGGCGTTATCCGTAAAAGTTTGCGGCATATTGTCCATACTGCGATAAGTCTTGCGGTAACCTTGCTGTTACTCATTACTCCCAACTTTATTATGTATGCGCACAATGGGTATGTCGATTTACCATTAGGTGCGACATTTGCGACACTTTTTATTCTTGTCTACTATTTGTGGAAAGAAGAATCCCGGGAGAATGCCCGGGCATATTTCTTGCTGCTTATATGTTCTTCGGGACTTGCGTCGGTACTTAAAAACGAAGGTGTTTCGTTTGTTTTTATGTCGCTATTTATTGCAACAGCGCGCATGGTATATAAACGATTTCTTACACCCTGGACAGTGGTGCAGGCCGGATTGTGTGCTATTGTCGCATTATTTCCCTATGTTTCGTGGGCAATCTACAAAAATGTGTATCACATAGCCTTTTATCTGGAAGGGCATTATATTTTGAATGCAGAGTCTTTTTCACGTCTGAAGCTGGTAATTAATTATTACTTTTTGGAAATCATCAATACGGCCCGGTATAATCTCGCACTTATCTTTGCCGTATTTATTTTTGTAGGCGAGATGACATTTTTCAGAATCGGAAAATTATTAAGAAGTCCCATGCTTCCACTGCTGATTATATTGACGTTTCAACTCATGGTATATACCTATGTGTATCTTGTGACGACAATGCCGATAGTGACACAAATAGAAACTTCCCTCGAACGGTTGGTTTTGCAACTCTTGCCCAGCTTCTACCTATTGGTAGTTATTATGTTTGGACATCTTATAACAGCTGCCAAAAACTCAGAGAAACATTCATAAAAAAAAGGTCTTGCACGTTATTTTTGTTTACGATACGATTATTTTGTGATGCACGTTACAATTTCATAAAAATATATGGTAAAAGCAGCTCAAGGAATTATTCCGCATCTTTGGTATGACAAGGAAGCTTCTGAGGCGGCACATTTCTACGCAGAAGTTTTTCCGGAATCAAAAGTCATGAGCACAATCACATTGTCCGATACTCCTTCTGGCGACACTGAGATTGTTTCATTCGAAGTATGGGGTCATCCTTTTATGGCGATGTCCGCCGGTCCGATGTTTACATTCAACCCTTCAATTTCATTTATGGTAAATTTTGATCCTTCATCGGTCAAGAACGCACGTGAAAAGTTAGATTCTGCTTGGGAAAAACTTGTTGACGGCGGGAAGGTACTGATGCCGCTCGAAAAGTATCCGTTCAGTCAGCATTACGGCTGGGTGGAAGATAAATACGGTCTCTCATGGCAATTGATTCTTACCGATCCCGACGGCGAAAAGCGTCCGACAGTTATGCCATCGCTCTTATTTGTTAAAGAAGCATATGGTAAAGCAGAAGAGGCAATCAAGTTTTATCTCTCAGTTTTCAAAAAGGGGGAAATGGGGACACATTTTCCGTATGGACCCGGAAAAGCACCCGATAAGGAAGATGCAACGATGTTTGCCGACTTTAACATTTTAGGTACGTGGTTTGCGGCAATGGACAGCGCGCACGAACACAATTTCTCCTTTAATGAGGCTGTGTCTTTTATTGTCCATTGTAGTGACCAAAAGGAAATTGACTATTACTGGGACCGATTATCAGCTGTCCCGGAATCAGAACAATGCGGCTGGTTGAAAGATAAATTTGGAGTTTCATGGCAAATCGTGCCCACAGCGATGGACGAGATGATGAGTAAAGGAACTCCCAAACAGATCGCGCGTGTTACCCAGGCATTACTGAAAATGAAGAAACTCGATATTGCCAAACTTGAAAGAGTTTATAAAACAGAGAAAGGGGGTGAAACCGATGTCTAAATATGTTGATGGATTTGTGCTGGTGGTTCCGAAGGATAAAATATCGGAATATAAAAAAATGGCTGAAGGTGGTCGTGATATGTGGATGAAGTACGGAGCGCTTGAATACTATGAAGCCTGTGGAGTTGACCTTGTTCCGCAGGAAATGGGTGGTGAAAAAGCACGTGCATTCACTGAAATGGCTGGAGCGAAAAAAGATGAAACAGTTTGGTTTTCTTTTATAATCTTTAAATCCAAAGCACATCGTGACGAAGTCAATGCTAAAGTGATGGAAGAAATGAACAAGCAGATGAAAGACTTCGAAGATATGAAGATGCCTTTTGATATGAAGCGAATGGCTTACGGTGGTTTTCAGGTTGAAGTAGAAGGATAAAACAAACAGGGCGTGTGATGAGCTATACTTAAGCTCATGCGCAAGTATTTTCAGATATTTAAGGTAACCCTCAACGAGTATTTTGTGTATCGATTGAACTTTATCCTCTGGCGTGTACGCATGGTAATGGGTGTCGTCATAATATATTTCTTCTGGTGGTCGATATTTGCGGATCGCGTTAATTTTCTCGGGTATACCGCTGCGCAAATGATGACCTATGTGTTAATGACAAATATTGTCGGTGCCATTATTTTTGCCAGCAAAACCGTAGAGCTCGCGGGGCAAATACTAAACGGTGACATCATTAATTTTTTGCTGAAACCAATTTCGTTTCTCCGCTATCTTTTATCCCGAGAGCTTGCAGATAAAGGAATCAATGCTTTTTTTGCCTGTTTCGAGATATTGTTTCTCATTCTCGTTTTTAAGCCGGAGATATTTATTCAGACCGATTTGTCTGCTTATTTCTTCTTCCTGGCAGCACTCATTATCGGAGTTGTCATCCACTTCTTTTTTTCGTTCATGATCTCGCTTCTTGCGTTTTGGACACCGGAGGTGTGGGCTCCGCGATTTATTTTTTGGATACTGATGACCATGCTTGCCGGAGCTTATTTTCCTATCGATGTTTTGCCGAAACCTATTTATTATCTGTTGCTGCTCACTCCGTTTCCTTATTTGACATTTTTACCAGCCAAAATATATTTAACGGGAATGACTTCTGACTTATTAATACCCTTCGTTCTCGGTGTCTTATGGGTGTTTATAATGTATTTTCTTGCAAGGTATGTATGGCGAAAAGGATTACGTGAGTTCAGTTTCTACGGACGATGAAACGTGTTTTGCGGTTGTTTTACCTGTTTTCAAAGTACAGCCTGAAGTCGACATTTTTGAATGTATCCGGGGTTATTTTGTATACCATCGGAAAAGCACTGCGTTTTATGATCTTTTTTTCTTTCGTGTATTTTATTATGACCAAAACAAGGCTGCTTGCAGGGTACAATCTGCAGCAGATGTTGGTGTTTTTTCTGACATACAACATTCTTGATACCATAGCGCAGATTTTGTTCCGGGAAGTATATCGTTTTCGCCAGCTCGTTGTTTCGGGCGAACTGGATACGATTCTGGTGAAACCTTATCATCCTTTTTCCCGGATTCTTATCGGCGGCGTTGATTTTATAGATGTACTAATGGCAGTTCCTTATATTTCACTCTTAATATGGTTTATTGTGCAGACTCACATTATTACCGGAATAGGTAGTATCATGTACGTATTGCTTTGTTTGAATGCGTTAGTTATTGCATGTGGTCTTCATATTATTGTTTTAGCATTGGGAATTCTGACGACGGAAGTTGATCATACGATCATGATTTATCGTGATCTTTCGCGCTTCGGAAGTTTTCCTATTGATATTTATCGGGAGCCTATCAAAGGAATATTCACTTTCATTATTCCGATAGGGGTTATGATGAGTTTTCCTGCGAAGGCTCTTTTCGGTCTTTTGGAACCGGAGTTTATTATAATGAGCTTTGGTATGGGTATGCTGTTTCTCGGAATCGGGCTGTATGCATGGGAAAAGGCAACCGAGCGGTACCAGAGTTGGGGAAGCTGAAGGTTAAGGCTTAAGCTATAAGCCATAAGGTTTAATAAAGTAGTAAGTTGTAAGTTGGAAGTATAAATAATACAAGATGATATCGGTTAAAAAGCTGACAAAAACATTTCAGTCACCTGTAAAAACCGGGAATGTGCTGCGGGATTTTTTTGCCCGAAAGTATGAAATGCACACAGCGGTCAATAATATTTCGTTTGACATTGCAGAAGGAGAACTCATCGGCTTTGTCGGGCCGAACGGTGCAGGAAAAACAACGACACTCAAGATGCTGTCAGGAATCTTGCATCCGACAAGCGGTGAAGTCGACATCTTCGGTTTTCATCCGTTTGAAAAAAACAAAGATTTTTTACGTCAGATAGCGTTTGTCATGGGTCAAAAAAATCAGATGCTGTGGGATTTGCCACCGATAGACACATATATCCTGAATAGGGAAATATACGAAATCGATAATAAGGTATTCAAAAAACGTCTCGGGGAATTGGTAGAGCTTTTGGATTGCAAGAAACTTATTGACCAGCCCGTAAAAACTTTGTCTCTGGGTCAGAGAATGCGGGTGGAACTTATTGCTTCATTATTGCATCAACCAAAGGTTTTATTTCTGGACGAACCAACCATCGGTCTCGATATTTTTGCTCAAACTATCATTACCCGTTTCATTAAGGAATACCAGGAGCAGTATCACTCGACAATTCTGTTGACGTCTCACTACATGAAAGATATTCAACGTCTTGCCAGCAGGGTTATTCTTATTGATGCAGGTAAACTTATTTATGATGGGCAACTTTCGCGGTTGGTTACGGAGTATTCCTCTCATAAGTACGTACGGGTTATATTGAAAAAACCGATTGATGAGTTATGGCTAAAAAAAACCGGTCTTCGCCACTCATACGAATTTCCTCAGCTGACCATAACTCTTCATAAAGACGGTTTGGAAAAAGAGTTACAGCTGCTGTTGCGCCACGTGGATTTTCACGATCTGTCCCTGGAAGACGAACCTGTAGAAGAGATCATCAAAAAAGTGTTTCAGAAAAAACATTAGTGCGGTAGGAATAAGCATTCTGGCAAATCAAGATCGGGTAGTATACAATAACAAGTATGGTTACACCACAAACTTTAAAAGGATTTCGTGATTTTTTTCCGGAAGATGTTTTCAAACGCAATTACCTGAAGAAAAAAATTACCCAAGCGTTTGATCTCTACGGTTTTGCTCCTATAGAAACACCCGCTCTTGAATACCTGGAAACATTTACGGGAAACATCGGGGAAGACGAAAAACTATTTTTCAAATTTCAAGACCAGGGTGGACGTAATGTTGCTCTACGGTATGACCAAACTGTTCCGACGTGCCGTTTTGTTGCACAACATATTAACGAACTCCAGTTCCCCTATAAACGATATCAGATTCAAAATGTGTGGAGGGCAGAAAAACCACAAAAAGGGAGATATCGGGAATTTCTTCAATGCGACGCCGATATCTTTGGGTTGGATAATCCCGAGGCGGATGCGGAAGTAATTGCGCTGACGTTATTTATTTATGAGCACCTCGGATTTAAAGATTATGTGGTAAAGATCGGCGATAGGGCGTTGTTCAAAGATGTCCCATATTCGGTTATAGTTGCAATAGATAAGTTGGGTAAGATCGGGAAGGATGGTGTGATATCCGAAATTGTAACCAAAGGTTTCAGTAAAGAAGATGCTGCGGCTATTTTGGAAAAGGTATTAAATGTTCAACCGAACGAAGCGCTGACCCGTATATTCAGCTATTTGGAAAATGCAGGGTTTTCACGGGATCATTTTGCATTCGATTCTTCGATAGCGCGCTCGTTTAATTATTCGACAGGGCCGATTTGGGAAGTCGTTATTCCCGGATTCACTTCCGGTTCTGTTCTTGGTGGTGAACGTTATGACAAGCTTGTCGGCCGTTTTTCAGACAAAGATGTTCCCGGTACGGGATTTGCGATCGGATTTGACCGTACTCTTGAAGCAATGGAGCAATTTGGTTTGTTTCCGAAAAACACAACCCATACTCAGGTATTGGTAGCAGTAATGTCACCGGAGCTCATGGGTGAGTCGTTTAAACTTGTTCACGATTTGCGCAGGGGAGGCGTATGTGCAGACGTTTATCTTGACGGGACTGCTAAAATCGGCAAACAAATTAAATACGCAGATAAAAAACATATTCCGTTCGTTATTTTTTTGGGTGACGAAGAGCTTGCGGCACATACGGTGACGGTCAAGAAACTTGAAACCGGAGAACAGCAAGCTATACCGCACGATCAAATTATCAGCTTTTTTGGAGATACAAAAAAGTAAACCTATGTCAAAAGGGAATCTGTTTTACGGTGAAATGTATGCGAAAACGCTTAAGCGTTTTATAGATATTATCTCGTCGCTTTCGTTGCTGATTGTTTTTTCCCCCATATGTTTCGTGGTAGCCGTATTGATTAAGCTTGACTCAAAAGGACCCGTGTTTGCAGATACTCCCAAGCGAGTGGGCAAGAGAAACACTCTTTTTAAGATGTTTAAGTTCCGCTCAATGATCGAGAATGCTCATACCATGCTTCGTGAAGATCCGAAATTCAAACAGCTGTTTGAGGAGTATAAACGTTCAAGTTATAAACTTAAAAATGATCCCCGCATAACCAGAATAGGGTCATTTATACGCAAGCATTCGCTTGACGAATTACCGCAGTTGTTTAACGTTTTTCGTGGTGAGATGAGCTTGGTCGGTCCCCGAGCATACTATCCTGATGAAATAGTCGAACAGCTGAAAAAATACCCCGTCGCAAAACAATACTTGCAGACAGTAATAGAAGTCAAACCCGGTATTACGGGATTTTGGCAGGTATATGGAAGAAGTGAAGTGAATTTTGATAAGAGAATTAAAATGGATGCTGAGTATGTAAAAAATATTTCATTATGGTATGATATAAAAATCATCCTGCGGACACCGTGGGCAATGATAAGCGGTAAGGGTGCCGTTTAAATTATTCGTTTTAACACAGGTAATATGAGAAGAAAAAATAAGGCTCTCATGCCAATTATAGCGGTTTGGATAGTGGTCGTTGTTGTCGGTATTTTTGTTTACCTTACGCTTATCAATCCGCTTGTTCGGGCACAGAAAAGAATAACAACTCTCAAAGCAATTGCCAAAAAAACATTCGATGCAGCAAAAACCCAACAACTTGATGCGCTTGAAAAAGGTCTGAAAGAACTCGAGAACGAGGTGCAAGCATCGGCACAAGATTTGAAACCGGTTTTTGCGTACCAACATTTGCCATTCATTGGCTATGTCTTCAGGGACGCTCAGAATGCAACATTCGCCGGAGAATATCTGTTGAAGGCAGGAGAAAAAATGGTAGCAGCAATTACTCCATATGCTGACCTAATCGGGTTTAAAAAAGGAAGTCAGTTTTCACAACAGCCGACGGAAAAGCGTCTGGAGACTGCAATCTTGACCATAGACAAATTAGTCCCACAAATTGACGCTATCGATGCTGATCTGGAAAAGGCCCGGGATCTTCTGGTGAAGATTGATCCGGAGAAATATCCAACAACATTTTTCGGCAAACCCGTTAAGGAAATGGTCAAAAATTACCATGGACAAATCTTAGGGCTGGTAACAATAGTGACTGATGCAAAACCGCTGTTTAAGAAGCTCCCGTATATATTGGGGAAGGATGCGGAAAGAAAATATCTCGTACTTTTTCAAAATGACGCCGAGTTACGTCCGACGGGCGGATTCTTAACTGCCTATGCCGTGTTTTCGATTGATAAGGGTCAAATCCGTGTAAAAGAATCAAGTGATATTTACGATCTTGACAACACCATCTCTCATCCGGCAGCTCCCGAAGAAATACAACGTTATCACTTGAATGTGAATACATTCAACATTCGCGACAGCAATCTCTCACCAGATCTCGTTACGTCGATAGGACTTTTCGAAGGGCTATTAGCCAAGAGTTCACGAAGTCTTGATTACGATGGGATTTTCACCATTGATACTCAGGTTTTGACAAGTATTCTGGAAGTTCTTGGACCTACAGAAGCGGGCGGTGTAACATTTAAATCCGATATCGACGCGCGCTGCGACTGTCCACAGGTCATTTACACGCTCGAAGATATGATTACCCGACCGACAGGGTACCTCAGAGAGCAACGAAAAAGTATGTTGAGTGTTTTGCTTTTCAATATCATGCAAAAATCATTAGGCGTGTCTCCTTCAAAGTATTGGGGAAGACTCATACAGGTGTTTCTTACCGAATTGCAGGAAAAACATATTTTGGTCAATCTTGATGACAAGGATTCCCAGAAGGCAGTCGAGTCTTTGGGCTTCGGAGGAAGAATTGTTGCCTATAACGGGGATTATCTGCATATAAACAACACTAATTTCGCCGGCGCAAAGTCGAATATGTACGTGAAAGATACGGTTACTTCAAAAACAGAGCTCAAAGGTGACACCTATGTCCGTGAAATAACGGTGAAATATCAGAATGATTATGCAGGGTCAGACTGTAGTCTGTTGCGTGGCGGGCTTTGTTTGAACGCACCGCTGAGAAATTGGGTACGCGTCTATGTTCCGCTCGGCGCCAAGCTTACCAGCTTTGTGGGTTCAGAGATGAAAGTGCGATCATACGAAGATCTCGGAAAACAGGTTTTTGAGGGTTTTCTTGTTGTGAATCCCAAAAGCCAGTCGACCATCAAGATCGTTTACGAATTGCCCAAGAGCGTCATTAAGACAGAGAAGTACAGTCTTATGATCCAGAAACAGCCCGGAATGGACGAGGTAAAGACGACGGTTGAGTATAATGGCAAGCAACAAACAGATGACGGCAAGATAGACCGGACGTTTGTATTTTAGGCACGATGAGCGTACATCATGAAGTTACGGGGATCATACTTAAGAAAGTCCGATCCAAAAATAACGATAAGACAGTGGTGTTATTTTCCCAGGAACTCGGGAAACTGTATCTGGTCGCAAAAGGTGCCCAGAAAATAACGAGCAAACGTCTTACTTCCCTTGATTCTCTCAATGTGGTTCGCGTGAATTTCAATGAACGACTCGGTTTCATGTATATCCGGGAAGTTGATGTAATCAGCCGACTACAGACAATAAAAGACAGTTATGAAAAAAGGCGGCTCTTATTATTATTTGCCGAGGTGCTTGATAAATTGTTGCCGGTGAATCAATGCGAAATCGAAGTGTATAAAGAAAGTGTTTCGTTTCTTCAGAAACTGAGCACAGGTAACGTGAGCGATCATTCTATTGTACGTGATATATACCAGCTGCTTTTACTTCTTGGCTATTCACACATGGATACAAAGCAATCCCATACCCTTATGGAACTGCAAAAACTTCTGGAGCAGATTACGGAACGTGAGATAAAAAGCTGGCAGTTGTCATAGAAAGATAGTAGAATAGAAGCTATGGTTGACTTAGAAACGATCGTGTCTCTCGCTAAACGTCGCGGATTTGTGTACCAAACGTCTGAAGTATACGGTGGTTTGGCAAATTCATATGACTACGGACCATTAGGGGCACAACTCCTGCGCAATATACGGAATCTTTGGTGGAAAGAGTTTATCGAAAACCGCTCGGATATGGTCGGACTTGATTCCCAGATAATTCTTCACCCCGAAACATGGGTTGCCTCAGGACATGTCGGCGCTTTCTTCGACCCTCTTGTTGAAGATAAAATTACTAACAAGAGATATAGGCTCGACCACCTCGTCGAGAAATGGTTGAATGATCACAAATCATCCCATCAAACCATTGTTGTTGAGAGTATGACTCTTGATGAACTATGGAGCTTTGTTCAAAAAAATAAGATCAAGAGCCCGGAGGGAAACGATTTGACCGAGCCTAAAAAATTTAATTTGTTATTTGAAAGCTCTATTGGTTCAGTGGCCGGCGAGAAATCGAAGGTGTATCTGCGGGGAGAAACTGCCCAAGGTATTTTCACGAACTTTAAAAATGTTCTGGACTCCACACGGGTAACGCTTCCGTTTGGAATCGGACAAATCGGAAAGAGCTTCAGAAACGAAATTACTACCGGACAGTTTATTTTTAGAACCATCGAATTAGAGCAAGCAGAGATCGAATATTTTTTTGATCCCGAGAAATCAGATTGGCAAAAACTTTTTAAAGAATGGCAGGACGCAATGTGGCATTTTGTCACGAAGACTCTCGGTATTAATGAATCTCATTTAAGGTGGAGGCGGCACACGGATAAGGAGCGGAGTCACTACAGCAAAGACACGTATGATCTGGATTACGAGTTTTCCTTTGGCTTCAAAGAGTTGTGGGGTGTCGCGTATCGAACGGATTATGATTTGAAACAACATATGAAACGTTCTGGTAAAAGTCTTGAATATATAGATCAAACTACGGGGAAACGTTTTATTCCCCATGTTATTGAGCCGGCCGTTGGCGTAAACAGGCTATTTCTCATGGTTTTAACGGATGCGTACCGACAAGAGGGTGATCGTACGTATCTCGCGCTTCAAAGAAATCTTGTTCCATATGAAGTTGCCGTGTTTCCGCTTGTATCAAATAAACCTCAACTTATGGACGCTGCACAAAAAATCTATAAAGAATTACAAAAAAGTGTCCGCACCTATTGGGATGACCGGGGAAATATCGGTAAACGATACCGTTACCAGGATGAAATCGGCACACCGTATTGCGTGACTGTCGATTATCAGACGCTGGAGGACGGTACGGTAACGGTGCGCGATCGTGACAGTATGAAACAAGAACGGATAGAACAAACAAAACTTATAAGTTATGTTGCTTCACATGAATAAAAAAAATACCAAATTGCTCATAGGTATCGGCGTGGCGGTAGCAGTTATTATCCTTGTCTCCGTTGTGTTTCTTCTTACTCAGCAGAAGAAAACAACCGCGGATTCGGACGAATCAACACTTCCTCAAAATGAAGTTCTTCAAAAGGTGGAAGACTCGGTTTCCGTGTCCGTTGACAAAGGTTCAGACGGACGTCGGGTTAATTTTGAGGTTGAGAATATTCCCGGCAAATACACCACAATCGAATACGAATTTTCATACTTGACCGGGAGCGGAAGATTGCAGGGAGGCAATAGCAGTCCGTCAAAGATAAAAGGCGGCTCATACTCCAAGGAGATTCTCCTCGGAACCTGTTCAGCCGGAGGTGCGTGCACGTACGATGACGGAGTTGAAGCTATTAAGTTTTCGATTATCTTTACCTCCGGCGGGGAAAGACGGGTGTTTGAGAAGGATTTCTCACTCTAAAGCTCGGATAACATCGATTGTAAATAGCCGTGATTCGTAGTACAATTATCCTCATATGGTAATCAGAAAAAGCGAGTTTGCGTTGGCGTTAAATCAAGTAGCTACCGAGCGGGGTATTCCTATCGATGAGGTTTTAGACTCTATCCGACAAGCGGTGAAGATCGCGTATAAAAAAGAATATGAAGCTCCTGAGGAAGAAGAATATGAAGTAACTATTAATCCGGATTCCGGTGAAGCTCGAGTCTTCAAGGATGAAAAAGATGTAACCCCTCCCGGTTTTGGTAGGATTGCTGCACAGACGGCGAAACAAGTAATTATTCAAAAGATACGTGAGGCGGAAAAGAAAGCTGTAGTTCAATTTTTTGTGAAGCAGGTTGACACGTTGGTGAGTGGCCGGGTAATCCGGACAGACGGAAAAAACGTATTTGTCGATATCGGCCGAGCTGAAGCAGTTCTGTTGCCGTCTGAGCAAATTCGAGGTGAAAAATACTTTCCTAATTCGCGACTTCTGTTCTACTTAAAAGAGGTAAATTCAGAAGACAGTCATTATCGTATCATTATCTCTCGTCGTCACGAAAACCTTATCCGTGAGCTGTTCAAACGGGAAGTCCCGGAATTGGCACAGGGTGTCGTGCAGATTAAGAAGCTTGTCCGTGAGGCAGGTGATCGGACTAAAATATGTGTATTCTCCAAAGAAAAGGGTGTGGATCCGGTAGGGAGTTGTGTCGGTCAGCGAGGAGTACGGATTCAGGCAGTCATCAATTCTCTCGGAGTCGACGAAAAAATAGATGTGATTCAATGGTCCAATGACCCGAAGACCATGATTGTAAATGCCATCTCTCCGAGCAAGACTATGGAAGTTGTTCTTGATGAAGACAATAAAAAAGCGGACTTGTTCGTCGATTCCGATGAACTGTCGCTGATTATTGGAAGAGAAGGTCAAAATATCCGCCTTGCCTCAATGCTTACCGGGTACACTTTGAATGCATTGCCCAAAGGAACCACACCGATAGAGACTAAGTAGTTATAAGTACATACGTTATGACACAAGTTACACAAAGAGCGCCAGTTATTGCTGTATTAGGACACGTCGATCACGGGAAGACTACGCTTTTGGACACAATTCGTACCGCACATGTGGCTGCCAAAGAATTCGGTGGTATTACACAGCATATCGGTGCCTATGAAGTATTGACTCCTGAAGGTAAAAAAATTACTTTTATCGATACCCCCGGTCATGAGGCGTTCACAAAAATCAGAACCCGCGGTGTTGAGGCTGCTGATATCGCGCTTTTGGTAGTCGCGGCAGATTCCTCGGTGCAGCCTCAAACGAAAGAGGCAATAAAAATAATTCTTGATGCCAAGATTCCGTATATTGTTGTGATCAATAAAGTAGATCTCCCTGACATTATTATGGAGAAAGTCTTCAAAGATTTAACGAAAAACAATGTGATTCTCGAAGGACGGGGCGGAGATGTCCCATATGTGCAATTAAGCGCTAAAACGGGTAAAGGAGTTCCTCAGCTTCTTGAGCTCATTACGCTTGTTGCAGAAATGCGTGATTTCACGTATGACAAAGCAAAAGCAGCTCTTGGGGTGGTAATCGAGTCAAAAAAAGATCGTCGGGGCATTATTGCCTCACTTATTCTGAAAGAAGGTGCGTTGGGTGTCGGTGATACTATTTATGTCGGCTCAGAACTGGTCAAAGTTCGTGCACTCATTGATGATAGAGGTACATCCAACCAGACGATAATTCCTTCCCAGCCAGTTGAACTCCTGGGATGTAAAGAACTTCCTGAGCCCGGCGCTGTGGTGTCAAGCATGCCTCCGGAAAAACAAGATTTGAAGCCACTATCTAAGGCAACCTCTGATTTTCAGCAGGATTTCTACCAATCAGAAACAAAAAAATTCAACTTTATGCTTAAAGTCGACACAATGAGTACGGCTGAAGTTGTGCGTGAAAAGCTCTCCGCATTTGATGAAATTAGTATTATCAAAAGCGATATCGGCGATCTGACGGAAGCTGATATAGAACTCGCAAAGGCCACAAAATCTAATTTTCTTCTATTCAATGTTAAAATGCGCAAAGAAGTAGAGCGTCAGGCAGAGGTGGAAGGTGTGGCTATTTTTTCATATACGATTATTTACGAACTATTGGATCAGGTTGAGGATCTCATAATGGCTTTACGGGAGAAACAGGAAAAAGAAGCCCGAAAAATGGGGGAAGCACGGATTCAGGCACAATTCGTTAAGGGTCCCATAAAAATAGCCGGTCTTAAGATGATGACGGGTAAAATTAAAGTCGGAATGCTGGCTGAGGTATATCGGGGCAAAAACAAGCTTGGTGAAACTACTATAAAGTCATTATATCAACGGAGTGTCGCGGTTACTGAAGTTACTAAAGGAGACGATTGTGGCGCCATATTCGACCCACAACTTGACTTTAGACAGGGTGATATAGTAAAATTATACGTACAATGAATCCGAATCTGATGAAGTTGTTCTCACAAGCACGGTCTGTGTTGATTTGTATTTCAAAAAATGCCCGAATTGACGGCATAGCTTCGGGGCTGGCGATTTCGATTGCGGCTGTTTCCCAAGGAAAAACCGTTTTTATCTGCAGTGAGGCGCAAACTTCCGAAGCAAAGAATTTGGTAGGAATAGACAAAGTCAGTAAGAATCTCCAACTAGGAGGTAATATACTGAAAGTATCTTTTCCATATCAGGAGGGTGCAATCGATAAGGTAACATACAATATAACGGACGATAAATTCAATCTGCTTGTTGAACCCCGCGCAGGTCAATTACCACTTGCCTCAGATAATGTCCAGTTCAGCTATACAGGCGGTGCCGCTGATGTTATCGTGACAGTGGACTCCCCGAATCTCGAATCATTGGGAAATATCTACCTTGATAATCCTGACATATTTGTACAGGAAAAAATAGTTAATATCGATCGGCGTTTTGACAACAAAAACTACGGAGCTGAAAATCTGGTTGATAAACAATCTTCATCGACTTCGGAAATAGTTTTGCGTCTTATCCAAGGTCTGCGGTGGGATCTGAATACTGATATAGCAACTGATCTGTACGCAGGTCTCTCTGCTGCTACCAATAACTTCACGTCATTTTCGACGAACGCACAGTCATTTGAAGCTGCATCACTGCTTCTCAAAAGTGGAGCGCGTAAGATCCCTGTGGCAGCTGCCAGGCCTCAACAACCATACCCTCAGGCTAACCCGTTCGGTGGCTTTTCACCGAATATGCCGGTAGATGATCCTTTTTTTGACGACGGCACAATGATGTCTCCCAACCCGTTTATTCCACCACAACCACAAACTTCTACTCCGGTTCAACAAGTTCAACCGAACCAATCACCGGTGAATGTACCTCAACAGTCGCAAAATCAACAAGCCGTTCAGGGCTCGGATAAAACGCCCCCACAAGACTGGTTGAAGCCGAAAATATTCAAGAGCACTGATCTCGTTTAACGCTTTTTGGTACAATAAAGAATATGCAGTTTCTCCGAGTATTTGGACAGTTTATTCTTCGACATAAACGCCGGATTGCCGTCGGCTGCGCGGCCATCATTATCGTGCTTCTTGTCACTGGATCCGTATTTATTCTGAAAGATTTGCCTTCGCCTTCAAAACTGACCGATACAAGCACCGTTCCCTACTCGACGCATATTTATGACAGGAATGGGAGTCAATTGTACGAAATATTCCGTGAGCAAAACAGAACGGCTATAAAGCTTGCAACATTACCCTCGCACGTAAAGTGGGCAACTATTTCAATCGAAGACAAAAACTTTTATCAACACCAGGGAGTGTCGGTTTTCGGGGGTATGCTCCGTGCAGTCAAGGAAACAATATTGAGGCAGAAACTGCAGGGGGGATCGACTATTACACAGCAGTTGGTGAAAAGCGCATTACTGACTCCGGAACGAACGATACAACGAAAAATCAAAGAAATAATTCTTGCTCTTCTTGTCGAGCGCACCTATACGAAAGACCAAATCATTGAGATGTATCTTAATCAGGTTCCGTACGGCGGAACGGCGTGGGGTATCGAGGAAGCATCGAAGCTGTATTTTAACAAACGCGCACAGAAACTGACTCTTGCACAGGCAGCGCTTCTTGCAGGATTACCCCAAGCTCCGAGTCAGTACTCACCGTATGTGAACCCTCAAACCGCGATCGCACGGCAAAAGGTAGTTTTAAAACAGATGTTGGTTGAAAAACATATTACACAACAACAGTATGATAAAGCATTAAAGGAGAAATTAATATTTACGCGCCCGAAGAACACTATTTTAGCGCCACATTTTGTTTTTTACGTTAAAAGTCTTTTGGAACAGGAATATGGGATAAAACGTGTGCAGGAAGACGGCCTTAATGTGTACACGACGCTTGATTACCCAATTCAGAAAGACGCAGAAACAATTCTCAAAAAAGAGTTGGATGAAGTAGAAACATATGATATCGGTAATGGCGCATTGTTGGTAACACGGCCGTCAACGGGAGAAATCTTGACCATGATCGGTTCAAAGGATTTTTTTGACGGACAATACGGGGCATACAATGTCACTACAGCTCTCAGACAGCCCGGAAGTTCCATAAAACCGCTGAATTTTGCGGTCGGTTTGGAACGCCGGTTAGTAACTCCTGCCACAATGTTCCTGGACATTCCGACATGTTTTGCAGTACCTGACCAGAAAGGTTATTGCCCTCATAATTATGATGGTCAATTTCGCGGACCGGTTCAACTCCGTTTCGCCCTTGCTAACTCATTGAATATTCCTGCAGTAAAAATGTTGGCAATAAACGGTGTGACCGATTTCATTGCTTCTTCTTCAGCAATGGGGATCAGTACCTTTAAAGACCCTTCACAATACGGTTTATCGCTTACATTGGGGGGCGGGGAAATACACATGACTGATATGGCTGTTGCTTTCTCGTCATTTCCCAATCAGGGAGTAGCTAAATCATTAATTGCCATACTGAAGGTAACCGACCGTTTTGGGAATGTTCTATATCAATACAAAGATCCGAATCTGGTGAAGGACGTCAGCAAGCCTCTCGATTATCCAAATTTTCTCCTGATTAACGGTAAACGTGTGTTCAGTAAAGACACTTCATATTTAATCTCTCATATTTTGCTTGATAACGGGGCCCGTTCGGCAGCATTTGGTACTTCCTCATATCTGGTGGTTAACGGGCATCAGGCTGTTTCGGTAAAAACCGGGACAACAGACGATCTTCGTGATAATTGGACCATCGGGTACACACCCAATTTTATGACCTTGGTATGGGTAGGAAATAACGACAACAAACCGATGAATCCTTACTTAGTTTCCGGAGTTACGGGTGCTGCGCCGATTTGGAATAAGGTGATGCAACGGGTATTAAAAAATCAGAAAGATATGTGGCCTCAAAAACCGGACACCATTATTGGCTTAGAGGTTTGTGATGTTACCGGACTTAAACCGACCATTAATCCTGACGGCACCAAATCCTGCAGCACGCGCTTTGAGTACTTTGCCAAAGGGACAGAGCCAAGCACCCAAGGAGCTATTAAGCAGCATGTCTTGATTGACAAATCGACAGGGGACCTCGCAAAACCCGGACAGACCGATAATGTGGAAGACCAGGAGAAAACAGTCGTGAAAGATAATTTCTCCACTTACTGTGTTGACTGCACTCATGACAGCAAAAACTTCACGACGGTACCGATCAGATAATTAAACAAACCGAATGCTCAATACAACAAACATCCGTAAAGATTTTCCCATCTTTACTTCATCAAAAAACCTTGTGTATCTCGATTCTGCTGCTACAGCGCTAAAACCGAGAGCAGTTATTGATGCAATGCATGATTACTATGAAATGTATTCGGCAAATATCCACCGGGGAATTTATGGGATCTCTGAAAAAGCAACTCAGAATTACGAAGCAGCACGCGATACGGCGGCTCGGTTTATTCATGCCGCTTCCCGCGACGAAATTGTATTTACTCATGGGACTACGGAAGGGTTAAATTTACTTGCATATACGTTAGGGAGACTCACAGTGGACAAGAACTCGGAAATAGTTGTTTCTATGGCAGAGCATCATTCTAATTTCGTCCCCTGGCAACAGCTTGTTGCAGAAAACGGCGCTCAATTGAAAGTGATAGACACGGATGAAGAGGGAATTGTCCCGCTTGATACGGTGGAGAAGGCAGAGAGGATAATTACCGAAAAAACCAAACTCGTTTGTCTGTATTTTGTTTCCAATGTGTTGGGAACGATGAACCCGATACGAAACATCTGTGCGGCGGTTAAAAAAGTGAATCCGAAGACAATAGTAATTATTGATGCGGCACAAGCTGCTCCTTCACAACCCATTGACGTTCAGGAGTTGGGGTGTGATTTCATGGTATTTTCTTCGCACAAGATGTGCGGTCCGACGGGATTTGGCGTGTTATGGGGAAGAAAAGCGCTTCTCGAAGAGTTGCCGCCATTTCAATTCGGGGGTGACATGATAGAGCGTGTCACTCTTTCAGAGACTGCTTTTAAAACGGCCCCCGGGAAATTCGAAGCGGGCACTCCCCATATTGCCGGAGCGATTGGACTTGACGCTGCACTGAAATATTTAGAAACAGTCTCTTTAGCGGAAGTTTTTCAGCATGAATTACGTTTGGGAGATGTGCTTCGAAACGAGCTTAAAAAAAATAAATATATTGAACTTATCAGTCCTGCTGAAAGTAAGTATCGTACCGGCATCGTGACATTTAATCACAAGAAGGTGCATCCGCACGATCTTGCGTCTGTGCTCGCAAAGAATAACGTTTGCATACGTGCAGGCCACCATTGTGCAATGCCATTGCACGAGAAGCTCGGTCTTGCTGCCAGCGCGCGGGTTTCGCTATACTTGTATAACAACGAATTTGATATTGAGATGCTGCTTTCGGGAATCTCCCGGGCAGAAAAGATATTCCTTTGATACAATAGCCAAATGCCGACACCAAAGAAAACAAACCCCTCAGGACCGACGATGGTGGGTGACTGGAAAGTTACCGTAGACCGTAAGCTTTGTATTGGTGCTGCAACCTGTGTGGCAATTGCAGAGAAAACATTTGCCCTCGACAGCGAAGCAAAAGCCGTCATTTTGGACACTGCGATTAACGATGCAAAAGAGGTCATACTTGATGCGGCAATGGCTTGTCCTGTTGCTGCAATAATCATCGAAGACAGTAAAGGTAAAAGAATTTTTCCGAAATAAATATTGACTTTAGCAAATAGTCTGGTATACTGCTAACATGGCTACAGAAGCAAAAAAAATAGAAAATTTACTTCCGGTTATTCCCATTCGTGACGGTCTTGTTTTTCCAAAAACAGAGTCTCCACTTATTTTTGGGCGACAGAAGACTATCAGCGCATTTGAAGTTGCAACTCAAAAAGATAAGAAGCTTATTCTTGCTTTGCAGAAAGATTCTCGGTTGAACGACCCTGATTCCGATGACCTGTATACTACGGGTGTGGTTATCTATATTGAGAGATATGCTTCACTTGAGCATGGCGAGCTTCAGGTGCTTGTTCGCGGAATGTCTAAAGTACGCATCAAAAACTATGTGTCTACGGAGCCATACTTTGTGGCCTCTTATGAGGAGATTGAGGAAATAGAAGATTCCGATGATGAAACTAAAGCGATGGTATTACATTTGTCAAATGAGCTTAAAAAGGCCATAAACCTCGGGAAGAATATAGATTTTATGGCGTTGATGAATGTATTTTCCGAATTGCCGCCCCTTGATTTCTCATATCAAATCGCGGCAGTCTTGGACCTTAAGCCGCAAGAACGCCAAAACCTGTTGGAAGAAACTGTTGTTAAAGAGAGGTTGCAGAAAAGCGTTGATTATTTGAGTAAGGAAATTAAAGTTCTCGAAATAGAACGTAATATAAGTGCCAAAACCCAAAAGCAATTCGAAAAAGGTGTTAAAGAAACAGTGTTGCGCGAAAAGATGCGGGCAATTGAAAAGGAGTTGGGCGGAGACAAAGAGGACAAGGATATAACCGAGTACCGAAAGAAAATAAAGGATGCAAAGATGACGGAGGAAGTCGAAAAGAAGGCTCTGAAAGAACTTGAGCGATTGGCAAAAATGTCGCAATATAATCCGGAGACATCGTATTTACGAACGTATATTGATTGGCTGACCGATCTTCCCTGGAATGTTTATTCGCCGAGCGATATCGACATAAAAGAAGCCGAAAAAGTTCTGAACACCGACCACTACGGTTTAAAGAAAATCAAAGAAAGAATTCTTGAATACCTCGCGGTAATGAAATTAAGAAAGTCTGATGAAAAGAAGGGTATGAAGTCGGTTAACCCTCCCACAATTCTCTGTTTTGTCGGACCTCCGGGTGTCGGTAAAACATCTTTAGGCAAATCCATTGCGCGCTCACTGAAGAGAAAATTCATTAAAATTTCCCTGGGAGGAATTCGGGATGAAGCGGAGATTCGCGGTCACAGGAGAACATATGTTGGAGCACTTCCCGGACGTTTCATACAAGGTATAAAGCAGGCAGGTACGAACAATCCGGTATTCATGCTTGATGAAATAGATAAACTGGGGAGAGATTTCCGCGGAGATCCATCAGCCGCCCTTCTTGAGGCGCTTGACCCTGAACAAAATCACGCGTTTTCAGATCACTACCTTGAGGTGGATTTTGACTTATCTCAAGTAATGTTTATTACTACCGCAAACGTGCTTGATACTATTCCACCGGCCCTCTTGGATCGCTTGGAAGTAATACATTTTGCCGGTTATACCGAGGATGAGAAATTTGCAATAGCCAAGGAATATCTCGTTCCGAAGCAAAATGAGGCGCACGGTCTTTCTGCATATAACTATAAAATGCTGGATAACGCAGTCAGTTTGATAATTAAGCGCTATACAAGAGAAGCAGGTGTTCGCGAACTGGAACGTCAAGTCGCAACCATCTTCAGAAAGATTGCCCGTAAAGTTGCGGATGGCTCCGAAGCACAAGGTCAATCGGAAGCAAAATCGGCAACAAAAACAATTACAACCGCACAGGTAACGGAGCTTTTGGGACCATATAAATACAGTTCGCTCTTGGCTGAAAAAGAGGATGAGGTGGGTATGTCAACGGGACTCGCCTGGACTCAGGTGGGAGGAGAGATACTTTTTATTGAAGTTTCAATAATGCCGGGTAAAGGAAGATTAACGCTGACCGGTCAATTGGGAGACGTCATGAAAGAATCGTGTCAGGCAGCAGTTTCTTACACGCGCAGTCGTTGGGAGCAATTGGGATTAGATAAGAGTTTCTATGAAAAAATAGATATACATATTCATGTTCCGGAAGGAGCAGTTCCGAAAGACGGTCCGTCAGCCGGTCTGGCAATAACTACAGCTTTAATATCTGCTCTGACCAAGAATCCGGTAAAGAGGGATGTCGCTATGACTGGCGAGGTTACGTTAAGAGGCCGCGCGCTTGAAATAGGCGGTTTGAAGGAAAAAGTTATTGCGGCACACAGTGCGGGTATCAAAACCGTAGTTGTACCTAAAGACAACAAAAAAGACTTGGTGGAATTTCCCAAAAAGATATTGGATGATTTGAAATTTGTTTTTGTAAGTCATATGGATGACGTTCTCGAAGTTGCATTTAAAAATAAAATCAAAAGGAAATAAAGTTGCTTCCTTGCTATAATCTCCAGATATGCATATAGACACAATGCTCATTTCACTGATCCAGTATGGGCTGATCTTCGCCTATATAGTTTTATTCTTTATTATCTTTGCAGAATCAGGATTGTTAATCGGTTTTTTCTTGCCGGGAGACAGCTTGTTATTCACTGCAGGATTCCTTGCTTCGCAAGGATACATGAATATTTATGTTCTGGTCATTGGATTTTTCCTGGCAGCAGTTATTGGGGACAGTGTCGGATATTTATTCGGGCATAAAGTCGGCAAACGGTTGTTCCAGAGAGAGAACTCGTTACTGTTTCATAAAGACAATTTATTGAAGGCGAAAGCGTTCTACGAAAAACACGGCGGCAAGACGATTATTCTTGCGCGATTTATTCCCATGGTCAGAACTTTTGCACCGATTATTGCCGGTATCGGCGATATGCATTACCGGACGTTTCTCGCGTATAACGTTATCGGAGGTGTCTTTTGGGCGATTGGAATTACTCTGGCCGGTTATTTTCTGGGCAGGCTTATTCCGAATGTCGACCGATATTTATTGCCGATAGTTCTTGTCATTATCGTGCTTTCAGTAGCCCCGACAGCATATCATATTCTCAAGGATCCCGACAGTCGAAAGCAAATTCTGCAACTTATCAAGAAGACTCTTCGAATCACAAAATAGTCATTTTCTTTCGTCAATTACCATTGAAGTTGTTTTGACAATATATTTTGATGTTGTAACATATAGGTATGTTCGGACCACTGCGCCTATTTAAGAGAAACCACGTTCTGCTGCTTATTCTGATTTTTGGAATCGGGTTGTTGGTTCGGTTTATCCATTTCAATCATATTACATTCGGGTATGACCAAGCACGGGACGCATTCATGGCAATTGATATTATTAAAGGGGACCATTTGAAAATCGTCGGCCCGAATACTGACATTTTCGGATTGAATCACGGTGTTTTATATTGGTACCTCATGGCGCCGGTTTATTTTCTTTTCGGGGGCAGTGTCTCTGCCGCAAAACTATTCTTGGTATTAGTAAATTTAGGAGGAATTTTTACTACGTATTATGTCGGTTCAAAAGTCTTTAATAACACGAGAATCGGTCTGCTGTCAGCTTTTTTGTATGCAGTATCATTTGAGGCGGTGCAATACGCGAGGTGGTTGTCTAATCCGTCGCCGGCCTTAGTGACAACCCTACTTTCATTTTACGGCCTGTGGCTTTTATTGAAATCAAATCAGAAAGGTTTATTGCTTTTCTTTATATTCTGGCCGCTATCGGTTCAATTTGAATTTTTTTTGGTTTCTCACATTGTTCTTTTTATGTTTGTATACGGATACATGATAGTGCATGAGAATCTTAAAATAGACTTCAGAAGATTGGTTAGCTCAGCAGCGGTTGGTCTGTTGCTGCTTTCGCCGCTTATAATCGAACAGGTCAAATACGGATTTCGGGGAATTGTATCTCTCCTTGCCTTTCTGGGTACCGATAAATCCATTGTGAGAAGCGCTATGGCGAATTATATTTCTTTTTTGGACAAGATAATTAATACGTTCTATTGGAATATCTCCGGTTTGAATTTATTTGTTGCGGGTATTCTGGCTGTATGCTTACTGGTCTATTCGGTAGAAAAAATCAGGAGCAAATCTCAATTGAGCAAACCCCTGATATTTTCCGTATTTATTTTGCTCTCGCCAATGATACTGTTCCCGTTTGAGAAACTGACCGCTAATTTTGTGACTTTGGGTAATTTATACGGAGCGATTTTCTTAGTTGCCTTTGCACTTGATGGATTGCTGGCGAGCAAGAAACTTGTTTATAAATATGCGTTCGTACTGATTATGCTCGTGATTTTCGCAGGTAATTTGTCACTTATTTCGAGCCAAGGGAAGAAGGGTGAAATCTTGTTTTCTGTTCAAAAAAGTATGACATATAACGATGAAACGGCGCTTATTGATTGGGTTTACAAAGATGCTGCCGGAAAGGAATTTAGCATAAACACCATTACCAATCCGTTGTTCATAAACACAACATGGGCGTATCTCTTTGACCACTATGGCAGGAACACATATGGATATATGCCGGGGTGGGCGGGCACGACTCAAGTTGATGTGTTTGGAGGAAATATAACCATGGGTTTAACAGATATCTCTGTCGCATATGCTCCGTTGCAGTCACCACGCATAGGCAAGCTGCTGTACCTTATTGCCGAGCCGGAGACCGGAATTCCGCTTGAATATTTTGGCGCGTATGAAGCGTTTGAAAATAAGCGTTCGAAGCTTTTGGAAAGTCATAAATTCGGCACATTTGTAGTAGAAAAGAGAATATATACATCCGATGAGGATGTCACTGCCGAGAAACTCTTCAATATCGCACGAGGAAAAAAGTAATCTAAATTATCCGAATGGGGTCAGCTGAGCTGACCAGTCACCTCGCTGAGCGTGGTGGGTCCAGTCCCGATTATATTGGGACAACCAATCCGCGACGCAGTCGGGACTGCTCTACTAATCTAAGTGGGTCCAGCGGGACTCGAACCCGCAACCAACGGCTTAAAAGGCCGCTGCTCTACCATTGAGCTATAGACCCAAATCACTACTCCAAGACAGTACAAATTATAGCACACAGAAGGCGCTTACTCATCTCAACCGTTTTCTGCTTATTTCTCAATAACATCTGCCGCTCCAACAGCGCCGTCCTGAGTGGGGCCCAGTGCGTTGAATCTTCGGATTGCCTGAACGTATTCGGGATAGCGTGCAAAGATGTGTTTGACTGCTGAAAGAACTTTTTTGGGATCCAGTTTTTTGCCGATATTTTCAATTGTGCCGAAATCCATCGACAGCAAGTCTATGACATTATCGATTCCCAGACGAAGAATGCATTGACCCATGCCAAGTTCCTGTGAACGCCATCCATGAATTACCTGATCCGGATTGAACGGAATGGAAACTGCAGGTTTTTCTGCGCAAACAGCCTGCATCAACGTTCCATAACCCGCATGACATACCACAAGGTCTACTAGTTGAGAGACTTCTTCGCCGTTGAGAAACTTTGCCACAAACAGATTGGGATGTTTCGGGAAAACACTTGGTTCACAGATCGTTCCTGTTGAAATCACAACACGGTAATTGTTTTTAATCAGGAGGTTTGCGATCTGCACCAATTTTACCGAATCAAAACCCGTTCCACCAAAGGTTAGATAAATCGTTTTCCCGTCCGGCTTTATCTTTGATAACCATGACGGGGAATATTTTCTGAATCCTGACCAACCCCATGGACCCACATAGTAAGCCGTAATCTTTTTGTTCTTTGAAGGCAAATAGAATGAAGATTCGGGAAGAATATATGTGACACTTTTATACCATGCATCCAAGTCCATCGTGTTACCGAACTTTCGGGAAACTTCAAGAAGCGGTTTAAGAAATGAGTTTTTCAGTCTATTGAATAATAAAAGCGCTATTTTACTCATCGGAGAAAACATTATTTTCGGGAAACCCGGATTGGGTATAAATCCGCCATACGGCAGAGCACTGCCTTCGAAGATAGTGTATGTTTTAATGTTTCTTGCAGCGGCAGCACCGAGTGCGGATATTCGGAAGTCAACGATTATTTTGTGGGGTTTTATTTCATCAATAACCCGCAGTTCATCTTTCATGCGGGAATAGACGAACTCAGATTTCTTGAAGTCGTCTAAAAAAAGGATTGATTCACCGGTTAAGGTTGTCATCACATCTACGAATGAAACACTGCTTTGTTGAAACAGTTTTTGTTTTTCCTTCGGAAGGGCGAAAAATACATGGTGACCGCGTCTTTTTAACTCTTCTCCGATGGCCAATGAACGGGTTACGTGTGCTAAACCCACTTCGATCGGGAAAAAAAGAAACGTCTGTTTGTCGGTTTTCATGTTGCTTTTATACCGTAGTAATTAGTTTACTCTTATTATAGAATATCCCTATGAATTTAGAGGCGCCTGTCGTCGGGCTTTTGGTTGTGTTCATCGGGGGAATATTCGTCTTTTTGCTAGTTCAATATCTCAAACAGATCAGCAAGAATGTCGAAGAAGGAAATCGTCGTCAGGATGACTTATACAAAACGTTCATCACAACACTTCAGAAAAACTCTTCAGATCTCAACGCCCGTCTTGATAATGCCGCTCATGTTATTCAAGGTGTTCAGAAAGAAATCGGTACGATGTCTGAAATAGGAAGGTCCATGAAGGATTTGCAAGAGTACCTGGCCAGTCCCAAACTGCGCGGCAATCTCGGTGAACAAGTACTCTCTCAAGCTTTGCAACAACTCTTGCCTCACGACTTGTACGAATTGCAATATGCGTTTAAGGGTGGCGAGAAGGTGGATGCAATTGTGCGTTTGAATGACTATATCATTCCCATCGATTCCAAGTTTCCGGTAGAAAACTATCGTGCAATGAACAAAGCAGAGCGGGAAGCAGACAAAGAAGAGTATAAAAAACTTTTCACCAAAGACGTAAAAAAGCATATTGATGACATCGCCAGAAAGTATATTCTTACGGAAGAGAAAACCGTCGATTATGCAATTATGTATATTCCTTCAGAAGGAATATATTACGAGATAATCACCAACCAAAAGCTTTTCGATTACAGTAACGCGCAACGGGTTCTTTTGGTTTCTCCGACAAGTTTTTATGCCTATCTGAAAGCGATTCTTATGTCGTTTCAAGGGCAAACCATTCAACAAAAAGCCCGTGAAATACTCAATATTCTTACGGCAACGCGGAAAGACTATGAAAAGGTGGAAGAATCTTTATCTATTCTTGAAAAACACCTCACGAATGCCTATAACCAGATGCAAAATGTCGGAAAATTCTTTGTACGTCTAGGTCAAAAGCTTGAGGGTACAAAATTGCTTGAATCTAAAAAAGAAGATACTCATGAAGGGTAATGAAGAACAACTCCAAGCAATCAATTATCTGAATGGGCCGGCAATTATTGTGGCCGGCGCAGGTACGGGGAAGACGTATGTTCTGACCGAAAAGATCAAAAAAATAATCCTTGAAAAGCGTGCAGAACCGCAAGAAGTTCTCGCACTCACATTTACCGAGAAGTCTGCGCGTGAGATGGAGGAGCGAGTGGATAAGGCGCTGCCGTATGGGTACTTTCAGACCTGGATTATGACGTTTCATTCTTTTGCCGACACGATTTTAAGGGAGCATGGTGTACATATCGGTATCAGCCCTACATTTAAAATACTTACCCAAGTTGATGCAACTATGTTTTTTCGGAACAATCTGCATTTTTTCAAACTTAAGTATTTTTACTCTACCGGCAACCCGACAGGTTTTGTACAGTCTGCACTTACTCATTTTTCCCGATTGAGGGACGAAAATGTAACGTCGGAAATGTATTTGAAACTGGCAACACGTAAGAAGGCACAAGCAGAAACGAATGAAGAGGTACAGGAGGCGGAGAAGACTTTGGAGTTAGCGGGTCTTTACCGGGACTATGAGCTGCACAAACTGAAACACAATTATTTGGATTTTTCCGACCTTATTTTTTACCTCGTACAGCTTCTTACTAAAAGAAAGAATGTCCTGAAAGTGCTTCGAAAACAGTTTGCCTACTGTTTAGTTGATGAATTTCAAGATACCAATACTGTTCAATACGATTTGCTGAAATTACTGTTTCCTCCTTCAAAAAAAACTCACTTATTTGTTATTGGCGACGATAATCAATCGATTTACAAGTTTCGTGGTGCTTCAGTCTCGAATATTTTGAATTTCAAAAAGGACTACAAAGACGCGAAAATGTTTGTATTGACCGAAAATTATCGTTCTTATCAAGAGATTCTTGATACTTCGTACCGGTTGATTACCAACAATAACCCTGACACTCTCGAATCTACACTTGGAATAAATAAGAAATTGTCCGCGTCGAGAGGTTCGAGTACGATTCAACCCGAATTTATGGCTAGTATCGACGGTGATGAAGAAGGGGAAAAGACTGCGCTCGAAATACAGAAATTGTGCACGGAAGGAAAGTTTTCTTACAAAGATGTGGCAATTCTGGTGAGGGCAAATGATCATGCTAAGCCGTTTATTCAGGCACTTGAACGGTATGAAATTCCTTTTCAATTTTTAGGTCCGGCATTGTTGTATTACAAGAATGAAGTGAGGGATTTGATAGCGTATCTTAAATTTCTGTTCAACCCGAGTGACTCAACAAGCTTGTATAGGGTTCTTGCAATGCCTATATTTTCACTGGACAGGAAAGACCTTGTATACCTCATAACTTTTGCAAAACGAATCAGCAGATCTTTGTTTGAAAGTTTGGACGCACTTTCGCAGATAGCCGCCGGGAGTATTGAAGAAGAATTGAATGGAATGAAAGCCCATATGCCTTTTTTGAAAGAGGAATCAAAGTCAAAGATTCTTCAGGTATTTACACTACTCGAGTCGCTTCTTACGCGTTCGCAGACAGCAAACGCACTTCAGCTCGTGTATGATTTTTTGGAGGGGAGCGGCTATCTTAAGGAATTGTCCCACATCAAAAACCAAAACGAAGAGGAAGGATTGGCGAATATCACCAAGTTTTTTAACCGTTTAAAAAAAATAGAAGGGGAATATGGAGAACCGACAGTTACAGAGGCAGTTACCGCGATTAATTTGTCCCTTGAACTAGGCGATTCCCCAATGGCTGAAGAGATAGATGGTTCAGGCGAAAATGCGGTGAACATACTTACTGTTCACGGTGCAAAAGGCTTAGAATTTCCCGTTGTGTTTTTGGTGAGTCTTTCGGCAGACAGGTTTCCAACACGAAACAGACAAGATCAACTTTCCATTCCAGATGAGTTGATTAAAGAGATACTTCCTTCCGGCGATGCGCATGTTCAGGAAGAGCGCCGATTGTTTTATGTCGGGATGACGCGTGCACGAGACCGCTTGTTTTTAACTTTTGCAAATTATTACGGTAACGCAAAAAGAAAAAAGAAGGTATCTCCGTTTATTGTAGAATCTTTGGGCGATAAAGTTATTGCTGTTGCTGTTCAGAAAGAAGATTCCCGCTCTCGACAACTCTCAATTTTTGAATTTGGAAACAGAAGGAAACAAAAAAAGCTTCCCGAGAAAAATCAAGAAGCTGTGCCGGGAAAATTTTCCTATTCACAGCTTGAAACGTATGAAACCTGTTCGCTCCAATATAAGTATCGTTATATGTTAAAGATTCCCGAGCCGGATTCCCCTGCTTTATCCTTCGGATCCAGCATTCATAAGGCTCTCGAATTGTTTTATAAAGACATAAAAGAAGGGATAGATCAGAACGAAACAGATCTTCTGCAGAAGTTCAGAAGGCACTTTATTCCTCTCGGCTACATGGGAAAGGAACAACGTGAAAATGCGATTTCACACGGAAACGAGATTTTGACTAATTTCTTTGAAAAATTCCATAAGGAACATGGGGAGGTGGTTGCTGTGGAACAATTTTTTACCTTGAAACTTCCTCATAATGATCAGAATCTTATAATCAGCGGAAAAATAGACAGAATTGACAAAAAGGGATCACTATATGAAATAATCGACTACAAGACGGGAAAAATGCCCAAAGAGTCGGAACTTAAGAAGTCGTTACAGCTTGGTATATATTCTTTGGCGGCAATGAGTAAGGAGTTGTTGGGAATTTCCCAGGACAAAATACGACTCACTTATTATTACCTTGATAAACAGGAAAAATTCAGCGTCTTGGCTGCTGAAAGGAATCTGAACGAAACTAAAGAGCATATAGCTGAAACGATAGGAAATCTGGAAAATGGTACATTTGAACCAACGGTTGGTAGACACTGTGACTGGTGCCCGTTTAAAATAATCTGCCCCGCGTGGGAAACGTGAAATAAGTTGTAAGCTGAAAGTTGTAACTCTAAATAAAGTTTAAAGCAAAAAATGGACATAAAGAAGAAGCTATTAGTCATCGATGGGAGTGCGGTTTTGCACAGGGCGTATCATGCGTTGCCGCCGTTTACTTCACCCGACGGAACTCCGACAAATGCCTTATACGGGTTTATTAAAATGTTGCTTTCCCTGATTGACCAAGTACAGCCTATGTATTTAGTTGTGTGTTTCGACAGTCCTATTCCGACGTTCAGAAAAAAGCTTCTTCCGTCCTACCAAGCACAAAGACCAAAAACTCCTGACGAATACAAAGTACAGATACCTTTAACCCAAAAATATTTGGAAAAGGCTGGTATCGCACAGTATTTTTTACCCGGTTTTGAGGCAGACGATGTTATAGGTACGATTACTGCACTTTCGAAACGCGAAGATCCGGATTTGCACGTGTACATAGTGACCGGGGATAAAGACATACTCCAATTGGTAGATGAAAGAACTACTGTGCTTATGCCAAAATCCGGTGTGGGAAACATTAACTACATGAGGGAGCAACAGGTGAAAGAGCGGTTGGGAGTGATGCCAAAACAGATTATTGATTATAAAGCACTTGTCGGAGACCCATCTGACAACTATGGTGGAATTCGCGGAATCGGCCCGAAAAAAGCCACCGATTTACTTATGAAGTACGGCAACCTGAAGAATATTTACGAGCATATAGAGGAATTGGATCACAAGGTAAAATCCCTACTTGTAGAATGCAAAAAAGATGCAGAGCTATCTCAAACACTGGCAACCATTAAGACAGATTTAGACTTACCGATACATAATAGTGACCTTGATTTCAAAACCCGGACACCATCTCCCGAACTTATCGAGTACCTCGACAGCCTTTCGCTCCAAAGCATCAAACGTCAGTTGCAACAGATTAAAGCGCGTGAGGAAAAGATGCCGGTGAGTGTCAAAAAAAAAGATAACCAGCTCACTTTTTTTTGATACGAATCCACTATTTGACAAGCAGCGAAAAACTCCGTATTATAAGTCTAATGTCAGTAAAAGAGAAAGAAGTCCAGAAAGGGAGTCAGATAGAGAGGGTTTTAACTGTTTGGGGTCTAATAGTTGTATTGTGGAGCATATTCCGTGCTAATTTCGGCGCCCCCTTATGGCTCAGTGAGTTTCTCATAAAACCACTAATTTTTCTCGTTCCGGTTATATTCTTCGTACAGAAATATATACAGGGAGGGTCGTTACTCAAGAAACTTGGGTTTCCTGAAAAGCGGATAGCAGAAGAACTTTTTCTGTCAGTCAGCTTGTTGTTTGTGGTTTTTGGAGCAGGAATGGTAATGTTGCTTATGAATAAACAGCCGTTTCTGTTGTTTCTCAACTCAATAAGTTTCGCAAAGGCATCGTATGTCTTCGGATTATCCATTGCCACCGCTACTGTCGAAGAGGTTGTCGGCCGGGGATTTATGTTCAATTATCTCAATAAATTCTCAAAGAATTTTGTAATGTCCATGTTTGTTTCGTCAACGCTGTTTTTTGTGTTGTATCTTCCGGGGGCGCTCACGATGCATGTCAGCGGACCGGCGTTATTCGTCAACCTTTTGATGAATTTTCTGCTCAGTTTTATGGCAGCAACCCTGTTTTACGTGAGACGAAACGTACTCGTTGCCATCGGATTTCATGCGGGTGTTCTCTTATGGTTTGATTTGTTACTCGGAGTATAATACTACGGGTTTTCGAATATCCAGAACATTTCCTCGGTCTCGATCTTGATTTTCTTCACGCGATCTTCTGGAACTTTCAGTATTTTACCTCCCTCACCAGAGAAAACATACACACTTTTTTTAGGGCGCATCTCGCTGTTGTAGGGATCGGTGCTGAAAGTGAACTTGTCAAACCCCGTAACTTGGCCGAACCCAAATTCATCAGGGAGTGTTAATTGTGCTGTCTTCTGATAGTTTTTGGGTGAATAACGGAGGTAAAAGAGTAGATAAATATAGGGTTGTCCGTTGTCTTTGGTAATGTAAAAGTGATCAAACTTTGAGTAATTTTCCTTAATATAATCGGCAAGTTCGCGATAGCCCGCTTGAAGCGAACGTACTGCCACGGCTTTTTTAGGATAATGTACGAAGAAATAAAAAGACGAAAGCATGGAACCAAGTATAACGAGCACAACAAGAACGTGTGTCATGTAGTGCAACCGCCGCGATTGTAAGAAACTGGTAATTCCGTAAGCGGAAAGCGGGATCAGGAGAGCAATAAGCGGATAGACTCTGGTGAGCGCATATTCCTGCCATGTAAGAGCCCCATTAAGTGGGGCAACGAGAAGCACCACCCCCAGAACGAGAAACTCTTTTTTCCACTTAAAAACCACAAGAGCAATTCCGATGAGAAAACCCACGTACTCCATCAACGGAACGGGGGAAATATTTGGGTAACCAAACCTGTTATTTACGTCGCCGTGTTGGGTGAGAAACTCCGGGGAAAAGTAGGAGACATAGCGGCGCGAAATCTCCTGAATACCAACGAGCAGTTTACTGCTAAATGGGGAAAATCGTTCTTCAATTTTGGCGCTTTCGGTCTTTATGGAAATGTCGGGGTTATTCAGGATAAAAAGGTTTTTAACCCGTTCAGCTGGCGTCAGTTTCTCTCCGACCACAAATAATCCAATTCCAGCAACAAATACTACCGCACAGATTATCGCCACTGTTTTTGTTTGAAAGAGTTTGGTTAGAACCTTCTTTTGCCAGGCGAAATAGAGTGCAATCATAAATACAGTGGGAGCGATGATTTTCCCGGTATGATAGGAAAATAAAATAAACGGAAGAAGACATATCGTTAGCCAGAAGAATTTTAATTTTGCTGTTTTAGCAAAAAGTGTCAGTGTATAGAGCGAAATTACCATAAATGCTGACGCAAGAACTGTTTCATGAGCCTGTCGCGCTATTGTGTGTATCCATGGCGAAAATGCAGCGAAGAGTAGCGCAACCGTGGCTGTATATTCACTCTCAAATAATGCTTTCGTGAACAAATATATTCCCAACACCAAAACCAGCGCCGCTATACCGGCGACAAGGCGGGTGGAGAACTCGTTCAGACCGAAAACTCCCACCGCAGGTACCGTGAGATATGAATAAAGAGGAAGCTTGTAATCACCAAAGGATTTGAGGCGAAGAGGGAAAATTGAACCGTATTCATCCCGACCGGTTTTCAGAATGGAATATGCGTTGTATCCGAAGGCGGCCTCATCCGCTGTAAAACCCGGCGGCGACTTAACTGGTAAGAAATGCCAGATCAGCGTAATGCTAATTGCAAGAGCGATCAGCAGTTTTTTTATCATAAGTTAGTCAAATACCTTGATAATGCCTGCTTAAATCCGACAATAAATTGCCGGTTTTTCCTCTGCGACCATAACAAAACGGGTAGTTTGACGATGTGTTCAATCAGATTCTTCCCCCTGATATTTTTCCAGATAAAAATAAACTGATTGCGGTTGGCTATGATACCAATCTCTTGCCTTGAGAAATAAGAAGATATTGTTGTCTCGTGGTGGTGTTCGACGAGAATCGCGGGATAATAGATGTTGTGGAACCCGGCTTTGCGGGCACGAAAGCCCAAATCCACATCTTCCCAGTAAAATGGAGAATAGATTTTATCAAAGCCGTCTAGCCTGTTGAACATCTCCCTGCGGACAATACATGAACCACCCTCCGGCCACAAAACTTCACAGGTGACTTCGGATTGTATACCCCGGTGGTGAAACAAACCGTTTTCGAAATAACCTTCATTGGCTCCGACAATTTTTCCGTCCCGTTCCTTCTGAGCGAAGGAAACAGCAAAGAGCAACGTATCATTATCAAATAATGTGAAAGCCTTCTCAAAAGACGAGTCATTAAGCAGGACATCGCTGTTCAGGAGCATTACAAACTCTGTTTTACTTTCAGAAACCCCGCGATTGACTGATTGACCAAACCCGCAATTCTTTTTATTAACAATTACCGTTATATTTCGTGACACCTTTTCAGCCTCGTCAAGTGATACTTCTGGCGAGTCGTTTACTATAATAATTTTGAAATCCGAAAGAAATTTCTTGTTGTGTTTCAGGGTATTCAAGAGTCCGGAAAGGTCTTTGTAAAAGGGAATAATTACAGTAAGTCGACGCATATACTCTATTTTACCATTCGCATTACATTCTGCGAAAAAACCTTAAAACTGTATTTCTCACGTGCTCGAAGTACGGATTTTTCAGCAAACATTGTACGGAGCTTTGGGTCAGATATAAGTTTCTTTGTGTATGTTACTAATTCTGTTTTTTTGTCATACAAATAACCACTATTTCCATGAAGAATTATTTCTTTCGGCCCGCCGCCATTGTAGGCAAGTGGTACACAGCCCGCCGCCATGGATTCGATAATCGAAATGCCGAAATGTTCCATTTTCTCCGGCTCTAGTAGTTCATTTTCTCCGTATCCGGCAGCATGCCAATAAAACGTGGATTTTGCGTAAAGTTCTTTCAATTCAGCAAATGATATGTTTTCGAATATCTGAATTTTTGAATTGTCCTGACTTAACTTTTTCAAGCTTTCCAAATATTTGTGGTCCTCCGGCCTGCAGCTTCCGGCAAGAATCAGTGAGTATTCGCGAAATTCTTTGTGATTCCTCTGAGCTTGACTGAACGCCTTTATGAGAATCTCCTGTTTTTTTGAGTGCAGATGTCCGAAGAATCGCCCCACGGAAAGAATCATTTTTTCTTTGTTGTTTTTCGGTAGTGAAAAATATTCATCGCTTACGGCCGGGTTCAGAATATATTGTTTATCAGTCAATTTTTTCTTTTCAAAGAAATGTTTGACGAAATTGTCATAGTATACCGGTTTGAATTTTTGTGACTTAAGTTTATTAAACAGTGAGACAGGTAATAAACGGGCGGTTGGTGCTTGCAGTATCACAAAATTCTTTTTAGCCAAACTGAAAAAGTAACTTCCGTCAGAGTGAAAAAATACTACATCGTACTTTCTGGTTCTTGCAATTTTTGACAGTAAACTACTCGACTGCCATTCTGTATCGATTCCAATAAAGTCGTATTCTTGACCGAATCGGTCAAGCACGTGTTTTTTTATTTCCACATCATGCCATAGAAATACACAATCGTATTTATTTTCATGAAGCACCCGAGCTATGTCAAAAAGGTATTTTTCACCTCCTCCCAGCGTTTCCAAATAGGGAGTGTAAAACGCTGCTTTCATGATTGTTTTGTATACTTTTTCTCGAATAGAAGCATCCAGGTAATAGTCTTGCTGTACGCCTGGTACATCGACTCGATAACTCCGTATGTTCCGTCGAGGTGTCCCGATTTTTTTATGAGCCTTCGGAACAATTCCCCTAAGAATTTTCTGAAAAACGTGAACGTTCTAACATTTCTTCCTGCTTCCAGAAGTTGTTGAGCCTCAATTGTTTCGTAAACTATTGTCGACGCAACCATGTTTTCGAGACTGGAGTGAAAGTAATGTAAGAATGGCTCATTAAGCGTTCCTTCTTTCCCTGAAACGACAGGTTGGGAATGAATATGTTTCGGCCACGATATAAAAGACGGTTTGAACAGCAGCCTGCCGCCCACATAGTCGGGCCACCAGCCACCATGTTTGAGCCACTGTGTGTTGGCAAAAATATTTTTGCGTGGAATCCGGTAATGAGTGAAGGGGGGATTTTCCTCAGCCGCTATACTCTTAACCGTTCGGGCAAGTTCTCCGGTCAATTCTTCATCGGCATCAAGAATGAAAACCCATGGACCGGGGGACTTCTGCACATCAAATTCCCGCCCTGGTTCAACATAGGTTGTTATAGGGTGGGTTAGTACCGTTGCGCCTAATTTGTGAGAGAGAGATGCTGTTTTGTCCGTGCTTCCGGCATCCACAACCACAACATCGTCAGTAACCAAAAAAGCAGATGTAATACACCGGGAAATAATTTTTTCCGCGTTTCTGGTGTGAATAACTACGGTAATGTGTTTTGACATTTTTGCTGATTAACGTATTTCATAGTAGCCGATGTCCGTATCCACAATGGTAATTCCCCGAAGTTTTACGCTTCTGTCAAGACCCTGGTCATTCATCCACTTAGTTCTTCGCTCTTCGAAGTCGTCGCGCTCAAGAACAAACCAGCATCTGTTATTCACCCACTGTGTTTGTGGTTGGGGCAGACCTTCGGTTAACTTACGGTGCAGGAAAAGATAATCATATGTGTAAGGAATTACCGGTGGGGTATAAACTTTGACACAATACTCTTTGTTTGAAGATTTTACTTGGCTGCTTATATAATCAACGACTTTCTCCATTTTTATTAAACCCTCGGTTTCAGGGACACTTTTGAAACTTTTGACAGTACCGGTAAATCCGGTCAACGTCATTACTACAATAAGCGTGGCCGTCAAAAACTTTTTCACAACACTGTCCGTAGCACGGTACAGCAATATGGACAAAACAACAAGAAACAGAAGATGTATTCCTTCATAGTAATTTGCCCAAAAATTATCTTTATAGAAAGTCGATAAGAAAAAAAGCCCTCCGAGTATAAATACGTAGAACTTCAAAGGTGAATTACCGGAATGTTTTTTGAAGGCAGCTACGATAAGGTAGATAAGTAAGACCGATAATAGTGCCAAAATCCACGGGTTTGCCGATAAGCCTTCATAGTAGCCCTTGAATAAAACAATTCTGTCCTGTATTACATCCCAATAGGGTTTTGGGTTGTAAAGGTGGGGTTTGATAAAAAATCCGATCAGCGTTTTTGTTTGAAGGAATTCATGCCTTATTTCAAAAAAAATTCTCATGGAAAATGCGATGAAAAGTCCTAATCCGAATAAAATCCCCGGCCGGAATTTCAATAGTGCAGAACGCAGATCTTTAAACAAGAGTGTGCCCATGAAGAACAAAGGAATCAAGAACATTCCAAAAGACAACTCAAATTCTGCGACAAGTCCCAAAGAGATGCCGAGTGGAAAAAATACCCACAAAGCGGTATTTTTACTTTTTTGCTGGTTGTGGAGAATAACGTAGCTCAGCAAAGCAAAAGCGAGCAAAGCAGGCAGCACCATTATGTTATTTCCTATAAAAACAGAAGTCATTTGAAAATACGGCGATGTGGCTATCAATAGAGCGACCAATGCAGTAGTTGTTTTGTTAAAATACCGCAACAGGAAATAGGCAAGTACAAGAAATACGCCGAATTGCAGTGCGAAGTTAAAGAAATAGAATCCAATCGGCGATCCTTTAAAAAGGAGGAATGGCACGACCAGAACATAGTACCACCATGCTCCATGAAACATTCCCGTAACACCGGTAGTGGGACCAAGAAACGTTGGTTTTTTGTCCAAGATGATTTTTGCTGCCTGTAGCATATCTCTTCCCTGATCATAGGTGTAGGGGACCATATGGTTTAACAGCGGTTGGATACGAAGGGCAATAAAGAAAACGACAGACAGTGAAAATACTACCGGAAACCACCATTTACTAAAAACGGCCCGAAAATCGGTTTTGTTATTTTTTTTTGCCATGTACATATGATAACAAGTAATTAACGACAAGATGAAGCTTGGTGCGGAAAGGTGCATAAAGAAGCCCGAAGTATAATTGGGACCACTTCTGTGTCTTTTGGTGAAATAACGAGCCTGAACCTCCGGTAATTCCCGCGTTCTTATGATAGATAACAACGTCCGGATTATAGTACAACCTGAAACCTTTTTTTCTGGCACGTATCGAAAAGTCGGCATCCTCGTAATACAAGAAAAAGTGCTCGTTCCATGGCCCTACTTTTTCCAGGACATCTTTGTTGAAACATACCATGCACCCGGTTATAAATTCGGTTTCTTCAAAACGGTCATATTGGCCGCTGTCGACTTCGTCCACTCCCCGATGAGTAGCATACATATTAGCCCAATCAAACAATCCGCCCGCATACCAAATTACACGCCCAAGTTCGGTTTTTGAATAATTCTTTTTATGAAACTCAAAACCTTTGGCATAGTATATTTTCCCGCCAAAAAAATCCGCTGATAAGAACCCTTTACTGACATTCTCAATAAAATTGGGGGACGTGGTTACATCGTAATTAAGTACGCAAAATTGATCAAAACCGCTTTTCAGTGCCTGTTTAATACATACGTTTATTCCATGACTATAACCTTTATTCGAGCTTTTTACGATTTGTATGGGAAATGGAAACTTGTCTGTCGGTATATTCAGATTATTCGAGAAGTCGGCAACAAACAACGTGAAATCTTTACCGGTGTTTTTCACGAGCGAAGCAAGAAACTCATCGAGCACATCAGGCTCGTGTAAATACACAATTATTAATGCCAGCATTGCAATAATTTTAGCATAAACTGTGCTACAATAACCCTTGATATGGACTATTCACTGGTTATCCCGGTATATAATGAACAAGATAACGTTGAGCAGTTATATGAGCGTACCCGGAAAGTAATGGTTACCCTGAAGAAGAAATTTGAGCTTATTTTCATTAATGACGGATCGCACGATTCAACACAGGAATTATTAACCAAACTACATGCGGCGGATGACAAGGTTAAGGTAATAAATTTCTCCCGAAACTTCGGTCACCAGGTCGCAGTAACCGCGGGTTTAAAATTTGCCACTGGAAAGAAAATCGCGATTCTTGATGCTGACCTGCAGGATCCTCCGGAAGTGTTACCAACGTTTTTTGCCAAACTGGATGAAGGTTTTGATGTTGTTTACGCTATCAGAAAACATCGGAAAGAAAATTTCGTGAAACGTTTTTCATATTTTGTTTTTTATCGTTTGTTGAAAACAATTGCAAGTATCTCCATACCGCTTGACAGCGGTGACTTCTGTGTTATGTCGAGTCGGGTTGTATCACTGCTCAACACGTTACCGGAGCGTAACAGATTTATCCGCGGATTACGCAGTTGGGTTGGTTTTAAACAGGTCGGTGTTGCATACGACCGGGATAACAGGCATGCAGGAAACAGCAAATATACACTCCATAAAATGTTTAAGCTTGCCTTTGACGGAATATTTTCATTTTCATATGTTCCTCTGCAACTCTTAACTTTTGCCGGATTTTTGTTTTTTGTGCTTTCAATAGTCGGGAGCATTATTACCGTGTACGCTAAATTTTTTACCTCTGTCTATATTCCGCGCGGTTTTCCAACAACCATTATCACGATTCTATTCATAGGGGGAATAAATATGCTGGCGCTCGGGATTATGGGTGAGTATATCGGCCGGATCTATGATGAAGTGAAGCATCGGTCTCCTTTTATTATTGAATCAACATTAGGTTTAGGTGAAAAATAAATTAATTCTGGTTCTCTATTTTGTATTGCTCGGTTTGTTTTCTGTTTATTCGTATGCGTTAGTCGATCCCAATTACACTCCGATTACTTCTCAAATATGGGAGTGGTTTCGCAACATTATGGTGCAGCTCGGGTATTATCAGAGAACATGGTCATTTGTCATCTACGTATTACTGACAAGTGGACTTTTTGTATTCCAATGGTTAGTGCTGAAGCAACACAAGGTATCCGTTATTAAACTGGCAATCGGAGTCAGTCTTCTCACCCTCGTGGCTTATCCGTTTTTGTCGCACGATTTTTTTAATTATTTGTTTGATGCGAAGATAATCACTCACTATCATCAGAGCCCGTATAAGTTTGCGGCGTGGGACTTTACGGGAGATCCTGATTTGCGGTTTATGCATTGGGTACAGAGAACGTATCCGTACGGTCCGGTGTTTTTGGCTTTGACTGTTATCCCATCCTTTTTATCGTTTGGAAAGTTTCTGCTCAGTTTTCTATTTTTTAAGATACTGTGGTCGATTTTATTTGTTCTGTCGGGTGCCATATTGGAAAAGGTGAATAAAAAGGCTGCTCTTTTTTATATTACTTCGCCGCTGATTATAGTTGAGGGTTTAATAAACAGCCATAATGACCTTATCGGCGTGTCTCTTGCTATGTTTGCTTTATATTATGTCGTAAAGAAAAAAAGCATTATCAGTCAAGGACTATTTTTTCTTTTGTCTATCGGAATCAAGTACACAACTGCACCGTTTGCGTTTCTTATGGTAAAGCATAAATACACAACACCACTTATTATTGCAGGGTTCATTGCAACACTATGTTACAGTTACACAAAGGTGGGAATTCAACAATGGTATTTTTTGAACCTGTTTATTTTATTACCTTTTCTCATGCCGTATCTTTTAGAGCTGTCCGTACTTAGTGGCTTTCTTTTGGCATCATACTACCCGTATATAGTGTTAGGCGGTTGGGATACGTCCGAAAAAGTAATACTTAAGGAACAGATTATTTTCTTAGGAATTGCTGTCACGGTTGCGATTTTTATCTTCAGAAAAATCAAATCTCACTTCAGCGGTCGTAACTCACGGTAGATTACCCTTGCTGATATAAGGAGAGAACACATGAAAAGCAAAATCCCGATTTTAAACACCTTGTCGTCATAGGACATAATTACAGAGTGTGTTCCGGGAGACAACTGTATTCCCTGAAATGCATAATCGGCCTTCAAAATCTGAGACGTACGTCCGTCTACCGTTGCTCTCCAAGTGGGATAATAGGTACTATTCACGAAAAAGACACCGTCGTTGTACGTAGTTATTCGAAACTTCTTTGTTTGAGAAGTTAATTCTATTACTTGAACATTCGCCTTCTTCGTCGTGCGTGTTCTTTCTGTGGTGTGTTTCTGTATTTTATCTGTCGTTATTGTTATTTCATTTTTCGGATCAAATGTATCTGAAAGCAATACTGCCAGCGCTTTGGAATTGTCTCTTGCAAGTCGGACGTTATTGCTGGGTACGAAATAAAATTGGGAGTTAGCGTCTGTATTATGACGGATTGAGTATATGCCGTCTGACCATATAGGAGGGAAAACGGTATCGAATTTCCTGTTCGGATTTCTGTTTTCCCACGGGGATTGGAAGGTTCTGTTCTTATCTACAACATACTTCACACTTAAAATATTCATTATTCTATCGGAAAAAAGACCTTCGTTTAAGTTGACTGCCGCCCGGTCTTGCACGTCCGGTTTACCTGTTCTGGCTGAGTATAGGAGTTCGCCATATTCCCGTATATAAAGCGGATCGCTTCCGTTGACTGCGGTTCCACCGAGCATCATCGCAAAATTTCCGTCCACATAATTGTAATATTTCTGCCCAAAAAGATTGCTGTGCATATATTGAGCAATTGGGGTAGGAGGATAAAAAAACTCCCGCGGAGAAAAAGGTGTGTATTTTTGTGAGAATCGAACTATATCAACAATCTGGACTGAAAAAAGCAGAACGGTAATTATAAGGACCGCTGTACGGTTCGTGTTTTTCGCTAACAGCACCAACAATGTTATATCGATTGCAATAAAAAGCGTAGGCAGTATTAAGTTGCGAATGGCAACGGGAAACCATTGTTGCAAATCGGGAAAGCGCATGACTACAAGAGTGGTGGTCCAGATGAAAACGGTAATCCCGAATAGCACACCACATGCTATTATCATTCTTTGAACCCGCAATTTTTGAACGGGAAGATGTTGTAAAAAAAGGCATCCGGCCACGATGGAAGAAAACATGGTGATGCTTAAATTCCGGGAGAAAGTCGAAGTAGAAAATATCGGTATATTAAGCTTCCACAGTATGAACAGAAGAGGATTCTCAACAGAAAGAATAATGCCGATTAACGACAAGCAGACAAAAAATAATAGGTTTTTATCAAGCCTCTCCTTTTTATAAAGTTTGATAATAGTGAAGACAAGTTCGGTGATGAATAAAACAAAGAATAGCGTCCCGACAAAAGAAACAGTTTCTGCATAATTGTTTTTTCCCCACCAATTACGGGTTACCAGATTTCCAAAAAAATCCGGAGCAAACATGGAAACCAGATGGGGGACTTGAATGGATTGATCGCGGTAGAAGCTTTCTCCGGAAACCATATTTCGAGCTGACAAACCGTTCAACTGAAGTGTCGGAAGCAGCTGAGGAGCGCCCAGACAAAAAAGAAGCATGCCATGGAGCAGAAGCATTTTGATGGATATTTTTTTAAACACAGCGTAAGCATAGAACAACATTATTACGATACATGCCGTTTGAATGTGCCCGGAAAAAATAGAAACAGAAAGAGGAAGTAGCGAAAGAAAAAAGTATTTCTCGACAAGTAGCAGTGCCCATGGCAACATGGCATATGCGTATCCGATGGTACCCCACGGCAGCCATACGGTCATATACCCCGAGAACGCAAAGCTTAACCCACCCATAACAGCCACGGTCTTTGTGCAGGATACTTTACGGAGAAACAAATACATTCCGATGCATGCGATAATCAGCTGTGTGATTATAAACAGATTATATGCTGAAGCGTACCCGGCTATGAAAAAGAAGATGTTGAACGGATTGAATACAGACGATTGTGTATTTGCAAGATGAGGTGCTCCGCTCAAAATATGCGGATCCCACAAGGGGATAATCCCTTTTTTCAATGATTCAATCGTGTAGTATTTCATGGGGAAAACTACCGAGACAACATCGGACATGAGTATATTTTTCGGTTTTGTATATTGAGCATATAGATCAGGAGTTTTCTCCCACGGCAAGTCTTTGTACGGGTGATAGTAATTAACAAGGAAATCAAACGGACCGATAACCAATTTTTTGGTGACGATTGGCCGTGCAAAGTATCCAATGACGGAAATACAAATTACAAAAGGAATCAGTAAACGGAATATCGCGACTACTTTTTTTTGATTAGTGCCCATATTTCGTTGATGAATGATCCTTTTGTCATGAACATAATAGCTGCCGAGTAACTGATTGCTCCTGCACCGAAAAGAACAACAGACTTCATGTAGTACGAAAAATCAAATCTCTGTATGATAGTCAAAATGACGGCCATAATTACTGTTGCGACTGCCGGTTTAAAAACGGATTTAATAAATTGAAACGGAATATTCCGTTTTAATTGCCATATAACCAGAACGAATGACGTTGCGTTAAGTGCAAAAGCAATAGATACACCGACCAAACCGAAGAAATGTATCGACAGGGGAACCATGGTCCAATTCAGGATAATCCATAGAATCATGAATTTCACGGATATCCTAACTTTTCCTATCGCATTGAACATGTTTATCGCCGGAGTCGTGAAGCTGACCAATAATGATGAGATAAGAAAGAAACTAAACGAGGGAAGTGCCGTGGTCCATTTTTGATACTTCGGAATAATAGCTACAAAAAGGGGCATCATAAAATATGCTCCGACAAGCACGGGAAAAAGCAATAAGCAATTATAAAAAATAATCTTTTCCAAGCTGTGTGCAAGTTTTTCTTTGTCATCCTGCATTTTGGAAAAAACCGGGAAAAGGACCTTGTTTAAGTTATCGATAATAATCCGCAGAGGTGCCTCTGCCCATTTTTTTGCCCACCCGACATAACCGATTCCCGATAATCCGAGCACATTTGCCATATACAAATTCAAAAGGTCATCTTTTACGAAAGCAAGTAGCACATTTGATTGAAACGGGATGCCGAAACTCAGAATGGCTTTCGCGTGCACTTTATCGAAATACAACCGCGGCCTCCATTTGGTAAGTCCGTAAATGAGGGTCATTCCGGCAATCGAGCGGATAATGACAGCTATTGCAAGTGCGTAGATTTTGAACCCCGCCAACAGAAAAACAATACTTACAACGTAGAACAAAGTGCTTTCAATTGCCTGTGTTGCGACTATCTTTGAATATTCCAACTCGCGTTCCAATCGTGCAGACGGAATAGACTTTAATGAAAGCAAAAACAAAGAAATCAACATTGCGATGTACAGTGTTATTCCCGACACGGAAAAATGATAAAACGTGCCGATAACCGGAGTAAGCGCGGCACCTATGGCGACGATAGTTGTTACGAGTCCTATCTGTATGGTGAAGGCAGTATGATACTCGTTATCGCCCGGATTTTTGTGCTGAATAAGAGAGGCGGCGAGTCCTACGTCGGTGAAATAGTTGAAGATGGTCATGATCGACAAAACTATGAAATATAAACCGTATTCAGATGGCTGAAGAAAAATAGTGAATACCAGATTGGCAACGAGCCCGAGAATTGCCGAATATGTACTGTTTCCCAGAAAATACGCTATGCCAAGCAGCCCTTTTCGTTTGATGTCTGGTATTTTGGTGTTCATCTTACTATAATAGCTTCAATGAAGAGATTATTTCTTTCGGTATTCTTTATAGTAATCGCTTTCTCGATTCTCGTTACCATTTTACCACTTTTGAATTCCCAATATTTCAGCATGCATGACCGTCAGCACATCGTGAGACTTTTTTTACTTGATACGGCGGTAAAACAGGGGGAATGGTATCCGCGATGGGTGGATGGATTGGGTTTTGGTTTCGGCTATGCACTGTTCAACTTTTACCCCCCATTAATTTACTATGTTGCCGAAGCATTTCGCCTTGTGGGGTTCGGGTATATCTGGTCAGTGAAATTGATGATTATTACCGGATTTCTTGCTTCTTTCGTCGGCATGTATATGTTGCTGAATAAGTTGGTGAAAGACAAACCGATTGCCTTATTAGGAGCCGAGCTTTATCTACTGTCACAATATCACGCAGCACTTGTATATGTACGCGGCGCATTTGCGGAGTTTTTTGGTTACAATCTGGTTCCGTGGGTATTCTATGGCTTTTATCTTCTGGTTACAACAGGAAATATCTATTGGTTTGCAGTATCGTTTGCACTTCTTATACTTGCTCACCCGTTTGTAGCATTTCCATTCGTATTACTTTTTATTGTTTTTTATGTTGTTTACTCGATTTTCAATACAAAAGAGTTTATTGCAACAACCGCAAAGTTGATTGCGAGCAGTTTACTCGGGTTGGGATTGTCAGCATTTTTTTGGTTGCCGTCCATGGTTGAGCGTTCATTTACTTTGGTGAACACGGTTCTTACGAAACAGCTTGCGGACTATCGCGTACATTTCGTGTTTATTCGCCAATTATTTAACTCGGCCTGGGGGTATGGTGGGTCAATACCCGGTCCCGATGACGGTATGTCGTTTGAGATTGGGAAGTTACACATATTGTTGATTGGAATGACCTTGATGAGCGTGACCTGGATACTCGTTAGAAAGAAACATGCGGTAAACAGAACCCACCACATTATCATGCCATTTATTTTTCTGATCGTTTTTTCCGCTTTTATGGTCACCGGAAAGTCTCAATTTATTTGGGATAGCATATCCTTTTTGTGGTATTTGCAGTTTCCGTGGCGTTTCCTGGTGTTCGTATCGTTCTTCAGTAGTGTAGTCGGTGTCATGTGGTTGTTGTTCATAAGAAAAAACCACCAACCGCTGTTACTACTTATAATATCGCTGTCTGCGTTACTCTTTTACGGCAGGTTGTTTAAGCCTGAGAAATTGATCAGCGGAAATGACGATGTATATGTGACTCCCCATGAAATTTCCTGGGAACAAAGTCATAGTTCGTATGAATTCATGTATAAAGATGTCCAAACAGTTGTTAAAGGTAATTCCAGAAGTTTTGTTTTGACGGAGAAAGAATTGCCGAAGGCGCTGTTTGCTACCGGGAGTATCGACGCGCGAGGTAAAACTCTCGGAGATTTATATGAACGTAAATCATTTTCAGTAAGTTCCCGGCAAGGTACGTCATTTACTTTGAACCGTTCTTACTTTCCCGGATGGAAGGCGTTTATTGATGGGAAACAAACAGAAATTACTCCGATGGGACCGACTCAGGTAATGAATATCCAAGTGCCGCAAGGAATGCATACCGTGGTATTCAAATTTACGGATACCCCAATACGTAGTGTGGGGTGGGTTGTCACAGCTTTTTCTGTATTACTGCTATTTCAACCCAAAAAGATATACAACATTGCCACTCGGTCGGGGAAACCGCTGAAGCAGTCGTAGTGGCCATGTACTTGGAAACGCCGTCCGTTCACTGAACACCAGATATACTGTTTTGGTTTTCGATAGGTTCACCGCATATGTCAGATCTTCATCCTTCATCGGCCATCGTGGTTCATAACGGATGGGCAATCCCGTGTAGTCCGTATAAATATCCAATGAATAAGGGAGTAAACCAAACGTTCCTTCGGTGAAAACAACAATTTCTTCCCCGGTTTTTGCTTTGTTTACTAGAAAGTTTTTAATGTCACTCATTCCGTGACCGACCGAATTTCCTTCAATATATTGTCCCCGATCGACCGGTGGGAACGGAATGTTATTTGGGGAAAACAAAATAGAGTAATCAAAATATGCAACGGACAGGAAATAAAGAACAATAAGAATTTTGCTGCCGGTTGATTTCAAGAGGTACACAAATCCGATAAGCAGCGGAACGGTAAGAAAGATGAGGTACCTTGGAAATACCACGTTTCCGAAAAGCGAGATTGCGGCAAGCGGGACCAAAATTGCGATATATAAGTAAATAGCAAGATAAACAGGATTGAACACATTAATTTCTTTCTGTTCTTCGGTTTTGATTCTGAACAACCCCAGTATCTTTTTGAAATACAAAGTAATTCTTCCTCTTTGTGTCAACGCAATTTCCTCGTCCCTGACAAGCATGATAATAAGTCCCGCAAGCCCCATGATCGGCAGAATGAATGCACTTTCAACGAAAGTGTATACGGGAATAGTGCGCAAATTGTGGAATAGTGGATCAAACGGGTTTTTAAGAAAATCTGCAAATGACTTAGTAAAAGCCAAATTCTTCTGTTCAATAAAGTGCATGAACGGAGAAAGTCGCTGAATGTTGTAAACAACGAAGGCAAGGGCTGCGCTTATGCCGAAAAGGAAGTAATAGTTGCAACATTTTTTGACATAGTCCTTTTCTTTCAGATAAAAGAGGAGTGGGGCAAATAACGGGAATATAAAGAAAATACGCATTGTCGACTTACTTAATGTGCCGAGTCCCGCCACCAATCCGAATATAATTGCCACATCAAGGCGTCTGTATTTAATAAGTAATAAAGAGAACAGTAGTGTCCAGATAAAAAACCCGTTGACCGCAGCGTCCACCAGCGCCATGCGTTCATAAAACAGATAATATGGGTTCAGGATATAAATCAAAGTTCCGAGGTAGGCGTATTTTTTTCCGAAGAGGTAATACAGAAGAATGAAGACTCCGATTATTGCAAACAAACCACTCACCACTCCGAACAGTCTGCCGGCAAACAGCGGGTCCGAAAACATTTTAAGCAGCGGGATCGTGGCCCAAGTTTGCAGAGGCTGGCGTCCGTCAGTGAGTGAAACGAATCTCCATGTTGCATCTTTCCAGGCGAGTCGAGCCCAATGTATATAAATGGCTTCATCAGTAAATATCGTTAGTTTGGTTAGGTTCACGATTCGGGTAGACAGGAATGTCAACAGTAAAGATGCGATGACCAAAAGGTCTTTCTTGTTCCAGGCAGACTTAAGCTTTTTAATTATTTCAAAAATATCAATCATGTTTAAGTAAACTCATGTCTGAATAATGACCGATTCTTGTGAACTTCTTTCCTTTCAGTAATTGTACATCATTATCGTAGATACTTGCACATTCAAATTTCGAAAAAGCTTGGAGAAATTCACCGGTATAATAAAAGAACTCAAGCCTCCCTTGAAAATAGAATACCATACTCGGGTGGTCGCCCCACCAATCCGTAGTGGTAATGGTTAAACCAAGTTTTTTCAGCGTGTTGTACGTATTTCTCGTCGATGGAGAAACAAGTACGGCTAAACTTGAGCACTTATTGTGTGCATCTTTTGAAATAAGTATATGCGGATCATAACCGGAATAGTATGTTGTGAAAAAAGCACTTTTCACGAAAGCGACGTAAATAATCGAAGCTGAAAGTATTAGAAAAAATGCTCCAAAAAGAATCCGTTTTTTTGCAAACACAAATAACGGGTACGCGGCAAAGAAAAAGAATTGAGGAACAACGGGATACAGATACCACGAAATTTTTGTTTTCGTCAGATTCAAGAAAATGAACCATGGAACGAATGCCATGCCCAGAAAGTAAGTCTCATCGGATACCTTTTTTTTGAACCACTGAACGGTAAATAAAACAAATCCGATTATTGAAGGGAAAATAAATACACCTAGTTGCTCTCTGAGTAAGTCGATATAAAAGGTCTTTTGACCGAAATGAGATTCGATGGAGGCGGTAACCCGACGAAAGTGGCTTTCAATGATATGTGCGTGCCAAAATTTTTGTTTGTACAGAATGAGCATTACTACGTACCACAGAGTAAGCAATGCACCTTGCACGATGAGAATTTTTATTCTTCTCCTAAATTCCGGTAGGGCTATTTCTTTCTTGAATAACAAAAAGAATAAAAAAAGAGCGTAAATGCCCAGAGGATAGAATCCTAGTAACGATTTGCTTTGAACACTGAGAAACAGAAACAGTACTGAAACAACGGGGTTATGTATGAACACTAGGTATCCAACCCAACCGAGTAACAAGAATATATCGAGACTAACTACCTGGGATCGTTGGAGGAAAATGGGCGAGTAGGCAGTTGCGATGAGGGTAAGCGTTGCTATAAAACTTTTTCTAGTCACTCGGTAATACAGTATGTACAGCAGAATGAAAATCACTGTAGTTGTCGCTAACACGAGTAATCGGGCGCTGATTTCGGGTTGAACAGGCAGACCAAGTGTGACGATCCCGTAGAAAAGTGAGGATAGAGGAGGTTTGTCGAACCAGATTTTTCCTTGCCACACAGGGGCGAGAAAAAAATTGTTTTGAACCATTTCTCTACCGACTTGGACATACAACGACTCATCCCAATCGAAAAAAGGCCTGACAGAGCTGATTAACTTGAATGCTGTTGTTACAAAGAAAAAAGTCAAAAACAGAATGATACTCCAATGCTCAAGAAAGTATTTTTTTATACGGTTCGTCAGTCGTATTTTTTGGTTATGTCGTTCCATTTGATCACGATAATATCCCGGAGTGTTTCAAACGTATCTTTTATGAAATTAACGTTTTTTGTCTCCACATGCCTCCATACAACCGGGATCTCTGTAATTTTACAGCGGAGTTTTTTTGCTATAAACAAAAATTCAAGGTCGAACCCGGCGCTTACCGAAGAACCTTTAATTTCTTTTTCCGTGCCGAAAACCCGCATTTTTTTGATTATTGTCAGTGCCTTTTCGCGATTGAATATCTTAAATCCGCACTGGGTGTCTCGTATGCCATGTAATCCGATTACAATATTCCGAATAATCATAAATCCCCGTGCCATTATTTTTCTGGTAAGCGGTGCTCCTTCTCTTGTTGAGCTTCTGGATCCGATAACGATATCCGCTCCACGTTCAGCGGAAGCAATAAGCTTGTCTGCTTCTTCAATGGGAGTTGCGAGATCGATGTCAGAAAACAACACGTGAGTACCTTTAGCTTGCTTTATGCCTTCCATTACGGTGAAGGCTTTTCCGGAGTGGACCTTTTGAACAAGCTTCAAAAGTGGGAGCTCCTTAAGATAATCTTTTTTAATTACATCAATACTTTGATCGGTTGACCCGTCATCGACGATAAGAATTTCACATATTTCCGGGTGGTGTTTAGCATAGTGAACAACCCGATCAACAACTCCTTTTTGCAGATTCTTTATTTCATTGTAAATCGGAAGTATCAGCGAAACTTTCATGGTGTATGAATAAGTTTATAAACCTTGATGTCATTAATCTGCCATATTGTATCAATTTTTGATTTGCCGAACATAGTGATGTTCCATGAGGGGGAGTTGATGATTCTGCACGGTTCTTTTGCGCAGATAACAAACATCTGCTCTGTAATCTCAACTTTCGTTCGATCTGCCGGTCGGAGACCTGCACGTTCGAGAAAGTATACAACCGTATCCTCTTCATATTCTATCGGCCAGCTGGCGAAATTAAAGGGTTTATTTTTTATTTTTGGAGCAATAAAGTGCGCGATTTTCTCTGCCCGTTCTACCTGTCTACTTCCTTCGGAAAAATATATTTTGAACTGCCTGAAGTTTGTGTTGGCATATAACCCCGCCACAATCAGAACAGAGAACAATATGAATCTCTTTTTAGTAATCGTCGATACGAGATATCCGATTGTTGCATAGAAGGGAATATAAATCGGCGTAAAATAATGCGGGTAGCGCGGACTTTGAATGAGCGCGAACATCAGTAAAAAGCACACAATGCTGAGAAAGTTGATAGTAAAGAAAATATTTCTGCTCTTCTTGATGTACCATAACGAGCTTCCCAGAAATATGATTAACACAAGTACAGTCAACAAGTAAGGGAGAGGAACAACGAATATATGACTGAAAAATGCGATGAGTGTTTCGCGTAAGCGGTCAATATAACTGCTGTGATTTGCAAGCGAACCTTGTTGGAACAAGCCCATGAAAGCCTTTGAATTAATGAACCCGTGTCTTATATCGAACCAAATGAGCGGGAAAAGAGCTGCAGCAAAACCGACCGTTGCAACTGCATAATTAAGAATTATTTCACGTCGTTTTTTTACAAATACTAATTTTGTGAGTAAGACTGTGGCCAGTAATGGAGAAATCATCAGGCTAAGGTAGTGGAGTTGAACCGAAAAACCGTAGAGGAAAAAAATCGTGAAGACAATTATTTTAGAAGGTTTTTTCCACCATAATGCGGTGAGCCAAACAATCAAAAAGGAAAAAATAGGCAGAGGATTTGGATTCCATGAAAACCGTGAGAATTCGATATTGACTGCTGAAAATCCGACCATAAACAACATTACCAAGGCTGCTGTTCTATTTTCTTTTACAACAAATACATACGCAAGCAAATATCCGACGATAGAGTAGAACAAGACGCCGTAAGCAAGTCCGACCGGATTAAAATTCCATAATAATAGAAATGGTGCCACCAGATAGTAATAGAACGGGCCAAGAAATACTGTACCAATGGATGTGGTCGGTCCGATCGCCGGAAAATGTCGAAAAGTGACAATGTCTGCTATTACCCGTGCGTCCCGCCCTTGATCACCGAGAAACGTGACGTGTTGATCAAAGTTAATGATGCGAAAAAGCAGGGCAATTAACAGTAGTGCCATAGCAAGACGATTCTTTTTTATAAAAAGAAGGAGCTTTGCTACAATAGTATTGATGGTTAAGCGCATACTTCCATATTGTATTATATCTGCAGTCGTTTTGCTGAGTACCTTTATACTATGGTTGCCGTTTCTTTTACGCGTCAGCGCGATAGGTTCCATACCTACACCCAATCTTTCGTTTCTTGATGTGTATAAACACTGGGACGGTGTGCTTTACGTAGTTGTTGCCAAGACATTCTATAATATTCAGAGTCCCTTATTGCAAGACAGTCTATTAGCAATTCCCCTCTCACCGCAATATTTTGCCGCACATTTACCCCTGTATCCGTTTCTGATATGGTTAGGTAGTGTTGTGATCGGCTACTTGAAAAGTATGGTTCTGTGGCCGGTTATATTTGCCTGTCTGTATGGCGGAGCTGTCTACAATTTCAGTAAAAAATTGAAGCTTACCGATCATCCGCTTATCTTGGCGATTGTGGCTTTGTTTGTTACTCCCAGATTCTTCATCGTCAGATCTGTCGGCGCACCGGAAACAATATTCTTATTTTTTGTTGTCATGTCACTGTATTTTTTTCTACAGGAAAAGTATTGGTATGCGGGCTTCATGGGAGCTTTGGCATTCTTAACGAAAAGCCCGGGGATTTTGCTTTTCATCGGATACTCAATGTACTTTGCTGAAGAGCTCATTAAAACAAGAAAAATAAAGCTATCTTGGCTGGGGATTTCGCTCATTCCGTTGGCATTCGTTGGTTTATGTACGTTGTATGCGGTACAAATGAATGATTTTCTTGCCTATTTTCATTCCGGAGATAATATCCACCTGCTGTTTCCACCTTTTCAGGTTTTTAACAGCAAGGCCAATTGGGTGGGTTCAGCCCGATTGGAAGAAATTCTTTTCATTTTTGTCTTCTATATTCTGGCTCTCATTACCGTGTGGGGAAACAGAAGACTGCGACCGGTTTTCTATACAATGCTGGTTTTTTTCCTCGCAATCATCAGCGTACAGCATATAGATATTGCTCGGTACAGTTTGCCGCTCTTGCCTTTTGCTCTGGTTATTTTTGAGAAGTTTTTTACTTCAAGAAAATTTTTGATTGCGCTCGTGGTGTTGCTTCCGGCGGTGTATATGTATGCCTGGAATTTTATGCTGTACAACCAAGCACCGATCACTCTATGGGGTCCGCTTATGTAACTATTTCTTCTTCCAAATGATCTTGTTGTACATGAAGTACGAATAGGGAATGATCAAAAAAGCGATGATACCGATTTTGTAGATAATCCATGTAGGAACTCCCAGAAGCACCGTATCGCCAAGAAGAAGCAAAGCAACATACATTCCGACCGCCTGAATCAGAATATTGCCGGATGATACGATGTTGAAAAGCAGAAGCTTCGGTACGAATGCCGTCAATCCACCGGTAATCTGTTTATGTCTGAAGCTCCAAAAATTATTAAGGAAGAAGTTACAGATAATTGCAAATTCCGAACTTATACCGTTTGCCAGGGGCTTGTTGTCAGTTATAAATTTGATGAGTACATATGCAATGCTAAAATCTATGCCGAAGCCGATGAAACCAACAATAACAAATTTAACAAAACCGGAGTTCTGTAAAAGATAACCGAAGATGTTTGTTATAAACTCGCGGGCATTGATTTTTGAAACTCCTTTTTCTCTGTCAACGAACTTCAGAGGAACTTCCTCGATGATGGCGTTTTTCTTGATTGCTTTGTCGAGAAGTGCGATCTGGAAAATATATCCGTTATATTTCTCAAGATCGGTCAACATGTCTTTCACGACCCACGCCCGAATCGCGCGGTAACCCGAACTCCAATCATGAACCTTGAGATTCATGAATCCGAACCGAATAAACAGATTGGCAGTTATCGAATAAATTTTTCGGTTCAAACCCCAGTTTGCCGGTATTCCGCCGCCTTTCATGTACCGTGATCCGATAACAAAATCTGCCCCTTCCTCAATTTTTTTTAGCATTACCGGAATGAGCAGCGGATCGTGTGAAAGATCAGCATCCATTTCAAACAGGACAAACGGGTTGAGTTTTTCAAGCGCATTTCGGAAACCGTTTACATATGCTTTTCCGAGTCCTTGTTTCTTGCCGATGATAAGATGAAGGTTCTTGGTTCCCCCCATAAGTTTCTTTACTATTTTTCCCGTCCCGTCAGGGGAGGAATCATCGACCACCATAATCTGTATATCCCAGTTATGCACCGTTCGAATAATTTTATTGAGAGACTCCAGCATTTTTTCTATATTGCCGGCTTCGTTATAGGTCGGTAATACTACAACAGCTTTTTTCATAGTGAGAATCTGTTTTTGAAATAAGTAATAGTATACTGCAATCCCTGTTCAAGTGAAATAACAGGCTGCCATCCGAGAAGTTTATGAACTTTTTCCATATGTGGGTTTCTCTTCTTCGGGTCGTCCTGAGGAAGTTTTTTGAAAACTATTTCCGAATCCGATGCGGTAAGCTTTTTTATAAGCAGTGCAATTTCATGTATAGTATGTTCCATAGGATTACCGAGGTTCACAACCTCTCCGGGAATGGGTTCTTGTCCTGCTGCGACAAGACCCAAAACGAGATCCTCAACATAACAGAAAGATCTGGTTTGGGAGCCGTCACCATAAATAGTTATCGGTCTGTCGGTGAGTGACTGGACAATAAAATTTGAAATAACACGACCATCCTCTTTTTCCATGTTCGGACCGTATGTATTGAAAATACGGACCGTCCGAGTATCCACTCCATACTTGCTGTGGTAGACATAGCATAGAGTTTCTCCCAAGCGCTTTGACTCGTCATAACAGGAACGGGGGCCGCGTGTATTTACATTTCCCCAATACGTTTCCTTTTGTGGATGTTCCAAAGGGTCGCCGTATATTTCTGAAGTTGAAGCGTATACGAGTCGGGCCTTTTTTTTATGGGCAAGCTCAAGCAAGAAGGATGTTCCCATAGAATTTGCTTTCAATGTTTCAAGGGGAAACCGTGCGTACTGTATTGGGGAGGCCGGCGAGGCGAGGTGGTAAACGAGATCGATCTCAATGTTCGAGAGAGCCTCAAAACTTTTGTGTGACGTGATGTCAGCATTGATGAACAAAAAGCTCTTGTTGTCTGAAAACTGTTTGATATTTTCCACGGAACTTGTGATGAGATTATCGATGACGGTTACAGAGTGTCCGGTATTCAGCAAGTGCTTGGTAAGGTTTGATCCTATAAATCCACAGCCACCCGCTATGAGAATATTCATATCTCTGAAATAACCGGCTTTCTGCCGATAGAATAATACATAAATCCCGCTTTGGCCATTATCGCGGGCTCATAAATATTTCTTCCGTCAAACACGAGAGGAGTTTTCATGAGTTCTTTGACTTTTTTCAGATCCGCCTGCTTAAATTCGTTCCACTCGGTGAGAATGCACAATGCGTCTGCATTTTGCAATGCTTCATACGGATCTTCTGCGTAATTCAGAGAGTCGCCGAACGTTCTTCGGATATGTTTTGTAGCTTCAGGATCATATACTGACAATTGGTAGCCATGGTGTAGAAGTGCTTTTATAATCGATACGGAAGGGGCTTCGCGGATGTCATCGGTATTCGGTTTAAAACTTAATCCCCAGATAGCAATGTTCTTTCCGGCGATATGTTCATGCACTTTATCTACAAACTGTTCACGTGCCTGTTTATTGATTTTTTCGACCGACTCCAAGAGCTCCACATCAAGCTTCAACCCTTTGCCGGAATGAGTAAGAGCCTTAACATCTTTCGGGAAACACGCCCCTCCGTAACCAATTCCAGCATACAAAAACATGCGCCCTATTCGTTTGTCAAAACCCACCGCATCCAATACGGTTTCAACGTCAGCTCCGGTTTTTTCACAATAGAAAGATATGAGATTTGCAAACGAAATCTTAGTAGCCAACATCGAATTTGAGGTATATTTAATTAACTCTGCGCTCGCAAGGTCGGTAACTACCCGCTTTCCGGGTAATGGCTTGTGGAGCTCGAGAATAAGGTTGATGGCTTTTTGTGAATGCGACCCGATAACTACGCGATCCGGGTTTAAAGTATCATACAGGCCTGTCCCTTCACGGAGAAATTCGGGACATGAAGCAACTGCAAATTGCGCATCCTTCGGTTTGATGTCCGTAATAATTTCTTCAACCCGCTTGTTTGTTCCGACAGGAACGGTGCTTTTACAGGAAACGACGGTAAAACCATTCTTGAGATTTTGTCCTATTTTCTGAGCAACATCAAAAACTGTGGAAAGATCAGCATCTCCGTTTGTTTTTGAAGGTGTTCCTACGGTTATAAACACAATTTCAGATTCCTGAATAGCGGGGTCGTAATCCGTCGTGAAAAACAAACGTTCTGCAGCAATATTCTTTTTCAGCATTTCCTGCAACCCGGGCTCAAAAATGATCGGATCTCCGTTTTTTAGGCGGTTTATCTTGTCTTGTGTATGTCCGACGACCCACACCTTGTTACCGAAGTCGGCGAAGATACACGCCGTCACTAGTCCGACGTAACCGTGTCCAACGAATGTTATTGTCATAGGAGTATATGATACCAAATATGACCGTGTTTTGCTTAAATGGCTTTCAGGCCATCTTCAAACGAATGCATCGGAATAAAGGCAATTTTATTGCTTACTATTTTACTCATTTTCGGGCGTAACGCTTTACCTGTAAAATACTCGTCATATGTTGTCTGAGTTATTGGTGAAGCATCCAACCCGTATTTCTGAGCTATCAGTTTTCCCGCTTCATACGGGGAAAGCGAACTGCTTCCGACGAGGTGGAAAAGGGAAGGTGAATAATGGTTACATAAGTATGCCAAACCATGCGCGATATCATCGATATACGTGGGGGTAAAAATGCTGTCGGTCACCATAGCGAGTGGAACTTTTTTGGTGAGCAACGCACGAATACGCTGCACAAAATCGGGTTTTCCGCCATATGGGGCGCGATACGGGTAGCTTATCCGTACTATCATTCCCTTGTTTTTCACGATTAACTCTCCTTCATGTTTGGTTTGGCCGTAATAGCCGAGGGGATGCGGCGCGCTGTCTTCGTTATAAAACTGCTCTTTTCCGTCGAAAACAAAATCGGTTGAGATGTAGATAAACGGTTTTGATTTTCTTTGTGTTTCAGTAAACAAGTTTCTAGTTCCCGTGACATTTATACCGTAGGCAAGTTCTTTATTGTTTTCCGCTTGATCAACGTTGGTGTAAGCAGCCAAATGAAGAAGGAGATCATATTCTGTATGTTCAAGTGCCTCGTGAACGGAATCGGGCTTTGTTATATCACATAAAGCTTGTGTGAGTGGGATAAGCTCAAATTGTTTTCCAAGTATCTCGACAATACGCGAGCCAACAAGACCAGTAGAGCCGGTTATGACAACTCTCTTCATTTATGAATGATACTGCTTTTGGTAATATTGCTGATATTCACCGGATTTTATTTCCTTCCACCAATCAGTATTTTTCCCATACCACGCAATGGTTTTCTGTAGTGCTGTGTCAAAATCAAACTGAGGTTTCCATCCCAATTCACGGTTGATTTTTGACCAATCCATCGCATATCTCCGATCATGGCCGGGGCGGTCTTTTACGTAATCAATTATGTCTTCGGTTTTTTGCATGAATTTCAAAATTCGTTTGCTCACTTCAATATTCGGAATGTCTTCGGTCAATCCACCTATGAGATATGTTTCACCGAGGGCACCTTTTTTCAGAATCGCATCAATCGCACTGCAGTGATCCTCTACATATAACCAGTCTCGCACATATTGACCATCTCCGTAAATGGGTATCCGTTTCCCCTCCAAAATATTTGTAATGGCAAGAGGTATCAGTTTCTCGGGAAACTGATACGGCCCGAAATTATTTGAGCAATTGGAGATTGTTATCGGTAAACCGTACGTGGTAGCGTATGCTCGTACCAGATGATCCGATCCTGCTTTTGATGCGGAATAAGGGCTGTGGGGGTTATAGTTAGTTGTCTCGGAAAATTTATCTTTGGTTCCAAGTTCCAGTGCCCCGAAAACCTCATCTGTTGATATGTGATGAAAGCGTGCGACTTTATGCTCGAGTGCGGACTGTAAAAGCACAAATGTTCCTTCTACATTAGTTTTAATAAACGGAGAAGGATCCGAAATAGACCGGTCGACATGCGATTCTGCTGCAAAGTGGACGACAATATCAATTCCCTGCATAACCCGGTTAACAACTTGGGAATCACAAATATCTCCTTTAACAAACGAGTAACGAGGATCATTTTCGACCGAAGCCAAATTTTTCAAATTGCCTGCATAAGTTAGTGCGTCGAGATTAACAATTTCGTCTTGAGGATATTTTTGTAGCCAATACTGGATGAAATTGCTTCCGATAAATCCCGCACCGCCGGTAACAAGCAGCTTGCTCATGAAAATTTGACGTATTCGAGGAACTTAGTTAACCCCGGCGCATTGGCTTTTTTTGCCCAGTACAGGTTTGCGGTTATGAGTGTCTCGAACGTTCCTGCATCCAACCAATATCCGTCCAACTCAGCAAAATGCAGTTGTTTCTTTTCTATATACAGATTATTGACGTCGGTTATTTCCATTTCCCCCCGACCTGACGGTTTACAATCCCTAATGACATCAAAAATATGGTTGTCGTACAGGTAAAGACCGGTGACGGCGAAGTCCGAAGGAGGGTCTTGCGGTTTCTCTATAATTTCAACAATTGTTTTCCCATCGTCGGAAAAACGGGGAACACCGAAGCGTTTCGGATCCGGTACCTTCTTAAGAAAAATGGTTGCCCCGCCCGTGAAATCCTTCACCGCCTTACTGATGTTCGCATCAGTCGTATTGTCCCCAAGAATAACCGCTATTGAGTCACCGTCAGCAAACTTCTCAGCAAGCGCTACCGCGTCTGCAATTCCGCCTTTGGGATTCTCCTGAAAAGCATATTCGACGTGTTTCAATCCGAATTCCTCGCCGTTTTTCAAAACATTCAAAAAATGCCCGGTGTGCGGTCCTGAAGTAACGATAAGTATTTCGTCGACACCTGCCTGAACCAGCGTCTGTATCGGATAATACACCATCGGTTTGTCATATACCGGCAACAAATGTTTATTAGTAGCATACGTCAATGGGTATAGCCGGGTGGCAAGACCTCCTGCGCAAATTACACCTTTCATAATAAAGGAAAGAAAATAACTTGTAATGTTACGAAACCGAGAATTGTTATCAATAGGTATTCTAGCACAACGCTGAAGGTTATTCTCTTGATTCGAACGTGGTGAAGAACCGCCCATATAAAATAATATAGTGCAAACAAAGTCCCGACAATCAATCGCTGTTGTGGATCGTGGCGTACAGAAAGTAGTGCAACGCTCACTAATGCGTATACCAATAAAACAAGGTAGTCGACAGGATACTTTTTAATATCATTCATCATAGGATAAGTCCTGAACTCATAGTCAAGATGCCCAAAAGAAAGAAAGCGATGAATATGAAATGCGCAACGTGTTTTCCAGACAATCTGAATGCCCCCTGTTTTTCCATATAGTACAGGTCGATCGCGAGAACGAAGATAAATCCCATAAGAACTATAAACATAATCTGTTTCTGTAATATCCCGATGTCAATGAGCGGTTTTTTGTAAACGGAGCCTGCAACTTGTTGTGTGGTAACAGATTTATTCTTGACAGTTTGTTTCGCGAGTACCGGTTTAGTCTCAGCGGATGGGTTTGTAGTATCCGATGTCATGAACGAAGGATCTTGTTTTCCGAATAACTGGACCACAAGGACGGTCGGTTGTCCGAGGAGAGTCCCTTCCTGAATAGAGAAACCTATTTCGGTATACTCAGGTTTAAGGATGTTCTCTCGGTGCTTCGGGGAATTCATCCAGGCGGTGACGACCGCTTGACTGTCTGTAAAATCTTTAGCAAGGTTTTCTCCTGCATATAAATAATGATAATTTTCCTTTTCGAAAAAAAACCATGGGGAGGTGCCTGTCGGTGAAAAATGAGCCCAATAGTTTTCCTGAAACATATCAATGGCTTTGTCATTTGCAGCAAGGTTCAATTTTTGGTTCAAAGTCAATGGTTCCAAGCCATTTTTTGCCCGTTCTGCATTCGTATCGTTTAATAAAACATCAACAGAAATATTTGTGCTGACTCCTAAAATGTTATTGTTAAAGTTTTTGAAGGCAATCTTGAATGTGAGATTCAGAAGTATAAGAACAGCAATCAAACCTGTCAGAAAATCATGGTGCAGATATTTTGCTTTGAAATCATTGCTTTCGTGGGGAACAAATAGATGTTGTAAGAACCGGAACATAGTAAAAAGTATAGCAGATTTTACAGCGACTGTTTAGTGTGCAGGTAGTGCTTCATGGTGAGCAGAGGCAGGGTGAGTGACTGCAGCAATATCAGAAGATATATTATTAAAAAATACGAAAGTATATTTTTCAAATCACGGGTTTTGCCGAGGTTGCGATTTGTTGAAACACCGAGAATCTCTGATCGATCAATAGACAGGTAGTAAGTCTGTTCGTTTATAGTGGGAAATATCTGTAGGGTAGGGTGCGGACTGGGAAGTGTGGTAATTGATGAAACAGCAAGTGCCGATTCGCTTGTTGTCGCTTGATTAATACACATAGTGTTTACTAAACCATAACTCGGTTCAGTTATACACCAATTACTGTCATCATTGATATCCTGGTTACTGAAACTCTTTCCCTGCATGCTTGAGTTGTATTCAATAGTGGCAATAACGTTCTTGTTTTGATCTAAAATTCGAATACTGTCATAATCATTGTTAAACATACTGCTTACAAATTCGATAGTTTGAAATCCGCGAGAAGAGACGGTCAAGGAGAAGGATTTTGGTGCGCTTCCGCTGTCTTCCTGGTCGTCAGCATACCATGTAGATAAAACTGCTTCTATGGGACAAGAATTGTACAACTCAATCCACTCATGGTTGTCGGGTAGCGGATTAATCATGACTTCAGAGAGATGAATGCATCCGGTCAGATCGGGGACGGGAGTCGTAGTTGGAGTTTGAGTTGGAATACGTGTAGGCGTTGTTGTCGGTGTAGGTGTCGGAGTTACGACGCATGATATGCCCAACGCATTTTGAAAACCAAAACTTGCCGATCCCGTGGCCCATAAACTTCCTCCGTCAGGTAACCTTAGCCAGGAAATATTTATACCCGGACTTTTCAGATACGAATAGTTGTCTATCAGTCGGGAGCTTGATGTCGTTGGAAGATCGGTATTATCAAACAGACGGATAGTGTCTCCCGATGATTTATTTAAGTTAAGGTTTTCGTTGAAAACAACGCAAGAATTAGGATGGAGAAGCGTACCGTGTGGAACAGTGAAAAACGTTGTTCCTCCGGCGTCATCGATAAACCAATTTGAAATATCAACTATGCTTGTTGAGTTATTCCACAGTTCTATTCTTTGCTCAGGTTCGACGGAAAACTCGTTAATAACAATTGAACTTTCACCCTGAGTTATATGAGGATTTAATGCTGCTAAGACGATCAAGATTATGATAAGCCACACTGAAAATAGTATAACGGCGTAAGGAAGTGATCAACGGTTTATATACATCAAATTGAAACAAACATTACTGAACATGGAGGTAATACGACATTATTCCGTTACCATGGTCGATAAACTTGATATTTATTGTTGCACTACCACAGGCTTGTGAAGAAGAGTACAATACCCCGTCTGCAACGGCTCGAATAACCTGACTCCCTGTGCTATCAAGATCGATTCCTGTATGGACATGCCCGCTATAGGCATATCGATATGACCAAGGCGTATTTCCATATCTCTGGTTAACTTGCATTGGATCAGATAATGGCCAATCCCAAGAACCTGATCCTATTACCATATCCTGATAATTAGAATCGTCAACGGCAACAGCTAATGTTTTAGGACTTAAATAATTCTCCGCATTGACCCACTGGCCGTTTTGGTGAACCTCAAAATGCAAGTGGGCTCCTGTTGAGCAATAGGGATAACCACTGTTTCCTACAATTGCAATAGGATCACCTTTTTTGACATCTCCCACCCTGGATCCAGTTGCTGTTGCCTGGTCTATAGCTTTTCTTTCTGCTAAAGCTTGACTAAGTATGGTTTGATATCTTGCTTCATCATTTCTTGTTGCATCTAGCAGACGTTTCTTTTCTTGTTGTTGTTGTGCAAGAGTAACTTTGTATTGTTCCAACTTTGCGGTAAGCCGCTTCAGTTCGATTTCTTTTTCTTCACGAAGCTCCTTCTGTTCCTGAAAATTTACCTTGGTGTCCTGAACCTTAAGTAAAAGATTGCGGTCATTTTTTTGCGATTGCTGCAGGTATTGCATCGAGCGCAAAAGGGCAGGCAAATTGCCCGCATTAAAAAGTGTGTGAAAGGTGCTGGTATTTTGTTGTTGTTTGTACGTTTCGACGATTTTTTTGTTCACCGCGACCGAAACATTGGTTAGTGTCGTATCAAGCTCTGAAATTCTGCTTCCCAGATTTGCAATTTCATCGGTTAACATGCTAACTTCCTTTGTATTTTTACTGATCTCAAGCTCGGTAATATACGCTTGAGTGTCCATATATTTAATCTGAGAAGCGAGTGTATCGATCTTTTTGCGCGAGTCGGAAACCTGTCTGTTACAGGCATCTATGACTTGTTGAATTTTTTCCGGTCCGGCAGAGGAATCAACCTGTACGCAGTCGGAACTCTGGGCAAATGTTGCAGTGTGAAAAAATAGAAATGCGAGAAGGAGGAAGAAAGTAGAAAATCCCAATCGTCTTAACATATGCTTATTATAAATGATTCTCGGATAATCCATTTACTTGACGTATTTGGAGGCAGCGACAAATGTAGTAAGCCAAATGATGATATAGCCGACAATAAACGATATGCTTGCGAGCAATATGAATACATATGCATTCGGCGGCCAGATAGTGATGGCAAATGTACCCTGATTGTAGAGCGATAATGCGGGTATGCCGACAAGAAAAGCGGAAAGCTGAGATTGAAAACCGAAGAAAAGTGACATAAAAACAGTAGAGCTTGTAATAGAAGCGGCAAAATTGATAAGCAAATTTTCTGCAAGAAACGGGCGGATAACAAAATATCTTGATGCTCCCAGAAGCCGCAATATTTCGATCTCTTCTTTGCGGGACATAATTTTGAACGTAATAGTCGCAAATATTACAAAAAACACAATCAGAAACTGGGCGGTCAAAAAGGCGATTGCTGACCATTTAATAGTGTTGGTAACTCGTATAAGACTATCGATAATATCCTGCTGAAAAGATACATCTTCAACTCCCGGTACTTTTTTAGCCTCCTGTGCTACTTCACTCAAAAATTCCGGCTGTTTGGTAAATACCTCGAGGGATGCGGGAAGCGCGTCCTTGGTTACCATTTCAAGGAGTAGTGGTTCATTTTTATTCAGATCTTTGTAGATTTTGAGCGCTTCTTCTTTCGAGATGTATCGTGCTTCTTTAACCTTTCCCTGTGTAAGCAGCTCTTCACGGAACTTGAATATTTGTGATTCCGGTGTTGTTTTGAGGAAATAGACAGTTACTTGCGGTTGAGTTTCAATGTATGAAACAAGCTTTGTTAAAAGAAGTATGGTAAATGAAAACAAAAGAAGCATGAAGAAACTGAATGTCAGTGCAAAAAAAATACTGAGGGATTGATACGGGTTCCTTCTTAAAGATAAAAGAGCTTTCATGTTTTATCTAAACTATATACCCCCTCATGGGAATCTTTAATTATTTTTCCTTGTTTCAAAACAATCACGCGTTTACGCAATGTATTTACAATATCATGATTGTGGGTTGCAAAGAGTATCGTTGTATCTTTTGTCTGAATTTTCCTGAATAAACGGATAATTTCCCAAGTAGTGACCGGATCAAGGTTTCCTGTCGGTTCATCGGCAAGAATTATGTTGCGGCCTCCGGCGACAGCACGCGCAATTGCGAGTCGCTGTAATTCACCTGCAGAAAGCTGCAGAGGGAAAAACAAACTCTTTTTTTCGAGACCGACCTGTCGCAAATGTGACAAAGCCTCTTCTTTTGCATTCTTTATTTTTAATATTGAGAGTGCAATCATTACATTTTCCAGAATATTCTTGTCGGAAACAATCTTAAAATCCTGGAAAATCACTCCCATCTTCTTCCTCAATACGTCCGTATGTCTGAACCGCCGTTCCGAGATTATTTCATTGTCAACATACACATTTCCTTCAGACGGCAATAATTCTCTCATCAGAAGCTTGAGAAGTGTGGTTTTACCAGAACCGGACGGCCCAATCAGAAAGACAAACTCGCCTTTTTCGATTTCAAGATTTATATCCTCCAGTGCGAAATTTCCTGCTTGGTAGTTTTTGTAGACGTGCTCAAACCGAATCATATTATTCTACTTCCAGATAACCAATATCCATGAGCCAACCGGCAGTTTGGGCAGCGTACGTCTTTCCCCAGACCTTGACTTTCTTTCCGACAACTGCAGTCAGATCGATAGATGATGAAGTGAGATATACGTATTGTGATTTTCCGCCTGGTCGTTCGAGGTGATGTGTTCCTTCACCGTCAATGCCGCCTGACTTCAGAATTCCTTCCGCAGAATCAGGAAACAGTTTGGTATTTTTGGTGCCGAACGAGTTTCCTCCGGATGTACCGCCAGAGGAGCCGCCTGCGGACATTGTCGACGAGCCGGTCCCTTTAGGTCCTACGACTTTTGCCAACACATATCCGGATCCGATACCAAAAATAACAACAAGCGCAATAATCGAAGCTATTATAACGGCTTGAGATGGCTGTTTCGCAGCAGTGTTCACGGGCTTTTGTTCAAGTGGGTGAATTAAATTTTCTGTCATAATTACATTCTACTAAATTTATGAAAATTTTAGCAAATAAGCTTTAATAAACTCGTCAAGCTTTCCGCCGAGCACTTCATCGGGATTATTACTCTCGAAATCAGTCCGCAGATCCTTGATTAGTTTGTAGGGGTGAAGGACATAGGACCGTATTTGCAGTCCCCAGCTTGCCATTTTACTTGTTCTGAACTGGGCAGTTTCCTGTTTTCTTTTCTCTTCTTCAATCTGCCATAGTTTTCCCCGTAGCATTTGTAATGCAAAGGTTCTGTTTTGTTGCTGATATCGCTCTTCCTGGCACGTGACAATTATACCCGTCGGTTTGTGGGTCAAGCGAACTGCGGTTGCAACCTTATTGACGTTTTGGCCGCCGTGCCCTCCGCTTCTGAAAAATTGCCATTCCAATTCGTCGTCCTTCACCACGAATTCCTGTTCGGCAAGAATAGGAAAAACTTCCACGAGAGCAAACGAAGTCTGACGAAGCGCATTGGCGTTGAATGGCGATTGTCTCACTAACCGGTGCACTCCTGCCTCTGCTTTCATGTTGCCAAATGCAAAGTCCCCATAAACATTCATTACGACGGTTTTCAATCCTGCCTCTTCACCTTCTATCTGATCAACCATTTCAACTTTCCAGCCTTTATTTTCGAAATATTTGGTGTACATTCTGAAAAGCATGGCTGTCCAATCCATCGCCTCGGTTCCGCCTTGGCCGGCATGAATGGAGAAGATTACATTAGCATTATCGAATTTGCCGCTGAAAAGCAGCAATGTCTCATATTTTGCCAATTCTTTCTGTAGATTCTCGTAATCCTTATCCTCATACAGAAGTTCCATGAGTTCGAAATCGTCAATCTGCTTTTGTAGATTGCTTTGCTCCTTCAACAGGTCTTTTGCGGCGTTAGGGTCTTTCCAGAGGTTTGGTTTGTTTACTTCGCTTTCGAGAATAAGCAACCGTTGCCGCTTGTTATCAATATCGAATTTATGTCTAAGCTCAAGATATTTTGTGGCTGGGTCTTGTTGGGTCATGCAAAAAATACTAAGACTTACGGAATCTGTAAGTCGGTGCCGATAATGATGGTCGTTTTCTTGGTATCACTGGTCTTTTCAAACTGGGCATTTTTTCCTCCTATGGGCGTAAGATCAGCTTTAATAAGCTTGTATGCCTCCTGGCTGCTTGAAATAATGAGCGTCTTCTCATAATCATAATTGTCTGCATTTGTCGCCGACTCGACTGTGTATTTCTGTTTTTCCAGATAGGACCGGAAGCGTCCCGCAAGTCCGGGTGTTCCGACTCCGTTTTGGATTTCGATAACAAGTTCATCTTTACTTACTGCCGGCGTCGGTTCTGTGGTCGGTATTGGTTCAGCTGTTGGAGCGGGAGTAGCCGTCGGTTTGAAGAGAGTGATTGAAGGAATCGACGGAAATGACTTTACGGAGGCAAGTACACCCCGTAGCAGGAAATAACTTGCAGCAAATGACACGACAACAAGAGCGACTGTTTTTAAGTGATTTGTATACGAGACCCCTCTTTTATGCACGGACGGTGTTCCAGGCACCGGAACGGTGTATTGTTTGGTGTTTGTTATCGCGATTTGTCGCGCAGATTTATCTTCCAGTCGTTTGAGTAATACGAGTTCCCGGCTGTATTCCAGTATTACATCCTGGAAACCATACAATTGCGCAACTTCCGAAATGGAAGAGGTGGGAAGAATCTTTTGCAGGGGATTTGTCCATACTCCGACATCTTTGGTGAAATTATCCTGACGGACTGCTGTAGATTCAGTGCCGCTCAGAATTAATCGTGCCAACTTGTTCTTTTCTTGGCTGTTAACTTTTTTTATCTCATCCTTCATGTCTTTTGAGGCAAAAAAGACCGTGCTGTTTGAGCAAAGTCCAATCGCATCAAACAAAAGACCATAACTCATAGTGGCGTCGTATTCCAAAAATAATGACGGCTCCTCCTTTGTTTTATTCAAAGTGTGTGAAAACAGATCAAAAATCAGGAGCGACTCGGGGTAAATATCCGATATCGTTAACTCGTAGAAAGACAGCAAAGTCTTTATCCGGTCATATATCTCCGGAGTAAGGATATAGGCTTGAGCAAACTTCTTTCCCCTGTTTTCCATCAAAAAATATTGTATCGTTGCCGATTCCAGATTTTGCGGAAACGTTTCGACAATTTTTGATTTGACATATTGATCAATGGCGCTGTCCTGAATGTCCGTTGGTATTTCAACCCGGGCAAACTGAAAGAATCTTTGGCCAAGAATAAGCGAAACTTTCTGTGCGGTGAACTTTGTTACCGCAGTTTCGGTAAGGGCTTTTTTCAGGTACAAAGCCCACGCGTCGATATTGAAGTGTTCAACTTCTCCCGCCGGAATTACTACTTCGGAGTGACTGATCTTCTTTTGACCCATCAAAGGAGTGTCTATTCGAAGATAGTGGATTGTATCGTGGAGAATACTTAAAATATTCATTACCCTTATTCTGTCACAAATCGTCGTATGCTGCAAGTCAATTATTGTGGTCTGAAGTGAGAATGTGTGTCGTGGAAAAAGGTTTAATTAGTGGCGTGACAACCGCCAGCTCCGCACCGATGTCCGCAGCCATCTGTCGTTTATTGTCCTCCTGAGGGTCCTGCTCGGTAATTGCAATAACCGTCGGATGAACGGTTTGAACGAGCTTTTTATACTCCTCCGTTGTGGCAAAAAAGGGAAGAGGTATTACTTTATCAACGTATCGCAGAGCCTCGAGAATTATTTTGCGTTCGGCTTGCGTATGAACAGGAATTCGGTGTTTGTGTGTTTTAATAAATTCGTCGCTTTCGAGTGCTACGATCAGGAAGTTTCCGCGTGCTTTTGCAGCTTTGAGAAACTGAATGTGGCCATAATGCAAGACGTCGAAGCAACCCCCGACAAGTACTACTTGTTGTGCCGAATTTTCGTCAGACATTTATTTTGTCTTTTAACAGATACTGTGGACGATTCTGAACCTCCCTATAAATTTTTCCGGTGTACTCACCGATAATACCTATTGTGACGAGCTGTGCCCCTCCGATAAACAGAACGGCAACAAATAATGCGGTCCAACCGGTCACCCAGTATTGGTGCGGCATGAAAAAACGGATGAATAATGCATACAGAATACCGGTAAAACCCAGCAGCGAAGCAAGAAACCCGGTGTAGGTGGCAAGTCTCAGAGGTTTGACGGAAAACGATACAATCCCGTCCAATGCGAAATTGATCATTTTAGAGAGCGTGTAATGGGTAGTTCCCGCGAATCTTTTATCTCTATTAAATTCCACAACTTCCTCACGAAAACCGCCCCACGCGGCGAGGCCTCTATAAAATTTATTGTGTTCCGGCAAATTCTTCAGAAAATCATTCACTTTTTTATCCTGTAATCGATAATCACCCACATCCGTGGGGATGGGAATGTCCGACAGAAAATTAAGACAACGGTAAAAAATAAATGCTGTGACGCGCTTGAAAATAGAGTCGTCACGTTTCTTCCGTTTGGCATAGACTAAATCAGCACCTTCCTGCCATTTCTTTATCAGTTCCGGTATTATCTCAGGCGGATCTTGCAGGTCTGCATCTATTGTTACGGTACAATCACCGGTTGCGTGCGAATATCCGCATGACAAAGCCACCTGATGGCCGAAATTGCGCGTAAACGAAAGGACTTTAATCTGTTTATTTTTGCCTGCCTCCTTTTTGAGGAGAGCGTAAGTGTTGTCGGTTGATCCGTCATCAATGGTAATTATCTCGTATTGATAGCGGGACAATAGGGGAATGAGTCGTTTGAAAAGCGCTTCAATATTGTGTTCTTCATTGTGAATCGGTATGACAACTGAAAGAAGGAAGTTGGTTTTCATGCTTGTGTTGCGGGGCTGGGAGTCGGACCCAGCCTAAAAGGTTATGAGCCTTTTGTGCACCGTACACTACCCCGCACTAATTTACGAGATAGTATAACACATACAGAGCTAATATCGAAGATCAGAAGGATTATTCTTCTACAATAGTTAGATTCAGAATCTTGTCAGGCTTTACCGGTTGCGAGTCTTCTCCCGACGGACTGGTGGTAACCGGTGCTGTTGCGATTTTATCGACCACATCAAGACCGGTAACGACATGCCCGAAAATAACGTAATTTTTTGGCAGTCCGGCGTCTGCATGCATGATAAAAAATTGACTCCCGTTTGTGTTCGGTCCTGCGTTTGCCATGGCCACCGTTCCTCTCGTGTATTCACCGGTAAATGGTTCGTCATCAAATCGGTATCCTGGTCCGCCGGTACCGTCACCTTTCGGGTCACCGCTCTGAATCATAAAGCCGTCAATTATCCGATGAAAAATAACATTATCATAGAACTTCTGACGGGCAAGAAACACAAAATTATTTACGGTCTGTGGTACAGTGTCAGCAGCAAGTTCTATAACAATCTCTCCCTGCGAAGTTTTCAATGTTGCAGTGTACTTTTTTGCAGAGTCTATGGTTAACTCGGGGGGAGTGTTCCACTGTTTCTTCGCCGTACTGTTTTTGGTATTTTTTTTCATAGTATCTTCTGTTGGTTCCTCTGTAACTTGTATTAATTGACTGTCCGGCGTTGGGGTGGGTGTTGCTGAAATTGTCGGTGTGCCACCGTTTGTCACAATAAAATAAACTACGACTACGAGAGTTGCAGCTACGGCGATGAGGTAATAGATTTCTTTTTTCATGTTGTGAGCATACAAAAAAATATTAATTTTGTCTAATTGTATATTGTTTATCCGATAGAATAATAAGACCGTCTTCGATGAGCTTGTCTAAAATTGCATTTCCCCGTAGCATGTCCGTGGACTGTAAGAGTTCCTTTTTCGTCCGGTGACCATGCTTCAAAAGTTCTCTAATTATCTGTCCGCGAAGTTGACGTGCTGATCCGGAAAATACGGACTGTTTTGAATAATGAGCGCTTTCGCGACCGGGATTTTTGTATGTCTTTTTGATAAAAGTTCCATAGTCCATTAACGCCCAGTACCACTCGCGGGGATTCTTGAGATCGATTGTTTTTTTAATTAATGGGATTATTTCACGATCGTGAATCCCGGGTTTATTGGGGAAAAAGTGATGTAAATATACGGATCTGATATTTGTTTCAATAAATAGTGCCGGTATATTGAACGCGTATGCAAGAATTGCTCCGGCAGTATTCGGACCGATGCCGGGAAGACTTTGTAAAATCTTTTTATCGGTGGGAAAAACTCCCTGCAATTTGCCCGAAACAATTACTGCTGTTTGTTTCAGGTATAGCGCACGACGGTTGTATCCCAATCCCTGCCATTTCGCAAGAATGGCGTTCAATGGCGCTCGGGCAAGCGCATAAATATTGGGAAAAGCCGCTATAAAAGACAGGTATTTATCAATTACCCGATTTACCTGCGTCTGTTGCAACATTATTTCGGAAACGAAAATACGATAGGGGTCGTCTGTTTCTCTCCAAGGAAACTTACGGTTATTTGTTACGTAATAGGACCGGACAGTTTCTCTGAATAACGAGAATCGCATGTGCAAAAGTTTATCTACTTGCTGTTACTGCTAATTGTTTCGTAAACAATGCGTGAAATTCCGGAGATTACTTCGGGAAGGATTCCTTTTGTGTCGGATCGTGTCATGATGCAGATAAGGTAGGGCATTGAAGGATAATAGACAATTCCACAGTCGTGTAATTGGGAAATGTTCTCATCGCCCACCTGACGTTCACCGAATTTGTGTGCTACAACGGTTCCTTTTTTAACGCCTGCAATTAAACCGTCTTTAAAAACAGATCTTGTCAATAAATCCAAAGCTTGCTCAGAAGACTGTTTGTTTAAGTAGGAGCTGTTGTAAAGTATTCGGAAAAAAGAAGCATATTCACGGACGCTGATAACAGCATCTTCATGCCCAGTAGGAGTGGGCATCTGCAAACCGAGCTCGTGGTAAGTTTGTTCAATCTTGCCGCTGGGCAAATAGCTGAATAACGATGCGGTAGCATCGTTATCGGAATATGTGATCATGCGGTACAGTAATTCATCGATAGAGTAATTTTTGGTTGGATCAAGTTGTCGATCGGGCTTAATTGTCTGTTGAATCATTGTCGGCGCTGCGGTAACCGGAAGCAGCGTTTTCAGTAACGTGGGGTTTGTCTCCGATTCTTTGAGATATGAAATAAGCAACGGTACTTTGAGCAAACTTGCCGGAGAAAATTTTTCAGTAGCGTTAATGCCGATCCATGGCCCGTTATTTAAGTCTCTGAAGTAAACAGAGACATTCAAAACATCTGACTTGGCAGTTTCTTCTTCGATAAAATCGTTAATTCTACTCCGCAATGAGTTGTATTTGATGACCCCTATCTCTTGAGAATCGTCACACTCTAATAACGGACTAATGTATTTGTAGCCGCTCTGATGCTTCTCCTGAAAAGTGCTTTCAGCAGTAATTGCGTCGTTCTGAATGAATAGAAGCGAAAAAACGACACCCAAAAAAAAGGTAAGCAATAATGCAAATAGACCGGAGTATTTACGATACGGTAGGGTTATCATGTATTAGAATAGGATTATATCATGCTTCCAGAATATTCTTTACGGTCTTAAACGTTTCTTCTGCGGTTAAGATTCTGGTGTGCCCGACAACATTGATTTTGATGTTAGTTGCCTGTGGTAGCTGAAGGTTTCTGTTAGGTAATACGTGATTATCAAACTCAGGGTAGAGGGCAAAGATCTTGCCGTTATTCTCCGTACACTGCATACATTTCCGTATTGCCGCGCTGTTGGGGATAAGTTCAGATAATGAATTAATATAAAGATACCCGAACACAGATCCTTGGTAGGGAGTGGAGAGCGATACGGACAGTTTTATCCGCTGGTTAATCTCCGGGAAATTATCCATAAGATATTTGGCGACAACTCCGCCCTTGCTGTGCGAAATGCACACGATGTTGTCCAACTTATTTTCCATGATGAAGTTTGCATAAGTGTCCGCGAGATCCTTGATTTTATTGAACGTATTTAATAATGAAGGGACATAAATAGGATGTCCGAGTTTGTGTATGAAGTTTGCGAGTTGTAGCAAGGAAACAAAGGTTTCCGACAACCCGGGAAAAAGTAAAACCGGATTCTTTTTTCCTTCTTTCCACGCAAGTGGAGGGGTTTTGATTTTGAGAGCACGGGCGTGCAGTTGAGCGATTAATACATACTCTTTTAGTAAATCGATGAACATCAAGAAGATTATACCAATGTTTGTTACACTGCTCAGATGGAGAGGGAACACTTAGGTGTATGTGTGATTGTTCTTGACGCTACTAAAACAAAAGTATTACTGGGGAAGCGGAAAAATAGTTACCGTTCTGGAACATTCGGTTTGCCAGGAGGCAGGTTAGAACTTAAAGAATCATTACAAGATTGTGGTACAAGAGAGCTTATTGAAGAAACAGGTTTGCGCTCAAAAACATTACGTTATGTGGGTGTGGTTCGAGAACTGCAGGAGAAATTCAATTTTATTCATTTTGTCTTTCTGTGCGACTCATATGAGGGAAGTCCTTCGTTGACGGAACCTGAAAAGTGTGAGGGCTGGGAGTGGTTCTTGCTAGAAAACTTGCCGGAAAATATTTTACCAGGGCACAAAGCTGCTCTTGATTTTTTAATCAACAAGAATAAAAAGACGATTCGAGATTTAATCTAAACAAGTAATTGGAGTGCTTCCAAAGCTCTGTCCTCAAATATGTGAACTATCTCAAGTTTCTCCTCAAGCGAGTCAGTATCATTATACCGAGTACCTGTGAGCAGCTCTTTGGTAATCCTTCCTCTCTGATGAAGCGCATTAGCTAATTCTTGATAGGTGTCTGCTCTTACACAGCCGGCCAAGTCGTTTATCCCCGCATTAACTAACCCCAATCTTCCACGCCTAAGCTGATTCGTTCTATAATAAATGTCCAAAAATGCATCTCCAAATTTTCTGTACATTTCTGCTCGCCAAACCCTTCTTGCAGAGTGATTTTTCCCAAAGTTATCGCCGACAGCTTGGGCACGTAAAAATCTTTGGAGATCATCAACACTGCTTAAAACCAAATCTGCGTCTTCAGGTTTGAATCTTGTTAAATATTTCTCTGCTTCGAGCTGAGGCAGTACTAGCAATCTTCTGGGGAAAAAAATCACTCCATATTCACTGGTAAGAATATCTCGCAGAGGTGTCTCATGGTCCTGATCAGTTTGTTTCATACATATAGTATATCAATTTGCCTTGCCTCCACAACATATTAACGTTTTGTAACTATTGACTAGTATCGTAGTGTATTTGTTATATAATGGTGCACAATCGGGGTGTAGTTCAGATGGCTAGAACGTACGCATGGGGTGCGTAAGGTCGCCGGTTCAAGTCCGGCCACCCCGACAGCGGCCTTCCGAAGCTTTAGCGAAGGAGGCCATTAGAACTCTTGCAACAACTTTTTAGCAGAGCGAAGGGGGACTCAGTTTTCCGTATGTTCAACCTTCAGAATTATGTTGGGTTTAACCTGCGCAATAGCCGGCAATAAGTGATTTAAAACTTGTTCGGCAGTCATTCTGAATTTTTTACCCTTGGCTGAAATTTTTAGCCACCCATCTTTGTCCTTGTAATACTTTTCAGTAAAATTCTTTGTCCCGAGGTATATTACATAACTGCTATTTTTAAGATCCATTATTAATGATAATAACACGTCTTCATAAGCTAGTGTGTGTATTTGTTATACTATTTTCATGACAGATATACTCTTGGTTTATATCACGTGCGAAAGTGTCGAGCAGGCGAAGTCGATCGGAAAGCATTTAATGAATAAAAGACTATGTGCTTGCGTAAATATTTTTCCGGATATGCACCCTATGTTTTTCTGGCCGCCGAAAGAAAACAAAATTGATGAAAGTAAAGAAGTGGTGTTAATTGCCAAAACAACCGAAAGCAAATATCAAGCATTGGAAGACGAGGTTCATAAAGTACACACATATGATGTTCCGTGTGTTATTGCTATCCCCACTGCACATGTCTCCAAAAAATATTATGACTGGTTAGTCGGGGAGATAAACGAACCGTAGAGTTGAACTTATGGATAAGCTATATATTCAACATGAAGGTCGAGTAATTACCACAGACAGTCAACATACTCATGTAATGGCTCTTGCCCTTGACCAGAAAAACAATTACCAACAAGGAATTGTGCGATGTATTACTGACAGAATTGGGGATGTAAGGGTTAAGGGTTATGTTGATCGAAGTGAATTGTATAGGGTCGACGGTAATTCTCTAGAGTACTTTAAAATCGGTAAGAAACTTCAAATGAAAAACGAGTCGAAAATATTGAATAGATTGGTTGCTAAAGATGAAGATTTTATTGGTTTTGAAGATCCGGATATCTGGCACGATGAAAAATTGAACCAGATGCATGTTTATTTTACCGTACCGATTATACCTAAGGATAAAACTAAAAAGATTAAAATCCACCTTGGTCATGCGGTTGGCGAGAATCTTGACTCTCTTGAAATGACGATGCCAGTTCTTAATGGCTTTGCGGATAAAAGCGCGAAAGAGTTAGCTATAGCACCCGTAAACAAGAAAGGTTTCCGGTTTAACTTAATCGAATCCCGTGATCGCTCGAACGGAACAACGTATTCGGTAGTGATGACGGCAATAGCTAAAGATATGAATGGCCCATGGCAGTATGGCAAAATAGTTTGTCACCCAGGGATGCTCAATATCCCATGGATCGGTGGCCACGCCTCCCCGGGACCTCTCTTCTCTCAGAACTTTATTAATGTCGGGGAAGGTAAAGTAATAGGGTTGATGAATGGACGTGAAGCAGATAAGGTTGTTGGAGAAACTACAACGTATGGTATGTTTTCTATAGGACTATTTCTCTACGACTATGAAAACGGGATTATTGATTGGATATCCCCCGAGCCATTTATAAGGGACGACGAAGCGCAGACGATCACCTTTGCCAGTCAATTCATCGAAACAGGTAGGGGTGAAGGAATTTTGTATGCACATGTGGACGACTCATTTGTCAGGGCCTACACATTGAAAGCGAATCTAATAAAAAGATTACTTCCTAGTACGAAAGTAGTACAATATTGAGCAATGTCAACCTCCACTATTGTTTGCCCCCATTGTCACGAACCCATTGAATTAACAGATGCGCTGTCGCACCAAATACGAGAGGGTGTGGTTAAGGAATTTGAAGACAAACTGAAAGCAAAAGACGTAGAGGTTGAAAAACAGAAGCGTGCCATGTGGGAAAAAGCACAGGTAGAGGCAAAAAAGAAAATAGAAGCAGCACAAAAAGAACAGATGAAGGAATTGGAAGAAGAATTGGTTGAGAAAACTAAGAAATTGGACGAAGCGCGGAAAGTGGAACTCGAGATCCGTAAACAGCAGCGCCAACTCGAAGAAGACAGAAAAGATCTTGAATTGCAGGTTGCCCGAAAACTGGATGAAGAACGGAAAAAGGTTACCGAAGATGTTTTGAAAAAATCCCAGGAGGAACATGCTCTCAAAGACCGGGAAAAAGAAAAAGTAATTCAGGATCTTCAGAAATCTCTTGAAGATGCGCAACGTAAAGCGGCACAAGGTTCGCAGCAAACACAAGGCGAAGTTCAGGAACTTGCGCTTGAAGAACTGTTAAAATCCGAGTTTCCATATGACGAAATTTTGGAAGTTGCCAAAGGTGTCCGCGGAGCGGACGCAATACAAAAAGTGCGGGACCAGCGGGGCAGGGAATGCGGAACAATCGTATGGGAATCGAAACGGACAAAAGCCTGGACTGATGGGTGGATTCCTAAATTAAAAGAAGACCAGCGCGCGTCGCATGCAGATGTCGCGGTTTTAGTGACGGAAGCGTTGCCGAAAGATATTACGAATTTCGGATACAAGAGCAATGTGTGGATAACCAACTACCCGTCTTTAATCGGTGTGGTTACTGTTTTGCGAACAATGCTCATACAACTCTCGAGCATCAAACAATCACAAACGGGTAAGGATGAAAAAATGGAAGCGTTGTATAACTACTTAATCGGTACGGAGTTCCGTCAGAAAATAGAAGCCATCGTCGACGGATTCACCACGATGAGAGATGACTTGCAACGTGAAAAAGATGCATTCAGAAAGTTGTGGGCAAAACGCGAAAAACAGATCCAACAGGTTCTTGAAAATACCATCGACATGCATGGAAGTCTGCAGGGACTGATCGGGAAGTCTTTGCCGGAGATAGGTAGTCTCGAGTTGCCCGCAGCTGAAGATACGCAAGATACTCTGCTTTGAGAATTTTACTGCTTATATTCCAAATCTTGCTTGACAAATTTCTGTTACCTGGTATCCTGGGGGGGAGGATAGGAGAGGGGGAGATAGTTTTCAATTTTCAATTTACAGTTTTCAATAAATTAACAAGTTTCAATTTTCAATATGAATAACTACCAGGAAAAACTTTTGCATCGGCTCAAAATAATTCGGGGACACCTGGATAAAGTTATCAAGATGGTTGAAGCGGATGAATATTGTATGGATATTATGCAGCAAACTACGGCCGTCGGGTCCGCATTAAAGGAAGCGGAAAATATGATTTTGGAGAATCACCTGAAAACATGCGTAACCGAATCCATCGTCAATCATCGCGGCGTCGAGAAGAAAGTAGACGAAGTAATAAAAGTTTTCAGGGCGAGGAAATAATATATGGAAAAAATTATTGTTACTCTATTCGGGATCATAGGAATTGCTGTAACGTATTGGTTTTTCTTTAAGAAGGAAGAACGGCAAGTTGAAGCGCATGGAACTATTCATATTACGGTTGATGGTGGTTATGTTCCGCAAGTTATCTCCATAAAAAATAATTCCAAAACAAAAATCATATTTACCAGGAAAGATCCAAACCCGTGCCTTGAAGATGTTCTTATTCCTGATTTCAAAATTAAACGCGCACTGCCGTTAAAAATACCCGTTTCAGTAACTCTCGAACCTCACAAAATCGGAGAATACCAGTTGTCGTGCGGCATGCACATGTTCCACGGCAAAATAATTGTCCATGAGTAAAACAAAACAAGTGATCAAAATCAAGGGTATGCATTGCGCGTCTTGTGTATACACACTCGAGAAAGCGCTGAAAAATGTAAACGGTGTAGTGAATGCAAATGTTAATCTCGCAACTGAGCAGGCGCATGTTGAGTATGACTCCTCTGTTGCTCGTGAGCAAGATCTTAGTGATGCGGTGCAGGGGGCGGGGTATCAAACACAAATAGCATTAGAAGATGAAGTGCGCGAAAAGGAACAGGCAAAATCTGAAAAGAAAAAAGAGCTTAACGCGTTGCGCATTAAAGTTGTAGTCAGTTTAATTTTAGGAGGACTTATTGTATGGGGTAGCTTTCCTGGACTTGTTGCTACGTCACCACTGTTTTTACGCAACGGGATACTGCAGCTAGTTTTAGCGACTATTATCCAGTTCTGGGCGGGTCTGGATTTTTATCGTGCAACGATTCCTGCACTTAAACACAGAACCGCAAATATGGACACCCTTGTTGCGGTGGGAACAAGTGTTGCATACATCTATTCCGTTGTTGTTACTTTTTTCCCGGGAATTGTTGCACAAACAGGGATAGAAGTAATGTCTTACTTTGACGTCTCGACGGTTGTTATTGCACTTATTCTGCTCGGGCGGTATTTTGAAGCGAAAGCGAAATCGGGAACATCGGAGGCAATAACTAAGTTGATAGGTCTTCAAGCAAAAACTGCACGTGTTTTGAGAAACGGAAAAGAAATTGATATTCCGCTTTCAGAAGTTGTGGTTGGTGACATTATTCGGGTACGACCGGGGGAAAAAATACCCGTTGATGGAGTTATTACCGAAGGAAGTTCATCTGTTGATGAATCTATGGTTACGGGAGAAAGTATGCCCACAGATAAAATAAAAGGAAGTCCTGTTATCGGAGCTACCATAAACAAAAATGGATCATTTCTCTATAAAGCAACCAAAATAGGATCTGAAACCGTGCTATCTCAAATAATCAAACTTGTGCAGGAAGCACAAGGCAGTAAGGCGCCCATACAACGTTTAGCTGACGTGGTGTCGTCATATTTTGTTCCCATTGTGATTATGCTCGCGTTGGCAACATTTGTTGTATGGTTTGACTTTGGCGGACAATCAGCGTTTATTTTTGCCATGCTTAATATGGTCGCGGTTCTGGTGATTGCGTGTCCGTGTGCAATGGGTCTTGCGACCCCAACGGCAATCATGGTCGGAACCGGAATAGGTGCTGAACATGGCATTCTCATTAAAGATGCGCAGGCACTGGAAACTGCACATAAAATCAATACGATTGTTTTTGATAAAACAGGAACGCTAACGAACGGAAAGCCGGTAATAACTGATATTATTGAAATTCAAAATCCTGCCTCGCCGGCAGGCGGGTCAAATGACAAACATCAAATGAAACCCAAAATTCAAAAGGAAGAAATTTTGAGGATAGCTGCGTCGTTGGAGAAGAATTCGGAACATCCGTTGGCAGAAGCTATTGTCAAAGAGTCGGAACATAGAAAAATTACGTTGGAAAAAGTCACCTCTTTCAAAGCTATTCCCGGTCACGGCGTTCAAGGTGCAATTGGTAAAAAGAACTATGTATTGGGCAAACCGTCTTTCATTAAAAATGCGCACAAAGTATCGGAAATTGAAGAATTGGAACGTGCCGGAAAAACGGTTATGGTTTTGGCACAGAACGAAACAGTAATTGGTGCGATCGCGGTTGCCGACACCGTGAAAGACACGGCCAAGAATGCAGTTTTAACGCTGCAGAGAATGGGAATCGAGGTTCTCATGATTACCGGTGATAATGAAAGAACTGCACAAACGATCGGTAAGGAGATCGGGGTAGACAGGGTGCTTGCGGAAGTGCTTCCCGGCGAGAAGGAAACCGAAATCCGTAAATTGCAAAAAGACAACAAAGTTGTTGCGATGGTCGGTGACGGAATAAATGATGCTCCGGCACTCGCTGCGGCTGACGTTGGAATAGCTGTCGGAACTGGAACAGATGTAGCGATCGAAACCGCGGATATTATTCTGGTTAACAAAAACTTATTTACAGTTGTCTCGGCAATTCAACTTTCCAAGTCTACCATGAGGACCATTAAAACAAATCTCTTTTGGGCTTTCGGCTACAATATTGTTCTTATTCCTGTCGCAATGGGAGTGTTGTATCCGTTGTTTAACATCTTATTGAGTCCGATTTTTGCTTCAGCTGCTATGGCACTGTCAAGCATTTCAGTGGTTACGAATTCCTTATTATTAAAAAAAATTAAACTTCAGAATGCTTAAAAAAACAACGCTACATGTTCAGGGCATGCACTGTCCGTCATGCGAAATTCTTGTTACGGACAAATTTAAAGAAGTCGGTGGGGTGAAAAACGTGAAAGCAAATTTCAGAAATTGTGAAGCAGAAGTTACGTATTCGGGAGACCTTAATCTTAATAAACTGAACAGAAAAATCGAGAACTTCGGATACAAGGTCGTTCACGGGCCGATTCAAGAAGAGATTCAGGAACCGTTATTAAGTAGATTAATGGATGTATCGATAATTTCATTGGTTTTACTTTTCGTATATTTTATCGCTCAGAAGTTAGATCTCATTCCGACAATAGGGGGATCGGCTGGTTTGACAGTAATAACGGCGGTTCTTTTGGGTTTGGTTGCTTCTGTTTCCACCTGTATGGCTACTTCAGGAGCGCTGTTTTTGTCTACAATAGGGACGTTAACAACCAACAGTAAAGAGTTGATAGTTGATAGTCGATGGTCAACACACAAACTCATTCCGGCGATCAGTTTCAGTTTAGGAAGAATTATTTCATACGCGGTTGTCGGCTTTATAGCAGGGTATGTAGGAAACACGCTTACAAACAACCTGCAACTGGGGGCGCTGTTAACATTAGTCGTCTCGATTTTTATGATTCTGGTCGGTCTTGATATGGCTAAAATAATTTCCCTACAAAAGTATATGGCACAAACTTTCTCAAAAGGGATATTCGAGAAATTGTCCGGTAAATTACGAGAAAACCCCCGAAGAACCGCCTTGTTTTTGGGTATGGTGACGGTATTACTGCCGTGCGGATTTACACAAACAGTTCTGGTTTACAGCATCGGTTTAGCAGACCCCGTACAAAGCATGTTGATGATGGCAGCGTTTGCTGTTGGCACAGTGCCGACGCTTATAGTTATCGGGTTTGTGAATTCGTTTACCACATCGAGCTGGTACCCGATTTTGCAAAAAATTATGGGAGTGGTGGTTTTGTTTATCGGTGTCACCTATGTCATGAATTTCCTCTCATTGGCGGGTGTTTCTTTCCCGAATCTAGCCGTGCCATCTGCCAGACAACAGGAAGTGACAAATGAACCCGTGGTGAAAAACGGCGTTCAGGAAATTGTCATGACGGTAGACGGACGCGGTTACTCACCGAGTTTTTTCAAAGTCAAGAAGGGAGTTCCTGTCCGATGGATAATTAAGGGAGAAAATGTTTACGGTTGTCAGGGATATTTAGTTGCTCCGAGAATGAATGTGCAGCAGGCGCTGAAACCGGGAGATAATGTTATCGAATTTACTCCAACGGAAAATGGAACATTACCTTTTTCGTGCGGTATGGGAATGTATCGCGGACAATTTCAGGTCGAGTAAGCACGTGTCGTAAATTGTGCTATTATTTTTGATAATGGATATTTCGGTTACCAAAGCAAACGGGCTCACTGAAGCATACAAAACGGAAAAGGTGCGAGCATCAATGACCCGCGCCGGTGTTCCCGAAGAATTTCAACCCCGATTGTTGTCAAAAATAGAAGGAGAACTGTACGACAAAATTTCCACGGCAAAAATTCTGGATATCATTATCGGCAGTCTGAAACAGATATACCCCCAAGGTCAGACGCGGTACCAACTGAAACGCGCAATTATGGAAATGGGACCAAGCGGGTTTCCGTTCGAGAAATTTGTCGCCCGTCTTCTGCACGAGTATGGTTATTCGGTTACCACAGACGTTGTTTTGTGGGGAGAATGTGTCAGTCATGAAGTAGATGTGCTGGCAACAAAAGACATTCGGGAGTATTTTGTCGAATGTAAATATCACAATCAACCGGGAAGCAGATCAGATGTTAAAACAGCCCTTTATGTGAAATCTCGCGGTGATGACTTGGCAGCGAAGATGAGACAGGACCCGAAAAATGCTGGGACACAATACGGTCCGTGGGTATTCACGAACACCAAATTTTCTTCTGATGCCATCACGTACGCCGAATGCAAGAACATCCGTCTGACGGGATGGAGTTATCCGCAGAAGGGTAATCTGCAGGAGATGGTTGAAACTAAACATTTGTATCCGATAACCTGCCTTACCTCTCTGACGCATGACGAAAAAATGAAACTTTTGGACAGAAATATCGTTCTCATTAGCGAGTTGTACAAAGACACGGCACTTATCGACAGTTTTAATTTAACAGAAGAGCAACGCGATGCTTTGGAATACGAACACAAGTATTTATCCGACTAGAATAAGCTAATTAACCCCCGCTTTTTTGCTACCTCGAACGACCGTTTCATGTAGATAATGACGAGAAAAAGATAAAAAAAGTTCAATCCGAAACTGATCAACAGGTCGGATATCTGAACCTGACCGGTACGAACAAACTGTCGTGTACTTTCAAAAATGTAGCTTGGCGGAAGAATTTTGCTGACGTATTGTGCCCATTCTGGAAGAACTGATGTGGGGTAGTACACCCCGGAAAAAGGTGAAATAACTACCGCGGCAGTCCAGGCAATCGTCTGAATTTTCGTACCGAATCTGATAATAATTCCCGTAACCAGAAGTCCGATAACCCACCCGGTCAACAGCAATGAAATGGTAAACGGGAAAAGATACCAACCGTATAACAAAAAGTCGGTGCGGTAGAGGAAAAAAGATAATGCCCCGATGAAAAATAAACTGGCAATCATTTTAAGAATACCGACGATAAATACGGAGACAATCCACTCGTTGAGATTGAGCGGTGCGACAAATAAGTTCACTAAGTTCTTATTCCACAATTCCTCGAGAAAATTGACGGTAATTTCATATTGTGCGCGCCAGACAATAATCCAAAAGAACACTCCGGAAATTACTGTGTACATGAAGTTGAACCCGCCACCCGTTTGTTGTTGTACATAGCGGATTGTAAGTCCGAACAATAAAAGATCGATGGCCGGCCAATAAAACATGTCCGACAAACGGTCGTAACTGTGAATTACGTAATACCAATAACGGAGTACCATGGCATAGATTCTTCTGATACTCATTTTTTCTCCTTAATAATTTCTAAGAAGAATTCCTCAAGATCCGGTTTTTTGATGCTTATCTGATCGTACTGTATATTTTTCCCTGCGAGTGCATTTAAAAATTCCGCGATTCTGTTTTCCTCGATCCGTATATTTATCGATCGCTCATTCACGGAAGTTTCAAGTTTCATGTTCCTGCACAACTCCACGGTGCGCTTCAGTCCGTCAACCATTACCAAATTCAACTCCGAGAATTTTATTTTTTTTGGCAGGTTTGCAGGGGTGTCTTCGGCAATTATTTTTCCGTTATTAATAATGATCACCCGATCGCAGATTTCCTCAACCTCCGCCATGTTATGCGAGGTGAAGACAATGGACAATTGACGGGATTCCTGCTCCTTCAGAATAAATTTACGGATATAATCGGCGGTTTCCGGGTCGAGAGATGCTGTCGGTTCGTCGAGAAGCAGAACTTCAGGGTTATTCATAAACGCTTTTGCGAGATTAAGGCGCGTAGTTTGTCCTGCTGACAGGCTGCTGATTTCTTTGTGCTCAAATTCTTCGAGGCGAAACGATGTCAAGACTTCTTTAAGTCTTTTTTTCCGATCCGGAATGTCATATAACAACATCATATAAGTCAACACCTCATGTGGTGAAAGCCTCCATGGAAGGTTTGTATATGTTGAAGAGAAATTAATCCGCTCCAAAATCTTTTCTCTGTGTTGTTCAAACGGCAAACCGAAGTAGGAAACTGTTCCACTTGTCGGTTTCAAAATACCCAGGAGCATTTGGATTGTGGTGGTTTTGCCCGCTCCATTGGGGCCTAAAAAGCCGAGTATCTCGCCCTTCTTCAAGTTAAAAGAAACATTGTCCACAGCGACGAATTCCTTCCCCTTATCAGGGAATTTTTTACATAGACCTTCTGCCTGCAGCACAAATTGTGGGGACATACTATGCATTATAGCAGAAGTTGTGATAGAATCTACAAATGTCTGCAGAGAGATATGAATCAACCGCTTCAACGCTCCATCCGCTTAAAGTTGAACAATTAATTTACCCAGACGGGAGACAACGGCAAATCGAAATAGCGACAAGTGAAGTGGGAGTTGCCGGCGTTGCAGCGCAGTGGGGTTTTCAGCATTCTGAGGCGGACTGGAACAGATATCTCCTTGCCCAAAATGATCCGGAAGCAACAGCTGCAGCTAAAGTAAGAGGTTTTCCTCATGTTTTTCAATCAATGGCGCTACCATCGCAACGGTTAGAAAGAGAAGTTGATACGGCAGCAAAAATTTCTTTAGAGCTCGAAACCGCCCGGGCGGTAATTATGAAACTGCTGGAACAAAACGGAATACGCCCAAACCAGATTGATTTCTTGACTCTTGGAACAGGCTCCCCGCTTTCTGCCCAATATGCCTTAGATTTAGCTCATGAAGTTGGTTTGAAACACATTAGCACGAATATGACGTATGAAGTTAATGAAGCATGTAATTCGGGAGGCCAGGCTTTGTGGAGGGCTGCAACCTTACCTGAATTTCAGGGATTGACAGGAATTAACTTTGGTATTGAAGGCTGGACACGGCTCTTGGACGGGAATAAACCATTTCTTGCTCAGGCAGATCCTCTGTCATTAAAGACATTTGCCGATGGTATGGCCGCGACCATAATCCAACCTGGAGTGACTCATAGACCGGTGACACATTTCCCCTTGACCGTGAATTATGGCAAGCAAACCATAGTACTTAACTCGTATCCGTGGGTGATTCCGGATGAAGATCATGCATTAGATGGGAACGTTCCTTATTTACAGTACATGACGCAAGGAGGTCCATGGTTTGAGCAAGTAGACAGAAAAGAAATGATACGGCTTAACCAGCCGGTCGGTCGTTCTCAGATTGAAATGCATGGAGAAGCAACTGCACGTGGTTTTTTGGGACCACTTGTTCCACATATTGAAGCGGTGTGGAAACAGTTTCAACAGGAAAACCCGGGGGCACGGCTCGCACATTTTGTTATTCATCACGCAAGTCCCGGTGTTAACGGTATTGCTGAAAGAAAAGTGCAAAGAATGGGAATTGCGGAAACAGTTCCTTTCGTGCTTGAGGGCGGTAATTCCAGCTCCTCAACTATGTTGCGTGCGTATGTACGCTTGATGCGTGAATTCAAGCCGGAAGATTATGTCATGATAGTATCGTTTGGTGCAGGAATGTCTTTTACAGTTTTTATCATGCAAATGGGCTCGTTTGACCGCTCTTTACTGCACAATCACTAACCCGGGTATCGAATTGGTATTTTGTATAGAATGAGAGTATGTATGACATTTCTATGCTTGAAAAGCTGGCGAAGCTAATCCGGTATTACATTCTTGTTTCAACCACAGCAGCGGGAAGTGGCCATCCGACGTCGTCGTTATCCGCCGTGGAACTTATGGCCGGGCTATATTTCGGAGGTATTCTGCGGTACGATATAGAACATCCGGAAAATCCCGCAAATGACCGGGTGATTTTTTCCAAAGGACACGCAGCCCCTCTCTTCTATAGTCTGTATGCGGCAGCAGGTATTGTTACCGAAAAAGAACTGCTGACGTTACGGAGTTTCGGTTCCCGACTGGAAGGCCATCCGACCCTTGAATTTTCCTATACCGAAGCGGTAACCGGTAGTTTGGGTCAGGGACTCTCGATCGGAGTGGGGTATGCGTTGGCCATGCGTCTCAATAGTGAGATTGCTTCGTCGATTACTCCTCGCAATGACGCCGTGAATCCTAAAATATATGTGCTTTTGGGAGATTCGGAAATGGCTGAGGGTCAAAATTGGGAAGCGATGCAGGTGGCATCATACTATAAGCTCGGAAACCTGATTGCTGTTGTTGATGTTAATCGCCTTGGCCAACGGGGAGAGACAATGATTGGGTGGGACACGGAAACATATATCGAACGGGCAGAAGCTTTCGGGTGGAAAACAATACTTATCAAAGACGGGCACAATTTTGAGCAAATCTCTCAGGCATTGTATATTGCCCGAGAAAATCAGACTAAACCAATGATGATAATTGCCAAAACCACAAAAGGAAAGGGAGTATCTTTTCTTGAAGACAAAGAGAACTGGCACGGCAAACCGTTGAACGAAACACAATTGCGAGAGGCGTTGAAAGAACTGGGATCGATAGATAAAAGAGTAGTTGGGGAAATTACAAAACCAAATTCGAACATGCAGTCAGTAGTCGGTAGTCGGCAGATAGCTCTGGATGATCGAGATCAAATACGGCAGTTACTGGCAAAACTTATTGTGAATAAAGAAGAGCAAATAAAGGAGGCACAGAAAATTGATCGCGATAAACCGGCAGCTACCCGCAGCGAGTATGGCTCGACGTTGGTTGAGCTTGGGAAGAAATTTCGAGATGTAGTTGTACTGGATGCTGAAATGGCAAACTCCACCATGTCCGAGAAATTTAAGGCAGAGTTTCCTGAAAGATTTCTTGAGATGTTTATTGCCGAGCAGAATATGGCAAGCGTTGCCGTCGGATTGTCGAAGAACGGCTATATTCCATTCGTTTCCACGTTTGCGGCGTTTCTGACCCGAGCATACGATCAAATCCGTATGGCCCGTTATAACAATTCGAATATAAATTTTATCGGGTCACATGGAGGACTTGCTGCGACACAAGACGGGATATCCCAAATGGGACTTGAAGATTTCTCGATGTTTCAGAGCATTCCCGACAGTTTGGTTTTTTACCCTGCAGATGAAACAGCAACGCTGAAGCTTGTGTACCGTATGTATGAACAACAGGGCATTGCCTACATGCGGACCACAAAGATTAAAACTGATGACCTGTACAATGCAACAGATGAGTTTTTCGCGGGCGGTTCCAAAGTGCTTCGTCAAAACAAGGAAGATGTCTGTGCGGTGTTTTCCGCGGGTGTTCCTCTGTATGAAGCGTTAAAGGCATACGACGTACTTAAGAAAGCTAATATACATATAACTGTTGTCGATCTGTATTCAATCAAACCACTTGATACAGCTACAATCCGTTCGCTGGCTCAAAAAACCAAACACATCGTGACCGTGGAGGATCACTATTTAAACGGTGGGCTTGGCCAATCGGTAAATTCCATAATCCGTGATTTGGGTGCAAAGGTAATAAACCTCGCAGTTACTAAAGTTCCTCGAAGCGGGAGTATTAATGAGCTTTTGCATTATTGTGAGATAGATGCGGAAGCTATTCAGAAATCCGTGAAAGATCTGTTAAAATAACCATATGGAAAACTGTGCGTTCTGCAATATTGTTTCAGGTATTTGGCCCAGTTATAAAGTGTATGAAGACGAAAAGTATCTGGGATTTTTAGATATCCGACCCCTTAATCCCGGGAATGTCCTTCTGGTTCCCAAAAAGCATTACCGGTGGACGTATGATGTTGAAAACTTCGGTGAGTACTGGGAGCTTGCAAAGAAAGTCGGTTTGGCAATTCTGAAAACACAGAAAGCATTGTCCATTAATTATGTGACGGTGGGTGAGGAAGTACCACATGCACATATCCGCATTATTCCACGTTACAAAGACGACGGAAACGTGATTGTCTTAAATGAATACAAACAGAAATTAAGTGATGAAAAAATGAAGGAGGTTGCTTCGTCACTTTTCGTCGAACTAAGTTCTCCTCATCGTTCCTCGCAATGACAACTGTTTTTCAGAACGTGCTTGATGTTATTGAAAAGATTCCCAAAGGGAAAGTAATGACGTATGGACAAATTGCGCAACTGTTAGGAATGCGGAATGTGCAGGTAGTCGGATACGCTTTACACAGTAATCCTGATCCCCAGAAATACCCGTGCCATCGGGTGATCAAAAAAAACGGAGAACTCGCGGTCGGGTATGCATTTGGCGGTTGGCAAAAACAGAAAGAACTGTTGGAAAACGAAGGAGTTAAATTTACGGAAAACAGAGTGGATATGGAAAAACATCAATTTACTCCTTGACCTCATCAAGGATTATTCTGTCAAGAAACTTTCCTTTTTCAGTATTCTTTTTCCGGCGTAACTCTTCCAGTGTTTCACGGGGGTAGTTTTTATATTCGCAAATGGTATAGATCACCTGTAGAAGATCTGCAAGTTCTTCCATATCACCACTCTTAATATATTCGTTCGCCTCCTCGATAAGCTTTGCTTTTAACTCGTGGTAGTATTCTTCCTCAGTCGCCACATGCACCACAGGTTTTTTACCCTGTTTTTCGATTATTTTGGCTATGCGGTCGCGGACTAGTTTGTGAAAGATAACCATGTGCCGAAGGAGGGAATCGAACCCCCGACCCATCGCTTATGAAACGATTGCTCTACCTCTGAGCTACTTCGGCGTTTACCTGTATACCAATTGTATCACGCACCTCTATTGGGTTCTAGTCTTTGTTACAATAATTCAATGTTTGCCGCAGGCATTATAACCGTATTGTCTTTGACCTCTTATATATCTTCCGTACTTTTAACTTATTTTGAAAAAGAATTTATTTTACGATGGGTCGCATTCGGGCTTTCTCTGGTTCCTGTTATTTTAACCGGGTTCTGGATGTTCTTAAAACTGGTAAGGGGAAAGATAAGTCCGCTATTCTTAAGATCTTTTTATACCCGCGACGTTCTGTTGAGTATCGGTTTGTTGATTATTGTTTTATCCGTTGCTGCCACCTTGCGTTTTCTGTTTCTCGGTTCATATCCGTTTGTTTCCGTGGGCGATGAAGTACGTGACGGAGGGTTACATGCATTTGAGATTGCGACCGGATTGCGTACGGAGATATTTTCATATGGGGTGTATGAATCGCACGGTTTGATTATTGCTACAGCAGTCAGCTTTCTCTATCGCATATTTCAACACTCTGTGTACTCTTTCAGAGTCGCAGCAGCGCTTGTCGGTATCGCGGATGTTTTTATTTTATATGTATTTCTTCATAAATCACTCAACAAGTGGACCGCTTTTTTTGCTGCATTGATTCTGGCATGTTTGCCGATACATCTATTCTATAGTCGCACAGAGATAGTGGTGATTTTCAGCAGTTTTTGGACGACAGTGATACTTCTTTCCATGTACCTGATGATTACCAAAAAAACGACGGCATTCATTATCTGGGCCGGTACCATCCTGGGTTTTGTCGCAGGTTTTCATACTTCTGCACGAACTGTTGTTTTCGGCGCATGTCTCATACTGATAACGTTTCTGGGCTCATGGTTAACTCACGCATTAATCGCACATAAACGTCGGGCAATCCGGTTACTGCAGTGTGCGGGTTTTATATTTTTCTTTTTTGCTGGTTTTGGACCACGTATATTGTATTCACCTGTGCACATCTTTTTTCAGAGCAGATCACTTAATGTGCACTCGTCACAAGTACGGCCCGGTGAGAATTGGATACAGCAAGTTACAGATATTTCCATAAGCCTGAAAGATACGTATATAGACTCGTTCCTGGTATATCTGCAAAACCCCACGCTTTCGCACTATCCCGATCATCGACCCATACTACCACCCTTACTTGCATTGTTTTTTTTAATCGGTCTAACGGTGGCGGTCCTGATACTTAACGGGAAAATATGGAAAATCGTGGCTTTCTTAACATTGCTTATTCCGTTCACAAACAGCGCAATGACCGAAGCCGTAAATAATGATCACCGTCTTGCCCCGATGTTTGTATTTGCTTCGATACTGAGCGGAATCGGTGTATGGTTTGTGGTATTTCGTTCGAAAGGGTTGCGGTTCGTACAGTGGTTGCTCGGCGCTGTTATCGTGCTCTACATTATGTTGCACGGCGTTATGTTTTTCGGCGATCAGCCGGCAAGTAAAGATCGATATGTGCGTGATTATTTAGGTATGCACTTAATATACCAGTTACAACAGCAACCGAAAATGTACCAAGACAACCATATCTGTTTACGTGTAAATCCGGGGATGGCCGAGTATCTTAACTTCATCCATGTTCGTGAGCAGTTTAACTATTTTATCCCGAAACTGTATTACGACGTAGCCGCATCCGATACCGCTGTTAAGCCTAATGAACTGTATGTCATGGCAGATTGTGCAAAAGACTTGGGCCTATATCAGACCTTTCGCATTTCGTGTAATAGTGCGTTTGATTTCCGTTGCCCGATTACAGAACCGCAGTATAAAGAGTTTATTCTTCACGTAGCCCGGTATTAGGTTATGAAATGGTTAAGATGCGTACGGGGCATCCGATCCAGATGAGTGATATCAGTACAGATGATCCCTTTTTGGTACTTATAGAATGCGGCAACTCCGATCATGGCAGCATTGTCGGCAGTGAGGTTCTTGGAAGTCGGAAAGTAAACAGGTGTGCTTCCAAATCCCAATTGACGAACATATTTTCTGAGAAATTTATTATCCGAAACACCACCACCGAAAACAATCTGTTTCGGTTGAAACTGCTGCACTGCTTTTTTAAGCTTTAAAACAAGAGATGTGACAATTGCCGATTGTGCGGCCTGCGCAAGATGAGCAAGTTCTTGTGGTAGTTCTTTTTCGGGAATAGACTCGTATAATCGTACAAAAGCAGTTTTCAGACCGGAATAAGAAAAATCAAGTGATGTATGGTTTAGCATTGGGATAGGGAGTTTGTACCGTTCAGACAATGTACTATCACGCGCCAGTTTTTCAATCACTGCGCCACCGGGATATCCCAAGCCCATTGTCCGAGCGATTTTGTCGAATGCTTCTCCGGCAGCGTCATCCAGCTTTTGCCCGAGGATTTCATAGTGCACATGATCCTTCATGAGAATAAGGTCGGTGTGCCCACCGGAAATGATGAATGCAAGAAGCGGGAACTTAAAGTCACGGATGGGCAAACCGTTTCTATTTTGAGCAAAAGATGAGTAAATGTGTCCTTCTATATGATCGACGGGAATAAGAGGTTTGTTATTAGTTGTTGCAAGCTCTTTCGCCTTGTTCAGACCTACTTCTAGCGCGGGGGCGAGGCCGGGTCCGAAAGTAACCGCAAACGCATCGATGTCTCTTTCAGCAATATGGACTCTTTGCAACGCTATTTTTACTGCAGGGTTTATTTTTGTTAAATGCTCGCGCTTTGCTACCGTGGGATAGACCCCACCGAATTCCGCATGGTATTTAACCTGCGAAAAGATAACGTTTGTAAGAATTTTACGCCCTTCGGTTATAGCGACGGAAGTGTCGTCACAACTCGTATCGATTGCCAAGATTTTCATAGTTCATATATTGAAAAACTTCTGCTGTTTTCGTCAAGAATTTCTATCTGACAATACAAAGCGATTGCCTTTTTACCTTTTAAAAGATTTTGTACAGAACCGATTTTTTCACCCCATTCGAAAACAAGTACATTACGAGGTTGCAGTAGTTTATTGATTTCAAGATTCTCCAGATCATCCTGATTCTCCGCACGATATAAATCAAAATGGTGGAACTTTGTGATAACTGAATGATTAGTAGTGTATTCATAGTAAAGCACAAAAGTTGGCGAGACAACGTGTTCGGTATCTAGGTATTCGCCGATTCCTTGGGAGAAAACCGTCTTTCCGGCTCCTAAATTTCCCTGAAGTATTAAAATAACCGGCATTTCGTGCGCCGCTTTCAAATACTTTGTAAGTAATGCAACAGCAAGTTGTTTAGTCTGACCGGCGGATACTGTTACCTTTCTCTCTATAAGTTTTAACTTCATGTCACCTTTTCTCAAAGTCGGCAAGGTGGATTCACTGAGATTCACGATGGTTGAAGGCAGGTTGTGCGGAAGCGTACCGTAATCAACGATGAGATCAAGCAAGTTCTTTTTTGTATCCGAAAGAGTGTTAAGAAGCGCCTCAATCGAATAGTGTGGACCGCGGGCATGTATGTTAGCCGATGTTGCTGTGTATGGAAACGGCACAGTTTTTGAAAGCTGATGGAGAAACTCATAGTCCGGTATGCGTATCCCGAGAGTTTTGTCTTCTGCTTCCAATTGCGCGGATACGGTGTGGAGCGACGGTAATACTATAGTATATGCACCGGGAAGTATCATGTTCAGGGTCTGTTCCTGTTGTTTCGTCAGTGCAATATATTTTTTTGCATGAACCAAGTCTTTCACCGCGATGGAAATTGCCTGACCGCGTGGTCGGTCCTTGAATGCCAGTAGCTTATTCACTGCCTTTTCCGAGTCCGCTCGTGCAGCAAGGCCGTACACTGTATCAGAAGGGAAAACGACCAGTCCATCGGTTAAAAGCGTTTTTTTAACTTCCTGTAATACTGAATTCCGATTGTTTGCGGTAAGCTGTATGCGTCTCATGGGTAGTATTATACCAATCTGATGCTCTCCGGGATTTGACAAACGGGGCAAATTGCATTATTGTAGTAGTAATTATTTGTTTATTCATAATCTATGGCCACCACAAAAAATGGTAGCGATTGGAAAACGTACCTGGTCAAGCTCGAGGACACCTTCGATCTGTATTTAGTTAAGAAAGCACCGACAATTCCCAAAGCGTGGAAAGAAATGATCGTGTCATTTTCGCCATGGTTGACAGTTATTATGCTTGTGCTTCTGCTACCTGTAGTTTTTGCGATATTCGGTTTATCAATGTTTGCAATGCCCTTTGCATACATGGGAGGGTTTAGGGCAGGCACCGGCTTTATCGTTTCGTGGGTTTTTAGTATTGTTACTCTCGTGCTCTATGGTCTTGCTATACCGGGACTTTTCAAGAGACAGAAGAAGGCGTGGACGTTCATGTATTACGCGGCGCTCATAACAGCGGTAGAAAATCTCGTTTCATTCAACATTGCGGGATTTGTAGTCGGAACGCTTATTTCCATGTACGTTCTGTTCCAGATAAAAGAATACTACAAATAAGTCTAAAGTCGTAAGTTGTAAGGTGAAATAAAGGCTAAAGTTGTAAGTAAAAATAAGGACTAAGGTTGTAGGCGTATGTTTGTTCAACTTGCGACTTAACCAGCTACAGCTTTAATACAACTTACACCTTACAACTTCATGTTATAATCTTATCCTATGGATACTCGTTTTGTGCCTAAAGAACAAGAAGAGCGAATATATTCTCTGTGGGAAAAAAGCGGTGCATTTGCGCCCGAATCGGGAAAACCGTACACCGTACTTATGCCTCCACCAAATGCCAATGCGTCACTGCATGCCGGACACGGTATGTATGTAGTTGACGATATTATTACACGATGGAAACGTCTTCAAGGCTACGCATCTCTCTGGATTCCCGGACGCGATCACGCGGGATTTGAAACCCAGTACGTGTATGAAAAAAAGCTTGCCAAGGAAGGTAAGTCGCGGATGGATTTTGACAGACAAACACTCTACAACAACGTATTCCAATTTGTGAATGATAACTCCGGCCTTATTTTCCAGCAGTTTCGTCGGCTTGGTTTCCTCGCCGATTGGAAGCGTAGCGTCTTTACGCTTGATCCGCATGTCTTGAAGCGAGTATTTTTGACTTTTCAACAAATGGAGAAGGAAGGTTTAGTCTATCGTGATAATTACATCGTCAATTATTGTACGCACTGCGGCACGTCGCTTGCCGAGCTTGAGGTGTTACATGAGGAACGAATTGACCCATTGTACTACATGAAATATGGCCCGTTTACTCTTGCAACAGTTCGTCCGGAAACAAAATTTGGTGACACGGCAGTTGCGGTGCACCCGAAAGATAAGCGGTATGCTCAATGGGTGGGAAAAGAGGTTGGGGTTGAAGGACTCTTGGGGAAATTCAAGATTAAGGTGATTGCTGACGAAATGGTGGATATGAAATTCGGAACGGGAGTCGTGAAGGTAACACCGGCACACGACCCGAATGATTTTGAAACAGGAAAACGACACGGACTTGAAGTAAAACAGGTGATTGACCTGAATGGCCGGTTAAACCACTATGCCGGGCCATATGCCGGACTTAAAGTGAAGGAAGCACGGAAACGAATCGCGGAAGACATGGAAAAAAAAGGTTTGATGGAGAAAGTCGATACAAACTATCTGCATGCCGTGACTGTCTGCTACAAATGTAGGCATGATTTGGAGCCAATGGTTATGCCGAACTGGTTTATTAAAGTAAAAGATCTGAAACAACCGGTTATTAAAGTTGTGAAAGAAAACAAGGTAAAATTCCACCCGGCAAAGTATAAGAAACAAATACTGCAGTGGTTGGAGAATATGCACGATTGGCCGATCAGCCGACAAATTGCATGGGGTATACGCATTCCTGTTTGGTACAGTGTGACGGAAAATCCGGAAATGTTTGTAACATTTCTTAACAGAGATAAACAGATAGTCACTCTGAAAGTAAAAGATGCTCTCTCTCAGTTTTCGTTTAATGAGATAGAATCGGGTCTTCAAAAAATCTCAGCGCCTAAAAATGCCGCATATATAGTCTCGGAAACAAAACCTGAGGGTGAATTTTTGCAGGAAACCGACACGTTGGATACATGGTTTTCTTCCGGTCAGTGGCCGCTGGTGACATTGAAGGACGACGAGTATCAGTCGCGTTTTCCGACAGACTTTATGGGGACACTTGCGGATATACTTAACTTCTGGGTGTCGCGCATGATTATGTTTTCTTTATACATTCGGAAAGAAGTGCCTTTCAAAAACGTATATCTTTGGTCTATGGTGGTCGATGGGAAAGGCCAAAAAATGAGCAAGAGCAAAGGCAACGTGATAAACCCGATGGATCTGGTGGATAAACACGGTGCAGATGCGTTTAGGGCAGCTCTGTTGTTTGGGGTTTCACAAGGAGGACGGGTACCCTTATCAGAAGATAAAGTGATCGCGATGCGTAACTTTGCCAACAAGATTTGGAATATCGGACGATTTATTGATATGAGTAAAAACTCGAAGTCCGAAATCCGAAATTCGAAACAAGAACCAAATAGTGAAATCATCGAAAACTTGAAAAAGGAGTTTGGGGAATTGAAAAAGAAAACGGTTAAAAATATGAATAGCTACAAATTTTCCCAGGCATTTAATGATCTTTATGAGTTCGTATGGCACCGATATGCCGATTTTTACATTGAGGCATTGAAAGAAGACTTGCGAAATGGTAACATAGAGACGTGGAATAGTTTGAAAACGGTATTGTGTGACTCGTTGAAGCTACTGCACCCGTTTATGCCGTTTGTTACTGAGGCGGTATATCAGGAATTGGAAGGTACAAAAGTTATGATTATAAGTTCAACGCTTTAAAATGGCTTACAAAGGCAATAAAACATCGAAAATTAAGAGAATTCGTACTCACGGTTTTCGTAAACGTATCAGCTCGAAAGACGGACTTAAAGTATTAAAACGACGTCGGGCTGTTGGTCGGAAGCGACTTGCTGTTACGGTTCATAAATGAAAAAGTCAGGAATAGTTCTCTTACTAGGCAGACCAAACGTGGGGAAGTCAACGCTTCTGAACACGCTCATTGGTCAGAAAGTTAGTATTACATCCCCAAAGTCTCAAACAACTCGCGCACCTCTTAAAGCGTTATTTGAGGATGAGCGGGGACAGCTTTTGTTTGTGGATACTCCCGGAGTTTTTTTGAAAGCGCAAGACAAGCTCTCAAAAACAATTAATCGACGAACCCTGTCTGCCGTAGAAGAAGATTTTGACGTGGCTGTGTACATGGTCGACCAAACGCGTGCGCGCAATTTTGAAGAGGGAAGAGTTGCCGGGATAGTCCGCGGTATTTCAAAACCCAAGATACTGGTCATTAATAAAATTGATGCAGAAGGACCCAACCACTATGCTGAGTACAGATATTTAGAAGATGAAATCCCGGAAGTGTACAAAATTTCCGCATTAAAACAGAAACATCTCAAGCCTCTTTTGGATGGAATCTTTGAAAAAGTGAACAGACCCTATCCCATCGTGCCACCTGAAGATGTCGGCCATCCAGGCTTAACTCTTCACAGCACACAGTTTGTTGAAGAAATAATACGTGAAAAAATTTATCTGTTTACCCGTGAAGAAGTTCCGTATAAAACAGGTGTTCATGTGGAAGAAATAACAGAACGAAAAAGCGGACTACTCTATATAAAAGCACAGATATTGGTTACTGACAAACGGTACCGCAAGATGCTTATCGGAAGAGAAGGCCGGATGGTAACGGAAATCGGCCGTGCTGCACGTAAAGAACTGGAGCTTGCCCGTGGAAAGAAAGTATTCCTGGATCTGCGGATTGAAACCGATTATCACTTGCTCGATAATGTTTAGTTTTTCAAAGTAAAGAAAGACCTGTCTCCAATTTGAATTGGTATGGTCGTTTTGTAGCCTGAATATACTGCTGCAGCATGACTACTCTCTTGGTTCGAAGTAAACAGGGGTCTTAATACGTCGGTAGGAATTGATGCCACCTCTTTCATGGTATGTGCGTAGGCAAATAATGACGCAGTTGTCGGAGCTCCTACGCAAGCACCAACACATGCCGAAAGATGCAACAACACGGCCAAATATTTTTCTGAAAGTTCAAATTTATCTGCCTCTGCGCTGAACGCTTGTAGAAGTCGTAGAGACTGAAAACTGTGTGCTGCAGTAAATTCGCGAGGAGACGCTTTTACCATAGGTGCTAAATACGGAGCTTCCAGATTGTTTATGTATAAGACGTATCCCAATTGTATAAGGAAATCTGGACGTATTGTTTCAGGGATACCATCAAACCAGTTTTTGATTGCTTCAATTGTTTTTTTCCCTTCCCATATGCCGTTCGGCATAGTTCTCCGAAGCGGTGCGCAACAATCAGCCATTCTTTGAATTGTTAGCGCTTCGGCTGCTGAAAAGAATTCTGTTGCTGAAATTACTGCCTGCGCTGCGATACTTTGTTCGAGTGTTGGGGGGTTGTTCAACTGATCAACAACAAATCTTTGAGCTTCTTGTAAGTTTAGGTCAACCCCAAAACCCATAGGCAGAGCCAGTCCTTCAATTTTAATTACGCTACCTCGGGGAACAGTGAACTGGTTAAGTAATGCAGAAGTTTTTTTATAGTCTGTTCCCGGTTTAAGACTATAGAGATGCTCTAAAGACATATGGGATTATACCACAAAACTATAGGACACTAAAACCATTAGTCCATTATGTATGGTATTATGTATCTATATGGAACTTAAAGGCAAAAAATTTTGGGATACCATTGCTCCGACATTCGTTAACGAATCAACCTTCAGCAGAAAATATGTGTTTGTACCCCAGTTAATAAAGATTCTTGGTAATGTTAAAAATAAGAAGATTTTCGAAATCGGTTGCGGACCGGGAAAAAATTTGATGATTTTTGCCCAAAAAGGGGCAATTTGTGCCGGGATAGATTATTCTGAGGACATGATCTCAGTCGCACGTCAGGAAGCCGAAAGAAAAAATGTGTACATAGACTATTCCGTTGTCGACGCACTAAATCTCAAAAGTGTTACCGGCACATTTGATTTTGTGCTGATTGCTAACTTCCTGATATTTTTGAAGGGTAAAACAAATGTAGAGCGTGTTTTAAAGCATGCTGCACGATTATTAAGTCCTACCGGGAAGCTTGTTATCGGAGAACCGCATCCGGCCTTCGATTACTACATGAGAACCCACCTAAACGAGAATAAATTTGATTATTTTACGAGCGGAATGTCGTATCAATTCTCCATGGATTTACCTTCAGGCAAATATTCATCGCACGCGTACCGCATAACGCTCGAAGATTATGCGCGCGTACTTCGCGCATCGGGGTTTGGAATACGTAATATTTATGAGCCGAAACCTGTTGCAAAGGCGTTCACGGAGCAGCCGGAAACGGCAAAGCAAAAATCACATTTCCCGCCGTATATTTTTTTTGAATGCACGAAAGCTCAGTTTTGAGCACCTATATTTCTGAGTCTATCAGAAACTCTTTCCTTGCCGATTATTTCCATTCCCTCGAATAACGGGGCAGTGACTTTCTGATTCGAAAGCGCAAAGCGGAGATCCATATAGAGTTTTACCGGTTTTACATTATGCTTGTTTGCGACATCTTCCGCAGTTTTGTAGATTTTGGTATGTGCCCATTGGTCCAATGAGTACAATGAATCTAATAAGTCCAATTTGACTAGCTTTAAAGTTTCCAGGGGAAATTCAATTTTGTCCGGTTGCTCAAATATAAACCGGACCAGTGGCCAATAATCAGAAAGCTTTTTCATTCGTGTTTGTACAAGTGGAATAGTTTTCTCTACAATCGCAGGGTCCAATTTTTTATCTTTGTACCTCTCCATATACTCCAACACTTTAGACTTTAAACTTTTTACTTTATACTTCCGTATGTACTCCCCGTTCATCCATTCAAGCTTGGTTAAATCAAACTTGGGATTAATAGGGTCAAGATCCTTAAAGTCGAAAAGCCTAACAAACTCTTCAAAATCAAAAATCTCTTTTTGCTCCGGGTGGCTCCAACCGAGAAGTGCAATAAAGTTTAAGACTGCTTCCGGTAAATAACCCTGCTCCTGATACCAAGAAACACTAGCGTGACCGTTTCGCTTGGCCATTTTCGAACCATCCATGTTTGTGATCAGGGGAGTATGGGTCACGACAGGCATGTCCCAACCGAAATAATCGTAGAGCAGTTTATGTTTCGGATAACTCGGTAGCCATTCCGGTCCACGAAGGATGTGTGTTGTTTCCATCAGGTGATCGTCAACAACAACTGCGAGATGATAAGTAGGGAACCCGTCAGTTTTAAGAATTACCTGATCATCAGTAAGTGATGAGTCGAAAGATACGTCGCCGCGAATGAGGTCATGCACGATGATTGTGGTATTTTCGGGAATCTTCATTCTGATAACATATGGTTCTCCTTTTGCAATTCTTTCTTTTGATTCGGCGAGTGGAATATTTCGGCACTTTTTGTCATAAATAGAGGGCTTTTTTTCGAGCTGATTTTTTTTACGGACTTCATCTAGTCTCTCCGCGGTACAGAAACAATAATATGCATGATTCTTCTCTACAAGTTCAAGTGCATATTTCTTGTACAATTCTAGTCTCTCGGATTGTTTATATGGACCGTACTTTCCCGGATTCCGGGGACTTTCATCCTCGGTTAATTTGAACCAGTCAATCGATTCATAGATCTTGTTTTCCGCACCTTCGACAAATCGTTTCTGGTCGGTGTCCTCTATGCGTATAAAAAACGTTCCATTATTTTTTGTTGCAAATGCCCGATCAAGCATCGCTTGATATACCGTTCCGATATGGGGAAAGCCTGTCGGAGAAGGGGCAATTCTTGTACGTACCATATCTGTATTATACACATAATCATTTAAGCACGAAATTCGAATTTCGAAAACCGAAACAAATTCAAATTTTTTAAATTTCAAAGATATTTTCGGATTTCGTGCTTCGGATTTCGGATTTCTTTGTATACTGAATGTATGACTCTTACGGAACTTTCATATCAGTCGCGAATCATCGCAAAACTGGCGCTTTTGTTTGTCGGAGGAAGCCTGGTTTTCTATGTCATGATGCTGCTTATGATCCAACTTTTGCAGCGCCCACAAAGTGTGCATGTGACGTTTAAACCCGCATTCGGCAAACTTGAAGCACCGGCGTTTGAACAAGCTCAGCGACCGAAAGACTTGGATTTTGTTCTCGACACTGTTGACGGAACCCTTCCACAAACAACACCCTCAGGACAAATCTTTTTCATCCCCCAGAAGCAAGCAACTCTTTTATATTTAACGAGAGCAAATGCTCTGGCGCAGAGTTTCGGTATCGACACTGAAGAATATCCTCAACAAACGGTCGATGATTCATGGGTACGGTTTGCGACTCCGTCCGATGAGTTGAAAGTAAACACGAAGTATTTTCACTTTAATTACACAATGAACCCGACCACCGCATTGCAACAGTTAATTGAAACGACCCCTTCCGCAAAGTTTACGCAACTTGAGGATCAATTTGTGCAAACTGCAAAAGACGCCCTACTTGCCCGTTCTGCATATACTCCTGACGTTGCGGCAGGAAAAACGAACATTGTTTACTTGCGGTACAATCTTGATGCAAAGCAGTTTTATCCTATCACCGCAGACGAGGTTCCGCAGGCAGTAAGAATCGACTTTTTCCGCAAGGACGAATTGTTCAGCGTAGTTTCCCCACAGTATTTTGTAAGCCAAAACTATGTGATTCTTGCGCCATTGACCAATACAGCAAGCGCTGTGGCGATGCAATACAAGAGTTATGACGTACTCAGAGATACAACCGGCGATTATCCCCTCAAATCTGCCACGATTGCGTGGGACGAGCTGACGAGCGGGGAAGCGGCAATCATATCGTTGCAGGATAATCCGACTGGCACGATCAGAATAAAACAGATCTTTTTGGCCTATTACGATCCGGAATCATATCAAAAATATCTCCAACCGGTGTTTGTCTTTTTGGGAGATCAGAATTACGTCGGATATTTGCCCGCAGTTCAATCAGACTATCTTATTCAATTGAAGAGTAAGTAAGGTTCGTATTCACAAGATCGATGAGTAGTCGTGTATCGGCGAAACGATCTTCGCTCTTAAGTATGACAATCGCCAATTGTTTGCCGTTTTTGGTGTAATAGGAAATGAGATTTTGTCCTGCCAGTTCCGTCGTTCCGGTTTTCAAACCGCCAAGATGCGGAATTTCCCCGACTAATTCGTTCAAGTTAGACAAATAATGATAGCGGGTATAATCTGCGTCGGTTACGGTAATGTATTTTGTGGAGGTGATGTTTAGCAGAAATGGGTGGTATATGAATTCCCGTGCCAGAAGAGCCAGATCCCGCGCAGTCGTTGTTTGTTGTGGGTCGTCAAAACCGATAGGGTTTGTGAAGTGTGTCTGATTCATGTGTAGTCTCTGAGCCAATGTGTTCATTTCCTCCACGAACGCCGGAATTCCTCCGGTGTAATGCTCCGCAAGAGTATATGCTGCATCATTCGCCGAATACATGAGTGCTCCGTAAAGAAGATTAAGTACGCTGATTCGTTCGCCAACAGTCAGATCCATTTTTGTCTCTTCTTCTATGGTGCTTTTTACCGTGACCACATCATCCAACTTATAGTGAGTGTAGGAAACCAAAGATGTTGCGAGCTTGACGGTTGATGCGGGCATCATGGATTTTGTCGCATTTTGAGAAATAATAGGGGTAAATGAATCAAGATCATAGATAGCGTATGCATGTGCAGAAATCTGCGGAACCGTAGCATTTGTCAGAAACGGAAGCGGAAACGGCTGGAATGGAGTTACTGGACGCGGTAAGAATGCGGATGGGTTTTTGGAATACCATTCCAACGGTTGTTGCTGGCCGGGATACAATATAAACATCAGCCCACATAACACATATAAGAAGTATTTGCCGAATTTTCTTACATTATTTTTTGCGTGCATTCGTTGATAGCCCCAATTCTAGTAACTGTTCGGTACTGGGTTCACTCGGGGCATCCATAACGGCAGTTTTTCCGCTCGAATTCATGGGGAAGGCAATAGCCTCTTTTAATGAATTCTGGCGGGACATTATCATTACGTGCCGATCAAGACCGAGAGCAATCCCTCCGTGCGGAGGTGTTCCATAACCGAATGCATCGATAATATGTCCGACGCTTGCCGATGTTTCCTCGTTACTGTATCCCATAATGCGGTATGTTGCTTCCAGAATTTCGCTTTTATGTGCGCGTATGCTTCCCCCTCCTGCCTCATAGCCGTTACACACAAGATCATATTGGGTAGTAGTAATCTCATCAACATGAGTTCCTGCAAGGTGCCATTCGAGGTGCTCGGGTATCGGCATGCTGAAAGGGTTGTGTGTGAAAGTCCATCCGCTTTTACCATCCGTAACTTCTGCCCGGTCCTGTTTGTCGACTTTCTTGAAAAAGGGGAAATTTATGACCCAAGCGAATGCCAAAACGCCGTCTGCTTTTTCCTGCTCAGATCTGAGATCAAATTTATCAGCCCCGAATTGCTTTATGGCATCGTTATAACTGAACACGGGAAACGTATCTTTTTGCAGCTTTCCTCCGGTGGCTTTAACCGCATTTTTGACGATCTCTTCGACCGTAGCCATTACATCCTCGCGATTCACGAAACTCATTTCGATATCAAGTTGCGTGTGTTCAAAACCGCGATCCGCACGCAAATCCTCGTCCCGTATACAACGTGCAAATTGGAAGTACCGTTCGACTCCCGAGACCATCAGCAGTTGTTTATATTGTTGCGGCGATTGAGGAAGTGCGTAAAATTTTCCGGGTTGCAATCGCGATGGAACCAGAAAATCCCGAGCCCCTTCTTTAGTTGCTTTTGTGAGCATAGGAGTCTCTACTTCAATAAACGACTTTTTTCCCAATTCACTTCTGAGAGCACGATAGTAGTCTGATCTTAATTTCAGTGTTTCCATCATCCGTGCTCTCCGTAAATCAAGATAGCGATATTTCAGACGAAGCTCTTCATCAATTTCAAGACCATCGGTGTCGATAGGGAACGGAGGAGTTTTTGCATGGCTCAGAATATCGAGGGATTCCGCCTGTATTTCAATAGTACCTGTTGGAATATCTTTATTGATCAGTTTCTCCGGACGTTCTTTCACAAGACCGATGATATGAACAACATCTTCACTGCTCACGTCTCCGAGCGATTTGTCCCCGACAACCTGCACGATTCCCGTATGGTCTCGGATATCAAGAAAAACTAGCTTACCATGTTCGCGTTTGCTGAAAACCCACCCGAACAAATCAACTTTTTCGCCCGTGTGTTTCGCAAGGTCTTCGAAAAATATTTTTTTAGTATCCATGTACACGGAATATGAAATTATTATTTGTTTGATAAATAGGACTCCCTATTTTATAAAATTTCTTGTAATTTAGCGAGGGGTATTTGTCGCGTTCGAACTTGGAAACCACAATGTATTTGACATTGTACTTTTTTAAAATTGAACTGACGGTTGAAATGTCCTTTTCGTCGCTCTCGTAAATTTGCTGCACTTCCTGAGCACGAGGTCCGACAATGTCATACGATCCTCTCCATAACCATTCGTGTACTGGCCATCCGACAATGGTAGGAATTCCGGTTTGTGCAGAAAATATATCGTAATCCGTGTACGAGTCCCCGTGAGCCTCAACTATTGCAAAGGGGTGATCGGGGTCTTTTAGGTTATTTAGGACGGTTATCATTTCCGAGACTTCCGGAAAAGACTCTTTTATCCAATGTGAGCCATCGAGTGTTTTGAATTTCAACTCACCGAAGTATGACGGGACCGAGAAAAACGGGTAAATGGATATTAAAAAAAGTGTGGGAACCATGATAAGAAGATATACGATGCGTTTCTTCAGTTTTACTATTCCATCGACGAACAGGGAATTGACGATTACGACGGCTGAAAGAACCGACATAATAATAAAGGCCTGATAACCAAGTTTGAACATGGTGTTCGCCCTGAAATGTGCCGGGTAAATATCTTTAAAATAGAAAAACTCGGAAAACATAGTCAACAGAATGGAATAAACAAAACCAAAAAAAATAAAATACGTAATTTTATGGCTTGTCGATAGGGAGTCTTTGACTTTAAAAAAGGTGAATCGCAAGAAAGCCGCGAATTGAATCCAAAAGAACCCCCACAAAACTCCAAGCATCCATATGGGACTTGTTTGGCATTTGTCTTTTTCGAAAACAAACGGCCCGATGCGTTCTTTTTGTACAAGAAACGAAGGTGCGCAATTAACCCCCAACGCACTCGCAAACGGTTTGAAACTGATCGAAAACGGCAAAGTAACTACGAGCGCGAGAAGAAGGACAGAAATGTAGTTGAGCAGCACATGTTTTATTGAACGATATTTGATTACGGTAACAAAAAAGAACAGTGCCCCATAAACAAGATAATCGGTAGAGTTGGTCATATAAGCTATGCCGAGGGCAAGTATGATGAGTCCGTTCGTTATGAGATGGGTTTTCTTCTCAGTGTTGACGAGAAATACAATAAAAAGACTTAAAAGAAAAAGCACAAACGGTATATCGAGAACATGTCCATGCAGATCTGAAACAACATATGAGTACGAAGGAAATTCGTGGATTGTATAGGGGATAAAACGAGTGGCATTTGGATACCAATAGGCTCCCGGGTTAAACCATGAAATAATGTTCCAAAACGGAACAGGATTGTCATTTGGGTAGCCCTTTGTAAAGAGGTAGATGGTATGTAGATTACCTCCGAGATTTGTTATATATGCGGCAATGATACCGACGATAATGGCGTACCAGATCCGCCGGGGAGATTTGCTGTTGTCCAAAAACAAAAAAAGGTTGAATCCGATAGAAAAACAAATAGTTGTGCTGAGCGCAAATATCGTAGCGATCATCAGGTTGTATGTTACGGTGGGTGGCAGGTTGGTGAGACGCGTCATGAACGCAACAATGAAATGGCCGAAATAATAGTAATTTATAGGAAAGGAAGTGTTCTGTGTTGCCGCAAACCACATGTCTTGGGGAGGTAAATATTTACTATTCAGGATGCTTTGAATAAATCCGAAATCCATATATTTTTCCAGGCTATGAATTGACGGCTCGGTCCCTTTTATAAATGCCCAAAAGGCAAGCATCACAAAAAAGAAGACTTCATATAGAATAATGGTTTTGAGACTTGGACGATTAGCGGGCAGATACTTACGGGCAAGAACAATGACGATCAAAAATAAAAGCAAGACTACAAATATCGACTCCGTGGAAATGGTAAGTAATTTAAGCCGTGACAGAACAAATAGGGAGTATCCGCATATGCTGAGTGTGAGTAATCGATATATAGGATAACCTTTATCGGCGAACTTCTTGAAGATTACTGATCCGAGGGGAAATGCGAGTAAACTGAGTACGAGCCACCCAACGTACCATATGCCGATAACGCTGAGCCAATACACAAACTGTGCAAACATAGCCCTTATTATATACAATTAGAATTATGCGCGTTGGTATACATAACAAAGGAATACTGGATTTATCCGTAGTTCGTGGAGTCGGAAGTTATGTAACAATGATGCTTGAAGCAATCGGACAATATGGTGAACGCTATGATTTGAAATTGGATCAATCAAATTATGATGTACTTGTTCATCCGGGTTTCTTTCCATTTGTAACTCCGGAACTTAATAAAAAGAAAAAAAACGCCGTTGTTATCCATGATCTTATACCAATTAAATACCCACAGTTTTTTCCAGCCGGCTGGAGGGGAATTTGGAAGTGGTTCAAAAATAGTCAGGCATTGTTGGGGAGCGATGCCTTTATTACGGATTCGCATGTGGTACAGGCAGAAATAGCACGGCGGTTGTCCGTACCGATTGCGAATATTGATGTTGTATATCCAGCGGCAAAAAAAGTATTTTATAGCCCGAAAAAGCTGAAAGAAAACCTCATTCAGAGAGCAGCGTTACCTGCAAAATATGCGTTATATGTGGGAGATGTAACGTGGAACAAGAATCTCGAAACTCTTGCACGGGCTGTGCAGGAGGCTAATATCACTCTTGTTCTTGTAGGTAAGGCATTAGCTCAGCGGGATACAATCTCTCATCCATGGCAAAGAAGTTTCAGAAAATTTCTCTCGCTAACTGAAGGTGATAAACGGTTTATCTTTCTCGGATACGTTCCTGATGAGCAAGTAGTTTCGTTGTATCAACATGCTGTCTTTACAATCCTACCCTCATATGACGAAGGATTTGGTCTGCCGTGGTTGGAAGCCGCACTCTCAGGGTCTCCGGTTATCGTCTCGAAAATACCGGTCATTGAAGAAATAACGCAAGGCGTGTCCGTCTATTGTGATCAGACAGATGTGCATGCGATGGCACAAACAATGGGTGAAATGTACTTTAATAGGGTAGAAGTAGATCTTTCCGCACAATTGAAGCAGGCGAAGAAATTTTCTCAAGAAGCGTTCGTTAAAAGTCTTGCCCACTGTCTTCACAAACTGTAATGTTAAATTATTGGATGATCGCTGCAGGTGTTGTTTTTATGATATTCGAAATTTTGTTTGGTGCTCTCACAGGTCTTGACGTTTTTTTTCTCGGCGTCGGATTTGTTATCGGCGGCGTTGTATTGATGTCCGGTGGGGCCGTTGAGTTTTCATTAGTAACTGTCGGAATTTTCTTTTTATTTTATACCGTTTACCTGCGAACACCATACAAGAAAACTTTCTTGGTTTTTTTGCAAAAAGCCGGATTGGATTGTATCGTCGGAAAATACGGAATTGCATGTACAAACATCACCTCGTTTAAAACCGGTGAGGTTGTCGTAGACGGTGAACTGTGGATTGCAAAATCAGCAGAATCAATTAAAAGTGGAGCAAAAATAGTGGTCATCGAATACACCTCCGGTCTTCTGGTAATTGCAAAACCCTCACCTCCTGCTCTCTGAGTTTAAAAAACTTCAATATTCTGCTATAGTGGTTATGATGATTGCTCTCCCTTTTTTTCACAAAAAAACAGAAGTAAGTGCAGGGTATGTTTTTCTCCTATTTTTGGCTGGAGAAAAGATTTATGGAATCGCCTTTAATAAGAATAACCCTCAGGTAAAATCTTCACTGTATGTCGAACACGCCGACCCGTTTTTGAAAGATGCGGCGATAAAGCTCGATAAAATCCTCGCTAACTGCGAACGGGATTTAGGAAAAAACATTTTTCTCAAGGAGACTGTGCTTTTTGTTAATTCATTATATGTGACAGAATCAGGAACTATACGTGAAGATTTTCTAAAAAGTATTAAAAAACTTCTTCACGACATGGAGTTGGCCAATGACGGATATGTCAATTTTTATGAAGCATTGGCACATGAGTATGGTAAACACCACCAGCACTACTATCTGTTTGAAGAAAGTATGTATGACTATGTTATATATGAATTGTCAGGAACAAAACTGGTTAAGACGGTAAAAGTAGCTAAAACTCAGAACGAAAAGACCGATATCACGCAGCTTTTGGAACTTTGTCCTCCTGAGGCACACGTATTTGCTTTCTATTCGCATAAAATGAAGGGACCACTGTTTGCACATGAAAAAGTGATCGAAGATAAGGACTTGGGCGACCTGTTCATGCACCTGTATTTGCAGAGCGATTCTAAAACAACCGCAGAACAGATCGGTGAGGTACCGACGGTAGTGAGCGAATCAGAAAAAAAACAGACAAAGCTCCACACCGCCCCGGGGTTTGTTGTGGAAGAGTTGGGTACCGTGAAGCAGGTGACTCATCAGACAGTTTTGGATGAGCGGGCGTTGGTTCCTGAAGAAACAGAAGAAGCGCTTTTTGAAGATGTGCCTGAGGCGGTTGCTGAAAATAAAACGAAATTCTCTTTTGACAAGATGAAATACCTATTACCAAAGTTTCAGCGACGTTATTTGTTGGCTCTTCTACCTGTTTTGGTTATTTTGATGATAGGCATATATGTTCTAAAAATTCATGGGGCAACTGTTTACGTAACTACGGAAAAAGAGAATTTTTCAACACAGACGAGTTTTGTAGTAGGAAAAGCAGCGAGTCTCGGAAAGTCGTACACTGCGCATTTTTCGGAAACAGCGTCGATGGCAACAACCGGGCAAAAATCTATCGGGAGTGTGTCAAAAGGCGAAGTAACAATTTACAGCGGCTTGTTCCAAACAAAAACGCTTCCGGCAGGAACCCAAATGAAAACATCTTCCGGTGTTTCGTTTACACTCGCGAAAGACACTACGGTCCCGGGGGCAACAACATCAGGAACGCTTGATACGGGTGGCATTGTCACGAAACCCGGAAAAATAACGCTCACGGTTTCATCATCACAGATAGGTCCGGAGGGAAACATAAATCAAAATACAAAAATGTTCGTGAATCAAATCAGTGAAACGGATATGTATGGGGTCGCTAACCAGGATTTTACCGGTGGGTACCGACGTAAGGTGCGTGTTTTTTCCGAAGCCGATGCGGCTGCTTTGGAAAAAAAAGTACTTGCCCAAGCAACTCAAAGTATTCAAAAAAAATTGTCAGCTGATAATTCGGTAGATACGATTGTTTTTAACGAGACGGTAGCTGTCGATAGCGGAGATAAGCAGTTTTCCGAAAAAGTCAATACGGAGACGGACGACGCGACTCTGACTTATTCGGGTGACGCATCTATTTTATATGCTCCCAAAGATGAACTGATTCGAAAAGTCCAACAAGAGAAATTGAAAAATAAGGAATTCGTTGCCGGCACGTTTACCTTGAGCAAGCTCAAGCTTTCTGACACTGATAAAACCGGTTATACATATTCAGCGCAGGTAAATGGAAAAGTACAACGATTTGTCGATAAGAAAACACTCGCGCAAGAGGCCTCTGGCAAAACAACTTCAGCTGCGATTAAAGCTCTTTTATCACAACACAATATTACAAATGCCCGGATTGCGACAAAACCGATCCCGATTCCTTTTATACCGTGGGACGCATCACGGATTAGTATTCAATTTGAAAACTGACCTTTTATGAGATATGCCTACGTCAAAAAAGAATATAAATACAAGCGCCCTGCGGTAATCATATTTTCGACTTTATCGCTTATCATCGGGACAACAACGCTTTTATGGGCTTTTTTTCCCATAATTACTTATCAATTTGCACACTTGTTTTCTTTTGCCGAAGAGATAAGTCCGCTTCCGCGAAGTGTATTGGCCTCTTCACTACAGAAAGGGTTACGGGTTTATGACAGTGAGAATTTGCCGTATTATTCGAGTTATCTAAAGGATTTCACGCGTGTCCAAGAGTGGTTTCCCAAGCAACCTCAACTATTAACTCACAAGAAAAAAGTGAAAGATTACACAATCGATGTCTCAAAAATCAGCGTTCATGGTGCATCAGTGACTATCGGTGGTGATGATCTTGCAACATCCTTGGTCCAATACGGCGACCAGGTTGTTCCCGGTGAAATCGGGAATGTCGTTATTGTAGGGCATTCAACTCTTCCGCAGTTATTCAAAGACAAAGATTATAAGTCAATTTTCTCCTACTTGCCTTCGATCGAGCGGGGAGACAAGATTCAGGCTAACGTTAATGGTTTTACGTACACATATGACGTGTACGACATGTTTGTTGTAGAGCCCGAAGAAGTATGGGTCCTCGATCCCAAATCGGACGAAGCGACATTAACGCTTATTTCGTGTGTTCCTCCCGGAACTGTTTGGAAACGCCTCGTTGTCAAATCGAGGCTCAGTAGCCTCTAATCGCTGTTTACTTGTCCTATAACAAGTGTTATAATTCGGTTGTTATTTTTCCTTATATTTATGGTGATTGACAAACTGCTGGTATTTTTTGTTTCAGCATGTATCTTTGTGGGTGATGTGGTCTTACGAGTTGTCATGCTCCCTTTTTTGCTTTTGGAATTGCTCATAAGAATTATCCGAAAAACGTCGGTATTGTTGCTTGAGAATTTTTTCAAGGCACTAGCTGTTGGTGTTTGGCAATTTTTTAAGCGGCCGAAACACAGAAAGAAAGCATTATTTTCGGTCAGTTACTACCTGTTTTTCTATAGGATAAAATACTTTGTCTTAGGTTTCTTGATAGCGACCATACTATTTTTTGTCAAAACCTCAATAGATTTTATAGGTACTCTGCCAAATCCTGCATTGGTAGAGAATTATCACGCAAGTCTATCTACACATATTTATGACCGTAACGGGAAGCAGCTGTATGAGATTTATCGCGAACAGAACAGAACTCCCGTCAAGCTGACTGAATTGCCTTCTTATGTCATGCAGGCCACGATAGCTATTGAGGACAAAAATTTCTACAAGCATCCAGGTGTTTCTATTGTCGGAGGAATCGGTAGGGCGATAGTTGAAATGGCAATGCACAAGCGGCTACAGGGAGGTTCGACGATAACACAGCAACTTGTTAAGAGTGCTCTTTTATCTTCCAGCAGAACGATTGAACGAAAGGTGAAAGAAATAGTTCTGGCATTACTCGTTGAACGTAAATACTCTAAACAACAAATTCTTGAAATGTATTTAAACCAGGTTCCGTATGGTGGTACTGCGTGGGGTATTCAGGAGGCTTCTCTTTTATATTTTGGCATTGATGCGAAACACCTATCGCTAGCACAAGCTGCTCTGCTTGCCGGCTTACCTCAGGCGCCGTCGGATTATTCTCCTTTTAGTAATCCCCAAGCGGCGACGAACAGGCAACGAGCCGTCCTGACACAAATGTATCAGGAACACTATATAACAAAAGCGCAGTACGATGCCGCTCGAAGTACCCGACTTACATTTCGTCGGCCGAGCAGCACGATTCTCGCACCGCATTTTGTTTTTTATGTAAAAGACCAGCTTGAGTCTATGTACGGAATAAAATCGGTTCAGGAGGGTGGGTTTAGGGTGTACACAACTCTTGATTATAAAATACAATTACTTGTTGAAAAAATTCTGAAAGAGGAAATGGCAAAACTGCAGGATTTGTCCGTTGGGAATGGGGCAGTGCTTGTAACACAACCTTCCACGGGTGAGATACTTGCAATGGTCGGTTCGAAGGATTTTTTTGACGGGCAATATGGTGCCTTCAATGTGACAACAGCACTCAGACAACCGGGGAGTTCGGTAAAACCAATTACTTACACCCTCGGGTTGGAGAAAGGGCTAACTGCCGCATCGCTTATACAGGATACTCCGACTAATTTTGCACTGCAGGGAGCGACTCCTTATTCACCGGTTAATTATGACGGGAAGTTCCATGGAATCGTTCCTCTCCGTTACGCCTTGGCCAATTCCTATAACATTCCGGCGGTGAAAGTATTGCAGCAAGTTGGGGTAGGCAGTTTTATTGATTTTGCTGCACGGATGGGTATCACCAACTGGCAAACAGACAGAGAACGATATGGACTGTCGCTTACGCTCGGCGGTGGAGAAGTAACTATGATCGAAATGGCAACTGCATATGGGACGATTCGAAACCTCGGTGTGCGACATACGCTTGATCCACTTTTAAAGATAGAAGATCCGGTAGGACAAGTGCTTTATCAGCACACTTCAGAAGGTGAACGGGTAACGAGCGCCGGAGAGCCCTTTATTATCTCGGATATTCTTGCGGACAATGTCGCTCGTGGCTGGGCATTTGGTCCGAATTCCGTATTAAATTTCGGGAACGGTATTGTCTCTGTAAAAACAGGAACGACAGATGAAAAGAAGGATAATTGGACAATTGGGTATACCCGACCTACAACTAATGAGCGACAGGATGACGTGCTGGTAACAGTATGGGTAGGAAACAATGACAATCAACCCATGAACCAGGCGTTGACTTCGGGGATTACGGGTGCTGCTCCGATCTGGAGAAGGGTAATGGAAAAACTGGTTAATACCGATTTACTTAAAGAATCTCTGTACGTTCCTCAGACAGTCGAGAAGAAAAACTGCTATTTCGGAAGAGCAGAGTACTTTGTTGCAGGAACATCCTCAACTATAAATTGCTCCGGGTACAAGCCCAGTCCGACACAGGTACAATAGATGTGATATAATGCTTTCATGTTCTGGAAAACCGTAAACACTATCGCTACCTCACTCATCCGTAGGCGCTAAGCCTCTATCCTCCCTCCTTTTCCATAAACAATCTTTCTTTTTCTTTTACAAATTAACGTATTACTATGAAAATCGAACATGCATATGTGCCTGTACCAGCAGGACTACAGCCTTGGCAGATTGAGCCGGGGTTACTTTCAGTGTTTAACAATCAAGCCGCTATTCCGGTCAGCAACAATCTGTCTATCGCCAGGCCGTTAGTGCAACATACAGATAATATTCTGGCACTTCTTAATGGTGAGGCTGCCCTTGTCCCCGTGCAAGGGGCGGAGATTGCGCAGACCATTGCAGCCGGTCTGAACCTTATCGCGTACGATCATGCGGCAGGTGCGGTTGTCGGGTACCAATCGATTGGTCTCTGGAATCAACTAGGCCTGCTTGAATTACGGTCGGCAAAGGTTTTGCCGAACTACCGGGGTAACGGGCTCAACACCGTTATGAAACAGCTTGCAATATCAATTGGTATGCAACAGTTTCCGGGACGGAAATTTTTGGGATTTACCGAAGCAGAGAGCAAGAGTCGGGGAATATTATCCAAACTTGGGTTCCAAGAGATGACAATGCAACAAGTTGCTGCGAAATGGCAGGAGTTGTCGTCAATTTGTCCCGACCAATGCTTTATTAAAACAGGCCATCCGTGTGGCTGTAAAGTTTATATACTTGATCCATATGAAACCAAATAATATGTCAAAAACAATAACCGAGGTTTTTATGGATTTAGTGCACATACCATCACCGAGCGGCAACGAAAAAAAAGTAGCTGAATATGTGACTCAATTTCTGAAACCGCTTGGTTGGAACACATTCATTGACGATAAAGGGAATGTTATCGCACGTACTTCGCACCGTACCGTAAAACCGGTGGTATTTGTTGCTCACATGGATACGGTTCAAAAACCGGGTGAGATTGTGCGTCCGCAATTTGATGGCATACATTTTACCAGCGATGGTACTACGATTTTGGGAGCAGATGATAAAGCGAGTGTTGCTGTACTTCTTGCCTTGGCAAGAAGTTTTTATGAAAGCAAAACTGAACCTCCTGTCGTGCTCATATTTACCACCCGAGAAGAGGCGGGAACGATGAGTTCGTCTGCTCTTTCTTTTGAGGAGATAAATCCACTATTTATCTGTAATGTTGATGGATCAAATGCTTTGGGGACAATTGACTATCGATCATATGGTCAAACAATATTCGAGTTGTCGATCCACGGCAAAGCAGCGCATGCCGCTATTGAGCCAGAGAAAGGAGTACACGCTATTTCGATTCTCGCTCGGATAGTAAGTGGTTTGCGTATGGGCAAGTCAAAGTCACGAACCCTAAATATTGGCAGTATTTCTGGGGGCGGGGCAACTAACATTGTTCCTGCTACTGCATCTGTACGTGGCGAGGTGCGGAGTTATAGACAAGCTATGATCAAATCAACACTTGATAAGATCCTGCAGGATGCAACCCGCATAGCGAAAAAATATGGTGCTACTGCTCGACTAAAGATAGTAGAGAACACTCCACCATTTATTGGGGCTAAGTCATCTTTTGCGGTAAGTCGTGTTGTAAATGCACTGAAGAAATCCGGCGTTGCTCCGATAGTACAGAGTGCGACCTATACAAGCGATTCAGGGTATTTGTCTGCTTCGGGGTATCCGACTGTAACGCTTTGTAAGGGTGGATTAAATCCCCATAGCACGAGCGAATCGATTACTCTGGTGGAGATGGAGATGCTTCTTGAAATTGTGCAAAAGATAATTATTGATTGACAAGTTTAGTACGTACTAGTATACTAGTACGGTATGAAAAACAAAGCAGAAATCGAACAGCTGGTACATGTATTACTTAATCTTAGCAACAAGGAAAGAATGGTGGATTTTCTAGAGGGTATTTTGACACCTTCAGAACTTGAGGAAGTTGCTCATAGGCTGCAGATAGTAAAAATGTTGAAACTAGGTGTACCGCAAAAAAATATAGCTAAGGAATTGGGTGTCGGTATTGCAACCGTTACCCGGGGATCTCGTGAGTTGAAGCAAAACAGATTTTCGTATCTTTGGCAATAAAGCTGGCTCGTGTGTGTTTTCTGAGAAGAGAACGTGCACGAGCCATTTTTTGTGGCAATTATTATTAGTTACAAATAACTGTTATGTCAGCTGAAAATGCTTTTCCAGTGATCGGAGACGTGGGACTCGTCTCATCCAGGTTTATTGAGTTACAAAATGGGTTTCCCTGGCGTCATAAAAACACATATAGTCGGGGACGGTATTGAAGGGTTTGACCGCGTGCACGAAATGACCGAACTTACCTCAAATGCTTTTGGAGTTATGATGGACGAACCGGATGTTGCTCGGCATCTGCTTGGGCACCTTGTGGTAGATGTGGCAGTTGAAAACAGATCGATAGGGTTTGCAAGCGCCAAGTATTTCAGAACTCAAGCAGGAAACGTCTTATATATTTCCGGAATGGCAATCCATAAAGATTTTCAAGGCCAGAGAATTGGACCATTGTTGGTTTCTGAAATGTACGACTATTACCAACAGGCAGGAAAAGATGTTGCATATATAGCAGGAAGAACATCAAATCCAAGAGTAGCCCGATCACGAAGGGTATATTGCGAGGGTAATGGTACATATCCGATTGACCGTGCACCCGACGATAAAGTGGTTGTTGTGGCACAGCATATCCGACAGGCATTGGGTATGGTGGGAGCTTTTGATCCGTCAACTTTGGTATGTAAAGATGTATATCGCCAACCCTTATACATTGAGCGCCCGAGTAGCGGCGACCAAAAAATCGATACATTCTTTTTAAGAAATGTAGGAACACGTGATGCGGTTTTTATAATCGGAATTCCTGATTTTAGCAGTTCATAGAAACCGACCATGTTACCAGAATTAATTATAGACACAGATGCGGGTCACGACGATATTTTGGCCATTATACTGTTGGTTAAATCAAAACTTTTTAGTATTAAGGCTATTACTACGGTGGCGGGAAATTCCTCAATTAGAAATGTAACGCGGAATGTATTTTATGTGCTTAACTTATTGCATGAGTCAAATATTCCCATATATTCGGGTTTCCCGTCACCTCTTAAACGAAGACTTATTAAAGCAGTTATACACGGCAAAAACGGACTCTCCGGTGCGGACACATCAAAAACAAAATATCACCTGACTAAAGATGCTCCGGAACAATTAATCAAGATTGTCAAAAATTCACCCCGAAAAGTAACAATCTTGACACTCGGTCCATTATCAAATATTGCGCGGGTGTTGCAAAAAGACCACTCAATTGCGACTTCAATAGACAAGATAGTTATGATGGGTGGGTCGTTAAACGGTTATGGTAATAAAAGCAGAGTTGCTGAATTTAATATGTTTGTAGACCCGGAAGCCGCAGATATTGTATTTAAATCACCCATTCAAAAAATATTACTTCCACTAGATGCTTGTAACGAATGCGCATTTTCTTTAAAAAGCTTTACGCAATTACCTACATCCGTTTTGAATACAGCTATTACACAGATGATGAGAGAATATATCTCGAAGATAAAAATTCGGACAGGTATAGAAGGAACTCTGGTTTATGATGCGCTTGCGGCTTATTACCTTATCAGTCCAACAGTCTTTACAACTCGCCTTATGGATATCGTGATTGAGAAAAGAGGAAAATATACATCCGGGATGACAGTAGCTGAGCGGCGGTTTAGTGTTGTAAAAAAGAATAATGTGAGCGTTATAGAAAAAGTAGAGTACGAAAAGTTTAAGAGTTACTTTTTTGCTTTGTTAAAAAGTTAAAGTAACCTCCGCACCCGCGATAAAGCCAATGGGCAACGCGGGTGACGGTTGCAGTTGATGTTTTTAATTTTTTAGCAATTTCCTTATATGAACTGCCGGTAAAAATAAGGCGGGCCATCTCGAGACGGTTGGCAAACTCTTCTATTTCAGCAGGGGTTAGCATGTCCCGCATAAGCGCTGCCGCTGCAGCCGTATCTTTCAATGAAGCAAATGCTCGTGTTAAATTTTCCTCCTTAATGTTACGGGGAGAAAAGTGCTCTGACTGTTTAAATTTACTAACAACACCTGTCCGCGCTTTTACCATATTTCTACTATATCACAGTCACTCCATTTAATTGTTTAAATGGAGTGCTTGACATCAATGTATTAATGTGATAATATGTTGAAGTCATGAATATTTTACGCAAAAATATAGTTAGTCAAGAAATGCATCATAGCCCCACTCATTCGGGGCAATAAATTTACCGCAACAAAATAGAAATTTATCACCCCGCCAATGGCGGGGTTTTTAGTGGGTTAAAACATTAATAATTAAAACAAAAAAACATGAAACCAGAAATACCAAAGTACATATTGACTGATGATAGCCGGGCACTTTTCTCTAAGTTAAACGGAGGAGAAGACATTATTGAAGATAGAGTATTTAACCAGGCTGCATCAAAATATTTTGCGATCATTAATCAGCAAATCGAGCAGGCATTTGATGGGCCACTGAAGATAGTTGGGGAAACGGAAAGAAGAATTGAAAGCCGACTGCAAAGCAGGGTTCGCTCCATTCTGAAATCGGATCAGAATGTAGTCTGTATTTGTCTGGACCGGTTTCTCTTCGCTGATTTTGATAAAGACCAGACCTTTGCTGACAGGTTTTTTAGATTTAGTACGTGTCGGACTATTGACGGACGAAAAGAACCTCGACAAGGAAATCCTTCGTTTGCAGACCAAATTCAGAACTTGCTGAGAAGCATTCCCGATATTAGAAATAGGAAGGTGGTTGTCGTCGATGACGGTCTGTTTTCTGGCGGTACTATTAATGATTTCCTGATGTTACTCAAAAGTAACGGGATTGAAATAAATCTGGAAAAAATAATCGGATACATGGGTCCCCGATCGGTCATGAAAGCTTCAGACAGAAAAACTGAAATCCTGCAGCCCATAGACAATTTATTTGAATGGGTGGATGTGCGTGATTTTAGCCCGCTTGGAGGTAAAAAACTAAATGCCAGTGCCAATAATATGGTAACCACATCAATCCCATATTTATACCCATGGAGTGAGGGAAGTGCGGCAACACTCGATATGTCTCCCGCATTTTTTGATACCAGTATCGCGATTATGAAAGGATTCAGACAATTAGTAGTAACGTACGAACTTTTGCGAAATACCAAATTAAGGTTCAGAGATTTGATTAAGGCCGGTTACCCTTTACCAACCGATAAAGAAAAGACTGTTCCCATCTCAATTAATGACACTGTTACCGATTATTTGGATCGTTGTATTGGTTTGGTGGAACAAGAGAAAAATAGAAAAGTGGTTATTTGCGACATGGATGGAACGTTTTACCAGCTTGATGGTAAAGGAGGTGGTTATCAAAATTCTAAGCTAGAGTTAGCAGTACAAACCAATGCCTTATTATTTATACAACGTAGAGAGAAATGCACACCCGATCAAGCACAGTTAATATTTTCTAGAGCCCAACAAGATCCAGTGGGGGCAAGTTTGTTCTTAGCGGAGAAATATGGAATTTCCCGTACAGATTATTTTAATGAAGTCTGGAATATCGATCCTGCTGGAATAGTTGTTAATTACGAAGTTGCAACTGGGTCGTTGTGCCAGTTTAAAGGAAAGTACCCGGGGGTGAAACTAGTTTTATTAACGTCAGCTCCCAGAGTTTGGGCTGAAAAAGTTTTAAAATTCTTGGGTATCAGGGAGCAATTTGAGCTTATATATACCGGAGAACAATTTGGGTCAAAAACAGAAGTTTTTGCACTGCTAGCTGGTCGTTATAAACCGGAAAACATGCTGTCTATTGGTGATCAGCAGGCAACTGATATTGAACCAGCTCAACAATTGGGAATGAGCACTCTCGTAATTAATAGCCCCGACGAAGTTAGTAGAATATTACAATTATGAATCAAATAATCATTGATACAGATCCGGGAGTTGACGATGCCTTAGCGATCGCCCTAGCTTGTCTTTCAAAACTGAATGTGGTCGCTCTGACAACGGTTTATGGTAATGTCAATATTGCCGATTCAACTCGCAATGCACTGACGATATTGTCAGTCATTAATAAAAAAGTTTCCGTATACCAAGGGGCGAGTAAACCTTTGATAAATAATGCGATCAAGGCGCAATCTCACGGAGAAAAAGGATTGGGTGGATTCGCAACCAAACTTAATTGGCAAAAAAGCCGGCGTAGTGCACGAAAATACTTGGAAGATACCTTTGGCTCAGCAGCGGATACGTCTATTACGCTTGTATGTATTGGTCCTGCAACTAACATTGCCAAATTATTTATTGCCAATCCTCAATCTGTAACAAAAATAAAAGACCTCGTGATTTTAGGTGGGGTATTTAACGAAAAAGGGAATATGTCTCAATATTCCGAGTTTAATGCTATCAATGACCCTGAAGCATTAAAAATAGTTTTAAATGCCAATTGCAATAAGGTGCTGATACCTATAAACATTTGCAGGAAGGTTGTCTTTAAAAAAAGTGATTTTAATAAACTAATAAATAAGAAATTACAGCGATCTTTTGGCGCTATTGCCGATGCTTATATCAACTATTATACCTCTGGAAGTAAATATGGTCAGTTTACCGGTGGAGTAATGTACGATTTGCTCACTGTTGTCTATCTTCTAGAGCCGAAGTTATTTAAAACTATAGATGCAAATGTAAATGTCATCACAAGATTGGGCCCAATGTACGGTAGGACCATAATAAAGAAAATAGGAAAAGTGAATTGCCGCGTCGTCAGCGAAATTAAGCCAAGAAAAGTAAAGCAAGTATTTTTTAACGTTTTAAATAAATAAAAATGGAACTAACAAAAATTCTTTCTAAGCTAATCACAATTCCTTCTTTTGTCGATGAGAAAAACAACGAGCAAAAACTTGCCGTTTTTATCGAAAGTTATTTGAAGGTTAATGCTCCTTGGCTTAACTTGTCGCGCCAGTATGTGGCTGAGGACCGATGGAATATTATCGCCGGTGAAGCTAAAAACCCGGAACTGGTTTTTGTCTGTCACATGGATACGGTGCAACCTACAGGTGATACGCAAAAAATGCTCTCTCCGTCAGAAAAAGACGGGTATATCTATGGGCTTGGAGCAGCCGACATGAAAGGCGGAACTGCAGCATTGCTTGCGGCGATAAAAGCTGTTGGTCCGACAAAAAATGTCGCATATGTGTTTGACTGCGACGAAGAATATTACTTCAAGGGAGCCAAACAGTTATTGAAAAAATGTAAGTGGAATCCCCAACTGGTTATTTGTCCCGAACCGACGGATATGGAAATCGTAAACGGTTGTCGTGGAATTATTGAGATAAAATTAGACGTAATCGGAAAAAGTGCGCATGCCGGACGGCCTGATTTTGGAATCAATGCAATCGAAAAAGCTGTTGCTGTTATCTCGGAACTTAAGAGTAAGATAGGCGAGTTTGATGAGAAGAAACTCGGTAGAACAACAGTGAACTTAAGTAGATTGGATGGGGGGAAATTACAGAATGGACAGATAATTACCCAAGGGAATGCAGTCCCCGATGTTGCGCGCGTACTCTTGGACATACGACCGGCAAGCAATAAATTGAATGGCGATAGAATAATAAGGATGCTTATGACTATTGCGAAAAGGAATAATGTGACGTTGTCAGGTCCGACTGTTACGATTGATTATCCGGCATATTATTCAATTCCGAACGAATGTATTAATAGGCCATATCGAGCCAATTTAGGAAAAGGTGGTTTTTACGAAGCGGCTTTATTTTCCCGAGCCTGGCAATGTACGGCATTTACATTCGGTCCGGGTGACGCAAGTACTTCGCACAGCCCTGATGAGCGGGTAAAACTAGCTGACTTGACGAGTGTAAAGAAGGTATTCGAAAAGCTTCTATTGACATATCGTGTATAATTATCATAGTTAAAAGCTTTGATAGAGACCGAGTAGCCCCGACGAGTCGTGGGTGAATTACACTCTAGAGCTGTAAGCTGAAAAGCAAGTAAGCCGAGCCGGGTGCGCCCCGTGATAGCGCAAGAGTATGTCAGCGTAAGCCGGAGTACTCGATAATGAGCGTTTGTGCTTTTAATCGAGTCCCGCATAATGGCGGGATTTTTTTTAGCATAAACTGGAAGACAAGGTGGTACCGCGAGCATTAAGCCCTCGCCCTTGTTGTGAGTCATATTTTTATGACTGACAGGGGTGAGGGCTTTTTTTGTGGAAATGAAACATTTTAAAAACAGATGCACAGGAAGCAGGAATTTTTATTATATTCAGCCCTTCTATGGAGGGCGATGGTTGTTTGCTTTTATAAATTGGAAATCAAAAATTACTATGAAAAAACAAAAAATGTTATGGTTTCAGGATGATTTAAAGCTAGGTGCTCGTAAGTCATGTTGGCAGAGAATAGATTCCCTCACAGGAGCTCTTGTACGAGCAGTTGGTCATCCGAATATGGATCATGAAATTGTGGATCCAAGACCACATATAAGTGCGCTTGCTGAAAAGCTCCCACGGGACGCAACATGCGTTATTGACTTAACAAATGGCCAACTTATGGGAGTGCTGTCAGGATTATTTGAGAGCAGCACTCTTGTTACTGGTTTCCATTTGAGCAGGCTGCGAGTTGTGTCTTCGGCACGGTTGGATGGTTCAGGTTTTATGTTAAATAAGACAGTGAGAGAATTCGCTGCCTTACCATCGCTTATTGACACCTTCCGGACAGTGATACTGGATGATGTTGGTTGGTCTGGAAGATCAGCACTTGAGGTGTGCCGACTCTTTGGTCTTCCAGTAGCACAAACCACCTTTGGGTTTGTTATGGGTAATGCCGGTGAGTTTGGTCCTTCACCGGGAGCTGTAAATTTATTGCAGAGTCTGGGAGGTCGAGTAGTTACTGGTGGTTTGGTTGCGACACCCCGTGACGACGGATTTCATGTTTCAGATTTCTGTAGCACTAATAACATTTCTCATTCCGAATTAATAGAAGCTTTGTTGGTAATTCAGAGTTTGCGAGAGCATGCTGCTCAATTTCCTGGAGAGAGCAAAGAAGTAGAAAAAAGAATAATGCAGCTTTTTAAGGAGGCTCGCGATCTGCTCTTTCCAAACGCTCTTAGTTCGACTATGATAAAAGAATTAATGCGAGAGGGAAAGGTAATTTGTATGAACGGTATACCAAAAGATGCACTCTTTCAGACGAATCCATTAAATTGGTTACTTCCTTCTTTTGCTAAGCGTGTTCGAAGTGAAGATTTGCAACAGAATTTGGCAATTGTCATTGGCTCTTTAGATGAGTTACGGGCGATCAAAGAAGAAGGTAATGTGCAAGGAATAGAAGGTAACTTTCTAAATATGGAGATGAGACTATGACAAAGAAAAGAAAGATTCAAATAGCAGTTGTTGGTTCAATGTTCGACTTGCCGCAAAACCGGTCTACTATCGCGCTTGCAAGAGATATTGGAAGAGAATTAGCCACTAATAAAGCAGTTTTGTTATATAGCTTCGAAGGGGATAGTCAATCACTTTCTTATATAGCAGCTAGAGAAGCTGAAAAATGTGGTGGAGAAATTATCGCATTTCTTTGGGGTAATACGAAAGTGACGGGCTCTGTAGTAGGAAAAGCAGTTCGAACCGGGCAACTCCGAGGAGGAGGCAGAGAATTCCCACTAATTTTAAGTGCTAACGCTGTTATAAGTATTGGTGGTGGATCAGGGACTCTTATGGAGATAGCTATGTCTTATCAAGCGGGAATTCCTGTCATTGCTCTCGAAAATACTGGTGGATGGAGTGAACGCCTGATGAATACGTTTATGGATGAAAGAAAAAGAAATAAAGTGCTTTCAGCAAAAGATGCTCGAAGTGCAGTGCTTCTGGCGATAAAGGAAAGTATTTAGCCTTTCATGATTTTCTCGAATTCGTCCTGATCAAGCGTTTCTTTCTCGAGAAGCTCTTTGGCGACGGCATCAAGCTGAGGTTTGTGTTCTTTCAGTGTGGCTACTGCTTTTTTGTAGCAGGCATTAATGAGCTTACTTATCTCTGCGTCAATTTTTGCCAATGTTTCTTGCGACAAACTTGAACCTTCTCCGCGTGACCAGCTGGTCACATCAAAGTCGTCACCGAGATTAATCGGGCCAAGGCTACTCATTCCGTATTCAGTAACCATTTCGCGGGCAACAGCAGTTGCCTGATTGAAATCGTTTGCTGCACCGGTGGTAATTTCGTTAAAGATGAATTCTTCTGCTGCACGTCCGCCGAGCATCGCAGTAATTTGGTTTACTAAGTGAGTTTTAGTTTCATGCACGATATCCTTCTGTGGAGGAATAAGTGTGTAACCCAATGACATACCGCGCGCAACGATCGAAATTCGGTGAACTGGGTCCATTCCCGGGAGCGATCTGGTGACTACTGCATGACCCGCTTCGTGATAAGCGGTAAGTTTTTTATCTTCATCGGTTTGCATTCGTTTCTTTTCGGGACCAAGTTTAACCTTGGTGGCCGCTTCTTCAAGAATATTCATGGTGATTTTATCCTTACTCATGCGCGCGGTAAGAATGGCAGCCTCATTTAACATATTTTCCAGATCCGCACCGGAGTACCCGACTGTTCGACGCGCAAGCCGTTTCCAATCGACACCTTTTTCAAATGGTTTACCGGTTGAGTGTAATTTCAAAATAGCTTCACGCTCTTCAAGGTCAGGGTAATGTACTACGATACGTCGATCAAAACGTCCAGGTCGCATAAGAGCTGGGTCAAGCAAATCACCACGGTTTGTAGCTGCTATCACAACAACTTTTTCAGTTGGTTGAAAACCGTCCATTTCGACCAGGATCTGATTGAGTGTCTGCTCCCGTTCGTCGTGTCCACCCATGACTCCACTGGAACGTGCTCGGCCGATTGCATCTATTTCATCAATAAAAATTATCGACGGGGCGTTGAGCTTTGCGGTCTTAAACAAGTCGCGAGCTCGTGCGGCTCCGATACCGACAAGCATTTCCATAAATTCTGAACCTGCGATTGAGAAGAACGCGACATTTGCTTCACCTGCAATTGCCTTTGCCAGCAGTGTTTTTCCGCACCCGGCAGGGCCAACAAGCAGAACACCTTTCGGTGTGCGCGCGCCGATTTTTTTATACTTATCCGGGTTTTTCAGAAAATCGACAACCTCCTGCAATTCCTCTTTAGCTTCTTTGATGCCGGCAACATCCTTAAAGGTAATTCGCGAAGTGCCCTTATTGAATCGCTTTGCCCGGGATTGACCGAATGAAAATATCGAGTCTTGTGTTCCCCGTGCTTGTCGGAATAAGAATACGAAAAAACCGATCATCAGAAGTGTAGGTACGATATTGATCAGTATATTGGCGATAGTTCCAAATTGTGAGCTGTTATTGTTTTTGATGGTAACAGATAAAGGATTAATTCCTGAATCTTTGAGCATCTCAAAGACCGTGGCATTGGGCTCTTTTGTTGTTTTCGCAAACGTTCCATTTTTATATTGAATGAGCAATTTATCTTCAACGACTTCGATTTCTTTCACTTTGGATTTTTTAACGTCGGTTAAGACGCTTGAAATTGATTTCTCAGGTATGGTTTTGTCGATGTAATCTTTGCCGCTTAGTGCAATCGACAAGATAAAAAACCCGATTATGAGTACAAAAAACACGAACTGAAGATTGAATTGAAGCTTGAATTGCTGTTTCTTTTGTGCCATCGGAACCTACATTATATCATCCCCAGAATATTTTTGTCGCAATCTGTGCAAGCCAATATGAAAGTGCCAGCATAATAATCCCGACTATGGAATTTGTTATGCGGGATTTTGCTTTTTTAATAAGTTCGGGACTGTTCCAGCTGCGTGCCATATCGAAACCCGACCACAGGAGATATATAAATAAGACAAAAAGAGCAAGCGGAAAAACTGCTTGCATGACAACGGTCACCACGTCTCCGATAGTGGCAAATTTTGCAGGCAGGGGTCCGTTAAGGGTAAATGAACCCTGCGTCCCGTTAATCGTTAAAGCTTGTGCCAACAGATGCTTCATATCCACATTGTATAACTTAATAATTATTTGACAAGCACTCTAAATTTCTTCATAATGGTCACATGGGTATGTTTGATTTTTTGGGAAGTAAGAAGAATGACCAGTCAGGAAGCCCCAGCCAAGATGCGCAAGGGACAACGACCTCATCAACGGTGACGACGGTAACCACTGATCAATCATCTGTGCAATCAGCGCAGAGTGGCACCATGTATAATGGTGTTGGTTCTGCTCCTGCAGGTGCGGTAACAACAGATGGAATAACGCCACCTCAAGCCCCAAAAGCAGCACAACCTTCGGGACAAACGCAGACAGCGGGGATTCCCACAGCAGCTGCTAACACGCAACAACCTGCTACACCAATGGATAAGAAAACAGGAATGGATATAATGACTCGTCTTACACAACGCTCGAACAGAGTTCTTCTTGTTGCGGCACAAAAAGCGCAAGCGCTCAACAATCCTCTTGTTGACAGCGAGCATGTTCTATATGGTTTGTTGGCAGACCAGGAAATTTTCAATTTGCTTTCTCAACTCAAACTGATTCCACAGGAAGTCGTTAAGCAGTTGGAAGCAACGTTCCATAAAGGAACAACTCCGACAAAACCTCAACTTGCTCCCCGGGTAAAGAAGATTTTGGAAGACGCACTGATTGTAGCGCGTAAGCTGGGATACGAATTTATCTCCCCGGAACATATTTTGTATGCCCTGTATCATGAGGGCGAAGGAGTCGGTTCGCGCATTTTAGTTAAGGTAGGATTAAACAAGGACGAATTGAATATCAAGGTTCTTGGTAAGAAAAAAGGTCTTGAGACACAACAACAGGAAGAAAGAAAACAAAGCGCATTGGAAAAGTACACAACAGACCTTACGGCAAAAGCTGCTGCAGGGCAGCTTGATCCGGTAGTTGAACGGTCTCAAGTCATCGAGCGCGTAATTCACATTCTTTCTCGAAGATCAAAAAATAATCCTGTCTTGACCGGCGAGGCGGGAGTCGGAAAAACGGCAATTGTTGAGGGTCTGGCCGAAAAAATAGTTTCGAAAGAAGTCCCTGAAACCTTGTTAAATCACCGTGTTTTGCAACTCGACCTTATGGCGATTCTAGCAGGCGCTTCACATAGGGGTGAATTTGAAGAGCGTTTGAAAGGGGTTATGGACGAATTGAAAGCCATGATGGGCAAAGTTATTCTTTTTATAGATGAGATTCACAACATCGTCGGCGCAGGTGGGGAGGCTGGGTCAGGAGACGCGGCAAACATTATTAAACCGGCGCTTGCGCGAGGCGAAGTTCAGCTAATCGGTGCAACTACCACCTCAGAATACCGAAAATATATTGAAAAAGATCCGGCACTTGAACGGCGTTTCCAGCCGATAGAGGTTCCCGAGCCATCGGAAGATGCGGCCATAAAAATGCTTCGAGCCATACGTGATAAATATGAAGCCTTTCATAAAGTTAAAATTCCTGATGAGGCAATCGAAGCTGCTGTTAAGCTCTCTAAACGGTACGTCGGCGGACGATTTCTTCCTGATAAGGCAATCGATCTTATAGATGAAACAGCCTCAGCTGTGCGTCTTCCGATTATCTCTCTACCTGAAGAAATAAAGTCTCAAGAAGAAAAAATAAAAGCGATGCAGCAGGAACGAATGGAGGCTCTGAAGATTAATAACAAAGTAAAGGCCAATATCTATGAAAAGAAAATAATCGATGCACAAGACCTCCTCAAGCAGAAGCAGGAGGAATACTTGCAGAAAAAAGCTATGTCTGTCGGTGTTGTTAATCTTCAAATGATTAAGGACGTAATTGCCCGGTGGACGGGAATTCCGGTAAATAAAATTACGGAGTCGGAAAAGGATAAAATTTCCAACCTCGAAGACATCATGCATAAGCGTCTCATTAATCAGAAAGTGGCAGTTGCCGCGGTAGCTCAGGCGATCAGACGCGGAAGAGCTGGTCTTAAATCAACGCAGCGACCTATCGGAAGTTTTATCTTTCTCGGTCCCACGGGTGTAGGAAAAACAGAATTGGTGAAAACACTCGCTGAGGTTTTGTTCGGAACCGAAGATTCCATGGTGCGATTCGACATGACGGAGTACATGGAAAAACACGAAGTCGCAAAATTGTTAGGCGCTCCTCCAGGATATGTTGGATACGAAGAAGGAGGAAAGCTTACCGAAGCAGTCAAAAGAAAGCCGTATAGCGTTGTGCTGTTTGATGAGGTGGAAAAAGCACATCCTGATATTTTTAATATTTTGCTTCAGATTCTTGACGATGGGCGATTGACTGACAACAAGGGCCATACTATCTCTTTTAAAAATACGGTGGTTATATGTACTTCAAATATCGGTTCACGCACTATTCAACAAGAATTAATGAAGAGTGGCAAGGATCAAATAGAAGAGCCTCTCGCGCTTAATACGTATGTTGTTTCGCCGCGGGGACGTGCTATTGTAACTGTCGGTAACACGGTGTTTTTGAAAGAGGCAGAAACAAATACCTGGGCGGAATCGATATTGCGCGATTATTTTGCAGGGCAAAAAATTTTAACAATAGACGAGAATGGTAAAGACAAGGAAGTTGATTTTTCTTTGTTCAAAATTCAGACGCATGCAATATCACCACAAGGGTCAGAATACATAACCGCAGAGGAGAATTTGTATGTGAGAACAGCCACAACGGCGAAAGAGTGGCGCCTGATGAAGTTGCTTGATTACGCAAAAGACGCTGTGGTAGTAAATGGATTACCTGATACTCCCGAGGAGCAATTACCGACCATCAAGTTCCACACGCACGCCTTCACTTCGCAAGAAGAAGAGATTGTGACGTACAAAAATAGAATGTGGAAAAGAAAAACGGGAACGAACGACTGGCAAACCCAAACTCTTTCGGAATATTTGAATGGAGCAAAAACCTCGGATAATAAACCGTTGCCGGTTGCATATTGGAATATTCATCTATTCAATTCTAAGGGTGAGGAATTGATTGTGGTTGGAGAAATGGTGTATCACAGATCAGGTACGGTATGGGAAGCAAAGCCGGTGGTTGAATTCTTCGGAGAAGGGTTCCCATTGCAAGCCGAAATAAAACGGATGCAGGAAGTTCAGGAAGAAGTTGATAAACAAAAATTTGGCAAAATCAAAGACAGAGTCATGGATGAACTGATGAAGTTTATGCGTCCTGAACTGGTTAACCGGTTTGACGAGGTGGTGGTTTTCGAACCGCTCCGATATGAGCACATGTTGCTGATCGTGAAACTACAAATAAAAGGATTGCGCACGTTGCTTGAAGAGCAAAGTTTCGGACTTGAAGTTACGGAGGCCGCTCAAAAAGAAATCGTCAGGGTGGGGTTTGACCCGGTATTTGGTGCACGACCCCTGAGACGCGCATTACAGAAGCTAGTTGAAAATCCGATTTCTGAGCTGATAATTGCCCAGAAAGTTAAGGAGGGTGAAGCAATATTAGTAGATTATGACGGTGAGAACTTTACGTTTACCATGGCACAGGCCGAGCTTAATCCTCAACAGGAGGAGAAGAAAGAGTCATTCACCTGCCAATACTGTCAGTATAAATTTGAAACGATCGTCCGGAAAGGAAAAAGCACCGTAGTTTGTTCGAAGTGTGGGAAAGGGCAAAAGGAAAAGAAAGACGATAACAAACAGCAGGCTTCGGATAAAAAAGAAGATGAGAAGAAAACCGAGCCGGCAATATCAATGACATTGCCTCCAACAGCAGATATTAACGGGAAGGCTGCTCAGAATAATTTTCAACCGCAACTCGCCACGTTGTAAACAATTTTCAATTTTTAGTTCTTAATTTTTATTCAGTTTTCAGCTGAAAAAGTTTTCAAACACATAGGCGTTTGAAATTTGAGTCTTGGAAATTGATTGAAAACTGCAAACTAAAAACTGAAAACTATTTCACCGGGTCATATCCGCCCTTGTTCCACGGATGGCATCGCATAACACGTTTGAGTCCGAGCACACTTCCTTTCAGGGCTCCATATTTTTCAATTGCCTGGTAGGTATATTGAGAACAAGTCGGATGAAAACGACAAACGTCAGATACCATGAGCAATCGCTTAAGTATATCTAAATGAAGACTCTGGGTTTTTTGATAAAAAATAATAACTCTCAGGAGAAACGACTTCATGTGAATTTCTCATTAAAAATGTGAGATTCAGGAACGGTGAATTCGGTACGCAAAGCCTTTTTGACTTCATCAACTGTATTTGGGCGTCCACATAGGTAAAATTCATGACTGAGGAGAAAATTATTGTTCGGAAAAAGTATGCGCAAACCGTCTTGTACATATCCTTTAAGCTCGGTTGTGTCCTCGGGATCCTCTCGTGAATAGCAGATGTGGTAATGAAAGTTGCGATTAAGTCTATCAAGATTGTTCAATTCCCGTTTAAAATAAGCATCCTTATGCGAACGTAATCCCCATAAAATATGATAGTCTTCAACGAATGCCCGATGCGCTAAATCAAGCACCATGGATTTTATCGGGGCGATCCCTGTTCCGGTTGCAAGGAAAATTTTTGGTAGATTTGTTTTCTGTAACATAAAGACCCCTAACGGAGCCCGAAACGTAACCTGTTCACCGAGTTTGAATGCTTGTAAGTACTTTGAGCCAATACCCATCGGTGCAATGTCTACAATTATTTCAATCTCGTCAGTCTGGTGAGGCGAAGAGGAGATCGAATACTGACGATATCCGCCAGGAACATTAAGTAATAAATATTGACCGGCATTAAACGCTATGCTTTTGTCTGGCAGGGTGAAAACAAAACGAAAAACGCCCGGTGCGATTTCCTCTTTTACAATTGTCGAAGCGGTATAAGTTTGCAGCATTGTAACTTAATCTCTCTCGGGAGTCCAAAATGATTCACCTGCGCTTGTGTAAGGGAGCCTGTTCTCATCGGGTTTATCTTTATCAAATTGCTCGTTCATAAAATAGAAAAGCTCTGCGGCTCTGTTCGAAAAATTTGCACAGCCATGTGCAACTCCATGTGGTATGAATATGAGATACGATTTTCCGTATCCGCACGACAGTCTCATTTTAATGTCGTTAGTTGGTGAGTTTGTACGTGTGTCCCACAATCCGACAACAAGATGACTGGTCGGTAAAACAAACCAAACCTCGTCTTGTTTGAAATGCAAGTGCCACGCTTTAATTGCTTTCGGAAACATGGAAGTACGACTGATTTGGCGTATGTGAAAATTCGGGAATTCTGCTATATCACCATTTTGCGCTAAGCGTAAAACTTCTCCGAAATCGCCCTCTTCACCGACGAAGTTTGTGAGCGGGACAACTTTCACGCCTTCAATTACCGGCTTCTTTTCGTAGCTTTGTACGTATAATTTCTTTTGCAACAAGGCTCCTAAATCGTGTTTATCCATAGTGTCATTATAGGCGGAATGCATGTTTGTGTCAAATTGGTATAATATGGTTATGACGCGATCTATTAAGCTTTCAGTAGGTATTGCAGCACGCAACGAAGAACAGAATATTGCGCGTTGTATTAAATCGGTTTATGAACTTGCTGATGAAATTGTTGTGATAGATGCCACATCTACGGACAAAACTGTTTCAATTGCACGATCTTTTGGAAGTAAAGTAAAAGTGTTTGTAGAAAAGCATGTTTCCATGTTTCATATAAATAAGCAGAAAGCACTAGAAAAGGCGCGAGGCGAATGGATAGTACAGCTTGACGCAGATGAAGAAGTAACAGACAATCTTCGAGACGAGATCTCTCAGATTGTAAGCTCGAAACTCGAAGCTCGAAGCTCGAAAACTCCTGTTGCTTTTTCAATTCCAAGATTAAATTATTTTCTCGGAAAGCCCTTAAGGAAAGGTGGGCAATATCCGGATTATACAATCAGACTTTACAGAAACGGTGCCGCCAAATTTCCATGCGAATCTATACATGAACAGGTTACCGTACAAGGAGAAATTGGATTTTTGAAGAACCCGATAAACCACTATCCGTACAAGACATTCACTGATTATATTGCTAAATGGGATCGTTACTGTGATTTGGAAGCACAAAATCTGTACGATAGAAAAATTAAACTGACTTTTTGGCTATTTTTGGAATACTTTCTTGTCAAACCGAAAACGTGGTTTGTTGTTACGTACTTCAGACATAAGGGGTTTATGGACGGATTTCCGGGATATATTTTTTCCTTATTCTCTTCGATGAGATTTCTTCTTATTTATATAAAGTTATATGAAAAAAACAACAAATAATTTCCGAAATCTGAAAGTAGCGTTGGTTCACGATTATTTCCGTGAGTATGGCGGTGCGGAACGGGTACTGGAGGAGATCCATAATATGTTTCCGGACTCCGATGTGTTTACTGCTTTGGTGAATCCGAAAAATTTGCAGGTACATTGGTATCGGTTATCCGATTGGAATTTCAAAGTATCATGGTTCGGCAAGATTCCGTTTGTCAGAGATTATCCCTCATTGTTCAGATTCTGGTCTCCCCAGATTTGGGAAAGTTTCGATCTTTCACAGTATGATTTAGTGATCTCTTCCTCAGGCTGGTTTATGTGCAAAGGGGTTATTACCCGTCCGGAGACACTCCATATTTCATACGTTCATCACCAAAACAAGTTTCTGACTTATTATGAAACTCCGGATGATTGGCAACAGAATTTCCTTAAACGACTATACGGATATGCCGTAGGGACACCGTTACGGATGTGGGACTTTATCGGTTCACAGCGGCCGGATGTATTGGTCGCAAATTCCGAAGAGACGCAACGGAGAATCACCAAATATTATCGTCGTGATTCCGCCGTAATTTATCCGCCGATTTATAATCCACATATCAATATCGGTGAAAAACTGAAAAAAACCCAAGATTACTATATTACGATAAATCGTCTCGCGAAACCGAAGCACGTTGATGTACTTATACAAGCAGCGCACGACGCCAATGTTCCGTTATATGTTGTCGGAAAGGGTAAAGAATACGGTTACCTTAAATCAATGGCAGGGACAAATATTACATTTACCGGGGAGGTAAGCGATATTGAACTTGAACGGTTAAAACTCGGTGCAAAAGCATTTTTATTTGCCTCTGTTGACGAGGAGTTCGGCATGGCTCCTGTTGAAGCCATGATGTATGGAGTTCCCGTCATTGCATATAAAAGCGGCGGACTGAAAGAAACAATTGTTGAAAACACAAACGGATATCTTGTGGATGAACTAACTCCTCAAGCATATGTGCGCGCTATTAAAAAAATTACGAACAAGAATTATCAATCTTTAGCTGAGGGAGCGGCTTCTCTTGCTGAGCGGTTTGATGTTGCGGTCTTTCGCGAAAAGATGATACGGCTTGTTACCGACCATTTGAAATCACGGAATGCTTAAGCTCCAAAATATTACCGTATCGTTCCAAGAAAAGGTTATTGTTCATAATGTCAGTCTGGAATTGCAACGGGAAACCATTACCGTACTCATGGGACCGAACGGGTCGGGTAAATCAACCTTAGCCAGTGCACTCATGGGACATCCGTTTTATCGTATGGATGCCACATCACATATTGAACTTGACGGCGAAGATATCGTGAATCTACCGCCGAATGAACGAGCTCAGAAAGGTCTGTTTATGGGTTTTCAGAATCCGGTAGCTGTGGCGGGCGTTAGTCTGACTAAACTGCTGAGAGAGACGAGCGACCCGAAAACGATGGACACGAAGCATTTTATGCAGGATCTTCGCTATCTTGCCAAGGGTCTTCAGTTTTCTGAAGGACTACTCATTCGCGGATTAAATGACGGATTCTCTGGTGGGGAAAAGAAAAAAATTGAGATGGTACAGGCGCGGTACTTGGCAAGGAAGTATGCTTTGTTTGATGAAGTAGATACGGGACTCGATGTGGATGCATTGAAAAAAGTTGCCGTTATGATGAACGAATTGAAAAGAAAAACCGTTGGGTGTCTGATCATTACCCATCACCCACGATTAATAGAGTATCTTGATGTCGATCGGATTATCGTCATGTCAAAAGGGGTTATTGTTGATGAGGGAGGCAGGGAACTCGTTAAAAAAATAGAACACGCCGGGTATGCAGGATACACACACTAGTCAATGGGATTTTAAGGACAATACAAAGTATTCGTTCGTTGCCAAAAAAGGACTGACCGAAACACTGGTCCGACAAATCTCAAAAAAAAAGAATGAGCCGGAATGGATGCTCGACTTTCGATTGGCGGCATTGAAAATATACTACGGAAAAAAAATGCCGTTATGGGGTGGCGACCTTTCGGGCATAGATTTCGAGAATATTCATTATTATTTGCGTTCACAAGAAAAGCAGGCAAAAAGTTGGGAGGAGCTACCGTCAGATATCAAAAAAACCTATGATTATCTCGGTATTCCGGAAGCTGAAAAAAAGTTCCTTGCCGGAGTATCCGCACAATACGAATCGGAAGTCCTCTATAAATCCATTCAAAAAGAACTTACTAAAAAAGGAGTCGTGTTTTTGGATACCGATTCCGGGTTGCGGGAGTATCCCGAAATTTTCAAGAAATATTTCGGTAAGTTGATTCCTCCGGGTGATAACAAATTTTCAGCACTTAACTCTGCCACGTGGTCCGGTGGAAGTTTTGTCTATATTCCGAAGAATGTAAAAGTGACAATGCCTTTGCAGGCATATTTCAGAATTAACGCTCAGAACGTCGGTCAGTTTGAACGAACACTCATTGTTGCAGAAGAAGGCAGCTCTGTACATTATATAGAAGGGTGCAGTGCACCAGTTTACTCGACCTCCTCACTTCATGCTGCAGTTGTCGAGATTTTTGTTCATGAGAACGCACATGTCCGATACACGACAGTTCAGAATTGGAGTCCGAATATCTATAATCTTGTCACTAAACGGTCGCGGGTAGAGAAAAATGGTGTAATGCAGTGGATAGACGGCAACCTTGGTTCCCGGCTTACCATGAAATATCCCAGTTGTTATCTGGTTGGTGAAGGTGCCAAGGGAGAAGTATTGTCCATAGCTTATGCAGGACGTGGGCAGCATCAGGATGCCGGGGCAAAGATGATACATCTTGCACCGCACACAACGTCCCGTATTGTTTCGAAATCAATATCCAAAGATGGAGGGCGCACGTCGTACCGGGGGTTAGTGCATGTTCGCAAAGGAGCACATCATGTTATGTCGAAAGTTGTCTGCGATGCACTTATATTAGATGAACATTCCAGATCAGACACATACCCCACCATGAGTATCGACGAACAAAAAGTGAAAATAGAACACGAAGCAACAGTATCTAAAATAGGCGAAGAGCAGTTGTTTTATCTGCAGTCCAGGGGAATTAAGAAAGAGCGAGCCGAAGCGCTTATCGTAAATGGTTTTTTGGAATCTGTTGTTAAGGAATTGCCACTTGAGTATGCTGTTGAATTAAACCGTTTGATGATCATGGAAATGGAAGGAAGCGTAGGGTAAAAATTCAAAATTCAAATGACAAATCCACAAATCAAACTCAAAATTCGAAAGAATCCCAAACAAGTGAAAGTGGCGACTACTAAAGGGGAGAAGAAAATAGTTGTTGTTGTTTTTAACTATCGGGATACCGTCGCAACGGTGCCGGTTACTTTATCAATTGCCGAGAATAGTCAGGTATTTTGTGTTATTTGTTGCAATTTACTGGGAAACAGCAATGTGTCGTTAGTGACGAATCAGGACCACAATAATATGGGAGGAGTGTCCCACCTCTTGTGTAAAACCGTTTCACACGACGGGTCGAAATTTTCTTTTTCCGGTACAATCACTATTTCCAAAAAAGGCCAAAAAAGTCATGCGTATCAGCGAAATGAAAACTTACTGTTGGGGACTGAAGGAGCGGTTACGTCTGAACCGAAACTACAGATACTGGCAAATGATGTTTTTTGTACTCATGGTTCGACAACAGGATATCTTGATGAAGAACAAGTGTTTTATCTTCAGTCACGCGGTTTGTCAAAAGAAAAAATAAAAGCGCTTTTATCAAAAGGATTTTTACTTTCGGGAGTCGACATGTTGGTGAATGCCGGTCTGCCGCTGCCGGTTATTCAGGATCTCTCCGACGAGGTTGAAAAGGCCTTATTGGTATAATACAAAGCATGCACGACGATCTATACCGTGAAGAAATTCTTGATCATTATCATCATCCGCGAAATGCGGGGAAACTCGATCACTGTTCGCATCACGCGTTGAAAGATAATCCGTTATGTGGCGATAAAATCGAGATTTTTTTGCAGGTTGAGGTTGGAACGATCAGAAAAATTAATTTTGTTGCCACCGGATGTGCGATTTCTGTTGCATCGGCAAGTATGCTCAGCGAAATGGTTACAAACTGGAAGATCGAAAGAACCAAAAAATTAGCAGCAAAGGATATTCTGGAAATGCTTAAAATTGAGTTAACCCCGACACGGCTTAAATGCGCACTGCTTTCACTGGAGACTCTTCAAAGAGCATTACCGTAATGCTGTTAGCGGTCCCGGCCACTTATATTTCCGTTTTGCATTTAGCAGTTTTTCGTGTATAATCCATCCCATGGTTAAAGAAACAAAAAAAGAAAAAACAGTCAAGAAGGCTGTCAAAACCCCTGAAAAAACAGTTAAAGAAGTGAAGACCAAGAAGGTTGTCGCTCCCAAAAAAGAAGAGAAGGTTGAGGTAAAACCAGTGAAGGTTCCCGTAGTAAAGCCGGTTACCACAGCCAAAAGTGAAGAAGACGAGAAACAAGATGTTATTAAAGAATTTGCCACGCAGGCAAATGATACAGGATCTCCCGAGGTTCAGGTAGCCATACTTACTTGGAAGATTGTTCGCCTCCAGAAACATTTGGCCGAAAATCCAAAAGACAATCATTCTCGACGCGGACTTCTTAAAATCATTTCAAAGCGCCGCCGTATCATGAACTATCTGAAGAAAAAAGACGAAAAACGATACACGGTACTTGAAGCAAAAATCCAGGACTATCAGAAGCGGGGGTAATTAGGGTTGTATGAAACAAATTAATAAATCAATCGAACTGGCAGGACGAAAGCTGGTCTTTCGTATTGGCGAGGTTGCCGAACAAGCAACTGCCGCTGTTATAACTCAATACGGTGAAACAACAATTCTCACCACTGTTGTCGTCGGAAAAGAAAATCCTGACCTCGACTATTTTCCTCTTGGCGTAGAGTACGCTGAAAAACTGTATGCTGGTGGACGAATTAAAGGTTCTCGTTGGGTAAAGCGTGAAGGACGCCCGAATGACAGCGCCATACTTGCTGCACGACTAATTGATCGATCAGTTCGTCCGTTATTTGACGATTCATTCCGCAGAGACGTACAGGTCATTAATACTGTTTTGTCGATCGACGGAGTTAATTCCCCTGAAATTGTTGCTGCTCTTGGTTCCTGTTGCGCATTATCATTATGTTCAATTCCCTGGAATGGTCCAGTGGCGACGCTTGAAATCGGATTGGTAAACGGTGAAAAAGGCGGAAAAGGACAATACATCGTTAATCCAACTTCACAGGAAGATAAATTATCAAGAATGAGCCTCATAGTTTCTGCTACGAATAAAAAGGTCGTCATGATCGAAACGAAGGCTGAGGAAGTTTCGAACGAGGAAGTTTCGGAAGGTATTAAACTTGCCAAAAAAGAAATGCTTCCCCTTATTGCTTTGTTTTCAGAACTTCGTAAGGAGGCAGGCGTAAAAGATTATGTTGCAAAAGCTACGGAAGAGAAAAAAGATGTTGTAACGTTAATCTCCAAAAAATACCATGAAGAACTTATAAAACGTCTTCAAGATATGGCTGATAAGGAAAATGTCGATGCATCAGGAGATGAACTGGTTACAAAGATTGCGGAAGAGTTCCAACTCGAAGAAAAAGAAGCGCCAAAAGTTTTGAAGAAAATATATAAGAAACTGATGAAAGAGCTTGTTCTGAAAATGGGCAAGCGAGCTGACGGACGTAAAATGGATCAAGTCCGACCATTGTCCGCACAAGTAGGTGTCATTCCCCGAATTCATGGTTCAGCGATATTTAAGCGCGGAGCTACGCAAGTATTATCGATTGCTACCCTCGGCCCGCTTTCATTACAGCAATGGATTGAAAACCCGGAAGGCGAATTCATGAAACGTTATATTCATCATTACTTTATGCCTCCGTACTCTGTCGGAGAAACGGGACGCGTCGGTACACCAAATAGGCGTGAAATCGGACATGGTGCATTGGCAGAAAAAGCCATTGAACCAATGTTGCCTGAGGAAATAAAATTCCCCTACACTGTCAGAATTGTTTCGGAAGTTTTGTCTTCGAACGGATCAACCTCAATGGCGTCCACGTGCGGATCAAGCTTGGCTCTTATGGACGCGGGAGTTCCTATCAAAGAGCAAGTCGCTGGTATTGCCATGGGACTTGTTCGCGAAGACGACACGAAGTATCAAATACTTACCGACATTATTGGGATTGAAGACTTTTTCGGCGAGATGGATTTTAAAGTAGCCGGAACAAAAAACGGGATTACTGCTATTCAACTTGATGTCAAAAACGACGGTATTAACGATGCAATGATTGATACCGCCTTATCAGGCGCTCAAGTAGCGCGAATGACCATTCTTGATGTCATGAATAAGGCGATCGACAAGCCACGTAAAGAGCTGTCGAAGTACGCACCTCGTGTTGTTATGCTTACACCTCCGGCTGACAAGATCGGCGAGATCATCGGACCGGGAGGAAAAAATATTAAAAAGCTCATCGCAGATACCGGTTGTGAAATCGATATCGACGACGACGGTAAAGTGTCAATCTCAGGCGTGAACGCCGAAGGGGTTGAACGGGCTGTCAGAGCAATCGAGGCAATGTCCAAAGAATACAAACTTGGAGAAGTATACGAAGGAACAGTCATTAAAATACTTCCGTTCGGAGCAATCGTCGAGATTGGTCCAGGAAAAGAAGGCCTTTTACATGTCTCTCAAATGGGTATGGGATTTGTGAAAGATGCCAATGAAGTGTTCAAAGAGGGTCAATCAGCCAAGGTTGAAGTAGCTGAGTTAGATGATAGGGGCCGTATGAAATTCAAATTGGTGAAATAATATTTGAAACGTACGATTTGCGCTTGACTATTTTTTTATTCGTAGTCTAAAATACTACCGTTACATATCTGATGTATAAAACTCCACGTGTTGGAGTTTTTTTGTGAAATAAATTGATTTATTAGCTGATGATTACGCACAAAATTGTTCTTTGCATTACAAATAAAGAGCTTTGGCTCTTGAAATTTTAACCCCGCTTAAAGCGGGATTTTTTTTGACTATGACAGATAGATTACGTAGCGGTTCAATAACAGAAGAGCACGTTCGAAGAATCACCGAGTACCATGGTCGACGGTTAGTTATCATAACGGGCAGTCTGCCCTCCACACAAGAAATTTACGCCCAAGGAGGAATCCAACTGAGTGGAGATCCTGCTTTGCGTTTATTTTCAGGCAGGGGGGAAGATTATTACGGAAAAACAAGTGGTGTCGGGCCGATTGTCAATTCACACAGAGCGCATTCTCATACGGTCGAAGCGGCTGGAGCTAAAACTATCGGCGTGATGGTTGGAGTTCAAACACACCCTGAGCTTTTGCAGACTGATATTACTGATCTGGCGCTGGGTACTCGTGATACCGCACATTCATTCGTGAGTCCGGATGGCACCGTTCAGACGGTGCTCAATAAGGCTGATAAAGGTGACTCTACACAAATTGACGCTTTGGCTCGGCAGTTTTTTATTATGGCAGAGCGGGGAGATCGGGCTAGCATTGCAACGTCGATGGCGCAATTAAGTCCCGATCATAATTCAATTCGACTCCTTTTAACTCGACTGCACTATGGAGTCGTCGCTCCTGAAATTTCTGAGGAGGAGCTGAAGGAATATATGCTTGCGCATGGTGCAGGAATTGCCGGAAGCATCGACTGGTTAGTTGCGGTAAAAATGGGTGTTATCCAGCCGTTCAATAGAGCCACGTTCGTTCATCAACAACTTACTATCGGAGCAGATTCTCCGGAAGTTGCACCACAGGATTTATGGAGATGGATGCGAACGTCTCCTCAGGAAAGGGAACCGCTTCAGGTTGTTGACGAAGTACGCGGTGAACTTCCGTTTTGCCCTGGAGATCCTGCAAACCGGCAGCAGCTTCTTTTGCTCAGTCGAGGTATTTTAACCCAATAAACTTGCAATCCGTCTATTCGCTCGGTATAATTAAACATGGATAGGTTGGAATCCGACAGTAGGAAACTGTTTTTATTAGCCCCGCATTTTTGCGGGGTTTTTTAGTTGGGGGAAACTATGAGTGCAGAACAAACAATCATTTATCAAAAAATATCAGACAGAGCCCGGGGAGTGAGAAACTGTTACCCGTATGATTCAAGCCCCCCGATGGTCTTTCATAATGGGGACAAACCGGTCCATCTTCGAGATTATCTGCTAAAAAGTAAAGTTGACGAAGAACATATCATTCGGTTGGAACAAGCACTCAACAATGGACCAAAAGATCGTATTGGCACTATAAATTCATATAGATTGCGAGATTATGTAGAACAGATTCAAGAAAGAAAAAGGATAGAAAATCGAAAAGCTCCACGAATCGCACGTCGTCATGCTGGTAAAAAGGAACGGCAAGTCTTACAGTATTGGCTAGCCCAAGCTGGTGAACAATCAAATCTACCCGATTTAAATCCCTACAAACTTGATCTTGGTGATTTATTTTCATTAATGAATAACCGGCTTGCATGTGTCTTCGAAGCGGTAAATCCTTCTCTTGATGAATCATTACCCCTCGGGTTCAATAAGCATGGTGAACAACATGTCACTAATGTTACCTTACAAACATTGGCACTACTGCGGATAAGGCAACATCTGCTATATGGGGGCAAAGTTCCTCTTGAACGACAAAAAGAAGAGCATGCTATTTTAGCACGAGGAACTGCCATCGGTATGGGGCACGATGTTGGAAATCTTCTCAACAGAGATAATCACGAAGCGCTTTCTCCAGCCATATTAGGTACGCTTATCCCCGAACTGCTCTGCGACGCGCACGAGTGGGACAGAATTACACAGGGAATTGCGTTTCACAACGATTCTCTTATAGAACTTGTTTTTGCTGCTCATGGCTTTACAACTCGTGCAGAAGAAATTAATTGGCTGAGAGATAATTTATGGCCTGATGCACTTGCGGTACTTGTCAGCGACATATCTCAATCCGTGGGTCGGGACAGAGTTTCGGATAAGCCAGATACTCGGGCAGCAGTTGATGCAGACAGACATCTTGCGTTGAGCCTGCTATTTCAATATGGAGAGCTTTCACTTTCTGAGGACGGAAAACATATGCTTTGTCCGCTCGATTTTACTCCTGGATTATCAAAGGAAGAAGAAGCCAGATATAGTCAATTTGCCCGTGGTAAAGCAAATCAAGTGGTTGTTCCGACGCACACACATCAAATACACAGTGAATACGGAATTCCTCACCTATTCACCGAGGATTCAGATCTGAAGCACGTTTTTTTTGACAAGATAGTGCTCATGGTAGAAGCGGCATTTGCTCTGTTTCCCACGCTTGAAATATTTGATTTCCAAACAACCGATAGAGTGCCTGGTTCTCAAGGGGGAACAATAATTATCGAAAGAATTTCGAGAGCTGGAATAGAAGCTGACATTGCTCAACTAAAACTTAAATATGTTACCAAAGAAGCAAAACAGGATGGCAACTAAAATAATTACCATAGTCGGCAATATCGGGTCTGGAAAATCGACGCTGCTTCCTGTTGTGACCAAAGCCCTCAAAGCCAAAATGCTTGATGCCGATAGTTTGTTTCAAACTACTGACCCATTCAGAGAACTTTATCTGAGAGATTTAAAAAGATGGGCATTTGCGAATGAGCTGTGGCTCACGACACAGCGGGCAAGCATGTTGGAAAAACACGTTCGAAAATATCAGGGAAAACTAACCGTCATTGATAGCGGGCTTCTGATGAGTTGGGTATATACCTACAGCCATTTTGTAACAAAAAATATTACCAAAGCGGAATGGGACTTATATCAACAGCTGTTTAAGGGATTAACAAAAAATTCACTTGAGGGGTCTCTCGTTATTTTTCTGGATTGTTCCATAAAAACTCTTCTGCAGCGAATTAAAAAAAGAGGCAGAGGCTATGAATTAAAGTTCTATACGGCTTCCTATTTGAGGCAGATTCAAAAAGGATTACGAGCGCTTAAACAACAATTTAAAAAATGGAATATTAGGGCGGTCGTAGTTTCTGAGAAGGCAGCCGGAAATTTTGATCAAGACAAGAAAGATAGACAAAAAATAATTAAAATCATTTATAAATCTTACAACAACCGGAAATGAATCATGTCGATGTCGAACCGGTGGGACTCGAGCGCCATACCGCCCAACAGTTAGTTCAGGGATTATTTCAAAACTCCGGTTTGCATGTTGTTAATATGGAACCACTCCAACAGGGTGCATTCTCGAGAGGGAGAGTTGTTGTCGTTCAAAATGGGGGTATCGATACGCGGAGGTTGTTTTTGAAGCATCCGACACATATCACCGGGGTACTTACGCACTCGCACATGGACGAGCTGCATACAAATGCCCGTGCAATACCTCATGGTATGACTACTCACGGCGTACTTGGAATGCGCAACGACCATGTTTTACATCCATTGGAAGCGGGGCATCGTGTTGAACGAATATATATGGTTTTAGACGCATTACCGGCTGAATCGATAAAGCTCACACGACTGCTGAGCCACTACGGTTTAGACACTGTTCAATCTGAAAGAACTCCCGTCGTAGACGCGGTCCACATGGCGTTTCTTTTGAATAATATGAGTACTATATACAGCAACGTAATAGATGTGCTTGCAACTATTCATGAAGGAGCGCTTCCTCCAGAAAATGAGCGCGCACGTTTGTATGCTGCCGGCCTTCAGAACATAATTACCGACCCAATCCGACTTGACGGAATAGCCAGTATTTATTTTGGATTTGGACAGGAATCCGCACTCAACCATGATGCCTTCATGATGTTACGGAAGCGAATGGTATTACTTGCCCAAGCAAAAGGTGGCGAAGCGCAACGTTTGCGTACTGTTCATGGTGATTCATGGGGACCGAATATATTTGTGGACAACCACTTACAAACCCATTTTATAGATCCGGCAATTGCGCTTTCCGACGCAGGACTTGATGTTGTATTTGCTACGGCTGATATTGCGCATATTGCTATTAAGGAAGGAGTTCCTGAAGCTCCACAGATTTTTCTCGGTTTTGCGGACGAACTGGTAGACCATTATGCTCGAAAAACGGGAGACGTATCGATAAGAAAAAATATGGCTTTATTCTACGGTTTTAAAGGATTTGTTCGGGCTGTCTTTGACGCAAAAACGGAAGAATCACGGATGCAGGCATTTTGCGGTGCACTTGGAGCAGTCACTCTAGCATTACGGGACCCTAATTTTGAATTCAGATTCTCTGACTTGGGAAAATATGCTGCCGTTGGAAAACAACAATTACACTAAGAAATTGTTTCCATATTCAAGTCGCTTATGAGCGAGGATTAGTCCAATTTTTCGAATTTCTGGGTGAATGAACGTGGGCAATCTCCAATTAATTACTTCCTTATTCACAAACCGTTCATTGTCAGCTTTTGAAAATGTCGGTTTCACGCGGTCCACGTCAATCATTCCCAACGTATCCGCCTCCATAATGGAAATTTCATCGACGCCTTTCAAGGAATCAACTTTGTCGTGAATCCATACGAGATGTGCTGTTTCGTTAATCTGTTGGCTGTTGACGAATTGAGAGCAGGAACTGTTTAATAAGTGTTTTACTTTTTCGGCACCTCTGTCCATATGTGAAAGTTTTTGTTTAGCGATTTCTTTGGGGTCATCGCTGTTAAAACCATCAAATAATCCGATATATCCCCAGTCATGCGCATAGGCTGCCGGAATCATTACATACGGGTCAAGGTCATTCTCTGTATTGTTCAAAATGTATTTCATCCAAAAGACAACTGCTTCGGTGTGGGGCCGATCAAAATTTTTCCGTCCTCGGTCGAGATCCGGAAGTATAGCGTGTTGGAGAATCTCTTCAAATACTGGAGGAATACTTTTCGGCATGCAGCTATTATATAGCAACAATTTCTGAGTTTGTATATAATTGGTCACATGGGACGACACAAACAGATGAAGATTCCGTTTTTGAAAATGAAGCTGAAGTCGGGTACGATTTACAGTATTTTTGCGCTCCTTATGTTTTTGGCATTTTTGTTGACCATTTTTTCGTTTTACCAGAAAGCGACATTTCTTAATTCACTTAACGAACTGTTGGTGTTTTATTTTGGAAAGGGTGCAATATTCACTCCGGTTATGTTTTTGTTTGCCGCCGGCGTGATGATTCAAACAAAGAAAATGCGCATTGTCAAACCTCATTGGTTTTTGGGTTATATGATTATGTTTGTGTCGTATCTCATTATTCTTAATGCCGGTTATTTCGGTTCGACATTCAGTTCGCAGATTTCGGACTTTATTTCACGGCCGGGTACGATTGTGTCATTTGTTATCATCTTTCTAATCGGAGCACTGGTTATGTTTGAAATGTCGATTATAGACGGGATTAAGGTAGTGGCAAACTTCGTTGCTTCGCTGTCGGGTCAGATGGAAAAAATGCAGGGAACTCTCAGTAAGGGTAAAGAAAAGAACGAGCTACTCAGCCGCGGTAACAAAGATGATTTTGTAGGAGGCGGTAACAAAAAGGAACATGATCATATGCTGATACCCAAGTCCAATGTGACTCTTTCCAAAGACACGCCGATAAAAGGCACTATCGACGGTTCATTCAAGCCAATAGAGCATAAATCCACCGGTGTTGCCTGGAAATTTCCTCCTTTATCATTATTGGATGCAAGTAAAGGAACAGATGCTGACAGAGGAGACGTAAAGCATAATTCTGACATGATCGAGGAAACACTCGACAGTTTCGGCATTAAAGCCCGTGTTGCAGACGTAAATTATGGTCCTGCTATCACCCAATATGCGATACAGATTGCCAAGGGAGTTAATCTTAGCAAGGTAACCGCTTTATCAAACAACCTTGCTCTTGCACTGGCTGCTCCCAACGGACAAATCCGTATTGAGGCGCCGATTCCCGGAAAATCACTTATTGGTATAGAGGTTCCAAATATCCGTTCTCAAGTAGTGACTCTGAGACAAATGCTGTCTGATCCGATCTTTGGCGACCGGTCAAAATTGCTACTTGTTCCGATGGGGGTTGATGTTTCTGGTCAACAAGTGGCTCTGGAAATTAATAAAATGCCCCATGTGCTTGTTGCGGGAACTACTGGCTCAGGAAAGTCGGTTATGCTTTCTTCGTGGATATGTACCCTCATGTTCAGAACAACTCCTGACGAGGTCGGCTTGGTACTGATTGACCCGAAACGCGTGACATTCATGATGTTTGACGAAACCCCACATCTTATTACTCCCGTTATAACTGATCTTACACAGACGGTATCGGCACTGAAATGGGCAGTCAAAGAAATGGAAGACCGCTACAAAACCCTTGCTGATGCGCGGAGTAGGGATATTTTTTCTTATAATGAAGCAGCTGAACGTGATAAACGCATGCGACTGATCATTATATGTATTGATGAGCTTGCTGATCTTATGATGTATGCTTCAAAAGAAGTGGAAGACTCGATAACGAGGATTGCCCAAAAGGCGCGTGCTGTCGGGATTTATTTAGTAGTAGCAACGCAACGGCCTTCGGTCGATGTTATTACCGGTCTCATGAAAGCGAATATACCCGCACGTATTGCTTTTAATGTTTCGAGTATGATTGATTCGAGGGTTATTATCGACATGCCAGGTGCGGAAAAATTGCTCGGTCGTGGTGATATGCTTTTCCTGTCACCCGAGCAATCGAAACCACGGAGAATTCAAGGTCCGTTTGTTACCGACAAAGAATTGAAGAGTATGGTCGAGTTTCTGAAAACAACTACTCCAGTTGTTCATTATACCGAGGAAGTTACCCAACAATCCGTGAAGCAAGTGATGGACTCTAAGGGTAATGTATCAATAAAATCGACAAATCACGATGCATTATTTGCGGATGTAGTTCGGTTTGTCTGTCAGACTAAAAAAGCATCATCATCTCTGTTGCAACGTAAATTCTCTATCGGATATTCCCGAGCGGCGCGTATTGTTGACGAGCTAGAACAGGCAGGCGTTGTGGGACCTGCTGACGGCCCGAAAGCTCGCGATATTCTCGTGAGTGATCCGGAAGAATTTTTGAAAAGTCTCTCGTAAAGACAAACCCTATGAAAACGATCAGCGATATTTTGACGGAGCGTCGTACCGAACTTGGATTAAGTATCTCTCGAGTTAATAAAGATACCAAAATTCCGGTTCAGTACCTTACGGATGTGGAGGCGGGCGTCTGGAAAAATTTCTCATCGACGACATTAGCGCAGGGCGTAGTTAAAAAATACGCCGGTTATTTGAAGTGTGACAATAAAAAAATCAGCGCAATGTTACGACGGGAACTTATTGAAGACCCGACCAAATTTATACTCGAATCGAGTTATAAAGAAAAAACGTCGATCGTGACCCATCAGTTAATTCTATTTATTTTTCTTCTTATTTTTGTAGCTTATTTTGGGATTCAGGTAATTATATTCGCGCGTAAACCGCCGATACAACTCCGACCACTTCCTGCAGTTATCAGGTCAAGTCAGCCGTTTGTTATTGAAGGCACAACAGAGAAAGGGGCGCTTGTATATTTAAATGAAGAGAGAGTGTATCAGAATAGTAAGGGGGTATTTCGTGAAGAGATGTATTTAAAAAAAGGAAAAAAGGTTATTACGCTTAAAGTCATCGGGACAAATGGTACAATTGAGAGCAGAATAATTACAGTTACCGTTACCGAATAAAAATGATTACTATTGACGATTTTTCCAAACTCGATATCCGTATTGGTACTATCGTGGCCGTAGAGAAGGTTGAAAACGCCGACAAGCTTCTCAAATTTGAGATAAATTTTGGTGACGAACAGAGGCAGGTAATGAGCGGTATAGCCGAATTCATTCCGGATCCATCGACGCTTATCGGGAAACAGGTTCCTGTTTTGCTGAATCTTCCTTACAGAAAGTTTCGTGGATTCGAAAGCCAGGGAATGATTTTAATGGGTGACGATGGCGTTGAACCGGTGCTTCTGCATCCTGCAAAAAGCATAACGGCAGGGTCTTCGGTTCGGTGAGTTAAATGTGAGTTGACTATTCCGTTGTTTTATTAGATCATGTATCCATGAACCTTGAAACAATTCAGATTGTTATTGTGGCAGCGCTTTCAGTTTCCACAATACTTATTGTCATTATTGGTATACAAGTCGTGCTTCTCCTAAAAGATCTGCGAAAGATTGTCCGTCGAGTCGAGAAAATTACCGCGGGAGTGAGTACGGTTTCGACATTTATCGAGAAATCTCTTCTTGATGTAGGCTCACTTGCCGATGTTGGAAAAGGCGTTTTCAAAATAATCGCCAAAATTATTGATCGAAAAACAGCATGAGTATGCATAATGAAAACCATCAGGAAGGAAATTTCTTTACTGGCATGATCATGGGATGCGTGCTTGGGGCGGGTGCAGTGTACTTAACCATGACGAAAGAAGGCAGGAAAATTGCTCACGCACTTCTTAATGCTGCCGAAGAATTGGGTGAAAAAGGCGAGGTGTACTACCAGGAGTTGGTATCTGAAACGGAAAAAACAGCAGTAAAAGATAAAGATACAGGCTCAAAGGTGAAAATTAAGACCTTGATGGAGAAGCTGAAGAAATAAGCGTTAAAAAGGGTCTTGACAGTGGCTTGAGCGTAATGTATACTAACAACTCGCACGTAGTCGAGCGTACTCTTTGTACGCTTTTCTTTTGTTTTATGTTCAAGTAGCACGAACTAATGTCTAAACAAACTACTCTAAAAAAACCCGAAGACGAAAATATTCGGAAATTATTATCTCCACGTGCCCAAAGCACTGATTTCTCTTCGCTCGACTTTGTCTCATTCCAGAAAGAGTCGTACAGCAGCTTTCTTTCCACAGAATTTGAGGAAATCTTACGGGAGTTTTTTCCAATAGAAGACTATACTCATAAAAACTGGACACTATACTTAGAAAAAGTAGAATTTCAAGCTCCCAAAATTACCGAAGAAGAAACATTCGAGAAACAACTGACGTACCAATTTCCTGTTTACCTTCATGTTTCCTTAAAGAATAACCAAACCGGCAAAACCAAATCACAACGTCTCTATTTCTGTGATTTGCCGACCATGACGGAAAGAGGCACATTTATTGTCAATGGTATTGAGCGGTGTGTTATTGGACAAATCGTTCGCGCTCCCGGTGTTTACTATACTGGGGAGCTTGAGCGCTCAACCGGTGTTACTGTATATAATGCTGAAGTCCGTCCGTACATCGGCGCATGGCTTGACTTTTTCATCGGAAAAACCAAACAAATCGAATCGAAAATAAATAAGCGCCGTAAATTTCCGGCAACACTGTTGTTGAAAATCTTCGGAATGACGAAGGAAGAGATTCTTAAAGAGTTCTCTGACCTTGATCAGACGCTGTTCAAAGATTATGTCCTTGGCACTCTTGAGAAAGACAGATCGGAAAACTATGAAGAAGCAGTACTTGAGCTCTACAAGAAAATCAAGCCTGGTGAGGCTCTTGTTCTTGAGAATGCAAAAGAAACGATTCAAAACCTTTTTTTCAACCCACGCAGATATTCACTTGCTCCGGTTGGACGGTATAAGATAAACAAGAAGCTCAACCTGAAAGTCCCAGAGGACAAAGAACACTTTTTGTTGAATAAGGCGGATTTGGTTGCGATCTTGAAATATCTTATTACCAATACCAAGACTCGTGCGGGATTTGATAATATCGATCATCTCGGTAACCGTCGCGTCCGACGCGTTGGCGAACTCTTGGGTATGTATGGTATTCGTGTTGGTATGATGCGTGTTGAGCGGGATACAAAAGAACGCATGAGTCTTATTTCTACTGCAAACGATGTAACTCCGTCTCAAATGGTCAACCCGAAACCTCTTATTGCATCGATTAACTCGTTTATCAAGACAAGCCAACTTTCGACAATTCTCGATCAGACGAATATATTAGCAGAACTGGACAACTTGCATCGCTTGACCGTCGGAGGCCCAGGTGGTATTCAAAAAAACCGCGCGTCATTCTCGATTCGTGACATTTCTCCTTCACAGTATGGTCGTATTTGTCCGATCAGAAGTCCTGAGGGACCGAATATCGGTGTTGTCACTTATATGGCACTTTATGCGCGGATTAATCCCTATGGATTCATTGAAGCGCCATACGCGCAGGTTGTAAAAGAAGAAAAAAACGGTGTCGTTAAGATGCGACAGACAGACAAAATTGTTTACTTGCAACCTGATGATGAGGAAAAATATTTCATCACTCATTCAGGTGTGCACAAAGACGAAAATGGATACTTACTTGATCTTCGTGTTCCTGCCCGCCACAAGGGTGAATTTATTGAAACGTCAACTTCTGAGATTCAACTCATAGACATATCGCCGCGTGAAGTTGTCGGATTATCTGCTTCACTAATTCCGTTTTTGGCAAATGACGACGCAAGTCGTGCTCTTATGGGTACTCACATGCAATGTCAGGCCGTTCCTTTGATCAGAGCAGAAGCTCCAATTGTCGGAACAGGAATCGAAAAAACCATAGCGCAAAGCGATCAACGCACTATTCACGCTCCGGAAGATGGAACAGTAAAATACGTCGACGCCAAAAAATTGGTTTTCGTTGGTAAAAGCGGTAAAGAGTATGTTTACAATCTTCATGTTTTCCGGAGGACTAACAAAGACACCAGTTTTTCACAAACTCCAATCGTGGAAAATGGTCAAAAAGTCAAAAAACTGGACACGCTTGTCGATGGTCCGACAACTAAAAACGGTGAAATTGCAATCGGTCAAAATCTTCTCGTTGCCTATATGGCATATGAAGGTTTAGGCTTTGAAGACGCTATTGTCATCTCCGAACGTGTTCTAAAAGAAAATTTCCTGTCCTCAATCGTTATTGAAGAATTCCGAGCTGACGTAGTTAATACAAAACTAGGACCCGAGGAAATTACTCGCGACATACCGAATGTGCGTGAAGAAATACTTGCCAATCTTGACAAAAAGGGAATTGCTATCGTCGGATCTCAGGTAACCGGAGGAGACATCCTTGTCGGAAAAGTAGCTCCGAAGGGTGAAAAAGAACTTACTGCAGAAGAGCGGCTCCTGAAAGCAATTTTTGGTGAAAAAGCGAAGGAAGTACAAGACACATCGCTCACCGTTCCTTACGGAAAAGGCGGAACAGTTGTTGATGTGAAAACCTTAACGGAAAAAGACGGTGCGGAGCTTGAACCAGGTGTTTTACGAAGAATTGTCGTTCGTTTGGCAGAACTTCGGAAAATTATGGTCGGTGATAAGCTTGCAGGACGTCATGGTAACAAGGGTGTTGTCTCAAAAATTGTAGCGGTTGAAGACATGCCATATATGGCAGACGGTACTCCGATCGATATAATTATTTCACCGCTTTCCGTAATTTCACGTATGAATTTGGGTCAGTTATTTGAGACATACATCGGTATGGCTGCCCGCTCACTTGGCTACAAAGTTGCTGTTCCTGTTTTCGATCGTATTCCGGAAGAAATACTTATTGGCGAAATGAAGAAAGCAGGATATCCTGCTGACGGAAAATTCACACTGTATAACGGGAAAACCGGAGAAGCATTCAAAAACCAAATTGTCGTCGGTAACGAATACATACTGAAGCTCGCACACATGGTGAAGGACAAGATCCATGCGCGTTCAACCGGACCTTACTCTTTGGTTTCACAGCAACCTCTCGGTGGTAAAGCACAGATGGGTGGTCAGAGATTCGGAGAGATGGAGGTTTGGGCACTTGAAGCACATCGTGCAGCTTATACACTCCAGGAAATGTTGACTATCAAGAGCGACGATATTAAGGGTAGAAACAAGGCATTTGAAGCAATTATCAAAGGGTTAGAGATTCCGAATGCAAGTGTTCCGGAATCGTTCAAAGTACTCGTCAAAGAACTAAACGCACTTGGATTAGAAGTTGAAATGTTGAAATGATCGCAGACTTAATTGATGACGTTAGTTTACAAGCAGCACCTGCAGTTATGCCGGTTGAAACACTTATGTCTGCTGAACAGGCTGAAGAAAAAAGAATAGTGGAAGAAGAGACATTTAAGGCGTTACGTATTAGTCTGTCTTCGCCAAACCAGATAATCACCAAGTCACACGGCGAAGTCACTAAAGCAGAGACAATCAACTATCGAACTTTTAAGGCTGAAAAAGACGGATTATTCGATGAACGGATTTTCGGTCCGACCAAAGACTACGAATGTTATTGTGGTAAATACCGTCGAATCCGTTATAAAGGTATTGTCTGTGACCGCTGTGGTGTTGAAGTAATATCTTCAAGTGTTCGTCGTGAACGCATGGGACATATCACGCTCGCGGCACCTGTTGCTCATATATGGTATTTCAAATCATCGAGTGCACCGATGTCTTTGGTGCTTGGTATCCCGAGTAATGCAATTGAACGAATCGTATATTTTGCTTTATATCTCGTCAAGGGAATTACTGAGGATAAGAGAAAAGCTTCGGAGGCAATTGTACGTGAACGTGAAAAGACGTTGAAGAGAAGCCTTGATGAATGGTATGCAAAGATGCAGCTAAAGATCACAACAGATGAGGAAAAAGAAACGGAGCAAATTCAAAAGAGAATAGCGAACAAAGATCAGCAACAAATTGCCATCAATGAAGTGAAGCACAAAATCAAACAACGCAAATTGGTTTTGGCCAATGAATTCGGAGAGAAGAAAGCGCTTCAAGAAGAATACTACAATCGCTTAGCAAAGCTTGCCCTTACCATCAAGCCGATGGATGTGCTTGAAGAGGAAGATTATCTTGCATTTAGGGATTTAGAAATTGACGGCCTTGTGAATGTCGGCATGGGTGCTGAAGTATTGTTGGAAATGCTTTCGAATCTTGATCTCGGGAAACTCTTAGGTGAGTTAAATAAGAAATTGGAAACCATTAAAGGCGACGGACGTCTGAAGCTTCTTAAAAGGATTCGGACTATTGAAGCATTCATTAAAGCCAAAATTGAGCCCAAATGGATGGTTATGACCGTGCTTCCCGTTATTCCGCCTGACCTCAGACCGATGGTTCAGCTGACGGGAGGAAAGTTTGCAAGCTCCGATCTCAATGACTTTTATCGACGCGTCATTAATCGCAACAATCGTCTTCGACACCTCATAGAACTCGGAGCGCCGAGTATTATTTTGCGGAACGAAAAACGCATGTTACAGGAGGCAGTTGATTCACTGATCGACTTGTCCAAGAACACCGGCCGCGAATCGCGTGCTCGGGGTGGGGCGGGAATTAAGAAAAAGAAGTCACTTTCAGATATTCTTAAAGGAAAACAAGGACGTTTCCGACAGAACCTGCTCGGGAAACGTGTTGATTATTCAGGACGTTCCGTAATTGTCGTCGGTTCCGATCTGAAGTTAAATCAGTTCGGTCTTCCCAAAGAAATGGCTCTCGGACTTTTCAAACCATTTATTTTGAAAGAGATAATCGTACAAGGTTACGCAACAAATATCAAAAGTGCAAAGAACTTTTTTGAAAGTCGAGATGCGGTTGTTTACGATATTCTCGAACAGGTATGTGATAACTATCCGATATTGTTAAATCGTGCACCGACACTGCACAAGTTGAGTATTCTGGCTTTCTATCCGGTGCTGACTGATGATATTGCCATCCACCTTCATCCGTGTGTGTGTGCAGGATTCAATGCAGACTTTGACGGAGATGCTATGGGTGTTTTCGTTCCGTTGTCAGAAGAATCTAAGAGAGAAGCCCGTGAATTCATGTTACCGAGCAAAAACTTACTTAAGCCGGCAGACGGTTCCCTTATTGCTGTTCCGAATAAAGAAATGGTTCTCGGTTTGTACTTTTTGACCAGTCTTGACGAAAATGTGGAAAAGAAACCCGATACCATGAAAGCATACGGGTCACTCCAGGAGGCGGTTACTGCATACAATGCGGGGAATGCACCGTTACGCGAGTATGTCAAAATCTTAGTAAACGGTGAGTTTGTAGAAACGACTATCGGTCGTGCGATGCTTAACAGCAGAATGCCGAAAGAGTTGTCGTATATAAATCATCCCTTGAAAGCGGCAGACGTTAAAGCGCTTGTTAAGAAAGGTTCCCGCGTACTTGATCAGGAAGTATTGGCAGATCTTATTGACGAATTAAAGAATCTGGGATTTATGGCTGCGACACTTTTCGGTGGCGCATCATTTTCCGCACTTGACTGTGTTATATATCCTGATAAAGATAAGGTTGTTAAGCAGGCTGAGGAAGAGGCTGCTGAAAACGAATCTAACTTTATGCAGGGACTTATTACAATCGACGAAAAGCGTGAATTATCAAACAATGTTTGGATTGAAACAACAGAAAAATTGGCCGATCTTACCTGGGATTCTTATCATGAAGAAAATCCGGTAAAGATCATTATCAAGTCAGGAGGCGCTCGTGCATCCCGTGAACAACTCAAGCAGATTTCGGGTATTAAAGGACTTATCTACGATCCGTTAGGTAAAATCGTCGAAATGCCGACGAAATCCAACTATCGCGAAGGTTTGACGATATTCGAATATTTCACCAACACCCGTGGAGCGCGTAAAGGTTTAGCCGACTCTGCTTTGAAAACTGCAGACGCAGGGTATCTTACCCGCCGTTTGGTCGATGTAGCGCATGACGTAATTGTTAAAGAAGATGACTGTGGAGACGAAGTTGGAATTACCGTCACACGATTGGGCCTCAGAGGAAATAAATTTAACGAAAGAATTGTAAGCAGATATATGGCTAAGGATGTTGTGAAGGGCAAGAAAGTGCTCGTAGAGCGCAACACGTTGATCGACGAAGCCGTGCTTGAGCTTCTTGAAAAAGAAGAAATCGAGTCAGTGGATGTACGATCGCCATTAACCTGCAAGACAAAACGCGGTATTTGCGTGAAATGTTACGGAATTGATTTTACAAGCAATAAACCGACAGAAATCGGCTTTCCAGCTGGCGTAATTGCCGCACAGTCCATCGGTGAACCAGGAACCCAGCTTACCATGCGTGTCCGCCACTTTGGAGGTATCGTTATCTCGGATGTTACCCAGGGTCTGCCTCGTGTTGAGGAAATTTTTGAAACACGAACCCCCAAAATTATTTCACCGATAGCTGAAATTAATGGTAAAGCCAAAGTAACAGAGAACAACGAAACAGACATGTATCAGATTGAGATAACGTCAACTGACGGAAAAGAAGTGAAGAATTACATGATTCCGATGACTCAAAAGCTGCATGTCAAAAACAGTCAATTAGTTGCCAAAGGAACGCAGCTTTCAGAAGGGTATCTTAATGTAAAAGAAGTTCTCGAAGTTCGCGGTATCCGAGCGACACAAAACTACTTATTAACTGAAGCGCAAAGTGTCTACGAATCTCAGGGAATCGCTATTCATGACAAGCACTTTGAAACAATTATCCGCAAAATGAGCGATAAGATCATTATTGAAGATGAGGGCGACACATCGTTCTTGATGGGTGAGGCGGTCAGTCGAGATGTGTTGGTTGACGAAAACAAAAAGGTCGTTGCAAAAGGTGGCAAACCCGCGTCAGGAAAGACAGTCATGATGGGTATAACCAATGCTTCAGTTCTGACCGATTCATGGTTATCAGCAGCATCGTTCCAGAACACGACAAGCGTTCTTACCCGCGCATCAATCCGGGGTCAAATAGATAATTTGTACGGATTGAAGGAAAATGTTATAATCGGTAGATTAATTCCAACGACCGAGGATTTAATAGCAAAGTATTACAACTAAGATTTATGCCAACCATTAACCAACTAGTTCGCAAAGGTAGAGAAAAGAAAGTACGTTCACAAAGGGCGTTGGCTTTGAAGAAGTGGTTTAACCATATCACCGGCGGCTACACGACTCAAGCGGCTCCTTTTAAAAAGGGTGTTTGTACCATTGTGCGCACTATGACGCCAAAAAAGCCAAACTCAGCGCTTCGGAAAATTGCACGTGTAAGACTTTCGAATAAAATGGAGGTTACCGCATACATTCCCGGTATCGGACACAATCTTGCCGAACACTCTATCGTGCTCGTGCGTGGTGGCCGCGTTCCGGATCTTCCAGGAGTCAAATACCATATTGTCCGTGGAGTCTATGATACATCAGGAGTGGAAAGCCGTAAGACTTCGCGTTCAAGGTACGGTGTTAAAAATATTGCAGCAGCAAAAAAAAGTTAAAAAGATAAATCATGCCACGACGTAAATACGAACATCATAGCGCAACCGCAGACACAAAATATAACAGCATCGCGGTGTCGAAGTTCATCAATATTGTGATGAAAGACGGCAAGAAAACCATAGCACAGGATATTGTCTATGGCGCACTTGATATGTTAAAAGAAAAAAAACTAGATCCTATTGCAGTACTTGATAAAGTTATTGAAGAAGTGGGACCTAAGTTTACTGTGCGTCCGCGAAGAATCGGAGGAGCCTCATATATGGTTCCGAAAGAAAACACACCGAAACACAGATTATTTCTTGCGATAGATTGGGTAGTTTCTGCTGCACGTGACCGAAGCAATAAGGAATATCATTCGTTCCAGGAAAAACTGGTAGCTGAACTTGAGGAGGCATATCAGGGAAAAGGCGAGGCCGTTAACAAGAGGGTACAGACAGAGAAACTAGCAGAACAGAATAAGGTTTTTGCACACTTCGCGTGGTAAAACTGATTTCTTTTCCCGCACTCTAATATTTGGTAGTATATTATTTATGGCACAACAAAGCATAGTTACAAAAAATAGGGTAGTAGAACTCGATAAAATTCGAAATATCGGTATTATTGCTCATATTGATGCAGGGAAGACAACCACAACTGAGCGTATTCTGTTTTATACCGGTCGCAGCTATAAAATCGGCGACATTGACGACGGAACAACTCAGATGGATTGGATGGCACAGGAACGGGAACGTGGTATAACTATCGTTTCGGCTGCCACAACAACCTTCTGGAGAGACGTCCGCGTTAATATTATTGATACTCCTGGCCATGTAGATTTTACTGCCGAAGTAGAACGGTCCTTGCGTGTTCTTGACGGCGCAGTAGTAGTTTTTGATGCAGAAGAAGGTGTCCAATCACAATCAGAAACGGTATGGCGCCAAGCGGACAAATATAATGTTCCTCGTATTTGCTTTATCAATAAAATGGATAAACTGGGAGCAAACTACGACAATACAATGAGTCAAATTAAGAATCGTCTGGGTGTAACTCCTGTTTCAATCACACTTCCCATGGGCAAGGAATCGGATTTCAAAGGCGTAATCGATCTGTTATCGATGAAAGCTATAGTTTGGGATCAGGATCCGGAGGGAACGAAGTTTAGTACAATAGAAATTCCGGCTGAATTCCAGGAAATAGCGAAGAAGAAACGGCATGAGCTTGTTGAACGCGCAAGCGAGCATGACGACGGGCTAATGGAAAAATTTATAGAGGAAAAAGAGATAACCACAGAAGAACTAATGCGAGGCATCAGAAAAGCGACGATTGCCTACAAAATAGTTCCCATTTATTGTGGAACGAGTCTGAGGAATAAAGGTGTTCAACCGATGCTTGATGGTGTTATAGATTTTCTGCCTTCACCGAAAGATCTTAAAGATCTGGAAGGCGTTAATCCGCACACAGACGCCATTGAGAAACGGAAACTGGTTCCTGAAGAAAAACTGTGCGCATTGGCTTTCAAATTACAACTTGACTCTCATGTGGGAAAATTGACGTACGCTCGTGTGTATTCCGGTACACTTGAAGCGGGTTCGTATGTCTATAATCCCCGTCAGAACATCCGGGAGCGTGTTGGCCGAGTCTTACTGATGCATGCAAATCAACGTGAAGAAATTGATAAAGCGTATGCAGGAGAGATAGTTGCGCTAGTCGGACCGAAAGATTCAAAGACCGGAGATACGTTGGTTGATGAGAACGCACCGATAGTACTGGAGGCAATTAAATTTCCTGAACCGGTCATATCCATGGCTATCGAACCAAAGACTAAAGCTGATCAGGAGAAGCTTTCAATGATACTCAGCAAATTTCTTGATGAAGACCCGACATTTAAGGCTAAATATGATTTAGAAACAGGACAGACAGTTATTTCCGGAATGGGTGAGCTGCACCTTGATATTATTGTTGACCGTATGAAACGAGAATATAACATGGACGCGAATGTCGGGAAACCGCAGGTTGCGTATCGTGAGACAATTATGAATGAGGCGGAAGCGGAAGGTAAATATATACACCAATCAGGTGGTCACGGACAATACGGACATTGTTACTTGAGAGTAAAACCGCTCGCCCGTGGCGAAGGATTCAAGTTCATAGATGCCATAAAAGGAGGAGCAATTCCGAAAGAGTTCATTGGATCGGTTGAGAAAGGTGTCCGTGAAGCACTTGATAAAGGTGTCCTTGCCGGTTACCCACTCACAGATCTTGAAGTAACACTTTACGATGGTACATACCATGATGTTGACTCTTCAGATATCGCGTTCAAGATTGCTGCCTCAATGGGATTGAAGGCTGCGACGAAACAGGCAGGACTTACCATTATTGAACCTGTGATGAAAATGGAAGTCACCGCACCGGAGGTAAATATGGGAACGGTAATCGGTGATCTTTCGAGTCGTAGAGCTAAGATATTGGGAACAGATAAACGTGGAGATTCCGTAATTATTTCATCTTACGGACCGCTTGCCGAAATGGGTGGTTATGCAACCAAAATCAGGTCGCTTACCCAAGGACGCGGGTTTTTCTACATGGAGCCTTCGCATTATGAGGAAGTGCCGAAGAATGTTCAACAGAAAATCATCGAGGAACGGATGGGAACGCAAAAATAATTTTCAGTTTCTAATTTTCAGTTTTCAATAGTGGTCGAATCCCCAATTTCTATATCGTATTTCTGAATAAATCCGGATTTTACTTCCAAAACCGAGTCAAATAAAACAGGAGAATCTATGTATTCTACTCTTCTGTTGTTATGTATCGGAGCTTTTACATTCTGCACAAGGTGGACGACCGTGTCGTCCCTTATATAAATAAAATCCAGATCAAAAAGCATTTCGTTCATCCAAAACTGTTGGGTCACCGGAACAGGAAATATAAAAAGCATACCTTCGTGATATCCAATGGGATCATGGTTCGAAAACCCGGCAGCTCTTTCTTGGTCCGTATCCGCAAGAGTCACCTCCATTGAAATTTTATTTCCGATAGTTATTCTCTCGTGAGGTTTTGTTTTTGTTGCCCAAACTGTTAGAATACTCATAAAGAGTATCAGGCCGCACAGTAGAAGAATGACTTTTCTCATGATTAAATTTATTATAGACCAAAAGTATAAAAATGAATGGAACAGGGCAGTGTCTCATCCGCTGCAGACGTGGGAATGGGGGGAAGCACGTAAAGAAAACGGTAACCAAATAGTGCGTATTGGAGAATTTGATGCGGGAGGGAAACTGAAAAGGGCCATTTTCTGCACCGTACACAAAATGCCATTCGGGTACACGGTAGTCAACTGTGCTCGGAGCGATTGGCCATCGTTGGATTTATTGGAGTTTATTGGCAGCGAACTTAAAAAAAGACGAAATATTTTTGTAAAACTGGAACCGGAGGTCTTTCGTGAGGCGGCGGGATTGTACAAGATTCCCTTACTTAAAAAAAAATGGCATGACGGGAAGTTTAACTACGAAAAATCAAATAGTAGAGTGTTTGCCGAACACACGTTCGTTGTTGACCTGAACCTACCGGAAGATAAACTTTTGGCGAACATGAAGTCGAAAACAAGGTACAATATCCGCCTTGCTGAAAAGAAAGGTGTTGTGGTGAGGGATGTTACGAATCAACAAGACGGATTTGATACTTTTTATGAATTATACAAACAGACCATACAACGGCAAAATTACCTGGGGCATTCGTATGAATATCATAAAACGGTTTTTGAGAGAATGCGTATCTATTCTACATTGCTCATCGCGTATTTTGAAGACAAACCATTAGCAGCATATTATCTGATGTTTTTTAACAAAAAGGCCTACTACGTGTATGGCGGATCTTCCGAAGAAAATAAGGAGGTGATGGCTTCCAACCTCCTCATGTGGAAAGCTTTGCAGATAGCCAAACAAAAAGGATGTGTCAGTTTTGATATGTGGGGCGCCTTGCCGGAACACTATGATCAAAAAGATCCATGGGCCGGATTTCACCGCTTTAAAGAAGGGTACGGCGGGGTGCATAAGGATTATATCGGGTCAGTTGATGTGGTGATGCGGCCGACCGAATACAGAATCTTTTCCGTGTTATGGCCATTGCGGACAGCTGTTCTGGAGTTTAAACAACGGCTTAGTCGTTAATAGTTGATTGCACGTTATGGATGACGAAAAAGTAGATATCGTAAACGAGGAGGATGTCGTAATCTCAACGGCACTGAAATCAGAAGCGCATGCTCAAGGACTGCTGCACAGAGTAGTTCTTGCCGAAGTGGTCAACGAGAAAGGCGAATGGCTGCTTGTTAAACAGGCAGCAGACAGGCAAGACCCCGGTTTATATGTTAATCCTGTCGGTGGGCATGTTGGTGCCGGCGAAAGTACGACTGACGCGCTGAAACGAGAGGTGCAGGAAGAACTCAATGTTGCAGTCAATGAATTTGAGTTTATCGGCAAAGCCATTTTTAACCGGGAAGTAAATGGAAAGAAAGAGAATCACCTTTTTATCGTGTTTAGAGTACATTCGGAAGAGGAACCGAAGCTCAATCACGAAGCGGTCAGTTACCAGCGGTTCTCGGTAGAGCAAATCAAATCTATGTTAGAAGACAGCCCACAAGTTTTCGGAAAGTCGTTCATATTTGTAGCCAACACATTTTTTCCCGATCTTTTTACTTAAGGTGTTGTTTCTTTGACGACAATGGTTTTCACTTCCCCGTTGGGAATGATAATCAGCTCGTTTTTCTCGTTGCGTAAATACACATTTTTCAAGGTTATCTTACGTAACTCTCCGCTGTAATCACCAATCCGCACGATTCTTCCAATTTTAATGCTCGGTTCAAAAAGCAGATTGATTCCGGAAATAAAATCACGGATTGTGTTTTGTGCCCCAAACGCTACGGCGAAACCAATAATGGATGATGACAATAAGTAGGGTGTCATATCAACACCGAACAGGGATAAAATCGCCAACCCTCCCAAAAAGAAAAGAATGACGGTAATTCCCTGTTTCATGAATCCAAAAATTGGCTTATGCCGCCCGGGTAAATTTCTTGTGGAAAGATGTAAGAACTTCGCAAAGATTTGATTTATGGCAACGGAACCTAACAGTATGAAAACAGCCTTTAAAATTTTTTCCTCCATGCAGTATAATACGTATAGCATAATATTCGGTTTATGTGAAGTGAAATTTATTTAGTAATTAAATGTACCAACCAAAATTTACTCTGAACAATGCTCTTCTCCTTAATATTGGGAAAATAGAAGCTGCCCGCGAAGTTATTATGAACGCACCGCTTTTACCGCTCTGGGAAAAACGATTTCAAGAGGATGCATTGGTCCGCGCCATACATCACGGAACGCATTTGGAGGGTAATCAGCTTGATTTCAACGAAGCAAAAGAAGTTATTTTCAGCCAGAATCTTCACAGCGTTCGTACCCGTGATGTACAGGAAGTTTTAAACTTCAGAAAAGTCATGGATTATATTGAAGAGGAATGGAAGGAAAAGAAAACCGAAATATCCGAAGGAACGCTGCAAAAGATTCACGGATTTGTGGTCGATAAAATCCTTCCCCCGAATTTGTCGGGAAATTACCGTACTAAACGGGTGGTTATTAAAGACAGCCAGACGGGCAACATAACCTTCCGTCCGCCCGAACCGGAAGAAATCCAGTTTTTGTTAAGTGAGTTTTTTAAGTGGCTTGCGCGGGCGGATAATAATACGGTTTACCCGGTATTGAAAGCGGGTATCGTTCATCATGAACTGGTGCGGATACATCCGTTTTTGGATGGGAACGGCCGTGTGTCACGCGCGTTAACAACACTTATTCTGTATGTTGAGGGATATGATATTCGACGGTTCTTTTCATTAGAAGAGTACTATGATAAAAATCCGCTTGATTACTATACTCATCTGCAGGAGGCAAATTCCGGCGATCTTACGTCGTGGTTGGAATATTTTACCGGCGGCCTTGCACATGAATTGGAGAAAATTAAAGACAAGATTAAGAAACTGTCTACCGATATTCACATGAAGGATAAGTTAGGAGGCAAACAGGTCTATCTCAATGAGCGGCAGACGAAGCTGATTGAGTATATACAGGGAGCGGGATATTTACAAAATAAGGCATTCACGTCACTTTTTCCCGATTATTCTGAAGATACAATACTCCGGGATTTAAATGACCTTTTGGAAAAACAGCTCGTAAAAAAAATCGGCAAAACTAAAGGTGCCCGTTATGAACTCGTCTAACGCCTATTTGATGTTGTTTGAACTTTTTGAATACTTCCTATAGTGAAAATAACAAGTGCGACAACTGCGCACACTCCCCCGAAATAGAAGGTTGCAGCCGGCGCAATTGCTGACCATAATAATCCTCCAATGACCGATGCTAACAAAACGCCGACGCTTGCGATGGTTTGTAGAATTCCGTAAACAGTCCCGCTTTCGCTTTTTGAAATATACTCACCAACCAGTGCTTTTGATACTCCGTCAGTTAAAGCGATATATCCTCCATAGAGTGCGAATAACAACCAAACGGCTGGCACTGTTTTGTTAATTGCGAACCCGAAGTATACAAGTGCATACAAGACTAGACCAACAATAAACACTTTTTTTGCACCCCACTTGTCCGCGAGTATTCCTGCGGGTGTTGAAAGAAGTGTATAGACAATGTTGTACACAATATACACGAGCACAACTAACGCAACACTCATGCCGAGTTGTTTTGATTGGAGAATAAGAAAACTGTCGGAACTATTTCCGAGTGAAAAAACAGCGAAAGACAAAAGAAATGTTTTTAATTCCGGCGACATGGTGCGAAGAGCAAAAGAAAAAGATGGGAGTGTATAGGTTGTGGTAAGTTTCTTTTTTGCCTCCTTGATAAAAAACAATAGCAATAGCGCTACAAACGAAGGAAGCGCGGCAATGTATAAAACCAGCCGGATATTGTTGTTAGTTATAGAAAGTAAAACAAGAGCAATTATCGGTCCGATGACAGCGCCGAGTGAATCAAGGGATCGGTGTAAACCGAAGACCAGGCCTTTATTATCTTTACTTGCTGCTTCAAGAAGCAGCGCGTCGCGAGAACCCGTACGTACTCCTTTACCGAACCGGTCAAGTATTCGCCCGAGAAACACGAACGGCCAGGTGCTGGAAAAAGCAATAATAACTTTTGATATTGCAGAAAAACCGTATCCTGCAAAGACAAACGGTTTCCTTTTTTGCATTTTGTCGGAGAGATATCCGAGGTATGCTTTCATAAAGGAAGATACTCCTTCAGCAACGCCGTCGATAATTCCAATAATAAAGATAGGAGCATTCAGAATCTGAGTCAAAAAGATAGGCATGATCGGGTAAAGCATCTCAGAGGCAATATCATTGAACAAACTGACAAATCCAAGAATATATACTGATCCCGGGATTTTGTTTTTCATAATTTTATTATAACAATTTGCCTTATTCTGTATAATGTATGAGTTACAATTTTAAATTTATCTATGTATAAATTAAACTCAATTTTGGTTTTTTCCGAAGACTCAAAGAAGTTGGGTGAGTTTTATAAAAAGGTGTTTCAGGCTGAGCCGAGTTGGACAAATGGTGACTATTTTGAATTCAAAGTTGGGAACATTTATTTTGAAGTGGGACCTCATTCAGAAGTGCACGGTAAGAGTAAAAATCCAGAGCGTATCTTACTTAACTTTCATTTTTCAGACGTTGAAAAAGAATTTAAACGCTTAAAAGAAATGGGAGTGACTGTTATCAAGGAACCATACAAACCTGAAGAAGATCCCCGATTAACTATCGCTACGTTTGCAGATCCAGATGGTAACTATTTCCAGCTGGTAACCGCCTGGGAAGATTTTAAAAAGAGCTAATAAGTTTAGTTCAACACGGTGATGACTGATAACTTCAAGACGATTGCAGACGTCAATAAGCAAAAGAGGTTTCGAAGCAATACACCAATGCTTGTTGGTGATGAAGAAGGTCTGTTCTTTACGAATTACCAAGGTGCATCAGAACACGTCGCTCGGAGGATTAAAGAAGACCTTGGAGTTGTTCCAGTATTAGAACTGTGCTGTGGCATTGGTGGCACTACAGTTTTTTTAGCTAAAATGCTGCAGCATATTTATGCGGTTGATCTCAACCCTGTGCGAATTAAAGCTGCTAGGAAGAACGCAGAGAACTTTGGTGTTGGAGACAAAATAACTTTTCTCAATAAAAATGCACTCGATACTAAAATGTTGAAACAAGCAAAACAAGATCATGTGTTGGCAGTCTTTGTCGATGTGGAGTGGCGTTCAAATGCTAACCAAAACTGGAATGAGTCTACAGCAGACATATCTAAAACAATACCGCCTATTACAAACGTGTTTGCTGTGACCACGAAATTAGTAACAAAAAACATTGTTTTGCATTTATCACCACAGATTGACCACGGCCAATTGCAATCATTAGGGGAGTGTGAGATTGAAGAGGTTGTAATTAACGGAGAAGTCAAAATGTTGAATGTTTATTACGGTATTTTGAGGCACTGTGCCAATTCTGTGTTTAGAATTTAACTTGCTCTGCTCAAAACTCAACAAGTCCGCTTTCGGTGAGAAATTGGGACGGGATGTTGTATTGAGTGCGGCCGTATATCATCCGTTGCTCTGCGTAGGTGATAAAAAGTTTTCTTCGGGCTCTCGTTATTCCGACATAAAACAATCTCCGTTCTTCCTCAAGCTCTTCCACATTGCTTGCTGAACGCGTATGGGGCAAAATTCCTTCTTCAAGTCCCACAATGAAAACAGTATCAAACTCCAAGCCCTTTGCAGCATGGAGTGTCATCATCGTAATTTTATCGACAGACTCGTCTTTAAAATCATATCCGGTCTCAATGAGTGCGACAGTATCAAGAAACTCGGCGAGTGTTTCGAAATTAAATGCAACACTTTCGAGTTCCCGAATATTCTCCAAACGTGCAGCGTCCTCAGGGTCGTGGTCATCAAAAATATCCAAATACGGTACCGCTAAAAGTATCTTCTGTATAAGAGGTCCCGGCTTTTGTTCTGCAGATTGCTCTGCAAGAATCGAAAGAATTTTTTGACCGCGCCGTTTACCGAGTTTCAGTATTCTGTTTTGCGACAGCGTATCTTTTTTGTTAACAATACAGCGAATGAACGCGAGAACGTCTTTAACTTCCTTCCGTTCGTAAAATCTGACACCGCCAAATATTTTGTAGGGAATTCCTTTGTGTAAACAAACCTCTTCAAGCATGCGTGATTGTGCATTAGTGCGGTACAGTATCGCCACGTTTGCAAACGGTTGGTCATCATTATGCAAAGTCTGTATTTTATTGAGCACAAAAGCTGCCTCATCCTCAGCCGACGACAATTTTACGACTTCAACTTCTTCTCCCTTTTTTCGGACAGTCCATAATTTAAGAATAGGATGTGAGGTGTTTTGTGAGATAACTGAGAATGCCACATCAAGAATCGGTTGGGTACTTCGGTAGTTCCGTTCTAAATTGAATGTGACAGATTCGGGAAAGTCGGATTGGAATTTTTCTAAGTTATGGAAGTCCGCACCACGCCACGAATATATGCTTTGAGAAAAATCACCAACTATGGTGATGTTGCGGTCTTTTTCTGCTAGGAGTTTGGTGAGCATATATTGTGAATGGTTGGTATCTTGATACTCATCCACTAAAATGAATTCGAATCGGTTATGATAATGAGCACGTACTGCCTCATCTTCTCTGAGCAATTTTACGGTTTCCAAAAGAAGATCATCAAAGTCCACTGCGTTTAATTCTTTCAGTTTCTCTTGATAGGCAACATAAAAGTGTGCGGTCTGTTCTTTGAAAAAATCAGTTGCTTGATCCATAAGGTCGGCAGGAGTGAGTAATATATTTTTAGCGCGAGATACTTCATTAAGAAGTGCGGCCGGCTTGAGATGCGTCTGTATCAGACCTTCTTTAATGATATCTTTTGCAAGATCGTGCTGGTCTTGGTCGTCGAAAATTGCAAAATCTCTACTCCGTGTTTCGTATAAACCTTGTTTGCGGAGAAGATAGGCGCAGAAAGAATGAAATGTTTGGGCTGTGATAAGTTCTGGCCGAAGGTAGGAGTCGATCTGTGTCCTGATTCTTTTTTTCATTTCATCCGCTGCCTTGTTGGTAAAGGTCAGCATGAGTATATTCATGGGGTTTACTTGTGCGGTCTTCAAAAGATACATTGCTTTGTACGTCAGTACTCGAGTTTTTCCGGAACCGGCACCGGCAAGAATAACGGAAGGACCTTTAACATGTTGTACGGCACTTTGTTGTTCAGGATTCAAATCATTGAGGAAATTATCCGGCATAAGTTATAATCTTAACACATGGGTATGCAAATTGTTGTCGGCAACTTCAAAGCAGAATTAGGTTTCAACGAGATGAAGGATTGGTTAGTTAAATTTATAGAGCTGTATCCAAAAGAAGGTTTTCCCGGCAAAAAAGTCATTTTGTGTCCGAGTGTTGCACATTTACAGATGACGAAAGACGCCCTTACTTCAGCTGGTATTGTCCTGCCACTCGGTGTTCAGAATATCTCACATATTGAAAAAGGCACCTATACGGGTGAAATTACCGTTTCTGCGGTGAGTGGACTTGCTGAGTTTGTCATTATCGGCCATTCAGAACGCCGTCGTAATTTTCAGGACAGGGTCGACCGTATTCAGGAAAAAATTCATTTGGCAAATGCTCAGGGATTGCAGGTTATTCTCTGCACCGAAGAAATCGAGCGCTATCAGGGAATACTTTTTGCCGTTGCGTATGAGCCAAGCTCAGCAATCGGCAACGGCAAGCCAGAGGAAGCTGGAGACAGCGTACTTCAGATGAATAAAATAAAATCAGCTTTGCATGCAGATTATTATTTATACGGCGGAAGTGTTAATAACTCCAACGTGCACAATTATGTGCAGTCGGGTTTTGATGGAGTTTTAGTAGGGAAGAAAACGCTTGATCCTGTTCATTTTGTTGAAGTGGTTAAAAATGCGTAAATCAAAACAACGCGTTGCTCATAAATTGTTCTTACTGGGTACTCTTGCAACACTTTTTTTGTTCTTCTATTGCGCATGGTTTGTCAGTCCATACGTGTCTTATGGAATCAGAAACGGTTTATTGAAAGTATTTCTCTATCCGACGACAGCGCTTGTTAAGAACAATCAAGGAGTGGTGACTATTGTCTTACGGGGTACCGGAACAACCGTCGTACAATATGATCTTAATCGTAAAAAGATAGTGCTCATTACATCAGGGAAGCTGTTTAGGGAAATTAATAAAAGTTCGGGATATCATGTCATATTTTCAGAACTTCATCAGAATGAAGCACAACGAGCCGCCTCCATAATTACCAGACTGTCTGATATCCGATTCATTCTTACGCGGGAGAAATATGTGGAATATGTGAGTTATCTTGATAAGTCTTTGCAAAAAAATATCTCACTTACCGAGTTGTTTGCTTTGTGGAGAACGTACCGTTTACACAAAGCACAATTTACTATCGTACAGCAATAATTAAGCGTGTTTTGATATACTTTACCCATGGACTTGTCAGTCATCATCCCGTCTTACAACACTGTTAAGGAGACATGCGAATGTGTAGAAAGTATCTATGCGAGCCTCAGCAAGTCAACAATTGCATTTGAAATCATCATTTTTGATAACAACTCTCAGGACTCGTCAGTTCAGACCATACGTCGAAAATTTCCCAAAGTAACAGTTATTGTAAACAAAACAAATCTTGGATACGGAAAGGGAAATAATAAGGCCGTGCAAATAGCTCGAGGCAAGCATCTTCTGTTTCTGAACTCGGACATTCTGGTACTCGACCGGGCTATTGAAAAGATGTATCAGTACTTCACTACCCATAATGAGGAATTTGCTATTTTGGGAGCACGGCTGAGGAATAGAGATCTGACGCTTCAACCCTCGGCAGCTCCTTTCTATTCGCTACCCGTTATCTTTGCAGCTTTATTTCTCAAGGGGGATTATTGGGGGCTTACCCGGTACTCGCCGAAAGAAGTCGGGATGGTAGACTGGGTGTCCGGCGCGTGTTTCATGATGTTGAAAAAGAATTTTGAAGCGGTGGGGGGGTTTGACGAGAACATTTTCATGTATATGGACGAAGTCGATTTTATGTATCGTGCCCGGAAACAGGGTCTGTATGTCGGTTTTTACCCGCACGCGGAATTCATTCACTACGGAGCATTTTCTACCAATAAAGGAACTGATGTTGAATCTGTCGGAACCCTGTTTGACGGAAAGAAAAAGCCGGTTGTCACATTATTCAGTGGTTTTCTGTATTTCTATCGAAAACACAACAACAGTACTGAATTGCTTATGTTAAAATTACTACTGATGATGAAAGCCGGTATCGGGATATTTGTAGGACTATTAACCGGTAATAGTTATCTGAAACAAACTTATGGAGAAGCTTACAACGTGGTTAAAAAAAGCTAATCTACGGCTCATACACTATGTATTACTGCTGTATATATTCTTTGTGCCTTTATGGCCAAAGCTTCCGTTCAAGACGGTCAGTTATACATATATAGCTGTCCGGTACGAAGATATTTTCGTTGCGATTATCGTTCTAGTCTTTCTTTTCGAGCTTATCCGTGGGCGGGTGAAAATTTTCAAAAACCCGTTGTGGTTGTGGATTACGTTGTATTGGGCAGAAATATTTATCGCATTTCTTGTGGGTTTTTATGTATTCAAGTCCATAATCACGCTTGAGCTCGGATTTCTGAATGCCGCACGGAGAATCGAGTATATGATCGTGTTTTTTATTGCATTTGCCGCACTCGAAAACAGAAGACAATTCACGTTGTATGTGCGGAGCATCGTACTGGTTTTTCTGATGGTTAGCGTGTACGGTGTCGGTCAAAAGTTTTTCGGGTGGCCGGCTGTTCAGACGATGAACCCAGCGTATTCAAAGGGATTCATCCTAATTCTTGACGGAAACTCCAGAATTTCATCTACCTTCGGCGGTCATTACGATTACGCTGCGTTTCTTGTGTTTCTTATGCCGCTCGTTCTCACGACATTTATTGCCGCCAAAAAATGGTGGAGATTTATGGTGTTCGTCATAGCACTCTCGGCTCTTATTCTCACTGCCTCGCGGGTATCGTTTGGGGCGTATATTGCGTCAATGATTCCGCTCTTATTGTATCTGCGGAAGTTTAAACTGCTTGTTCTTGTTACCGCGCTTACTCTTATCCTGATGCCGATTTCCAGTAATCTTACACAGAGAATATCGCGGACGTTTCAACAACAGCAAATCTGGGTTGATCAAACAACGGGCAAAACCGTTGTTCCTCGGACTATAGTTGCCAGCGACTTGCCCCCTGGAGATTTCACTATCGGGAAACAGACGACCGGAGCTCTTGCCACAACAGTGACCGCCGGCGATATTGTAGAGGTTAAGCAAACGATTAGAGAGGCGATAAAAGATAATGCGGCAAAAACAGGGAAGCCGGTAACGGAAGACCAAATGAATGCAATGGTTGAAGCGGCATTTGCGCGGCTTAAGCCGGCGTCTTCAGTTGTTGCTGATATTTCTTTTGCAACGCGTTTACAAGTGGAATGGCCTCGTGCCGTGAAAGCTTTTTTAAGAAATCCACTCACCGGACTCGGGCCGTCGTCTATTACCGAAGCGACAGATAATGACTTCCTCCGATCAATCGGAGAAACCGGAATGCTCGGGTTTGTCTTGTTCTTCGGTGCGATTGGTGTGATTATGAAGAGAATGTGGGACCAACGTAAATCAAAAAATACACAATACAACCTTGTGCTTATTGGAGTACTCTTCGGAACATGGGCGCTTCTGGTGAATGCAACGTATATAGATGTTTTTGAAGCATCAAAGGTTGCGCTTTTTATCTGGCTCGTCTGGGGACTTATAATTAAATCAACATTACTGCCGTACAAGGAAATTGAATCGGTAACAGTCTGAAACACTACCACCAACTATGAAACACGACTTATGGCTCAAGGCATGCCTTTTCTCCCTCGTGATACTCATTGCGGTAGCCGTCAGGTTTTATAAAATTGACAACTCTATTGCAGAATGGTTTTCATGGAGACAGTCGGATACTGCTGCAGTCGGAAAGATTTATGTCGAAGAGGGAATAGACCTTTTTCATCCGCGATACTATGATCTCTCAAATATTCAGTCGGGTAAAGACAATCCGCAAGGCTTAAGGTATGTTGAGTTTCCCCTTTATAGCGCGACATTTGCGATACTTGCCCGTCAGTTTACTTCCGTATCTTTGGAAGTTTGGGCTCGTATTGTTACCATTGTCAGTTCGTTAATCATAATCAGTATTTTGTTTCATGTGCTGAACAAAGAATACGGGCTTGCTGAAGCATTTTTCGGGAGCCTGTTTTTTGCAACCGCACCATATATCGTTTTTTATTCACGGGCAGTACTGCCGGATATGCCGGCGGTAGCTCTTGCAATGATCAGTATTTTTTTCATGTATCGGTCGTTGCAAAAAGGGTGGATTGCAATTATATTGAGCGCTGTATTTATGGCCCTTGCACTTCTGGTAAAACCAACCGTTATTTATTTTGCGATTATTCCGATGTATCTGGTTTTCCGAAGGCCATTTGCCAACAAATTCCATTTATTTCCGGCAATCGGAATTTTCTTGAGTATTGCGGCAATTCCTTTTGGGCTATGGCGATTGTTTATTTCCCAGTTTCCTGAGGGGATTCCGGCAAATCAGTGGCTTTTTACCATGGTTAATACGTCAGAAGGGTTGAAAAACATTTTTTTCAGGCCAGCTTTTTTCAGATGGATTTTTTTTGAAAGAATCTCCCACATGATTCTTGGAGGTTATATGTTGTTTTTCGTGATTTTGAGTTTCTTTAACGTTGAGAAGAACAAGCTGAAACTACACATTCTGTTTATTGTCAGTGGTCTTCTGTATTTATTCACATTTCAGGGAGGAAACGTGCAGCATGATTACTATCAGATCATGATTACTCCGATGCTTGCGGTATTAGTCGGTGTAGGCGTCGGCTGGTTTCTTAAGCAACGGAAGTGGGGACTGTTAGCCTTTCGATTTGCAGTAGTCCTCGTGATTTTCGGAATGTCGATTTTCTTTTCTTATAACCAGATCAGCGGATATTACAATCAAAGCGAGGACTTGGTACTTATCGCAGAAGTGATCGATTCTTTTACCAATAAGAACGATATTATTGTTACCGACACGGAGGGTGATACAACATTATTGTATCTCAGTAGTCGCAGAGGATATCCTGCTCCATACCGGGAATTTGCTGAACTCAAAAAACAGGGGGCGAAGTATTTTGCAACACAGGCGTTGAGTTATAAACCGAAACTCATTAAAACTTATAAGTTATTATTCGAAAACGACAAAGTTCTGCTTTTTGCGCTATGAAGATATTGATGTTAACTCCGTACTTGCCGTATCCTCCCTCTTCTGGAGGTCAAATACGAACTTACAATCTTCTCAAATACCTCAGTAAAAATAATCAGATAACGCTGATTTCTCTCTATAAGAATGAACAGGAAAAGAAATATATAACCTATCTAAAATCTTTCTGTAGCAATATTTACTTATGTAAACGTGCAGAGCGTCCCTGGCAATTGAAAAACATGCTCAAGGCAATACTGTTTCCCTATCCGTTTCTTGTTGTCCGTAATTTTTCTGACGAAGCCAAGGAAAAAGTCTCGAAGTTGTTGCACGAAGAACACTTTGATGTTATCCACGCAGAAACATTCTATATCATGCCACATTTGCCCGAGACAAAAATACCGGTATTGTTGGTAGAACAGACGATAGAATACCAGGTATACCAGCACTTTGTTGATACACTCCCAAAACTGGTACAACCTATTTTTAACCGTGACATAACTAAACTAATTTATTGGGAGAAGTACTATTGGCGGAAGGCAAATGTTGTGGCAACCGTGAGTCTCTCGGACAAACTTAAAATTGAGGAGTCTGAACCGAAGACAAATTTGACGATTGTTCCCAACGGTGCGGGGGACGATATGATGCATATACAACTCAAACCTCGAGACATGAAGAATCCGAAATTGTTGTTTATCGGCAATTTCTCCTGGCTTCAAAATACTGAGGCGGCACACATGCTTATGCGGGATATCTTTCCTGAAATTCTGAAAAAAATACCAACAGCTCAGCTGATTATTGCAGGGCAAAATGCGGACAAAAAACTCACGGCAGAGACGAGCGAACATGTTGAGGTGATTAATATCAGTACGTCAGATACGCAAATTGTTCCCAAACTATATGAAGCGGCAACGTTATTTATTGCACCGATTCACGGCCCGGGGGGTACGCGTTTGAAATTACTGGCGGCGATGGCAGCAGGGTTGCCGATTGTCTCGACAAGTATCGGTGTCGAAGGGCTGGATCTGACCAATGGCAGTAACGTGTTGATCGCAGAAGATAGAGAGCAATTTATCGCTAAAGTAGAAAATATACTTCGTGAGAAGAAGCTCTTTTCTGCAGTTCAACGCAATGCATATCAACTGGTGCGAGAGAAGTTTAACTGGGAGAAAATCGCCTTGAAACTCGAAGAAGTTTATCAGAAACTGACACAAACATGAGAATCGGTATAGATGTATCGCCGATCCAATATGCCGGGACAGGTGTGGCGCGATATACCACAGAACTCGTGGAGCACTTAGTGACCCAAAAGTCTCCGCATGAATATACGCTTTTTTACTCGTCTTTTGGAAATATTGCCGCAATTACCAATCTTAAGGAAGTGCTTGCGCCTCAAAAAAACGTGCATATTAGGACCTTTCCTATTCCGGAGTTCGTTTTGCATGGTCTGTGGAATGAGAAGAACCTGGTTTCGGTAGAGCAATTTATTGGCAAACAAGATCTGTTTTTGTATTCCGATTGGTTAATGCCACCGTTTTCTGGTAAGAAGGTGACTACGGTACATGATCTGGTATTCAAAAAGTATCCCCAAACAGTCCATCCGTATATATTGAAAACGCAAGAAAAAAGGTTTGACCGATTGGTCAAAGAGTCATTCTTTATAATGTGTGATTCGTACGCCACACAAAAAGATTTGCTTGAGTTGTACCCTATAGACAAGGACAATACGAAAGTTATTTACCCGGGTGTTACAACCGTCGCACAGTCTAAAGAGGTTTGCGTAGCGACACGTAAGGAACTGGGACTCACAAAGCCATTCATACTGACTGTCGGTAAAAAAGAACCGCGGAAGAATATTCCCCGGTTAATTGATGCTTTTGGTAGTCTGAAGAATGCGGATGTAGAACTTGCTATTGTCGGACCGTCCGGGTGGGAAGATGTTGATTCGTCTACGGGAGTCCGTGTAATTCCATTTATTCAGGATGCCGAACTGTATGCATTGTATCAGGAGGCGCTCTGTTTTGTGATGCCTTCGTTATATGAGGGCTTCGGATTTCCTCTGGTTGAAGCGATGAGTTTGGGTTGTCCCACTGCCTGCTCGCAAAATTCTTCCCTAAGCGAGTTAGGTGAGGACGCATCACTTTTTTTTGATCCACTCGACAGTGCGAGCATCGCACGGGCTCTTAAACGGTTAACGGAAGATGTAAAATTGCGGGAGGAACTTATTAAAAAAGGAAAGAAAAAAGCGTCGCAGTTTTCATGGGAGAAAACTGCTCAGAATGTTATGGGAGTTTTAAACAAACTGGCATGATAATCGGAATAGACGGAAACGAAGCAAATGTGTCTGAACGGGTGGGAGTGTCGTGGTACGTGTACCATGTACTTTATGAACTAAAGTCTAAAGCTGAAAGTCTAAAGTCTGAAGGAAAGAAAGGGGAGTTGATTATAAAAGTATTCTTGAGAGAGAGGCCGAGGGAAGACTTGCCGGAAGAAAGCAGTAATTTTAAATACGAAATAGTAAGTGGAAAACTCTTGTGGAGCCAAATATTTCTGCCATTAAATCTGTTTCTGAAGCACCGTGACTTAAACGTCTTTTTGTCACCTGCGCATTACGCGCCCCGGTTTTGTCCGTGTCCGACAGTCGTTGTGATTCATGATGTGTCTTATTTTTACTATCCTGAAGAGTTTTTGAAAAAAGACTTGTATCAACTGGACAAGTGGACTGAATACAGTGTGAAAAATGCTTCACACATAATTGCAGTTTCGCAAACTACAAAATCTGATGTTGTCAAGAACTATGGAATTCCTGAAAATAAAGTTGCAGTGGTATACAACGGGTTTACGTTGGGCAATGCAAAAAAAAGTGTTAAACCGGAGGGTGTAAACGAAAAAGCAAAATATTTTCTTTATGTCGGGACACTTCAACCACGCAAAAACATTTCGTTAGTTATACTCGCATTCGAAAAGTTGTTACTGACAAATTCTGATTGTCATCTGTATATTGCCGGGAAAAAGGGGTGGTTATTTGACGAGCTGTTTGATCTCGTGGTGCGCCATCATCTGGATAAAAATGTTCACTTTCTTGGTTACGTATCTGAGGAAGAAAAAACGTGGCTTCTGCAAAATACGGTTAGTCTTATCGCTCCTGGTTTGTACGAAGGCTTTGGAGTTCCTGTTTTGGAAGGTTTTGCAAGCAAAGTTCCGGTGATTGTGGCGCTGGCTGGAGCTCTTCCTGAAGTGGGTGAGAATGCCTGTTTATATTTTGATCCGTTATCAAGTGATAGCTTGAAAGATAAAATGGAAGAAGTAATACATAATCCACAGAAAGCAAAAGAGCTTATATCTCGCGGGCTTGAGCTGGTGAAAAAATATTCGTGGGTGAAAACCGCAAATCAAATACTTGAGGTTTTGAAAAAATAACCTACCGATACTCAAAAGGTTGCGAAGAAGGGCTTTGTGAAACTAAATCAATCAGGAAGTCGGCAGATCCCAATTTTAGAAACTCTTCTTTAGTTACCCATTTATATTCGGTATGTTCTTCACTAAGGGCCACAACGCCTGAAGCAGATTTTCCAATGTGGCCAATAAAAAGGTAGTATATTTTTTCCTCATTATTGTAATTTGTACGAACCTGGATCGGTCGAAGATCAGTCACGGCCAATCCCGTTTCTTCTTTAATTTCCCGAAGTATGCCGTCCGTATGTTCTTCCGGATAAGTAATATTTCCCCCGGGAAGATCCCAGGTATTCGGTCTGTGCAGTTCTTCCGGACGTCTTTTAAGTATCAGGAATTTGTTTTCAGTCGGGTGATAGAGAATTGCTTTCTGCAAAAACTTCATGTCATCCATAAACATAAAGTGAGCTTTTTTCGGGTCAGTGGGTGCAGGCATGTTATAATTATAATTCAAAATTTGAAATTTAAAATCAATTTAAAATTTTGAATTCCAAATTAAGATTTGACTTCGAATTTTAAATTTTAAATTTCAACTTATGTTCTGGAAAGAATTAACAAAACCGATTATCGCCCAGGCACCTATGGATGGGGTTACGGACGCCGCGTTCAGGTTTATAACAGACACCTATGGGCACCCGTCCATTCTGTTTACGGAATTTACGACTGTAGAGGGAATTATGCATAATGCGGTAAAACCGCTTCGGGCATTTATCCATCACAAAACCGAAACTCCGACGGTAGCTCAGATATTCGGCGGTGACCAGGAAAAATTCTATAAAGTCGCGTTTGTAGCGGCAGAAATGGGATTTGATGGAGTAGACATCAATATGGGATGCCCATTCAAACATATCACGAAAGGTGGAGCGGGAGCAGGACTTATTCTCCAGCCGAAAATGGCCCAAAATATTGTCCGGTCTACTCAACAAGGGCTCAAAGACTGGTCGGAAGGAAAGAAAATTGAAGATGCAGACTTACCTAAAGAGATTATTGAATACGTAAAAAACTATCAGAAAGTAAACAACTTGAAAGTAACCCGTTACCAGTTACCAGTATCGGTTAAGACAAGAGTAGGGTACGACAAATTGGTAACCACAGACTGGATAGGCGCGCTCCTTGAAACGGAACTTAATGCAATAAGTTTGCATGGACGGACGCTCAAACAAATGTATACGGGGGATGCAAATTGGGAAGAGATAGCAAAAGCTGCCGAGCTTGTTCATAAAACAGATACACTGATTCTTGGCAACGGCGACGTAAAATCAAAAAAAGATGCGGAAATGAAGATAAAAGACTTTGGGGTGGATGGCGTACTTATCGGACGGGCATCATTCGGCAACCCGTGGATATTTGCTGGAGTCGACGCATCGTGGCAAGAGCATTTAAAGGTCGCTTTAGAGCACTGCAGGAAATTTGACGAACTCCTACCCGATATGCCGTTTTTCCCGCTCAGGAAGCACCTGGCGTGGTACTGTAAGGGTTTTGACCACGCAGCCGAAGTGCGTGTTCGCCTGTTGCAGACAAACTCAACAGGAGAAGTAGAGAAGATATTGAGTGAATACATATAGTGCGGGTCGGGAATGGTACAATATTGTGTGATGAGTCAGAGCCTTAATCAGCAAAATAAAAGCTTTTGGCAAAAGTATCAACCAGGGAAGATTCCTTCGTCATCCAATAACCCTCCGGATGAATTATTGAATTCTATTCACGGACCCATTTTGGATGTTGGCACAGGAGATGGGAATTTAGCGGAGGCGCTTGCTCGCAAAGGGCACGAAACGTATGGAATAGATATTGCAGAAAATATCATCACAGAAAACAAGAAACGGAAGACAAAAGTAAATTATTCTGTTCAAGACATAACAGAAAGAACAAATTTTCCGGACGGGTTTTTTGCACTGCTTATTTTCAGGTTCACTCTAACGAACATTCATAAAGAATCATGGGATAAATTGGCGAAAGAAATATTCAGGATTCTTAAGCCCTCCGGGAAAGTATGGATACTTGAGCCATTGGTCTCGGAATCTTACAAGCAGCGGTACCAGTTAGCGTCTAACTTTATAGATGATAGACATTGTGTGTATGTTTTTAGAGATAAAGATATGGCAGAAAAAATTAATACAAAAGAGGAACTTGCTCAAGCCATAGAAGAAAAGAAAGTCAGTCGAATTGTGAAACATTATACGGTGGAAGAGCTTCAATGTGTTTTTAAAGGATTAGTTTTTGAAAAGCAGAGGACTGTGGTGATTCCATCACCTTCAGGTTACCCTATAAATACATTTGAGGGAATTTTTTCTAAGCACATGTAGTGGTTTATTGAGTCTGGTATAATTTCGATGATGCCTCAAAATAAATCCTGGAAGACTGTTTCCACAAAATATGTATATGAGAATAATTGGATTAAGGTGAGGCACGATGAGATAGTGACTCCCAAGGGTGTAAAGGGAATATATGGAGTAGTTGAAACCCGGCCGTTTGTTATGATCATTCCGAAAATCAAGGATAAGTTCTATTTGGTGAAATTGTACCGCTACGCGACCGGAAACCTCTCTTTGGAATTTCCTGCAGGGGGAATTGAGGAAGGTGAAGAGGTTGAATCAGCACTTGGCAGAGAACTGCAAGAAGAAGCTGGTTTGAAATCAAACAACATTGAAAAGTTAGGCTTCCTCTATTCAGCAAACGGTTTTGCAACAGATGGCTTTTATGTGTATATCGCAGAAGCTTGTGAAGAAGTTGAACGAAAGCCAGAAGATCTTGAAGAGGGTATGACAGTGGAAAAACTCACTCTTGAAGAACTGAAACGCCAGATAAAGACAGGGATGATCACCGATGGTCCAACTGTTGCAGCATTTTGTTTGTATGAGTTAAACCATCAACATTAATGAAACCACGCATTGTTTTTATCCACGGAAATGGAACAGAACATTGGTCTTTTGGTTGGAGTAAGTGGCTGAAACAGGAGTTGGATAAGCTTGGTTTCGAAACTTTTTTTGAAACCTTTCCTGATTCTATAATTGCACGGGCAGAGTATTGGTTACCTTTTCTAAAAAATCATATTAAAGCTGGTGAAAATGATGTTATCGTCGGCTGGTCTTCCGGTGCTGTTGCAGCAATGCGGTTTGCTGAGACGAACAAGCTGAAGGGATCGGTGTTAATCGGACCATCTTACACAGATCTGGGAGACGAAATGGAAAAGCAGAGCGGCTACTACGATAAACCATGGGATTGGGAAAGTATTAAGAATAATCAAGACAAAATAGCTTTATTTTATGGAGATGATGATCCATATATTCCCCAAGAGCAGTTTGAATTTATAACTCAACATTTGAACCCGACGGTATTTAAAATCCATGAAGGTAAACACTTTATTGAGTACACCGACTTTCAACGTTTGTTGGATTACATAAAGAAGTATTATTCACATTTATAATGTCCACTATAATTTCACACGACAGTGAAACGCCGGCGAAAGGACGGCAAGTGTTTACGGCGGCCGCATTCATTCATCATCTTTTTCCTGAAGGCGAGAAGTTGTTTCTACCTCGTCGAGCAAAAACCAAGAAGTTCTTACCTGATGTTTTTGAGCTACCTGGTGGGCATATTGATTTTGGTGAAGAAATGATTGATGGGTTGATTCGAGAAGTTCAAGAAGAACTCCATATGAACATAAGAGTAGGTGACCCTTTTGGAGTGTTCACTTATTCAAATGAAATAAAAGGATCGCACTCAATTGAAGTTGTCTACTTTGCCCAGTTTATAGATTCTTTAGAGAAAATAAAACTAAACCCAGAAGATCATAGCGAATTTGTTTGGGTTGGAGAAAACGATCTCCACGAGATCATAGCGGCGAATAAGAACGAAGACGATAAAGAAATTGCTGTTATAAAACAGGGGTTTCGATTGCTGTCTGGGAGTGCCTTAAATTTTTGATTAAACATGAAACTAGTTAGCGCGTGTTTGGTTGGAATTAACTGCAAATACGACGGGAAGTCCCGTATCTGCCCCAAGTTGGTTGAAATGGTTAAACGCGGTGAAGCAATCCCAGTATGTCCGGAAATTCTCGGAGGTCTACCAACTCCTCGTATTCCCTCAGAGCAAAAAAACGACAGAGTAATAAATAAAAATGGGGAAGATGTTACTGAGCAGTTTAATAAAGGCGCCGAGGAAACATTAAACATTGCTCAGATGGTTGGTGCAACGGAAGCAATATTGAAAGCTCGGTCCCCTTCGTGCGGAGCAAACAAAGTATATGATGGGACATTTACCCATACCATTGTTGATGGAGACGGCGTAACAGCAAAGCTGCTCAAAACACATGGAATAAAGGTCAAAACGGAAGAAGAGATTGGGGTTTAGCTTTTATTTTCCTCCAGGTATGTCACCAGTTCTTCCCGCTCGTTTTTCAGTTTTCCGTTTACGACAAGTTCGAATATAGCATCCAGTATGTCCCCGATCTGCCTACTCGGTTTCAGTTTGCGGATTTTCATCACATCATATCCGTTAACTTTCAGATCCTTTACGGAGAACGGTTCCTTTTGAACCTCCTCAATACGTCTCAAAAAAAGATCCAATCTCCACGATGTTGGTTTTGAACCGGAACCAATCCGGTCTGCTACGCGAAGATCAATCATGTCCTTCAAATTTTCTTTCCCGACTTGTCGTATAAATCGTCGAATCGCGCTGTCTGTTTGTTCTTCACTTACCAAAAACTGATGATACCGTACCAGTGTTGATAACTTCACAAGTTCCTTTTTAGAAAGATGGAGGCGCTCCCCGATTTCATATGCTATTTGCGTACCGGTAATTTCATGATTATAAAAGGTAACAACTCCATCGTCTTGCACTGCATGAGTTTTTGGTTTACCGATGTCATGAAGCAGGCAAGCAAGTCGCACAATAGGATCCGAATTCGTGCACGCTTCAAGTGTCTTTACCAAGTGAGTTCCTACGTCGTATATATGGTGGCGTTTCGGACTAACTTGAGAAACCGTAAAACAATCAAGAAGCTCGGGCAGAAATTCTTTTAGAAGACCGGTTTCTTTGAGAATCATAATTCCTTCACCGGGATGTGGGGAGACCAAAATCTTCAAGAATTCATCACGAATGCGTTCTTTGCTTATAAAGCGGAGCTTTTGTGCATTGATTTTTACGGCTTCGAGTGTAGGTGTGTCGATCGTAAAACCTAATTCACTTGCCAGCCGTACCGCGCGCAGCATGCGCAATGCATCTTCACCGAAGCGCTCACTCGGATCCCGTACTGTTTTAATTAATTTTTTTTCAATATCATCTATTCCCTTGTATTCATCCACGAACGTTTTTCCATCATACGCCAGTGCATTGATTGTAAAATCTCTTCGGCTTACGTCATCCGTAATGGTTTTTCCCCATAGAACAACATCCGGGTGCCGCTTATCGTTGTAGCCCTGCTCGGAACGGTATGTGGTAACCTCAAAAAAATCTTCTTGAGCAAAATCCGAGGTTTTTAATCCCAGTAATACATTCGTATCTTTCAGGGGAATAATGACGGTTCCGAAAGCATTTTCGTACCGCGATGACGGCAGAAGCTCAACAATCTGTTCAGGACGTGCATTGGTGGCAAAATCTAAGGAGTGATTCCCGTGTGTACGCTTAAGGAGCGTATCCCGGATAAAACCGCCCACGACAAAACACTCAAACCCATGGTTATTGAAAAAATTGATTAGTTTTAACGCTTTATTAGGAAGTTGTATGTTCATAAAGAGACTTGTACAATGTGTAGGTATGAAAATACAAACACAATCAACTTTAACTGATCGTATCCCAGTCCGAGATATTATAACACTCCTTTTGAAACAACGGGGTATTGATGATCAAAAAAAAGACAGCTTTTTTTCACCCCCGAACCCGAATGAAATGACGCTTAAAGATGTGGGCTTGTCTGAAACTGAGTTTAAAAAGGCCTTTAAACGACTAGAGTCGGCATATGCACGCAAGGAATCAATCGTTGTGTATACGGATTATGATGTTGATGGAATAACCGGAGGAACTATTATGTGGGAAACGTTGCACGAGCTTGGGTTTAACGTTATGCCGTATATCCCGGACAGGAGAGCTGAAGGATATGGATTCTCTGAAAAGGGTGTGGAAAACATTATGCGGGAATACAATCCGACGCTTGTTATCAGTGTCGATCACGGTATATCGGGAGAAAAATTCATTAATTTACTCAAACAAAAGAACGTGGATGTGATTGTATGCGATCATCACGTTAAGCTTCTTGGTGATCCGGAAAGTGCACATGCTATTATGTATTCGAAACTCATTTGCGGAGCTGGCGTTTCGTATTTTTTTGCAAAGGAAATTTTCTCAAAGTGGCTTGAAACTCACGAAGTCACCGAGAAACACAAAAATCTTTTGCTCGACAATTTTTCGCACGACTATATTGTATTGGCCGGTATTGGAACGATATCAGATATTATGCCGCTTCAGGGTCCATCGCGTTCACTCGCCTTGTTTGGTTTGTTGTACTTAAAGACAGTGAAAAGTATGGGGCTTAGAGAACTTTTGAAAAATACCGGTCTTGCCTCCAAGGACTCATTTAGTTCGTATGACGTTGGTTTCGTGATAGGTCCTCGAATAAATGCTGCCGGTAGAATGGGAGACGCGCTTGACGCGTTACGTTTACTCTGTACACGCAAAGTGGAAAAGGCGCAATCATTGGTTTCGGTTCTCAATTCGCATAATTCCAAACGGCAAACGAAAGTTGAAGAGTATTTAACATTGGCACACGAATTGCTTGGTGAGAATACGAAAGACCCCATACTCTTTGTGCACTCACCTGAATTTGAAGAGGGAACTGTCGGACTGGTTGCCTCAAAACTCATGGATGAATTTTATCGACCGGTGTTTGTTGCAACGGAAAGCAATGGACACCTCAAGGGGTCCGCACGTTCAATAAAAGGGGTTGATATCACCGATATATTCAAAGAATCATCTGTATGTTTGGAATCGTTCGGCGGACATGAGCGCGCAGGTGGGTTTTTGCTGGAGAAAAAGAATGTCGCTGCTTTTAAAAAAGCTCTCCAGTCATATGGAGAAAAGCATATTGCGGAGAATTTGCTTGAGCGGATTGTTGCCGTCGACCTCGCTACTCCCTTGTCGAACGTAACGCTCGGATTGGCCCGTGAGTTGAATAAATTTGAACCTTTTGGTGTGGCTAATGAACAACCGGTATTCTCGGCCGACAACGTTTTTCTGACACAAGTACGAACGGTCGGTAAAACAGGAACGCATGTGCAGTGTTATGTGAAGGATGAACATATTGCACTGCCATTAAAAGCGGTTTTTTTTGGCGGAGCTAAAAAAATGGATATTTTGTTAAGCAATAAGCCGGTTACGGTTATTTTTTCGATAACCATAGACACATGGAAAGGCGAGCAAGTCGCGATACACATTAAAGATGTATTTTCGGTTGCATGAGTATATAAAATCAACTATACTTCATCGTTAGCACATGGACACTAAACGTTTTTGCCTTATTTACATTAAACAATGGATTTGTACTAACCCCGTTTAGTACACATACCCCGACAAAGTCGGGGCTTTTTTTTGGCTTAAAAATAATGAAAGAAACTATAATCTTATCGGTTGGCGGCTCAATGATAGTACCAAATGAGGGTATAGACACCTCTTTTTTGAAGCACTTAAATACATTTATTCGGCGCAACATTTCTCCCAGCAGGAGGTTCTTTATAGTAGCCGGGGGCGGAAGCACTGCGCGGCGCTATATTGACGCGGGAAAAGACGTTATCAAAAAAATAACCAACGAGGATCTCGACTGGTTAGGAATTCATTCAACCCGACTCAATGCCCATTTATTACGGACAATTTTCAGGGATATAGCTCACCCCAGAATAGTTGAGAATTATGACCATAAGCTTCTTAATGTTAAAGAGCCGGTGGTTATCGGCGGCGGATGGAAGCCGGGATGGTCAACGGATTATTGTGCTGTTATGTTTGCAAAAGATTATGGTGCCAACGCTGTTATTAATATGTCCAATATCTATAACGTATACACAAAAGACCCCAATCAGTTTAAAGATGCGAAAATTATCGAGAAGACCACGTGGGATTTCTACGAAACACTTATCGGTGACAAGTGGGTTCCGGGCCTTTCTGCACCATTTGATCCTGTTGCTTCTCAACTTGCAAAAAGGAATAAATTAACGGTTATTGTTACTAAGGGTGATGACTTCGCAAATCTCCAACGAGTTGTCGACGGTCAAACTTTTAAGGGAACTGTTATTAAGCCGTACGAGATCTCTTATTCGTACTACGATAGACCGTATTACCTGGGAGAAAAAGGTGAATATCGGTATTTGAACAAAGTAGGAATTGTCCGTCAGACTTTAAAAACTCTTGCTACATGGTATCGTGCGTTATACATCAAATGGCAATTCAATCCAAAAACATTACTTGATGTTGGTTGCGGCACCGGGGAACTGGTCCGTATGCTTCGACAAATGGGAGTTGATGCAAAAGGACTAGAAATTTCCAAGGAAGCAATTGATCTGTCGGATAAGGCTGTCCGGCCATTCTTACAATATGGCGATGTAACAAAAAAGACTTCAATTACCGATGGGGCCTACGACATGGTAGTAAGTTTTGATGTGTTGAATCACATTGAACGACAGGATATGAAACATGTGGTTGCCGAATGTGCACGTATTGCTCGGAGAATGGTGTTGCATAAGATCTATACTCGAGAAAACTCGCTCTACGAATTTTTTCACACACCTGACCCGTCGCATGTGTCGGTAATGACTCAGGGTTTCTGGGATAGAATTTTTGCGGTAATTCCTCATGTAACTGTTGCGCGAAAGTTCTTTCAACTACCGCAGTTTGTTGAGACAATCTACCTTCTCAAAAAGGAGTAAAATAACCCGTATGTATGTTGCGCAATTATCCGTCAGTGGGTTCCGTAATATTTCTTCCAAAAAAGATTTTATCTTAAGCCCGACCCATACGATAATTATCGGGAAAAACGCAGTCGGGAAAACCAACCTACTTGAGGCACTCTGCTTTGTCAATCGGGGGAAAGGTTTCCGCGAAACGACAAGCAGCGAACTGATCTCAGAAAACAAACAAAGCGCCCACGTAAATGCTGTTTTGCAGGAGGAGGGGCATACTGAAAAAATCTCTGCTCAACTTAAACGCACCGGGAATAGTGCAGAAAAACATTTTCTTATAAATGATCTTCAAAAGCCATACAAAGAATACAGAGTGCGTACCAAGCCCGTTGTGTTATTTGCGCCTACGGACCTTGATATTCTTACGAGCGGGCCGGATTTGAGAAGGTCATTTATTGACACTATTCTTCAAACTGCGGATTATGAGTTTGTCCAAGCAAAAAATAACTATGAGCGGGGTTTGTACAAGCGTAACAAGATGCTCCAGAACGCACACTTTCCCTTATCAAAAGACGCGGTTGATGTGAGGACTTTTTGGGACAACTTTCTGATTAAACATGCGTCATATATGACGCATGCGCGACAGCAATTTGTCGACTTTCTTAACGAGCATAACACACTTGGAGAGCGTATATTTCGAATCGAATATAAACAAAATATTTTTTCACATGAACGTGTAGCACAAACATCATATGAAGAGGAGAGATATAGAAGAACAGTTGTCGGTCCGCAACTGGATGACTTTTTATTGTTCGAGCAGGATATGCATAAAAAGGAGAAAGATCTTGCCAAGTACGGTTCTCGAAGCGAGCAGCGTCTGGTTGTTTTGTGGTTAAAGATGAACGAGCTTTTATACTACGACACAACATTCTCGGTGAAGCCGCTATTTTTGGTTGATGATATTTTCTCAGAACTTGACAGTGAAAATAGCCGCAAAGTGCTTGCCATATCAAAAGATTATCAAACATGCATGACGACGGCTCATGAAGAGATTTTGTCGTTGATAGATTTCCCGTTCCAAAAAATTGAATTGCAGTGAGTTTTTTGTTATAACACCATTCTATGATACAGTTTCAAAACGTGACGAAGAGATTCGGAACATCGTACGCGCTTAACGGATTAACTTTTACCGTAAAAAAGGGGGAAATAGTTGGATTATTGGGGCCGAACGGTGCGGGAAAAACCACCACTATGCGACTGATGGTTGGCTACCTGCAGCCGACTGACGGGTCAATCCTTATTGAAAACCTTTCTCCGACAACAGACAGACTGAAGTTGTCACAGAAGATAGGGTATTTGCCTGAAAATAACCCGCTCTGGCAAGATATGCTTGTCGGAGAGTATCTTTCAATGGTGGCAGCAATAAAAGAATCGGATAACCTGGAAAAAGATGTTTTGGATGTTTCAAAAAGTTGTGATCTTACAAACGTTTTGTATCGTAAAATTGAGCAGCTTTCGCGTGGATACAAACAACGTGTAGGATTGGCTGCTGCACTTTTAGGAAAACCGGAAATACTCATTTTAGATGAACCAACTTCAGGACTTGACCCGATAGAACAGGACAAAATGAGGGTGCTGATTAAATCACTGCAAAAAAAGACAACAATTATTATTTCGACCCATATCATGTCAGAAGTAGAGAGTAGTTGTACGCGGGTTCTTATTGTGTATCAGGGACAACTGGTGTATGACGGACCGGTCCCCAAGAAAAAAGGAGCGCTTGACGCGTTATTCAGAAAGAAAGTTACGATACTATGAAAAAAATAAGCATTATTGCCCAAAAGGAGATAGCTTTTTATCTTAACAACCCGCTGGGGTATGTCATTGCAGGCTTGTTTCTTATAATCAGTACCTTTTTGTTTTTCAATGACTTTTTTATCACAGGGGTTGTCAGTCAAAAAGGCTTTTTTGCTGTGGTGCCATGGATAATGATTTTTTTTATTGTCGGACTGACCATGCGTACATTCAGCGAAGAAAAACGGCTTAACACGATTGAACTGTGGTTGACGTTTCCCGTGTCGGAGTTTGAACTTGTTATGGGTAAATTTGTCGGCCTGGCAGTAATTGTGGGAGGGACATTGCTTTTAACCGTCGGAATTTCCATGAGCCTTTTTCTTTTCGGCAAACCGTTTATTCCCGAAATCGTGGTAAATTACATCGGTCTATATTTTTTTGCGCTCTTACTCATTGCTCTCGGCAATTTGTTATCACTATTGTCCAATAATCAAATAGTTGCTCTCCTGACAACTGTTACTGTTTTTATCGTGGCCACACTGATAGGAACAGATACGTTCACGCGGTATGTCCCGAATGTGATCGGGGATATATTCACGTATGTTTCTCCGTTATACCACTTGTCCATATTTTCAAGAGGCGTAATTGCTGCGCGTTCATTGCTCTACTTTCTTTCGAATATCGGTTTATTCTTAGGATTAACAGTTGTAATACTGAGGTATAGAAAATAAATGAAAAAGAATCTCGCAGTGCCTCTTTTTATAATCATAACGCTCAGTATTGTCGCGGTAACGGTTATGAACATCCTTTTTTCCATGATTACAGGAAAGCTGGATTTTTCACCCGGACAAGTATATTCTTTGTCCACCTCCAGCAGGAATGTACTGACGTCATTTAATAAGCCCGTAAAGATTACGATATACGAGTCTGCAACGCTTCCTCCGCGGCTTGCTCCCATTAAGACGGACCTTTTTGATCTTCTTGACGAGTATAAGCGGTATGGCAAAGTTCAAGTTGTAACGGTTAACCCTGACAAAGACAAGACTCTTGAAGAACAGGTGGTAAAAGCAGGGGTAACTAAAATCCAGTTTTCGGAAGTTGAAAACGACCAGTTTTCCGTAAAAACGGGGTTCTTTGGAGCGGTGATGTCGTATGATAAAAAAACAGAAGTTATCCCGGCGTTGCTTACTCCGTCGAATTTGGAATATGAGTTCACAAGCGCCATATACCGATTAACCAGAGCTAACAAACCGCGCATAGGCATTATTGCAAAAAGCAAATTTCAATTGTTGACGGGATTAAACTCTGTTTTAAAAAAGCAGTTTGATTTTCAGCTGATGGACTTTTCGAATATGGACAGGTATCTTATGGATGCGTTGGTGTATAAAGATGACCGTCTGACCGGTTTGTCGGACGAGGAGTTGAAGAAGCTGGACAGTTTTATTACATCCGGTCATCTGGTTGTTATTTTTGCAGACGGAGTGTGGGTAGATGAACAGCTACAAACGCAGAACGCAGGCTCGAATATCAATAATTTGTTGAAGAAATACGGTTTGACCATAAATACCGATTTGGTCTTGTCCCCATACTCTGAAACTGCCACATTCCGAATCGGTGGTGTAAACTTCATAACCAGATATCCGTTTTGGCTAAAACTGACAAAGCAGGATGTCACTTCCGAACTTTCATTTGTCACCAGCACGCTGTCACCGTTGATGCCGTGGACTTCAACGGTCAGTATAACCAAAAAGTCCAATGTAACAGCGAAGACGCTTGTGTATGCTCCGACTCCCAGTGTTCTCCAAAAAGATACGTTCCAATTGATTCCAAATCAAATCGACGCCACATACCCGCAAAATCAAAAAAATATGTTCAGTATTATTACCCAAGCCAGGAAAGGCAAGGGGACTGTTATTGTTGTTCCAAACAGCAGATTCATCGAAGACACGTTTATTGCCGGAACACCTGATGAGTCACCTAATATACAATTTGTAAGCAAGTTATTTGACACATACCTATCCAAAGGATCGCTCGCCGGAATTAACTCTCGGAATATTCAATACACGCAACTTCTTGACGTTCCCGATAATGTAAAACAAGTTGTCCGGTGGGTGAATATAGGTGTACCCTCAACGCTGCTTGTTTTATATGGAATCTGGAGGTATCTGCGAAGAAGGAAGAATTCCTAGTTCTCAGTTCTTAGTTTCCAGTTCTTAAAGAGTTCTCAAGTAATAGTTCTTAAATCGAGTTTGTTTTGTACTTAAGAACTAAAAACTCTTTAAGAACTAAGAAATGAAAACTAGGAACTTTTTATAATAACCCTTTGAGTTTCTTCGCACGGGTGGGGTGCTTAAGTTTGCGGATAGCTTTAGCCTCTATCTGTCGAATTCTTTCACGGGTAACATTGAATTGTTTTCCTACTTCTTCGAGTGTTCGTGGTTTACCGTCCTCTAATCCGTAACGCAGGACAAGCACTTTTCTTTCGCGGGGAGTTAATGTATCAAGAACTTCGAATAAGTATTCTTTGATAAATTTGTTGGTTACATTGTCATAAATGCTGCTTTGGTTCGGGTCTTTGATAAACTCTTCAAGCGTTGCATCTTCCTCATCATTAATTGCTGTGGAGAGGGAAGTGGTCTTTTGCGAAATGCGGAACAGATTCTTTACATCCTCTTCTGGCATTTCAAGTTCCTTTGTCAGTTCCTCAATTGAAGGTGTGCGGTTATACTTCTGCATCAGTTTTCTCTGAATTTTATAGAGCTTGTTAATGTTTTCAACCATGTGAACGGGAATACGGATGGTTCGGGACTGGTCTGCGATCGCACGGGTGATAGCCTGACGTATCCACCAGGTGGCATATGTCGAGAATTTGTACCCACGGCGCCAATCATACTTTTCGACTGCCTTCATGAGTCCTTGATTACCTTCCTGAATGAGGTCTAAAAACGATAACCCGCGTCCAATATGTTTTTTGGCAACAGAAACGACCAAACGCAGGTTTGAAACAATAAGTTTTTCGCGTGCATCCTCACTGTTTTTTTCGTATTGCTTGGCAAGTTGAATTTCTTCCTCGAATTTTAAAAGAGGATGCAGTCCGATCTCTTTTAAGTATATCTTTATCGGATCAAGCGACTCACCCTTACTGAGTTTGATCATGTTTTCCAGCTCGCGTTCAAGTTCTTCAGCACTCTTGGAAGCATCTTTCTCTTCGCGGGTGGAAACGTTCTCGAAAACGTCAATCTTGCGTTCCAGAAGAACCTCGAACAGCTTATCAAGCTCATTTACGCTCTTTTCAGGCTCTGGGTAAAATTGGAGCAAGTCATCCAAAACGACAAACCCCGCGTCTTTTCCATCTTCTATAAAATTAGAAACAGCCTTAGGGAACGCGTTCAGGGGTTTAACCATGGGTATATTCTATACTATCGAGAGTGCTTTTTCCACCTCTTTTAAGGTTTTCATTGCCATGGCGGCCTTATTTTCGTCGTTAACAAGACCTTCTTTGATTTGCTTTTTGAGCGATTTCCGCTTGATTCCGAGTACCGTCGTCGAAATTTCTTTCTTCCAGTTCACCTCACCGGCCGGGAGTTCAACGAGCATTGCCTTATTGTAGAGATCTACAAGGGGCGCAGGCACCTGTGCATCTAAAGCCTCCTTAAATCTGTCTTTATGTGTGCCAAATGCTTTGCGGATCTCTTGAATAAGCAGAAATGCTGCCGCACTATGAAAATCATCTGCAATCAGATGAGTTGAAACTGTGTTTAAAATCTCCTGCGTTTCATTGGTCTGCAACAGCATTGCCAGCAGATAATCTTCCACCATATCTTCTTGCTTTTTTACTACAGTTTTTTGTGCAGTCGGCGTGAATGAGCGTTTTTTAAACAAGTTTCTCCGGTATGTATCTATGGTTTTCTTAATGGCATCAGGAGTCGTATTTGTTTTCTCAGAAAGCATTTTTACATAGTGCTCGATTAGTATGGGGTTAAATATGTTATACAGATAGGGAACCATTTCCTCAATTGCTTCCTTCTTACCATAGACACTCGTAATGTCATGTTTTCGGAGTGCGTTTCCGATAAGAAACTCATAAATAGGCACGCGGTGCTTATAAAAGGCTTTGAATTGACCCGGATCCGTGGCAAACACGTCTGCAGGATCTTTCCCTCCTTCAATTTGAATCGCTTCCATTTCAAAATCAAAATGCTCGGCTTCTTCAATGCCCCGTTTAACCGCCTCATTTCCCGCAGGATCCATATCAAGACTGAAAACTATTCTGTTTGTTAATCGTTTGATTAATCGTAAATGCTCTTGGGTTAGGGCTGACCCTTTAATTGCAACGGCGTTTGGATAGCTATATTGATGCGCAAGCATGACATCAAACTCACCCTCCATAAGAATAATCTCATTATTTTTTCTGATTGCTTGGTGAGCCTTGTCGATTGCAAAAAGGTTTTCCCGTTTATGATAAATGGTTGTTTCAGGAGTATTAATGTATTTGGCATCTGTATCTTTTGGAACCAGTATCCGTCCGGAAAAGCCCAAAATGTTGCCACGAATGTCTCGCAAGGGGAACATGAGTCTGCCGCGAAAGCGGTCATAATAACGGCCATCTTGTGTTTTAATAATGAGTCCTGCAGCATTTATTTCTTCGTGAGAATATCCTTTTTTGAGTAAGAATTTAAGGAGTGAGTCCCATGATTGGGGAGAGTAACCCAATTTAAACAAGCGTATTGTCGATGTGCTCACCGAGCGCTTGGCGATATATTCACGTGCTTTTTCACCAACTGCGTGTTTTTCAAAAATGAAGTGAAAGAAATCGGACGCAAGTTCATTGATCGCAAAAAGTCGCCGCTTCTGATCATAGACCTTATCTCCGGCAGTATCGAGCTTTATGGTAACACCGACCTCTTTTGCGAGAATTTCAACTGCCTCTGGAAAACTGACATTGTCCCACTTCATCAAAAACTTAAACACATCGCCACCTTCGCCACACGTTCCAAAACAATGCCAAATCTGTCTATCAGGAGATACGACAAACGATGGTGTTTTTTCCGAGTGAAAGGGGCAGAGGGCTTTAAAGTTCTGCCCTGTTCTCTTAAGAGTGATATACCGACCTAAAAAATCGATGATATCAACTCGTTTTTTGATCTCCTCGAGTACTTCTATATTCATAATTCTCGTTCATTTTATAATACGGGCCACAGGACACTTAGTACGTATTATACACGCTTCGCACTGGGGATTTTGTGCTCTACACACATCGCGTCCAAGCATGATAAGCGCGTGGGGCAGTATCTTCCAATATTTCTGTGGAACGTTGGCCATCAATTCCTGTTCGATTTTTTCGGGAGAAGCGTTTCTGACATAGTCAAGATTATCCGGTACGTTCACAAAGCGCAGGCGCTGACTAATCCTTTTCACATGCGTGTCTACCGTAACACCTTCAATTTTATTGAATGCTTCCGACATAATTACATTGGCGGTTTTCCTGGCAACGCCGGGAAGACTTATCAATTTCTCCATGGTAGCGGGAACTTTCCCTGCAAATTTCTCGAGAATTATTTGTGCGGATTGTTGGATATGCAGCGCCTTCATGTGATAGAACCCCGTCGACCGAATCATCTTCTCCAGATCTCTAAGCGGCATTTCAGCCGCCATTTTAATCTCCTCACCTTCCTTTAGACTTCCTGCCTCGCCGGCGGGCGGGTCTACTTTAGCCTTTTTACTTAAGTGGTTAAACAAGTTTGGCGTTACCATGTTGACTCGTTTATCGGTGCATTGGGCAGACAACATTACGGCAACGAGGAGTTCCCACGTGTTTGTGTAGTGGAGAGCTATTGTGGTGTCGTAGTATCGGGTGAGCTCTTCGATAATAGAGACGATTCTTTGTGCGGTCATGCTCCCTAGTTTATACTAGTTACCGTAGACTTTCTGCAGAAGATCAAAAATATCGAAAATGTCTTTTTCCAAACTCGCGTCTTTTACACCGTATGAAGCAGTAAGTATCTGAACATCTGTCTGGTTGATCTTGATTCTTTGCAGTACATATACTGTCTTGTCCCCATTAATATATTCGGCAGTCAACTGGGTATATCCTTTTTCGGGTTCATTTTTCTCGCCGGTAATCACAAAAGACGGGATGGCGGAAAAAATTCCTTTTTCGAGTTTTTGAAGATATGCTTCCGGATCAGCGACTCTCACTGCGGTTTTTGTAAAAACAACTGACGGTTGAATACCTTTACTAACACGTCGCGCTACTTTGACAGTGTTTTGCGCGCTGTCAGCACTTACGAATGTCCAGTCGTTCGGTAATTGAACAATTGGCGTTGGAGTCACGGTGTTTTTTGATATAAGAGAATGCTCATTGAGTCGGAAGACAAAAAGAGTTGCAACACCAAATACCAATAAGCCAACGATGATTGCAATAATCTTCTTTGGGAATCCGTTTTTCTTATTTTTCGTCACCATGTTTTTAATTAATTTTTTGTGCCGTAACAACAATCCGTATGCTGTTGTCTGCGAAATCACACGTAATGAGTGTCAGTGCCCGATTATCTTTTAGGATTGCTCCGGTATTGTACTCGTTTACCCGTGCTATATCGGTAACAACAAAGCCGTGGACTGTCTGGTCAATAGTTTTGTAGATCATATCACCTTTATTCAATTCGACCAGTTTACCGAAGGATCCGGTTGAGTTGTGAGCATAAATAATATTTCCGTACTCAAGCACTTCCCGGTTTCCGATTAGTAATTCTTCGCCGAGCAATCTGCCCGTATGGAGTAGGGTATGAACATTAATCTTGGGAATATCAAGTGCGACGTTTAATTCGAGAGTGTTGCCGGAGGGCAATTTTGCATGTCCCTCGGGAGATGCGGATTCTCCGGTTTTCGGAAGTTTTTTGGTTTGTGCACCAAGAACATTGTTGAACGATTCGAGAATGCCTTCAATCAAAGGATTCAAATTACTTTCTTCACCGAGAACAGCCGGTGAGCGGGAAGTACTTTCGCCGCTTGCCAATTCTCCTCCACCGGTTCCACCCCACTGAGTCGAGGTACTTGACCCTGGTCCAGGAGTTGCGCTCGGGCCCGGTCCAGGAGTAGCTGAAGGGTGTGGTGTTTCTGTTGCTGACGGTCCCGGTATTCCGGTAGCAGTCGGAGTCCCGCTCGGCGGGATTGTCGGTGTGACTGTCGGTGTTTGGCATGCTGTGTATCTATTGTAAATGACCAATGTCCGATGTGGCCGTTCTGTGTGTAAAACAATATGACCGTCAACATTCATATCCCGTGCATCATCATTAGATGAATCAGAGTCAAAGAGTGTATTGTCATATGGAAACATTGCATTACTTGCCGCCTCTGTTTCATATTGATCGTTGTAAACAGGATCGGTCCAGCAACCGTTGTCAGGATATGATTCTTCAGTGTAGTAATAATTCCCCATTGGAAGGTTGTAATATGTTACGCACTGAGCATCGTTACGTTCGACGGGAGCAAAGTCGGGAAGGTCGGTGTTAAGAGTGAGGGGGGTGGTGAAGGTTGATTGTGGAATTAAACCGTCCGGGTCTCCCTGCGATGTCATGGGATTCGGAGTGAATCCGCTGATAGTAAATACTGAGCTTGCAGCAAAATTTCCATCATTAACGTTCCCATTAATATCGGCAACAACTTTACAAACACGGATTGAACCGAGATTATCCGTCGGCTCGTGTGTTGGGGTTAGTGTCGGCGTCCCGCTCGGCGGGATCGTGGGGGTGGGTGTGCATTGTGGTCCACTTGTTGGAGTTGTCGTCGGAGTCACGCTGAGCGTGATTGTCGGAGTAGTAGTCGGAGTTTGTGTTACTGTCGGCGTCGTGGTAGATGTGGGAATGACCGGTGGTGTTGTAGTTGGGGTTACGCTGAGCGTGATTGTCGGAGTAACAGTCGGAGTTTGTGTTACTGTCGGATACTCTTGCGCGAGTGTCGCTGATTGGTTCCGTAATTGCAACAACGACAGTAGGAGTAAAAACGTTATTGCGAAACGCGCAAAATAGTTAGCCATGATGTATAAAAAATACTATGCGCAATTGTATCACAGAGAACAGTCTATTGCAACAGTCTGTAAGCTAACTACAGGATAAGAATATTATGGTGAGAGTATCTAAAAAAGGTTATTGTATAATTACATCTAGTGGAGAGGTGCCGGTCGCCTCCGTCGGCGACCCGCGATTTTGAGCGGGTCGCTTGAATGCGACCCGCCGTTTGAGGCGGGAGTGGTTGCATGAAGATATGTTTTATTATGTTTATGTACTGAAAAGCGAGAAAGACCACCAGCTATATGTTGGTAAAACTAAGGATTTAAGAAAAAGGTTTAAGGAACACAATGATGGGAGGGTACTCGCTACTAAGGGAAGAAGACCTTTTGTCCTGGTTTATTATGAGGCGTTTTCGAATACAACGGATTGTTCGCGCGAGGAACTTTATCTAAAGTCTGGTATTGGTAGGGAATCTCTAAAGCACAGGCTAAGTAATTTGGACATTATAAATGATAATTGGAGAGGTGCCAGAGTGGTTGAACGGGCTAGTCTCGAAAACTAGTAAGGCCGCAAGGTCTTCGGGGGTTCGAATCCCCCCCTCTCCGCATAAAGTCTTCGGTTGCTCCAAGACCCGTCTACTATGCTCGATTAGCCCTGTGTGGCTTGCTAAAAAGGCGACGAAAAACGCAAGTATCCCGAACATAGCCTGTAATGTAGAAAATCGCCTAAATGACCCTCAAGGTATTTGCGCTCGGTTCTAAGCTTATACCTGAATAGCAGAAGGGCTACTTTTTACCTCAGGAAATTTAAATTTGACAGCAAATAAAAATAAATAAGTATTTCCTAAATAATTATGTTCTTCGAAATTGAACCATTTGTCATAACCATCTGTATAACCCTGTAACTTACCTATAAAATTTTTTCCTATAAAACATTGAATGGATATTCCTGTTGCCTGATTTGGAATAAGTATATTCTCAATGTTGGTGAATAAACTATCCGGTGTCTTAGTCTTTTTATTTACGAAAAGTTTATCAATTGATGAATTTACTAAATTAACACCGATTCCTATTGGAGTCTTCATAAGTAATGTTGGATTTTGAAGGTTGAAATCTTTGCCTTTAAATAAGTCTAATTCTTTCTTACCTGGAATCGCCATATACTGATTCTGAGGGTTATTTTGAGCCTTAATAATTACCTCTTCTATTACTTCTTTTCCGTTCTTGTGAATGGAAACAGTTTTAAATGTCAATCTATCGTTAACAGTGTGAAGGCTAAAATGAACATCCACTTTTTTATTGGCGACATTTGTTTTTGGAAGTGAGATGTTAAAATCTTGTCCGTTAATCAAAATAATTTTTACTAAATTAAAATCATTTACTTTTATTCTCAGAAGATGTTGGATGCCCACCCTTTAATTTTACCTCTAACGGGATGATAATTAAATTAAAAAGAGTTGCCTATCTGTTAGCCTAAATTTTGATGTCACTCCTGCCAATATCTTGATTCTTTCCTCAGGAGTTCCAAATTGGAGAACGTGGAGTAAATATTCTTTGAGCATCTCAGTATGAGTTTCACTATATTCTCTCGGGCTTTGTTCGCCTGTATTGTGAGGGGTGATCTCAATTCGAGGAATATAATCACTATTTACGTTTGCTTTAAAATGCTGCAATCGTTTTACTTCTACTTCAAACTCTTGCATAAGATAAGAGGTATTAAGTTTTATTTTTGGTAAATAACCAATGAGCTGTTTGATCAGTTCTTGCTCGGTAATATATGGTTCAGGACAATCGTACCTCTTGATTCTATTGCAGTGATAATAAATGTGTGAGTTTACGATGTTTGCTTTGGTTCTTCGATATTTTAGTTCAGCAGTGACGCTTCCACCGCATGATCCGCAAATGCAAATTTTCTTGAACGGAAACAGTTGTTTATTCCATTGTCTCGGTGCAACTTGGAGTTGAATTTGGACTCTTTCAAAGAGTGCTTTTGTAATAAGTGGTTCATATGTCCCTTTGTACCATATATTTCCGTACTGAAACTCTCCGTAGTAAAAAGCGTTTTGAAGAGCAACGTAGATCTTGCTCAACGGCATCTTGCATCCGTTTTTTGTAGTGAATCCAATATCGTCAAGCCATTTTTTCACCATTCGTCCTGAGAATCCCTGATCCGCAACTTTATGAAAAATCTGTTTAATAACTGGTGCTCGTTCAGGATCAAGTTCAACCGTTGAGATTCTATTTACTTTCAATACATTTCGATAACCTATCGGTGCGACTCCTGGTCTAATTCCAATCTGGCATTTATTCCGAAGTCCTCGTTTAACATTAACACCTCTATTATCATTTTCCAGTTTTGCTTGTGAGCAAAGAATCATCAGTAAGAATTTCTCGTTGGGATTATCGGTAAACGATTGAGAGTAGGTTTTGATATGGATCAGTTTCCCTTGATCCATCAGGTCTACAATTCGCCCCAAGTCTCCAGCATTTCGAGATAACCGATCAGGTGCCCATGTCAGAATACTGTTGTATCTTTCTTCAGTAACGCCATGCAGAAGGTTGTTAAACTCTGGTCGTTGTCCTGATTCTTTGGCAGAGTGACTCTCAGTAATTGTTTCCGTAATATTGAGTTTCTCTCGCTTGGCAAGAAGTTGCATTTCTTTTAGTTGACCATCAATAGACATTGCTTGTCGCTCATCTGATTCGCTCGATTTACGGGCATAGAGGCAGTACTTTAGCCTGATAGTATCTTTCATCAGGTCACAAGGTACCGCAATAGTCATGCGAAGTCTAGATGCAAAATATCACGGAGGCCATTCATAATATTTGATTAGGTATAATCCTATTAGCATGTATATACAACTCTGGCTGATAGCTGTTCTATTAGTTCTAGCTGTTTTGTTTTATAAATTCCACACAGGTATTGAATATATCGAAAACAATGTACGTTCCATGAAAAAGAGTCTTTTTTCCTGCGAACCTTTTGATCCCTCTGATTATCAGGATCTTTATGATGCGTTTAATGCTATGGAAGCGAACTATGTAAGGTTGAAACAAAGGTATTCCGCTGACAAGAAAAAAGTGTATGAGATAGCCCGAGACTGGCACAAGTACGTCGAATCTCTTCTTAAACTCAAAAATGCTAGCCAGCATCTATCTGTTGGTAGCAGTGACTATACTGGAGAAAATTTTCAAGAAGATACTAAAGAGCCCTACATAATAGAAGCGGAGATCCTTAAAAAATTTGAGAGTTTATTAGACAAAAGCTAACTTGATTATGTGTTAGTGCTACCAATTCCAATATCCAATTCTTCCGTTACAGTCTGCAAATAGGCTGGCGACCTTATAGAAGTATGTGTTAAATCTCTCGCTATTATTCTTGACAAAATTAGTTATGTTTATATGAAAAGGAACTCCTGGTTCAATATTTTCGGTGTATTTGTAGTACCCCGTCGGGTAGCGATAATCACTATTAAGGGTAAATTTACATTTCACCCAATTTTCAGTCCCATTATTTGAAATAACTATCTGCATATCCTTGTAATTAACTGTTCCGTCAAGTGGTTCCGGAGTTGGCGAAGGCGTGTTTGTAGGCAGAGTTGTAGTTATATCTACACTCGAACCCCCCGGGTGAAACAGTCTAGCTACTACCACCAAAGCAACTATGATTACAACAGTTCGTATAGCAAACGATTTACTGCTCATGTTGCTACTAATTCTTTTTGTTTCTGGAATATTTGTGGATTTATGTTCTTGTTCGTGTCTTACAGTTTTTCGATACTCAGCCTCCTCACGCAATTTAGTCCTATAAGCTTCCTCTTCTTTTAATCTGTTTTTTTCTTTTTCTGTCAACATGGCTAGTTATTATATGCGTCAGCTATTTGCCATAAGTGGATCAAGAACCCTGGCAAAAAGAACATCATGTAACCGATAATTGTGCATATAAAAATCAGTAAGCCTTTACCAACTTGACTCTTTACTAGTTGTCCAAGTCCAGGGATAAATAGCGAAAGCAGCGCGGGGAAACCGTGTTTCTGAGTTTGGGTAGCAACTATTTGATTACTCATTTGCTCACGATATCGCTCTTCTTCTTCGATTCTGCGTTTTTGGGCTTCTGTTAGTGCCATCTTGACTATGATTATACCGCTAATTGTGTATACGTCAAGTCTTTATATAGATTGACATGTCACTCTATATACAACATAAATCTACTATTTGTAGGTTGTACTATCGTACTATAGGGAAGCACAATATATACATGTTGAGCAAGTCCCGTTTTACAGAAATAGTTGGTCAAAATATTAAGAGGATAAGACAAGACAAGGGTTGGTCACAAGACAAATTGTCTGCCGAGTGTAAGTTTTACAGGACTTATATCAATCTAGTGGAAACCGCCAAAAGAACTCCTTCTTCATACACATTGCACAGGATTGCCGGTGCTCTCGGTGTTCGGATAGATAAACTATATCCCCTCGTCAAATAAAGGCACATGCAATTCTTGTTCCAAAGATCTTTTCACATATGTTAGCGAGTCTCCCTCAAAGCTAGGGGTAGTTTTCCAATCCAGCATAATTAAATTGTTGTGTACAAATTCAGTAAATAGCGGGTGATTATTGTTAATTGTTGTGATGAATAGACTCTTTTTATCAATATAATCCATACTAAACGGGCTTAATGTCTGCTCGTTTTCATCGCCTGTTTTCTCAGAGTCAGCAAAAATACTCTTAAGATTTGTTAGACAGAGTAGGTCTGGCAAATCTACCATTCCATTAAGAAAAAAATTGAGTGTCAATACATTGTCAGCAATTGCAATAAGTGAATGTAAAGCTGAAGCAAACGCACGAAGTATTTGCTTGTAGGTTACGGGCTTCATGTAGACTTTAGAAAAAGTCATAAATTTACTGAGCGACTCGGATGAAAATGAACTCTTTTCTGTAAGAGTCTCTATAAGTTTCTCGTCACGGAAATACCTCAGCTCATTCCATAAAGAAGCACCTCGTAACACGGCTAACTCACTATCTCGGTCATACTTATTGAGTAAGTCAGCAGCCCATTTGTATGCGTCGTATGTATGCGCGTCTTGAAGTGTATTAAATGATAGTATTTGTTTTAGGTCTTGTTGGTTATACAAACTCCGTACGCTGTCAGCAGCAATATAAGGGTTTGAAGCTCTTAATGCGTCAGAAGTTTGCTCTTTGAGCTGTTTAATATTTAGGTACTGCAGTAAAACCGCTTCATATGGAGTAAAAATCCCTTTTTCGGCTACTTTTGAAATGAGACTTTGTTGAATCGACACGATATTATTTCTTCCGCAAACTGTTAACTTTTTTTCTAAGTAAAACTTCACTCAATACCTCAGATTCTTTTTTCCTGATGACAACATGCTCAGCTTTCATACTGGCTATAAACAATTTAAGAATTAATTGAGCCTGTTTTTCGCCAATGTCACCCTGCAACACATGTGTCGCAAGCATTTCTTGGCCATCTTTAAAAGTTTCAGTGTTATAGAGTAGCGCTAGTAGTTCTCTCAGTTCTTCATTGCTCATATTTATATTTCTACTATTAATATCTGGGTCTTTGTTGTTCAGCCAAAACATGATTGCAGTTAAGTTACCTTCATTCATAAGTTTAACAAGTTGGGTATACGCCATGTCTGTAATATTTCTTTTACTTTCTTGAATGTTTTCGTAGGCTTGGCGTTTAAATTCGGGGTCTTCTGCAATCCAGCGGTAAAACGTCTTACGATCAATTCCAACAGCATTGCATACTGACAAAATTGTGAAGTTTTTAGTAAGTCGCTCAAGCATTGTCCTTTTTGTCGTGCTCCTTTGTTCATCGGTCATGGGCAATTGTTTTAACTAGTAAATTTGGAAAGATGCTGTGAAATCTGTTGACTATAGTCTGACAATATACCGGTGAGATTTCGGTCATCACACATGTTCTCCTTGTCTGCTGACACGCTAACAAAGTAGTTCCTGAACCTCCAAATCCGTCCCACACAATATCTCCTATTTGAGTGCTGTTCAATATTAGATGGCGAATTAAAGCTACTGGTTTAGTGGTTGGATGTAACTTGCTTTTGTTAGGTTTAGGAAAACAGAGAACTGACTTATCTTTGCTTTTGTAGAATTCGTGCTTTCCAAACCAACCATACAAGATGAGCTCATGTTGAGGATTATAGTCAAGTCGCCCGACAACATTATGATTTTTAGCCCAAATAAGAAGCTGCGAGAATTTACCACCTGCTGTTTCCAGAGCTTCCTTAACACTCCAAATCATTTTGTCCGAGTTAAAGATGTAGACGCTATTGGGAAGTATGAGGTGTTTTCTTACATTTTTAAGCCAGGAGCAGGTAAAGAGGGAGTATTCTTGTCCTGATCGTTGTTGATCATTAACGATGTTGGTTTGATTGGAAAGCTCGGCAAATCCCTCTTTTGCTTTGACCGTATCACTGCCATATGGAGGATCAGTGACTACACAGCTAATTCTTCTGTCGCCAAGCATTTGTTGAAGTAACAGACTGTCCTCAGCTTTTCCACAACCTAGCATATGATTCCCTAATTGGTATATATCTCCTAAGTTAATTGAGCCTGGCTGGTTTTGTTCCTGTAAGTTGTTCATAACGTAGTAGGATGAGATCTACGAAGACGGGGTCGATCTCAACGAGTAATGCCCGTCTTTTAAGTTGCTCTGCAGCAATCAATTGACTACCGCTTCCTGCAAAACAATCAAGAATATAGTCATCGACTTTAGTACACCTTCTCATTGCTTTCTCGTAGAGGGGAGGGGGTTTCATTGTTGGGTGCTGATATTCGGTTGCGGGCAGGCGATCAACTAACCAGATATTCAACATATCCATAATATCGTCAATCGCGCGGTTGCCTGATGATATTTCTTTGTTTTGTATTTCTGTAAGGTTTCGGACAGTATCATTAAGGAAGGGCTTTCCGCGAGTACCGTAAATGCAGTATTCCGTCATTTTGTTGAAAGCTGTCTTAGCGGTTACAGATTGGTTGTTTTTAATCCAGATACAGAGACGTTTGTTTTCAATTTTAAAGTCTCTGAATAACTGCTGAGTGAGTCCTACATATTTTTCATCTGACCAATAAAACACGTGAGTGTCTGGAGAAGCAACTGAGAGAGCGTTCTTCAATGAGGCTTCTAAAAGTTGGCGTTGCTCATCTTCGGTCCGTTGATCTTTTTCCTGCCCACCATAATTACTTTTATTACCAACCCCTCTTGAATAGTTCAATCCAATCCCAAACGGAGGATCACTGTTTATAAACGAGACCTTATTGTTTTCTGCGAGATGCTTTAGCACCAAAGGATCCCCGTTATCCCCACAGACAACTCTATGTGGGCCAAGTTGAAACATGTCTCCAACTTTTGATACAGGATTATGAGCAACTTCCTTAATGGCTTTATCAAGGTTGAAATGATCATCTTCTACTCCCAGCTCGCTATCCCAATATTTACTAAGGTCAATATCGTCTAGACCTGCGCGAATTAGGTCTTCAGGAGCGTATGACTTGAGGATTTCCCAATCCCAATCGCCAGAATTAGCGTTACTTCTCAAGTTATAGTCTTTAAACTCCTGTTCGGTTAGTTTCCTGTTAGGAACTCTCACTTCTATTTCTTCATCAGCTCTGCCAAGTTGCACGAGTACTTTTATTCGCTGGTTCCCGGCAAGGACGATATTGTCTGTGTCGATTGCAGGTATTTCAACGAGGTTATAAATAGTAAGACCTTTCACCAGAATCTTTTGTTGATTCTCGGTTATATACCTCGGGTTGTCTTTGTAAAGATGTAGATCCCTCACTCTTCTTTTTTCCGTATGCCAGATAAGTTTTTCCATTTTTAACGTAAAGAACTTTTAATTAGCACAAAAAAAGCGAACCTTGACAAGCCTCATTGTATTGAGTTGCTTATCCTGAAGGTTCGCCTTATTGCATTAAGGGTAAAACAATGAACCATGAAAAATATAAGCTATATTCTCCCGTTTGTCAAGAGAATATATTGTTGTGACGCTCTAAATCCGAAGTAAAGCTGAGAAAAGCAAAGAAAACCTAAGAGTTGTAGATATGCGGTTTTTGCATAACAAAGAAACTGTAAGGTTATGTGCGTTACTCGTTTTTTCTTATTAGTCCGCAGTACTTTCCTCTTATGTGGATTTGTGATCTTCGATAAAATTTTGGCTGGTATGCAGAATCAGGATTATTGGGCCTTAATTCTATTTGATCCTCGTGTTTATACAACCTTTTCAGGTTTGCCTTTTCGTCAGGGTCATCCGAAATTATCGCTACGGCTATTTCTCCATTATTAACATCATTTTGCTGTCTTACAACGATATAGTCATTATTCATGATTCCATCGCCGAGCATACTGTTTCCATCAACCTTTAAACAATAATATGGAGCATCTGTCCTGACCATTGTTATAGAAACTTCGACAAAGTCTGGATCAGGCTCCTCGAAAACACTAATTCCATCACCTGCAGATATGACTCCAAGTACAGGCAGGTGGACGGACTTAGATTCTGATCTGTCATTAAGAGCAATAGAGCGGGGTGTGTTCGGCTTCTTAATAATAAAGCCCTTCAGTACCAGCGTGCGAAGCCGAAATTGTGCTGCTGCCGAGGTGGTGCCCATAAATTCAGCCATTTCCCTAAGAGTGGGAGCGCTCCCATGCTCTGGCATGTATCTTTTGATAAAATCAAGTAACTCCTGCTGCTTTTTTGTCAAAATACCCATTGAATTTTCAGAAGGAAAATGATATAATATATATATGGTTAAGGATATTGACTATACCAATATTATAAGTTATCGATGCTAAGATGTCAAACTACCATGTGGTAAGGAATTCTACGGGCGGTTGGGATGCTAAAAAGGAAAAATCAGAAAGGTCCAGTGGACATTTTAATACCCAGAGAGAAGCAGAATTGGAAGCAAAGCAGTTTGCGGCCAATAACGGCGGTGGCGAGGTAAAAATCCATGGATTGAATGGACAGATCCGGGATAGCGATACTGTTTCACCGGGCCACGATCCTAATCCTCCTGAAGATAAAAAGCACTAAAAACATGCAAATAACAGACACAGGACTCTATACTTTTTTGGGTGACCGAGTATTCCTTGACAGTGATACTTTGGAAGTCTATCGAAATCAGGCTAACAACCTCAAGAAGAAACTTCAGGACTACATTAATGAGAACCCTGAGTTCCAGTTGGTAAAAATGCTTAACTCGGGCTCTGTCGCCAAGGGAACTGCCTTGAAAACAATTAATGACATGGATGTTGCTGTCTATGTGCGCCCCGGCAAGATTCCAGATCATAAAGTGAATAAAATGTTGGAATATTTGCGTGATGCATTGATCTCTGTGTATGGTGATACCATGACACCTGATCAATTTTCTATTGGTACGCATTGTGTGCGAGTTGGCTTTAAGGGTACTGGTTTGGATGTTGAAGTGGTCCCTGTTATCCCAAACGGGAAACCCGATGATCGTGGAGATGTTCTAAACAATGACAATGGCGAATGGGTAGAAACCTCAATTCCTCTACATTTGGAGTTTATCCGAGAGCGTAAAAATCTATATCCGCAGTACGCGGAAATTGTTCGAATGACAAAGTGGTGGAGAAATCAGCGAGGTTTCAAGTTCAAGTCCTTTCTTATTGAGCTTTTATGGTGTCACATGGTTGACGCGCAATTGGTTTTGGAATCCCGCATAGAAGCTTTTGGGAAATTCCTACGATATATCCTTTCAACTCAACTTCAAGAGAAAATCGTTTTTACGGACTATTATCGAAGAGCCGAGGTTAAAGGTGATGATTCTCCAATTCAAGTCTATGATCCGATAAATCCCAAAAATAACGTTGGTATAACGATCACAGAGGCAGATAGACAGACCATAGTAAAAGAAGCCCAGTTAGCATTTGATGCTTTGGCAATGGCTTGTTCTGCATATACGAAAGAAAATGCAGTCGCAAATTGGCAGAAGATATTAGGATCAGGATTCAATCCGTAATTAATATGAGCTATCAAACAAGTACAGTCACAAGATCGAACACTATTACACACACCGATGTGCGGAATGTTATTTGGAAAATTAAGAGTGACATGTTTCAACTTAGGCTATTTCACGACATGTTTGATGCCGAGTACGAAGAAGATATGTCCTACGATCTTTTTCAGTGGACTTATCGTGGATATGCTAACGCCATAAAGTTTCAATTCTATAACCCAACAACTTACTTGGCCCACTGCGAGATTAAATATGACATAATTCGTGGACAAATTGCTGGATCGGATGATGATGCGGGGTCAATTCCATTTTTAAATCTTAAAGGGACGTCCTTTCGAGTAGTCATAACCCCCAGCACTTCTTGGAATGGTTTGTCTGCTGAAGATAAACAAGCTTTTTACGATACGTTAAAGAGACAGTGGGGATCGTCTAATTTACAGCTCCAATATGCTGGTGGGTCTTGGTTACAAGACAAGACGTATTCAAGCAATAGCTTTGGCGCAAATAGATCAATTTATAAAATATGAAAATCACAATTTTGCAAAACGGGAAACAAATAAGAGACATTGAAGTTGGTATCGAGTTGATAATATCCGAAGCTGAAAGAAAAGGAAGTTCTGACCCAATTAAGGCTACAGTCGTAGAGATAGAACATATTCTGGAACAGGAAAGCATTTCTGTAAAAGAGGAAGAGCTTGCAAAGTTGAACTCAATTATTGCAGAATCGGTAACAACAGGAAACTTTCCTGATTCTCTGGAATTACAGGCAAAAACTATGAGAAAAATACCATTTTTTAGTAAAAAAACAGAAACTATTAATCCCGCTTTACAACAAGCTGGAAAGTTTTTTGAGGGAGTCATCTCCTATCCCAACGATGAATCAAAAGAAATATACGACAGCCTTATTGGCCTAGATGATATTAAAAAAAGATTAACAAAAGAGGCTTCGCTATTGGTTGCGAGTGACAATTTGGAAAAGTGGAGTAAAAAGTACAACAAGAAAGTCCTTCTTGCCTGTAAAGCATTTGAAAGACGTACCCCATTAATAGTTTTTGCTGGAGATGTTGGTACGGGGAAAACAGCACTTGCAGAATCTTTTGGAAATGAGATCGCGCAACAGCTGAAATCTAATGTGCACTTACTTAGGGTAAGTGTCCAAACTCGAGGTACAGGTCTTGTGGGCGAAATGACTCAACTCATCAACAAAGCGTTTAATGAAGCTAAAAGAGTTGCCGAGGCAGTTAATTCACCTATAATTCTTTTGGTTGATGAAGCTGATACATTAGCCCAGTCAAGGGAAGAATCGCAAATGCATCATGAGGATAAAGCAGGCGTTAATGCGTTGATACAAGGTATTGACCATGTCAGAGAAGCGCACGCTCCTATTTTAGTTGTATTCTGCACAAATAGAATCCAAGCAATTGACCCTGCAATAATGCGCAGAGCCGCAATTACGCATGAATTTTCTCGCCCGAGCCAAGAACAGTTGGGTATGGTATTTAAACAATATTTTGGAGATCTTGGTTTAACAGCTGAGCAATTGTCACAACTCATAAATGCAGCATCACCAAACTCTGGTCGCACATACGGTTTCACCTACTCAGATATTACTAATAGAGTAATTCCAACAACTATATTGAAAGCCTATCCTGATAGGGCTTTAGAGTTTAATGACATACTAGAAACTGTTCAATCCTTACAACCAACTCCTCCATTTCAAGAAGGGAGACGATCATGACTGATTCGGCTTCACTATTAGGAAAGCAAGCCATGGGAGGATTGTATGGCGAAGGTGGATATAAATTTCAGGATGCTTATATTGTAAGCAAAATACCAGACTGGATTTGCGACGCTAATTTTATACAAATTCTTAAAGAAGGTTCTGGTGATGTTGATATTGCATTTAATAAAGAAGATAAGCTTTTTAGAATTTATACTCAAATAAAAGGTTACTCAATAACTCAATCAGAATTCAAAACCATTCTGAAAGAATTTAAGGTTAAGGACGCTTCTACCCCAAATACATACCAGAGATTTGTACTTGCAAGCACTGGTCTGAATGATGGAGTTACTAAACTAAAGACAGCGCTAGAAAGAATCAGAGGGTCAAAGGATTACTTTACACCACAAGATCAAGTATCTGCTGATACATTGGCAAGCATTACTGCTATTGCTAAGGAATTGGGTGCTGATGCAGATATAAACTTTATTTTAGAAAAGGTTCATTTTGACTTTGTATGGCCAGGATTTACTCAGCTCGAACAAGTTATTCGTCTTTTCTGTGGAGGGATGCAAAATGTTCAGAGCTACCAAGAAAAAATAAAATATTTTAGGCATATTTTTCACCCATTGTATTCATACATTGTGGATAGTTCTGGCAAAACTATTAACAGAGCTGATTTGGAAGCTAAAATGACCGAGTTTGTAGAAAACTACAGACTTCAGATGGAAGAGCAAGGATTTACGCTCAGAATGTACCACTGGGAATCTACACCATACGAACTAAAACTTGAGTATGACGAAGTTTTAGACTGGTCAAAACATTTTGAAAAAAATTCAAGAAAGATAGCTCCGCCAGAAGTATGGCAAAAAGAATTATTACCAGAGCTTTCTGATTTAGAAAAAAGAGTGCGAGAAAGCGGAACAGTTCGACTTATAAAGTTTGAGGGTTCAGCCTGTTTATCGGCTGGGGTTGCTCTTGGATGGGCATTCCCTGAGGTCGGCGAATACGTGATTGAACTGCTACCAAGATTAGGCCAGAAAACCGAACCATGGAGGACTGATACTTCGACACAGAGAGTCTTCAATTTAACCTCAGAAGACTGTGAAATGTATGCTGACGGAAGTGGATTGGCTGTTAAATTCAATATCGTGGCCGATGTTACAACTGATTTAAATAAATATATCTCAGAGTCAGGAAGTCGATTTAAAGCAAGTCTTCAATTAACACCTGAAAGTGGAGTTGGCGAAACCATTACTAAAGAGTCAGCTATTAGTTATGCACGAAGTGCAAAGAGACTTATTAGAGAAGCGGTAACGAAATACAGCGTAGACAAGATATCTCTGTTTTTTGCAGGTCCACTGGGTATTGCCATCTTTTTAGGGCAATTATTGAATGCCATGCCGGAAGTCCAGTGCTACGAACAGAAACAAGATAGAGGTTACCAACTTTCTTGTTTAATACCTAGAACTTAATAAAAGCTGTGCAGTACTTGCATGATGAACAACACTATATCGACCGCTACGACCTTCGTACAATTGAAGAATGTCTCGATAATGTAAAAATATTTCAGGAAATTTATCAGAAAAGTCTAAACAGTAAACAACTAAATGATATTTCCCAAGAAGATAAACTGCACGATGTGAATCTGATGCTTCACCGCATTCTTTTTGTTATCAAAGGCAAGAGATATGAAAAGAAACAAGAAACTATCGAGAAGTGGATGGAAGAAGATAAATTAAAACAAGATAAGCAAGACTACACTCCAGTCCCAGAAACAGTCATCTGTCCTCTCTGTAGCGGCTCCATGTTTTTTAAATCTTCAAAACATCTTGATTATTCATACGATAGCCCGATCATGCGCATGATGTTTCTTTTTAAGTGTAGTAAATGCAAAAAACAGCAGTGGGTTTATGACGACGGTGAGATTCGCGTGTCAAAGCCTGAACTTTGTCCAAAATGCAAAAATGAAATAGACATGAAAGTTACGCGAAAAGGCAAAGTTATCAGTTGGAAACATAAATGCAAGACGTGCGGCTATACCAAAACTGAAATTGATGATCTTGCTAAACATGACGAAGAACACAAACAATGGGAGAGAGAACAAAAGAAAAAGGAAGAAGAAGGCAAAAAACTTCTTGAAAAATACCGGGAAGAGTTTTGTCTAAACGAAAAAGATGGGATAGAGTACGTAGAAACACTTGGAGCAATCGAGGTAGGTCATGAAGTGTATGAAGAAGAAAAACAGAAACACGATGACAAAGCCTATCAAACGGCAGTAAATCTAAAAAGGCTCACGGTTCTTGAAATCGAGAAGCTGCTGACCGAAAAACTAGAAAAGGAAAAGTACGTTAAATTCACATTGGATAAACCAGGCATGGGAAGATTTCTTACGATACCCTTTAACGTTTTAGATGTTAATTCAACAAGAAATCCTAACATAAGTGAAACCACCCTTAAAAAACTCGTCAAAGACACATTAGAAGATACTAACTGGCGATTGATGAGTGATGGAATTCGCTATCGTCTTGGGTATCTCTCTGGCACTCTGAAAGCATTTGAGCAAGAAGAAGATTTACTTGCATTGGTTGGAGCCAAAAAAGAGGTAAAAGCTTCGAAATCAAAGATTGATCCAGAAAAACGCGCTAAATATATGAGCCATAACCTTGTTCAACTCGCAAGAATGTCTGGAGAGTTTGATGGCGTTGAAGAAACACGGAAACGAAGGCTTGAGAAAGAGCCGGAAGGATTCTTCCTCGACGACGGTAAAGGTCCGTATTCTTGTGGGATTTGTGGTGAAGGAGCCTATGGAAAAGACATTTGGTGGACATTAAATGGCTTATGGTGCAGAAATTGCTGGAACAATATCAAAGCTAGCGTTATCCCTCCACTAAAACATAGATACGACAAGGATAATATTTACTTTCAAGATTGGCAGATAGAATCTGATTTCGGAATACATCCTGCAACTAGAAGGAAATTAAAACGGGAAGGATTATTGAAAGGCAGAGCGTTAAAGAATGAAAAAGGCCAAATTTACTATACTATTTATCTAGTCTCAGAAAACCAAGAGTTTCTGAAAAAATACCCAAGAAAAGGTAAGAAAACTCGAGAGACAATTGCTGGCAAAGATTACAAACCTATTGAATTATGATAAACAAGAATCAGAAATTAAAAATAACTCTCGATAGCTGTATTTTATTTGATTATCTTAATCCACATAGAAAAAATCACGTAAAAGCAAAGAAAGTTATTGAAGATAATCGTTACGAATTATATATTACAGAAAGTGTTCTTAAAGAGATAAGAATTGATACTCAATTGGAAGAAGTCAAACGCCTTATTAGTTCGAATGTGCTAATAGTGTTGAAAGAGCCTGGTATGGGAATATCAATTCCGGTATCAATACCAATGGATCTTTCTCATATTTCAGCTAAAAGAGATGCTTCTATCGCTTTACATCTCAAAAAGAGACCTGGTTTAAAAAAACACAAAGTCTTAAGAGATTTCTTAATAGCAGAAGCTCATCAACGAAATAAAAATGATTACTTGTTAACAACCAATACAAAAGATTTTATTGACAATACTGATATGATTATTAAATCATATGAAAATTTATAAAGTAGATCAAAATGCATCATATAGTTTATTCCTTCTTTTTATAGTGTGGTATTTGTAGCATTTTTTACTAGTTACAGGATAGAATTTCGAAGAATGCTCTATAATACCAATTGAGTGTCCTGGGGTTTAAACTATGAGGATTAAATAGTTCCAGACCTAGGTGCTCCGCCTTCGCTCGCCGAAGCGAGCTACGGCGGACACAGTCCGCAAGTAGATCGCGAAGGAGAGATTTGTCCTATAGTCGAAAAGACTTCAGTTTTTATTCAGAAACTCTTGACAATGATTTCAAATTCTATATGCTGATTGTCAGGCGAAATTTATTTATTTACGAATGGACAAAGATATTAACGAACCAAAAACACCCCGCGTTTCGATGCTCCTCCTTCTTTTTGCTGCGGTTATTCTCGTTCCGCTTCTCCTTGTGATGTTAAGTAAGTCTTCTTTCAAATCAAAGTCGAAAGCAGCCAGTTGTGATTTAGTTGCAGGTTGTGCAGATCAGAATGGTGCGTGTGTAGGCGCGGCAGGTACCGTTGTAATTAATGGCAAAACATATGCGTGTCGAGGTAAGAATCAATGGACAGGGCCAAACGGAGAGGCGTTGAGTTCACTCCCCGGAACTATGAAACAGGAATTTAAGATAACTGTTCCGACTGAAGGAGCGCCAAATAAAGACAATCTAGCAGGCTGTGTCTTTAGTTTCCGTTTTGACAAGGACGCCGCAGTTGTAGATCTTAGTATGAAAGACTCAGCCTTTTCTTCCTTCAAAATAATTAAAGAACTACTTGCCAAAGGAACCGAACCTTCGGAGGTGTTATTCGTAATACAAAATGGGGTAACGAAAAGCGAACTCAATCAACTAAAAACTGATTTTATGAAAAGTCATTTGCCATTTACATCTTTTAAATTGCCGGAAAATCAATTTGCTAAATTCCGCACGAGTAATTCCCCGAATTTTTGCTTCACAAACTCTGATTCCCGCTTTGCTCGACTTGGTATGTTTTTCCTTTCGGCAAACCCGAGCTTTGATAAACAACTAACTTCTTTAGAAGTTAAAGGCTCATCCGACCCATTTGTCATTTATCAGCGTAACGAAGCTGGGGATGTAACTGAATACGGATGGATGGTTATTGCGAGAACACAATGAGAAAAAATATTTTTGTATTTTTAAGTTTGCTACTAATAGGTATGGCTGTGTTCGGAAAAGGAGTTCAAGCCGGCCACTACACCTGTGACTTTGGTATGACTGCGGGTGAATATTATTGTGTAGATCCGTCAATGGGGCAGACGAACGCGATTGGTCGGGCAACGTCCTTATCTTATTGTCAGGAATGGCAAGACGATTCGCAGTATAACAATCAAACGGGTTCGGGTGTCGTAACGTTTGTCGGTAAAGGCCCAAGAGGTAATACTTGTACATGGCACCAGAAATTTAACGGCACGAACGATTCGTGGTCCGGAGACTGTACTCAGGTTAATCTTGAAATGGCTGTAGATAATAACGTAAACGAGTGTTCTAAGTGTAATGGGATCAGCGTACCCGCAACGAACTGGAATTATACGGAAAAGTCGACAATTATAAATTCTGTAGTAGCCTCAAATTGGAAACCGACACTATATATTTATAGTAGCTGGGATGGTAACAAGCCGGGAAGTGATAATACTATTAAGCTACCACCCGCCTATCCTAATGGTGGGGTTGACTTTCGTTTTAGAGTCTTGGAATTTAATCCTGTGACTAATACGACGTCAACTGTCTTGGGAACCAGGGCTATCTGGATGGGTGATATGACCCGTCAATGGCCGGCGGATGCAAATGGAAATATTACGATAATCGACAACGGCCCAATGGTCAGTTGTACTTACTACCGTACGGAAAATACTGCTCCTGTCACATCAATGGTCAACTACAATTCCCGAAACAATTTAGCTCACAAGGTCACTTGTAATTTGACGAATATGAAGATCACCAATATCAATTACGTACCCGGAAGAACATACACAATCCAAACATGGACAAAGCCTGCTTATGGAGATGAAACCGCTTGGATAAACTATACAGCGGACGAAAATGGCGTTAATCAAAATATTTGTCGCGCTCAGTACACGGCACCGCAAAACACGCCGACACCGACTCCGACAAAAACTCCCACCCCAACATTGACCCCAACTAAAACGCCAACACCCACTCCTCCTCCTGCGTTGCAGTGCAAATCGTTAACACATCTCGTAGGCGAGCCTCCCCAAATGTGGGGGAAAGTTTCATTGACATGTAATGCTGCGTCAAATGGTGCGACACCACATCACTATAACTTCAGGTACACGAGTAACGGAGGTCAGGTATGGACCTATATTAACAATGTCCCGCCTTCCTCTAGAGCATATGTTGCAACTGCGAACTATACGATTCAATCGTATGGACATTTCACGAACCAGTGCCAAGTGTGTCGACAGTATATAGATCCGATTGATAACTCTGTTAATAACGAATGCACACCCTGGGGACAAGCGAATGTCACACTACCTCCTCCGGTGACTGCGATTCCGCCAACCATAACAACCGTTCCTAATACGCCCGTACCTCCTACCTCGTCAGTAACCAGTTGTTCTTCATGTGGATATCTAACACTTTCTCAAGCACAGGGACAATGTGTTAAGAGTTGTGGAGGGATAGGAAACTGTAGTATGTATAACACGACATGTGGCAACAACTCACAATGTTACAGTTCAACAAGATGTTTATCTCAACCTAAGTTGACGCCTATTCTAGTAGAATAAAATAAAGCAATAATATGAACAAAAATAAAGGGTTATTAAACATAACGCAACTCGCGGTAATCGGGCTGGGGTTGTTATTAGTAGGGTTTCTCGTAATAAAGACGGGTTTTAATTTTGTTCAAAAGACAAATGCTCAGACAGGTGGAGCGATATGTCAAAGCGAGTTTGATGTGTTTACTCCAACACCGACAATAACCGTAACGCCAACGAGCACAAAAACACCTACACCAACACCGACAAAAACACCTACGCCCACACCCACAAAGACTCCAACGCCAACTTTAACGAACACACCGACACCGACTTCCACGAAGACACCCACTCCTACATCAACAAAGACTCCGACACCGACAAAAACCAAGACCCCGACTCCAACAAAGACGAAGACACCCACACCCACGCCTGCAAGTATGACCTGTGAAGTCGGCGGGAAGAAGTTTAACGACGGAAATGCTGATAGGGAATTTAATATGGGTTACTGTAATGATATAGGTTGCGACAGTATGGATGGCGTGCAAGATTGGACATTCCAATTGTATCGGTTAAACACAGATAGTTCACGGACGTTACTCGGAACTACGACAACCGATGACAACACGTGGTCGGGATGGCCAAACTCATTTGCGTTCCGAAATCTTGATTGTAGTAAGCAATATATAGTGAAAGAGGTCTTGAAGAGTGGATGGGTAGCTTCAGGTGATTTCAAAGACGGCGTTCAAGATGGTTTCTCAACACCTCCAGTTTCTGGCGGGAGTGAAGTAAAATTCCATTTTGTACAAGAGCAAATAGTTATTGATACTAATGATGGCTACAATGGAACAGCAGTCAGCGGGTTCCACGTAGGAAACAGACCGGTCGGTACACCGTCCTCCGTTACGAGACCATTGGCAAGTGGTGACGTTAAATCCATGCCTCTTACAGAGACAACCACATCACAAGTCAGTTGTACAAATTGGAAGGTTACCTTTAATCAACCGCAGTCAATTGCGTATAAGTTGACAATTGATGTAACAACAAACGGGAAAACCAGTCGGTATTATCAGTCGAGAACTGCAGTCAGTACATTATCGCGAAGTATTGTGAGGAAATGGGGTACCAAACCGGCCGCAAAGAGCATACTTACTTTTACCTTGACCGGAGGATCGGAAACGGTAAAATTGAAGAATGAGATGCCCTCAGGATGCAAGTAATTAAGTTATTCATGCTCTCATGAAACGCATTATCCCTGCTGCTAAGGCCATTATTTTTCAAGGAGCCTCTATTTTAATAGTAAGACAGAATCATAATGGCATCGTCTATTGGGATTTGCCTGGTGGCAAAATTGAATGTGGAGAGACACCTCTTGAAGCGTTGAAACGGGAAGTGTGGGAAGAAGTAGGATTGGAAGTGGTTAGTTCGAAATTCGTTGGAACATGGCGTTTTTTTGGAAAACACGATGGGGATTACCAAATAGAATGCTTGACCTACGAATGCGGTACTTCGACACAAAACGTTGATATCGGAAACAATCCGGGAGATCATATTGAACATTTTGAGTGGGTTGAAAAACAAGTTTTCCTATCCGATGCGTACCCCGTTGCTCACAAAAGTCTGAAAGATATGCTAAGATCTTCGTATCTGTCCTGAAATAAGTAGCACAAAGAAGAAAGTCGCAATTATTACTCCCGTGTTCAATGCGGGAAAATTTATACATGAGTGTTTGAACTCGGTCAGTCTTCTGGTTACGAATAACCGTTTTTCGTTTGAGCACATTCTTGTTGACGATTGTTCTACCGATGATTCCTGGAAGATAATTCAAAAGTGCCGTTTTCCTCATCTCAGATCTTTCCGATTGAAAGAAAATGCCGGCTCGTCCAATGCAAGAAATTTTGCCGTCAAGAAGACGGACGCTCATTATTTGTTTTTTCTTGACCAGGATGATGTTATTTTCCAAAACTCACTCCAGTTGCTTTGTGAACACACGAACGCAGGAAACCCCGAGTGGTTATATGGTGATTTTTTGAGGACGGATAAAAACTTGGCATATCAATTGGGTCAGGATTACTATGGATTCCAATTCAAAAACTCTAAAGATCTTCTTTGCTCAATTTTTTCCGGTCAACATTTTTTTCAGCAGAATTGTCTCTATCGGAGACATAGTTTTGAGTCAGTGGGAGGTTTTGATATGCGCATTGCCATTTATCAGGATCTTGATCTCTGCATCCGTTTTGCCCTGACCGGACACGTTCCTCTGTATGTTCCCGGTCCGTTGTATGCGCACCGGTTTCACGAGAATAATCTGAGCAAACTATACGGCAGGGAGAATAATCCTCGTGCGCATAAGGAAGATTTGAAATCGTTATATGAAACATATGGTATCAGTTTAAGGTCAATGCTTACATCACGCCAAGTAAGAAAAATTGAGGATTTCTTAACTGAGACCTGATTCGTGTGTGGAAATAATAGGCAGATACAACTCCTCAAAATATTTTCTCAGCATTTTTGTGGCACCGAATTGGTTAATCGCCATTTCACGGGCGTTGTACATCATTTCTACCCATTTTCCCGGAATTTGATTCGCATCTTTGTTGTAATACAGCGGGATAATTTTCTGCTCTAATACGGAAATAACATCTTCAGATACATGGGTATCCTGCAGTAACCAGCCAACTTTATAGAGTTCAGCTTCCGCGACCCACCCATCGCCGGTAGAACAGGGCAAAACACCGTTTAGGGCCGCTTTCATACCGCTCGTGCCACATGCCTCAAACCCGACAATAGGTGTATTCAGCCACACGTCGCATCCGGAGGTAAGAAGTTTTGAATTCTCCATTCGATAATCAGGCAAATAGATAACTATGTCTTTCAAATCGGAGGTGACAATTTCCTGTATCTTTTCAAGGATTGTCAAACCTTCAGCGTCGCTTGCGTGCGAAAGGCCCGAAATAACTACCCGTAAGGGTCTTTCTTGAGATGTGGCCAAATTCTTGAATCGCAGAAGATTTTTAAAAAGCGCAAGTGGCCGTTTGTACTCGACGATGCGCCGACCCCAGCCCAACAGGAGTGTGTTTTCATCCCATTGTGTCCCGGTCACATTACGTATATTTGTTAGTAAAAGCCGTTTGTTTTTCTGATGATTTTCCCACAGGTCACCCGATTCCGACTTATCCCATGTCTTAATGTGTATTCCGTTGGTAATGGGAGTCATGGGATACTCTTCCCATATTTCTTTTGCTTTTTCTGCATGCAGTTTGCTGACTGCCGTAATTTTTCCGGACAAGCGGAGTGCTAAATGAGTCATTGAAAAAATATCTGACTTTGCAATGACACCGAGATTTATTATATCGGTAACAGGAACCTGCAACTCTTTGGCAAAACCGGATAAAAGTGACGACACCAAATCAACCGAATATACGTCATTGCCACCGGGAATAAGCGTATGATTTGTGAAAATTATATGCTGTTTGATAGCGGCTAATTCTGTAGCAAACATACTCGAGTTTTTTTTCATTTCATACCGCGCAATTTCTAAAGCAAGGAGAGCAGAATGTCCCTCGTTCAGATGGTACGCTATTGGCGTAATATGCAGGGCCTCAAGAAAACGCAGACCTCCCAATCCGAGGACAATTTCCTGTTTGAAGCGAGTTTCTTTACTGGATGCATACAGATAATCGGTGATATGTCTGTCCTCTTCGGTATTCTGCTCCAGATTCGTATCAAGTAAATATGATTTGACACCCTCTATTTGTAAAGTCCATGCCTGTACGTAAACGGACGCGCTCTGAACTGGCACGGTAATAATTACCCGCTTGTTGTCAGCATCGACAACCGGTGAGAGACCTATGGTTGTCGGATCTGTTCGCTGAGCCCCCTTCATCAAAATTCCGTTGGAATAAAGATCATGATGCAGATAACCTTCATGATAGTATAAGCCGACTGTTATGAGAGGCACCTCTTGTTCTGCCGCTTCGCGAATAATATCCCCGGCCAAAATTCCGAGTCCTCCCGCATAGATAGGGATAGCATCGCTTATGGCGAACTCAGCACAAAAGTATACGATCGGGTGTCTTCGTATGTAATCACACGCCGGAGATGCAGTGAAATGTTTAAACCAGGATTTGTCTTCGATGTTCACAGTATAGCAGAGTTACGGAAGCGGTTGTTGTTCGTATGCCGGGTGTGGTGTAACACTCGTTGCACGTCTGCGAACTTCAAGCGCATTTTTATACAAATCCTGGTATAGCAGCGCTGAGTACTTCCAGGAAAAATCATACGACATACCATTATGAACAAGCCGTTTCCACAAAGCCGGCTGTTTGTAGGTTGTGAGTGCTTCAACCAGAGATGCAAAAAAATCCCACGAATCATTGTTCGTGAATGAGAATCCGTTGCCTGTTTTTTTCACCGGGTCAAAATCGACTATGATGTCGTTAAGCCCTCCGACCCGATGAACTAATGGTACTGCACCATATCTGAGTGCTTCCAAGGCAACAATGCCACCCGGCTCAAAAGCGCTTGGAATGAGCATAATATCTACTCCAGAAAAAAGCTTGCGTGGCAGACGGAAATCAGATCGAAGATGCAGACCGATTTGTCTGGGATATACTTTTGCAAGCTCGATAATTTGATCTCTGTATTGTTCTTCTCCGCTGCCGAGTACTATGAGTTGGACATCCTTTCGCTGCGAAAGCAAATGGGGAAGCACTTTCAACAAAACATCCCAACCTTTCTGTTGTGTTAACCGTCCCGATATGGCAAATAGAGGATTGTTCGGGTTTTCCTCCAAAAAAAATTTACGTTGCAAATCCAATTTGTTATCCCGCCGCCGCGTTGAGAAGTTCAGTAAGGAGTATCTATTCTTAATAATCGGATCTGTCTGGGGGTTGAATTCTTTGGTGTCCAGACCATTCAGAATACCATCGAGCTTACCACTGACGTTTTGCAGAACCTCTTCAAGGCCCGCGCCATATTGAGGAGTTTGTGCTTCAATCGCATATGTTTTACTCACTGTATTGACCGCGTCAGCATAGAGTATCCCTCTGAGCATTGCGTTTTGCATCTGCAATTCGGGTGATAAAAGTGAAGCGAGTGGAATGGTCCCGTTATCGTGCTCCTTGTGATTTCCATACTGAAAATCATAGTTGCCCTGGTAAAGGAAATTGTGTATGGTAAAAATAATAGGTATTTTTGAAAGCAGATCTTTGTAACGTTTTGATTGGCGGGCCAATTCTATAAAATAACCCGTGTGCCAATCATTACAGTGAATAACATCGGGCATCCATCCGCGCGGGTCTTTTCGTGCAAGAAAAGCTTCCATGTACATAAGCCATTCGAGACATCCTTTTGAAAGAAGTGCGAACCGGACATGGTCATCTTTATATCCGTACAGATTGGCACGGAGTTCGTAATACTCCTTATTTTCAAGAAAGTATGTGTTCAGCGTCAGTGAGGTTTTTGGATAAACTTTAACATTACAGAGCAAAGTTCCCGGCGATGCTTCGATTTTTGATTTTGAATGGACATTCTCGATCGGCACGACAAGATTCTCTATTTCTTTTTTGAGTTTCCATTTTCTGTTTCGTTTATTCTCCAAACTATCGATAGAGGCATATTTTGGCATAAAAACACGCACATCATGTCCTTGTTTATTGAGTGCCCTGGGAAGGAAGTACATAACCTGGGAAAGACCTCCGACAGTAACAAACGGTGCCACTTCTGCAGATAAGAATAGTACTTTGATACGTTCATTGTACCATGAAGAGTATACTTAGGTCACATGAGATATTGGTCAATTACCTTACATTTCTACCAACCGCCGACACAAAGTGCAGAAATCACACAACAAGTTCTTGAATCGTGTTACCTGCCGTTATTGAAAATGCTTCTTGGAAAACAAGGCTATGGACTTACATTGAATTTAAGCGGTAGTCTATTGTTTCAGCTCCGAAGGTTGAATGCAAACCGTTTCTTTGAAATGGTTAAACAGCTCGTTAGTGAAGGGAAAGTCGAACTTACAACAAGCGCCTTGTATCATCCATTAATGACTATTACCCCGGTTGATGTGCTCAAGCGACAAATCAAAAAAAACAGCGAAATGCTCGAAGAAATATTTGAGGTGAAATCCACGGTTGGTTTTTTTCCACCGGAGCTCGCTGTCAATAAGTCAAGTCTTGAATTAATGCCCGTCAAATATGTTTTTGTTGATGAAAGCGCTTTGACATCATCTGTAAAAGGCCATTCGATAGCGCGCTACAATGATAAGTTGTTGCTTATAAATAGTCATGATGTCTGTGCAATTTTCCGAGCATATCCCACAATCCTGAAAGCGTCGGTTGTGCTAGACGTAGTAAAGAATAATTGTGGTGAGGGCGAATTGCTTGTGTCCGTGAACGATGCCGAACTATTCGGGCATCACTATTCAGAGCGGCTGCAAGTATTGTCGGATTTGTTGGACAGCAAAGAAGTGCAGCTCATAACTGCGTCGGCAGCTGTTTCCCGGTTTGGTAGTTCTGCCGATATTGTAAACAACATCAGGCCTTCAACATGGCAAGAAGGAAAGAGATTTGAATTGTGGAGTAAAAACAAACTACAAAAAAAGTATCTGGCAATGTTGCAGGCGGTTCATGATTTTATTGCAGGAAGCACTAATGCGACAGCGCAAGATTACCTTGATCAAGCCTATTCTTCGTGTTATCTGTATTGGTTGTCCAATTGGCCATGGTGGCACCCCGGTTTAGTTGAAAAAGGGGTGCAAAATCTTGTGCGATCAATAGCGATTGCCGAAGGTGAAGATAGGAAAAAAATTGCAATTGAAGAACTCTGTCGAAGTTTTTCAAATGAGATGTGGGAGTTCCATGAGTCGGGAAAAGTAGAAAAAAATTACAGAAGATTCGAAAAAGAACGTAACTAGTTATTATTTCGACTCGGTGAGCACTACCTGGGGGTAGATCTTCTTGGTAAGTTCTTCTACTTCGTTTTTCATAAGCGGAAACAATGTCGCTTCTCGTGCGGTCACGTCTTCCAGAAACCAAAAAAGACGTTCACTATGTGCATAGCCTGAAGTCGGTGGCATACCGTACTCGAGCATTTCAACGTAATCTATATCAAGCATCTGTGCTTCATCATCTCCTGCATCCCTCTGTTTCTGCTGGTCAAGGAATCGCTCAAGCTGGTCCTGAGGATCATTTAACTCGGAGTACCCGTTGCCCAGTTCTGATCCGGCAATTATGACATGGAATCGTTCAGTCAATTCCGGTTTATCGGGTTTGGACTTGGCAAGCGGGGACATGAACTTTGGTTCATTGATTAAAAATGCCGGTCCTGCGATGGTCTTTCTGATGAGCTTCCACAAATTGTCGATCAGGCGGTTGCGGTTGATGGCGCCGGTCAGGACAACTTTTTCTCTCTTTAATATCGCAAGCATTTCCTCATCAGAGGTTGTAAAAATATCCACGCCAAAACGGTCTGTAATACATTGCCCGTAATCTATTTCTTTCCAATCGTCCGCAAGATCGAATGTATGGCCATGAGACTCAAATTTAGTTTTCCCATACACTTCTTGTGCCGTGTGCCGGATTATGTCGCGTACGTATAGCATATTTTCCCGATAACTGACGTATGCCCAGTACCATTCGAGCTGATAGTACTCTTGTAAATGCTCTTCGCTTGTTCCTTCGTTTCTGAAATTCGGTGCCAACGTAAATACTTTTTCAAACCCTCCGCCGATAAGTCTTTTCTGATAGAGTTCCGTAGAGATCCTCATGTAGAAATCCTGATCAAGGTCGTTGTGGTGGGTAACGAATGGGCGGGCATCTGCTCCTCCCGTAACATGTTCAAGCACGGGAGTTTCGACTTCGACAAAGCCGTGTTTGCGCATGAATTCCCGGGAAACCTGCCAGAATTTAGCCTTCCTGAAAAATAATTCCTTACGTTCAGGATTTGTTATAAGGTCTAAATATCTTCGTCTGAACTGCAATTCTTTTTCATTCAGTTGATTGGGAAGCGGGCGCAGACTTTTAGTCAGTAATCTGAGATGGGTAACTTGCAAAGAAACCTCACCCCGAACTGTTTTAATAACGGTTCCATGTGCTTCTACAAAATCACCTACGTCAAAGAGTGACAAATGATCCCATCCAAGATACGAATTTTCAAGCTCCTCAATAAGGGTATCTTGCTTAAGGAACAATTGAATTTTCCCGGATTGGTCCACAAGGTCCGCAAATGCCAGTTTACCGTGTTCCCGCATTGACATAAGACGTCCGGTAAGATGTACTTTTTTATTTTCAAAATCACCGAAATTGTCCGTGACGTGAGTGTTTGCAAAGTCTTTCTGGGCAGTGGATGGATATGGATTTATGCCCAGATCACGCAGTGCTTTTAGTTTTTCTATTCTTTTAGCACGCTGACCGACAAAGTCATCAGCAAGTTGAGTGTTCATATTATTTGACCGTTAAAATAGTATATGTTTTCTCGCCATTAGGCGTATGTAGAGTAATTGTAGCACCTTTTTTCTTACCTAAAAGCTTCTGTGCAAGCGGAGATTTGTGGGTTATCTTTCCTGCTTTAATGTCGCCCTCGGCTTCTCCGACAATTTCATAACTCATTGTTTTGCCCTCGAGATCGAGTGTTACTTTACTGCCGATTTGCACGTCATCCGAATTGCTTTTTTCAACCACCGTGCTGTTTCTCAAGGTTAATTCGAGTGTAACAATTCTGCGATCAGTGTTTGAGAGATTTTCACGGGCCGCATGATAGGCTGCATTTTCCCGTAAATCACCCTGCGAACGGGCGCGTTGCAAGTCTTCAAGAATCTTCGGACGATTCATCCGCAAATCGGCCATTTCTTTTTCAAGTTTTTCTTTTCCTTCTTTTGTAAGCAGTATATCTCCTCGTTTTTTCATTTGGTACAATATACCATATATTTGTGAGAAAATCGTGCCGATGCACAGTTCAAACTGTCTATTCGGTGCATCGCGCATCCTCGATGCTGAGTTTGTCGAGCATCGGGATCCATATCGCTTGCTCTTATCGTCTAGAGGCCTAGGACACCAGGTTCTCAACCTGGGAACACGGGTTCGAATCCCGTTGAGAGCACACTAGAATAGCGTTCCGCTGGAGAAGGTCCAGTTTGATACGTGAAGGGATGGCACTCGGCTGATGCCAATCTCCGATTCGAAACTAGAAAGGGGAGTCAGTTTGTTTTCAACATCGATTACATTCGTAAACATCTCAGGAACGCTCTGGTTATAGCGTAAGTTTTTCACGCCCCCGGTTATCTCTCCATTTTCTATTAGGAACGTACCGTCCCGCGTCATACCGGTTAACGAAAGGGAACGTGGGTTAAGTACCCTGACATACCACAAGCGAGTTACCAGGATTCCCTTTTTAGTGTTCTTGATCATTTCCTCTTTGCTCTTTTCTCCGGGTTCTAGATAAAGGTGTAAAGGAATCGGTCCGGATGTATTCGGGGCAGGCAAGGCGTGTCCGGTGTTTTCCGCCTTATACCGATCGGCGTGATACGAGTCATATAGCAGATTTTCAAATACACCTTTCTTAATAATCTCCACTTTCCGTTTCGGATACCCTTCGAAATCAAATGGAATAGGAAATGCTTCAGGGTGAAGCGCATCATCAACTATAGAAATTTTTTCACTAAATACTTTTTTTCCTAATTTGCCTGACAAACAGCTGGCCTGTTCGTGATACATACGTGCGTTTGGACCGTAAAAGGCAAAGAACGTAAGCATTTCGCTGACTGCCTGCGGTTCCAAAATTACTTCCCACTCGCCGGGCTCCACATCTCTCGGATTTTTTCCTAATAGTACTTTTTCAATTGCCGTTGTAGCGACGGTTTCTGCATCCAAGTCTTTTGTCCTTCGTGCAACTTGTGCACCAAAACCTGTTGACGTATCTCCCATAAGAATAGTAGATAAATCTGCACTTGATCCGGAGTGGCATGCCCATACACCCAGAGAATTAGCAATGGCTATCATGGATGACGAACTGCTGAGTGATCCTGAGGCAATTATTTTAGCATCGCGTGACTTTTTGATAATCGTCATAACCGCAATAGCCCGCTCTTCCGGTGTATCGTGGAACACCTCCTGTTCAACTGCGGCAGTTGCCATGGGGCCTGGTAACGACTCAAAGTAGGGATCAGGTTCCTGGAGCGTCGCAAGCATTATCGCGTCTTCGACAACTTTCTTCAGTGCTACATCCGAGAAGCTGTTTGTACCCGAGACGCCGATCCGTTTCTGTCCTGCTTTATTTCCCACAACTACACGAACAGATATCCCAACATCTTCCCATGCCACATTTTGATGTATCTGGGAATTTGCAAATCGCGTCAAACCGTTTTCGGAAACGGAAAGTATGACCTCTGTTTGATCAGCTTTCGAAAGGGACAGAACCTTCTGTGCGACTTGCTTTAGTTTTTTTTCGGTCACCATTTTTTTACGACACCAATTTGTATATCTTTGAAACGTGCAGGGGACGCACCATGTCCGGTGTACATTACCTGAGACGGTTGTCCTTTTCCACAATTCGGGGTTCCCCATACGACCCATTCTTTTTTCCCGGCTATCGCATTACAGCTGTTCCAGAATTGGGGAGTCATGCCCTGGTAGGTGGGATTTTTAACCATCCGTATTTTCTTACCGTCTTTTATTTCCCATCCGACTTCCGTGCCAAACTGGAAGTTCAAGCGCCTGTCGTCGATACTCCATGAGCGGTTGGTGGACATAAATACACCCTTTTTCGTGTCTGCAATCATGTCATTCAAGGTCCATGCTTTTCCGTTATGAGCATCTTCCTCACCAGGGAGTAAATTGACATTGGTCATGCGAATAAGCGGAATTCTGTCCCACGACGACGCACGCATGGTTCCGTTACTGGGAGAATTGTATGACGGGATGAGTTGGTGCAGTTTATGTGCGGATTGTCGTGAAGTAAGGTAATCTACAAAAACACCTTTCTTTACAAGGTACGTTTCTTGTGCAGGAACCCCCTCATCATCATAAGCGAATGTACCCAAGCCTCCGGGAATCGTCGCATCTGCAGTAAGATTGACTATAGGTGATCCGTATTGAAATGTTCCCAGTTTTTCAGGAGTCAGAAAACTGGTTCCGGCGTAAGACGCTTCATCACCCAACACTCTATCGAGTTCTGTCGCGTGTCCGCAACTCTCGTGTATTTGTAATGCGAGTTGGTTACTGTCCAAAATCAAATCGTATGTTCCTGTTGGACACAACGGAGCAGTCAAGAGCTGCACAGCCTCTTCACCAACACGCGCAGCGTTCCCGACAAGATCCGATTCCACTACCGATTCATATCCACGGGTCATGTTTTGTCCCCTGAAGGAATTGGGGTACGTTCTGTTTTGGAAATCTTTTCCGTCACTTGCTGATGCCTCAATACCTGCTCCTGTCCATGTTATTTCTTGATCGATAATCGATCCGTTGGTAGACGCGAACCATTTTCTTTCCCGATGGGCATCAAATGATGCCTGAGATATTACGATGTTTTTATGTACTCGCTGTGCCTTGTCGGCTTCCAGCAATAATTTTATTTTATCTTCGAACGGGACAGTAAACGGGTCTTGTTTGACCGGAGTTTTATATGAAGCAACGATTTTCTTTTGTTCAGAAAGCACGATGTCTTCAAATTTATTCTGTGCCGATGAAAGTGATATTTGAAGTGCAAGCGCTATGGTTTTATCAACTGCCTGCGTGCTGAAGTCATTCGACGCGGCAAACCCCCATGCTCCGTCTTTCAAAACCCGAATCCCGTAACCGAGTGTTGATCCTGTTGCGAGGGCTTCCACAATACCGTCTTTTGTCGCAATAGATTGGGTGTCTATTTGCACAATTCGGATATCTGCGTAGTCAACGGAGGGAATTTTTGAGAGAATATCGAGGAGTATTTTCTTCATAGAACCTCACTATAACATATTGAGTTGAGAAAGACAAAAATTGAATTTATACTATTAAAAAGATACGCGGACACCACATGAACGAACTTAAAGCAAAAACTCAAGAGTTACTTAAAAAATATCGTATCACCCCAGATCCCGTACACTTCGGTCAGCATTTTTTGGTGGAACCGGGAACTATTGATGTGTTCGTGAAAACGTGCAGCGTTACCAAGGAAAGTAGGGTTCTGGAAATCGGTCCCGGACTTGGTTTTATAACAAAAGGATTGTTGAGAAAAGCGGAGTCCGTGACAGTCTTCGAAGTTGATATGAGGTTTGAGAAGCTTTTACGTGACATTCAGAAAGAGTTTAAAACATTACATGTCTCGATTTCCAATATTCTGCAAAACGATGACTTTAATTACGATGTTGTATGTGGGGCGCTTTCATACAGTATTTTTGAGCCGTTGCTACGGAAAATATTTGCCAATGAGGACTTCAGGTACGGAGTGTTTATCGTGAGTGAAAAGATTGAAAAGGACTATGAGGAACACGATTCCGTATTGGCGCTTTTGATCGAGGCGTTTTTCGAAATTTCATTTGTTAAACTTTTGCCGAAGCAATTTTTCTATCCGGTTCCACGAGCCGACGGAATGCTTATTGCGTTGAAACGCAGAAATGCAGTTAGTGCTCGCCACTTATTTCTGCAACAGCTTTTCTTACAGGGAGATAAAAAAGCGAAGAACGCACTGCGCGAAGGACTTATTAACAGCTCGGTGAATCAAGCCCATGTGCTTACTAAAAAAGAGTCCCGAGCGCTTCTCGGAGAACTTACCAATCTGCGGGACAGCAACGAATCGATTTTCCAATGTTCAAAAGAATTCCTCAAAAAAATATATGATTTCTTTCAATCGTACGGCTTTGACGGGGCAACTTTACCGTAACTCGTAAATGCTGTATACTTTCACTTATGTTGAGTATCGATTTTATCCGGAAAAATACGGAAAAAGTTAAGCGTGCGGCAGAATTAAAAAATCGGAAAGTCGATATCGACGAACTCCTCAGACTTGACGAAGAATACAAAAAACTGCTTGCTGAAACCGAAACTCTCAGAGCTGAACGCAACAAAGCGGCAAAACTCGGGAAAAGTGAAGAAGCCATAAAAAGAGGAAAAGAAATAAAGGAGGCGTTGAAGATTCAAGAAGATGCGGCAGCACAACTTAAGCAGCAAGTTGATGATCTGCTCCTGAAGGTTCCGAATATTCCGTATGAAGAGACGCCAATCGGTGCAGACGAGAATGATAATAAGGAAATAAAGCGTGTCGGCGAACCGAGGAAATTTGACTTTGAGCCATTGTCACATATGGATTTGGTCGCAAAGCATGATCTTGCTGACTTTGAACGAGGTGCAAAAACGTCCGGTTATCGCGGGTACTTTCTCAAGCGTGAGCTTGCTCAGTTGCACCTTGCGGTACTTATGTATGCTTTCATGAAGATTTCAAAAAAGGGATACATTCCCTTTATCGCACCCACACTAGTAAAGGAATTTACCCTTTTCGGTAGTGCCCAGTTGCCGTGGGGCCGTGATGAGGTATACCATTTGGAAAAAGATGACATGTACCTTTCGGGAACAGCGGAGATCCCAATGACTTCATATTACAGTGATGAAATTTTGCCCGAAAAAGATTTGCCGAAAAAGTTCGTCGCCTTCTCTCCGTGTTTCAGACGAGAGATAGGTAATTATGGTAAAGACACCAAGGGTTTGTATCGGGTACACGAATTTTGGAAAGTGGAACAGGTTGTAGTTGGACCGGCAGACGAATCTGCGTCCCGCACCATTCATGAAGAGCTCCTGAAAAACTCGGAAGAAATCATGACCGATCTTGAACTTCCATACCGCATACTTTTAATGTGCACGGGAGATATGGGAGAACCACAGGCGAAAAAGTATGATCTGGAATTGTGGATGCCTTACCGTAAAGGGTGGGGAGAAATCGGGAGCGATTCTATTATGACAGACTTTCAAGCACGCAGAGTTAAATTACGATACCGAACTGCGAGCGGGGAAGTTAAGTTTGCATATACATACAACAACACAGCTGTTCCATCGCCCCGTATACTTATTGCAATTCTCGAAAACTATCAACAAAAAGACGGAACCATCCTCGTGCCGAAAGTGCTCCAACCTTTTGTGGGATTTGATAAGATAGGAAAATAATATCGTCAACAAAAAAATAATGGGATTATTTAGCAAATTCTTTAACTTTAATGAGCGGGAGCTCAATCGCTATCGGACAATTCTTGTCGAAATAAACGCGCTTGAGGAAAAAGCCAAGAAACTGAAAGATGCGGATTTTCCCAAAGAAACTGCGCGTTTGAAAGAAGAGATGGGCGGGCGGAAAGAAAAACTCGACAGTATTCTTCCGTGGGCGTTTGCACTCGTTCGGGAGGCAGCGGTCAGGGTATTGGGAGAACGCCATTTCGACGTTCAACTTATAGCGGGTATTGCGCTCCACGAAGGACGGATTGCAGAGCAAAAAACGGGTGAAGGGAAAACACTCTCTGCAACAGCACCTTTATACCTAAATGCACTGGTCGGTCGTGGTGTTCATTTGGTTACCGTAAATGACTATCTGGCCCGGCTGCACGCAGGCTGGATGGGGCGTGTGTTCGATTTCTTGGGTATAACAACCAGCGCGATGATTTCCGAGCAGTCGTTTGTATATGACAAGACATACCTCGACGAAAAGGCATCAGATTGGCGCATGCGTCACCTGAAGCCGACCGACAGAAGAAGCGCATATCAAGCGGACGTTACCTACGGTATTAACAGTGAATTCGGTTTTGATTTTCTCCGCGATAACATGTCTTTTTCACTCCCGGAAAAAGTTCAACGGGATTTTTATTTTGCAGTTGTCGACGAAGTTGACTCGGTGTTAATAGATGAAGCGCGAACTCCACACATTATTTCTTCGCCGTTTGACGACGATGTGAGCCGTTATTACCAGTACGCAAAAATGGTGGATCGGTTGATGAGCGGGACGGACTATGTGATTGATGAAAAAATGCGTACGGCAAACCTCACGGAACACGGAATTGAGAAAATTGAAAAAATGCTCGGTGTCACCAATGTTTATGAAAAAGACTACGACAGCTTATACCATCTGGAAGCTTCGTTGAAAGCAAAATCACTTTTTAAATTAAACAAAGATTACATCGTTCGAAATGGGGAAGTAATAATCGTTGATGAATTTACCGGTCGACTCCTCGAAGGACGCAGGTTTTCAGAAGGTTTGCATCAGGCGATAGAAGCGAAAGAGAACGTAGCGATCAAAAAAGAATCAAAAACTCTTGCGACTATTTCCCTACAGAACTACTTCAGAAAATACGACAAGCTGGCAGGCATGACGGGTACCGCAGTTACGGAGGCTGAAGAATTTCATAAAATTTACAAGCTTGATGTGATTGTTATTCCCACAAACCGAAAGCTCGTTCGTAAAGACCATCCGGATTTTATATATAAAACCGAACGCGGAAAATTCACGGCTCTCGTGGATATTATTGCAGAAGAACATGCGAAAGGTCGCCCGATATTGGTCGGTACGACAAGTATAGACAAAAATGAAGCTCTATCTTCTCTTTTGCGCAAGAAGGGAATAAAACATGAACTGCTGAATGCGAAGAATCACGAGCGGGAAGCTCAGATTATTTCTGATGCCGGTAAAAAAGGAGCAGTAACCATTGCGACAAATATGGCCGGCCGCGGTGTTGATATTATTTTGGGAGGAAATGCGCCGAACAGAGTCAGAAGTCAGGAGTCAGGAGTTAAAAGCGCCGATAAGGAATACGAAAAGGCATACAAAGAGTGGCAAAAAGGGCACGATGAAGTAGTACAACTCGGCGGTTTGTTTGTCATGGGAACGGAACGCCATGAGTCACGCAGAATAGATAATCAGCTTCGCGGACGGGCCGGACGACAGGGTGACCCGGGCGAGACACGCTTTTTTGTCGCACTTGAAGACGACATGCTCAGAATCTTCGGTGGTGACCAAATCGGGAAACTCATGACCTTTTTTAACTTCCCGGAAAATCAGCCCATCGAACATTCAATGGTTTCGCGGGCAATGGAGCAGGCGCAAGTTAAGGTGGAAGGTTTTAACTTTGATTCGCGGAAACACCTGTTGGAATATGACGATGTGTTGAATAAGCAACGTGACATTATTTATTCTCAGCGCGACAAGATTATGGACTATGTGGCGGCACCAACAACCCAGTTTTCGGAATTCATGCAAACCCAAGTGCAAAAATTCGTGGAAGACTTTTCCATACCTTTCACTATGGGAAAAAAAGATGAAAAAGAAGCAGTTGTTAAACTCCTGGAAGGTTTTTTTGCGATCGATGAGGAAGGTAGAAAAGCACTCCTTGAAATGGAACCGCGGGAATTTACCGAACGTTTTGAACAAAATATCATAACGGCGCTTGCCCGAAAAGAAAAAGGATTCGGTCCCGAGTTATTCAAAGAGGCGGTACGGACGTTATTTCTTTCGACAATAGACTATTACTTTACCGAACACTTAACAAGTATCGAAGATTTGCGCGAAGGAATTAATTTGCGCGGGTATGCACAACTGGACCCGCTGGTTGAATATAAGAAGGAATCATACAAATTTTTTAACACAATGCTCCAGAATATCCGGACAGACTTTTTCAGAAGGTTGTTGCATTTGGAAATCGACTCCCAGCAAACTCAAAATTCAAATCTACAAATATCAAATCAAGCTCAAAAATCAAAAAACAAAAAGAATAAAATCAATCAGAACGACACTCAGACAGTCAGACAATCGGACACTCAGACGAGTACTAACAAATTAAGTCGTAATGACCCCTGTTGGTGCGGCAGTGGTAAAAAGTGGAAAAAGTGCCATTATCCAAAATTAAGTTAGCGTTGTGTTAACGTGATCTAATAGAATGGATGAATCACCAATAGAAAGACCTGAAAAAGGCATGTTCTACGGATTTCCGGAGGCGTGGACTGGTGTTGTTGACAGAATGGCCAATAAACTGGGAATTGCAATAGGGGCAGACGAGCCTTTTGCTGGGCTTATTGTTGGACAACAAAAAGTGGGAAAGACAACCGCAGTTCGGACAATAGAACAGCGACTTAGAGAACAACAAGGCTTGGTTGCGTCATACGAGGCAACACCGGCTACGGATTCCAGGTTAATTTATGTAAAAGCTGACATAGGTGCAGATGGAATCGTTCAGTATCGGAACCAATTTTGGTCAGAAGTCCCTATCGATGATAGGCAAACTTTACAGTCAATAGCTGATAGTGTTCAGCACAGAGGAACTCGCGTGGTAGTTGATGTTGTAAATACTCATTTTCCTCTTGGTGATCCAAGGAATAATACCGAAGCCACTGAAATTCTGAGAAGGGTATTCCAAAATCCGTACATTGAAAACTTATTTGCTAAACCAAAAGGTGTTCCTATATCGACCAGAGTAGTCGTATCTGATGAAATGAACCATCTAGAATTGGATTTGGCTCAACCAGATACCGCGAGAGCTTTTGCTGAACACAAAAGGAGAGTCGAAATTATGATGCAACGTGACTTTATTCCCACAGATACATATGATAATGGGGAAGGCCAAATTGTTACGAATTTTATTTTTGCTGGGAATCCTGATACGGCGTTTGGCTCAACTCTTGACCAGTCGGTAGTAACAGAATTAAGTCAATATCGTAGAGGCAAAAGGTAGTTTATGAAAATGATCCGGTAAGCATTGCATTAAATAATAAGTAGACTAGAATAGTCACATGATTTCCTTTGTTTATTTTGATGTTGGTGGGGTGGTAATGAAAGACACTACGGTGGGTGATGCATGGGCCAAAATGAGAAAAGATATCGGAATAAAACCGGAAGATAATGCACGCTACGACGCGTATTATGCAGAATACGAGAAGGATGTCTGCAGGGGCTTTAAAGATATCGACACTATTATTCCATTCCTTGAAAAAGAGTTTTCGCTTGTTTTCCCAAACGGGTATTCCATTTTTACGGATTTCGTGAATAGATTTGCTCTAAACGAAAGTATTATTCCGGTAGTGACTGCGGTAGATAAGAAAATGCCTGTTGGGTTGTTGACAAATATGTATCCACGGATGCTTGATGAAATTAATAAACGTCACCTTATTCCCGAATTTAACTGGGAATTTATTGTAGATTCAAGTGTTGTCCATGCTATGAAACCGGACAAAGAAATATATGAAATTGCCCAAAAACGGATTGGCGTTTCTGCAGATCAGATACTGTTCATCGACAATTCAAAGAAAAATATTGATGGCGCACGTGCTGCAGGATGGCAGGCATATTGGTATGATCCCGCAGATTGTGAGAAATCTTCTAAACTTTTGGAAGAGTATATGCAAAACCTCAACACGGTTTAAACATAGTGTATACTATCAGACAATATGTCTGCTGATTTATTTGATTACACTCCTGCTTCCGAGTCTGAATTTGTACCCATATGGCAACCGGTTACCGATCTTCCCGTAAGTAAACGAAACAATCATCGATCCGGTCCAATAGAATGGGAACCTCATCCTATGTTGTCAAATTTGCATATCGATGTTGATGCGCTTGAGGATGTTGCAGATGAGCTCGGCCTGGTGCTTCCGACCGTTATTAAATTTCGTTCAATTAGCCACCCGAACAAACAATCGTACATCTTTTCTCCGGGAACAGGAAGCGAGCCGATGTCACTTACGCTTCCGTATGCAGATTTTGCGGTCAGAAAATTGACTCAGCAATATAAGACAGGTGATTATGCTCAAGCGGTCGGATTGCATGTCGACCGGGTATTACACGCTGCATTGCCGGAGCTTACAAGACTTAATTTTGCACTGGTTGAGCTGCAGGATCCTGAAATTATGATATCGGAAATGAAAATCTTTCTGAGGTCACTCCTCGTCGGAATTGGCCCACTTGCATTGGCCCTTATTATGAATGCTGCTTCGGGGAAATTCCATCCTTTCACCATATTATTCTTTTCGACTCAAAGTGCTATGGCTACAGCGTATGCGCAAGTTGCCCAGCACATGAGATTATTATCGCGATCAGGGCTGAAAACGTTCAATGATAATGATCAGGACAAAGCGTATGGACGGATGTTACACAATTTGTTTATACAAAAACAGCTTGATGAGCCGGGTAATCATATGTCTGCAAATCCGCTCAACGCAGTGGTTCCTTTTATTATCCCCGTTTTCACTCCGAAGATGCTGTATAAATGTGACCAAGCACGGCGCGTTAAGGATGTGTTTGTACGGGGAGGAAAATTGTGAAGACGTCTTGCCTGATTTCTTAAGGCAGATGAAGCACCACCGCAGTTGTTGGGTGGGCCATTGTTTTTGCAAGCTGTGACTCATATGAACGCTGTTTCTGAAGCACTTGCATCACGAGAGCATATGCTTCTCGATAAAATCTTATTTTAAGTAGAGCACCTTCGATCATAAATTTGGTCCCGGATTCGTTTTCGTCTATCATATGGCGGTAGTCAGCCCGCTCGCTGGTCATTCTTCGTATAAACATAGGATCGTTCAGCGTGTGGCCACTCAGGTCATTTACGACAGATACTGCTCGTCCTCTATAATCTGGGTTTTCGAAAAACTTTTTAAATAAAAACGCTGATACTCCGTCATCATCAGACAGAGCACTATGAAATGCGTCAAGTCTTTTACTCGATACGAAAACGATTCCACCAGCATATCGGTCAACCGACCATATAACAGATGCCGGTAGATTATGCTTTACCAAGGAACGCAGACAATTCAATTCTATAATGGATAAAATATCGATAAATGCTTCCATATCTTGGGGGTGAAGTTCGCCGTGATATATTCCCTCAGGTTGTAATTTGTCTGCGAGTAAACTGTCTATGGATGCGCGGTGCTGATTTTGGCCAATCATAGCCATAGTACTTATCGGCTCACGACCTGACATTCTAGGTTCTCTGAAGAGATTGAGATAGTGTTCAATAATATCCAAGTATGAAAATGCGGTTGTCATGGGCTCAATATGCCTAGGAAAATTACCTGCGACAATCATTTTAATATGGCCAAGCGCTATTGAAACGACCATTTTTGCTACTTCACTGGGGAAGAATTCAGAATGAAACTGCTTTGTTGCTTCAAATACCTCCAAAAATTTTACGGGACTAGCCTCAGACATAGATAACGCTTTTGCAGCTTCCAACGCTTGTGCTTTGTCTATTTCGTGGTCAACGGTACTCATAGTTTTTGGATAGGTTTTATTAATGTTTGCCTGTTTAGAACAGCTCGAGCTGCAGGAATAGCTAAATATCGCCATGGTTTAAGGGGAATCATGTGCTTGAGTAGCAAATCTTCTCTACCAGCTAAATACCAAAAATGTGCCTCGCCAACAGTTTCGTCCTCTGTCCCATGCTTGGATATTGCTGGGTCAAGAAACTTTCTGCCCATTGCCAGCGATGCAAGGCTTACTATGTTGTGCGCCCCCAAGTTGATCAGCCCCAGTGCCGCGGTAGTTGCTGCAATAGACTCCGGAGTTAGTTCACCTTGAGCAGCCATAGAGCCGAGAATTGCTCCTTCCGCCAAAAATGTGAAGGCACTGTTAATAAGAAAGAGAAAATATTCGGGAAAGTGACCAAAATCGTGTTTTAACTCGTAGAGGTTGTTGAAAATAACTAGCGGTATTGCTGCCTTTTTTAATGATTCGTTAAACAAGCGTGCAAACTCGGGAATAAAACGGGAATCGCTTCTCTGTATGTTGCGCTCTGCTAATTGTCTTTCCATTGCCTGGAAATTAAAGTTAATCTGCTGTGAAGGAGACTCGAAGTTCTGGCTTAATTGAAGCAGGTGTTGAGGTTTCTGTCGTGTAACAGTTCCGACAGTAGCCTGTGCATGATTGTGATTCGTGCTTTGATGAGCAGTGGTCACGGTATACTCATTTGAATTATCTGTAAACGCGCCGAGTGTTAAGGAAAATGATAAACGTAAACTTTGCAACCATCTGTTAGCGGCTTCTGTATCTATTCCCAGCTCACGACAATATGGTATAGTCACAGGGTTCCAGCCGACGTCTCCATATTCAATACGTTGTGAAGTGATAACTCGATCTCTGCAAAACGGAACAACCATTTGTTCAGTGGTCATTTCGGGATTATAGCGACACCATACCCTATAGTCTTGACCGTTAGGACAAAATATGCTATAATCCTGACCTAATTAGCAATCTAACTGACAAATGAACACCCCAAAAGTCTATGCAGGGAGCGAAAAGTATCTATCCAACCTCGCGCAGAGTTTGCTTGAAGGACCTCTAAACAACGAATCTTCCCTGATTATTTGGTTCCCAGCAACAGGGAAAAGTGTTTACTTGCAAGATCTCTTCGGTATGAATAAGCAGATTGAGCAGTTTATCCCGTCAGATAAGGATAAACAGATATTTATATATCTTCAAAGTACTATGGTCGTATCAGAAAATAAAGTACTTGGTTTTTTCCGTTTGTTGGCTTCTAAATTAAACAAAGAAGTTGATTTAAAGCACTCGGACAATCAGTTTAATAGTAGCGAAGAGTATGTATTGTCAGAAATAGAAGTTATTTGTCAGAATGTTGCCAGACAGGGAAAATCGGTAACTTTTGTTGTTGATGAACTGGAAATGTTCTCTCGTGATGAAGCACAGAGGATTATCAATGGGCTGTCATCTTTGGTGCTTGTAAATCGGAATGCTATCCATACTGCTATCCAATTACAAAATCTTGATCTTGTCCCCCTATTCCAAAGTAGTGAGAAACTACTTTCTTTGGTACAAAAGATTGTGTATCTCCCAATGCCAACAGTATCAGAGTCCGAGGTATTTATTAAAACTTTTATGGATCGCTGGAAAATTACACTAACTGAAGACCATCAAAAAGTTTTAAGTCTTCTGTCAGGAAATAATATGCTGGTTAAGGCGTATGTCAGATCAATTAGAGAAAACACCAACTATAATCTTGACGCCTTTTTGCGCAGCTATGAAGCTAAGGCAAAGACCAAATTGTTTCTGAATCTTATAGGGAGTGATGAAAGAAAAGTCTTAGAACAGGTAGTTTTTCATCAGCCGATTTCGGAATCGTTGGTCCATGCCAAGCAATATTTGGAAACAATTAAAGTATTGAATAAGGCAGGTAAAAAATATGACGTATATCCTAAAGTACTTGCTCAGCTTATCCGACTGGAAAATAACCATAACACATTGAAATTGAACAATGCAGGAGAACTTATTTTCGGAGCTTGCAATTTAACGAGCGTCTTGTCTCATCATGAATATGCAATCCTAAAGCTATTGTTAAAGCATTTGGGTGAAGTTGTAGGAAGAGAACAAATTGCAGAAGTTCTCTGGGGAGAGTATTATCAGAAACTCTATTCCGATTGGGCAATTGACAAAACAATATCCCGACTACGTAAGCAACTAGCACAAATTGGTTTTCCTGAATCGGCGATACAAACAGTTAAAGGAAGTGGCTTTTTGCTTAAAAATATATGAGTACCGTAGATACAAGTCCGAAAACAATGTTTGCACAAATACCTGAGCTTGCTGGAGTGCCCCGTCTAGACGATATTGGTCTAGAGACCCAACTGTATCTTGATTGGACCAGGGCGATGTATTTAAATCGACCTGAGATTCAACGAGTACTTGACGTCTTGAAACTGGGCCCAATCCATCCCGCGTATGCATTGGCCGTAATGGAATTAAGTACTATAGGTATGCCAGAACTGCCGGTCGCCTATCGGTTTCAAAATATATTGGAATTTATTCATCAAGTATATCCTGCAGATATGCGCGGTTTTTTTGTTCTCCAACAACTAGCGAAAGAGGAAGGTACCTGCACTATCGGAAGAAGCCTTTATGGAGAAATGTTTGCGCAACAAGCCCAAGCATATTTACACAGCAATGTACGGGATTATGGTCATGACAAAGCATTAAGCGAGCCTATTTTGTCTGACCCCGATTGGGATCATAAATTTGTAACCGACCCGGGTCCACTTGAACAGATTCTTGCTGAATTGGTTCAAAGCATAACGTGGGGTAAGGAAGTACCTGACAGAAACAATGGTTGGAGCTATTTTCTTCCGGTATTTCACGATAAGAAATTCGCCGGTACTTTATACGGTATTCGTATCCAAATAGGTGCAACAAACACCCCAGGACTTCAGCGATTAAGCGTTCATGTCGGATATTTTTGTACTCCTAATGATACCGTGCCATACATTACTAAGTATCGAGCTGACTTTATACCGCCATTACCAAAAGGGTCTCTCGATATGCGTGGATCGGAGTTTGGGTTATCAATTGATGCAGTGAGGGCAGAAATCGTTGAGCATGTGGTCAGTCCGCTCAATTTTAAGAAAGTGAAAGTCGGGTTCAGAGTGAAATCGGAAACCATACCGAGGGATGCGACCGGTGCCGTAGTAATTCGTTTCCCAGATAAATCTAAATTTGAGCACTTGCCTGAAATCGAACAGAAGCGATACTACCTCGAGCTGGCAACCCGAGCTCTTTTTTACCGATCCAGTTTGGGATTCAAACTTGAGATTCCTGAGTTTGTTCCGATCATCAATCCACAGGAAGCACAGGAAATTTTTGAAGAGAATCCAGGGTTATACGTTACGTTCATTAATAAAATCCGAGACTCCCTTCTGACAAATGCTGGGGAGGCCTGGAAAGTCATGAAGCAATTGGGAATAACCCAATGTTCAGAACAGCTAGCCAGTCTCGGTGATGGTTATGAAGAAATCCAGGGTATGTTAACGCAAATTAGTGAATATAATATTGAGCGGGCTCGGCAGGGTATAGACGTGATAGATAACAGGCACGCCGTTTTCCCTAACCTTATTGCATGGCTGCAGGCGAATGGTATTGAGATTCCCATAGAGGAAGATTGGTTATGTCTTTTTAGTTTACTTCCGGTACGAAAGCTCAAGTAATATCCTGTTGGTATTTTCCAATCTCCCTATTTTGTTGCCTATAGTCCGTTGTTTCATTTTTTTTCATGATCCACAATGGTGGCATGAAAAAATATATTCATACATTAACCTTTTTTGTATATCTGCTCCTGTCGACTATTATCTTTCTCTGGTACGTTTCTCCTGTACAGGCAGAGTGGACGAGACAACCTCTTGCGTTTACTAATGATTATACCGGTTGGGATGAAACAGGAAAATATCAGCCGACAGTACTTGTTGAGAACGGGCAGTTTAAGATGTGGTTTTCAAGCTATAACGGTACACAGGCGAAAATAGGTTATGCCACGTCTCCCGACGGACTTCACTGGACTAGCCACGGTCCGGTGTTGGCGTCCCCCGAGCTTGATTTAGGTGACCCGACGGTGATTCATGATGCCGAGGGCTACGTAATGTGGTTTTCCGGGAATTATCCCGGTCTTGCGGGTATACGGATATACCGCGCGACTTCAACAGACGGCATGATATGGGAGAGCGATTTTGCACCTGTTCTTACAGGCACTCCCGGTGGGTGGGACAGTCAATCTGTTGCCGCGCCATTTGTATTCAAGGAAGAGGGAGGCGTGTACCGAATGTGGTATTCGGGGTATGGAAGTGAATGGGACGTGGGTTTGGCAACTTCAGCAGACGGTGTGCTGTGGGAAAAGTATTCCCAACAATTACTTACGATTGCCGGAGGGTCATCAATACTTAAAGAAGGCTCGGTGTATAAATTGTACTATGAGCGTTATGGACAATGCGGTTATGGCATATATTCGGTGGAAAGCGCAAACGGGGTGCAGTGGAATGACGTAGATACTCCTGAACAAGTTGCTTGTACACTTGGAGAAGAGGATAATTTTATCTTTGCACCCGGTGCCGTGAAAAATAACAACCAAACTCTTGTATACTTTTCGGGTATAAGTACAAATGGCGTAGGGAATATATTGCTTGCATCCAGCCCCCCTTCACCTACGGTTACGGTAGGGGCAAGCACTCCTACGCCATCTACAATTCCCTCACCAACATTAGTGCCAAATACCCCGACACCGGTACCGGAGAGAACGCCCGTCGTTTTCATACCGGGTCTGTTTGGGTCCTGGAACAAGGATGCAATACTACACAAGCAAATCGTCGAGCCGTTTTCCTGGACAGAGAACCCAATCGTTAAAGAGTACGATAACGTGAAAAACACATTTACACGGCTGGGGTACCAACGCGATACTGATTTTTACTTTTTTGCCTATGATTGGAGGAAAGCGGTAGAAAAAACGGCGGACATCCTTAATACGTATATTCGTGAAAAAGTAATCGTGGGCAAACCTGGGAAGAAGGTTATCCTCATCGGTCACTCGCTTGGCGGTCTGGTCTCCAGAATCTATGCACAAAAATATGGAACAGCCAATGTAGCAAAAATAGTAACCGTTGGGTCGCCACATGAAGGTACAACAAAAGTGTACGAAACATTACACATGGGTCGTATAGAAGATGATAATTCATTTCTTTGGTTAATGGAACGGGTGTCGGTGGAGTTATACCGTAAACCGAACCAGTCTGTCCTGGATGTGGTCCGGAAAGAATTGCCTGTTTTGTATGATTTGGTGCCCACATATAACTTCCTACAAACAACTAACGGGCGAGTGCTACCTGTCTCGGACTTCGGGCTGGTGAATAAGCTGTTGAAGAAATATGCCGATATAAAATTGTTAACTGATGTGCTTATTGCGGCGGGAAGTAAATCCTATAACACACTATATAAGTATGTCGTAAACAAAGGTGGGAACCCGATTAAGAGTATTTTGAAACCGGGAGATGGAGTAATACTTGGTTTAAGTTCGCGTATAGGTCCTCAAACAATTGAACTCAAAGGAAATCATGGGGAAATAATATATACAAAAGCGAACCTTAAAAGACTGCTGAATGCTTTGGATATTGGTTACCGGGATGAGCAGATTCAAGAAGGAAGGGGAACGAAGTTGGACCAATCGATACTTGTGCTTGTCCGCTCACCGGTGTCAGTAACAGTAGAACACGCAGGAAAAACATACTCCGAGAGCCAGGGCATTGTATTTATTGAGAATGCGCAAAGCGGCGGCTTTACGATCCGTGCGCGGGGAACGGGGGTCGGGAAGTATTCTTTGGTAATCGGACAATTGTTTAACGGACAGTCTGTCTGGAAAACAATTCAGGGAGAGATAACGAACACTGACCCCGGGTCAGAAGAAGATGTGTACACGCTAAAATTCAACCCATCAAAAAAATGTTTTGAAACGCACGGAACAAAACGAAGAGGAAAATTCCTCAAGCGGCTTTTTTAAGCTTTTGAAGATCCAGAATCTTCAATCCGCCACGAACGACTCGAATTATTTTTTTGCGCTTCAATTCGGAAATAAAACGGGTTACCGATTCTCTGCTTACACCGATCCACGCGGCAACGTCCTGATGAGTGAGTTTAAGATTAATCGTCGCTTGGCGTCCCTCTGCTTTTCCGAAGCTTTTGATCAAGTACTGCAGCAACATCACGATGCGTCCGTTCGTGTCTTCGTTCATCTGCTTAAACCGCTCAACTGAACCGACAAGGGCATCCGTTATTCTCTCGAGCGTATGAAAGAGTATATCCGGATGTTGTCGCAAAAACTCGACAGTATGGTCGGACGGGGATTTGCGCACAACTATCGGCGTCATCGCCTCGAAGATATATTGCCGATGCGTCGACCACGTGCTTATTTTAGGAAGAAGGGGAAAGAATGCTCCCGGTCTGAAAATATGAATAAGTACTTTTTTCCCATTCGGATCATAGGTAAACATTTGGACGAAGCCCTTTTCAAGAAAAAAAATTGAGTCTACTTCATGGTCTTTATCCACGATAATAGATTTCTTCCGGAGCATCTGTCTCGGATAATTCTTAAAGAATTCTTCGGTCGCCTTTTCTAGCAATGTGATCTGTGTCACATCCGTAGTATACACCTTTTTTTCTTTGTCAATATGAAAATTGAAAAAACTCATAGTGATTTTAACTAATATAGGTGTATAATTATACACCTAGTAAATTGTGACAGATATCACAACGCAACCTTTTGAACAATATTATGGGAAAAATTAGCATTATTGTACCGGTTCGGGATGAACGTGACAATCTGGAGGTTTTGTTGTTACGGATTTCCGATACTCTTAAAAAAGCCAAACAACACTTCGAGATTGTTGCTGTTGATGATTATTCAACTGACGGGAGTTTAGAGCTTCTTATGTCATTGAAAAAGACCTATAAAGAATTGATTGTTGTAAAAAAGCAAGGAGTCATTGGAAAAGGCAGTGCAATTCTTGAAGGTGTTCAGTCATCAGGCGGGGAGATACTTGTCACTATTGATGCTGATCTTGCATACGCGCCGGAGGCGATTCCACTGCTACTTGACAGACTTAAAACATGCGATATTGCCGTTGCCGACAGAATTTATGTGAACGGAGAACGTCTTATAAAGAAATTTCTCGCCAAAAGTTTTAAGCTTCTGTTCGGAAGAGTTATCTTCGGTTTGGACACCGATGTGCAATCAGGTTTAAAGGCATTCAAACGGTCAGTACTCGAACAATTTGATCTTCACCCGAAAAGTTGGAGTTTTGACTTGGAATTTTTGCTGCGCGCGGTAAACGCCGGATATATGCTTGAAAGTGTACCCGTCGAATACGGTTCCCGCAAAAAGGGAAAAGGAAAAATGAACCTGCTCTCTGCAGGTATAGAGCTCTTGTTATTGTCCATATACTATTGGTTGATTCCGCTCGAGCCCGTTGCGATTACCAACGCGAATAAAGATCAACACACAGTTGCCTACAAAGGAAAACGCTTTCATACCTACACCCGATTGCATCATCGTGAAAGCGCTATCCGGACTATAACATTCGGCCAGGCAATTTTTGCCCTCGTGGTAATCGGTTTCTTTTGGACTCTGTTGTTGCTTAATTGGCAACTTGCGATTATCGGTTTGGTAAGTTTTTTGTCTACCATGTACTTTATCGACTTGCTCTTCAACTTGTTTCTTATAGTCACTTCATTGAGAAAAAATCCTGAGATCCATGCTAAAAGCGGTGATATCGCTGCCAGAACAAACTGGCCGACCTACTCGATCATTTGTCCCTTGTACAAAGAGTGGGAAATGATTCCTTATTTTGTGAAGGCAATCGACGAACTGGAATATCCGAAAGACAAATTGCAGGTGTTGTTAACGTTGGAGGAGGATGATGTGAAAACCCGCGAAGAGGTTGCAAAAATTGAGTTACCGGATTACTTTTCAGTAGTAGTTGTTCCTGATGCTTCCCCGAAAACGAAACCGAAAGCTTGTAATTACGCGCTATTGTATGCTACGGGAGAGTACGTTGTCATTTACGACGCCGAAGACAGACCTGATCCGTTACAGTTAAAAAAAGCCATTATCGCTTTCGATCAGGAAGGCAAGAAAGTCGTATGTCTGCAGGCAAAACTGAATTTTTATAATATTCATCAAAACCTTTTGACCAGACTGTTCACTCTCGAATACTCACTCTGGTTTGACCTTGTTCTCACCGGATTGCATTCAATCGGAGCACCTATCCCACTCGGGGGAACCTCAAATCATTTCAGAAAGGAATCACTGCATCTTTTGGAAGGATGGGATCCGTTCAATGTTACCGAAGACTGCGATTTGGGAATCAGATTGTTCAAATACGGATACAAGACCCGGGTGCTTGACTCGACGACATATGAAGAAGCAAATAGTCGTTTCTTCAGTTGGTTCGGGCAGCGTTCCCGATGGATCAAGGGGTATATACAGACCTATCTTGTCCATATGCGGCGCCCACATGAATTTATTTCCGATTGGGGTAATCCGCATTTGTTGACATTTCAACTGGTAGTGGGAGGCAAGGTTGTGTCTATGTGGATTAATCCGTTTTTATGGTTACTGACGATACTGTATTTCGGTTTCAGAAGTACGTTCGGTGCATTCGTGGAATCTCTGTATTTAACACCGGTGTTTTATATGGCGGCAGTTTCTTTGGTATTTGGTAACTTTTTATATTTTTACTACTACATGATTGGTGCAGCAAAGCGTGAGCAGTGGGATTTGGTGAAGTACGCATTTTTCATTCCGTTCTACTGGCTCATGATGTCCGTTGCGTCATGGATCGCATTCAACCAAGTACTTTTCAATCCGCACTATTGGTCGAAAACCCAACATGGGTTACATCTTAAAAAACAAAAAACCGTGATGTCATGAAACCTTTTACAAAAAAAATAATTACCAGCGGAAGTGTTCTTATTATTGCCATGATGGTTGCAAATGTCGGCAATCTTTTTTTCAGCGGTTTCCTCGGAAGAATTATTTCGCTCGAAGAGTTTTCCGAAATAGCATTAATCAACACGTTTGCCTATTACTTCTCGATCGGCTACGGAGCATTGACGGCTGCAATTATTGAGCGGGTGGCCTTTTTGAATGCACGCAACGGAAAAGGTGCCGGGGCAAGTTTTTTCCGCAGAACGTTCTGGAGAACCGTTGCATTGGCAGTGATTTCCACTGTCGCATTCATGATCTGCACCCCCTTTCTGAACAGCTTTTTTCATATTACAGACCGGACGGTATTTTTGTCTGTTGCCCCCATGATTTTTGTCGGAACTATTACCGGGCTTTGTGTCGGTTATCTGAAAGGTCTGTTTCTGTTTTCATGGGTTGCGCTCCTGATTGTTGTTGAGGTGTTTTTGAAAATAGCCCTGGCAATTCTTTTTGTTTCATTGAATATGCAGTCAGTAATACATACGGTGATTGTCATCTCAATGGCAAGCGCGTCACTTTTGGCGCTGTTAATTTTATGGTTGAATTTTCCCAAAAGCACTGATGGAAATAACTATAGATTTCCCCGACGGTTTTTTCTTGCAGCTATGCTTACTAACTTTGCTTCGAATGCCTTTTTGACTTTAGACATGTCTTTGGTGAAGCATTACCTTTCCGGAACGGAAGCGGGACAGTACGCACTCCTTGCGCTGGTGGGAAAAATGATCTTCTTCCTCGGGTCGCTGCTTAACGCATTTGTCATTTCTTTCGTAAGTCGTGACGAAGGGTTGAAAAACAATCCTAACGCAACGTTTTACCGTTTGATAGGACTGGTTACCGGGACAGTCCTTATGGCGACCATTGTTCTTGGTGTGGGGGGGCAATACTTCGTGCCGTTGCTTTTGGGGACTCGAACACTCTCGATAGTTCCATATCTCTTGCACTACTCGATAACGATTGCGTTGTTCACTATTGCTACAACTTTTGTAATCTACCACCTTGCCCGCAAGCAGTATATCTTCTCTGTTGCTTCGTTGGTAATGTCCGGAACCATGGCATTGTTTATTGTACTGTGGCATGCCTCAATTTGGGAAATTGTCAACAGCATGCTCATTGTTTCAGTGTTGAATCTTGTTCTAATGATCATGCTTCACTCACTGCAAAAAAACGGCGGATTTTTTATCAGAAATGTTGTTGATATGATTTCACTCGTTCTGCCACTCTCAAAGACCGAGCCGTCAAACAGTTCCGGTAAACGGGTTTTGGTTTTTAATTGGCGGGATGTCCGGCATGTTTTTGCCGGGGGGGCTGAAGTATACATTCATGAATTGGCAAAACGGTGGGTGAAAAGCGGAAACAAAGTTACCGTGTTTTGCGGAAATGATGGTCGCTCTCCGCGGTATGAGGTAATAGACGGAGTAGAGATAATCAGGCGGGGCGGGTTTTATTTTGTCTATGTGTGGGCATTTTTTTACTACGTTTTACGGTTGCGTGGCAAATACGATATAGTGCTCGATTGCGAGAATGGAATTCCTTTTTTTACGCCACTGTATGTCAAAGAGAAGATATATCTCATCATGCATCATGTTCATCAGGAGGTCTTCAGAAAAAGTTTAATTCCACCGTTCTCGTGGATAGCGTCGTTTCTGGAACTCCGATTCATGCCGTATATCTATCACACAGCGCAATTTATTACCGTTTCACCGTCAACGAAAGAATCCATTATCCGAAACGGACTCTCAACGAAAGAACCGAAAGTCGTGTATAACGGTGTAGATTTGGATTTCTATGTTCCCGGGAAGAAAGAAACTTCACCGCTTGTTGTGTATATCGGAAGACTGAAGTCTTATAAGAGTTTACCCGTGCTTATTCGTGCAGCGCAATTGGTCGTGCAACGCATACCGACTGCCAAGTTTGTTATTGCGGGAGGCGGTGAAGAAAAAAACAAACTGTCTGCACTCATAACGAGCTTGCATCTTTCTGACTCGGTGAAGTTAGTCGGAAGAGTAAACGAGCAGGAAAAACGGGATTATTATCAACGGGCGTGGGTTTTTTGTAATCCGTCTTTTTTGGAAGGTTGGGGAATTACATCCATTGAAGCAAATGCTTGTGGAACACCGGTCGTTGCATCAGACGTGTCCGGACTTCGGGATTCGGTGAAAGACAATGTAACGGGTTACCACGCACTCTACGGTTCTGCCTCACACTTTGCACAAAAAATTACCGAGTTGCTTACGGATGAGCGGAAGCGGAAACAGTTCAGTTCAAATTCCATTGCTTGGGCACAAAAATTTAGTTGGGATTTCAGTGCTGATAAAAGTTTTGAATTTTTTGCATCATGAAAATAGATATTGTTGACATGGACAACCTGAGGAATCCATTCTGGGCTGCCGGACAGGCACGGGCAACGTTTGAGGTGAGTAGAATTCTCGCCAAGCATCATACAGTGACCGTACATTGTTCGAAATATCCGGGCTACTCTGACTATGTGCAGGACGGTGTCTCTTATGTGCATCACGGAGTTGTCGTGAACCAACCGCAGATTACGAATGCGGCGTTCATACTGTCAATTCCGTTTATCGTTTCGCGTATCCATTCGGATGTTATAATCGAGAATTTTAACGCACCGTTTTCAGTGAGTTTTTCGCCGCTGTTCACAAAAATTCCGGTGATCGCATTGCCGACCATGTTTAATGCGGAAGCTTTTTCCAGAAAATATTTTCTACCGTTTTGGATTGTCGAAGCTATCGGGATGAAATTCTACCGGTACATGATGCCGTTTTCCACAGTCGGGGAAACAAAAGCAAAAAAATTGAACCGCAACATAATTACGAAAATTATTCCCGAGGGTGTCGGTCCGGATTTCTTTGCTGTTAAACCAGGAAAGAGCGAATATATTTTGTTTCTCGGCCGATTTGATATTGCCCAAAAAGGTATCGATCTGCTGCTGAAAGCGTATGCACGGATAAAAGAGAAAATCAATTACCCGCTTGTTGTTGCGGGACACGGTTCGGATAAAAAGAAAATAGAAGACCTTATACAATCCCTGGGACTCACCGGTGCTGTTCAGCTTCACGGGGCTGTGTATGGCAAAGACAAAATGGATCTTATCTCCCGGGCTCTGTTTGTGGCGTTTCCTTCACGACACGATGAAATGTCGATTTGGGCACTTGAGGCATTGGCCGCAGGGTTGCCGCTGGTTGGGTTCGATATTCCGGAGTGTGAATGGGCTCCAAACTCCGTCGCCCTTAAAGCGGAAGCGTATAATGTACCTGTATACGCAGATAGTTTACTGCGGGCAGCGGAATTGAATGTGAACAAAAAAATGCGCCATGCGGCACGGGAATTTGCACGCTCTTTCACGTGGGAACATGTGGCATCGGAAATCGAAGCATTTATTATAGAAGTTATTAAACATCATGGACAAAAGTAGCATAAAGAAAACCAAACTCTCACACATCGTTCAGGTCCCGCAAATACATGACGAAGCTCTGTTGTGTTTTGCCGAAAGCGATAATCGGCATATCCCGTTTCAGATCAAACGTTTTTATTACATCAGAGATGTCGATAACGGTGCGGTCCGGGGAAAACACGCACACAAGAAAACCAAACAGATGCTTTTCTGTCTTCAGGGATCAGTTTCTCTTATACTCGATAACGGTTTGGATAAAGAACACATACTTCTCAACAAACCGAATGAAGGGCTGTTTTTGGACGCGGGAATGTGGCACGAAATGGTCGACTTCAAAAAGAACACACTTCTTCTGATAGTTGCTTCAGATTTCTATGACGAATCTGACTATATTCGTGACTACACAAACTTTATCAAGTTCATAAAAAAAGCATGATCCTCATGAATGATTTTAAGCGGGAATTCAAAGCGCTTGAGCAGGAGATTATGGACGCAGTTTCTACAACGCTCGGGAGCGGGTGGTATATTTTGGGTGAGCAGGTAGAAACATTCGAACGGAAATTTGCACATTTTGTCGGCGTAAAATATGCAGTGGGTGTCGCAAACGGACTGGAAGCGTTGCAGATTGCCCTGATGGCACATCATATAGGTTCGGGCGATGAAGTTCTGACTGTTGCAAACTCAGCTGTTGCAACATCGCTGGCGATAACGGCAGTCGGTGCCCGGCCGGTATTTGTGGATATTGATGAATATGGACATATCGATATCGGTAAATTGGAATCGCACATGTCGGTTCATACTAAAGCGATCATTCCCGTCCACCTTTTCGGCCAAACAGTGGATGTTTCCGGTTTATTGAAATTTGCAGATCAGCATCGCCTGATCGTTATAGAAGATGCGTGTCAAGCACATGGCGCAACGTATGCGGGAAAACAGGCAGGATCGTTCGGCAATTGTGCCGCGTTCAGCTTTTATCCGACAAAGAATCTCGGAGCATATGGTGACGCAGGGGCGCTTACTATGAACAACAAAGAGCTTTATGAAACATGCAAAAAACTGCGCAATTACGGACAGAGAAACCGTTACAATCATGAGATTAAAGGAATTAACAGTCGTCTTGACGAAGTACAGGCTGCTATTTTAACTGTCAAACTCGGGCACCTGTCTGAATTTGTGAAGAAACGGAATCGTATTGCATCACTGTATTTAAAAGGTCTGGCGGATGTTCCGCACATAACGCTTCCGAAGATCCGGAAAAATTGTGTGCACTCCTTTCACCTTTTTGTTATAGAAGCCCGCGATAGGGATGGTTTGCGTAGTTTTCTGAAAGACAACGGGGTCGAGACGCAGGTGCACTACCCAACACCCATACATAAACAACAATGTTATACGGAATTTTCTGCGGTATCCCTTCCGGTCACGGAAAAGATGGCAGATAGCATTCTTTCGTTACCCATACATCCGTACATGGAGGATGACGAAGTGTCCAGCGTAATCAACCTTATTAAAAATTACTATGTATCAAAATAACATGACCAACGTTAAACACCCCACCGTTACTATTGCCATGTGCGCCTTGAATGAAGAGGCAAATATCGGCCAGCTGCTTACTTCGATCTTTGACCAGGAAACGGACGGTTTTGTCTTGGAAAAAATACTTCTTATTTCTGACGGTTCGACGGACAAAACTGTCGAGATCGCCCGCACATTTAAGTCCCGACTGTTTGAGATAAAGGATTACAAAGAAAGAAAAGGAAAGTCGTTTCGATTGAACGAGATCTATACAGGGGTAAAAAGCGATATTGTGGTTCAGCCTGACGCGGACGTCATACTTAAAAGTAAACACGTGATCAAAGACCTCATTGCGCCATATGCAACGGACAAGTCGATCGGCATGACAGGGGGAAATGCATTGCCGCTACCCGCCGAGACATTTGTTGAACGTGCCGTGAATTTAACTCTTGCGGCGTATATCCCGTTCAAAAAGACCATCAATAATGGAAATAATATTCTTTCAGCAACAGGCAGACTACTGTCACTCCGTCGGGAAGTATTTCAAAATATTACCGTTCCTCAAGACACCATCGCAAACGACGGTTTCGTATATTTTTGTACACTTACTCAGGGATTCAAGTACCGGTTTGTGGAAACAGCTGAAGTTTTTTTCAGATCACCACAAACGCTCCATGATCAAATCAGCCAGAATACGCGATTCTCGGCAACGCACACGTGGATGAAGAAATACTTTCCACCGGAAATGGTAGATCACGAATACAATATTCCCGCATCTGAATTATCGAGGGCAATGCTCGTACAATTTATAAAGCATCCTGTATTGGGAGGGTATATTTTCTTAATAAACCGGTATTGTCGACTGCGTTCGTGGTTCTTAAAAAAGCGCATTAATGCAATTTGGGAGGTAGTTTATTCAACAAAAAGTCTACGAAAATAACATGGACAATCTTAAAGAATTAATCTATTCCTTTTTCTTTAAACGGCCGGTTGTTGAAGTGGAAGCCTATTCATTGTCGGGCAAAGTGGTTATTGTTACCGGGGCGAGTAAGGGGTTGGGTTACGAAACAACAAAATTACTTCTCAAAAGCGGGGCAAAAGTTATCGCGGTTTCACGGGACAAACGGGAGTTGCAGCGGGTTTTTGGTACATTTGAACGATCATCCGTTTTGCTCGTGGAGGCGGATGTGCGAACCCGTGCCGCATGTTTTTCAGTGGTGCAAAAAGGATTGAAGAAGTTCGGGCACATAGATGCGCTGGTCAGTAATGCGGGGTTGTTCGTCGGCGGTCCGATTGAAAGTGTCCGTGCTGACGAAATAGAAAATGCATTCGCAACGAATGTTTTCAGTGGTATCTCCATGGTTCAGGCAATCGCTTCACATTTTAAACAACAAAAATCCGGAAGCATACTTATTGTCGGGTCACGGATCAGTCATAATTCGAATGTGGCTCCGAACATGACGATATATGCAACGTCGAAATATGCTATCGAAGGTTTTGCGACGGCTCTTGCCCAAGAAATGCAACCGTTCGGTGTAAGTGTCAGTTGTATACTGCCGGGAACCATGGATACAAAGCGTTCCATACATGCCCGAAATCAACTGCCGGGTCGGAGCGTTGCCCAATTAGTGCTGTTTATTGTTGCACATCCCGATATTATGTTTGAAAGAGTCATTATCAGATCACTGTTTAACAAAGCATGAAATTTTTTAAACCGATTCTATTAGCGGTAACCGCATTGGCGGTAATCGTATTCTATATTCTTACAATCAAAGGTGTCCCGGGAAACCCGGACATCACCAAATTCAGCATGTTGCAGACCGCGACCAAACCGTTTGAATCATCGCATAACAGAGCGCCCTACGCGTTGACCATGTCACTTGTTGACCGGCAATCGTTTGAACTGACGAAAGCGCAGGCAGACTTCGGGGCACCGGATGTGGGGTATCGCAATAACAAATTCTACATTCTTTTCCCGCCGGGTATTTCAATTATTTCCATACCGTTTTACATAATGGGGAGTTCATGGAATATGGCACAAGTTGTTACGTTTGCCGGACTGGGAATTTTCTTTGTGCTGAACATGTTTTTTTTATATGTAATTGCACGCACATTGTTTCGATTACCGACGGTAACCGCATTGATTCCTCCGTTGGTTTTCGGATTTGCTTCCAGCGCCTGGGTTTACGCCTCATCTTTGTATCAACACAACGTAACTACTTTTCTGTTGCTTTCCGGCCTCTATGCCGTATGGCATTACCGGAACGGGAAGCGGGGAAAATTGTTCGCGCTGTGTTACGTATGGTTTGCATACGGGATTTCGTTTTTTATTGATTATCCGAATTTGTTTTTGCTGCTCGGAGTAATGATTTATCTACTCTGGTCAACGGTGACCGTTACATCCCGTCAGCGCAAACAGCTTGTTTCGGTAAACATGCTTCCGGTGTATACGATTGTTTTCTTTATTGCGGCCGTTTCCATGCATTTATATTACAACGCGGCAGTATTCGGGGGACCGTTCAAATTCAGCGGGGCGCTCAAACGGTACGATAAAATTCTGACCGCACTCCCTTCGGCAAGCACGGCTACTTCTTCCGCTACAGTAACAAAAGCGACCACCGAAGAGCAGTTTGTCAGTCCGTTCAGCGAAACCAAGCTGTTTACCGGAGTACAGACGCTTACGGTGAGTTGGGACAGGGGATTGTTTTTCTTTTTTCCCGTATTTACCGTGGCGATTCTTGGAATATGGCAGCTGCTGAAAAAACCGTTTCTCGAAGGATATATCGTGCTCTTAATTGCAGGCATTAATGTATTTGTGTATGCAAGTTTTTGGGATCCCTGGGGTGGTTGGGCCTATGGTCCTCGGTATCTGATTCCGGCTATGGCCGTGCTTGCGCTGTTTGTCGGGGTAGCCTTTCAAAATTGCAAATGGCGTTTGTGCAAACTGTCGCTATTGCCGTTATTTTTGTATTCAAGCTTTATCTCTCTGATTGGAACGCTGACGACGGAAGCGGTACCTCCGAAAGTGGAAGCTGATTTTCTGAAGATGAGTTACAACTTCTTTCATAATTTGCAATTTCTCGCAAGCAATACAAGCGGAGTGTACGTTTTTAACGAATTTATTAAGCCTCACCTGACATTGCATGCGTACTTCATAGTATTGTGGATTTTTCTGAATATTCTTTTTACAAGTATCGTTCTCTACGCTCTTCATGAAAAAAATAACTGACCATATAAAAAAGAATCCGTTTACATTTCGCGCGACATTTCAAAAGATCGCAGTTGATGTGACGCCGACCTGGATTCGCAAGAAAGTGCAGTGGCTTGAAAAACGTATTTCGATCAAGCTGGTTTTGTGTCTGGCAGTGATTTTGGCCATTGCTGCAACAACGCTTTCTTTGTCCAAAGATTGGATCATTGTGTACGGAGATTCGGAATCACATTTGAATATCGCCAAACGCGTTATCCATAGCATTACGCCGGGTTTTGCACAGCTTGGTGGTATATGGCTGCCGTTGCCCCATTTGCTTATGGTGCCATTTGTCATGATAGAACCGTTATATCGGACGGGACTGGCGGGGTCCATCGTGTCCGGAATTGCCTATGTCATTTCCGCCGTCTATTTATATAAGCTGACGTATTCAATTACGAACTCTAAAATATCTGCCTTCATTGCATTCGTTGTTTTTGCAACGAATCCGAATGCCCTGTATATGCAATCGACCCCCATGACCGAGTTGCCGTTAACTGCATTTTTCCTTCTTTCAAGTTATTACTTTATCCGTTTTATCAGCTCCGGAAGTATTTCGTCGATGATGCTTGCCGGATTATTCGGATTTTGTGCAACCCTTTCAAGGTATGACGGCTGGTTTTTGGTCGCGTTTGAAGCGCTGATTATTGTTCTTGTGCATTTTTGGAACGAAGGGACATTTTCCCTGGTTTTTAAACGGAGAATTGATCAGATTTTAGAAACGTTCCAGAAAGCGCAAGGGAAACTGGTGCTTTTTTCCACGGTTGCATTTTTCGGGATTATTATCTGGATGGCGTGGGATTTCCTGATACTCGGAGATCCGTTCTATTTTACGAACAGTCAATTCTCGGCACGCGCTCAGCAGGAGAACTGGTTCCGTAGGGGTGAGCTTCCGGCAAAAGGCGACCTGCCGCTTGCGTTTGTTTACTTTCTGGTGACATCCATGAGTTCCGGCGGTATTCTGCTGTCACTGGTGGCGCTTATAGGGATGTACCTATACATTACGAGCACCGAGAAAAAGAAATGGTTTGTTGTTCTGGTTCTGTTGGTTCCGTTTATCTTCAACGTTTTTACGCTTTTTGTGGGACAGTCGGTTATTTTCATCCCGCATGTAACCCCGCGATCATTTGAGTGGACGCTCTTTAACGTTCGCTATGGAATGCTTATGCTTCCGGTGATCGCACTTTTTTTCGGGTATCTGTACCATAAAGGAAAAACCCTAGTCCGGGCACTCCTGATTTTATTGATTGTCATGCAATTTGCGTTGTATACCGTCGGTTACTCACAGGCGATTTCGTTGCAGGACGGTTTGGTAGGACTGTCGAGCGCTAAACGGCCTGACGCCGAAACATGGATGCGAAAAAACTACGATCACGGGCTGGTGCTTCTGGACGACTACGCGCGTTCCATCAGTATTATCCGTGCCGGGATACCGATGCAGAACATTATTTATGTCGGTAACAAACCGTATTGGGAAATTTCTTTAAAGAAACCTTCGGCATATGCCCGATGGATAGTCATGCAACGGGACGACAGTGTGTGGAAAGCGATTATTGATGATAAGCATATGAGTGATCAGTTGTATACTTATTTCCAGAAAGTATATACATCGAAAGAAGTGTTAATATTTAGAAGAATACCGGGAAAATAATATGCTGTATAAATTAAAAGAATTGCTGTATCAATTCATCATGTGCGGGTATTTTCGTATTCACCGGACATACCTGGGCTTATTCGTGAAAAAGATGGGTAAAAACGTTGAAATTTGGAGGTCGGTGCACTTTATGGATCCGAAAAATATTTCCATCGGTGATAATGTCATGTTGGCGAGAAACGTCGATCTTTACGGATTCGGAGGTTTGGAAATCGGAAACCACACGGCAATCGGAGCATATTCCGCCATTATTACCCATAATCATATATTTACGGATAACAACAAACCTATTCTGGAACAGGGTCATAAGAGGGAAAAAGTAACCATCGGCACAGATGTGTGGATCGGCACCCATGCCATAATTCTTCCGGGAGTGACCATCGGTAATGGGGCTGTTATCGGGGCGGGGGCGGTCGTCACAAAAGACGTGCCGAAATACGCGGTGGTTGTTGGAAACCCAGGGAAGATTGTGAAATACAGAAATTCAAAAATCAAATAACAACCCTCAAATCAAATTCAAAGTTCAAATGACAACCTTCAAAAGGTTTTGAATTTTAGATTTGGAATTTGATTTGTCATTTGTAGATTTGAATTTTGAATTTGTGAATGTACTAGAATGTTAGTATGTACCTTCTATCACTCTTTCCTATAAAACTCAGCATTCATCAATTAGTGCTTATCACCAACTCCATAGTTTTAATCGGCCTTTTGATTGCCGTGGAACTGTGGTCGACAAATGACACCCATAAAGACAAAGCGAAATATTACTACCCGCTGATTATGTTGTTTATATTCCTCATGATGTATGCCGGATATGTACAGTTTGCAACACCCAACCTATGAGTAACTTACGTAAAAACCAAATTTTCATTGCACTTGCCGCCATTCTTATACTCGCATCACGCATGATCTCTTTTTATTCCCAGGACTACGGGTATCTGGTAAATACAACGCTCTTTGTCGTGTTTGTGTTGTTAAGCATGTACCGGAAAGATTTACAGAGAGTGCTTATATTACTCTCGGTTATTCCTGCCGCCACAGTTTTCACCATTTCTCTTCCCGTTCCGGCTATTTTCCAAACACTTCTTTTTTACGCCGCCATATTCCTGACAGGTTTGATTTACTGGTATTTTTTTGAGGAGCAAAAAAAAGTAACCGTATTGCGCTCCGTCACCGCCAAGCAACTGGTTGTGGGTGTCATCGCCGGGCAAGCGCTCGGGATCGCAAGTTATGTGTTGCTTCCCAAAGTGTATTGGCCGCAGGAGCTCATGACTGCCGGGCGCATAACTGTTCCCCTGGTTTTTCTTATTTTTATATTGCTTGCAATAACCGAAGAATTGTACTTTCGCCGTTTATTGCAGAAGGAGGTGGGGGAAGTGGTGAACCCGCATAATGCGCTCGCACTTTCGGCGTGGCTCTACGCATCCCTTGCCGGATCTTTGGGTTTCGGCGTCACATTCTTAGCGCTTGTTGCGGGAATCACAATGGCACTCTTGTATTCGGAGAACAAATCGACACTCCAAACGGTCATAGTAAATATCACTATGAAGCTTGTTTTTCTTGCCGCTATCTTCCTTATGTGATTATGATCATTGTGTTGTGAAGAGTAATGATGTATATTGACATCATGAAATCCCGTTTAGCAGGTTTTATTGCCCTGTTTTTATGCCTTTCATTGTTGATGGTTCCTGCTGTTTTGGCAAATAACCCAGGAGTAACCAGAGTTAGGGGAAATGTCTATGATCAAGACAACGGGGGAGCGGGAATCGGTGGTCTCACCGTCAACGTAACTTGCAACGGAAATTCACGAAACGCCACAACTGACGGCAACGGATTATATGTGGTCGACTATACCCGTTCGGAATGCCCGCAGTTTGGACCGGTCAGTTCTGCCGTTTCGCACAACGGACAATCCCAGTCTGACACGGTATATGTATCCGACGTGTATACTGCTACGATGGACTTTTACTTCGGGACGATAAGCGTTCCGGAATTCGGCATGATCCCGGGAGCGATTGCGGCAATTGGATCAATTGGAACATACCTGGCACTTAGGAGAAAGAGAACCTAAATTCAAAGCTCAAATCTACAACCTTCAAATCAAATTCAAAATTCAAATGATAACCTTCAAAAAGTTTTGAATTTTAGATTTTGAATTTGATTTGTCATTTGTCTATTTGAATTTTGAATTTTACTCATCTGCGCCTATAATACCTCTATGCCTTTATTAAAGCGCTTACTCTTATTTTCTGCGCTGTTTATTGTCCTCTCCGGCCTTGTGGGTCCGTGGGTGATCAGCACCAAGCTTCTCTACGGTTTCTATTTCTTTATCTACCCGAACATGGGGAAGTTACTCATGTTTTCGTTTATCGTGTTTGTACTTCTTACAAAAGACAAGTTGAATTCAATCGGTGTCATCCCCGCGAAGGCGGGGATCCAGGAGCATCTGGATTCCCGGTCACGTATGCCGGGAATGACAGTATCAACTATTCTTTGTTTTCTTTCCTTCGTTCTTTTGATTCCCTTCTACGTATTCGGAAACATGTTGCTCAAAGAACCTTCATTTTTCACCAATCTTCCTCTTTCTCTCTTTGTTCATTTCCTGTTAATTTCTTCTGTTTTGACTTTATTTGTTTCGGTTTTCGGATTTCGATATTCGATTTTTTTTGCAAAGCAGTTTAAACGTGAACTAGTTGTCTGTTGCCTGTTGTCTGTTATCTACTATTTCGCGATTTTTTACGTATGGCATTTCTGGCCCCTACTTTCTGACGCAGTTTTGCAGTCGGTAAAATTCCTGTTCTCCCTATCATATAAAGACGTTATGTTTATTCCTCCACGTGCATTGTACGTTCACAACTTTACGGTGAGTATTGAAGAAGCCTGTTCGGGCCTCGACAGCATGTTCTTGTTTACGACGCTGTACATACTTATTGGGATTGTTGAACGGAAAACATTCAACATTGCTAAATTGTTGCTATTGCTACCCGTAGCGCTTGTCGGCTTATTTCTTGTGAATGTTCTGCGCGTGTATACGCTTATTCTCGTCGGTGTGCTCATAGATCCGAAGCTGACCGTACAACTCTTTCACACGTACCTTGGTATGGTTCTCTTCATGGTCTACTTTGCCTTATTTTGGAAAATCTTTTACGGATGGATGAGGAAGTAGGCAAAATTCAAAGCTCCAATAACAACCTTCAAGTCAAATTCAAAATTCAAATTTTAAACATTTAGATTTTGAATTTGATTTGTCATTTGTCTATTTGAATTTTGAATTTATTTTTCAATTCGGATTGACACAAATTTTATCTTAATGTATACTACTTTTGTGCAGAATATCACAAAAAAACTAACATTTTCAGCTCTTGTTACTCTTATCCTCTTTAGCTTAGTGTTAATTCCACAGGCATCGGCACAACCGGCACCCGTTGAACAAACAATTGTAAACGGCCAGGTGAAAGACGGAGCAAACAATCCTGTTTCCGGAGCATCGGTACAGACAAATTGTAATGGTAATGTGCGAAACACATCAACAAACGGAGACGGTAAATATCAAACGGTCTACACCGGGACGGAATGTCCGGTTAACACCGTTGTTACCGCTCAAGCTACAGCCGGCAGCCAAAGCGGCGGTGGCAGTGGTCAGGTACAAGAGGTGATTAACACCGGTACCGTGATCATCAACGTTGCTCTCATCAATATAGCTGTTCCAGAATTCGGACTCATGACCGGAGCAGTCGCTGCCGTCGGATCATTGGCAGTATTCTTGAAAATGCGAAAGAAAACAGTCTAGGTGCAGAAATTCAAAGATCAAATCTACAACCCTCAATTGAAATTCAAATGACAACCTTCAATTGAAATCTAAAATTCAAAATACAAAGAATTATTTCTTGTTAATGGCGCCGAATATGAGAGAGAGTTCTTTGGCTTCCTGAAGGAGCCTAGTAATTAAAGCACGTTGTGTTTCATCTGCAAACTCGATCATTCGCAACCAATGGATAGTTTCCTTCGCCTCTTTTTTGCAAATACCAATCTTTGCATGGAAATCTTTTTTGGAGTCGGCACCGTTGGCTTCCATATAGTTGGCTCCGACACTTGTTGCAGATCTTATTATTTGCGAGATTAGTGGAACAGTAATTATTGTTTTTCTGATGCTGTTGCACAACGAAATTATTTGAGTGCCAAATAGGGTAGTTCGCACCTCAAGGTCGTATATTTTTTCTCCATTTGAATTTTGAATTTGATTTGTCATTTGTAGATTTGAAGGTTGAATTTATTATCCACCTCATGTTTATCAAATACCACGGTTTATAGGCATCATCTACGCCCAAAGTACTGTATAATGTATCACATGATTCGTCCCTTATTTAGACTCGCCAAGCGCTTGCACAGTGACTCTTTGTACAGAAATTCGTTGAGTGTTGTTAATAAGCTTAAGAATATAAAATTTCTTCCGTACATTTTGCATACCCAACTGATCCGGAGTCAGTTTAAAAGAATGGGAAAAAACTTTCTTGCAGAAGGCCATTTTGGGTACACAAAACCTAAACAAATCGAGATCGGTGATAATGTATATTTCAATCACGATGTTCTATTAATAGTACATGGCAGTGCGTCAATAAAAATAGGAAATGATGTTTTAATAGGCCCATACTCATATATTTTTACAAAAATGCATGGGTATTACACACGGAGAATTCCAATAAGAAGTCAAAAGGAAACATTTAAATCTATAGTTATAGAGGATGGTGTCTGGTTGGGTGCAAATGTTATCGTGATGCCCGGAGTAACGATTCACAAGGGGGCTATTGTTGGAGCCGGTGCTGTCGTGACAAAGGATGTAAAATCGTACACAATTGTTGGTGGGATACCTGCAAAATTTATCAGAGACAGGCCCGCTTAATTAGTCTTACATTAAAAAGAAGGTTATGTTAAACAAGTTATCAAGCGGTTTGTCTGTCATTATGCGCTATAATATGTGCTAAACTTAACAGTTTCCTGGTATTTTCAGCAATCTAGCAATTGTCATGTATCAATATAGCAATCTAACAATTTAACAATGATAAAATCTATTTACCACCTCGCGAAGCGCTTGCACTCCGACTCTTTGTATCGAAATTCGTTTTACTTAATGGCCAGCACGTTCGCCATGGCCTTTTTCGGGTTCTTTTTTTGGATAATAAACGCCCGTCTGTATAAACCGGAATCCGTGGGAATAACCACATCTCTTATCTCCGTTATATCATTATTATCCACAGTAAGCTTATTCGGCTTTAATAACGGCATTGTGAGCTACTTGCCGAAAGAGAAAGACAAAAACCACATGATTAACACCATGTTTACGTTTACGGGCGTAGCAGGTGTGGTTATCTCTATTGTGTTTCTCTTGGGGCTTTCGTTTTTTGCTCCCAAGTTATTATTTATTCGTGCGAACCCGCTATTTATTGCCGGGTTTATTGTGCTGGTGGTTTTGAGTGTGTGGAACATTATGACGGATTCGGCGTTTCTGGCATTCCGGTCTACGCAGTACACATTTCTTGCAAACCTTATCAGTAGTTTCGCTAAGCTTGTAGCGCCATTCTTTTTTATAAGCCTCGGTGGGGCAGGAATATTTGCGGCATATGTAACATACCTAACGTTGTCTACCGGCATCAGCTTTTTGCTTATGTTCATTCGCCTGGGATACAAACCAAAAATGGATGTGGACAAAAAAATTATCCGTCAGACGGCAAAGTTTTCGTTTATGAATTACCTGGCTGGAACTATCGGCATGCTTCCAACGCTAATTATCCCTATCTGGATTCTTAACAGACTAGGTGCCAAAGAAGCTGCGTATTACTATATGGCATCCATGATAATGGCTTTGCTTGGTATTATCCCGAGCGGAATAACCCGCTCGCTTTTTGCAGAGGGTTCGCATAATCAAAAGCATATGAAAGCACTGATCAAAAAGGCCGTAATTGGGGTGGTTGTTTTAGTGATTCCAGCAATTATCATTACAATTATATTTGGTGGAACAGTTCTTACTTTGTTTGGAGAAAGCTACTCTGAGGAGGGTTTCAGGCTTTTGCAGTTGATGGCAGCATCTCTTTTATTTACTTCAACCAATCACATTCTCGGTTCTATTTTTAACATCAGGAAGGAAACAGGCACTATATTAGGAATGACGGTATTTGGAGCAATTACAATATTGCTATTAATTAACAGCTTGATTAACCTTAAGCTTAACGGAGTGGGTTTTGCTTGGCTTATCAGTCAAATGATTACAGCTTTCGTATTTCTTATTATCTTCTTCCTAAAAAAACATGATTAAAACAATAGGGGTCATCATATGTAACCAAAACGGTTTTACAGACACTGCCAAATGCATCGAATCTATAAAAACAATCAGATCTGCCAAACTTGACATACTAGTTATTGATAATGGCTCCGAAATGTCAGATTTTAAGAAAATTCAGGAAATTAAAGACATCTCAGTAATAAGAAATGAAAAAAACTACGGTTATGCTAGAGGAAATAATCAAGGGATATTGTATTTCTTAAATAAGTCAGAGAAACCCGGATACATTTTACTATTGAATAACGACGCTTTTTGTGAAGAAGATTTTTTGTTTCCGCTGCTTAAAATTTTAGATAAATCTAGAAGAGTAGGTGCTGTCAATCCACTGATTTATTATGCAAAAGAACGAAACAGAATCTGGTCTTCGGGAGGAAAATTAAACATGGAATCCGGGTCAATATCATCAGATTATATGTTTCATAACCCTAGTGTAAGTATCAAAGAGCCGTATTTAGTTGATTTTGTTTCTGGTTGTGCCTGTTTAGTTAGAACTGAAATTTTCCAGGAAGTTGGGTTGTTAGAAGAGTCATACGAGATGTATGTAGAAGATGTCGAATTTAGTCTAAGAGTTAGAAATCACGGATGGGTGTGTATGGTTGAACCGAGATGCAAGATTTATCATAAAGTTAGTGCTTCCAGTGGGGGAACTGCGAGCTTTAAAAAGAGATACTATATTTCAAGAAACACAATGTTTTTAGCTAAGACATATTTCGAGGAACCACGGTTGTTTATCCAAAGATATTTGTTAGGCCAGATCTTAGGTTTACACAACTATCCCATAGCCTCTATTCCCTTTCTGTTGTTTGCCACTTTAATAGGTTCAATTAATGGATTAATCTTGAGTGGTAAAAGAAAGATGAAGCATGAAATTTAATAAATACTATTTTAGAGAGTGTCTTTGTGAGTATTTGTGTAACGAAATAGTTTCAAACATCCCTTCACATTTGTTTAGGATTTTTTTCTATAAGAAAGTTGCAGGAATTAAAGTAGGTAAAGAAAGCAGTATTGCTATGCATGTAAAATTCAGAAGTCCCTGGAAAATAATAATCGAAGACAATTGTGCAATTAATCAAGACTGTTACCTAGATGGGAGGGGCGGTCTTATTATAGGGAAGAATGTGAATATTAGCAGAGGCACATCGATTCACACAGCTACTCATAATTACAACTCAAAAGACTTTCGTTACGTAGAAAAAGGTGTCGTTCTTGAAAAGGACGTATGGGTTGCCAGTAATTGTATAATTCTCCCTGGGATTACTTTAGAAAAAGGCAGTGTTGTTGGAGCTGGTTCTGTAGTTACGAAAACAGTAGAAAAGTATACTGTAGTGGCTGGGAATCCAGCGAGAGAGAGGAAGAAACGCAATAGTAAACTTAACTACAAAACGAACTATTTTAGGTTGCTTAGTTGATTGAATAAAAGAGTGAGTTCAATCGAGACTATTGTAAACAAGTTGTGTTTTTGTTGCTGCTTCTTGCCAGCTAATTGATTGAGCATATTTAAGAGCTTGTCTTCCCTTGCTTCCTAAATTCTTCCTGTCTTTATAAACACTCACTAATGTGTTAAGTAGGTTTTTTGAATTTTGAGGATTATAAAAAAAAGTGAAATCGTCAGGAAACTCAACCAGATCACCTAGTTGTGGACAAATAATCGGCTTGCCAAATGATAATGCGAGCAGTGCGCTACCGCTTGTTGTAATTTTTCTAAATGGCAACACAACCACATTAGCTGCATTCATATATACTTGGACCTTGTCATCAGGGACAAAGCCTATATGGATATCAATGCTCTTCTCGTTAATTGACTGCAAAGATTTTTTAATACTAGGATCGCTAGCATTTCCAGCAATTAATAATCGTGTTCCTTTAATATTAGCTTTATTAAATAAGTTAATGAGCAAATCGACGCCCTTGTATTTTTCTATTCTTCCGAAGAATAAGTACACAAATTCATCTTTTGGTATATGTAATAGTCTTCTAGATACAATTTGCGAAACCGTGTTAGTGTAAAAATTTACATAATTACCATGAGGAACGATATAACTATTCTTGGTAATAAAATGCAATTTTTTTATGCGTTCCAAAGTTGCATCAGAATTGAGAATTTGAGCGCTGCTCATAAAAAAAATAATTTTTGAGATATACAGATCGTTTAAAAATATTTTCTCATGTGAGGTTAAATCGTGCATGGTCCAAACTATTCTATAGCCAAGTATTTTTAATATGACTAATATGCTGAGAAAATATGCGGTATAGAGCAAACGGAAAAAAAAACTATGAAAAAATGCCTGTTTAAATGGAAATTGAAATGGATACAACCAATGGATATGAAAGATTCCGAATCCAGACAATTTATACTTGAACAACATTAGTGGTAGTAATAATAAGTTGACTGAATGGGACTTAGTCGGACCTACTAGATATCTGATAGTGAATTTCTTTGCTAATTCTTGGTAGAGTAGTCTCTGATAAGGATTATTATCTTGTGGGTAAACAAGTATTTTCATGAATTAGTGATCAACTCTTTTAAAACACCAAGACCATAAACTAAATGATCAACTGTTACTTGAATAGGTTTGCTTGAGCGGTTCTTTATCAAGGGGATTAATAAAAGTAATGGATATATTGGAATTATGATGGTAATTGGCAGTCCAATTATAAATATCGGATAGATTACTGCAGTTATGTCGCGTGTAAAAAGATATTTAAGACGATGTCTATATGTTTTATATAACTTAGCCCGTGCAGCTCCATAAATGAACGATCTTTTTAAGTCGCTTTTCCAATCTCCCCAATTATGATAAATAACTGCATTCGGTTGATATCGTATTTTGTAACCCTTATCTACTACACGCCAGCTAAAGCCGACATCTTCACCATAACCAAATAACTCGTTGAAATACCCGATTTCTTTTATCAGGTTTTTCTTAAAAGCTAAATTGATCGTTGGGCATTCATTAAGGTACCTTGCTGACTTGTTTCTTTCAGCAACTTGGTCATGGAGTGTTGGTCGGTTCTTTGATAAGGCTTTACCGGCAACATAGACTTCGCCCTCGTGCAGAAGTGGCTCAACAAGGTTGACGAGCCACTTCTTGTCGGGTATACAACCAGAATCTATAAAGACAATAATGTTTCCCTTTGCTTGAGTTATGCCTAAATTCCTTTGTTCAGGAATGGTTGGCTTGTTCTTTTTTATTTTATAGAAATACCATTTTACTTTGGGATATTTGGTTTTTATTTGTAGCAATCTACCTTTTTCCGAAGAATCAACGACTATTATTTCCGATTTAAAAGGGTTCTCAATTTGCGTGAGTCCTTTTAAAGTAGAATCAAGTTCCGGGTCGTTTTTAACAATAATAATTATTGAAAGAAAAATCATTTAAATATTTTTGAACTTTTATTAGTGTAGATAAGATTTTTATTCAAACTAATGAATTGAAACGGATAGTTTATTGCGAAAGTTGTTCCTAGATAGTATGACTTGCTAATACCTTTTATAGTGTTTGTATATGTGCTATATACATAGGAATATTTATCAATTGTACCCGGTATAACGTCATTCATGATTCCGTTAGTGATTCTAGTATGTGACTGCAGCCTTAGCTGACCATACTGGTCAGTAAATACGACGCTGTTTTTCGAGTACCCTGTTTCTAACCACTTAGCCGCTGCAACTTCCTCCGGCTTTATATAAAACCTTTCATAATCCTCACCAAAATTATTAAAGTTAAGTGAAGCAGATCCCCCTAAAAATTGACTTGTGATATTTATACTGAAAAGAAAATATACTGAAACTAGAACGAATAAAACCATCTTCTTTAGCAAATCATGGAGGAAAAATAGTACAGCGTGAGTGCCGGCTATTAACCCCAGGCTCAGAACAACAAGCGATTGTTGGTAAAGGCGCTCGATATTGTATGAAATCGAAATTGAAGGCAACACAGTCATCGCCACAATTAAAACGAGAAGAGTTGGGAAAAGTCCGACAAAATCCGGCTGAATATTAAATTTATTTAGCATGTAGCCGAGTACTATAAACAGCACACCGAGAGAAATAAGTGCTTTGATGACTTTTTGATCTATTTGGGTTACCCAAAACGCAAGATTAGAAACTTGCCTGTTAATTGGCGGAATAAATTGCGCGGATGCGAGTTTAATTGCTTGCTGATCTCTACTAGTTGCTGGCAAAGGTGTTAGCCACTTAATTTTTTTGTATTTAAGAGTTGTCTCGTGAATATAATTCTGGACATCATTATTATTAATGGGTCTGGCTACTCCAATGATGGATATTCTAGCCTGCTCGCTCTTGACTTCAGCATGGTTAAACTTACTAAAATTTGTAACAATACTTCGCACAACGTCAGACAGGTAGAAAGCAGTATTAGTAACCAGTCCGTACCAAATAACCGTAACACCGGCAAAGATCATAATCATACGTAATCCCAAAAAGGTATCGGTTCTTAGGTGATGCATAAACGGTAATTTCTTAAGAATCTTTACAGCAATGCCAAACGCATAGACACATACCATAACAATAAGCATTATGTAGGCGGTTGAGTAGTGGGAGAAAATAGTTGCAATACCAAAAAGTATAAAGAGAAATTTACGAGTGGGGCCTGAAAAACCTTGTCCCAACCAGGTATACAAAGTTAGCGTGAAAAATAACATTGCGATTTCCTGACGGGCGAGCGCTGGCATCTGTTGCATGAATTGGTATTGAGACATAAAAAAGAATGTAGCGAGAAACGCGTAAGACTTTTTTGTATGTTCCGACAGTAGGGCAAATACTGCAACAGGAGTGAATGCAAATAAGAAAGGGTAAAGAGCTTTGAAAATCCACAGGTTTGATAATCCGGTAAGCTCTCCTATAATTGTTGGTAGTAAAGAAGTGCTAAGTGTAGCGTTGTACGCATTGTTAATATTATTCATACTCCAGAACAGTTTTTCACGTGTTATCTGGAGCACTCTATATTCCGTCTGAATATCCCAGCCTACTAGGTAATTGCTCCGGAGCGAATAGGAATATATAAGCGAGATGCCGATACAAAATATTGCAATGGGGTATACGTATGACTTAATCTTTTTTTCAAACAACAGAAGGAAAAAGATATAGATAAGTATTAGAAAAATAAATGCATATGTGTAGTAACTTTGAACGCCGCTATTAAGAAATAATGCTCCTAAAATGGAAAACAAAGGAAAAATAATCGGGAACACGCTAAGCAAAATGTTTATAAAGTTTGGCCTGATGCCCGGTTCTTGTTTATTTAGTGTTTGTTTTTTCAGGTAGTGGGTAGCAATAACAACGACATACAAAATATCTAGTGAGATAACCATAGGGATTCTTGCAAGCGGTGCTTGGACTCCCAGTATTTTGTACAAGGTGTTCAGACAAAGTCCGCCAATAAGGAGAAGTGAAAGACTTAAACCAATACTACTCAGTATTATTTTGAGCTTAGATACTTGCTTACCGTTTGTAAGTAGTAATAACAGATATCCAGGAAAAAAGGCTATAGTACATAAACTAATTGGTAGCATCACACCGATAAAAGACGGAAAAAGAAGAGTTGTCACGTTGTATGAAAGTGCAACAACAAGTATTGCTAACAATTTCTGTTTACTCATGCTTAAATTTAAGTTTACTAAACGCAGTAATAAATCCCACTAAAGAAACTGCCTCAATAAAAAATTGAATATAACTGAAAAGCATATATTTAAGATGTTTGTTAGTTAGGCTCCGTACTACCCACCAAGAGTAAAAAATAGGTGGTAGTAAGGTTATGGTCAAAAAAGCCAACGGTAAACTAAAATAAGCAACTATTGTTGTTATGGTAATTATGGCTAGAGGAAAAGGAAATATAGGTGGTATCTTTTTTTCCAACAAATATTTTTTAAACACGTCTTCACTTCTGAAATAAGTTTTTTGAACCAGAACCACTAGTGAATTTGTGTATGTTGTTGTAACAATGGCCATTGGGTTACAAATAATTTTTTTGTTTGTGTACACCGAGCTAAGTCTTGTACACAGCATACTGTCTTCTGAAGTTCGAAGTTCTTTATTAAACCCTCCAACTTTTTTTATAAAACCCGTTCTAAAAGAAGCATTTGCGGTGTATATTTCCCGCACTTCGTAAGACCTGTTTGTCTCGCTGTTATTCGAGTACATAGAAAAAAAATAGATGAGAAATCTATAAGCCAAACTCCTAGAATTGTCATATTTCAGCTCTGCAGGATTCCCGTATCGCATACAAGTTAGGTAGTCTTGGGTTAAGGTTCTGTGAGAGGATGAATTTACAATTCCTCCAACTGCCATAATTTCTTTAGATTTGTAAGGTTCAATGAGTTTGCTCAGCCAATCACTTCTTGCGACACAATCATCGTCAATGTATGCAACTATCTCACCCCTAGCCAGATCTAAACCAGAGTTTCTCGCGGAAGAGATACCCTTGTTCACCCCATGAATAATCAGTTTTACTGGGAGAGCTGTCACTAATTTTCTAGTGTTGTCAGTTGATCCATCATCTACTACAATAATTTCATAATTGTTTTTTGGGTAACTCTGTTTCGCTAACGACTCGAGTGTTTGAACTATTGTCTTTTCTCCGTTAAAGGTGCAGACCACAACACTAACTCGAATTTTATTTTGCATAGTAACTGCTTAATTTAAAAAATCCAATTAATCGCCCCATAAAAAATGATAGCAATAAAACAGTGTTTACCAAGACAGCTCCTATGAAATTAGGAGGCTTATCTTGTAAAAATTTTGCTGAGAGATGAAGGTAGGAAGTTAAAATCAAATAAGCAGTAGCTAGTGGCACAAAAATAGGGAAGCTGATCGAAGAAATCAGCGATAGCATAAAAATGAAGAAAGCAATATCTGGTTTTCTAATGTTACGGAATTTTATAAGCAGCCGTGTCGAGCCTATTCCGCTTTGGAATAACCACTCGAGAGATTGAACAAATGATTTGTTTTCCTCATGTGCAACTATAAGCGTACTTATGGAATATAGTTTCAATCCCAATTTCTCAGCTCTCCAACTGAAATCTACATCTTCACCATCGGACACATTTTTAAACCCAAGTTTGCTAAATACTTCTTTTTTAGCCATACAGTTACTTCCGGTGATGGCTGTGGTGTGTGTAGCTTTTTTTGGTACTAGCTCAAATTTTTTGTAGACAAAGCTAACGTCACCATCGGGGATAGCGATTCCGCCGACAATATCATGTTGTTTTAAGTCTTCTAAACAGGTTTCGGCCCAATGGGGTGGAAGAATAATATCGCTGTCCACAAAGGCGATATGTTTTCCTAGTGCAAGGTCAATCCCTTTTTGACGGGCGTAACCTCTACCTTTGTTACTAGATAGGGATAGAAGCTTAATTGATTTTTTATCCTTCTGAAGTGTTTTGACAACCCCTGCTGTGTTGTCTGTCGAACCGTCATCAACCACCAAAATCTCATAATCTTTTATGCCTTTCTGCGATTCCACAGATCGTATTGCGTTAGATACTGTTGACTCTTCGTTGTGCGCAATAATTACATATGTTATTTCCATTGATATTCTTTCAATAAACTTTCGCAAGCATTAGTAAGCAAATCAGCATCGCGCTTTAATTTCAATTCTTGTTTTCCGAACAAGAAATTTGTTATGGCTTTTGAGAGCAACTTTGCGTCCAATTTAACTACGTAATTCCAATCAGAATTTCTTGCTGTGTTACGGGCCCCATTATCTTTTTCATCTACTGTAATAACAGGAATTCCGCATGCGTTGGCCTCTAAAACCACGAGCCCAAAGCCTTCTCGGGAGGATGGTAACACGAAAACTTTCGAAGATTTTATCAGGGAATAGAGATCATCATGGTTTGGAAAAAAGTTTTTGAAGACTATATTAGTCTCGAGTCGAAGGTCGCGCGTCAACTTGTCAAGACGTTCTTTTTCCGGCCCTTCTCCGACGATAATACATTTTACGTTGGGCTTGGTTTTTTTGACTTCGGCAATGGCCTTAATTAAAATGTCTACGTTTTTGTGTTTAAGTAACCTGCCGGCGAATATGATGTCGCTTTTTTCTTTGGAAGGTTTTACTTTCAATATATGATCATAGTCAATAGTGTTCGAAATGGTGCTAATCGGTTTTTTCATATGCAGTTCATTTACCAGTTTGTCCGTAGTGTGTTGTGAAATAGAGATTACTTTATCCGGAAAATACGTACTTATTTTTTCAACTAAGTATGCAAGAAATCCTTTAACCGGTCCGGAATATTCTTGCCAGTACGTAAGTCCCCAAACTTCGTTCCACGTTACTATCATCTTTCTGCCTTTTACCAAACAAACCAGTTTTGTGAAAATATGTGGAAAGTAGGGCATTTGGTCGACGTCTATAACGTCCCAATCTTCACGAATAAGTTTTAAACAGCTTAGTCCGAAAAAAATCGCTTGTTTAATCGACCGCCGTTCTCCGGAATACAGCGGATAGTAAGGAGAAATCGCATGTAACGTGACTCCGTTTTCAACTCGAATGTTCCTCGACTCGTGACTCGTGACTCGTGACTTTTGACTCTTGTCTTGATCCCACCAACGCATGCAATATATATACACATCATGTCCCATTGCGGCCAAGCGGGTAGAGATATCGAATAACCTTTTTTCTTTTCCGCCTTTATTATAGGGGTATATGGCGTCGGTTACGTAAGCAATTCTCATAATACCTTCGGCCTCCAACTCAGATTTCTGACGAACGTCCGCAGAATTTTGAAACCGTCTCGCCACGAGTTTAACTTAGAATGTCCTAACCGCCGGTCATAGGTTATGGGCACAGAATATAGATGAAAACCGTGTTTTTTAACCTTTGTGAAAAACTCCATTTCTATGGTAAAGTCATTTCCTGTAAGGTGCTTGAGCAGTTTGTCTACGACTGTTTTTTTCATCGCGATAAAACCGGTGAGCGCATCCGTAATGTTCGCCTGGTAGATGTGCCGCATCATAAAGGCAAAGAGCCAGTTGGCGAACCGGTGGGAAAAAGTGAGTGAACCGCGGATAAGCTTTCCGCTCATCCGGGAACCGGCGATTACGTCTGCAAACCCACTCTCCAATGGTTCTATTAACCGTGGGATTTCTTTCGGCTTATATGTGTCGTCGGCGTCTATTATCACCACGTAATCCATATCTTCTGCCAAAGAAGCCAAACCGGTGCGAAGCGCATAACCTTTGCCCCGTTTTTTTTCGCGGACTATCTCAACTTTTTTAGATTTTACAACTCCATGTGTATTGTCTGTAGAGCCGTTATCAACGACTATCACCCTGGTTTCAAATCCAAGCTGTGCTAATCGCTTGTATGGTATGCCATCAAGCACCTGGCCGATGCCGCGCTCCTCATTTAAAGCGGGAATGATGACGGTTATTTTCTTCATATTATTTTTTATAAATTCAAAGCTCAAATGACAACCTTCAATTGAAATTCAAAATTCAAGCTTCAAAATAGTTTTGAATTTTAGATTTTGAATTTGATTTGTCATTTGTATATTTGATTTTTGAATTTTTATTCTTTCACTCCATTCAGCCAGAAGTGTATCGTTTGTTTTTTATTAACCAGGTTTACCTCCACTTTTACCCGATCATGGTTTTCACCAATAGAGTAGGTTATTTTTTTGGTTATGTACGCGTCATGTATAAGCACAAACGTGCCGGTTTGCAAAACCTGTTGGTAACCGTCCGCGCCAGTTGCTTTAACCGTATACGGGTATTCCATGTCAGTGTATTCTAGGTTATGTACGGTAAATTTGAACGTTTGTTCTTCTTCCGGGATTATTCGGGTAGGTAATTTAAGGTGGTCTTCAAAATAAAGCTCCGTAAACGTTTCGGGTAAGGGAACCAATTTCCAGACTTTTAGCTGTTCATAGATGGCGTCCTGCTTGACATAGAGCGCCACAGCAAACATTGTGATGAATATAAACGTCAGAATTAACACCAGTTTTTGTAACCACGGTTTTACCATAAGGCAGGATTTGTAACTTACAGCACAATTATACTGGAAATAGCCTAGAATTAGCAAGCGAACAAGGGTAAATTCAAAGCTCAAATGACAACCTTCAATTGAAATTCAAAATCTGAATGTCACCCCCGGAACAAAGTACCGGGGATCCAGATTCCATCCCTGGATTCCCGACTGGATCGGGAATGACACCTTTTGGAGTTTTGAATTTTGAGTTTCATTTGTAGATTTGTCCATTTGAATTTTGAATTTAAGAAAAATATATAATAGAACCAATGTCTCCAAACCGTTCCAATAAAAAACTTCTCTTCTTCCTCATTTTCGCCACCATAGTTTTGGGAGTAACCAACGTGTATTTGTTTGTGGACCGGTATGTTACGGCTAAAAACGAAGCTGTTCGAAAGGAAAACGAGCGCAAAGCGATTCTCGAAGGCATGTCTGCTGTGCCGACACAGGTAACTGTGGATTTGTCCAAAAAAACCGTCACTGGCTCTCCTTTGATCTTCGGAGGTTCCAGTTTTCCAGACCAATTACACACTGGAGTAATGGATAAACTGAAAGCTGTTGGTGTAACGAATATTCGAAAGGACTTTTTTTTGGAATACACCTCTCCAGCTGGAATAACCTTGGACAGCTATAGAAGAAACGATAACAATATTCAAGATATAGCCAATTGGAGGACAAAAGATATTGGTTGGGCGAATACGAATTTCGTGTCAGCCAAAAGTCGAGGAATGAAGATGATGGGAATAGTAACGTATGCTCCAAAATGGCTGACACATTCAGGTAATGAGCATGGAGTTCCAAAAGATTGGGGAGTATATGAGGATATTGTAAAAAAACTATATAAGCACTATAGAGACAATTTGGATTATCTTGAAATGTGGAATGAGCCAACATACAAATATTTTTTGGATCCAGCGGGTAGCGGGTTAACTCGGGAAGAGGCGTATCTACAAATATTTCTGCATGCATCTAAAGCTATTCGAGAAGTAGATAGTGAGATAAATGATGGAAAGAAAATTCCCGTTGGTGGTTTTGTAGCTCACACTCCCACGGAAACAGGATTGCTTGAATACCTTATGCAAAACGAAGAATTTAGAAAGTCTATTAATTTTATCAGCTACCACAATTACGAACATGTGCCGGAACCATCATGGACGGCATACAAAACGATACTTGCAAAATACGGAATGCAAAATTTACCTGTTTTTTTGACGGAATGGAATTATTCTCCAGGCTTTAAAGAATACAATTCCAAACTAGTCGGTGATGAAGCAGTAACGTACACAGGAGATAAACTAACTAGCTTTTTGAACATGGGCCTTGCCGGGGCAAACTATTTTGCCCTTATTGCAGAAGATGCCAAATTTACCACACCATGGAGCGGATACTTGGCTTTTTATAAATGGGAAAATGGGAAAGCGACATTACTTCCTCAAGCAAAAACGTGGAGGCTGATGAGTGTTAGCCTTGCTCTCGGGAAAGGGAAAAGCCAAGTATATGAGACAAGCTATAAAGACAAAGAAATTAACGCTGCCGGGTTTACAAACGTAAAGGGCCAAAAAGGTACGGTGCTCGTGAACAAGGGAACCACTGGCAAATTGGTAAACGTTTCTTTTAAAAACTTAGGTGCCCCGAAACATGTAATTATCGAAGAATTTATTGCCGATCCCGATCATGACGGAGGGACTGCAGTGCGGAAAGAGTACGTGGATGAACCCGGAGAAGCGTTGAACTTTACCATGTATGTGCCGGCGCAGAGCGTGGTTGGTGTTTTGTTGTCGGATACAAGTAAGATGCAGGAAATACTCAAGCTATTCTTCAAATAGAAATTCAAAATTCAAATCTACAACCCTCAATTGAAATTCAAATGACAGCCTTCAATTGAAATCTAAAATTCAAAATTCAAAGAATCATTTCTTGTTAATGGCACCGAAAATGAGTGAAAGTTCTTTGGCTTCCTGAAGAAGCTTCAGAATAAACGATTTCTGAGTTCCGTCGGCAAATTCAATCATTCGCAACCAATGAATTGTTTCTTTCGACTCTTTTTTGCAGATACTTATTTTTGCATGGAAATCTTTTTTTGAATCGGCGCCATTAGCTTCCATGTAATTGGCGCCCACACTTGTTGCAGATCTGATAATCTGCGAAATCAACGGTGCAGTGACAATAGTTTTCTTTACATTGTTACAAAGAGTGATTACTTGAGTACCGAATACGCTTGTCCGTTCTTCCAGATCGTATATTTTCTCTCCATTTGAATTTTGTGCTTGATTTGTCATTTGTAGATTTGAAGGTTGAGTTTCTAATAAGTCTTATGATTCCTGACTCCTAACTCTTGACTCATATATAGTTTCCCTCGCTTCTCTCGGGAAATCAACGGTTTATACACCTCAATACTCATACTATAGGTTTATTTGATATAATACCATATGTCAATTTCTGTTGATCACCCACGGTTCGTAGCCGATTTAAGTCGCAAAGTAGCTCGTCCCGAAGATTATGTTCGGGAATCTGTTGGAGACACAACATTGATCGGGATATCCCATATACCTATCACAGATAAACGCTCTACGGCAATTGTGCAATTATTACGAGAAGCAAAAACTCATGCCCATCTTATTTTAGAAATACCTGATCACCAAATAGCCCGGGCAAACCCAAATGGCTTAGAGGCGCTTATGGCCAGAGAATTTAGACGTTTGGGAAAAGGCTCCTCAATACATTCGCTTGAACCCCGTATGGACTTGGGATTTTACCAGAATGTGTATGGCTTTCCTGCAATACTCTATATTGCCTGTGTGGCATTTGGAAATCTGATAAACAGCAAATCTGCATTACAATATCCGCTTGACACGGCAAAGACTATAAGACAATTATTTTTGGATATTGAGTCTGCCGGAAATGTTCCGGTCGAAGTTATAACAACAGCACTCGCCCGGAAGCTTCGGATACTCAAAATGTCGCCCGGAGGAGAGTTGTATAAGGCAATGTTTCAGGCAGTGAACGTTGCCAGTCAATATGCAGGTTACCTCAGAGAATATGAAGTGCTTGGACCGACATTTAATAGGCTCACAGAACTTCTAAACGGCATGAAACTGGCTGTTGTGGGGAGTGCACATATTCCGGCTTTTCATAAAGCTTTAGCAAAAGAACCATTTGATCGCCCGATGAATTGGCAGGTATTTCTAAGTGAGATAGCCGGACCGGTGTATGCCGGATATGTAGCAAAATTTCAAGCTATTCTCGAGGAAGAAATGCAAAAACTAGCATGACATAAAAAGTTGTCCATATTTGATTTCTTATCTGCAGTGCGTTATAATAGTCCGTATATGACACGTGAGCGAACGCCTAATCCTACAGACCTGCTTGCTGCTCTCAGAGACACATCCGGATATGTTGATTTTGCACGAGTAGTCGTGGCTCGAAAGATGGGTAGAGTAGAGCTTTCCGCTATTGGAGCAGAACTTGACCAGATATTCAGAAAAGACTTGGTTATGTGTGCCCGACAAGGTATTGTAGAATCGGTTCCTTCAGGCACTCTTAATTGTGTTCCCAGGCCAAACTTATTTGATGTTTCTGTTGCCGCGGTTTTTCGGGCGCTTGATCAACTGAAAATTATGGTTCCCCTGACAGAAATACCCCACGTACAACGTGTGGAGGCAGTTATGGCTGCATTTACCCGGAGAGCTCTTCGGGAAATACGTATGACTTCACGAAATGCACAGTACATGAATCCCGGAATCGTTCTTGCCGAAGATATGCTGGATGAAGCGTCGGATGCCCGTATGGGTTTGTTGTTAGGAATAAGTGCACCTGAGCTGAGAAGAAGTTTGGTAGATCCGCATGTTGCCGAAATGAAAGATTCTGCAGCTATTCGGCAACGGGAGGATTCTATGCCTAAAGCCGGACGGAATATACAGATAGGTGAACAAATGGTTGCTACGGCGCACGAGGGCTTCAGTATGACTCAGTCGCCGCGTGATTCTCTGTATTATTGGATTGCCAGGGCACAAGCATTTGATATTCCCCTCAACGATCATGAAGTAGTATTGCTCCATGCAATTGCGCAAACAACAAATGCCCGACATACGCTTCATCAGACAATTGAGGCCAACAAGCTTTCTCCCGCGCTTGACCAACCGTCGTCCGAGGCACTTATTGCCGGTATGTCAGACTTGAATGCTCTCCACACGTGGGGAAGAGCAAGGACGGGAATTGTGACTGCTAAGTAAAATTCAAAGCTCAAATGACAACCTTCAATTGAAATTCAAAGTTCAAATTTTAAATATTTAGATTTTGAATTTGATTTGTCATTTGTAGATTTGAATTTTGAATTTAGTGTTTCTTCCCAGTACGCATACTATAGGCCGAATATGGTATACTACCCCATGTCGACCGAAGGGCAAAACAGCGGTTTTCCGTACTACCCACACAACCTGCGTATATCGAGTGCGCGCGGGCTCGAATATGCGGTTACCGTTATGACCAGGGAACTTCCTCGTGATCTTATTGACCATGTCGAGGTAAATCAGGCAGCCCACGACAGACTTTCCCCGGATCAAAAAGAGTATACAACTGTAGATTGGCTGGTGAGTCATGCGTGGCTCAGCACCGAACGGGGTGACAGGGAGGGCAAAAACGTACTTACTCCCTACGGGTTCGGGCGTGTAATCCCGGTAGAATACGGGTCGTATATGGCTAACGGATTGCACTATGGGGTAATAACACAAAAGGGCGGTCTGGTTGCCGGGGCCGCATACCTTGCCTCCCGCTATTTAGATACCAACGACACCACATATCCGTATGGATTATTCTCAAAAGGAAACGCGGATGTAGAAACAGGAACGAGCAATTGTGCCCTGAATTATGGGTTGCGCAGTTCATTGGTATTGGGGACAATCATTCTTAAAACTCAAGCGTTGGAAAAGTGGATTAAAACCGCATGGGATGTTGACCCATTGTCACAGGACACGCTGGTGAGAATTTTGAGACATTTCAATTCGAACAAAGAAGTTCCATCAATTATATTCCGCATGAATAGTCAACTTGCCCGTATTACCGATTCAAATATTGATAGCGGCCTCAGTTTGGGTCACGTTCCTGAGTTTTATAACCATAGACGTAATGCAAAGCTGGCAAACCAACGGATCGGTTTTATATGTTGGGTGCACGAATTAATGGCGCAGAACAATTATGATCCTCGGCTTGTTGCAGCACTTAATAAACTTGCATATAGTCCCCTCGGAACTGCAACGGAAGAAGACTTTAAACTCTTTCTGACGTTTTACACGCAACTGATTACAACGGAAAAAGAGAAGTTGGCTAAACTGTTTGCAGAACGATCTGGCGAACCACAATGCGTGCGGATTTTAAATCTTAACATGCGTGACAAAGATACCGAACCATCCTATATACGTACTGATTATGAAGCTGATCCGGGCGATTCGGATTATCCAAAATCGGTATATTTTGGCGACATGACCTCCAAACGGTACCTCAGTAATTTGCATCACGTTGTGGCGTGTCATTGGAGCACATTGAAACATTTCTTTAGTCATTTAGATCGTGCAAACATGAGAATATTTAACTTCCTTGAAGCGCACGATATTCATATCAATGAAATATTTCTTCATAATTAACCCATGACATATATTGAATTTCAACCACCACAACTACCTGTTCCGGACTATCCGAAAAGCCCTCAACCATGGTCTCAATTTGATTCGGCGCGACCTGTCGAATGGATTCCGACGATGATTCCCGCCGATAAGCTTACGGATATGGTGCGAATGGTAAACAAAGGAGTATGGATTGCCCGCCGCACAGATCCGCAAACCGCTGTGCTTGTACCGGCACCTGCTTTTAATGAAACCTGGAGTATTGCAAACGGGGGAGGCGTGACTGAAGTATGGTTACGGACAGCAGATGTCATGCCGCATGCTACGGTACCATATGACGCGTGGAATGTCCAAGATTACAAATTGACTGTTTATCCACAGTTTAGTGAACAGGCAGTTAGTACGGTTCACACTCTCGCTCATACGCTGGGACGGGATCCGGAACGATATCGTCAGGGTGATGCGATGCATAACCGCACGCTTGCATTTTTGAATACACCGTTTCAAGCAGTTGTCACTCCGCACGTACTGGTAGTAGGAAATATGAATAAAGCTCTTTTTACTATTACCGATCGAGGCGTATTTTATCGGGAATCAACGGGATTGGCACAGATACGGAAGCCGTATGAGGAATACTATCAATTGCCGGGAGTTCGTTATATCCCGCCCAGTAACGGGGAATTCGGTGAGTTCAGAATACATCTTGCGACTTTGTCGGTGCCCAATGATATTTTTGGAGAAAAAAGAGGTTCTATGCCGACCGTATTCGAAAAATATTTGACGGTTCGGTTTTGCAGCACATCGCCCAACGATATTGGTTCATCAGTACCATGTACATTGGGAGAACCACACCGGAGATCGTTCGATTCACAATCGGTCCGTGATAGAATCGTAAATGTTTCGATAGATCTAGAAATGAAAAACTAGTAATTTATAATTATGGCCATGAATCTCGAACAAACAGCCACACTGAGAGAATTAGAACGTTCCCTGTCGCAACGTGCCGAACTTGCACATCGCGAACCATGTGAGCTTCTGGAGTTTTGGCGGAGATTCTATGAGTTACTTGCCCGACAAATAGCATATAGAGAACGTGCTGAACCGGAGTTTTGCGACGTACCTGAACTTCCGTGGTCTACGGACGCGGTTCGTGAACTCGTGCATGACGGATGGTATGTGGTGTATATGCCCCCGGAGTTTTCCGAAGAAGCTCATCGCCCGCTCCTTATGTCAGTACTTCCTATGGTAGTGCAGAGGCCGGAGTTTAGTCCACTGGATTTGACTGATCCGCATATGCCGGTGGAACGCGAGTCTGCAGTTACGGAGGGGTGGGTTGCTGTTCGCCCGGAAACACCGCAAACCCTTATGTGTTCCTCGACCTTTCCGTGCGTTATTAAAGCACTTGAATCACGCGTCTTGCATCCGGCGACACTCAATATGGGGATAGTTACTGCTGTTTTACATGATGCTATCATGCGAACAAAACCAAGACCCCTGATGCGCCCAAGTTTTTTGTGTATGGGAACAAGCGGAGGAGTTAAACCTACAACAGCACATCTTGACAGGCACACGTATCATGGAATTCGGTATCTCTTAGATATTCAACCCCAACCGTTCGGTAAAAAAAGCGTCTTGACTATCGCGGAAGAACCCGGTCCGGAGATTCCCGGAATGTGCGGGGTTTTGGCGGTAAGACGATTATAGTTAATGGTTAATAGTTTAGAGTTTATAGTTAATAGTTGGGAATGTGGTATATAAACCGTTGTTTTGTCACGAACTAAGTAATACGATGGACCCGTGATCAATAGTTTCACTGATTTAAGCTCATGGCAAATTTCTCATCAACTCGTCATTGAGGTTTATCAAGTGACTAAATTATTTCCTACTACTGAAACGTACTCTCTCACAGATCAGATGAGAAGGGCAGCGGTATCGATAACAAGTAATATTGCTGAGGGTTTCGGCAGAAAAGCTGTTAAAGAGAAAATCCAGTTCTACCACTTATCACTTGGATCAACTACCGAGTTACATAATCAATGCATGTTGGCAAGAGATCTGGGATACGTAAATACTGATTACTATGAAAAAATCGAACAAAGAATAATTGTAGTTTACAAGCTTATTTGGGCTTCGATCCGCTCATTCAAACAATTTTCAAATCACTCTAAACTATAAACCATCAACCCTAAACTAATATCCCAACACCATCACGTGTTCATAATACCTTCCGAAATAAAACGCAAGAATCGGCACTACTACGAAGATTGCCATTGCAAGTGCTTTGGAGAACGGTGTAACAGTCGTTGCCCACTTCGGCAATGAGGATTTGGTTTGTTTTACTTTTTTAACAGACATATGTATTGAAAAACTAATAATGCCTGTATTCAATATAACAAATTCAAAATTCAAATGACAACCCTCAAGTGAAATTCAAAATTCGAATCTACAACCCTCAATTCAAATTCAAAGCTCAAACATCATTCCCGCACAAGTGATGTCATTCCCGCGTAGGCGGGAATCCAGGAACTTTGTATCTGGATCCCCGGTATTTGTATTCCGGGGATGACAAACATATCTAGATTGCCGCGCTTCATCCCGCTGAGCGGGACTTCGCTCGCAATGACGCCTTTTGAATTTTGAATTTGATTTGTCATTTGTCTATTTGAATTTTGAGTTTTACCTGTCCTGGTATAATACCCACATGCGCAAAACCGTCGTGATTTTTTTTCTCTGTATCGTTCTTGCTGTTTCCTATGTGGTCACTCACGTGTTTCGTGCCTACAGTGTCGAGGGGGGAAAAACCCGACTGTTCCCCATACAATCCATAGATACTATGAAATATTCGCGGGATATTGCGCGGGAGAAATTACATGATGCCTCGTTCGACAAACATATAGATACACAAGTTAAAAACATCGCCGCAACCGGGGCAACGCACATTGCTATCGCAACTCCATATGACGAAGAGTTTATTCCGTTTTTGACCCGTTGGGTCAGGGCTGCGAGGAAATACAACCTGAATGTATGGTTCAGGGGTAATTTTTCCGGATGGGAAGAATGGTTTGATTACCCGGAAATCACGAAAGATGAACATATCCGAAAAACAAAAGCATTCATCGCACGGCACGCAGATATGTTTGTTGACAACGACTTATTCAGCGCGTGTCCCGAATGCGAAAATGGGGCGCTTGGTGATCCGCGACAGACAGGGCGGCTTGCAGAGTATCGGCAATTTCTGATTGATGAGTACCAGGTAACAACCGAGGCGTTCAACCGGATCGGGAAGCGCGTGCAATCAAACATCCTGTCAATGAACGGCGATGTTGCCCGACTGGTTATGGATAGGGAAACGACCCGCGAACTCGGAGGAATGGTGACGATCGACCATTATGTCGAAACACCGGAACAATTGGTGGGGGACGCGGAGCGAATTGCAGGTAACAGCGGAGGACTGGTAATGCTCGGCGAATTCGGGACACCGATTCCCGATATCCATGGTGAGTTGACTGAAGATCAACAGGCGATGTGGGTGGGAGCGGGACTGTATGGATTGGCAAAATCCAAAAGCATTGCCGGAGTTAATTATTGGACCAACAAAGGGAGCAGTACGGCGCTGTGGAATGACGACGATACCCCGCGCGCGGTTGTTTCGACCATCACCGATTTTTACAAACCGCTTGTTATCCGGGGAACGGTGCGTGACGAACTCGGTTTCTTGCTTTCGGATGTAACGGTGACCTCCCCATTTGAAACAGTACATACGAAGACCGGGGCGTACAGAGTTTTCTTTATCACCGGCGATCACATAGAATTCCAGAAGCCGGGATACATAAACGTAAGCGAATCTCTGCGGCGTACGGATGTGCGTGACTTGGTATTGGATGTAACGATGCAGCCCACTAACCCCTCATTACTCTATAAGATATTATTGCCGATATTACGTAGAAAGTAGTTTTTCAAATTTCGAGAGATCAGCAATGGTATAGAGATTTTCCTTTTTGATGAGATATTTTTGGTCAATGAGCTTTTGCAGTTCCCTGCTTACCGTTTCTCGGGTGACTCCCGCGAAACTACCGACCTCTTTGTGAGTGAGGGGCATGGTAATTTCTACGCTCATGCCTGTTCTTTTTCCGAACCGTCTGGAAAAAACCAGAAAAACAACAACAACTTTACATCGTGCGCAGGTAGACATAATGTTTTCGAGCATGCTGCTCATCGTTTCCAAACCGCGGGAAAGACGGGTTGTAAGATCGAAAAGTACTTCCGGATTGTTGTGTAAAAAGGTAATAACCGCTTCTTTCGGCGCGCGTCGGGTAACGACCCGGGAAGTGGCCTCAAAAAAATAGTGGTTCGGGAGGTGTCCATTCAGTACATAGACGGTGGGTATATATGTCCCGGCTTTAAACAGCATGATTGCTTTTTCTTCGCCGTCGGCGGACAGAGAGTATTGTCGGATATATCCCGACTCTATATAGTAAATGTGTTGCAGCGGATTTTCATCTGCCCGAATTATTACGTCGCCTTTTTCAAACGTCCGTGAGTCAAATTGGCTGAAAAAAGCTTTCAACTTATTTTCAACTGAAGAATTCATTTGTGTAGTATAGCAAAAATAGTATAAGAGATCACAAGGGTAAATTTCTAATTTCTAGTTTCTAGTTTCTATTAAACTATCCACTCTCAACTATCGACTATAAACTATTAACTCTTAACTATAAACTCTAATCTTTAGCATTGACAAAAAAAGCACGTTTGTTATCATGAAGTCCATGAAAAAAATAACGGCAAAAAACCAAACCCCTGTTACAAAATCCGTACCAGCTCCCGTTGCATCACAACCCATGATGGATCCGATGCAGCAGATAGTCGCGATGCAGAAAATGATGCAGAAAATGTTTCTCATCGTTATTGTGCTTGTCGTAGCGGTTGGAGGTTTATTGGTGAAAGACTTGGTGTTGAATAAAAATGCAGCGCCTGCAGCAAATACCGCGCCGACAGCAGGTGAACCGACTGACCCGTTTGCCTTAATCACGAAGTATCCGACCATACAAAAAGATGATTATGTCCAGGGAGACAAAAACAGTAAATACCAGATGATTACGTACTCGGATTTGCAATGTCCGTTCTGTCATCGGTTCCATCCGACAACCCTTCAATTTCTTGAAAATCATAAGGATGTAGCGTTTGCGTACCGTCACTATCCGCTGACACAGATTCATCCGCAAGCCGTTCCGGCAGCAATAGCTTCGGAATGTGTGGCAAAACTGGGAGGTACGGATGCCTTTTTCAAGTTTATCGACAAGGTGAATACTGCCCCCGAAGATGCAGAAGGAGGACTTGATGTAACCAAACTTGCAGGCTATGCGGTAGAATCCGGAGTCGACGAGTTTGCGTTCACCGCTTGTAATGATGCCCAGGACCAATCCCGCGTGGATGCGCAGCAAAAAACAGGAAATGAATTCGGAGTTTCGGGAACACCTTCATCATTCTTGGTTAATGTCAAAGACAAGAAGGCGGTCATGATCCCCGGAGCGTATCCGATCGAACAGGTCGAACAGGCGTTTGAGAAGATCAAGTAACGTTTGGGTTTGTAAATTCAAAGCACAAATAGACAAATTTACAAATCAAGCTTAAAATTCAAAGGCTGAAACTTCAGGAATATTATGTTTGGTAACATTTGATTTTTGAATTTGATTTGTCATTTGTGGATTTGAATTTTGAATTTTCTGCTAAGATAATTCTATGACCCAGAATTTTACTGCGTTACCCGATGAAATGGTGAAAAAGCCTGCTCCGGTTGCAGGTGTCCCGCACAAGGAAGCAGAACCCTTGCGGATTGATACAGGAATCCGGAGTGAAATTTCGGAAGACGTTGTTGAAGAGCAGGTTGAAGCACAACCGACGGCTGACGTTGCTCAGCACGTTACGGTTGTCCCTGAAAAAGTTGCATTGACGAAAGAACAGGAAGACTTGGGAGTTCAGGCTGCCGAAACGAGTATTTTTGTTCAGGGCAAGAAAATTGATGTCCATATACCGGCCGAAGAAGTCGAAGCGGGATTACAAAAACCCATGACGTCCGGTTGGCGATGGATGGCTGAACTTATCAAATATATTTTGCACAAGTTCCATATGTCCGTCAAAAAAGTATCAGGCGTTTTCCAATACGTAAAAGAATGAGATTTTCAATAGACAGAGTTGTTCGGCTCATGCTCGGTTTATTGTTGACCGCAACGGTTTTGGGGGTTTTCTTTTTTGTCAGTCCCGACTCGCGTTCAATAATCTGGGTATTTATATTTCTTGTCGGTTGTGCGTTACTGTTTCTGTTATGGGTTTTTATCCCGTTTCGCTTTGCCGCCTACGTTTCTTTTTTTTCGGCGTATGTACTTTTTTTGGTTGCAGAACACGTCATGCGTGCCGACCTCATTATCTACGCATTGATTATCGTAGTTTTTACCGAACTGTTCGTTGGGCGTCGGATCCTATGATACAATAGACGCAGTATGTACAAGCGCTTTTCACTCGTCAGGCTTTTCGAAATAATGATCCCGTTGTCGACGTGGCTTTTGATCACTATGCCGATTTGGCTTTCCCCATTTCACCCGGCAGTTGTCGCCTATTTCATTATTTTATTTGATGTCTATTTTTTCTATAAAACGCTTCGTACGGTAATCTTTGCAACGATCTCATATCGGAACATTCTGGCGGCCAAGAAAATACCCTGGTTAAAACGAGCAGAGGAGTTTCCCGGTTTCAAGGAATTGCATCATGTATTTATCGTTCCCAACTATAAGGAAGACGCAACTAAGTTGCGGTCGACTCTCCGGGCTATCAGCAAGCAGAATTTTCCGACGAAACGGATAATGGTTGTTATCGGGATGGAAGAAGGCGAAGGTGATTCGGCGCAAATAAGAGCAGAAGAACTTCGTAAAGAATACAAAAGCGTTTTCGGGACATTCCATGTAACTTTTCATACGCTCCTCGAAGGGGAAGTGGGCGGTAAGGCCAGCAACGAAACATATGCGGCACAGTGGACGAGCGAAGAATTGAAACGTCAGAAAATTTCACCGCTTTCGGCGATTGTAACCTCCTGTGACGCCGACAGCATTCTGGATCCCGAATACTGCGCGTATGTGGCAACGAAATATTTGGAGGATGCGGAGGGTAGATATAAATTCTACTGGGCGCCGGTACTGCTTTACAATAACTATTGGAGTCTGCATTTCTTTATCAGGTTCCAGACAACCTTGTCATCCATAGTCCGTTTGGCATTTTTATCCGAAAAGTATAATCTCATCCAGATCTCTACGTACAGCATGAGCATGTGGCTTTTGGAATCGATCCATTATTGGGATACGGATATCATTCCGGAAGACTGGCATGTATTTTTGCAGGCTTTTTTCACGCACGGTGGAAAGGTGCAAACGAAGCCGATATATTTGGTGACAACCCGTGATGGAGTTCGCGGAAAAAGCTTTTTGGATTCGTTCAAGAACAGATACGAACAGGAAAAACGGTGGGCATGGGGTGTCTCGGATATTCCATATGCTTTGAACCGTTCGTTTCACAGCAGTAATGTAGGTTTTTTTGACAAAGTATTCCGAGTCACTGCGTTGATCGAAACACATTTATTATGGCCGGCATCTTTTTTCCTGTTAACCATTGCCGCCAATATTCCCGCTCTCATTAATCCCAATTTCAAGCGGACGGTGCTCGGATATTTACTACCCCAAATTGCGGGAACCATCCTGACGTTGACCAGTGCGTTTGTATTGGTTATTGCGTATCTAGATTTTCAGGCAAAGCATCGGCTCTTAAAGCAGGAAGAGCTGAAAAAGGCCCCACTTTTGGTTATGCAGTGGATTTTATTTCCGATTCTTTCGCCGATCGTGTCGGCATTGTTGTCGTCAATTCCTGCGCTTGAATCACACACGCGACTGTTAATGGGTAAAAAAATGGAGTATAAAGTTACCAAGAAGGTATGACAGAAAAAAAACCAAAGCCATTTGAATACACGAAAATTCTGTTCAGTAAGTTTGCGTGGTTGTTATTGTTTCTCGTTACTTACGGGATATTCTGGTTTCGGTTGCCTCCGCAAGTCCCTTTGTATTATTCGCAGGCACTTCGGGAAGATCGGCTTGCAGACAGTTATGCGCTGCTGATTTTGCCCGCCGTTGTATTTATGACGTTTATCATATGTGAAAGGTTTTTGAGTAAGCTTGCGTTAAAAAACGGAGTCATCCTGCGGGTGGTAGAAATTTCCAGCGTTGTCATGGCAGCGTTTGCATACGTCCTATTTTTAAAAATTCTCCTACTTGTGGCCTGATATGATTTTTGCCATGGTTTGTGCGGCCATTATCGCATTTTGTTGTACGCCGGTAACGATATATATCGCGAACAAACTGGGTATTACAACCGATCGGAAAACTCGCAAACATCCTGCACATACGCACACCGGTGTATTGCCCCGTCTTGGCGGAATACCGATCTTCATCGGTATTTTGATACCACTGCTACCCATAATTATTGCAAGCAAGATCGCTCTGTTCATTTTTTTGGGAGCCGGCTTGACTGTTGTTGTCGGTGTTCTTGATGACCGGTACGACCTTTCTCCGTATCTTCGTTTTTTTCTGAACGGAATAGCAGCGATGCTTGCGGTTGCCGGCGGCGCAGGTATCCCGTTTATTACCGGAATCGGCGGAAATGCCGTGCATCTTGATATGTGGCGCGTGACGGTCGATATATTCTCATGGCGCATTCATCTTTTACCATTCGCGGATGTTGCCGCAATTTTATGGATTGTCTGGTGCATGAATATGGTTAATTGGAGCAAAGGCGTTGATGGTCAACTTCCCGGATTTGTTGTTATTGCCGCATTGTTTCTGGGAATTTTGTCTTTCCGCTTCTCCCGTCACGACATTTCGCGGGAGGCAATTACCGTCATGGGTTTCGTAACCGCAGGTGCGTATCTCGGGTTTCTTCCCTGGAATTTCTACCCGCAAAAAATACTGACAGGGTATGCGGCAGGATCACTTGCAGGTTATTTATTAGCTGTCCTCTCAATCCTGTCGTGGGGCAAGCTCGGAACACTTCTTTTGGTTTTGGCATTGCCCCTCACCGATGCTCTTTTGGTTTTTGCGCGACGCATAGCACATAAACACTCGCCGTTTCGGGCAGACAGAACACACTTTCACCACACGCTTCTTGACATGGGTTGGGGCAGACGAAGAATCGCTGTTTTTTATTGGCTCGTATCACTCATCGTCGGATGTTTCTCATTATATGTGGGTTCGGAAAAGAAACTTGTCGGATTTGTTATGATCTTTTTTGTCATCTGCGGTATTGTTGTCGGAAGTTACCGCTTTGTGAAAAACCTGAAACATATATAATAGGTATATGAAGCAAAAATTGCGGGTGGTTTTATTTACCATCATTATCTTTATAGTCGTTTTTGCTGTCATGCAACTCGTCGCGCCTGATAAATTTCTTGAACGTGCACTCAAGCGGACCGGAACGCTTCGCGTCGACAGTACCCCTGCTGCAAGTGTTTTTGTAAACGACGCAATGGTCGGCCAGACGCCGCTACAGGTGACGTATAATGAAGGTGTATATACGGTAAAACTGGTGCCGACGACCAATTCCCAGAATATCGGGACATTCAAATCCAGCGTGCGGGTTTTCAAGAATATCACTACATATATAGATAGGGAACTTGCTGCAAGTGATCTGGATTCGTCGGGAGTCATGTTATCACTCGACAAAGGAACGGAAGGAAGCGGTCAGATTCTTATTTCCACAAAGCCTCCGGGTTTATTTGTTTCTCTCGACGGAGAAGAACGGGGGATATCTCCGTTGTTTATGGATAATGTGAATGCGGGAGAGCACGATCTCGGTGTGAGGGGTGAAGGTTTTTTGTCAAAATCGATTAAAATAAATGTCGTAAAAAGTTACAAGCTCCTTGCGGATTTTCAGGTAGCTTATGATCCGGAGTATAAGAAAAAGAAAGATGCCCAGAAAAATAAAAATAATCCTTCAGTTACTCCGACACAGAAACAGGAATTAGAAATTGATGAAACAGATACCGGATGGTTGCGGGTGCGTGCGGAACCTTCATTAGGAGCATCTGAGTCGGCGAAAGTAAATACCGGAGACAAGTTTCCGTTCTTTGACTCAAAAGAAGGTTGGTATCAGATAGAATATCAGCAGGGTGAAAAAGGATGGGTAAGCGGAGACTATGTTACCGTTCTTCCAACGCCAACAATTAATCCATCACCGACACCGATTACGGAAGAATAAACTCAAAACTCAAATTCACAAATAACAAATCAATCTCAAAATTCAAAGCATAAATTTACATTTAGATTTTTTGAATTTGATTTGAAGGTTGTCATTTGATTTTTGAATTTGACTTGTGAATTTGTCATTTGTTATTTGAATTTTCTCAAATTGTCTCTTGCAAATTGATGGAGGCGTTTGTATAATGGCTTCGCGCGTAAAAATTTTTGGGCGCATATATTTTATTTATAAGTTATTTACAACAAGAAAAAAATGGCAACAGGCGTATATCAAAGAACCAAACCCCATCTCAATATTGGAACCATCGGTCATGTTGATCATGGTAAAACCACATTAACAGCAGCGATTACTACGGTACTCTCGAAAAAAGGTCAAGCACAAGCATTCTCATACGACCAAATCGATAAAGCCCCTGAAGAAAAAGCACGCGGTGTCACTATTAACGTCCACCACTGTGAATACGAAACAGACAAACGTCATTATGCACACATCGATTGTCCGGGACACGCCGACTACATCAAGAACATGATTACCGGTGCTGCCCAGATGGACGGTGCAATCTTAGTTGTATCCGCTCCCGATGGTCCTATGCCTCAGACCAGAGAACACATCCTTCTTGCACGACAGGTTAATGTTCCTGCAGTCGTCGTGTTCTTAAACAAATGTGATATGGTACAGGATCCTGAACTTCTTGATCTTGTCGAGATGGAAGTCCGTGATCTTTTGACAAAGTACAAATTCCCCGGCGACACAGTGCCTATCGTTCGCGGCTCGGCACTTAAAGCGTTGAACGGTGATGCAGACGGTGAAAAAGCAATTACGGAACTCATGGCAAAAGTCGACGAATACATTCCTGAACCGACTCGTGATGTCGACAAAGCGTTCCTTATGCCGGTCGAGGATGTCTTCTCGATCAAAGGCCGTGGAACAGTTGCGACCGGTCGTGTTACCCGTGGAAAGCTTACCTTAAACGAAGAGATTGAGCTTATCGGTATTCAACCGACCTCAAAGACCACTATAACCGGTATTGAAATGTTCCGTAAGAGCATGACCGAAACAATCGCAGGTGACAATGTCGGTCTTCTGTTAAGAGGAGTCGAGAAAAAAGACGTTGTCCGCGGTCAAGTCATTGCAAAACCGGGTTCGATTACACCGCACAAAAAGTTTGAAGCAGAATTGTACATTCTCAATAAAGATGAGGGTGGACGTCACACACCGTTCTTTAACGGTTACCGACCGCAGTTCTTTATTCAAACTGCTGACGTCACCGGTGAAGTTAAATTACCGGCAGGCGTAGAGATGGTTTCTCCTGGAGACAACGTTACGATTACCGGAGAGCTTATCTATGCAGTCGCCATGGAACAAGGTTCCCGGTTTGCTATCCGTGAGGGTGGCCATACCGTCGGCGCAGGTGTTATAACGAAAATCTTAGAATAAATTGTAGTTACATTAATTATTAGCTCTTTACATGCCAACAGGAAAGATCAGAGTACGGTTGAAAGCATATGACCACAAAGTCCTTGAGGACACGTGTGAGAAGATTGTGCAAACGGCGATAAAGACCGGCGGAGCGGTGGTGGGACCAATTCCATTACCAACTCGTCGGAGTAGAATCACCGTGAACGCATCTCCGTTCACCGACAAGGATTCAAGGGAGCAATTCGAGATTCGCGAACACAAGCGGCTCATCGACATCGTCAACCCGACGCTGCAAACGATTGATGCTTTGACGCACCTCGATATTCCTTCTGGCATTGACGTAGCTATTAAAATGTAATATAATATCGGCTCTTGCGCGAGTATTATGATGAACTCATTTACGGGAGCGCTATATTGTTAAAATTAACAGATTGGCAGTTAGGGAAAAAGACTCAATCTGAGTCTTTTTTTATTGATCAAAATGGCGGGATATATTTTAGGCACAAAAAGCACACAGTCACAATGGTTCGACGGGAATGGTATGCGTCGAAACAAAACAACAGTACTTGTTCGTGATTGCTATGTAGTTGCCTGTAAGACCGTCGAATCCGATGGGTATAATGCGTTTGTTCTCGGCATGCAAACCAAAGAACCACGCAACATTACCAAATCATTCTTGGGAAAAACAAAAAAAGCGGGAATAACAACCCCGCTCAATTTTTTTAAAGAGGTACGAATTCCTGATTCACTCGGAGCGACATTTGTAACCGAGGACGGAAAAACCGGATTCAAGATCGGTGATCAATTCTATTCTGTCGGTCTGAAACTTTCTCCCGCAACCATTTTCAAAGCAGGCGATCTCATAAGTGTTACCGGAACCAGCAAAGGTAAAGGCTTTGCCGGTGTTGTAAAACGACACAACTTTCGAGGTGGTCCCCGCACTCACGGTCAATCAGACAGAGAACGATCTCCTGGTTCCATCGGAAACCGTACTATTCCCGGTAGAGTATTCAAAGGCAAACGTATGGCCGGACGTATGGGAGCGGAACAGGTTACGGTACAAGGATTAAAGATTGTTGAAGCAACAGACACTCAAGTGGTAGTACAAGGTCTCGTACCGGGAAGCATCAAGACGTTACTTTTTATTAAATCACAGAAATAATCATGGCAACAGCAAAAATAAAGGCTAAAGTAGAAAGTAAAAAGTCTAAAGTGTCGGTAAAGACAGAATCTAAGGTGGTTGAGACCAAAACAATCCAACTTCCAAAGGAATTATTCGGTGTAACCGCGTCCGACAAGCTACTCGCACAATATGTTCGAGTATTTCTGAATAACCTTAAACCGACGACCTCTTACTCGAAGACACGCGGAGAGGTTTCGGGTACAACCAAGAAACTCTATAAACAAAAAGGTACCGGTCGAGCACGTCACGGTAGTGCAAAGGCTCCTATCTTCGTAGGTGGAGGTACAGCACATGGTGCGAAAAATGAAGTAGTCAAACTTAAAATGATGCGCGGCATGCGTAGAAAAGCACTGTTTTATGCGCTTACATTGAAAGCAAAAGCACACAATGTTCAGGTTGTGGAAGATACCGGATTGTCTACAGAAACAAAAACCGCAATTGTTCAAAAGAAACTTCTTACACTTTATCCTGAAAACAAAAAAACCCTCAAAGTTCTTACAATTTTTCCGCATGCTGCATCAGGTCGTAAAGCTGCTGAAAATATCGAGTACACAACGGCAATCGAACCGTGCAATTTGAATGCCTATCTTGTTTTGAATAGCGACATGTTAATAGTTACCGAACAAGCACTCGCCGAAATGGTTGAGCGCTTTGTCACAAAGAAATAATATGTATCGAGTATTGGAAAAACCATTGGTTACCGAAAAAGCCGTACGGACGAACAATGTGTACACTTTTTCAGTGAACCCACGATCAACGAAACATGATATTAAGAAAGCTATTGAATCAATGTATGGAGTTGAGGTTGAGGCTGTTCGCACTGTTGTCGTCAAAGGGAAAGTGAAGTCCGTAGGGCGCAAGCGAACTCGCAAAACATTACCTCTCCGAAAAAAAGCATATATAACATTAAAAAAAGGTGAAATACCGGATGTTAAAGTTCAATAACCATGGATCAACACGAAACATCTATTAAGAAATTGAAAGTCTTTTTGCCTTCTCGTGGAGGACGTTCTCATCAAGGTGGCGTTACAACATGGCATCGGGGTGGACGTCATAAGCGTTTTTACCGCATTATCGATTGGGCGAGAAGCGTACGGGATGTTGAAGGTGTTGTCCGATCAATAGAATACGATCCGAACAGGAACGTTAACATTGCACTTATTGCCTATCCGGGCGGTACTCTTGCTTATATTTTGCATCCCATCGGTTTGGAAGTCGATCAAACGGTGATTGCCGGTGACGTTACTCCCATTAAGCCGGGAAATGCAATGCCGCTGAAGAACATTCCTATCGGTGTTCAGATTCATAATATCGAATTGACACCGGGAAAAGGTGGACAAATCGTTAGAAGTGCAGGCACATCTAGTGTTATAATAGGAAAAGACGATTGGTACGCACACGTAAAACTTCCCTCGGGTGAAGTCAGAAAAGTACTTCTGAGCTGCATTGGTACGATAGGTCAGCTTGACAATGAAAACAAGAAACATGAAGAGATAGGTTCTGCCGGTCGTGCACGACACATGGGTCACAGACCGCATGTCCGTGGCGTAGCGCAGAATCCGCACTCTCATCCCCACGGTGGAGGTGAGGGACGCTCAAGTGAAGGTATGCATCCGAAGACGCCATGGGGTAAGCCGGCGAGGGGTGTAAAAACAAGAAAACCAAAACGATACTCGGACAGTTTAATAGTTTCGAGGAGAAAATAACATATGTCACGGTCACTTAAAAAAGGTCCATACATAGACGAAAAATTACTGAAAAAGGTAATGCGTCAAAAAGAACAAAAGGTAAACGCCACTATTAATACCTGGGCACGTGCCTCACAGATTCCTCCGGAATTTGTCGGTCACAAGTTCGGTGTGTATAACGGAAGAAAGTTTATTGAAGTGTTTGTCAGTGAGTCGATGGTCGGACACCGTCTTGGTGAGTTTTCCGCAACTCGTACATTTAAGGGACACGGTCGTGTTACTAAGCGTGTAGCTCAAAAAACATAATATGGAAAGAACTGTTGTTAGCAGATATATACGTATTTCGCCCAAGAAGCTGAATATGGTTGTGGCTGCAGTAAAGAATAAGAATGCGGAGGAAATATTGGCAATGATAAAACTGACACCGCGCAAAGGTACCAAATTTATCTTTGATGCTATTAAGAGCTGCCTGGTACAGTTTGATAAAGAAGTTCAGAAAGAGGTTATTATCAAAGCCATTGTCGTTAATAAGGGTCCTGTTTTTAAGCGTTGGCGACCGGGTGGTCGCGGTATGGCTCATAAATATGTGCATCGAACATCACATCTATCAGTTACTTTAGGTGCAGAAACCAAGAAAAATGGGAAATAAAGTTAATCCAAAAGGTTATCGTTTGGGTGTCTTGACAACGTGGGACAGTCGCTGGTTTTTCAGTGATCATAAAGCGTTCAGAACCGCACTTGTCGAAGACATTAATATAAGAAAGTATTTGTTCAAGATGCTTCTTTCTGCCGGATTGACCCAAGTCGAGATTGAGCGGAATCTTTCGGGTATGACCTTAATACTTCATTCCGTCAGACCGGGTATTATTATCGGTCGGGGAGGAAAGGGACTTGAAGAGGTTAAAAACAAAGTGTTGGATCTTTTACACATCGAACAGAAACAGAAAAATAAATATAAATTGGACATTAAGGTCGAGCAAGTGAAAAAACCGTTTTTAAGTGCACGATATACTGCTGATTACTTGGCCGAGCGCATCGTAAAGAACTTCGCACATCGAAGCATGGCACATTCTGTCATTACTAAAGTAATGGAGAGCGGTGCCCAGGGCGTTAAGATTCGTTTCGGCGGTCGTCTTCGCGGTGCAAATATCGCACGTCAAGAGAAGTTTCAAACAGGGAAAGTTCCATTATCGTCTATCAGCGAAGATATAGATTATGCACAAGCGCCGGCACTTACCAGAAACGGATACGTTGGAATAAAAGTTTGGATTTGCAGATAATATGTTAGCGCCTAAGAGGATGAAGCATCGCAAGCAGTTTAGAGGCATATGGCGTCGAATTGCGATAAAAGGACATTTGTTGAATATGGGTCAGTTCGGTTTGAAATCATTGGAACCAAAGTGGATTACCGATCGACAGATAGAAGCGGTTCGCGTCGTTCTTTCACGTGAGACGCGTAAAATCGGAAGGTATTGGATGCGGATCTTTCCGCACAAACCATATACTAAAAAACCGTTGGACGTCCGCATGGGTTCGGGTAAAGGTGATGTCGCATACTATGTCGCGTCCGTAGTTCCGGGCACGATTTTGTTTGAACTTGACGGCGTGTCGTTCGAAGAAGCACAGAGAATATTTAAAAAGGTGGGAAGCAAGTTACCAATTGCGACCCGTATTATAACCAAGGAAAATGAGTAAACAAAAACAAATAACTACAGCGGAGATTAGAAAAAAGAAAGTTGCCGAACTGCATACTATGCTGAAAGCAACAGTCAAGATTCTTGCAAAGGGCAGAATGGAAATTAACACGAAGAAAACAAAGAATACGAGTGGCATGAGAGCAAACAGGAAATTGATCGCACATATTAAAACAGTTCTTGCGGAAAAAAGATTATTACAAAAAGTTGAAGCGAAATAACTATGGCAAAAATACTTGAAGGGGTAGTCGTATCGACAAAATTGGAGAAGACCATAACCGTGCGTGTTGAGGAACGTTATCGACACCCGTTATATCAGAAAGTCATTAAGAAACATAAACGGTATCTTGCGCACAACGAGTCGGTTAAAGTAGCCGACGGTGATACTGTCCGGATTGAAGAAACCCGGCCGTTATCGAAGAACAAGCATTTTAAAGTTATAGAAGTAGTAAAAAAATAAACCATGTTGCAGTTACGTACAATGATCAATGTTGCGGACAACTCGGGACCCAAATTGGTTCAGATGGTCGGTATGCCCGGACGCGGAAATAAAAAAATTGCCCGAATTGGCGACAAGATTACTGTTGTCGTGAAAAAGGGAGCTCCGACAGGATCAGTAAAAGAGCATGAAATCGTAAAAGCAGTCGTTGTCCGGACCCGCAAAGAATTCCGTAGAAAAGACGGATCATACATACGGTTTGACGAAAATGCCTGCGTAATACTTGACGGTAATACAGAATTACCTAAAGGGAGCCGTATCTTCGGACCGGTCGCACGTGAAATTAAAGTTCTTGGCTACAGCAAAATTGCCAGTTTATCTAAAGAGATATATTAATATGAAACTGAGAGTAAAAGACAAAGTTATTGTTATCCGCGGTAAAGATGCGGGTAAAGAGAGCACGGTTGAGAAAACCTACCCGACGACTAACAAAGTCGTGGTAAAAGGACTGAATATTTATAAAAAGCATGTTAAGAAGTCTGAAGCCTTCCCACAAGGTGGAGTGGTAGAGATCAGTCGTTCGTTGCCAGCAGGAAACGTCATGCTCGTCTGTCCCAAATGCAAAGAGAAAACAAGAATCGGTTATAAAGTTACCGAGACCGGTAAAAAACGGATGTGCAGGAAATGCAAAGAAATTATTAGCTAAAAAGTACTATCATGTCAGACATAAAAAAAGAATTTAAAGAAACAATTATGCCCGTCATCATGAAAGAGGGTAACTATGCCAATGTGCACAGCGTTCCCCATTTGGTGAAAATAATCGTCAATATGGGCTTAAATGATGCCGTTACCAATAAGGGCATTATAGAAAAGGTTTCCGAACAGATTGAAATTATCGCAGGACAAAAAGCATTAGTGACGAAAGCGCGAAAATCTATTTCAGCATTTAAAATCCGCGCCGGAATGCCGCTCGGACTGAAAGTCACCCTTCGAGGTAAGCGTATGTTTGATTTCTGGGAAAAACTTGTTAAAATAGTACTTCCTCGACAGCGAGATTTTAAGGGTGTTTTAGCGAATGGTTTTGATCGTCAAGGTAATCTAAATCTCGGGTTCAAAGAACAGACGTTGTTCCCTGACTTGGAATATGACCGTGTCGACAAAGTTCGGGGGCTTGAGCTTACGTTTGTAACGAGCGCTCGAACGGATAAAGAAGCTCAGGTATTATTGGAAAAAATGGGAATGCCGTTTAAAAAAGTTATAAGTCAAAAGTAGTTCGTAGGGAACAGGCATGCCTGTTCCGTACTAAATAAATAAAAAACATGGCGAAAAAAAGTAGTGTTGTAAAGTTCTTACACAAGCAGAAGTATCCTGTACGGATGGTGAACAGGTGTATGATTTGCGGTCGGAGTCGTGCATATATCAGGCGTTTTGGTTTATGTAGATTATGTTTCAGAAAAGCAGCGTTAGCCGGAGAAATTCCAGGCGTATTAAAATCATCGTGGTAATATGACAGTCTCAGATAACTTGGGCGATATGCTCACACAGGTAAAAAATGCGTACATGGCCAACAAACGGGTCATAGTACTTGAATTTTCGAAAGAAAAGGAAAGCGCGTTGAAAGTGTTGGAAAAACGACACGTTGTTGAAAAAGTAGAAATTATTGAGGCTGATGGTGAGTTTAAAAAAATGTCCGTAACCATCCCGCCTCGAACAGATCTTTTGATAATCAAGAGAATGAGTAAGCCGGGACGAAGAATGTATGTCAAGTCGAAGGATATCTACAATGTTAAGGGAGGCAAAGGTTTCCTTATTATCAGCACATCACAGGGTATTATGGACAGTACTGATGCCCGAAAAAGTAAGTTAGGCGGCGAACTCGTCGCGGAAGTTTTCTAAAAAATATGTCAAAAATAGGTATTAAACCGATCATCATTCCAGCAGGAGTGAATGTGCAAATTGCGGGAAACCAGATGGTAACGGTAAAAGGCGCAAAAGGGGAAATCAGCACTGAGATCCCACGACATATTACTGTTGCTAAAAACGAAAATATTATTTCGATAACTAGAAAAGGTGACGATAAAAAAATACGGGCGATTCATGGTTTGATCAGATCGCTTGTTGCTAATGCGGTATTGGGAGTAGAGACCCCCTGGGAAAAAGCACTCGAAATTCAGGGTGTCGGTTATCGCGCAGCTATTGAAGGAGGGAAGCTTGTTTGCCGTGTCGGATATTCACATCCGGTGACATTTGAATTTCCATCAGATGTTACTGTTGAGGTGAAGGGTAATCATATCATTGTTAAGGGTATTAACAAACAGAGAGTCGGCGAAATTGCCGCAAAAATTAAAGACATCAAGAAACCGGATAAGTACAAAGGTAAGGGAATCAGGTATTTGGGAGAAGTTATAAAGTTAAAGCCGGGAAAGAAGGCAAAGACAGGAGCAGCATAACATGAACATCAGCGGACAACAAAAGCATACGAACAATCAGAGAACACGCAGGGAAAAGCGGGTCCGATACGAGCTTTTGGAAAAGAAAACAGCTCCCAGATTATCTGTGTTCAGATCGGGAAAGTTTATCTATGCACAGGTTATTGACGACGTGAAGCGAGTAACTGTTGCTGCGTGCTCGGACAGAGTACTCAAAGAACCGAAAAGTCCGATAGAACGGGCAAAGATTGTCGGTAAAAAAATTGCTGAACTTGCAAAAGCAAAAAAAGTTGAAAAAGTAGTTTTTGACAGATCATGGTATAAGTTTCACGGGCGCATTAAAGCACTTGCTGATGCTGCACGTGAGGGAGGTTTGATATTTTAAATATGGAAGGACAACAACAACAAAACAGAGGTAGACAGAATAACAATAGACAACCACGGGAACGCGAAACTGTTGACGGACTTATCGAAAAAGTGCTCGAAATCCGTCGTGTATCACGAAAAACCGTCGGAGGAAATCATGCTACCTTCTCAGTTCTCATGGCAGTCGGCGACGGAAAAGGCATGGTAGGATTAGGTCTTGCCAATGCCGGTGAAGTTCCTCAAGCGATTGCAAAAGCAGCCAAGCAGGCACGTAAACATATCTTGAGAATCAAATTGGAAGGCACATCAATTCCGTATGACATTCTGATCAAAGAGAATGCAGCAAAAATCCTGTTGAAACCGGCACCGAAAGGTACTGGTTTGAAGGTTGGTGGAGTTATCCGTCCTATTATGGAACTTGCCGGTGTTAAAGATGTTTCAGGAAAGATTTTTGGTTCGCATAATAAAATTAATTTGGCAAACGCAATTTATCAGGCGCTTACTCAGTTCAAAAATCATAAATAATGACACTTTTACATCAATTACCTTCACTCGTCACCCGTCGAAAAAAACGTCTCGGTCAAGGATGGGCATCGGGCGCGGGTAAAACAAGCGGACGCGGAACCAAAGGGCAACACGCACGTGAAAAAGTGAAGTCGTTGTTTGAGGGAGGGCAGAATATACTCAGCAAACATCTACCTATGCTTCGCGGGAAACTTAAAAACGATCCGATTGTTGCACATCTCTTACCTATTAGTTTGCGCACTCTTGAAGAAAATGCTAAAGTGAAGAGTGGTGCGACGATCGATAAAGATTTTCTTGTTTCAATCGGCTTAGTAAACCATACAAAAGCCAATCGCCATGGAGTAGTTGTTCTCGGTGGTGGTACTATCACAAAGAAACTCATCGTCAAAGTGAAAGCATCACAGAGCGCGATACAAAAAATTAAACAGGCCGGCGGTGAATACCAATATTAAAACTACTCTCAAGGAAATTTGGCGTAATACTACCCTCAGAAAGAAGATTCTCTTTACGGTTTTCATTTTGTTCGTTTTCCGGATGTTTGCGTTTCTTACCATTCCATCCGTCGATACGCTTAGACTGAAAGAATTGTTTTCAACAAACCAATTCCTCACACTTTTGGATATTTTCAGCGGTGGTACACTGGTTAATTTTTCCATTTTGGCAGTGGGACTGAATCCGTATATCAATGCATCCATTGCATTACAGCTCATATCGATGATTTATCCTCCGCTCGAGGCGTTGTCGAAAGAAGGCGAATACGGACGATTTAAGATGAATCAATACACCCGCCTCATAACGTTGCCGATCGCTTTCGTGCAGTCTCTGGGAATGTATTTTTTTCTTCACGGTCAAGGTATTATCCCTGCATTGAATTTCGTACAACTGTTGGCCCTTGCACTATCCCTCACCGCAGGAACGTTCATTCTGGTCTGGTTTGGTGAACTGATCTCAGAATTTGGTTTAGGAAACGGAATCTCATTTATTATCTTGGCAGGAATCGTCGGACGTATTCCCGTAGTATTGCTTCAATCGGCAGGCACGGTTACCGGAGAAAACATTTTTACCATGCTCTTTGTGCTGCTGATTGCTGCGGCTGTCATGTATACGGTTGTTGTACTTAATGAAGCCCAACGGAAAATTCCGGTATATTACGCAAAGCGTGTTCGGGGAGGAAAACTTTACGGCGGAGCAACCAATTATCTGCCGATCAAGTTATCACAAGCGGGAGTGATTCCCATCATATTCGCAGTTTCATTTGTGCTTTTTCCCCAGCTTATCGGAAACTTTCTTTCTTCATCCAAACAAGTCGCCTTGCAGAAAGTCGGCGAGGTGCTCGTTTTGCTTTTCAATACGAACGGAGTGTTGTATAACATTATTTACTTCCTGCTTGTCGTTATATTTACTTTTTTCTATTCTTCCGTCGTGTTTAATCCACAGAAAATTACCGAAGAAATTCAGAAGCACGGAGGTTTTATTCCCGGTATCCGTCCGGGCAAAAACACACAGGAGTTTTTGCAGTCAACGTTGTATCGTCTAACCTTTGTCGGCGCGGTTTTTCTCGGTGTTATTGCAATCATGCCGAATATAATTTCAGGTCTGACTGGCGTGCAACTGGTGTTTGTCGGAGGTACGAGCATTCTCATTGTAGTCTCCGTAATTCTGGAAACTTATAAAGTTGTTCAGGCACAACTGATGACTGAACGTTACGAGAATCTCGACTCGCTCATATGAAAATAGTACTTATCGGAATCCAAGGCTCCGGAAAATCAACCCAAGGAAATATGCTTTCGCATCAGTTGGATATTCCGTATTTGTCGACAGGGCATATTTTCCGCGAGATTGCGAAAGAGCACACCGCGCTCGGACGATATGTCAAAGAGACCATTAATGCAGGAATTCTTATCCCGGATGAAAAAGTTATTGCAATTGTTAACGAATACCTGCAACACGACGAATATCAAAACGGTTATATTCTGGATGGTTTTCCGCGCACAACCGTGCAGGCAAAAGAGTTCAGTAACAACGTCGACAGCGTCGTGTATCTTAAAGTACCCGACCAGGAAGCGTTGTGGCGTATCGCTCACCGTAACGATACTGCTCGCGAAGACGAAACGCTTATTGCCATAAAAAAAAGAATCGAAACGTTTCATAAAAGTACGACACCGGTGATCGAATACTACCGCAAACGCGGAAAGCTTCTCGAAGTAGATGGCACGAAGTCGATCAAGGAAGTGAATGAATACGTGCTGAAACAACTCGGCAAAACCGTCGGTAAACACGGAGTCACCAATTGGAGAAAACGCAATAAGCTGGTTATGGGCATAGTAGGATTGCCTGGGGCAGGTAAGAGTTACGCCGCCACTTTTTTTAAGGAGAAGGGTCTTCCTGTTTTACGATTGGGAGCAATTACCGACGAAGAAATAAAGAAACGCGGTTTGGAGAATAATATTCATAATAATAGGGTTGTGCGGGAAGAGTTCAGAAAGCATCATGGAATGGATGCGTACGTAAAGCTTAATATGCAGAATATCCGACAGTTATTGGAAGAAAATCAGGTGGTCATTCTCGATGGGTTGCGATCATTTGAAGAGTATCTTTCCGCCAAAAAACTGTTTAAAAACATTTTTGTTCTCGCGGTTGTCGCTGATAAAAAAATCCGATACGCACGGGTTGCTCGCAGAAAAGACAGATCCAACCTGAAAGGTGAAGAACGTGATGTACACGAAGTATTGGGGCTGAATATGGGACCAACCATCGCTTTTGCGGATAAGACCATCATCAATAACGGATCAGCCACGGATTTTGAAGACAAACTGGAAGAAGTTTACCGTCAAGTTTACTACGGACTATCTTAGAGATGGGACACTACGAAGATATCTCCCTCAAACGGGACGCCATGATTCGCGGTGGGAAAATCTTGAAACAGACGGTAGATAGTTTACAAAGCTCTTTGAAAGCAGGAATCACAACACGGGAAATCGACAAAATTGCCACAAGCCTTATTAAGAAGTACGGGGGAGATCTCAGTTTTAATAAGGTGGAAGGATATCACTGGGCAACGTGCTTGTCCGTGAACGAAACAGTTGTTCACGGTATTCCCAACGAATACGTCGTGAAAGACGGAGACATTCTCAAATTGGATATTGGTGTTTACTTCGGCGGCTACCATGTCGACTGGGGAACCACCTATGTCATCGGAGGGGTGGCAGACGAAAAAGTACGTCGGTTTCTTGAAATCGGACAAAGAACGCTCGATAAAGCAGTTGCCGCGGTGCGAGGAGGGGAATATATCAGCACAGTAACGAACATTATTGACACGGGCATACATGGGGCAGGGTACAAAGTGATTCGTGAACTCACCGGTCATGCGGTTGGGCGCGAGTTACATGAGCCGCCCTACATTCCGGGAAATAATGATGAACTTACGTCGAGCGCGGCTAAATTCAAAGTAGGAACGGCGTATGCGGTCGAAGTGATCTATTCTTTTTCTGACGATCACATAACGTATGCCGGTGATGACGGATGGGGTTTGAAGACTGAAAACGGGAGCCTCAGCGCGTGCTTTGAACATAGTGTCTTCGTTGATACAGAAAGTAGTATTATATTAGTGAAATAGCACTTTTATTTTCGGCAAAAAGATGTTATAATACTCCTTCTTGTATGAAAGATGGCAATTTAATTTTGATAGGTGAGGTTATTGAGAGCCTTCCGAATACGACTTTCAGGGTGAAAGTTGAAGGTGCCGAGGGAGAAGTGTTGTGCTATTTGAGTGGGAAGATGAGGAAGAATTTTATACGGATTTTGCCAGGTGATAAAGTTAAAATAGAAGTGACTCCGTACGATAAGCATCGGGGTCGAATTATATACAGAAACTAATATGAAAGTCAGAGCATCAGTACAACCAATGTGCGCAAAATGTAAAACAGTTAAACGCCGTGGACGATTACAAGTTATTTGTGAGAATCCAAAACACAAACAACGACAAGGATAATCATGCCCGTACGTATTACCGGTGTAAATCTTCAGGACAACGAGCGAATTGAATACTCATTAACGAGTATTTACGGGATCGGGTTTGCAGAAGCACGTAAAATATTGGCGGCAGTAGGTGTTGACCTTAATAAAAAAGTTAAAGATCTTTTGGATACGGATGTCAAGAAAATAACGGATTGGATCGAAAAGAACTATAAAGTAGAAGGTGATCTCAAGGCACACGTTCAGGATAATATTAAAAGGTTAAAAGAAATCGGATCATATCGCGGTCTTCGACATGTTCGGGGTTTACCTGCTCGCGGTCAGCGCACTCGTTCGAATGCGCGCACCAGAAAAGGTAAGAAACGAACAATCGGAGCTCTGACAAAGGAAGCATGGGCAAAGATTGACCAAGTTCAAAATACGGCACCAGTTAAATAATAATCGAAAATGGCTGACAAAAAACAACCTGAAAAAACAGAAAAAAAGAGGGTTCGTTACAGTACACGCGGACGAATTTATGTTGTCGCGACATTTAATAATACGCTGATAACCGTTACTGACGATCACGGACAAACCCTTTGTTGGGGATCATGCGGTAAATCAGGATTCTCAGGCACTCGTAAATCAACTCCTTTTGCTGCAACAAGCGCTATAGAAACAGTTTTGAAGAAAGCACAAGAAGTTCATGGTCTTATGGAGGCCGGAGTTTACTTAAAAGGCGCAGGCCCCGGAAGAGATTCATTACTTCGTGTTCTTCGAAATAGCCCGATTGATGTTACTAAGTTGGTCGACATGACTCCGATTCCACACGATGGAATTAGACCAAAGAAACGGAGGAGAGTCTAATGGTACGAATTACATCTTCTAAAAACAAACTTGCCCGCCGAGAGGGAGTGGATTTATCGTTAAAAACACTCGGATCAAAAGCTAGTGCTCATTTGCAAAAACGTTTGCAGGTAATTCCGGGACAGAAACAGACAAAAAAGCGTCAGAGTAAGTTATCTGACTATGGTCGTCAACTTCGTGAGAAACAGAAACTTAAGAGAATCTATAATTTGTCGGAGCGTTCCATGGTTCACTACTATGATAAAGCCATGAAGATGAAGGGTGATACGACTCAGTTTATCGTACAACTTTTGGAATCCCGTCTCGATAACGTCGTATACCGACTTCACTTTGCACCGACGAGAAATGCTGCTCGACAGCTTGTATCGCACGGTCATATAGCGGTTAACGGTAAGCGACTGAACATCCCGTCGTACTCTTTGGCACCGAAAGACGTGATAACATTCAGCAAAAAAGTCACTCCGGAAATTCCCTATATCAAAGAACTTTTGGACGAGAAAAATGTGGTTGTACCGGTATGGTTGAAACGGTCTCCTGCGCAGGGTGAGGTTATCGGTATCATCGCGCTTGCAGATTACGCTGAACCGGTGAGTGTCCCGTTGGTTATAGAATTCTATTCTAAATTATAAATTTAAATGAGTAGTATGAATAAAGCACAATTTCATCTTGAGACAATTTCGGAAACAAAAACAGAAGGAACCTATGCAGTCTATCCGTTACCTCGTGGTTTCGGAAACACGGTAGGAAACATGCTCCGCCGCATTCTCCTTTCTTCGTTGGAAGGCGCGGCAGTTACCCACGTGAAGATCAAGGGTGTCAGCCATCCATTTACAGCGGTAAAAGGGTTGAAGGAAGACGTTATGGCTTTTCTTCTTAATATCAAGAGAGTACGCTTTGCGTTTACCGGCGACGAAACACAGAAACTCATATTAAAGAAAAAGGGCAAAGGCATTATTACTGCCGCTGATATCGAGGACAGCACTTTGTGCAAAGTTATTAATACCGATCTTTATTTAGGTGAGCTCGCGGAAGACGGTTCAATTGAAGTAGAAATTTATGTTGCCAAAGGTGTGGGATACCAGCCTTCAGAAGAAAAAGAAACATCTGAATATGGCATGTTGCCTCTTGATTCGGTATTCTCTCCTGTTTTGAACGTTTCGATCAGTGTTGAAGGTGCGCGTGTCGGGAGCAAAACGAATTTTGATAAAGTAATTCTTAACGTTCTGACCGACGGAAGTGTTACCGGACTTGCTGCATTGAAAACTGCAAGTGCAATCGTGGTGAACTACTTCAATTTAATCGGCGCAGGCGGTCTTCCGATAGAAAAGAAAGAAGTCGATACACATCAGGCTCAAGTGACACAAAAAGAGCAAGATGACCGCGAAAACATGATGGTAGACGAATTGGATCTTCCGACAAGAGTCATTAACGCACTCATTAAGCATGGCGTAGAAACAGTCAAGCAATTAACCGCGATGCAGGATGAGGACTTTGCAAAAGTACGTGGACTCGGAAAGAAATCCGTTGAAGAATTAAAAGTCAAATTACATGAACTGAAGCTTGTATGAAAAAGCATGTTACCCGGCGCGTAATAAGTCGCCACGCTAAGGACAAAAGTACGATGCAGAACGTGATTCGCAGCGTATTTTTGTGGGGGAAAATTCAATTGCCCACAGCTCGAGCGAAAGAAATAAAACGCCAGGTAGATAAATTAATGTCACTTGCCTCAACCGACTCGGTGACAACGCTGAGACTCTTGACCAGCAAGATAGGAAGTGTTATAACAGCGAAATCCATTATGAAATTTGCCGCTGTTGCAAGCAAAAAGAGAGCAACGGGATTCACTCGCGTTGTAAAAATAGGGCAACGTCGCGGTGACGGGACGGAAATCGCAAGCTTGGAGCTTGTGGATTATGAAGCACCGAAAAAGTTAGCAAAAGTGGAAAAAGATAAAAAGGAAGTAAAAGTTGCAAAGGACGAAAAAGCAGAGAAACCAGAAAAAGCAGAAAAGGTTAAGAAAGTTACCGCAAAAAAATAATATGTTAAAAAGAACTGTTTATACGAACACTATTTCGGCCAAGGACATTAAAACACAAATGGTCGTCATAGATGCGAAAGACCAGGTGCTTGGAAGATTGGCAACCAAGGTTGCACAAATTCTACAAGGCAAGCATAAGACAAATTATGTTGCAAATCTGGTCATGGGCGATCTGGTAATCATAACGAATGCAAAATATGTCAAGGTTACGGGTAGGAAAAACGAACAAAAAATGTACAGTTCGTACTCCGGGTATCCGGGAGGACTCAGGGAAGAGAATTACGCAACATTGCAAGGACGCCATCCGGAAGAAATTGTCCGCAGGGCAATCTCAGGTATGTTGCCGAACAACAAACTCCGTGATGTGAACTTGAACAGAATGCTTATTGTAGCTGAATCCAAATATGCAGTTCCGAAAGCATGGTTAGAAATTATTGAGAAAAAAGATGCCACGAGCAAAAAGTAAACTGAGTTATTTCGAAGCAGTCGGTCGTCGTAAAACTGCGGTCTGTCGAGTTCGCGTACATTTAGTAGCGGGCAAGGAATTGGTACTTGAGGGTAAAACATACACCAAAGGTGCCATTATGGTCAATGATATTGATGCAAAAACCTATTTTCAAGGCGCGTCTTCTAAAGAAGGCTACATTGTTCCGTTAACGCTTACCAAATCCATGGAACGGTTCGTTATTACAGCATATGTCAATGGTGGAGGCAAGCGAGGACAACTCGTTGCATTCACTCTTGCACTTTCTCGAGCTCTTGAGAAGGCTGATGACACCGCACGCGCTGTATTGAAACCGGCCGGTATGTTATCTGTGGACGCACGTGCACGACAACGACGCATGGCAGGTATGGCCGGAAAGTCACGCAAGAAACGTCAATCACCGAAGCGTTAACAATATCCAGGCATAATTTCACGAGAAAACTTTTGCTATACTTATGTGGTGAATAAAAAAGCTTTCGGATTATTTTCTCTTGTTTCTGCGGCAGCACTGTATGGTTCATACGGGATATTTTCACGCCTGATTGGTGAGTCGTTTGGTGCTTTTGCCCAAAACTGGATACGTTCCGCTTTAATACTTTGTGCGTCTATAGTTTTAATCATCGTATTAAAAGTCAAATTTAAACCTTTTCAAAGAAAGGATGTAAAATGGATCGCCATATGGATATTATTCGGATCAACAGGATATTTGACATTCATCGCTTTTAATAACTTACCGCTTGGCACGGTCTATTTTTTGACTTACGCCACCATGATTATGAGCAGTTATATGGCTGGCAAGTTTCTTTATAAGGAAAAACTAACCCTGGTAAAAGCCATATCGTTCTTACTTGCGCTTTTTGGTTTGTATCTAATTTATTCCTTCAGTATTCCTCAACATAGAGCAGCATTTGCGCTTATCGCGCTTCTTTCAGGATCAATTACCGGGTTATGGAATGTATTGTCTAAAAAGTTTTCTGAGCGATATTCCGAGATACAGCTTATTGCGACCGATGGAGTGTTCTCAACGTGTATTGGTTTTGTTGTTTGGTTTTTTGTTCGTGATGCAATTCCACCCATAACTACTGCCACTGCCATCCCATGGATTTGGGTATGTGTTTTTGCGATTGCTGGACTAGGTACTACTGCACTGATGATTTTTGGTTTCAAAAACATTGAAGCACAAATTGGTAGTATCATTCTCCCTGTTGAAATAGTTTTTGCAATTATCTTTGGTTACTTTCTATTTGGAGAAACGTTAACGGTTACTGCGCTTGTGGGGGGATTGCTTATAGGTTCTGCAGCAATCCTGCCGAGTGTAGTGCTTTTGAGTCAAAGAATGAAATCAAAAAAACGTTAAGTTTTCTTTCCCACCAGGTAAATCGCTTTCCATGGACGGTATGTAGAGAAAAATTCTTTTTCAAAAAGGACCTGATTTTTTTTGGATACTTTATAGGTAAACTTTGACGATCCACCGGCGGCAGCAAAATCTACTTGCTTCGTTACCCCTATGGGCAAGGTAAAATCATCTATATATTCAGAGGGAGGAGCCGGTTGCACATTCCAGACTACCGGTTCCCCGATTTCTATTTGTCGGTCATCCTTGGTCCCGAACAGTTGAAAAGTCGCCGTCATATCTTCTTCATTAACGGTTGTCTGCAATAAAAGAGCTCGGTCGTAGTTATTGGTAAATTTGAGATCCACTGATGGGGAAAATATCGTCGCGTCCAAACCAGGTTTTGCGTCCTGTTCATAGTAGCCGACCCGATATGCGTGAGCGTTACGCTCGACTATCGGCAGTCCTGCCCGAAGCGCCGTACGGAATAACGTCGTAGAAACCTGACAAATTCCGCCACCGTCTCCGAGAACTGTTTTTCCTTGGGAGATGACGAATGCAGGAACAAACCCCGTTGCTTGAGATATGTCTCCAACCGCCTTGACAAAAGAAAAAGTCTCTCCCGGTTTGATAATAATTCCATTTATTTTGGCGCTTCCGGTAATAATGTTATGAACGCGGTCATCATGAGAGCCGGCAAATTTGGAAGTTCCCTCAGCAACAAGTTCTGTTATGCCAAGATTATTTATATCCGCCAGTCGTATTTTTGGTTGCAGAGCAATTCTTTGTAATAACACTCCGATGGTGGGGTGAAACATTGTTTTCTGCAATTCCAGAGACTTTCGAAGCTGGGCCCATGCAAAATCGGTGTTCAATGTGATTCCCGGCTTATCTAATTGAAAGGCGGTAACTTTATTATCTTCAAACACAAAACGTGCACTTTGCGGTTCGACATAATACACATTGTTTAAAGTAGACAGATGGTGATGAATAAAGGCCTCATCGTATTGGGCAGTCATTTCAAAATTGTAGTGTTCCAAGCCGAGTATAAGGGTCACAAATTGATATAGTGAAGAAAGTGAGTGCGAATCTCTCCCGATCAGAAAAGCGTGATCAACAATGTCTTTGATCGGAAATCTGTATTGTATCTCGTGTGCGGAAAGCGTTGAGATATAATTCTGGTCAAGCAAAAATGATATGGAGAACGAATTCTTACCATTATGAAGCCGGTGGAGTAATGATGTCGCTTGCTCCTTTGTGAGGTTTCCAACAGAAACGGAATTGACAGTAATGTTTGGGAGTATTTTTGCCTGATAGTTTTTTGCCTGAAAGTACAGGTACACGAAAAAGACAAGGAAAATTGACACACACCCCAAGAGCGCGGAAAACAATATCCGTTTTTTATTCATGACGAATCTAGTATACGATAATTGCGGCATTTATTATAATGAAGTTATGGCAGACGTCCCCCAAAATCAAGACGAAAAGAAAGTACCGCAAACAGCGCCTCAGAATGGTGTAAATCCACCCTTGCAACCGCCTGCGGCGACCCCTCCGAAAGGCGCGGAATCAAATGTTGTTTTCAGTGGAAATCCTCAGTCGCCAATACCTTCACAAACAGCTCCCGTAGGCGACATCCCCGAAGAGTATCTTACGGATGAGGATTTGTATCCGGTTGCGCAGGAAAATCCGTCGCTCTCTGCCACTGCCAAGAAAAAAGGACCGCTCATTGCAATAGCAATCGGTGGGATAATCGTAGTGCTTTTGTTAGTTATCGCCCTCGGAAATATTCTGACCAAAAAAAATCCAAGTACCGAAAAAATTACGCTCACATATTGGGGGTTGTGGGAAACGCAACAGGTTATGGATGAAATAATCAAACCATACCAAATCAACCATCCGAACGTGACCATCACCTATACCATGATGGATGCGAAAGACAATTATTTGCAACGTCTTGTTGAACGTACAAAGAAAGGCACTGGTCCAGACATTTTCAGATTTCACAATTCATGGGTCCCCCAAATCAAACAAATTCTCTCGGTTGCCCCACAGACAGTCCTGACACCTGACGAATATCAGAAGACATATTATCCGGTAATTGTTAAAGATCTAAATGTCGGTGGCTCGATAGTCGGAGTACCGCTGGGAATAGACGGAATTGTCCTTTTATACAACGACAAAATACTAAAGGCAGCCGGCTATAGCAACCCTCCGCAGGATTGGGAAACGCTATTGAATATGGTGCAGCCGGGCAAAGGAATTACTGTTGTTGATCAGGAGGGAAAAATTGCCACTTCGGGAATAGCACTTGGCGCAGCGGAAAACGTGAATCATTTCAGTGACATTGTTGCTCTGATGTTTCTCCAGAATGGAGTGAGTATGAAGTCTTTTGTGGGCAATCAAAATGCGCAGTCCGTTCTAACGACCTATACGGATGCAGTTGTTTCGCCCAACAAATTCTGGACCGAGCAAATGGACGCGTCCCTCATTGCTTTTGCACATGAACAAGTAGCTATGATTTTTGCTCCCTCGTGGGAAATTGAAGTGATCCGTCATATGAACCCCGACTTGCAACTGGGGGTGGCGAGGGTGCCGCAGATTAAAGGAGGCCAACAGAAGAGTCTGGCGTCATATTGGGCAGAAGGGGTTTCTCGAACAAGTGCTCACCAACAAGCCGCATGGGAGTTTCTGAAATACCTTTCGGAAAAAGATACATTGACCAAATTCTATGCCGCTGCAGTAAAAAGCGGTCGTTTATTCGGCTACCCGTATCCTCGTGTAGACATGGCGCCGTTATTGTTACAGGATCAATATGCGGGACCGATTATTGCTGACGCACCGATTATGGATTCATTACCGTTATGCTCAAGCACCTATGATAACGGTCTGAATGATAAGCTGATTAGCTATCTCAAAGATACGGTAAACGGAGTATTGAATGGAAGCTCGGTTGATAATTCTTTGGTAACTATGGATAAGGGGTTTACGCAGGTCTACCAAGATTATCAAATCACGTATTGATTTATTGCACCCTGAGACGTGTTCCCGGGTCAACGGTGTCGGGATTTGCAATGTTATTCAAATCCAAAAGCTTTGTATACTCGTACGGATTTCCGTATGCACGGGAGGCAACGTCCCAGAGAGATTCACCTTCCTGTACCGTATAATATTTCAATTCTGCTGAGGTAGGGGTGATGACGATAGGTGGTGTCTTGAGTCGTAATTGACTTTTTGGCTTCAAGGATGCGCGCGTTTTGATAACGCTGAAACCGGATGCTGCGACAAACAGTGTAACAACCACCACACCAATGGTGAACTGGAGCGTTTTTGTCCTGATTAATGCCAGAGCATACGACGGTTGTCGAGTTTTAACAGGTGTAAAATTTCTTGTTTTCTTGTGTGAATGTTTTTTCATGTTGTCCTGATGGGGCAAATTATATACTATTCTTCCCGAATTTTTCAACAACTGCGGCTATGAGTGTTGCGATTTGAACGTACATATACTATACTTAGGTCTGACCTTTGGGGTTGTAGCTCAGTTTGGTTAGAGCGTCCGCCTGTCACGCGGAAGGTCGCGGGTTCGAGTCCCGTCAGCCCCGCATTCAGGGTTAAACCCTTACAGGGTTTAACCCTCATAGACTCTCATAGGTTGAATATCGGCTGAATGATCTGCATTTCCTGTTGGTAGAAGCGGCTCAGGAAGAACTGCACATTCCGCGACCAAGTGGTCGAAGGGGGAGCGTATACATGCGCAATTTCTTCAATAGATGTCAGATTTCTGTTGATATAGTTAAAGCGTAAGCCTTTTGCGATCTGTAAAAAAGAATCTTCCCACGACTGAAACGCAATATACCCGCCACCCCAGCCGAAAACGTTATATGTCCCGACCAGGTATTGTTGGCCGAATGTCGATTCGACTCCGCTTATCGACGGCAGGAGGTAACAATCAATGCGATACGTCAGACACGCGTTCAGAAACGAATCCACTTCGTGGACAAGCGGCGAGTTGTAACGAGCCAAAACATTATACATGGCAATTTTCTTCGATAGATACGTGCTGTCGACGACAACGTCCGGAGCGGGTATGTTTGGCGACTGTTTTACTCCAAAAAAATTGATCAATATCACCGTAAAACAAAACGACAAGACGACTACCCAAAAAATATTTTTTGTCATATAATAGTGGTATTACCAGTTCATAATTAATTTACTATGACAGTACTACCTATCATTATACTGGTTTTTGTTGTTTTGTTTGTTCTCTATGTTTGGGGAACATACAATCAGCTCATTGTGCTTAAGAACCGATTGGATGAAGCCTGGAGTGGTATCGAAGTTCAGTTAAAGCGCCGGGCAGATCTCATTCCAAATCTGGTTGAGACAGTCAAGGGTTATGCCAAGCACGAAAAATCTGTGTTCGAGAATGTGACGAAAGCACGTGCGCAAATGATGTCGGCAGGTTCCGTGAAAGATATGCAGAAGGCTGACAATATGCTAACAGGCGCTCTGAAGTCTTTATTTGCCGTAGCGGAAGCGTATCCGGATTTGAAGGCAAATACAAATTTTCAGGATCTGCAAAAGGAAGTGGCAGACACCGAAGATAAGGTTGCATACTCAAGACAGTTCTACAATTCAAATGTTTTGAACTACAACAATCTTATTCAAATGTTTCCGAGCAATTTACTGGCCGCTCAGTTCCATTTCCAGCAGAAGGAGTTCTTTGAAGCTGATGTAAAGGATAGAGGACCCGTAAAAGTTAGTTTTAAGGAATAGGTGAACGTTTATAACGAAATCGCTGCCAATAAGGCAAAAACGTATTTTATCGCCTCCATTTTTTTTGTATTTGCGGCTGTTACTCTGTTTATTATCAGCAAAGCCCTTGGGTACAGCGGGCCTTCGATATTTATTTTCGCGTTTGTACTCAGTTTTGCAACCAGCATCGGGGGCTACTTTTTTTCTGACAAGCTTGTTCTTACCATGCATGGTGCGCATGAGGCAGACAGGGAAACATATTTTGATGCATATACAGTTACTGAAAATCTTGCCATAGCTTCGGGCTTACCGAAACCACGATTATATGTTATTGAAGACCCGTCTCCGAATGCATTTGCTACCGGAAGAAACTACAAAAATGCGGTTGTGGTTGTAACGACCGGTATTTTATCACGGCTGGATCGGCGGGAACTGGAAGGTGTTATCGCTCACGAGCTTTCGCATATCAAAAACTATGACATGTTGTTGATGACGGTTGTTTCCATATTTGTCGGCAGTATTGCATTTATTACCGATTTTTTTATGCGTTCTCTGTGGTTTAGGAAAGGGGATCGTGAAGAAAAGGGAAGCGGTATTTTTATGATTGTGGGAATTCTGGTTGCGATAATGGCTCCTGTTGTCGCAACCCTTATGCAGCTTGCCATTTCCCGAAGGAGGGAGTTTTTGGCAGATGCATCCGGCGCATACTTAACAAGGTATCCCGAAGGTCTCGCACGCGCGCTTGAAAAAATTGCTTCTGATCCGCGCCCTATGCAATCAGCCAGCAATGCAACTGCACATTTGTTTATTGAAAGCCCCTTCAAAGCCGATGTCAAAGGCCAAACGTCGTGGATGCTTAATCTGTTCAGTACGCATCCTCCTATTGAAGAGCGCATAGCCAAATTGCGAGCAATGTAATGTGATACAATTATCGCTACCAGGACTGCCTGCGTAGCTCAGTTGGTAGAGCAACGGTATCGTAAACCGTGGGTCGTCGGTTCAACTCCGACCGCAGGCTCAGATATGAGACATGCAACACGTTTTAGAAAAACAGTGATAGTTTACGTAGCCATATTCGTGTTTCTTGTGTATTTGTTTTTTCGGTACGGTCTGCAACTTTTTATTGACACTGCGTTTTACTTATCAGGATCAAAACATAATACGACCGTATCAACACAAAGCGGTAAGAATCAGAAATCCTCGATAAACGTCGATCCGATGCTTATGGATGTGCCGCATGCCACGAACGAAGCAACATTAACACTTCAGGGAAGAGCTAATTCCGGAAGCAAGATATATCTGTATCAGAATAATCAGCGGGTGGATACTACCGTCTCGGACTACGAAGGAAATCTTCAGTTTATCGTTACCCTGAATGCAGGAGAAAATGACCTGTATATAAAAAGTATTGACGAAACTACGAAAAAGGGGTCGGATTCACCCGTATATCAGCTTCAATACCTGAATAAGGAACCGGAGCTGGAAGTCGATGAACCGACAGACGGAAAGCGCGTGTATCAATCAGACATCACGATAAACGGAAAAACAGACCGGGAAGTGTTTGTGACCATTAATGGCGCTACTATCGTCGTGAGAGCAGATGGAACTTTTTCGCATCCATTCATGCTACAGAAAGGCGATAATACTCTCAATATAACAGCCGTTGATGTCGCTGGGAATAAGTCAGAGAGAAGTTTGAAAGTTACTTACGTTCAGTGAGTTTATATACGAGCATAAAATACAGGAATACGGTCGGTGTTAAAAAGCTGTTGGTAGAAAACGAGTGAATGAAGTAGGCAATTGTCAATGCAGTATGCAACGGACTGTTGATTCGAAGTAAACCCGCGATTACCGAAAAGTAACCCAAAATTCCCAAAATCCCCGAAGTGACAAACAGTGTTAACACTGTGCTGTCCAGGCCATAAAAGCTGTTATCAGGTATTTTAATGGACGCTGCGGTCGGGCGGATTGTCGGCTTGTATAGTTGACTATTGTTAAACCCTATCCCAATCAACGGATTTTGGCGCCACAATCCCACTCCCAACTGCCACGCTTCAGTTTTTGCAACAATACTATTTGTACGGAATAATTTGTTGCCTTCACCCAATTGTTTTGGAATAAAAACGAGCACCGATCCCACGATGGTTGCACATAGAAATAACATTTTGTATGAAATCCGTTTTCCGATAAAAATAATTCCTACTCCGACAATAAGACTTAATATGCTGATGCGGGAAAACGTTAACGCAAGCGTTATGAGGGCTGCTCCGAGCATTAGAATCCGCACGGGACTTTTCGGGATGTGTATTAATAATAAAACAATAAAAACAAGCACCAAGCCCAAAAGATTTGGGTCCAAAAACAAGCCGACAGCACGATAGTAATGCGAGTCATAACCCAGATAGAACAAATTCTGAATTGCCGGGTACAGGTAGTACTGAAAAACAGCAGAACAGATCAGAATGGCGCTGCCAATTTGCAATATTGTCAGCGTTTTTTTTCTGTTTATTGTTTTCATTAAACTGTCTAAGATAAGGGGTATCTGCAAATAGAGAATTGTTCTGAAAAGGTAGAGAGCAGACGACACCGTGCTGTTGTGAAACGACCATAAGTTGCTGACGATCAATATACCCGTGAAAAGCAAGACTGATTTATTCTTCTTGAGGGCGTCTTTGTAATCTGTATGTTTAAAGACAACGGTAAGGAAAAATAGGATGCCGACAAAGACATCAAGAACACGTAGAGCTGCATGAAACATCCAGGGAAACCGAAGCATTTCTCCAAATGGCAGAAATGCCACGAGTGAGTATAGGACTAAGTTAATGATTATGGTCATTGCTGAGTAAGTAGAGTTTGCTGCGGGTGAGGAAGGAGTGAAAACTCATCATAAAGCTGTATACAAACCCTGCGGGTCCATCGAGAAATCCTCTCCTCAGCAGATAGGTATATAAAAATTTTCCGATCGGGGTGACGACAATGTCTAAAGCCGATGTCTGTTTGCCGCTATCAAAAAAGTAACGCGCGTTGAGGGTGGAGTATGTGTTTATTTTATTCAGAAATTCGCCAATTGTTTGATGCGGATAATGAAACAGAGGACTTGCCAATTTTTGTATTGTATTTGCCGACTTCCATACTTCGTGTACAGGGCGCATGAAACTTCCGGACTTTCTGTGAACAAGGCGTACAAAACGCGCGTGGTATACTTCTCCAAATCTTATTTCATGATTCCAGAAAAAATCAATACGTTTGAGCGCGTAATCAATTGCAACTTTGTCCTCAGGCAGGTCAATTATCTCATTTGCCAATTCTTTGGATACCCGCTCGTCCGCATCAAGATAGAGTATCCAGTCGTTTTGAGTAAGTTTTGCAGCAAAGTTACGCCTCTCAGCAAAATCATTCTTACCTTTATACTGTATTACTTTTGCATTCTGTTTACGGGCTATTGCTGCGGTTTTGTCTGTCGAAAAATCATCGAGAACAATAATTTCATCTGCAAAACGCGCACTGTCAATTGCGTCAGCAATATTTTTCTCCTCATTTTTTGCGAGTATGACGACTGAAATATGTTTCATACAGTTTTAGTAGTTTGGATGCAAATATTTCACGGTTAAAATGCTTTACTGCACGATCTCTTCCTATTGTACCAAGTTTTTGACTTAGCGACTGATCCTCAATGAGAGTGATCAGTGAGTGTGCTATCTCTGTGCTGCTTTTTTCGGTGACATATAATCCCGCATTACCGACAATCTCGCCAATCGCACCCGAACGGGTTGTGACTATGGGTAATCCGGCGGACATTCCTTCAAGCAAGGCCATACCATATTGCTCTTCCCATGTTTTTGTTGTCACGGAGGGCAGCACAAAAATGTCTGCTTGTTGATATATTCCCGGCATGTTTTCATATGAAACTTTTTCAAATATTACGTGTTCTGTTATCTTGTGCTTGGTAGCAAATTCCCGTAGTGACTTTTCTTCAGGCCCGGAGCCCACGAGTCGCAACTTATAATCGGGATGAGTTTTGAGCACTTGTACGAATGCCTGCAGAACACTAAAGGGATCTTTCTCGGGAACAAGTCTGCCGACAAATAGTATCTCTTTGGACGAGTGTGAACCGGGTATAAACAATTCCGTATCGATTCCGAGGCTCAAATGATGAATTTTGCTTGCCGGAATTTCTTCTTGAATCAGCGACTTCCATGCTTTCTTGGAGTAAGTAAGAAACACGTCTGTTTTGTTCATAACAAACCTTTTCAGCCGCTGTTTAACCGAGGTTGCTTCATTGTTGAACGGGATTGTTTCCCAGACGGAAGATATAAGCAATTTTTCGGGGAATTTTATTTTTACCTGTGCAGCTTGATAACTGTAATAATAATACGGGTCGGCAGTATGAAGAATATCGAATTTTTCAAGTTGATGCTCAAGACCGAACAGGAGGTGCATGTCGCCGATACTACGGTTGCAAACATACTTAACATATCTATGTATCATGGGTATATCGGCAGGCGACAATAGCCCGATATGCGGTAAGTCGTGTGGAGTGTCGAGCGGCAACAAAGAGGAAAAAACCATGGTGTTTACATGGGTGCTCAGAGGTGAATAATTCTGCAGCTCATATCGGTTGGAGTACTTGCCTCTGATAAGAGCTATAGACGGTTTATTAAGACTCATATAATTTAATTACTCTGCGGGCATAATTATCCCAGTCAAATTCTTTTTTTAATTGTGCCACATTAACAATCTTCGGTTGGCTGATTGAATGGGCGATGTGTTGAGCAAAAATTTGGGGTTTCTTTTCCGAAATGGTGACATACTCACTGAGCTCCGGAATTACGGCCTCAGGAGTGGCTACTACCGGTGTGTTTTGTGATGCGGCTTCGATAATCGGTAAGTTAAAACTTTCGTACAACGAAGCGCTTACCACGCAGTGAGCTTCAGCAAAATACTGGTGTAATTCCGATATGCTTTTTGTGTGACTGATGGGTAAAATTTTGTGGGACATGTTTCTCGGAATCGAAATAGTAGAGGGGTCAACGCCGACGAGTAAAAACTTGTACGAGGCATAACCCGGAATTTTCAACAACTCGGTGAACGAGGATATCAAGAATGGAATGTCCTTAATTTTGTGATTCATACCGACGAATAATATAAAGTTTTTTCTTTTGTATTTTCTGTTATCCGTTAGAAATTCAGTTGGAATACCAAATGGTTGAACGATTACCTTATCCTCTACCCCATATATGTCGTTAAAGTGAGTTTTAACACGAGAGGACGACACAATAATCTTTTCCGACCGGGACATAAGTTTTTTGATCTGACTACCCATCTTTCCTGCACTGTCCGGGTAAAGTTCCGGGAACTTAAGAAAAGACAAACCATGGTTAAAGGCAATTACCCGCGCGCGAGTGAATAATGGGAGCGCCTGGTTCAGGGCCAGAAAGACATCCGGATTTTTCATAAGCCCTTCCAAGGTTATGCGAACACTCATAAATCCACGCGCGGGTGTTATTTTCTTTACTTCAAAGTTTGCGGGTAATTTTATTGAAACATCGTTCAGCGCATATATCGTATATGCGTTCGTGCGGTCAATGTTACCGAGTGCAGTGATAAGTTCTTTGGCAAACGTAAAATTGCCGAATTGTTTCGCACTGTCCGGAACTAATGCTCCACCGTCAATTGCGACGCGGTACATGTGAAATGTTGCAGAACAAATAACAGGCGAGCGAAAGCGTTTGTATTACTTCGCCGACTACCAGTACAATTGTCGGCGCAAAATAGCTGTATTGAGGTATATACAAAGTGTTAACAATAACATGCAAAACTGCTTGAAACGCAAAAAATAAAACAATGTATTTTTCTTTACTCATAGCATAGAGTGCGTTCAACCACAATGATGTAAATAGAATTGACGGAAGCGCAAGAATGAGAAGATTCAGAATGGGAATCGCAACTTGATATTTTGACGAGAAAAAAAGTCGAATAAGTGGCCCTCCAACAATAACAGTCGCAGAGACAGCACTAATTGAAACAATGGTCAGAAATATGAAGTCCGACTTGATTTTTCGGTAGAACATCGGTAAATCCTCTTTAAAATATTTGGTTAATGACGGCAAAGAAGCAATGTTGTAACTCGATACCAGCATTAATGATGCCTCGAAAAAGTTAAATGCCGCAGCATATTCGGCAAGACTTGTTTTACCGCCGAATTTTGCCAGAAGCAAAAAATCACTGCGCGAAGGCAACGAGGCAAAGAAACCAATAAGAGAAAAAACAAATGATCGTTTGATAAGTCTTTTTACTTCGGCAGCATTCCATGTGAGCGAGAGTGGAAAAAAGTAACGGTGCGTCACAATAAGCAAAACAACAGCATATAGACCATATATAAGTGTTGTAATAAAAAGCATTATGTAAACATTTTTCGTAGATAATAGCGTAAGAATGCTGAATGCAACAAGGACAAAGTTAAATAGAATTGAAAGAACAGAAGTTACCGTTAGTCGTTGCTTAATGGAAGTAATGATGAGAAAAAACCCGCTTACGGCATTGCTAAATATAACCGCTGAAAAGCACAAAATAATTAGTAGCGTTGTGGGTGGATACCTGAATAGTAAGGCGAGGATAATTGTACCCAGACTTACCGCCAACGCAAGGAACAGTCGAAGAACAAGTAGGCTATGCAGGGAAGAATTATTATTCTTGTCTGTCTGAAGCATCCCTACAGAAGTAGTTCCCAGATCCTGCCACGAAGCTAGTATTCCAACATGAGCCCAAATAAGTGTATATGTTCCATAGTCTGACTGGGAAACAAGTCGCACCAGTGCTACGACAAAAACAAAACTGAATACTTTATTAATAAATGCGGATACATTTAGAGCACTAAAGTTTATGAGAAATTTTTTTTCCATGGATAAAATCTTTATATGCCTCTAATTGTAACGAATTTGCCGGCGTTGCGGATCTCATTAATTTCACGATAACAAAAGGCGTACGGAGTAACTCTCTTACTTTTTTAACTAGCGACCCCTGCGAAAAAAGAAAGCGAAGCCTGTTATATGCAAGGTAGTATGATTTTTTGTCACTGGTGCGTGAAGTCTCTTCATGCTCGTAAGAAATGTTTGTTGAAATCCCCACTTTGAGACCCATTTGTATCGCAGTGGTGCAATAGTCAACGTCTTCGTAATACATGAAATATTTCTCGGGCAGGTAACCGATTGTATCGAACGCTTTCCTCGTAATGCACATGAAAGAACCCGAAACAAAATCGCACGAAACGTGTTTCTGTACTCGTGTACTTTCTTGCAGTCCTCCCGCCATGCTCCAATAATCAATAACTCCTCCGTAGTAGCGTCGCTTTTGTTGGATCATAACGCCGCCAAAAATGTCGTAACTCTTGATAGCGCTTATCAGACTCTTTTCTGAGCAATTGAGTGAATGTATATCAAGATTGCAGACGATTATTAAATCAAAATATTTTTTCAGTGCCTGTCGCATCCCGGTATTAACACCACCGGCGAAGCCCCGGTTATTATATGTGTTATCGATGCAATAAAAATCGAAAACCAATCTATTATTAGTGAATTCCGCTTTCAACTTATCAACCAATGACTGCGGATTTCGATATCTGACGCAAATTACGGCAATGTGCAGTTTACTCATGTTTTTTTGTCATACGCCGCACTGACAGTGCGAAATAAGTAAGAAATTCCATATACGCAAAACCGCCGTCAAGAATGATTCTTGATATACCGTCTTTGTAGCCTTTATCTTTGACGAAACGTGCCCAGAACATGTGAAGCGGATACAGAAAAATCTTTCTTACGCCTCCGTTCTCATTGTGTTTAAACTTGCTCTCTGCATCACGTAATGCGTAGTCGGTAAACTTCGAAAACATTTGTTTTAAAGACCGGTATGAATAATGATTTATTTTGTGCGCAGTCGTCGCGGTTCTTGCAGTGAGGGGAATAAATGCTTCATGGACAGCGCTAGCGTGGATAACAACTTTCGACTTATCAAAAAAAACTAGTTTTTTATAGTTTTCTCCGCCGTAATGTAACGGCTTGCCGAACAAGTGGGTCTGAAACGGTACATAAAAGGCGTCGAATTGCGGATTTCTCAAAATCCGCTCCAATTCTTGACCAAATTTCTCGGTCACCGTCTCATCGCTGTCAAGCACGAGTACCCACCGGTAACTGGTTAGAGAAACCGCGTATGCTTTTTGTTTGCCGAAATCTTTTTCGTGATGCGAAACGACACGCGCTCCACATTCTTCTGCAATTTTCACTGTTTGGTCTGTTGAACCATCATCAACCACAAGTAACTCATCGGCTACTGTCTGTACGGAACGCAGGGTATTGCGGATGGTTTCCGCTGCATTTTTAGTTATTATTGCAACCGAGAGTTTAGACATAGTCCTCATATTATACTGCATCACTGGTACTAGTGTTATGACAATCAGGGTACTTTAAGCTTTTCCAACGGGATGTTGTTCATCAAATGAGGAATATAAGCAGTGGTTGTCATGCATGCTATTTCGTAAAGTGTAACGGTGGCACGGTGTCTAGTATGTCAAAGCTATGAGACAAAAGCGTATGCTAAAAAAAACAATTATCGGTACTATTCTTGTGGTAACTGCGGCTCTATTTTTTTGTTTCCACCTCCTTCGCAACGTGTGACTGCAACTTACTACAGAGAACTTCCGGTGCCTGATGATTCTTATGAAAGCAGCAGAATTCGGAGTAGAGCCGGGCATGTGGTTCAGGTATGCCGTGCTCTCAAAATAGATGCAAAAAGACTTATTGATATCGGATGCGGCAAAGGTATTCTACTGAATGAGGCGCGGTTACAGGGTCTTGAAACAACAGGAATTGAACTTTCCAGAGAGAGTTGCGAGTTTGCGAGAAAACATTATGCTCTGACGGTATTGCAAAGCAATTTCCCTTCATTCAAAACAAAGCGACTTTACAATCAAGCGGACGTGGTTGTATTGTCTCATGTATTGGAACATATCCTGTACCCCGCTGTTTTTTTACGTGAGGCTGCCAAGTGTTTATCCAGAAAAGGTCTGTTAATAATAGAAACCCCGAATGTTGACAGTTGGCTGAATATGTTCGAGAAAAATAACTTTACCTTTCTAACACCGCCAGAGCATGTGTGTTTGTATTCAATAAAAAGCATTCTTGTATTGCTGAACGTTGTTGATGTGAATGTAAGAATTGTGAAAAAAGAAACATTTACGGAACCGGAGCATGGTATGGGAATAATCAAACGAATGCTGCATTCTGACAACCCGACAAGCAATTCAGCTTCAGGAAGTCCCCAACACCCGGCTATCAAAAATCTCAAGACCGGTTTATTTGATAAATGGTTGATTAAATTTCTTGTTCCGTTTTTTAATATCGGAAATAAGGGAAGTATATTGCGAGTATATATCCAGAAGAAATCCTGAAGTAGTTATATACTATACGTATGGCACAAGATAACGTAATTGTTTCAGTTGTTTCGATTGGTGCTATTCTGGTGTTCATTCTGTTTGCGTTGCGGTTTTTGTTTGGTGGTTCTGAGGATTCTTGGATATGTGCGAACGGTGAATGGTTGCGACACGGCAATCCTACTATTTCAAAACCCGTTGAACCCTGCAACTAACCGGACCTGGTATGTTAAAATATACTCGTACGGGCTTGTAGCTCAGTTGGTTAGAGCGCACGGTTCACATCCGTGAGGTCAGAGGTTCAAGTCCTCTCAGGCCCACATTAGAGATTTTTAACGAGTACTCGAATTTAAAAACGTATCGCTATGCTTCTTTAAGTTTTTCCCCGATAGCCAGAAGCACATAGATAGTCAGTAGTGAAGATCCTCCATAGGATATAAATGGCAGCGGAACTCCAACCACGGGTAACAGCCTCAGATTCATACCGACATTAAATATAAACTGGATAAGTATAAACGCGAAAATACCGATGTGATAGAGGGTATATAGGTCGTTATCTTGCTGCGCCTTAGATTTTTGTAACAGAGAGCGGAGAAATAGAAAGTAAATACCCAGCAGTATCGTATCACCGAATAGTCCGAATGTTTCCGTGAATGCGGCAAACACGAAATCGGTGTGTGCTTCTGGAAGAAATGATAACTTTGATTGTGAAGAGTGCAAAAATCCTTTCCCAAAAATTCCACCCGAACCGATTGCTATTTCGGCTTGAAATGAATTGTAATTCACCCCGTATTGATCATACTGCGGGTTCAGAAATGAAATGATCCTGTTTTTTTGATACGTTTTGAGAAATCGAGGTGCCATAATCACAATCGGCATGGCGAGCAGAAGTAACAGTATCAAATGACGCGCTTTCATTCGGGCAGCTATGAGAACGGCCATGAGAGTTGCGAATAACACGAGTGCTGTTCCGAGATCCGGTTGCTTGAATACTAGAAAAAGCGGAATGCCAGCAAGAAGCAATATCCGCACAACATTACCAAACTTCCTGGGTTTCAGAATAGTAAGCAACATAACAAGTGTTAAGAGAAAAAACGGAACAAACATCATGGAAGGTTGTAATCCGAAAGTACCGATAAAAAACCACCTGCGTGCACCGCGAGTCATGTCTCCAAAACCCAATAAGATGATAAGGCTTATGAGACCACCGATGCTTAATGGTCTGCTTATGTTCATCAAGAACGTGGAATCGACGAATGTCGTGATCACAAAATATAGGAAAAGTCCAAATATAACAAAACCCAATTGATACAGCCCTCCTTGAACACTGAAAAGTGATTGGGTAAGTATGCCGATTACCGAAAGCGAAATGGCAAAGATGAGCGTTTTATTCACGATTCACTACAAAAGAATCGCCCTTGTAATGTATGGTCTGGGCAAGTACTTTTTGCTTCAACAGCGTTTCGGATTTTTCTGAAATCCGTGGGTTTTCAGGTATTGTTAAGTCAATAGTATCCGTAACATCAAGTCCCAATTTCTTTCTTTCGTCTTGGATTTTCCTCATGTATTCTCGCACAAGACCTTCCTCCAGAAGCTCGGGAGTCATGGTTACATCAAATTCTGCGTGTGGGACTTGTGTCTTGCCCGACGTGAAAATAACACTTTTCACATTTAGTTCTTGCGCCATCAGTACAGAATATGAGCTTGTGTTCTCGGGAATTAAAAATTCCTGCTCGGCTGATAGCGTGACTTTAAGCTCTCGTAGTGGCTGGCGTACCTTTATTTGCAGAGCCTTCCGTGCACTATGGGAAATTTCCGTCAGCGACCGGACAAGATCCATATCTGAAACTAATGCACCGTTTTGCAACTGTTTTGGAAGTTGTGGCCACTCGGTTAAATGAACAGAATTATTTTCGTCCCGTGATAGTAATGTAAACAATTCTTCCGCAAAAAATGGGAGCATTGGTGACAGCACAACTGAAAGAGTTGTCAGGACAAACCCAAGTGTTGTATAAAAAGCATTTTTGTCTTCGAGATTATTACTATTGCTCCCGACGCGTTCTCGAGACAATCGGATGTACCACTGCGAGACGTCATTAACCAGGCGTTCCATGGCAAGGGCAGCGTGTTCAGAATCAAAATCCGTCAGGCGCTCTTTAACTTCTTCAACAGTATTCCATAATCGACCGAGTATCCACATATCTAATAATGACAGCTTGCTCTTCAATAAACTCTTTTCCGTAAAGTTTTCCGGAAAAATCCCCTCTTTCTCAAGGCCCTCATAGGTAAGCAGATATTTAAGGCTGTTCCACAAAGGCAGATGAAATTGCCGTTTCACTTCATCCGTGATTTTGTACCCGAATAACAGGTTTTTAGTCGGATCTTGGCGACAATATAGCCAGCGCATAATATCAACACCGATTTTATCCGCGCCTTCGCTGAATTCTATGGAATTGCCCCACGACTTATGCATTGGTCTGCCATCTTCCGCGAGGCAGCTGCCGTAACCAAGCACCGTTTTGAACGGGGGAGTTTTCTCGAGAGCAGTACTCATTGCAATCAGGGAGTAAAACCAGTTCTTAAACTGACCCGGGAAAGACTCGGTAATAAACGTCGCCGGAAACCAGTCCTCCCAGTATTTTTTGTCAGAAGTATAGCTGAGTTTTTTAGTCTGAGGATCAACGAGTGTTGAGAAGGGAACGATTCCTGCATCTAACCACACGTTGCCTACATCAGGAAGGCGCGACAGTGGCGTGTGACACTGAGGACACGAAATTTTTACTTCATCAATCCACGGTTTATGCGGTGTGTGTCCCTCAAATTTTTCCCACCCTTCACACGCACGATCTTTTAATTCTTCCTTGCTGCCGATGATGGTAAAAGATTTGCATTTTTTACACTCATAGATAGGTAAGGCGAGACCCCAATACCGATTCGGTTTGCTGATGAGCCAATCATGCATGTTATTCAGCCAATCGAGTTCACGTTCCAAGCCGAAACTGGGTAACCAGTTAATCGAGCGAGCCACATCAATCATTTGCTCTCGGTATGTGCGTTTCTTTTTGTCTGTCGGATCTGCCGTGTCCATGGCAATGTACCATTCGTCCGCTACCTTCCATACAAGTTCTGTTTTGCATCTCCAACATGCCGGATAGCGATGCTTATATTTAACGACCTTAAGTAGGCAAGCCTTTCCTTCTTGTTCTTGTTGTTTAAGATAATCAATAATCAGTTCCGGGTGTTTTTTTGCGTTTTTACCCGAGAGAAAACCGAGATTATCCATGTAACTTGCGTCATCATTAATTACTGGGATCATGGGTAAACCGTATTTTTTACCCAGTTTAAAATCTTCAACACCCGCAGAAACTGCCGTGTGCACCAATCCAGTACCTTCGGTAGTCGTAATCGGCAAAATCAGATCATCTGTTGCGACAACCGTATGGAATTTCGGATGCGAGACAACCTTCTGTACCGCAGGAAGAGTATCAAATGGTGCGGTGTATTTTAAACCAACAAGTTTTGTTCCAGAAACTGTCTTAACAATTTTCTTATAATCTTTTCCAAAAACACTGCTGACTGCGTCAGCTGCTATCCATAGCAACCGGCCGTTCATATCCTCAACCAGCGAGTAATTCAGTTTTGCATCTATCGCAACCGCAATGTTTGCTGGAATAGTCCACGGAGTAGTTGTCCATACGACAAGAAACTCGTTTGTAGCATCTACTACAGGCAGTTCCAGATACACTGAATCATGCACAATTTCCTTGTAATCTTCCGTAAGCATTTCGTGTTGAGAGATCGCTGTTTGACATCGAGGGCACCAGGGAACAGATTCGGCACCCTTATAAATCCACCCCTTTTCGTAACAGACCTTAAGGAAATGCCAAATCATATAGTTGTTCTCATCCGACATGGTGTAGTATGAGTGATCCCAGTCCATAAAGTAACCGAGTCTCTTACTTTGTTCCGATTGTATTGACGAGTATTTTTTTACCCGTTCTTTGCATAACTCCACAAATTTTGCGATTGAAGCGAATTTGTCTCCAGGAACCAAATTTTCAATGTCTTTTTTGCTTCTGAGACCAAGCTCTTTTTCAACCTCAACCTCTACCCACAGTCCTTGACAGTCAAACCCGTTTTGGAAGCGCTGAGCATAACCTTGCAGATTATAGAATCGTTGCCATAAGTCTTTATATGTTCTACCCCAGCCATGATGGACCCCCATCGGGTTATTTGCTGTGATCGGGCCATCTATGAAGGAGAACCTTTTTTTGGAACCGTTATTTTTGGATAAGTACTTTTCTATTGTTCGGTTTTTTTTCCACAAATCCAACCATTTCTTTTCAATTTCAGGGAAATTTGGTATGCCAGGTAAGCTATGGTTCATAGAGTAGCATTATACTACTTTTTTTCTGAGGAAAGCAGGTATCTCGAGCTCTTCATAGTCATCATTCGACCTTTCAGGAAGCTCTGATGTAATGCTTGAAACGCTGTCTTTATTAATGCGGCTCTCATCAAACTTTGTGGCCACAAGCGTAATTTTGATGTCGTCGGTTAACGAAGGATCTATAGCCGCTCCAAAAATGATCTGAGCATTCGGATCGGCATTCTTTGTAATAAGTTCTGCAGCTTCGTGCACCTCGCTCATCGTTAGATTCTCGCCACCGACGATATTGAACAATACCCCTTTTGCTCCGTCAATCGAGAGTTCAAGTAGGGGAGAAGTCATGGCCTGCTTCACCGCCTGCACAGCACGACGTTCACCCGTTCCCATGCCGATACCCATAATGGCTGTCCCGGCGTTTTGCATAATTGCTTTAACGTCGGCAAAGTCTACGTTTATGAGTCCTGGTAGGGTGATTATCTCCGCCAGACCCTTTACGCCCTGTGTTAAGACCGTGTCTACTTCACGAAATGCACTGAGCAACGTGAGCTTCTTGTCGCCGATATCAATGACTTTCTGATTGGGAATGGTTATGAGGGCATCAACTTTTTCTTTCAGATTCTTAATACCGTCGGTTGCGACAACCATTCTTCTGGAGCCTTCGAAACCAAACGGTTTTGTAACAACAGCAATGGTCAATGCACCGCTTTCTTTTGCGACTTCAGCGACAATGGGAGATGCTCCTGTTCCGGTTCCACCGCCCATACCGGCTGTAATGAAAACAAGATCAGCACCGTCTAAGTATTCTTTCAACCGCTCACGGGATTCTTCAGCTGCTTGTTTTCCAATCTCCGGGTTACCGCCTGCTCCGAGCCCCTTGGTTACTTTGTCGCCAATTTGCACCTTAGTTTCGGCCTTATTTATAAGCAACGCTTGAGCGTCTGTATTGATAGCAATAAACTCGACACCTTCAATACGTTCTGTTCCGATCATCGTTGCGACGGCATTACATCCACCACCGCCGACACCGACAAGTTTAATCTTTGCTATTTTTTTAGCGTCCGGTTTGATAAGCATGTTTACTTAGATCCTGGTACGAAACTTTTAAAGAAGTCTACTACTTTCCCGAAATTATTTTTGAAATCCACATTTTTAAAAAACTGTGGAAGTTGGGGAATATTGAATGGCTTGTCCGACGGTCTTTCTTCCTGTGAATAGAGAAGCGCTCCAACGAGCGGTGAATAACTGGGGTCATGGAGCTCGTCGGAAATGCCCGAAAGTTCCATAGGCATACCGATCCGTACGGGAACACCCAGTTCTTTTTTCAGTACCTCGACCAGGTACGGAGTCATGGAACCTCCGCCGGTAGCAATAAGTCCTGCTGGAACCTGATCTTTCAGGTTGTAGTCGGTAAGCTCTTTCTTGATATACTCGGCAATCTCCTCCAAACGAGGTTTAATAATACCGCTTACGACAACTTTTTGGGAAATCGAATCCATTTTTTCCGGAAGCGCAAGGCTGGCTATAGAGATTTCATCGATATTGTCATCGGCCTTTTTATGCAACAATTTTGAGGACTTCGGGTTTTGTCGCTCTCCCAAAAACAGCTTTATTTTTTCTGCCGACGGGAGTGAAATACGTAAGCCCGCTGCAATATCACTGGTGACATTTTTTGACCCGAGAGGTACTGAGGCCGTGTGTGCGACCGAACCGTCAATGTACACACATAACTCGGTTGTGCCGGCTCCGATGTCGAGTACCACGCAACCCAATTCTTTTTCGGTCTCATTGACTACGGCGTATGCCGCAGCCAACCCCGAAAATACATACGCACTTACGTCAACACCTAACTGACTGCAAGCTTTTTGAATATTACTGAGATTGGTGGCATTAGCGGTGATAATATGAGTATCTACCTCCAGTCGCACACCATTCATTCCTACGGGATTCTTAATTCCCATCTGGCCGTCAACAATAAATTCCTTCGGGAGTACATGTATAATCTGCCGGTTTGCCGCCAAAGATATGGCTTGGGCTGATTCAATAGCTCTTCCAACATCCTCTTCACCGATTTCCTTATTCTGAACATTAACGGCAACTATGCCATGTGACGTCTGCGAAGCAATATGAGGCCCTCCTGTAATAACAACGGCGTGATTTATCCTGCTTCCTGCCATTCGTTCTGCCTGAGTAAGACAGAGTTCCAGACTTTTCACCGTTTCCTGGATATCAATAATCTGCGCCCGTTTTACACCTTTGCTGGGGACAGTGGAAAAGCCCGTAATCCTAACGGACGTGTCGTGATCAATATTGACTGTTGCAACTGCACATGCGATCTTGGATGAGCCCAGTTCTATAGCTGCTATTGTATTCATACGGTTATTATTGGTTTATCGAACTCAAGGTTTATGGACGAAGGCTTAACCCCCTTACGTTCAAGGCCCTTAATGATATTGTGCAAAATAAAAAGAATTTTAGCAATGTCTTTTTCAGTTCCGAGCGTCACGGTGAGCGGTTTTTCTTTAAATGTTACCAATAGTTTTCCGGGTTGCGCTATCGTGATTTTTTCAAGCGGAAACGGTAGTCTCGAACGAAGGCGGACAATCTCGATAGACTTCTGAATCTCAAGCGCGGTGAGCATGGTTCCCGGTTTGGTTTCGAAGGAACGAAGGTGTTGGAAGTATTCAACCGTAATGAGACTCTCTGTCGTTAACGTCTCAGTCTTCATAATCCTGCCGAACTCTGATACTATGAGGAAACTGTGATTGTTCGGTATCTGGACAAGGGGTCTGGCTTTTTGAGCAGTAATCACGACGGAGTTCGGGTAGGATTTCCGAACGGTTACTGCCTGAAGTTCCGGCGAGCGATTCAAAATAAATGCGGCCTCTTTGTGCTCATTCAGCAGCAGCAGGTTTTTGCCTGAAATATTCGAAAGACTGTTTTTGGGTATAAGAGGTGAGGCGATAATTGTCTCAATCCGGCAAAGATATGCAATTGCTAAAATTATGATAACTTCCGAGATTATGATAGCTGCGGAAAAGAAAGATAATTTCTTATATCCCTGCTTGTTCGATAATCGTTCTCCCGGAAACCATGAGTTTTTTGTAGGTGTTAAGCGTATCATATTTATGTATCAATCTGAGCCGTTGTTCATAGGCTTTTACTATTATAGAATAAAGTGTGTTCTGCTGTTCTTGGTTGTAAATGTATCCGACACCGGCTTTGCTGAGAATTTCCGCGAGCGCTTTTTGTTCACCGTGTGCAGACCAGGGAAGCGGGATGAGAACGCACGGTGTTAATTTCTGCAGAACCAAAAAAAATGTGTTTGCACCGGATCTTGTAACGAGAATACCGACATGATCCATGAGATAATCCAGTTCACTCGGGGTGATAAACTCCCTGACTGTATAATCGTGCGACTCCCTTGCACGGAGTCTGCCGAAGTCATGATATATATTATCTCCGGTTTGGTGTACGACTCGGAATTGTGGGGAAAGTTTGTCAATTATTTCTTCGATGCGTATGTTAACACTATGCGAACCTGAACTTCCACCCAGTACGAGAAGGAGAGGCTTCTTTGAAGTACTCAACCAAAGAGGCGCGTCCGGCTTTTGTTCTTCGTGATAAATAGGAATTCCGGTATGCACTACTTTCTTTTGTGGGAAAAATTTCTCTGTTTCCGGAAACGTAATGAATATCTTTTTGGCAAAACGGGCGAGTATTCTGTTTGCAGTCCCCGGAATGATTGTCTGTTCATGTATCACTACGGGAATGTGCAAAAGCCAAGCGGCAGTGCATACGGGTATGGACAAATAACTCCCGAATGAAAGCACATACGACGGACGAGTTTTACCGAAGGCAATAAGGGATTGGATCACCCCTAAAACCATATCAACACTGTTCTTTAAACCCCGTCCACTCTCTATGTTGTGCCATTTGATGTGTTGGTTCTCACTCAACATCCGATACTCAAGGCTCACGTCTTTTTTGTCTGAAAATGCATGTTTACGGCCAAAAAACAGAACACGCTTCCCTGCATCCAATGCTGCGAGTGCACACGTATATCCGGGTGCAAAATGCCCGCCTACTATCGCTATTGTCTCCGAATTGTTAGTCATGCTCTTTTTTGTTGTTGATTTAGAATATTAACAAGAATTCCAAGCAAAATATAGAACGTCACAAGAGATGAGCCTCCATAGGAAATGAACGGTAACGGAACACCGGTCAACGGAAGCAATTGAACCATAGCTCCAAGATTTATGAGTGTTTGGAGGCCTATAAGGAATATAATCCCGGAAGCGAGTAAGTATCCCAGGCGGTCACGGATTTCACCAAATCGCTTATATGCGAGATAGAGCAGTGACATGTAAGAAACTGCTATGAGGGAAGTTCCTATAAATCCAAAGTTTTCTCCGATAATTGCAAAAATAGAATCAGTATGTGCTTCCGGAAGAAACTGGAATTTTTGTCGGGAATTTCCGAATCCCACACCTCCGACACCTCCCAATGAGAGGGCAATATTTATTTGTTTAACGTGGTAACCGATGCCTTGCGGATCGGAATCGGGGTTTGCAAAAGTTACAAGGCGTTGAAATCTGTATGGGGAAGAAATAGCAAGGAATCCTACCACAACGAATGCTACCGGAATTATGAACCCGAGGTGATATAAGGGGGCACCAGAAACAAAGTAAAGAAAAACGGCCATGATGCCGAGTATTACTGCGGTTCCAAGGTCGGGTTGTATCATGACCAGGCCGATAACAACGCTTGCGAGAAATAAGAACGCAACAAATCTGCTTCGCTCTTTGAAGGAAAACCATGCGGATAAATAAATTATCAGACTCATTTTAGTTAATTCTGATGGTTGGATATTTATAAACCCAATGTGCAGCCAACGCTTTGCACCGAGTGCAGTGGTATACAGTCCGGGAACAAAGACGATCATAAGTAAAAATAGGTTGCCAAGCAGTATGGGTAACGCAAGGCTGTAAAGTAAATGGTAGTCGAGCATGGAGAAAAAAACGAAGGCAATCATGGCAACGCCAAACCATCTTAATTGGGCCTTTACAAAGTAAAAGGCATCTCCGTATATACGAATCGCGGAAATAGATGACGCTTCGTAAATCATAAAGATACCGAATATGGTCAGAAGCAATGAAATGATCACGAAGGGATGAGTGAACGGTAAGCGAAACAGGGGTTTACGTGCCATATTTCTTCTGAAAACTCACAAACGTGTTAGTAAACTGATTTCCACGATCAAATTCGTTTTTGAAAGTGGCAAAAGATGTTGCAGCAGGGGAAAAAAGAACAACATCCTGCGGTGTAAGTTTGGGGATGAGAGATTCGAATAACCGTTCGAATGCGGAATATGTTTCATCGGATACAAGCGGTTTTGACAGACTGCTTTTAACCTCGTCGGTCATGGTTCCTGCAAGAAGCACTATTCGTGATGCGTATGTGCCGATGTTTTCTAACAACTCTTCAGTCGGGAGATTTTTACTATTGCCTCCTAAGATGAGAATAATCGAGCGGCCATTTTCCTGCTTGCTGATGGCTTTGAGAGCGGTTATGCACGCAATGGGAGTTGTGCTGGTAGAATCATTGTAAAAGGGAACTTGATGTATGGTTCCCAACTTTTCCAAACGGAAATGCAAGCCTTTGAAATCAGCTATGGTGGAAAGAGCTTCTTGTTCCGGGATTTTACAGAGACGTGCTACAGCAAGAGCCAGTGCTGCATTGTTGTAGTTATGTTCTCCGAAAAGATGTTTTAGTGTAAGATTAAAGTCTTTCTTCGAGGCGATAATCACGGTACTTTTAACTGCGCTTTCAGCGGGAAGCAGACCCATGATATGGGACGTTGTTACCAGAGAGTCTGTAGGTTCTTGAAAACGGAAAATATTTATTTTATCTTGAAGATACGCATCCATAGACCCGTGATAGTTAAGATGATCCGGATAGAAATTCGTAAATACCGCTATGTTCGGACGTGCTTTAAGTTCCTCGAATGAGTGTAATTGGTATGAGGACAGCTCTAATACCGTAATATCATTTTCAGTCTGTTGACCAAGCAGTCTGATAGCTGCATGGTCGGGGACATTTCCGGCAAGTTCAACCCGCTTTCCTGAGTGTTTTCGCAATACGTCATAAATCATAGCAGTCGTGGTGCTCTTTCCCCGCGTGCCGGTAATACCAATGGTGAATGAAGGTGTGTACTTCATGAATATTGCTATTTCCATAGTCACTTGCTTTTGCAATTTGCGTGCGAGTATCAAGAGTGGGTGATCAAATTTTACTCCCGGATTCTGAATGATGACGTCTGCCCATCGGATATCTTTTTCGGTATGTTCTCCGAGTGTATAACTTACGTTTGCGAAGGTATTGAGTTTCTCAATTGAAGCAGCGAGTGTTTCGGGTGTTTTTTGATCTGTTACCCGTACTTCGCATCCGAGTGTTGCGAAAAAAAAAGCGGTTTCTACACCCCCGCCTTGTATACCGAGACCGAATATTAGAATTTTCTTGTTTTTGTATTGTAGTTCGAAGTCCTTTGATACTGCCATAGGCGTGTTATTTTATGAAAGCAATCCATAAACCGATAAATGAACAGATGATGGTAACGAGCCACAAACGATTAACAATTTTTGGTTCTTCCCATTTTTTCAATTGAAGATACAGGTGAAGCGGTGCAACGGGGAAAAATTTTTTCTTGAGAAATTTTTTTGAAAGGAGTTGTATGAATGAGGTTGAAATCTCCGCAACAAATACCATCCCGATAAGCGGCAAAAGGAGAGCTTTACCTAACAACAGACCGATGACCGCGAATGTCGCTCCGAACGCAAGCGCTCCCGTATCTCCAAGCATGATGCGGGCAGGGTACACATTGAAGTACAGAAATGTCAATAATCCTCCAACCCAAATAGCAATAAACACCGAAAGCAGCGTGTCTAATGAAGAAGAAGAGATTACCCAAAACGTGATTAGCGAAATCAAAAGTACTCCCGATGAAAGCCCGTCCAATCCGTCAGTAATATTATACGCATTAGCAAACGCCACAATAACAAAAACTGCAAACACAATATATAACGGGCCGATAGGTATGACGCCCACAAACGGAATATGAATAAAATTAATACCGAGCCACACATACATCATTAAACCGATAATGAACGCAACAAGAAGCTCGATAATAAGTTTGTGTCTCATTCGCAGTCCGAAGAATCCCTTTTTAGCTACGTTGAAGATTTTGTGCCAATCGTCGTAAAAGCCGAGCAGTCCGAAAGCAAACGGAGTAAAGAAAAGAATAACCGCCTCTTTCTTTATGTCTTTAAAACCGGAAATAATAGGAACGTTGAAAAGAAAAAAGAGGAATAAAAAAAAACTGAGCATGGCGAGTGTCGTAGCGATAATCAGAATTCCTCCACCGATTGGGACACCTGCCTTATGTTTATGAAAGTAATCGAAGATGGGGGTAAGTTTATTGAACGGGTCTTTCGTGGTCTGCTTTTGACGTTGAAAATGTGCCTGATACAGGAAATTGATAAACGGGATCATGAGAAACGAGTTTACGACAAACGAAAACAATAATATGCCCAGATATAAACCTATCATAATTTCGGTACGAATATCATAATTCCAATGAGCAACGCGTACATGGCGTATATAAATACAGCGGCGGCGGATACGTCTTTTGCATGTTTAATGGTCGGGTTGTAATCGGTGGTGATAGCATTTGTTGTTTGTTCAAGGCTGGTATTGATGAGCTCAAGAACAATTGTGGTGAAAATGACCGAAAAGACCATCATCCATTCATATTGGGAAATCTTCAAAAATACTCCCAAACTGAGTGCGGCGACGGTCATGATGATATGAATCCGTAAATTAAGCTGTGATTTTGCAGCCCATAGGAAACCTTGAATAGCATATCTGAAACCGTTCAATAGTCCTGTGTGTTTCCGAAAAATACTCATAATTTATTTAAAGAAGAGGTGTCTCAATAACTTGCCAACTTTGTGACCATCGTGCCTCAATAAGCTTCTATCAAGTATATCACCTTTACCAATCCCATAGATATGATCGCTTATGAAATCGTTTTTGTAAATAGTCATTTGCTCACTTGAGCGAATATCGCATTTTACCGAGCTTTCCTTACTCTCTGCGTAGAGTGAAATGATAGTGCGCGGAATTTCTCGATCATTAACTAAGGCGTGTGTAAACGGTTTTGGCCCAAGATATTTCTCATAGACTTTAATATAATCTGATAAAGCGAAATCATCGGTTTGACCAATTTTATTCATCAGATTTGCAACAAGTACTTTGGAAGCAGTGCTTTTTTTGAATGCCTGCACAATATCTTTGAACATGAAGTTCGGAAGAATGCTTGTATACAAATCCCCGGGGGCAATAATAATAAGATCAGCCTTTTCGATGGCGCTGACTGCTTTCGGATTACCTTTGGTTTGGCGAATGAGCGCAAGATTCACAATGCGTGGTCGCTGTTCCTTGACGTCTATAAATGCCTCTGTTTTAATGACAGTTCCGTCCGCAAGTGTGGCAACGAGATGAGTCTTGTTTAACGTAACGGGAATTACGGATCCGCGCGTATTAAGAATTGATTCTGCCGCTTCAATCGAACGTTCGAAATTTCTGGTAACTTTTTCTAGTGCAGCGAGCAGAATGTTGCCGAAATTGTGTCCCTGCAGATCCCCGGTCTCAAATCTGTACAAAAACAGTTTTCTCCATATTTTGTCACTATCGGACAACGCGACAAGCGCTTGACGGACGTCCCCAGGTGGGAGTACTCCGTACTGATCCCTCAACCTACCGGTACTTCCACCGCTATCCGTCATATTGATGACGGCAGATATATCTAACGGGTAATGTTTCAATCCCGACAATATGGCGAATGTCCCTGTTCCACCGCCGATCACCACAACTTTTTTATTTTGCGGAGTATTAGTCATTTCGTACGTCCTTAGTGACAGTCGTGTTGGCCATGACGACAACTTTTTTGCCTATCTTCACCCCAGGCATAAAGCTTACCGCAACACCGGTTGACGTATGAGAGCCGATGATAGCACCTAGCTTTCTCTTGTGAGTCGAAGTTTTTTTATGTTTGATGGGTGAAGAGATATTCTCCTGGTCAAATCGTCTGTTTGCGGTTACTGTGTTTGCTCCAAGTCGGACCCCGGATGCAAGAATACTGTCACCGACATAATTTCTGTGCAGTTTGACATTATTATCAAGGTAGCTGCGTGCAACTTCAGAAAAGCCTCCAATCACGCATTCTTCGCCGATGTGCGATTCGCGTACGAGAGTGTAATCTGCGATGGTGGTATTTTTACCTATATATGTGGGACCGATAATCTTGGAAAAGCTCCCGATTTTTACTCCATCTTCAATATAGACGGGACCAAGTATTTGTGCCGTGGAATCAATGTCTGATGTTTTAATAGTGCTTTCTTTAATGTTATTGAAGAAAAGCTGAACAGCGTCAAGTACATGCCACGGATACTTAAGGCTGACAAATTGTTCATTATTGAGCGTGTATTCTGCTGCTGTTGTGGCAAGCAAGTTATTTATGGAATCCTCATAAGAAAGGTTTTGTTGTGTTTTCAGCATGGCTTGCAACAGCGCGTTTGGCTGAGGAAAATAGTCGAATACGTGCTTATAAATAGAAAGATTTGCAGGTACTTCAACTTCCGGAGGGTATTCCCAGATTTTGGTAACCTGTTGGCTTTGATTGTTTACGACTAAGTAACCGCCCGGAAAATACTCCTTTACCGGAGTTCCACAGAAGACAATCTTATCCATACCCATTCTTCTGATCATTTGGTCAATTAATTTCTCGGTAAAAATTCCGTTACTGTTGAGGACAAGAACAGGATTCTGCAGAGACACTTCTTTGAGACCCGCTAACACAGCACCATACTGATTGGCCAACGATTGAATTATGAGCTTAAATGATAGCCCTTCCGTACTGACGAGAGCGTTTCTGACGAGTTGATGATTATCATTATTTGTGATAACTATAAACTTGGGCTTTATCCCTTTTTGTTTAAAGAAATGAGTATAACGACGAAGTTGGTAAACGATCAGGGGGACGCCAAAAAAGTTAAGAAGGTTCTTTTCTTCAAGTGGCCAGAATCTGCTGCTCCGTCCACCTGCCAATATGATGACGGATAATTCCATAAGTCTTATTATTATACGTCAAAGTGTCGCATATTGTCAAAAACCTTTGATATTTTAGTTTTGATACTGTACAATACAACTATGAAAAACAGTTTTGTAGTTATTGAGACAGGCGGCAAACAGTATATTGCGGAAGAAGGAAAGACACTGGTTGTAGATCATCTTCAAGCTCCAGAAAAGGAAACGGTCACTTTTGATAAGGTACTCCTATATGCCAAGGATGACGACACAGTTTTTATAGGTAAGCCGTACCTACCCGGTGCGAAAGTTACTGCTGAGATCGTGAAGCAGGATAAGGGTGAAAAAATCCGAATAGCCCGTTTTCGAGCGAAATCACGGTATCGAAAAGTTACCGGGTTCAGAGCACTTTTGACAGAAGTAAAAGTAGTAAAAATTAAAGTTAGCAACGCATAATACATGGCACATACCAAAGCGGGAGGCGCATCGAGAATAAACAAAGACTCTGAGTCGAAGAGGCTTGGTCTTAAAAAGTTCGGAGGCGAAAAGGTTATTTCCGGTAATATTATCATCCGACAACGGGGTACGAAAGTACACCCTGGAGCAGGAACCATGATGGGCACGGATTTCACTATATTTGCAGTAATCACCGGATCTGTCACTTACTATACCAAGTTTGGTCGAACGTACGTTAAAGTTGTCTGAACTTCCACAACAAACAAGTGAGCTGGTGGTCCGCATCGCGGACAGGTCCACAAATCCCCTTGAGAGAGCTCGAATTATTCAGGAATTGTTATCGAAACATAACCTCAACAAAACAGAACTTTCTCGCACATTAGAGAAAAGTCCGAGCTATGTTTCCAATTATCTTCGTTTGTTGGCGTTGCCGGATGTTATTCAAGACGCGATTCTTTCAAATATTCTATCCGAAGGTCACAGTCGGGCACTTTCTTTTCTTCCTCAGCAATCAGATATGATTTATTTGTTCGAAGAAATCCTACGCCATGGCTATTCTGTTCGCGCGACAGAGCACTTGGTGGATAAACTTCGTACCTCAAAACGGACATACGGCAAAGTAAGCTCAGAGATAAAAAATGTTGTCGCAGAAATGTCAAAAGTATTGGAAACCTCTGTAACCGCCCAACGCAAAGAAAAGGAAATTGTGGTGACTATGCGGTTGCCTGCGGGTGTGGTATCACTGAATAAGCTGAATAAACTTGCCCAGGTAATTAAAGCTCATTTCCATACTGAGCCGGCGAAATAATACCCACTCTGTCTACGGGGAAGTATCTGAAGATCACATGACCGATAATATGCGAGGAGGGGACGAAACCGAACTCCCTTGAGTCTGATGATCCGGGACGATTGTCTCCCATGACGAAGTAATTATCGTCAGGGACCACTACTTCGTTGTCTTCTTGCAGAAAACCTCCGGGAAATGTATGTGTTTCCATTCCTTCTAAGTAAGATTCTGAAATCTGTTTGCCGTTAATGAACACCGTGCCACCTGAAACGCGAACATGTTCGCCAGGGAGTCCAATAACACGCTTAATGTAATCGATGTCTGCGTTTGCAGGTGACTGTAATATAATAACCTCCCCACGTTGCGGATTGCGGAACTTATACGAAATTTTGTCGGTAAGTATGTACTCCTTATCTTTGAAAGTCGGGAACATTGAGCTTCCTTTCACCTGGTGAGGTTGAATGATGAATAAGTAGAAAACAACAAAGAAAGCACCTCCCAGTGCAATGCTCTGAAGAAAGTCAAAAAACAGATCGACCGTTTTTGCGATTGTGGATCGTGGTACTCCTGTTGCCGGGGTATCGTCAGGTCGAACCCATACTTGAGAATCAAGTTTAGCGTCACTCATAGTAACCCATACTACTGTATTTTTAATCAAAACTCAAGGATAATTTGCCGTACCTTTTGCAAAACTAGCGTAAAGTAGTATACAATACCAGAATGGATTTAATTATCGTTGAGTCTCCGACGAAGGCGCGTACCTTCGGCAAGTTTCTTGACAAGGACAATTACACAATAACTTCAAGCATGGGTCATGTGAGGGATTTGCCTGAAAAGAAACTCGGCGTTGATGTCGATCATGATTTTGAACCGGAATATGTCGTAATGCCAAAGAAAAAGAAACTGGTAGACGAATTGGTTACCGCCTCAAGAAAAGCGAAACGCATCATATTAGCGACAGACCCAGACCGTGAAGGTGAGGCAATAGCGTTTCACATCAGTAAAATTTTACAAGATAAACTTAAGGGTAAAAAGGAATTTATTCGGATTGCGTTTCATGAAATCACTCTTGACGCACTTCAGGAGGCTTTAGCCGAACCACGGGAGGTGGATATACGATTATTCGATGCACAACAGGCGCGGAGAATAATTGACCGAGTTGTGGGTTACAAAGTGTCCCCATATTTATGGAAACGCTTTTCTAAGCGTTGGCTTTCCGCCGGACGGGTACAGACCGTTGCGTTACGACTCATTGTTATGCGGCATAAGGAACGTGAAGCGTTTCCGGTATCGGACTATTTTACTTTTAAAGGAATGTTCGATTCGGCGTCACAAGTAATGGAGGCAAAACTGTTGGAGCTTATGGGGCAAACCTTTTATCAGAGCACCAAAATTGTCTTGTTTGACGGCGAATATCAGTATCAATTCACGATTGTTAAGGACGAAGTCCAATCGGAAGCAGAGAAATCCCGTTTACTCAGTGAGGTCTATGTTGTGCAGGATGTAACTGAAAATTCTTCGGTACGCTCTCCCAGTGGGCCGTTTACCACCTCAACTCTTCAACAGTTTGCCTCAAACAATTTTGGGTACAGTCCGAAACGGACGATGCAAATAGCCCAGAGCCTGTATGAGCAAGGTCTTATAACCTATCATCGTACTGACTCGCTGAATTTGTCAGAGAAGTTTATATCGGAATGTCGAACATATATCGAAAAAAAATACGGTAAAGACTATGTTGTGTCTGAAGCGCGTAGATATAAAACCAAATCAAAACTTGCCCAAGAAGCTCATGAAGCCATTCGTCCCACAGGGCTTAAAAATACTGTTGACGGCGAAACCATCAGTGCTCTTCCCAAGGATCAGATGACGTTGTATCGTGCAATTTATAATCGCAGTCTGGCCACTCAGTGTTCCGAAGCAAAAATATTGAAGCAAAAAATTACGATTGTTTCGCAGGCACGCGACTTATTTTTGGCAGAGGCTGAAGAAGTACTATTTCCCGGATTTCTGATTGTCGACGGGGTTAAGGATAAAGGAAAGGCAAAACCCAGGAAAGTAAGTAAGGGATCATCTGTCTCACTTAAAGATCTTATTGCGGAGAAAAAAGCAATCCAGCCCCCACCATATTATTCCGAGGCAAGTCTGATCAAAGCCTTGGAGGAAAAGGGTATCGGGAGGCCTTCTACCTATGCTCCTATTATCTCACTTATTCAGGAACGCCAGTATGTGCGCAAGGAAGTCCGTAACTTGATACCGACTGATCTTGGTATACAGATTTCGATTATTCTTTCGGAAAAATTCAAAGACCTCTTCAATATTGATTTTACGGCACGGATGGAAGACGAACTTGATCAGGTGGCTCTCGGTGAGAAAGCATGGCGCGATGTTGTGAGGGGATTTTACGGTCCGCTCGTAAAGGAACTCGACGCAGCCTATACAGATCAGGAAAAAATCAAGGTAGAAGAGAAAACAGACGAAAAGTGTCCGACATGCGGTGCTCCTCTGGTAATAAAAATGTCACGATTTGGGAAGTTTTATGCCTGTTCCACGTTTCCGACGTGTAAGTTTACCAAGAGTTTTCTGCAGTCAGTTGGTGTGAAATGCCCGAAATGTATCGAAGGTAATGTAGTTGTTCGTTTCTCCAAAAAGAAGAGACGGTTTTATGCATGTGACCGATATCCTTTGTGTGATTTTACCTCCTTGTGGTTGCCGAAAGCCAAATCGGACTCACCAGATAAAGCCGATGGCCAGGAAGGCAATGCTCCCGAGAATAAAAATTCCTAAATACCACGGAAATCCCGCCTCAGGAATAACTTGTTGCGTTGCAGCAGGACTTGTGGTTGTGGGTACGGTTGATGGCGATACGACAGACGGGGATACACCTGCGGAAATCTTTGCAATTAATATGGGAGTTGGGGTCATGGAAGGAATGAATTGACTTGGTATGGTAGAAGGAGTGCTTGTTGCAGCTATCCCCGGTTTTTGAGCTTGAGCTTTTACCGTGGGAATCGGTGTCGAAATGGTTTGTGAAGTTGTTGGTATTGTCGTTGGAATCGGGATTGCGGTTACTGTGGGTATAGTTGTTGTCGGCGATATTTCTAATACGTCAGACGCAGAAGTGTCGGGAGAAGCGGTTCCCGGTGAGGGCAAGCTGTTGAGCGGATCCAATTGACTTGTCGGTTGTGGACTATTTGCACGGGGTATTGATGCCAAATTCTGACTGCGAAAAACATACACGATCCCCATTGTTGAAACAAGTACCAATAGCAACAGTAAAACGGATAGCATTTGGACAATGGGACCATACCTTTTTTTGGCATCTACACTCTGTGGGGAAGTGCTTTTTTTAATCTCGGGAACGACCAATTTTGCCGGACGAACACCTGCGGTTTGTACTGCCATATTGGGCAATTTGGGGGTAATCTTTTTCCGCCTTTCTTTCAAAAGCAGATGGAGCTGGTATGCAAAAAAAGCAACGATCAGCAAGAATGTTATTCCGGGGATAACAGGATATTCGGTGAATAGATTCATGTAGTTTTATTCTAGTATAAAACAAGTAATAAGCCAAGAAGACTTAATCCGGATGCTGCAACAATTGCGAATGTATTTACACTTCCCGCACTCGGGAGCCGTTGCACAACAACAGTTGGGGTCGGGAAGACGGGTGCCTCTGTCGGTAAAACAGTTGGTGTTAGTAGCGTGGGGGTCAGCTGGGTTACGGATATGGCTGGGGTTGCAGTCGGTGCAAACGTAACTGTGGGAGTTAGTGTGGCTGATCCTGTAGCATCACCAAGAACAGATTCCCCGCTTTTCCCGATCATGAAAGCGACGCTTTGTGTCTGTCCAGTTACTTTACTGGTTACTGAAAGCGTGTAATTTCCGGGCAACAGAGGCGTTTTGTGTACTAGTTTCCATTCACCATAGCTATTTGTCATTAACACGGCTGAACTTGACGGCGGGTTGAGGGATACCATTACCAAACTGCTTGGCTTAGTGATACCTCTGAACACTGGAAACTGTGAAGCGACTGACGTGCCATTTCTCGGAAAAACGATTAGTTGATTCTGAGTTTCTTGTGTTTGATTGTTTTCACCCAACACTGCATTCGGGTCGGTAAAATCTGCATTCGAGCCGAGGATAACCGATTTCATGGGACCGGCGTCTTTGTAACGTACCGTTACGTGTGAGACCAAACCACCTTTTCTGAATGTAACCGACATAATATCCTCTTCTTTCAACGTAATCTGTTGCGTACGGGTGTCTACAATAAGCGGAAACGTTACGATCCATTCGCCGCCCTGCTTACTGAGTGTCGTGAATGGGGCATATAACTGGTGTTTCTTGGACGTGATGGTGATCAGCACATCCTCAATCGGCTGAAGCTTGCTGTTAAGTATTTTACCGAACATTGGAGGGTGGGTCGATTGGGAATTCACTTGAGCAAGAGTTCTGAGAATAATCGGTTTCAGGGCATCGTTATACTCTTTTCCGTTAATGACAGGTACGATCAAATATGATGTATTGGGCTTGAGTTGTTCAAGTGTGATGTAGTGAACATTTCGGGCGGTTGGAGCTGAATTATCACGATCATCAAACCGAACCATATCGAGATTATTCTCGGTGCCGTACTTCAGGAAAACCGTTGCTTTTTGTGATGTGGTAAATGAAATGGTGCCGGCAGAGTCGGTAACGTTCCCAAATTGCATGTTGGAGGGCGAAACTGTAAGAGAAGCTTTGGAAGTGTACGAAGTTCGACCGGACGTGAAGACGAAGCCTACGCCGAAAAGCATAAAAACAATGAGGGTGTATGCAAGGACACTCGATATTTTTTTTGGCTGGTATAAAAAGTAATAACTCATTTTCGTTGCTCCAATTTTTTCAATAAATCGATTCCCACTAATGGTTTGATGACTACCGTTGAGCTTTTTTGATAATCAACCACGAAATTCGTATTATTCTGAATATGATACAAATCGACAACAATCCACGCAATTACCGTCATCATAATAACGAGTGACAGTATAAATAGCTCTTTATTTTTTGAATACATGTTATTTGTCAACGAAATAGTAACTGTTCACCGTCGCGCTAAATCGTAATTCGGCACTTGAACTGGTGCTTTCCCCCTGTCCCAAATCGATACTTTTCATATAGAAAAGTCGCGGAGAAATATACAAATTGCGAGCATAATCTATCAGGTCTTTATATGAAGCTTTACCGCCGAGATTGATGGGGATGACGACAAGCCCTTGTGCTGCAACTGGCTTGAGTTGGATTTCCGCAAGTCCGAACGTACTTAGTTGCATTCTCTGATCGAGTAATACATCCATATCCTGAAGGTTGAGGGATGCCGGAATTGCGAGATCGATGAGTTCTTTTTTACTGAGCAGGCGCATGTAGTCTGCCTGAAGTGTAATGATTTGCTGGATTTTTGCTTCAAGATCCGTATTTACTTTTGTGTACAGTGTTTTTTCATGAAATAACGTCAATATGAGTGCAAGGGATGGGCGCACGGCAAAAAAACCAAAGAAAGCTATCGTCAGTAACGTGAATGCCAGTGTTTGATAGTCACGTATTGATCGCTGTGTTTTCTTTTTGGACTCTCTCATGGTTATTTCACGGACAAATCAAACGAATATATGTTTTTTTCTTTACTCACTCTATCAATAGTTACTGATCCAAGCTTTATTTTTTGCAGACGAAGCTGCAGGCGTTTAATATCAACTGACTCGAACGTGTGACCTGAAACCGTTAACCCTTTCGCTCCGATAACAACATGATCAAGAGTAACCGACTGGGGAATATTCTTCAACGTAGCCGTGAGCAGCTGGTACTGACGAACGGTTTGGTCGACAAGGCCGTTCATCAGTTCCATTTTTTGAGACAATTGCGTGCTGTTATTGATCATGGGAATGGCAGCCAATATTATCTGGTTTTTCTGGTCAATACTTTCCTTCAGATCAATGATCGATTGATCAAGTACTATCTTGATAAAAAAGACTGATAAAACAACAAGCTGGGTTATTATAATAATATACTTTGCGTAGGTATTGAAAAACAATACAGCATCTGCAATAAAAGAACCCCCCTTCTTATGGAAAAGGTTAAACCTGAAGTTTTTAGCCATTTTTACCTTTGACACGCTTACCGAGCTTGGACTTTAAGCGGGCAGCAGTGTTTTTGTGCAATATTCCTTTTTTGACAGACTTATCAACTAGAGAAAAAGCTTTCTGCAACAATTCTTTGGTACCTTTCGCTACAAATGCAGTAACAGCTTCCCGGTACTTTTTCTTGTACGCGCTGTTTAATACTCGCTTCTTCTTGTCTTGGCGCAATTTCTTTTTTGCGGATGTAATATTTGGCATGAAACCTTTATAATAACTGGTAATTAATACTAAAATTATACTCATGATGACACGTGTTTGGCAAGGCATAAAAAAGCTCTACCAGGGAAAACAGGCGACTTTGTATACATCTACCATCGTTGTTGCCCTTACTTTGCTCTTGGTGAGGTTGATAGGGGTTGTCAAACTGAGAATATTGACCGGCTATTTCAACAAAAGCCAGTTGGATATATTCTTTGCCGCCTTCAGATTACCGGATTTCGTTTTTGAGATTATGGTTGCGGGATCGATCGGAGCTTGTTTTATACCGATGATCAGCGACCTTTTATCAAAAAAAGGTACTGCCCGAAAAGAAATAATGGAGTTTACCCAGGCTTTGTCGGTAATTTTTTTGGCGGTGTGGGGAATTCTGTTTATATGTATGCTTCCTTTTTTTCCCCAGATAATTAGATTTATGTTACCGGGCTATAGTGCGAGTGAGGTGACACTCGTTAGTACGATCTCATTGTGGATACTTTTTTTCCAAGTACCGTTTCTGCTTGTCGGAAACCTTGCATCGACAGTGCTCCAGGCCGAGAAGCAGTTTATGATTCCGGGGCTCGCCCCTTTTTTCTATAATGTGGGAATTATTTTCGGTGTAGTTTTATGGTCACAAAGCGCCGGATTATATGCAGCACTTTACGGAGTTATTTTGGGTGCAGTTATGTATGTGTTGATTCTCATTCCCGGATTATGGTGGTTCGGGTATCGATTTGTTCCCAAAATAACGCTTGTCAGTGTACGAATCAGACAATTTTTTAAGCTTTTTTTCCCCCGAATGTTCAGCTCGCTCGTATCTCAGATTGATGCGACGGTTGATTTATCGCTTGCGTCTCTCAGCGGACTTGGTAGTTACTCATCGTTTTATCTTGCACGTAGCCTACAGCTTCTGCCGGTCAGTTTTTTGGGGATTGCACTTTCTGAAACTGCCTTGCCATTTTTTACGGATGTGAAAAATGAAGGAAACACCGGAAGGCTGCTTGACATGAGTATCAGATTAATCGCACAGATATTTTTTATCATGGGGCCGATAATAATTGCATTTACCGTTCTCAGGATTCCACTGACCCGGTTGGTATTCGGAGGAGATAAATTTGACTGGACGCAGACTGTTCAAACTGCCCAGATCCTCTCCGTGTTTGCCCTATCTCTGCCGTTTCATACTGTCTATTACATAATTACCCGTGTGTTTTTTGCGCTCGAAGATACACGCACCCCGTTTGTTACCGGTGCGCTATGTACCGCGCTTAATACGGCTCTCAGTATCGTGTTTATCGTGGTCCTCAAGCTCCCCGTATGGTATTTGGCGCTGGCGTTCGGTGTTTCCATGACGATTAATTCAACGGTGCTGTTCTATATTTTGCTGAAACGCCTTGATCATGTGAGACTGTTACCTTTCTTAGTACGAATCACTGCAATTTTGATAGTAACTGTTGTTACCGGGGCAATTGTGCTCATGGTACGGAAAGTGCTTGACGGGTTGATATTTGATACGACACGGACAATAAATCTTTTCTTTCTCAGTTCATTCTGTGTTTTGGTTGAAGGGCTTGTGTATATGTATCTTTCTTGGGTAATTATTCCGAGCGAACTGTCGGAAACGCTCAGTTTGTTAACCCGATTATCAATTGTTAAAAAAACTGTCTCGAAGTATAGACAGATGTTTATACCCGCTCAGAACCTGAGCGAAGAGGAGAAAATATAATATGCAGGAAGAACGGATCATTGCGCTTGAAGCAATAAAAAAGAAACTGGTCGGCAGGGCATTGACATATGAGGATTCATATGCCGTAATGAACCAATTTTCCAAAAAAGAATTAGGTGATATCTTTGTCGCATATTTTGCCGCCGCATCATTCAAGGAGGGTTTTACAGATGACGAACTGTATTTTTTAACGAAAGCCATGGTGGAAACAGGAAAGAAGTTCGATTTCGAAGGTATTGTCGCAGACAAACATTCAATTGGCGGTATGCCGGGAACCCGCGCAACGATGATTATCGTGCCGATAATTGCAGCCGCCGGGTTCTTGATCCCGAAAACATCCTCGCGTGCCATTACAACGCCGGCAGGTACGGCAGATTGTATGGAAGTCTTTGCCCCAGTTGACATACCGTTTGACAAATTGCGCGGAATTGTCGAACGCACGGGGGGTTGTATCGTATGGGGTGGGCACCTGGGAATTGCTCCTGCTGATGATATTATTATTCGTGTTGAAGAGCCTCTCGCGTTTGAGTCGTTTGATAAAATCATGATTTCCGTATTGGCAAAGAAAGTCGCAGCGTCTTCCAAATTGCTTGTCCTCGACATTCCTGTCGGACCAACAATGAAAGTAAAATATGTAAAGGACGCGCTTGCTTTTTCAGAACGTTTCGTACGACTTGCGCGGAGATTCGATATTACCGTGAAGCCTGAAATAAATTTCCAATTCGAGCCTGCAGGCCGAGGTATTGGCCCGCTCCTTGAGGCAAACGATGCATTACGGGTTTTGGAACAGACTGCGGATCGTCCGATAGCGCTTGAAGACAAATCGCTTAAAATTGCGAGCAGGCTCTTGGATATGTGTTTTCAAAAATCCGGAAGGAAAGATGATGCGTTACGGGTCACCGAAGAAATACTTCGATCCGGGAAAGCCCTCAAGAAGTTCAAAGAGATAATCGAAGCTCAGGGCGGTGATCCTTCCGTAACCTCAACAAGCATTCCGCTTGCTCCACACAAGTACGATGTCCTGTCAACAGAGACGGGAACAATTACCGGAGTCAACAATTATAATATTACTGCACTTGCAAAAGTACTGGGAGCACCGGTTCAAAAGAAATCGGGAATGTTGCTGCGTACCCGATATAACGCAAAAGTTTCAAAAAATGATATACTTTTCACGTTGTATTCCGAAGACGAAGGAAAACTGAAGGAAGCATTGGATATTTTGCCAAAATTACCAGTTTATGAGTTTAAAAAAGAACAATGATCGTATCTAAATTCAAGCCGCTTATTGCGCCATTGCAACTATGGCTTTTGTCGATGTCCCGATGTGTCGGTTGCGGTAAGGAGCTTACGAAAGTGCAGCGCGCTCCCCACGGAAAGGGTGAAGAATTAGTCACCTGCGAGTGTAGTCGTATCTATGTATACGATATCAAAAATAAGAGCTACCGAAGGGCGCTTGTCAAAGAAGTCTAAAGCATGAAAAAACGTTACGTCGGTCCACTAGTAGTGATTATCCTCATGGCTGCAGGTGTTTTTTTGTGGTTCAAAGAAGGACAGCTTCCCGTCAATCCCACTGATAAGACAATCCATTCGTTTGTCATTGAACAGGGGCAGTCGATGAACGTAATTATTAATGATTTACAGAAGCAGGATCTTATCCGTAATAGAGTCGTATTCTATGCGCTGATTAAGAAGCTGGGAATCGAGCGTTCGATTCAGGCAGGCGAGTATCGGCTAACCAAGGCTATGACAGCAACAGAGATAGCAGAGAATCTTACTCACGGCACTCGAGACACGTGGGTAACGGTAGTTGAGGGGTTGCGCAAAGAAGAAATAGCGCAGTTGTTTGCGAAATCTCACAATATTAAGGAACTGGATTTTATTCTTGAAGCACAAGAAGGAATGCTTTTTCCAGATACCTACCTATTGCCGTCGGGGATTACTGCTAAAGATGTTGTTGCTACCCTGTTGAGCAATTTCGAACAGAAGGCCCGTCCGGTGTTGCGACAAGCAGGAGTCAAGAATTTAAATTCCGATGAAATACTCGTACTCGCGTCGCTTATTGAGCGGGAAGCAAAAAGCTATGAAGATCGGCAAATGGTTGCGGGAATCCTGCTGAATCGTATTGACGACGGCATGCCTTTGCAGGTTGATGCAACCGTGCAGTATGCTCTGGGATTTGACGAAACCACGAATTCGTGGTGGAAAAAAGACCTCACATTCGAAGATCTGAAAGTTAACTCCCCATACAATACCTATGAAAACGCAGGCTTGCCTCCGGGCCCGATTTGTAATCCCGGACTCGATGCCATTAGGGCTGTCATTAATGAAACGCCATCAGACTATCTGTACTATCTCACCGACGAAAAAGGTGTCATGCATTACGGCAAAACGCTTGAAGAACACAATCAGAATATAAAGAAGTATTTGTAAGATTATCTCAATCCCTCGAGAAGTTTCCGTTGTTGGTGAGTGATTGATGTGGGAATTTCAATTTTGACCACAACATACAAGTCTCCCTTGTTCTTTGAATTAGGGAAGGGAATACCGAAGCCTTTCAATCGTATAACCGTGTTAGGTTGAGTCCCCGGCTTAATAGCTATCCGCACGTCTTTCTCAAGCGTCGGAACCATCAGCGTCGTTCCAAGAATCGCATCCACATAATGGACTTTTTGATCGATAAAAATATTTTGGCCTTCACGCCGGTACGTTTTGCTGGGGGCAACCTCCACCTGGATATCAAACTCCTCAAAGCGGATTCTGTTTCCACTGTCAACACCGGCAGGGATTTTGATCTTGCGATTGTGCCCTTGAATAACGAATTGCTTTTCCGTACCCCGGGCCGCCTCATCGAACGTAAGGTTTAGTTGATAAATGTTGCGTCGTTTCTGTTGTCTCCCGCCACCATAAGGTGAACGGAAACCGAAAAAGCTTTCAAAAATGTCAAACGGATCAACCTGCCCACCATTTCCTCCAAAACCGAATTGTTCAAAAATATCATTAATATTTCCTGAGTATTGGTATGAACCTCCGGCTTGTCCACCGCCGCCAAATGGAGATTGACCACTTACTCCGGCATGCCCGAATTGGTCATATGCTTGTCGTTTTTTTTCGTCGTGTAGCATTTCAAACGCTTCGTTTATCTCCTTAAACTTCTCCGTGGCGTTTGCTGATTTATTGCGGTCGGGATGCCATTCGAGCGCAAGTTTACGATAGGCACGCTTAATCTCATCGGCGGATGCCGTCTTTGATACTCCCAAAACTTCGTAGTAGTCGCGCTTGGTGGTCATTGTTGATAAAAAAACATGGGCCGGGAAACCCGGCCCCTACGTAATTTCTTTATTTTAATTAACGACTTTTCCTTCTTCTACTTTTTCATCCTTTTTATCAGCGGCTGGTTCTGCTGCCTGTTGTCCGTCGTTGGAAGCTTCTTGGCTCTGCTCGGGACTTTGCTTATCCGCGGCTTTCTGGTCTTTGTACATATACTGACCGATTTTTGACAAAGTCTCATTAAGCTCCTTAACAGCCGTATCAAGCGTGTCCTTATCCTCGCTGTCTTTGAGTTTTTTGACCGCATTGATTTTGCTTTTAACTTCTTCAACAATTTCTTTCGGCGCTTTGTCACCGGCATCTTTCAAAGATTTCTCCGCGGTGTAGATAAGCGACTCTGCCTGGTTTTTTACTTCGATGAGTTCCTTTGCTTTTTGGTCTTCTTCGGCATGTTCCTCAGCGGCCTTTTTCATTTTTTCGATTTCATCTTTCGTAAGACCAGTTGAGCCGGTTATCTTGATGCTTTGTTCCTTGCCCGTTGCTTTATCATGAGCAGTAACGGTCAAGATTCCGTTCGCATCAAGATCAAACTTAACTTCAACTTGCGGGACACCCCGAGGTGCAGGTGGAATTCCTTCAAGAATGAACCTCCCGAGTGATTTATTGTCCTTCGCAAGAGGTCGTTCACCCTGCAGAACGTTAATTTCGACCGAGGTCTGATTATCAGCGGCAGTACTGAACGTTTCCGCTTTCGATGTAGGAATAGTGGTGTTTCTCTGAATGAGTGGTGTCATCACACTACCCATCGTTTCTACACCGAGTGTTAACGGCGTAACATCCAACAGCACTACGTCGCGGACTTCGCCGCTGATGACACCTGCCTGAATCGCTGCACCAATTGCGACCACTTCATCCGGGTTGACGGTTCTGTTCGGCTCCTTACCGAAGAACTTCTTAACGTCTTCGATTACTTTCGGCATTCGTGTCATTCCACCGACCATGACTATTTCATCTATATCTTTTGTGGTAAGTTTCGCATCTTTCAAACACGATTCAACGGGTTTGAATGTTTTCCCGATCAATTCGGCAACCAGCGACTCAAGTTTTGCACGGGTCAGTTTGGTTACAAAATGCATCGGTTGTCCGTCTCGTACCGTGATGAACGGAAGGTTTATTTCGGCTTCCATTGTTGTGGACAGCTCGATCTTCGCCTTTTCTGCAGCATCACGCAGGCGTTGTAATGCCTGAGGATCCTTGGTCAAATCGATGCCGTTTTCCTTTTTGAATTCACTGGCTAAGAAGTCGAGAATGACTTTATCAAAATCATCTCCACCAAGGTGTGTATCGCCATTTGTTGCCTTTACCTGGAAAACTCCCTCACCGAGTTCAAGAGTTGTCACGTCAAAGGTACCTCCACCAAGGTCGTAAACGACGATGTTGTGGGCTTGTTTTTTATCCAAGCCGTATGCCAGGGAAGCGGCTGTCGGTTCGTTAATGATGCGGATTACTTCCAGGCCTGCAATTTCGCCTGCCTGTTTGGTTGCCTGTCGTTGTGCATCATCAAAGTACGCCGGCACGGTAATGACCGCTTTGTCCACTGTTTCACCAAGATACGTCTCAGCATCTTTTTTGATTTTTGAGAGGATCATGGCCGAGATTTCCTGTGGCGTGAATGTCTTGCCGTCAACTTCAACATCTGCCATATTGTCGCGGCCTTTTTTAATGGTATACGGAAGCCATTCCATATCGTGTTTTACCGACTGGTCCGTATATTTTTTACCCATTAACCGTTTAATGGAGAAAATTGTTTTTCTCGGATTAATAACGAGTTGCCGTTTTGCAACGTCTCCAACGACGCGCTTAATCGGGTCTACAACTGAAGGAATAACATTCCGCCCTTCAACGGATGGTATTACTTTGGGTTTACCACCCTCCATAATTGCGACACACGAATTGGTTGTGCCGAGATCGATGCCTATTGTTTTGGCCATAGTATTTTTATATTTATTCAGCCTGTGGCTGAGAAACTTGTAATTTACTCACAGTAACCCGCGCCGGCCGCAGTAGTTTACCGTGTAGGATATATCCTTTTTCATGAACATTAGTTACCACATTGTCTTTTTCGCCCGCTTCGACGTTAATGCACTCCATCGTATCAGGGCTGAACTCTTTACCTAGAACATCAAGCTCTGTTACACTGAACTTTTTAAAAAGAGTCGTCATTTTTTGGATAACCAGAGCAAGTCCCGGGTTTTTATCAAACACCTCAGCCTTGTCCATGTCTTCTTTCATGCCGACAAGTTCGCGTAACAGGTGCATATTTGCTTGTTCTACAACCGTTTGTCGTTCCGCATGCATCCGTCGTTCCAGATTTTGATAATCCGCGAGCGCACGCAATGCCTGGCTCTTATACTGATCAACCTGTGTTTTTAACTCCTCAATTTCTTTAAGCAGACTATCTAAGCTAGTTCTAGATTGCTTCGTCGTTTCTTCTTCGCGCTCTCGCTTGTCGTCGTCACTCCTCGCAATCACGTCTGGATTTGTTGTCTGTTGTTCGTTGTTTGTTGTTTGTGTGTTATTTTGCTTTTTCATTTTGTTTTGTTAAAACTTCTTGGATAACGTTTGCCGTATAGTTCACCAGTGGCAGTGCAGTAGAGTATTCGAGACGACAGGGTCCGATAATGCCGATAGCACCCGTAGTTAATGGACTGTTGAATTGTGCGAAAACCGCTCCTAAGTTAAACAATGGTTTATAAAGGTAATCGTCACCGATGAGTACCTGGAAATCTACATGGTGCGTGAGAAGATCGTTGAGCGCTTTTGACCAGAACGCCACGTCATCCATATAGTTAAAAACCTGTCGTGAAAATTCAAAGTCAAGAAATTCACGTATTGCAAGGAGGTTATTAACTCCCGTGTAATAGCGGAAACCGTTGTCTAGAAAAACAAGTGACAATAGACCACTCTTTTTGGCAAGCACTCGCGCTGATTCTTCTAAAAATCGGATTGTATTATCCTGATAATCCCATACCTCGTTTTTTAGTGATGCCTCTTCCGCGGTTGAAAGTTGCTTCTTGGGAAGAAGAGTTTGCAAGTAAAAACGGAATGCTTTCGGTGTGGGAATCCGACCGGAAGAGAAATGAGCCTTCTCAATGTAACCCAATTTTCCCAAAACAACCATATCATTTCTGATTGTTGCCGGTGAAAAGCCCAACTTGAACTTTTTTTCCAAAAACTCGGAACCAACGGCGTTTCCGTTGTTTATGTACTCATCAATAATGGCCTTGAGAATTTTTATCTGACGCTCGGTCAGTTCATTTACGTTTTCCATATTAGCAGTATTGTAAACAGCCTGCTAATATTTGTCAAGAGGATTTTATCAGGAAATCACTGAGTGTGCCAGTAAGGTTTATAAGATCACCTGAACCATGAAGCAACACCGAGGGATGAGGGTATTCGGCCTACTTTATAACGCAAATCTTTTAGTGGCCGTTCTCCGATTTGTTTTGCAGGCACTCCTCCCATTATGGCAAAGGGCGGGACGTCTTTTGTAACCACGGCTCCGGCACCAATTATGGAACCTTTTCCGATTGTTACTCCGGGGAGAATTATTACACGGGGACCGATAAAAACATAGTCTTCAACGGTAACAGGCTCGGTGATAGGGTGGAAATCGTCTGCTTGTATATCGTGTTGTGACGTGTAGATCATGACGTCGGATGCGATATCGACATGTGAACCAATGGTAATTTTTCCCCGACCGTCGAGCGTGGCGTTTTCACCGATGAGCGTATCGTTTCCGACGGAAATACCGCCGATCGTATAAAGCCGTAAACCCATGTAGATAGCCGAACCTTTCCCCAAACTGATTCCACTCAGCGAATATGCACATCGGCGGACAAAATGGGAAGGAAAATGACCGATAAGATGTAACTTAAATACCCACAATTCGAAAAAAATAGCTTTTACACGATTGAATACTTTATAGGTAATTTCGTTCGGTGACAGCTCTTTTCCGTTTTTATCGTGAACCATGTAGTAATTATATGCCTTTAAAATGGTAAAATCTACCTATGCAATTCAAACTACATTCCCGTTTCAAACCGACAGGGGACCAACCTCAGGCAATAGATAAGCTTGTTGAGGGTATTAAAAAAGATTATAAAGACCAGACGCTCATCGGTGTCACCGGGTCCGGAAAAACGTTCACCATAGCAAATATGGTGGAGCGGCTGAATAAGCCGACGCTTATTATTTCGCATAATAAAACACTGGCTGCTCAGTTATACCAGGAATTCAGGGAATTCTTTCCGGAAAACGCCGTCTCATATTTTGTCTCATATTATGATTTTTATCAACCGGAAGCATTTATCCCTTCGTCAAACACATATATTGAAAAGGAGGCGGATATTAACGAGCTTATCGATAAACTGCGTTTGCAGGCAACCACCAATCTTCTTTCTCGAAAAGATGTCTTGGTTGTTGCCTCAGTGTCATGTATCTATAACATTGGAAAACCCGATAACTACGAACACTATACGAAAAGTATTAAAGTCGGGGATGACGTGGATCGAAAATCGTTTTATGCTCAGCTCGTACTTATGCAATATTCGCAAAGTCAGTTTGATTTTAAGCGTGGGACTTTTCGTGACCGGGGAGAGAATATCGACATCTACCCGTCATCGGAAGATATAGGGGTCCGTATCGAACTTATCGGCAATCGTATTTCGTCCCTGCGACTCATTGACCCGTTAACGGGCAAGACGGTGAAAGCATTGAATGAATACACCCTGTATCCTGCGCGACTTTATATGGCAGGTGGACAGGCGATGCAGTCAATACTTGACCAGATTCGGGAAGATGCACGGGTCGAATCAAAAGCATTAACCGATCAAGGAAAACTTGTGGAAGGCGACAGATTATGGAAACGGGTAACTCACGATTTGGAACTTATTAAAGAAGTGGGATATGTTAACGGCATCGAGAACTATTCCCGCTACTTCGACGGCAGACAACCGGGCGAAGCTCCGTATAGTTTGTTGGAATATTTCCGACACAGCTATGAGGACGATTGGTTGCTATTTATTGACGAGTCGCACATGACTATTCCCCAGATCGGCGGGATGTATAACGGAGATTTCAGTCGTAAAGGAAACTTAATTAATTACGGTTTCAGATTGAAAGCAGCGTATGACAATCGTCCATTAAAATTTGAAGAATTTCTGCCACGAGTAGGAAAAACCGTTTACGTTTCAGCAACACCCGCCGATTGGGAATTGAACAGGTCTCAGCAAGTGGTTGAACAACTTGTACGTCCGACGGGAATTCCCGATCCGCAAATCAGTATTCGACCGGTAAAAAACCAGATAGATGATCTGATTAAAGAAATCGAGATTCGTGCCAAGAAAAAAGAGCGGGTGCTGGTTACGACTTTAACAAAAAGAATTGCGGAAGATTTATCGATGTTTCTGCAGGATAAAGGTGTGAAAGCGCAATATCTTCATTCGGACATTAAAACACTTGAGCGATCTGATGTTTTAGAAAAATTACGCAAAGGTGAATTTGATGTGCTTATTGGCATCAATCTTTTGCGTGAAGGACTTGATTTGCCCGAAGTCACGCTTGTTGCGATATTGGACGCGGATAAGGAAGGGTTTTTGAGAAGCAAAACGGCGCTTGTCCAGACCATGGGCCGTGCGGCGCGCAACGTAGGCGGAGAAGTAATTCTCTATACCGATAAAATGACAAAGTCTATTACTGGAGCTGTGGAGGAAGTCAACCGCCGTAGAATATATCAAGAGAAATATAATAAAGAGCACAACATTGACCCGAAAACTATTTTCAAACCTATCCGCGAAAAGGTGGTTATATCAGACGAGTCGGATCTCCAATTTTTCTTCTCAGACAAGAAATCGAAATACGGCATGACGTCACTCAAAGACGTTACAACCGACAGCTTAACAGGTTATGACCGGAAGAAAATTATTGTTCGTCTTCGGCGACAGATGAAAAAAGAAGCGGATAACTTAAATTTCGAACTTGCCGCGCAGATAAGAGATAAAATAAAAGAATTAGAAAAATAGCACATGGCTGAAAAACTATTGGCAGTACTGGTTGTGATCTTGACCATCTTATTCACCGGTAACGCTGTTGTTGCTCCGGAACGGCAGAAAATTTCCCCTTCACCGAAACCTCATATTACTGCAAGTGTGTCGGCATATCTTGCAGTAACTAAAGTTGTTGATGGGGATACGATCCATGTTTTGATCGATGGGACAAAACAGACGGTTCGCCTTATTGGAGTTGATACGCCCGAAGTTGTTGATCCCCGCAAACCCGTGCAATGTTTTGGGAAAGAAGCGTCTGCGCGTGCAAAAGAGCTGCTTACCGGAAAATCTGTGAAACTCGAAAATGACCCGACGCAAGGGGATAAAGATAAATACGGTCGGTTACTGCGTTATGTGTTTATGGAAGATGGCACCAATTTTAATAAAAAAATGATTGAAGACGGGTATGCACATGAATACACGTACAATCTGCCGTATAAATATCGGGATGAATTTAAGCAGGCAGAACGCGACGCACGATTACACAAGCGTGGCCTGTGGGCCGATGGTGTGTGTTTATGAGAATATTTTCGTATCAGATTCGGTTTTACATAAACGAACTATAGCGAGGGTCAATATCTGCAAGTTTCGGAGCAGCACGCACTCCATCAATAAATTCTTCCGCACCCAAATTCGCGTTTGCATGTCGGCATAAATCTATCGGGCAAGTGCTGTCTCTTTCTGTTCTATTCATCTGTTCAATAACTTCTCTGTGCTTAGAGCTCGACCATATATGGGACCAGGAATTAGTTCTAATATTACCGATAGACAAATTTTTCATGTCGATTTCCGGATTTCCCAAATACACTTCGCCGTCAGGGTCAATTGCTGCGAAATGGCTGTGAACTGCGTTATAGCAAGCACGCGTTCTCTGTACCGGTTTAGTTTGTTGCATTAATGTAGTAGCAAATCTTGTTAGCAATGGATGGCTTGAGTAATCGGTAGATAACATATGAAAGAGCTCAGCTTTTTCCTGAAATTGAAGTTCCACAGATTGCTGGCCCTTACCATCGCCATAGTTATAATCTTGGACAAGTCGTAAACCGACAGTATCTACTCCCAGGCTTTCAAAAAATTTAACCATCCGCGGGGTGAACATATAATTTTTCCGGTTAACCAACAGTTTTACGTTAATAACGAGATCAGGATTATATTGTTCACGAAGGGCAATAATATTTCTTATGTTTTCTACAACTCGATCAAATTTGTCCACTTGTTCTGTGTCGTGAAATAGTTCCCGGGTATCTCCCGAACAGCTGATGGACAGTAGATTCACCGACTGTAGGTTTCTGGGGTCTTTTGTGAGTTTATCTAGTCGAATTCCGTTTGTCTGAACAAAGTTTTGCGCAAACGTTGAAGCGAACCCAAGTGCCTCTACTATATGTGGCCACACCATCGGTTCTCCTCCACCGGCCCAATATGTTCCCCGCGTCATTCCGCCGCTTTTTAAGTCCTCTAAAAGTTTAAAGACCGTGTCACGAGGTAAATCAACCAGAGAAAGCAGGTTTCCGGGAGATATTGTACGAGCGCGCTCAATAGCAGCTTTGTTTGCATACCTATAGGAACAGTGAGTGCAATTTGCGTTACAACGCCAAGTTGGCATGATTTCTACTGTCCATGGACCTCCTGGTGTTGGCTCATTGTCAGCTAAACGCAATTGACTTCGCACGTGTGCAATATATGCAGCCCGCTCAGCAAAGTTATATGTATTACGACCGGAAGTATCGACTGCAACTGAAAGCGTGCCGTCGTTTGTATCAACACTCATATCGTCGTATTATACCACTTCTATCCTATAGAAGTATATAATAGTCGGATCATAAAAGTGGTTCTGTTAATATCATCACTAATTTGGTATACTTTTACCCTTTATGGATGTCATCAAAATTCGCGGTGCCCGGGTTCATAACTTGAAGAATGTGGACCTTGATATTCCCAAGAACAAATTGGTTGTGTTTACCGGCGTATCGGGTTCGGGGAAGAGTTCGTTGGCGTTTGATACGATCTATGCCGAAGGACAACGTCGGTATGTCGAGTCCTTGTCGTCATATGCACGACAATTTTTAGGTGTAATGGAAAAACCGGATGTTGATCTTATCGAAGGGCTGTCTCCGGCAATTTCAATCGATCAGAAAACTGCCTCGCATAATCCACGTTCAACTGTCGGAACAGTCACCGAAATTTATGACTATCTTCGCCTGTTGTATGCCCGAGCCGGTCACCCGCATTGTTATAACTGCGGCAGGGAAGTAAAGAAGTTATCACCTCAAGAAATCGTTGATTTGGTAATGAACCGTTTTGTGGAAATCGTGAAAAATGGAAAAGGGAAACCAGGCAGATTCCTGATTATGTCCCCAGTTGTGAAAGACAGAAAAGGTGAATTTAAAGAGCTTTTTGATAATGTCCGATATAAGGGATATTCCCGTGTCAGAATCGATGGTTACTACTATAATCTGAACGATGACGACTTGTTTATTCTCAAGAACAACAAGCATACCATAGACATTATTATTGACCGACTCACTATCGATCAAGCGACCATGAAAGATGAAAAGCGTGTTGCCGATCTTCGTTCCCGGGTTTTTAAAGCCGTCGAAAACGCACTTATACTGGCAGAAGGATTAGTGGTTCTTGCACATGTGAAGGATGCGGGATTTGACCTTCCCGATAGCCCGAAAGATTTACATGAAGAGCTCTATTCGGAACGTTTCTCATGTCCAGTTTGTAATATTTCTTTTGCAGAGCTTGAGCCCCGACTTTTCTCTTTCAACTCACCGGTCGGAGCATGCCCGCATTGCAAGGGATTGGGAATAATTCTTAAGGTGAATCAGGATCTGGTTGCAAATCACGAACTTTCTATTGCTGAAGGAGCGATATTTCCGTTTCAAAAAATATTGTTTTACGACACGTGGACAAGCAGATTATTCAAAGTGTTTATTGATAAATACGCGATAAACCCGAACCGACCTTTGAAAGAATTAACTACTGCTCAACAGACCGCCCTGATGTTCGGATCACCGGATGTATTTACGGTAAAAGGTAAGAATAAGGAAGGGATTATGACGTCGATACACGAGAAGTGGGCAGGAGTTGTGGGTGAGCTTGAGAAAAAATATTACAGTACTGAAGTTGACTATTCTCGAGATGATATCGAAAAATATATGAAAGAGGAAGTGTGTCCGACGTGCAAGGGGCAAAAACTTAAACCAGAAGCACTGGGGGTTACAGTCGGAGACAAAAATATTGCTGATCTATGCGATTTGTCAATTCTCGAAGAAATCAAATTTTTTGCTGATATTACACCGCTCCTGACACTTACCGAACAACAAATTGCCAAACCGATTGCAAAAGAGATCAGCACACGATTACATTTTTTAGGAAATGTCGGTCTTGGGTATCTCACGCTATCCCGGCGTGCGAAAACTCTTTCCGGTGGTGAGGCTCAACGCATACGTCTTGCTTCCCAAATAGGAACAGGGCTTACGGGAATAACCTATGTACTTGACGAGCCGTCAATCGGTTTGCACTCGCGTGATGTGCACCGTCTTTTGGAGGCGCTTACAAAATTACGTGATTTACAAAATAGCGTTGTCGTTGTCGAACACGATGAAGATACGATTCGTGCAGCGGATTGGCTGGTTGATTTTGGACCATTTGCCGGAAAAAACGGGGGCGAGATAGTGTTTAGCGGATTACCCACAGACATTACCAAAGAAAAAAAGTCGATAACCGGGGCGTTTCTTTCGGGCAAACGGTTGATAGCATCCCGGACAAATTCGCGAAAACCGGAGTTAACCATGACGTTTAACGGAGCGACAGCGCATAACCTGAAAAATGTTTCTGTCACGTTTCCGCTTAACAGAATGGTAGGAATTACCGGTGTTTCAGGTTCGGGGAAGTCGTCACTACTGTTGGAAACTATTTATCCGGCACTTGAAAAATATCTGAACCCTTATTACAAAGGAGAGAATCCACTTATAAAAAGCGTATCGGGTTTGGAAAACGTGCAACGTGCCGTTTTGGTTGATCAATCTCCGATCGGAAGAACGCCACGTTCCAATCCCGCGACATACACCGGCGTGTTTACTTATATTCGAGATCTTTTCGCGTCTACGTTGGACGCCAAAGCTCGCGGCTACAGTCCCGGCAGATTCTCGTTTAACGTGAAAGGCGGAAGGTGTGAAAACTGTCAGGGAGCCGGAGTGATTAAGGTTGAAATGCAGTTTTTGGCTGATGTGTATATCACCTGTGACGTATGTAACGGCCGCCGATATAACAGCGAGACATTGGATGTTTTGTTCAAAGGCAAATCCATCGACCAGGTAATCGGGATGAGTGTTGATGACGCCTTTACGTTTTTTGAGAATCACCACAAGATCCAAAAAATACTGCGGGTTATGCAGGATGTGGGACTTGGGTACATCGAACTCGGGCAACCGGCGCCCACCTTATCAGGAGGAGAAGCACAGAGGGTGAAACTTGCGAAGGAATTGTATACGAATATTCATGTGCATAGCGTATATATTCTTGATGAGCCGACAACAGGGCTCCATATGTACGATGTTGATAAACTGATCGGTGTTTTGAGAAATCTTGTCGAGCAAGGAAATACGGTTTTGGTAATTGAACACAACCTGGATGTCATTCGTAACTGTGATTATATTGTCGATCTCGGTCCGGACGGGGGTGACGCCGGAGGAAAGCTGTTGTTTCAGGGAACGGTTTCCGAGCTTATGAAAGACACACGTTCCTACACGGCGGAATATGTGAGAAAATATGGACATGGCGAAAAAAAAGAAGTCGAAAGTCGAAAGTCTAAAGTCTAAAGTATCAGTCGTCATTGCGAAGCTCGACGGTGGTCGACTGAAGCAATCTCTTACGAATTCAAGATCGCCTCGTCGCATAGCTTCTCGCAATGGCATTCTCTATGTTTTTTTGCTTACCATATTTTTGCTTTTTCCTCGCTTTGTTGATGCGGCAACAATAGAAACATCATATGTCGACACCTACACTATCAATGACACCCGTGATGTGTTGGCAAAGCGTGAGATTACGCTCACGAATACCACGGCGACCCTGTATGTCAGCGAATACTCTTTTTCCTTCAATAACCCCGGAATTATCGGTAATCTGTCAATCACGGAAGATACTGTGCCGGCTGATTTTACCCAATCATTGTCAGATGGAGTGCTTCGGGTAACCGTTACGTTTAAAAATCCGGCAATCGGCAAGGGAACAAAGAAAAATATACTTATTTCTTACTCATTATCGGGATTTCTTTCGGACCAGGGTGCGTATCGTGAGATGTATATACCCGTGAGTTCGCACTCGGAAGCGGAGCAGCTTAAAAATTACCGGGTTGAAGTTGATACGCCTGCAGATTTTCCGGAAGTCTCAATTGCAAAACCAAAACTCAGTAGTTTCGCAAATCATCGATATGTGTGGGATGATGTGCAATCACTCGCCCATAGAAACATTTTTATTGCGTTTTCCAAGAAGGCATTCTATAAAGTAGAATTGAGATATGCTCTCCAGAACAATTCCCCGTATGCGCAAAAAATTTCCATACCTTTTGTTCCCGAAGGCCCGTACCAGAAGGTATATGTCGAGAGTATTGAACCGCCTCCGTCGGAAACCTCAATCGATGCCGATGATAACTATCTCGGTACATATATTATGCCTGCACACGAAATTATTCATGTGGTATACAGAGGAACGATCGAACTCACTATTGATTCCCGTCAGGACGTTCGGGAATACTTTCAAAAGCAATTTAACAAAGTAGGACTTGGCCGGTATCTGACAGACGAAAAATATTGGAACATTCCTGATGTTCTGATTGAAAAAAATAAGTTGGATAATTTGCACAATGCTTCCGACATTTACTCGTTTGTCACGAAAACGCTATCATATGATACCGGCAGGATTAACAATGATCTTGCCCGCATGGGGGCTTCATGGGCGCTCGAAAATCCAAGTCGTGCGGTCTGTATGGAATATTCCGATCTGTTTATCGCAATCGCGCGTGAAAAAGGAATTCCGGCGCGCGAAGTTGTCGGTTATGCAGTTACTAATGACAGTTCGCTGCTTCCGTCATCATTTTTCGGTGATGTGCTGCATGCATGGCCGGAATATTATGATCAGACACGACAACAATGGCAGCACATCGATCCCACGTGGGGAAATACCGCTTTGGTGGACTACTTTACGGTAACGGATCTCGACCACATCGCTTTTGTATACCACGGGAAAGACACGACATACCCGCTTCCCCCTGGTGTCTATAAAATACGCGAAAATACGAAAGATGTATATGTATTGCCCGTTCATGAGGCGCCGCGTGAGGAACGAAGCGTGGAGGTGATCATGCCGTCAACCGTTGAATTTTCTCTCGGTTCAACAAACAAAATGGCAGTGCTGATTAAGTCTAAAAGCAATGTGTTTCTCTATGATATTCCTTTTGTGCTTCGAGATGTCGTGACTAAAAAAAATCTCGGAAGCGGCACAATTGATCGGCTGGAACCATACGGATCACGTACATATAAAATTGCAGTAGACAGCAAAATTACGACAACAGGCGATGGGGGAACATTTGAAATCGTGATAAACGGTGAATCTGTCGGGACACGTGAATATACCGTCCGCAGCTCGCTTTTGCTGCTTATCAACCAATATAGAGGGGTCCTGATAGGGTTGGGGATTGGTATAATGGTCCTTATTATCATTTATCTATTCCGGTAATGTTGAAATTTATTCAACAGCCTAACGCTTTATTCTGGAAACAGGTACCCGAAAAAACGGGTGTCTACTATTTTTTGAATTCCGAGAAGCAGCCTATCTACATTGGTAAAGCACTTAATATTCGGGATCGTTTGAAACAACACGTGTCAAATACCGATGACCCGAAAGAGCGTGCAATCGTTGGACACACAGCATATCTCCAGTGGCAGGAAACGCTCTCGGAATTTGAAGCTCTGGTTCTTGAAGCAAATCTTGTCTGGTCTATTCAGCCGATGTATAACTCGGAACTGAAGGATGATAAAAGTCCGATTTATCTTGTTATCACTGACGAAAAGTTCGGAAAGGTGCGCCTGGCACGAAAAAGCAACCTGACGGGAAAAGAAAGATTGGTGTTCGGACCTTTGACAAGTGCTAAGGTTGCGCGTCAGATACTTCGTATGCTCCGGCACATTTATCCATTTTGTACAGAACTAAAAATAACCAGAAAACCGTGTTTTTACCAACACCTTGGTTTGTGTGATCCATGTCCGAATCAGATTATGTCACTGGTCACTGGTCGCGAGTCAGGGGTCATGAGTCACGAGTCAGAAGTTGAAGTAAAAAAGTTAACGATTAAGTATCAGACTAATATCAGAAACCTCATGAAGATATTACAAGGTGATGGCAGGAAATTACTGAAGGAAATTACCAAAGAAATGCAAAGTGAATCCGATGCGGAGAATTTTGAGGAGGCACGACTTCTGCGTGACAGAATATACTATCTCGAAAGGCTTTTCAGAGGAGAAATGTATACGCAGGAAGAGCTCATCGACCCCGCGTTTATGCAGGATGAGCGTAAGAAAGAAACAGAAGAACTTGAATGTGTTCTGGGAATAAATACTATCCATCGCGTTGAATGTTATGACATCAGCAATCTCAATTTTGATGCGGCAACAGCATCTATGGTGGTTTTTCATGACGGTGATCCGGATAAAAAAGAGTATCGCCGTTTCAAAATAAAAGGTAAACGGCGGTTTGATCCGGAAATGCTATTGGAAGTTTTACGGCGGCGTTTTAAACATACGGAGTGGAAAATGCCAGATCTTTTAGTACTTGACGGCGGAACCCCTCAAGTATTGTCAGTATACCCGGCCTTGAAAGCAGAATATCCCCAGATGCCCCCGCTTATCGGTATTGCAAAAGGTCCCGATAGGCTGCTTGTGGCAAAGAGTCTGACATATCTGAACCTGCCGTACGATTCGCATGCACTCCATTATATTCAGCGGTTGCGGGATGAAGCGCACCGTTTTGCCAAAAAATATCATCTGTTGTTGCGTGGGCGTAATTACGGATTTCCCAGCGGGGTTAAAAAGTAGTACAATAGCCTCATGAAACGTTTTATACGGAGCGTTGTCTTTTATGCCGTTGCGATCTATCTTGTCGGGCTTGTTATTCCGGGTTTCAAGGTGGTTACGGATGTCCGCGGACTTATCTTAAGCGGATTAACATTGTCGATACTGTTCACATTCGTCAAACCGATACTGCATTTTCTGTTACTTCCAATAAATGTTCTGACGCTCGGTTTGTTTTCATTTCTTTCTTCGATACTGACGTTTTATCTTTTTCTGTATTTGTTTCCGTCATTTGTTAAAATCGAACCGTGGGTGTTTCAGGGAATCGTGCTTGCGGGACTTAAAATCGGGACAATTGCCATTGGTCGTTTTGTAACCGTAGTTATGTCGACAGCTCTTATAAGTTTTATTGTTGGTACAATATCTTTCTTTCTATGATGTTTCAAACATTTTTTCTCATTTTTTATCTGGTAGTGGCCGCTTCGGTAATCGGGCTTATTCTTATGCAGGGAAGAGGTGCCGGTTTAGGGAGTGCATGGGGTGGTTCTGGTGAAACGTTCTCGACGAGACGAGGAGTTGAGAAGGTAACGTTCTACATTACCATCAGCATCATAGGTTTGTTTTTCATTCTCTCGGTCGTCAATCTATTTATATGAAACGTCTGACAAGAAGCTTACGCTATTCGTGGTGGCTTGTGAGTGGGTTTATACGGAAGAACCTTCCCATTATTCTTATTGTTTTTGTCATCGCTTTTTTCGGACTTTTTTTCTCCCGTGCGTTTGCAAACAATCTCACCTATTACTTTAATTTCAATAAGCAGAAAGTCGGTATATTGGCACAGGGCGATGCAAGCCGTATGCCGCTTGCGGTGTTGAAGAAAGTTTCTTCGGCACTAGTTGGTTACGACGAAAAAGGTCAGCTGAAACCGCAATTACTTAAGAAATGGGAAGTGTTGGATCAGGGAAAAAAATTTGTCTGTACATTCCCAAAAAATCTAATATGGGCCGACGGGACAGCGTTTAGTGTAAAAGATATTGATGCATCCGTCATAACATTTCCTAATGTAAAAACAACTATGCCCGATGATTTGACCATCAGTTTTGAGCTGCATGACCCGTTGGTTAACTTTCCGTCACTCCTGACGACTCCCGTTATAAAAAGCAATTTTGTCGGTATCGGTGGCGCATATAAAATTGCACATATTAAGTATGAATTCGGGCAGATAAAGTCGGTAAATCTTCAACCGTTGGAGCGGGGACTACCGTATCTGGTATACAAACTGTACAATACTCAGGACGAGGAGGTGCTTGCATACAAAATGGGGGAAATAGACATGCTTGTTACTGATGATAAGACAGTGCATGATGTGTTTGTGTCGTGGAAAAATACAACAATATTTGAATCCACAGATTACGAGAAAATGGCGGTTATTTTCGTGAATACGGCAAAAGCTCCGCTCGACAACAAAAATCTTCGGCAAGCGATTGCGCAACTCATCGATTATTCAAAGTTTGAAGCGTACGGCGTTCGTGCGTATTCGCCGATTTTTCCTTACTCGTTTGCTTACAACGCTGACGTTAAAACATATAATTATGAGCCGGAGATTGCCCAAAGCTTGGTAGAAAAAAATAATGCCGGAGGTCATAAGCTTCGATTATATGCTCCTTACGAGCTTAACCAGGCAGCGGAAGTCGTGAGCAAAGATTTGAAAGCTGCCGGGTTTGCACCCGAGCTGCGGTATGCAAACTACATTCCTACAGACTACGACTTGTTTCTTACCTTGTGGGAACCTCCTGTTGATCCGGACCAATATGTTTTTTGGCACCAAACACAAAAGGCTTCCAATTTGTCCAATTTTAAGAACGTAAAAGCCGACAAGTTTCTGGAGGACGGAAGAAGTGAATTGTCGCAGACAAAGCGAAAACAAATATACATTAAATTCCAAGACTTGCTTGCCGAAGAAGAACCTGCCGTGTATCTCTACTTTCCCAAGCAATACACAATAACACGACAGTAAACAGTATGGAAATCTGCATTGTTCGAGTTATACTGTTTGTATGTCCCAGATTGTCGTCACATTTACGCTTGGCGTCATCATCCTTCTTCTTTCGACGCAGTGGTTTTTGAAGGCTGCGGAGCGCATGTCTTTAGTGCTCCGGGTATCTCCGCTCATCATCGGATTGACTGTTGTTTCAATCGGCACGTCACTGCCGGAACTTGCGGTTTCGGCTATCGCAGTCTTTAACGGCGATTCGGGATTGGCTACGGGCAATATTATTGGCTCCAACATTATCAATGTGTTTTTGGTGTTTGGTATCGGCATCCTGTTGGGGAAGCTTCGAGTGGGAACACAGAAAACACAGAAAAACATCTACATGATGTGTGGAATTACCGCAGTATTTCTGTTGTTGTATTTTTTGCATGTTCCGAATGTTTTGTCCGGCATCATCCTACTTCTTGCCGCTCTGGTCGTGTCCATACAGGAGTATGTATGGGGAATCAAAGGACGGAAATTCGAAGATGCAGTATTGTACCTGAAAAACAAGCGAAAACGCGGCATTCCCTTAGATATCATAATGATCGGATTTTCGGTTGTGGGAATTATAGCGGGTGGAATGTTGACGGTCTCGTCGGTAGAACGGTTGTCGGCGTTATTGGATATATCAACCACCATACTCGGATTGTCCGTGACAGCGATAGCCACATCGCTTCCCGAGCTTCTGACGACATTATTCAGCGAAAAGGATCACGAAGAGAAAATTACGATCGGCAACCTGATGGGCAGCAACATCTACAATCTGGCTTTGATCGGCGGTCTGATTCTGCTGTTTTCCCCTTGGAAATCCGTCACTTCGTACGAATCCGTAATGCTCATACTTGCGACTTTTGCTTTTACAATTACCGTGGCGATATATAAGGGTAAAGTAATTCCGAAAGGGGTCGGCCTCATCTTTTTGGGTATGTGCGTGGGCTACCTTTTTTTCCTTCAGTGAGGAGAAGACGGGCAAAAATTGCCAAGCTCAAGTGTTTATTGAACATTTCTGGTGCCGGGAAGAGGACTTGTTCAACTGTCCGTTGACGAGCTTCTGGGGAGTCTTACGGACAGTTAATCCCGATGAGCATGTGCGAATCGGGAAACCTCTATAAATAATCTGTGCCGGGAAGAGGACTTGAACCTCCACGCCTTACGGCATACGCACCTCAAGCGTACGTGTATACCAATTTCACCATCCCGGCGAAAATAAGCTTAAAGCTTAAATATTTAATATAAATAAAGCCTAAAGCTTAAATATTCAAGCTTTATTAAATCTTAAGCCTTTAAGCTTTATGCTTATTTACCAACCCTGCTATTCTACTAGACTCAGCCACACCTTTCAACTCGCGAACAACCAAACCGATTTTTTGACCCATATTGGTTACTTCAGGATGAGCCTCAATTACTGTTTTTATTCTGCTTAGAAGTTCATCTTCTGGCATCTCTGCAGGTACGTATGAGGAAAGCACTTTCATTTCATACTCATTTTCCTCCACTAGGTCTGTTCTTCCACCTTTTTCAAACATAAGCTTGGCGTCGTTAATGGACTTCAGTTGCTTTCGGATAACTGCGACAACCTCCTCGTCTGTAAGCTCTCTATGTTTATCTATTTCGGCATTTTTGATTTGAGAAATCAGACTGCGCAAAATTGTCACCTTTTTGCTTTCTTTCGCTTTCAATGCAGTAATCATGTCCTGTTGAAGTTGTTGTTTTATCATAGATGTTAGTATAACATGAACATTCTCGACTGTTTAATCTTTATTCTTTAAGCTTTAAGCTTACCTTTCTATCCTATAGTTGCCTTTTCACGGCAAAAGTGTTAAAATTATCACATATTCTTATGGGTGGTGTATTTGGTGGTATAACAAATATACATATCAAATACATACAAAGATTTTGGGCACATTGCAGCCTCAAATTTCACCCACAGTTCTTTAAAAAGAGAATCTACAACAATAAACACGCTCAGTTGGCGCGTTGAGGAAATAAGTCTTAAGGTCTAAGTGTCTGAATGTCTGAGAGTCTAAATGTCTCAAGATCAAGACAAGACTTGCTTTTTCGGCGCGCTGACTGAGTGCGGGCAGGTACGAGGGAGGCGACACTTAACAATAGGAAAGAAGGAATAGACAATGAAAAAGAAGCGTTTGTTGACGGGCCTCACGGCCCTCGTAATCTGTGCCCTGCTGCTGGGCACAGTCGGCGGCGCATTTGCGCCGACCGTGAAAGCAGCCTCGAATGTTGTCGTCATTAAGCCAGCTCTGGCTACCAAGGGAATGATGCTTGCAGCGGATAGCCCGTTGCGGGCGCACACGACCGAGTTCGTGGCCTACGGGCCACCGACGGGGCCGGTGAAGCCGAATTGGACCTGCGACGGAGTTTTAAAGTCGCAGAATTCCAACGGTTCATGGCGGGTTGAGCTAGTTGCCGCGGGGCTGTTTTTCCGGATTGTAGTAAACAATACCGAGAGCAGCCCTCAGGGCGGGGGCACACAAGAGTCGTTCATCTTCGACAGCGTGTGGTTGTCCGGGGGCCTGGTGTACCAGGGCCAGGCCTCGGATGACAGTATAAGCTGGACCGACACGGACGCCTGCGTGTTCCATGTGGGGTCGCTCACACAGACTCCCACGAGCACGTCGACGTCTACGCGGACGTCCACACCTACACGCACCCCGACCGTGACGCGCACGCCGACGGCGACGAAGACGCCGGTCAACACGGCCACGCCGACGCCGTCTGAAACACCGACGGCGACACGGACGAATACCCCAACTCGGACGAATACTCCGACGCCGACCAACACGGTCACGCCCAGCGTGACCCCGACACCCACGAGCACGAATACGCCGGTCAGTACAATCACGCCCAGCGTGACGCCGACCGTGACGCCAACTCGGACTCCGAGTCCTAGTCCGACAAACACACCGCCGTCTTCGACAAGTACGCCGGTCACGCCCAGTGCGACGCCGACCCGGACGAATACTCCGGTGTCGAGCGTAACGCCGACACTCACCTCGACGCCGAAGTCGAGCGTGACGCCAACCGATACGCCGCCGCCTTCGACGGGGACGCCGGTTGACACGGCCACGCCGACGGCGACGGGAACGAAGAACCCGCCTGTCGATCAGGTGGTTATCTTTGGTTCGTTCTGCGTGGCAAACCGCAAGGTTTTGACGTGGTCAGACCTTCTGCCTGCAGACAAGGGCGGATCGCCCCTTGGAAATATGTCGATCACTGGACTCTTCACGTTGAATGCCGGCGGCACCGAAGTTAAGGGCGCGCCTACGGCTAACAATGGATGGAGTGGCCCGATCTGGGCCAAAGCCGGAACCTGGAGGTCGGTTGGCACCCCCTTTACGTGGAAGCAAAACGAAGGGCGCGCTGAGTTTCCGATCATCGGCGCCTTCACGGTGCCGAATGATTCGAGCGTTGCAATCAGTCAGATTGCGACGTGGACGGGCAAAGAGTGGACCCCGGCGACGGTGCTGTTGGACAGTCGGAGTTACCAGAAGATTGTTCTGGGGTTCGACTGCGGTGAGCCGACGGCGACGGAAACGCCGGTTCCGGGGGAGACCCCGGAAGCCGCCCCTGAAACGGGCGGGGCGGGGATGCCCCCGGTTCATCGGGGGGGGAACGACGGGCCGGTTGAAATCCCGCTGCTTCTGATTCTGGCAGCTGCCCTCGTCGTTCTGGCACCGGCATCGTTCGTGGTCTGGCGCTCGCGGCGCCCGATCAGGGACTAGTGGTTGGGTTCCCCCTGCCTGGGGAGCCTGACCAAGTGTTGTAGTTTCTCGGGCTGTATAGTTTAGCGCGTAGCGATTTTCTGCTACGAAAGCCGAACTATACAGCTAGGTAGTAGGAGGGGGGCGGAACACCGGTTCCGCCCTCTTCAACAAAATAAAACGGATATAAAACAGTAAATAAATATTACTTTTTGTTTTATGTCTGAACTAAAAAGAGAGGCATTTGATGCTCAGGCCCTTAATGACTTTACGTTAAGGCTGAAAGCAGAAGAAGCTTTTATAGCGGAAGAAAAAAGATTGGCTGCAGAAGCGGCCAGGCGTCGTATGGCTATAAAATGCTATTCTTTAGTTGCCGCAGCAACACTTGGTTTGCTTGTTGCCTGGAGCTCTCTGTCTAGCTCGAACGGTTCTCATCCGTTTAGCGGAGCTCTCCCAGTACCAAGCAGATTGCCTATTTCCACAATTGTTCCTACAAGTACTCCAACTGTTGAACCAACTATACGCGCTACTCCTGTCCGCACGCCAGCAAGAGTATCTCCCACAACTACCCTCGAGCCGACTGTAACTCCAGTGGACACAAAACCGAATTATACGGTCGGTAGTATAGATTTTTCGCAAGAACTTCCAATTAGTATGTCTATTAAACTAACGGATGGTACTGAATTCATGATTAACGAACAACTTGTTTTATATCATGATGGGATGACCGATTCCGAAAAAGCGGCTTTTAGTCAGAAAACTGCTGCGGGCACGGGTAAGGCAGTAATAAATTATACACATGAAGGCGGTGTGCTTATGTTTGGCCACTCAGGATGGATGCACGAAAAACCCCTGGAGTTTGAAGCGTTGCGTCACTATCTTGAAGGAGGGGATATAACACATCTCGATTCGATGTTATCTGAGAAAGAGCGTGCACAACGTATGAAAAATTTAGAAGGCGCAGCGGTGACAATAAATGGGAAACTGTTTGTTATTGCAAACGTGACATATATACCATATGACCAGGTAGAGCCTGTTACCGCGAATATGCATGCAATGGTCAGTAACGTAGCGCGCGTGACCGGGGGGAAGAGTTCTCCATTTGCCGAATATTTGCAACAAGGCACACAAGTTTTGATTCCAATTTTCTGCGGAATCGGTCCTGGTAAGTCCCTTGACGAGATCGCAACGTATTCACGGTATGTTATAGCAGTTGAACCTCTTCAGCAATGACGACAGAAAACAGTGTCGGTTCTACGGATATAGGTGCAAAGACTAGGGAAAATCATGCGGCATGGCATGCTTTTGTGGCCGAACAAATGAAACCCCATTCAATGGCTATAAATATGCTGTGTGCGAAAGGACTTAGTGTGGGGGAAGCGGAGGACTTATTAATGCAAGTCGTTCTCGAATTGCAAACGCTTTATATTGCCCGCGGCGAGCTCATTATTCAACCGGTGCATTTACTGAGACATGTATTGAGATTACGGTTTATCGACAAATATTATGCCCGTTCAAGTGATGATACACGAACTGTTTTATTGGATAAGACCTTGTTTAGAACGAGAGGTTATATAGATCGTTATGTCGAAGATGCTGCCGAAGCGGCTTTCGAGCGCGATTTGTTATACAAATCAGTGAAAATGCTGCCAACTAATGAGCAGAGCGTGTTGCAACTGAATCTAAGTGGCTATAGTATTGCGGAAATTGCCGAATATATGAACATGACCGAGGGTAACGTGAGGGTTGTGTTGCATAGAGGTCGTAACCGCGTAAAGGCGTTACTTATGGATAATAGATCTGTTTAATTTTTACTCACCTACCCGGTACTGCAGCGCTTCGGCCATATGAGAGAGTTCTATCACATCTTTATTATCAAGGTCGGCTATTGTTTGAGATAATTTAATTAATTTAAAATAGACTCGGACAGATAAATTAAGCGTGTCTATTGCTTTTTTGACTATTTCCTCTGCTTCAGGAGTTAATTTGCAGTATGTTTTTATTTCCTTTGTTCCCATTTCCCCGTTCGTGAATACGCGTTCGTTTTTCAGTCGGTTTTTTTGACGTTCACGGGCTTTGAACACTCTGTTCCGCACTTCGAAACTACTCGTTCCAGATACTGCAGTTGCCGAAAGCGTTAATTTGTTGGAGTCAATTGCCGGAACAAATATATGCATGTCGATGCGGTCAAGGAGCGGGCCGGACAACCGTTTCTTATATTGTACGATCTGATTCGGAGAACACGAGCACCCTTTTTTGGTGTCACCCAAGTGTCCGCACGGGCAGGGGTTTGTTGCAGCAACCAGTATAAACCGCGTGGGGAATGTCGCATTTCCATGAGCTCGGGAAATAGTGACCACACCGTCTTCCAACGGCTGACGCAACGCTTCTATAACGGAACGGGGGAATTCGGCCATCTCATCCATAAACAGAACGCCCCGATGGGCAAGTGAGATCTCTCCCGGAGTCGGTTTTGAACCACCACCGATAAGCCCGATTCTTGACGTTGTATGGTGTGGGCTGCGAAACGGGGGATGCAATACAAGCGGTTCCTGTTCGTTCAACAATCCGTGTATCGAGTAAATTCTGCTGGCCTCCATTACTTCCTCTTCCGTAAGAGACGGAAGAATTGACGGCATTGAGCGGGCTAGCAAAGTTTTCCCGGTTCCGGGCGGGCCGTTTAATAGAATGTTATGAAATCCTGCGGCAGAAATTTCCATGGCGCGTTTTGCCTGGTATTGCTCAATAATATCCTTAAAGTCGTAGTCGTACACTGTTTCGGAAAAGAAGTGCGAGAGAGAAATCGGGGAGAGAGGGGTGAGAAGGGAAACATGGGTGAGGTGCAAAACCAGATCCCCGAGAGTTTTTACCGCGTAAATGGTAACTCCCGAAATCATGCTGACCTCCTTGGCATTATTGTAAGGAATAAACACTTCCTGCTTTTCCTGCGTTTTCGCCAAAAGCACCAGAGGCATTACTCCCCTTATTTTCGTTAAACTGCCGTCGAGTGAAAGTTCGCCGGCAAAGAATTTGTTTTGCAGATCATCTTTGTTTACTGAACCGTTTGCTGCCAATATCCCGATTGCAATCGGAACATCATACAATGAGCCTTCTTTGGGAATATCTGCCGGAGAAAGATTGATGACGGTCCGGTGTTCAGGGAGAGGAAGATCTGTATTGGAAAGCGCTGCAAGTACCCGTTCTTTGGCTTCGGCAACGGCCTTGTCAGGCAATCCGACGATTTGCACACCGGGAAGTCCGAGATTATATACATCAGTCTCTATGATAATCGGGACTGCCTCAAGTCCATACAATGCTCCGGAGTGAATTTTTGAAAACATTACACTAACTGTACGTGTTGAAAAGCTAGAATACCACCGCTTATATGCCTCTTTTATTTGCTTCCGGAGACGAGTGGCACGGTTATCGAGGCTCCTGAATCAGATTTTATAGTTGCTGCGGATACTTTACTGAAAATCCAGAAGCGGTTGTAGTAATCATTGGTCTTGCTGCGGTATTTCAAGTTTCCGTAGCCGGCGACACTCAGTTTACTGGCCCCTCTCCGATTACTCCGGACTCGAATTGTCATACGACTGATGAACCACCATTGCCGTGAAACATCAGCTTGCAAAACCGTTAATACTTCATCAACCGTCGGGGGAAGTGCCGGTGCTGTGGTAGCTGTTGGTGCTTGAGTCGTAATTGCCGTCGGCTGAGGTATCTCGGTTGGAATTGGAGTGTTTGACGGGACTGGAGTATTGGTTGGTATCGGTGTGTTCGTTGGTATTGGAGTGTTAGTTGGTATTGGGGTTGGAGTTTTGGTAGGGGTCGGAGTCTTCGTTGGTGTTGGTGTCGGAGTTCTTGTTGGAGTGGGAGTATTTGTCAGGGTAGGTGTCGGAGTTTTTGTTGCGGTTGGAATAGGAGAGTTTGCTGGTCGCGGTGCAGTTGTTGCAGAAGGAGCAGGTGTACCGGAAGCTATCGGTATCGGTGTGCTTGTTGGTGTGAGACTTAGCACAACAGGAGTTGTGAAGTTAAAAGACAAATTCTGTACTGCTCCTAAAACATTGTTCGGCATACGTGTTGTCGGGGTCGGTCCGCTCGCAACCGTAGGGACAATCATGGATTCGACCAAAACACTATTACCGGTTCCGTTTGTTGCGAAATCAAACGTCAAAGATCCTGCTCCTGTTTTTAGGGGGTGCAGTATTAATGTTGCAATTGTTTCTTTCGAATTGGTGAGTAAGGGATAATACAAACCCTGCGGATCCTGGAGATTCCGAGCTGTTACGGATATATCTACATATGACTTTCCTTGGGCATCCGTTGCAAAAATCGGATTGACAACCTTGTACTTCAAAAGACTGAGTGTGGCAGGATTTACATCTGTTGTATACAACGTGATGGGTGACGTGATTGTTATGAGCGTCGGGTCATAGAAAAAAACTGCCTCAGCTGTCTCAATTTTGTGTGCAAAGGAATTGACCACGACGTCAACCCGAACATCCTGCCCTGCCGTAAAATTCCACACACCGCTCGCGTCGGCAGATCCAGTTGTAGGAACGAATGATAATGATGCATTTCCCGATGCTTTTGTATTTGTTTTGAAATTAGATCCGAGAAAAAGAAGGCTTGCAATTATGCCAAGAGTAACCAGAACGGGGACAAGCACAGATCCGCTGCGGAGTTTCAGTATGTTCATGTTAATGATAATTGTAATATATATTTACTATTTCGTAATTTATTTTCCGTAATTTCCCAGCAACATTGTTAAATCTATCACATTAACCTTTCCTGTGTCGTCTAAATTTGCAGTCACCTCCGTCGTTCCTAATTTAGAAAGCAGATATGAAAGATCCAATGCGCTGACCTTACCGGTACAATCGATGTTTCCAAGAGGTTGGCAATGGACAGGAGCGGTAGTTACGGTTACTGGCCATGGAGTGTTGGTGGCCTGAGGAGCTATCCCACTTGTGGGTGCTTCAATTACCGTGACCAAATTCTGAATATAATACAAGTCGCCGCGAGGAACGCTTGGAACATCGAGATATTGGTATAACTCTTCCCGATTAAGGTTGAAAATTTGCCGTTCAGTTTGGAATAGCGACCAGTAATCATACGGCGATTGCATCAGGCTTTCGCCGAACGTTTCTTCAAACCGCGAGACAAACCAGTAAGGGATGTTCTCTATATAATTTTTTCTGGCAGCTTCAATTTTCGTCAGGGCATTCTGCCGGAGATAACTTCCCAGTTCCGGAGTCATGTATATGAAGTTTCGTGACGAAGCAATGCTGCGACCGGCATCATGCGAGTCTCCTCCCCAGGGCTGATCCTTTAAAAAAGCGCTGGCACGCAAGGCAAGTAATCTATTCAATTCATTACGATGTGTCGTGTTCTCTGTCTGAGTGGGATAGGCGATTTTTTGCAATCCGAGCAGTCCATAGTAACCCGCAATCCATGCATTATGAACCGGTGGGTTCTCGGCAAGATACGCATTATTCGGAGCAGAACCGACATGCCCGCCGTTTATGAGTCCATCATAAATCTCTTTTGCTCCACCGAATGTTTGTGCATATTTCCATAGCTCATAAAAAGTAAAGGGTGGGCGGTTTTCGTCACTGCTTTCACCATTTCCCCAGCCCTCAAAGTTGTAATTACGATAATTATTCGGTAAAGAAGTCATATATTGCACAACATCTGTTTGGGGTAAGATGAAATCTTCACGGGGCGCACCCTGTTTCCAACCATTGTGGTCGTATGTTAGTGGGGAATAGTTTTGCAGCTCAAGCGCAAGATACGACTTTACCTTTGTTTGCATGGTGGTGTCAAGATGAGGATAGGCAAGCGTCAGTGCATACAACGTATCAGCAGTGCTGTGCCAGTAGTCGGCCATCTTGTCGCCGCGCACCTGACCGAGCGCATACCCATTCAGTCCCATTTGGCCATATCCTGGACGCAAATGTGGTCCCGCATCAAGCATTTTCTGTATTTCAGCGGTAAGCTTTGTTTTTAAAGCATTTACATCTACAGAAGATTGTGGGGTAGTGGCTTCAATCGACCCGATTCGCGTAAGCAGTTTTCTTCCGCCACTTGCCGAAAAAGCTAAGATCGCGTTACTGCGATGAAAATAGAGTCTGCCAGAGTAGGGAACTGGAGCATTCTGATCACCATGATATCCGTACTCTCCATTAACGTCTCCGAAAACTTTTACGGCGTTAGATTCGTGTGTACCGGTGCTGTGTGCATCATACCCGGGAGCAACTGTCGCAAGCTCCTGACCCTCGTTGTAATAGTTTATAGCGCTTTCTCCATTTCCCAATCTGTCGAAACTTCCTGCCTTACGATCACAGCATTTATTGAAATAAACTCGGTTGCCACCAATCGAATAACTTTGCGGCTCGTCGATTGCGTCCACGCTGCTTGTCGGTATGGTGAGGTAGTTTGTTCCCAGCTTCCAACCGGCAATTTGGGACCACTCAAGCTGATAATTATTAAACGTGTAAATTGTTCCATCGGGAGCAACGGCAGCAGGAGATCTGTTTCCCGAAGTTGTCCCGGTATTCATGAGCGGAGCGTATTCTGGTTTCCCGTTGCCATTGAAGTCATATGTCACTTCTTTTCCATCAGTCAAATTTATAAGGTGATAAGAACGCCGCGAGGGGTTACTTTCCAGGTAATTAAACGCCCGGCTGGCATTCATATTTCGACCAGTCATTGTGCCAAGCGGAGTCCCTAACGCGGTACCCTCTGGCCATAGACCGTGGTCACCCTTGTAAAAGTCTTCTCCCGTTGAGCCGGGGGGTCCGGGCATTTGGAGTGTTCGAATTCCTCTGCTGCTGGGGAAAATAATAACATTCCCGCTTATCGCACCCCACCAAGAATGAAAACCGTCTGCTGCGGGAAGTTTTTCCGATTTCCACACAAGCGCTCCCGAATCTGCCCGCAATGCATACGCATACGCGTCGTTTGCAGCAAAGTACACGGTATTATTCTTATATGTGGCGGAAAAATGAATCGGTCCTCCTGTTTTAAACTGCCATGCTAGTTTTCCACGCAATGCCTGGTCAGCATAATCATGTGCATAGAGTGCATACATCGTACCGTCGCGATTTCCGGCATACACGCGTTGATTAATGACCAATGGATTAGTGTCGAATCCTGCCCCTCCTTCAAATGTCCAAAAAAGCTTCGTATTCACTTTTACCTGATTACCCCGAGTGTCAGTGGCAGTAGGCAGTGTTGCGGTATCGGGGTTTGCATCTATTGCGTATAGCTTGCGGTCAAAAGCACCAAAGTATGCAACCCCGTTAACAACTGTCGGAGAATTACCCAAGGGTAATTTTGTCGGGAAAATCCATTTAAGAGCGCCGGTTGTGGAGTCGAATGCATACAAACCTTTGGCCGTTGGAACATAAATTATTCCTTGTACGGCAATTATTTGTGCTTTGTTGGGAATATGCGGGTCGATAATTCTGTACCACTCCGGACTAAGCTGTCCGTCTATTTGCTCCGGCGTGTATGATGTCCGTTCTGGATTTGCTGCTGACATGTACCAATCAGTTTTGGTCTGCGCATGAGCATATGGGCCGAACCGGTAAAGCAGATAACCGGTAACGGCAACCATAAAACTCACTACAACAATAATAGATTTTTGTTTATTTCCCATAATTTCCCAACAATATAGTCAAATCTAACGAATTTACCGTTCCCATATCATTAAGATTTGCTGCGTGGTCGTTTGATCCATACTTTGACACGAGATACGTTAAATCTAACGCACTTACTTTGCCGAGACAATCAATGTTTCCAAGGGGAGAGCAGTGCGATGGCGTTACGGTAGTGACCGGAATTGGGGTTGATGATGGCGTTGTGGTTGTTCTGTCAGGATCATAGAACTTGTACGCAATGTCTTTTGCTGTGGAAACAGGGAAAATTAATTGTCCGTTTGTCACGGCAAATTTGGTCGGGCTTGTGGAATGGGTTCCTGACCGTGTATCCCAAACTTCCTGAGTATAATTGCCGTTGGGTACCGAAATCGTGAGCGATCCTGCTGCTGCGGTATTATAATTCGGATTTTTCCATGTATTGTTTTTGTTATCCACCCATACAAGAACCCTTCCGGTTTTTGAGTCTCTTGCTCCAAACGCCCGAAGATTGGCATTGGAAGTTTGAATTATTCCAATTCCATTTGTTGAATTGCCATCCGTACCTATATCGACATAGTTCCCGTTTGAGAGGTGTTCTCCGGCAATATACGATTCATAATTTTTGGAGTACTTAAAAACGCTATTTGTAGATGTGGGAAAGTACTTGTTGTATTTTGTGTCGTTCGGGTCGAGTTGATCTGAGAATGTTTCCCATAACCTAGGGTACCATTCGCCGTCACACGAAAATCCGAGTACTCCAATTTGCGCCCATATCTTTTTCAGGTAATATGTGCCGGTAGTCTCTTGAGGTATACCGTTTGTGACACCGTCTTTATCACCGAGTTGCGGTCCGGTACCTTCTTTGGCAACTCCGGTTTCACCTCTTATGACAGGTTTCGTAACACCGATATCCTGCGCATATTCCTTGAAGCGGGTATAACATTGTCTCACATTTAGTACGGTGTCCTGCCATGTTGCGGATACTACGTCACAGGCTGCTGGGTTCGCCGCGCAATCAATTGTTCTCGTGTCAGCGTACCAATGTTTGTCCGCATAATCCATATCGGGATCTGCCCAATAAGACATGGACAAACCGTTCCAATGCCAAAAGGAATTACTCATTAAAACGCGTCTCGGAGATAGTGTGTGAATGTAGTTTGCAAGATCAAGGGACATATCAAACCCATTTTGGCTTCCGACGTCGTTTTCGTTGGCAAGTTCTAGGGAATGCAGGGAAGTTGAATACGCCCAGCGGGCAACAAAGTATCGTACATATGCCTTTTTAAGCCAGTAGGAAGCGGAATTTAACGGCGAATAGAAATTACTTAAATTCCATTTTCCCGTTGTGCCATCGGGTAAAATCTGATCGAAGATCATGTCGTTTTTGTGAAAGAGGGTCAGTTTGTTGTATATACCTTTTTCTTCCGATTTTCGCAGTACTTCATCCAGTTTGGCGGCAGCTATTTGATCTACGGTTTCAAACGTATTCGGATCACCCCGCTCGATAAGATTCGGTCCCCAAACTCCCGGAGAAATCTGCTGTCGGAGTTCAATCGATCCGAGAGAAATAGTTCCGCTTGTGTTGTTTCCGTCATCCTCACTAATACCGTCATGAAGATAAACAGTGAGTGCTGAATTATTCGACGTGTTGGTAATCGTCAGTGAGTAACTTTGCCACCCTCCATTGGCAGATATTGTCTGACTCACCTTATTCTGGTTGGAAAAATAAAGTTCAGGAATAAATCGTTTTTGACCGTCTATTTTTGCCCGTACCTCCAGTTTGTATGTGGCGCCATCTTTTGCAGGTATGTTTTGACCGGTATAGTAATAAGGTTCGAAACTAAACAGTTTCCCTTTTGCCGTATCCGGATTTTCAACTGTCGCCCAGGTCGGTCCATAACCCCACGACATGCCAAGTTCATCACCAAACGGGACAATCACCCCATCTTCGCCTGTTGGAAACCAACGGATAAAACGGATACCGTTATTTCCCAAAGCATCTGCACGGGACCTGATCGTGTTTAAACTGGAACCGAAATTTGTTGTAATAAGCGGATATGCAAATGTTGTGCCGTCGGAGAATTCAAAAAAACGCGGGTCGGTTTTACTAACGGTAATAAACCCGTGCCCTGTGGGAGAAGTAGCGGTAAACGTAGATTGGTTGCTTTCGATTGAGCCCGAGCTATCTTGAACTCTCACTCTGTATGCCCACGTGCCTGTCTGATCTGGAGCAAATCTACATCTCCACTCGGGAGAGCCAGTAGGGAGTAGTTTAGCGACATCCGATCCTTTGCGGACCTCTTCAACAGGTTGATAGTAGAAACAGGGAACGGTCTTGGGTGAGGCAGAAAGGGAAGTTCCGGGAGAGAGCATCATATCGACACTTACACCAGTTCCTCTACCACGAGAACTGGGTGCGTTTGTGTCATAAGGGAAAAATTTATTTTGAGCGGTTGTTGATATATCAAATGATGCTTCGAATTTTCCGTATTTCGGAACAGTTGCAGATCCCACGCTCGTCGGTTGTCTTACAAAACTTGGAGCGGCATAAACATGATTTACCGGGAACAACGCTAAAAATACAAAAACCACCAAAGCGGCAAATTTTTTTATCATGTTGTGATGTGTGTAACAGTATCATACCGATTTTCAATTCTGAATCAAGAAGAAATTAGGGTGTTTGTCCCTGCCGGGCATTCATCACATTTTGTGGGGCTAGATATGCAAACTCTTGCTGCATTCCCGGTGGCAGAAGACGATATGTCTCGTATGCGAGTTGCTGTTTCTGCATTAGTAATGCATCATCACTATTGTCTGAAATAAGACGGGCGATCTCAACTGCTAGATTACGAAGCTCGTCGCGAAGAATTGAACTGTATTTTGCTCCTCCAAAATCGGGTTGGTCAGTTAAAGTTATAACCCATCCACTCTCCACTGGTATTGCAACAAAGAAAGCCTTGTTTGAACGGGCGAGCGTTCGCACGTTTGGAGGAATGCGAAACATCTGAGCAAACTGGGCATCAGTAGCAATAAGTCGCACGTGTTGGGGAAGAAGGGAAAATTGTTCTCTGGTGGCAAGTAGCTGACGTATCCATTCTCGTCGAAGCGTCCATATATCTATCGTCTGTTCTGTACGACGCTCAGCGGTCTTGACCATTGGATGTATTGTAACAGAAATCACAAAATGTGGGAAGGGGAAGTGTGGATGGCCAGACCGCGTATCTCAATACGCGGTCTGGCCTGAGAGACTAAGGGCTCTCACATCCCTGTCATGGTTGGCCCTTTCTTAAGGGGCCCGTCGGTAAAGGTCAATCGCCGCAAGACGTGAAGGAATTGGTCGTGAAACCAAAACTTAACACGGAGCTCACCTCCTTTCAACCTGTGCCGATCATGACATCTTGGGGGCATTTCAGCCCCCACGTTATTTGGCGGCACGTGGCCGCCACATCCAAAAAACAATGCAAAGAGTCAACGAGGGGACTCTTGTTCCCTTTGGCGTCCCTAAAGGACACGCCCGTTCACCCAGGTCTTACATGGCTATGAACTATTGAACATAGTTCCTCCTTTCTGTGGGTCCCGCAGATGCGGGACAGGCCATCCATTTCGCGCGGTTGGTACTCGCGTCACATTGAGGAACCGCGCGTTCCTCAACTCCATCCCGCCAATCGGCAGGAAGGTTAAGCCACCTCGCGGCAGCCAAGATACCGGGTGTTTGCGCACAAGAGTGCGTTTACTTCCTCTCCGCGAGCATGAGGAAGAACCCGACTCTGCGTTATGTGAGGGCACAGGCATTAGTGCCCGCACACCGCCAGAGTATGCGCATTGTAATACCGGTAGACTGTCAAATCAAGCGAAGTTACGCAGGGAGTAAGTAGCGAGTATGTATTATGCGTTCGATTTTTCGCGATACCGGAGTATTTCCTGGAAGAAAATTGTTGCAGCTGCGACGAACGGAATAGCCAAAAGTACTCCTGAAAATCCGGCAAGTTTTCCTCCAACAATCAGAGAGATGAGAACAGCAAGGGGCGGGATACCGACTGCCTGCTTCATAACAAAGGGGACGATGAGATTGTTCTCTAGCTGTTGAATAATGGTCTGCATGACGATTGTCATGAGAGCTAAGGGAAGCGAAACGGAAATTGCCACGAAGAACACAGGTATGAGGGAGAGTATAGGCCCGATTATGGGGAATACCTCAAAAATTCCTGCAATGAATGCCAGTGGAAGCGCGTAGGGAACCTGTAAAATTAGCAATCCGATATAGGTCATCGCGCCGATCGTTATCATAAGTACTAATTCGCCGCGAACCCAAGAACCGAGTTTCTTTTCAAGCTGTGCTAGCGTATCTTTAGCGCTTATCGCCTGTTGTTTACTCAGAAACCGATCAAAAAACAACGGAACCTGTTTTATCCCTGTCAGGAAATACAACGTAAAGAAAAATACCGTTACTACATTTACTGTATTCAAGAGCACCGAAAAAACGGCTTGTGTGATTGTTGTCGTAACATTCGGTATGTATTGTGTCAAAGACTGTAGGGGGATCAATTCCTGTAAATGCAATTGGGTGTTGAATTGTTGCAGTAAGCGCGGACCCTCCTGTGCTATGTATATGATGAAACCGGTCATCTCACGAACGAGAGGCGGAATGGTGTACGTTAAGATGCCGACCAGCACACTGATGGTGATCACAATAACCAGAAGCGCGGCTATTACCCGGGGAAGTTTCAACCGTTCCAATAAGTCTACCGACGGCTTTAGGGCAGACATGAAAATAAAGGACAAAAAGAGGTTTATGAAAAGCTCTTGCAATTGGAAAAGCAGGTACAACAGTATGACAAATCCGATGGTGAAAACTATGGTTTTTGCACTGATTTCAACGTGTACGCGCGGTGATTGGTCTTTCATTGAAATAAGTATATCAAATTATGAGAAATGCTCGCTTCGTTGTTTCTTGGCCTCCGTGAAGATTCATGATCGATCATGTTCTAGTAGAATCTCCAAGTCGGCAGAAACAAGTAGCTCGCATTTCTCAGTTTTGCATCACGCCTTGATCTTTTGACTCATATTTCATATGATGTCACCAATGAATGACTTCGTTCACCTTCATGTGCACTCCGAATTTTCCCTGCTTGACGGGTTGCCGAAACTTGACAAACTTGCCGCAAAGGTAAAAGAGCTGGGAATGGATGCTGTTGCCTTAACCGACCACGGGGCGATGTACGGATCATTTAAATTTTTTTTGAAGGCAAAAGATTATGGAATCAAGCCGATTATCGGTTGTGAGGTGTATATGGCCGAGAAATCCCGTTTTGATAAACAAAAGAAAATGGGTGCGGACCAGTATCATTTGGTTTTGTTGGCAGAAAATATGACAGGGTACAAAAACCTTATGAAATTGGTGAGTTACGCAAATCTGGAAGGGTTTCACTACAAGCCGCGCATTGATGTTGAGTTGTTGGAGAAATATCACGAAGGAATTATCTGTCTTTCGGGTTGTATGGGGAGTCTGCTTTCCCAAAGCATCATGAACAACGAACCGGAAAAGGCAGAACACTGGATTAAAACCTTTTCAGGAATTTTTGGGGAAGGCAATTTTTTTATTGAAATTCAACGGCACCCCGGAATAAAAGGACTTCCCGAACTGAACGAGGAGCTTATTAAGTATTCGCGAAAATTTGGCTTGCCACTTGTTGCCACAAACGACTCGCACTATTTGGATAAAGACGATGCATATGCGCAAGAAATTTTGCTCTGCATACAGACTCGTACATCTATAGAAGAAAAAAACCGGCCGCTTTCCATGTATGATGTTCCCGATTTTTATCTGAAATCGGCAGATGAAATGAAACAGGCGTTTCTCGATATTCCGGAGGCCATCGAGAATACCGTGAAAATCGCCGCCCGCTGTAATGTGGAAATCCCGTTCGGCAAATGGATTCTTCCCTACTATGAAGTGCCCGAAGGTGAAACCGTCGAAACATGGTTACGCAAAATGACGGCAGAGAAAATGTCGCTTCGCCTTCCCGCCATCACGGAAGAAATAAAGAAACGGATCGATTATGAATTAGATATCATCATTAAGAAAGGTTACGCCGCCTATTTTCTGATCGTTCAGGACTTTGTAAATTGGGCAAAGGGACACGGTGTAGCCGTCGGTCCCGGTCGTGGTTCTGCGGCAGGGTCACTGGTAGCTTACATAATAAGTATTACGGAAGTTAACCCTTTGACGCACAATCTCCCGTTTGAACGTTTTCTGAATCCTGATCGTCCGACGCCGCCGGACATTGACATTGATTTTGCAGATGTGCGTCGAGATGATGTGGTGCGGTATGTTTCTCGCCATTACGGAGAAGACAAAGTCGGACAGATCATTACCTTCGGGTCCATGGAGGCGCGTATGGTTGTCCGTGATGTTTCCCGTGCGCTCGGTTGGTCGTATTCTCAGGGAGACCGCATTGCAAAACTTATTCCGCAACCGAAACAGGGGTTTCCCGTTACGATAGATATTGCTCTCAAGGAATCAAGCGAGCTTGCTCACCTATATGAGACTGACACCGATATTAAGAATATGATCGATGTTTCCAAAAAACTTGAAGGCTTGGTGCGGCATTCTTCCGTCCATGCAGCCGGAGTTGTGGTTGCCGACAAACCCTTGAGTGATTATGTGCCTATTCAACGTGAAGAGCGGGGAGGTAAGATTATTACTCAATACGATATGTATTGTCTCGATTTAAATGCTGTTTCTGACGGACGTGCGGTCGGATTACTTAAATTCGACTTTTTGGGATTACGGAATCTTTCAATCCTGGAAAAAGCGCTTCTGTATGTGCAGCAAAATCGCAATGAAACCATCGAGTTGAATAAGGTGTCTCTTGAGGATGAGTCAACGTACCATCTGATTGCAAGTGGAGAAACCGTCGGGGTTTTTCAACTTGAGTCCCGGGGAATGCGGCATTTGGCAAAGGAACTGAAACCGACGAGATTCTCGGATATCTCCGCTATGGTTGCGTTATTCAGACCGGGACCAATGGCGCTTATTCCGATATTTGTTGAAGGCAAAAAAAATCCCAAGAAAATCAAGTATCTTCATCCTGATTTGAAGCCGATTTTGTCTGAGACATATGGAATTCTCGTATATCAGGAACAGGTTACCGAAATTGCCCATAAGCTTGCAAAATTCACCATGAGTGAAGCGGACACTCTCCGTATGGCAATGGGTAAGAAGAAAAAAGAATTGATGCGAAAGGGTAAACAGAAATTTTTGGAGGGGTGCCAGGAAATGGGTTACCCGCTTAAAATGGCTGAACAGCTCTTTGAGTTTATCGAGAAATTTGCTGCATACGGTTTCAACAAAGCGCACTCGGCAAGTTACGCGATGATCGCCTATTGGACGGCTTACGTAAAAGCACACTACCCGGTGGAATTTATGACAGCCTTACTGACCGCAGAAATCGAACACGCAACGGGCGCGGATCGGGAACAGAAGGTGAATCAGATTCTTGAGGAATGCCGACGGATGGAAATACCGGTATTGCCGCCTGATATCAATAAGTCCGTTGCTGCTTTCTCTATTGAGGATACAAAGTCCATCCGTTTTGGACTCGGGGCGATACGCAACGTTGGAACAGCTGCGGTAGAAGCAATTGTACAATCCCGGTCGGAAAAACCATTCGGTTCCATGAGAGATTTTTTGACCCGTGTAGATTTGAGGAAAGTAAATAAGAAAACGGTGGAAAGTATGGTAAAAGCAGGTGCATTTGACGCATTCGGCAAACGTTCACAGCTTGTGGCCTTTTATACCTCTATAGTTAAGGACATTCAGTCTGTAAAGGCCAAAAGTGATGACGGACAGTTTGGTTTGTTTGCTGATACGGGATTCAATGAACAGAAAAACGAGGCGACGGTCGACAATTTGCCGGATATGGCAGAATACAGTGAAGATGAGTTGTTGGAGTTTGAACGGGAAACAATCGGATTTAATCTTTCAAAAAATCCTCTTGAAAAATATCAGGGAATTTTCAGGCAAAAAAGAGTCGTGGCCATCGACACATTGACACGCACATCGGGGGACGTTATACTCGGCGGGCTTGTTAAGGCAGTAAAAAAAATAGTAACAAAGAAGAGTAATCAGGAAATGCTGTTCGTAACAATTACGGATTATACATCAGAAATTGAGTTGGTCGTTTTCCCCAAAACATACACAAAAACAAAAAATGTTTGGCAGCGAAATCAGGTGCTTTTGGTGAAAACAACCATTCAGGAAAAAGACGAATCGCTTGTAGGAATAGTCAATGACGCAGTTATGTTGCGCATGTATGATCACTGATACTCAACAACAACCCGATCACTTTTTTCACCCTGTGGAGCGAAAAAAGAAAAATTATGAGATTCCGATTATGGCGTTTAAGTACTCGTCAGTCGGTATATATATGGCGATTCCCCTTTTTTTGGGGTTGACAAGCGGAATCTTCCTTGATAATCTTTTCCGTGTGAGACCGATGTTTACATTGGTCTTATTGTTTTTTGGAACTGTCGGCAGTTTTTACAATATTTACCGGATAATTAAAGAGAATGACGGAAATCGTCCCTCAAAATAACGCTCCAGCTGAGAGTATTGAAACGCACTCTACGGAGGCAGTTGTTAAAACAGAAACAAAAGAATCCAGTACCCCGCATATCAGCATAAAAGCTGAAGAAGTCTTCCGTATCGGAAATTTTCCCGTCACAAATTCACTTATTGCAACTTGGATCGTCATGGTTTTTCTGCTCGTACTCGTTCTGTTTTATAACAAAAAGAGCGGAAAAGTTTATATCCTTCTGAATATGGTCATGAAAGGTGTCTACGGATTACTTGCTCCCATATTCGGGGATAAAGCACGGGTCTTTTTTCCTCTCTCAATGACTATCTTTCTGTTTGTATTGATGCTTAACTGGTTCGGATTGCTGCCAGGCGTTAACACGATCGGGATTGAAGGCGCTCACGGGTTTCTTCCTGTTCTCCGTGGAGGGACAGCTGACTTGAATATGACCTTTGCACTGGCACTCTTCGGTATGTTTATGGTGCAGTTTTACGCGGTGAAGTATCTGGGTGTCAAGGGTTATATTAAAAAATTCATAAACTTAACGAATCCGATTTATGCATTTGTGGGTATTCTGGATATACTTTCCGAGTTTTCCAAAGTGCTCTCGTTTGCGTTCCGTTTATTTGGTAATATCTTCGCAGGGGAAGTTCTTCTTACCGTTATAGCGTTTCTCGTACCGGTTCTTGCGTCATTACCGTTTTTGCTTTTCGAATTCTTTGTCGGTTTTATGCAGGCTTTGGTTTTTGCAATGTTGCTGTCAATTTTCTTAACAGTTTCGTCGAGTCACGGTCATTAAAACAAACCTTTGAGAGGAGGTGAATTTCATCTATGAGTCCAGAAGCAATGAAAATGTTAGCCACCGCACTTGCCATCGCTATTGGTGCGCTTGGTCCTGGTATCGGTATCGGTCTGATCGGTTCTAAAGCAGTCGAGGCAATTGGACGAAATCCAGAAGCCCAGTCTGCCGTTACGACAAATATGGTTCTTGCTCTTGCATTTGCAGAAGCAATTGCCATTTACGCACTGGTTGTTGCATTGATTATTAAATTTACATAATTATTAAAGATTTATGGAAAAGTTAGGGATAGAGCCCAAAATTTTGTTAGCACAAGTCATTAATTTTGTCATATTGCTGGTGCTTTTCAAAAAGTTTTTGTTCAAACCGTTTTTCACTAAACTGGACGAAGAGGAAAAGCGGGCGAAAGATGAGGAAAACAAATTGAAAAGTTATGAGAAGAAGGAAAAGGAACTTCTTGAAAAACGGTCGGCGCTTGAGTCGGAATATGAAAAGAAACTCAAGGCAACGTATGCCAAAATGAAGAAAGAGACCGATGAGGCCAAGCATCAGATACTGAAAGAAGCTCAGAGTGAAGCGGAGGAGTTGCGGAAGCACTCTATGGCTCTCCTCGAAGCTGAAAAACAGAAAAGCGCTACGGAAATGAAACGCGAAGCGTATCAAGTAGCGGTGAGTTTGGTTGAACGGGTGCTCGGGGAGTCACTTTCGAAAGAGCTCCAGAAGAAAATAACTAGCGAAGTGATGACAAAGTTACCGAAAATACAGAATGGCAAACTCGCAAATTAATCTGACTGCTCTCAGTTCCTTGGACATAGCAGCACTCCAGGAGCTTGTGCGGACAAATATAGAAAAGGTTACGATCGTTTCTACGTATTCCCTCAGCAGTGAGGAGAAAGACGGTATTGTGTCACACCTCGGTCTTACGAGTGTAAAAGATATGCTGGTCGAAAACATAGTGGATCAAAGTATTCTTGGCGGCATAGTTATACAGATGAGACGGTATTATCTCGACTATTCACTAAAGGGAACGTTACAAGCAATTTCAGAAAGTTTACATTTATAAAAACATATGACCCTCGCACACACTATAACAAACGATCTTATTTCTGAGATCAAGAACAAGAAACTTGTTACGAAGGAAATGGCAAGTGGTGAAGTTGTCCAGCTTTACGACGGAGTTGCGGTTGTGCAGGGACTACCGGATGCGCGAAACGGAGATATTGTTGCGTTTCGTAGCGGTGAAGAAGGTATGGTTATAGATTTGCGCGAGCGTGATATTTCGATTCTTCTGTTTGACGACTACACAAAGCTTTCGGTGGGAGATAGGGTTACTCTTACGGGAAAAATTCTGAGTATTCCGGTATCGAGCAAACTGCTCGGAAGAGTGGTTAATCCGCTTGGCCGTCTTATTGATGGTCGGGGTACCGTAAAGCCTGAGGGTTACGAAGAAGTAGAAAAAATCGCTCCCGGTATCGTGTACAGAAAGTCAGTTACTGTGCCGCTGCAGACTGGAATCAAAGCTATCGACAGTATGATCCCCATTGGTAGAGGTCAGAGAGAGCTTATCATTGGAGATCGTGCGACGGGGAAAACTACGATTGCAATCGACACCATCATAAATCAGAAGAATCAGGATGTTGTTTGTGTATATGTTGCGATAGGTCAGAAACAATCCAAAATTGCTCAAGTGGTTAATCTTTTGATGGAAAAAGGGGCAATGGAGTACACGGTAGTCGTTGCCTCCGGGTCTTCGGACAGTGCATCATTGCAATACATAGCTCCTTATGCCGGCTCAGCAGTGGCGGAGTTTTTTATGAAACAAGGCAAGGATGTGCTCATTGTTTATGATGATCTTACAAAGCATGCATGGGCGTACCGTCAGATTTCGCTTATTCTTAAGCGCCCGGCCGGTCGTGAAGCGTACCCCGGTGATGTATTCTATTTGCATTCGAGACTTTTAGAACGTGCGTGTCGTATCGATTCAAAATACGGCGGTGGATCAATAACTGCGTTGCCTATCATCGAGACTCAGGAAGGTGATATCTCCGCATACATTCCCACAAATGTAATTTCCATTACCGACGGACAGATATTTTTGGAGAAAGAATTGTTTAATGCCGGTATGCGTCCCGCAATTAATGTCGGCGCATCTGTGTCCCGTGTAGGTTCAAGCGCACAGATCAAAGCCGTTAAGCAGGTGGCTGGAAAACTGAAATTTGAACTTGCTCAGTACCGCGATCTTGCAGCTTTTTCACAGTTTGCATCTGATCTTGATGCGGATACTAAAAAGACACTCAATCGCGGCGCCCGTTTATATGAGTTGTTAAAACAGGGGAAGAACAATCCTTTGTCGGTTGAAAAACAAGTCGTGGTTATGTGGCTCGGAACGGCAGGGTATACGGAAGATCTTGCTCTTTCGGATGTTTCAAGATTCGAAGAAGAAGCGCTGATTCATTTTGAAGCTCAGAAACCAAAACTGTTAAAAAGGATTGCCGAAGAAAAACTTGTTGCTCCTGAAGTAGAAAAGGAACTACATGCGTTTGCTAAAGACTTTTTACTAATATTTTCTAAACAAGAAAAATGAATCTCCGTCAGCTAAAAAGTAAAATTAAATCAGTCGGCAACGTCGGCAAGATTACCAAGGCAATGCAATTGGTTTCTGCGGTTAAAATGAAGAAAGCGCAATTAAGAGCTTCACAAGGTAAACCTTACCGTGATGCGCTTGATGAGACTATCTATCAAATCGGCGGAAAAAATGTTGCATTTGAACACCCGTTTATGAAAGAAAACGGAAAGGCAACACGCAAACTGGCGATTGTCATTTCTTCGAACAAAGGATTGTGCGGGGTGTTTAATTTTAATTTATTTAAGTTTCTACTCGTTCAGATTCCCGATTTTGCCCGCTATGATTTTGTGGTCATGGGATCAAAAGCCCAGCAGTTTTTATTTCATGTCGGAGGCTCGATTATCGCCGATTTTTCAAGTCAGATGCCTTTTGAAGCAAATACAACCGCAGTATTCAGTTTAGTACGGGATAAATTTTTAGGCGGTTCATACTCAAGTATTGAACTGTTTTATAATCAGTTTGTCTCGAGTCTCAGTTGCAAACCGACCAAAAAAATGTTGTTGCCGATACACTTCGAAGAAGAAGAATCACGGATCACGAATCACGGATCAAAAATGAAAGACGAAACACAAGGAATTAAAAAAGAATATATTGTTGAGCCGGATCAGAAAACAGTACTTGAAGGGTTGTTCAATTTTTATTTGGAAAGCGATATTCGCGGAGCAATCCATGAAAGCGAAGCCTCCGAGCATTCAGCACGAATGATTGCGATGAAAAACGCGACAGACAATTCTACTGACCTTGTATCCAGGCTGACGTTGTTAAGAAACGGATTGCGCCAGGAGAAAATTACGAATGAATTATTGGATATGAATACCGCAAAGTTAGCAGTTGCAGCATAAATGAAAAGTATGGAAAAATCGATTGGAATCATTAAAGAGATCCGTGGTGTTGTTGTTGATGTGGAGTTTAAAAAGGGAACGCCGCGAGTTTATAACGCATTAGTACTGAAAACGAAAGAGAAAGAAATAGTTTTTGAGGTCGAAGCAATCCTTTCTCCGACAATGGTGCGCGCAGTCGCATTGGATGTTACGATCGGACTTAAAAGAGGTTTGGAAGTTACCGACACCGGTGCTCCGATCACCGTCCCCGTCGGAAAGGAAACTTTGGGACGCATATTTAATGTGTTCGGTAAAACGGTTGATGAAGGCGGAGAGGTAAAAGCAAAAAGAATGTATCCAATTCATCGTCAACCTCCGACACTTGCAGAACAGAATCCGAAACCGATAGTATTCGAAACGGGCGTTAAAGTGCTTGATTTGTTAACCCCATTCATTAAAGGTGGTAAAATTGCGGTTTTCGGTGGCGCAGGCGTAGGTAAAACCGTACTTATACAGGAACTTATCAGAAATGTTGCAGAAGAACATGGTGGTGTATCCGTATTTGCCGGAGTCGGTGAGCGAACCCGTGAAGGCAATGACCTTTGGAATGAAATGAAAGAGACGGGAGTTATCGGTAAAACGGTTCTTGTGTTCGGTCAAATGAACGAACCTCCTGGTAACCGTCTCCGTGTCGCGCTGACCGGTGTTACTATGGCTGAATATTTCCGTGATGAAGAAGGTCAGGATGTTTTATTGTTTATTGATAATATCTTCCGGTTTGCACAGGCAGGTTCAGAAGTTTCGGCACTGCTTGGACGAATCCCGTCGGCAGTCGGATATCAGCCGACACTTGCAGAAGAGATGTCAGCCCTCCAAGAGCGGATTACATCAACTCAGAAAGGCTCAATCACATCCATGCAGGCGGTATATGTTCCGGCGGACGACTATTCAGATCCTGCCCCAGTTGCTACGTTTGCCCATCTTGACGCATCCATTACCCTTGAGCGCTCATTGGCAGAGCAGGCTTTGTATCCGGCAGTAGACCCGCTTGCCTCCTCATCGGGAGCACTTGACCCGTCGATTGTCGGAGCAGAACACTATAATGTCGCGAAGGACGTGTTGAGAGTTCTCCAGAGGTATAAAGACCTTCAGGATATTATTGCAATTCTCGGTATGGAAGAATTATCTGAGGAAGACAGGGTTACCGTATCGCGAGCGCGAAAAATTCAGCGGTTCCTAACTCAGCCGATGTTTGTTGCTGAGGTATTTACCGGCCGCCCGGGGAAATACGTAAAATTTGAAGATACGGTACGTGGTTTCAAAGAAATTCTTGAGGGAAAACACGATGACAAACCCGAAAGCGCCTTTTACATGGTCGGGTCAATTGAGGAGGTGAAGTAGTCGAATTAACCGTATGTTACATGTTAAAATCATTACACCGGAGAAGGCAGTGTTTGAGGATGATGTGGAGAGTTTAACATGCCAAACGGTCGATGGTGACGTAACGATACTGCCTCAGCACATACCCCTGTTGACATTACTCAAGGACGGTGTTATAACGATCAGAAGAAAAACGGGTGAAGAATATTTTTCAGCGGGCAGCGGGTACATAGAAACGAATGGAAAAATCGTCCGGATACTCATATCACATGCGGTAGGGCAAGACGAACTTGACGAGAAGAAAATCAAAGAGGTCGAAGAATCGGCACAGAAACTGCTTTCCGAGAAACACGAAAAAGCCGATCGCGAAAAGGCTTTTGGGATGCTGAGACGCGCTACGTTCGATTTAAAAATTATTAACAAGAGACGTAAACGATGAAAACCGTAAAAAATATCATGCGGCGACATGTCTTGAGCGTAACGCCTGATACCGATATTGTTTCGATCTGGAACTTAATATTCGTTAAAGGAATCCATGCTATCCCGGTGATAGATGCTGGCAACAGGCTGGTCGGAATAATTTCTGAGGAAGATCTTTTGCAGAAAATGTTTCCTGATTATTCCGAGTTTCTTGAGCACATCGATACGGACAAAGAAGAGCTGCTGACAGAGCAGGTATTGAAAATAAAGAAGGCCCGCGCTAAGGATCTCATGAATAAGGTCGTTTTCAGCACTTCTCCCGATGCACATCTTCTCAAAACTCTTGCCCGCATGCTTGTTCTGCAGGTACGGCAACTTCCGGTAGTTAATGAAAAAATGGAAGTGATCGGCATAGTTTCAAAAGGTGACATTTTTAACGAAATATTCGAAGCATATCTGAATACTAAAAAATAATGGCAAATTTCATTTTTGTTACGGGTGGTGTTATTTCAGGGTTGGGAAAAGGAATTACCACCTCCTCCGTTTCGTTACTTCTCGAACAATCGGGCTACACGGTAACAGCTCTTAAAGCGGATCCATACCTGAATATGGATGCGGGAACCATGAATCCGATCATACACGGAGAGACGTTTGTCACCGAGGACGGACTTGAAACCGATCAGGACTTGGGACATTACGAGCGTTTTCTCAACAAGAATCTTTCGAAACTTAACTATATGACATCAGGAATGGTATTTCAGTCAGTAATAGACAACGAAAGAAAGATGGCATACCAGGGCGAATGTGTGGAAATGATCCGCCATGTCCCTGAAGAAATCAGTAGGCGATTGATACTTCTTGCGAATACTTCGAAGGCAGATGTGGTAGTTGCCGAAATCGGAGGAACGGTAGGCGATATCCAAAACATACTATTTTTAGAGGCGGCTCGCCAGTTGCGGTTGATGAGTACCCACACGGTTTTGGTAATCCACGTTGCATACTTGCCATTTCCGAAAAATTTGGGTGAACTGAAAACCAAACCGGCACAGCAGTCGGTTTCCCATCTTTTGGCTGCGGGTATTCAGCCGGACTTTATTGTTACGCGATCCGAGCGTGAAATAGATTCCTTGCGGAAAGAAAAAATAGCCATATTTTGCAATGTGCATAAAGAAGATATATTTACCAATCCCGATTTGCCGAGTGTATATCAGGTTCCGGCATATCTCAAAAAGCAGGGAATAGTTGAACGGATCATTGAGAAAATGCATCTTCCCCGGAAAACAGCCGACAAGACAAAGGAAAAAAACTGGGATACGTTTGTCGAGAAAACAAAATCAAAGACGAAGGGACCGTTGATTGGTATAGTCGGAAAATATATCAAAAGCGGCGATTATTCCCTGGAGGATTCCTATATTTGTGTTTTGGAATCGCTGAAACAGGCATTCTATTACCACGATCTGCTGCCGAGAGTTGAATGGGTAGCAAGCGATGAAATCGAACAAGATGGTACGGAAGTTCTCAAAAAATATGACGGGCTTATTGTCCCACAGGGATGGGGAAGTAGGGGAACGGAAGGAAAAATAGCAGCAATTCAGTTTGCCCGGGAGAATAATGTGCCATATTTGGGCCTTTGTTTCGGTATGCAAATGGCAGTTATCGAGTTTGCACGTCATGTGCTTGGGATGAAAGACGCCAATTCAACCGAAGTCACCGAAAGTACGCCATTCCCGGTAATTCACATAATGCCTGGTCAGGCAGAATATCTCAGAAAAAAACAGTACGGGGGGACAATCAGACTCGGCGCATGGCCGGCTGTTTTGCAAAAGGGAACGAAGCTGCTGGAAATCTACAAAAAGTATTCCAATGTCAATTACCCCATTAATGATCGTGATTCTGATCCTGTCGTTCAGGAACGTCACAGACATCGTTATGAATTCAATGAAGCATATCTCGACAAATTTCGAGAACATGGGCTTACCGCGTCAGCGCTATCACCGGACGGAAAGTTGGTTGAAGCCATTGAATTGGCAGACCATCCATTCTTTATCGGAGTACAATACCATCCTGAGTTAAAGTCGCGACCCCTTGCACCGCATCCAATATTTTTAGCCTTTCTCGAAGCTACGATTAAATAGGTCAGTATTTCCTATCAGCTATTTCTGATTGATTTTCTGCAGCTTTCCCGTTATAATCCTTGCATATGGCACTATACACAACTATAAAGGGAGTAGATGTAAAAATCGGTGACGAGGTTGAACTGGTAACCAATTATGTGGACGGCGACAAACAAAAGAAGCAGAAATTCGAAGGAATCATTATTGCCATAAAAAACAGCGGTGAAGGTAAATCGTTTACCGTGCGAAAGGTTACTAAAGACGGTTTTGGCATAGAAAGAGTCTTTCCTGTTTTGTGGCCAAGTCTCGACAGTATCAGAGTGATATCAGGAAACGAAGTCCGTCGTGCGAAACTTTACTATATGCGAGGCAAGATCGGTAAGCAAGCAAACGAAACGTAAACTTCAAGCAAATTCGAAGTTCGAATATCGAAATCCGAAACAATCCAGTAGCAGATTGCTAAATTGCTATATTGTTGTGTATAAGCCGTGGCTTAATATGTTTTTGTGATATATCCTTGTTTCGTGAAACAATTCAATAGCTCAATCGGACGACAAGGTGAGGACATCGCAACTTCCTATTTAATTGACAAGGGATATGTCATCATAGAACGAAATTTCAAAGTAAATCTCGGAGAGATAGATATTATCGCAAAGCACCGGGGCTTTCTTGTTTTTGTCGAGGTTAAGTATCGTACATCATTGTATTATGGGGAGCCGTACGAAGCAGTAAATATTCGTAAGTTATCTAAGCTCCGAAGACTTGTGGATTATTACTATCTTCTCAACAAACCAACGTCGTCACCAAAAATAGAAATACTGTCAATTCTTAAGACAGATGAGAAATATTGTATTCGCCATATACAAACGATCATATTTTAGTTAATATACTGTATTACCAATTTATTATAATCATATGGATACACAAGCCACACCTCCCGCCGAAGAAAAAATTTTGGCAACTGTTCAAAAATCTGAAACCGATGTAATCAAGATCAGGGAAACTGAATTCAAAGGAAAAGTCTATGTCGATATTCGAATTTATACGAAGACTGCAGACGGTACCGAGATTCCAACAAAAAAAGGAGTTATGGTAACCAAAGAAATTATGAAGCAGGTGCGTGACGAACTTGACAAAGTGGAACTCTAAAGTCAATAGGTATAAAATAATTTCAGAAAGGGGATGAAACAATGAATATTGTAATCGATGTATTTAGAGCTTTTTATATGAGCCTTATGAACTACTTACCGAGTTTTTTTTATGGCTTCCTCATTCTGGTGGTAGGATTTTTGCTCGCAGGTCTTGTTAAGGAAGTTTTTATCGGGTTAGTAAAATTCTTTAAGGTAAGTTTTTTCTTTAAGGCAACAAATATTGCGAAAGAAAAGGAAGTAACCATCTGGGCCGACGTGTTGGGTGAACTGTTAAAGTGGGTTGTTGTTATTCTGTTTCTCGTTCCCACCATGCAGCTCTGGGGACTTTCGGGAATGACGGTGATTTTGAACAGTCTCTTACTGTACCTCCCGAATGTAATTGTTTCCGTTGTTATCGCCCTTGTGGGTTACGTGGTTTCTAATCTAACCCACGATATTGTATTACAGAGCGTAAAGACCGTACAGAAGCGTGTTTCAGCTACGATGGCAACGCTTTCGAAGTACGTAATTCTTGTTTTTACTGGACTCGTTGTGTTGAATCAGCTTGGTGTAGCTCAAGACCTTATACGAATTTTGTTTACCGGTATTGTTTTTATGATTGCGATAGCCGGAGGACTTGCGTTTGGACTTGGCGGTCAAACCGTAGCTAAGGAAATGCTGGAGGATCTTAAGAAGAAGTTTAAGGAATAGGGCAGAGAAATTGTTAATTTGCTAAATTGCTGGATTGTTGTACTGTTGTATTGCTGGGTATGTGTTTTGTGTGATAAAATACCACTATATTAAGTCTTTAATATTTAGTCTTAAGACTTAATCTTGCTGTCATCGTCTAGAGGCCTAGGACACCGCCCTTTCAAGGCGGATATCGTGGGTTCGAATCCCACTGGCAGCACACCGTAAGAAATTGCATAGCAATTTCAACGTTGTAGAAACGCTTAACCATAGGTTTATTGCGTTTCACGCATTCGCATAATGAGCACTGATGTTTTTTTCGGAGAAGACCTTGTCCGTATGGATCGGGATTTGTTGATATTGAAGAAAAACTACTCTACTATTCGGTCATTTGACGAACTTCCCGAACTCGGTCAACTCAAAAACGAATTGCTTACCAGCAATCTTTTTGCAGAAAAGAAACTGCATGTTTTCAAAAACATTTTCTTGTTTCAGGTAACCAGAGGGAAGTTGAGTACAAAAATTGAAGAAGTTATGAAATTTCTAGCATCCGCCCAGAACTCGGTTTCGATGGCGTTTGTGGAAGAAGATAGCAATAAGGCAAAGTACTACAAGCTCTTTTTCCCGAAAGCAACCTATCACGATTATAAACTGCCGGGTTATCTTTTTTCGTATCTCGACAACCTGAAACCCGGCAATATGAAAAGGTGTTTCGAGTATTTCCAGAAGTCGTTGGAATCTTCTCCGGTCGAGATACTTTTTTTTATGACGAAGCGTCGGGTCAAAGAGCTTTTGCAACTGACTGCTGGCGAATTGAAGGGGAATTACCAGCCGTGGATGTTGGGAAAACTGAAAATGCAGGCGAAGGAATGGAATGGGGATAAATTGCTGCAGTTTTACTCCAGCCTGTTCAATAGTGAGAAGCTTATTAAGACAGGGAAGACGCCATACACGACACGACAATCATTGGAAGTTATTCTCAGTCTGTATCTGTAGTCACTGAAATTTGACAAATAGAACTTTTTGTATATCATAGGTTTTACCTTAAAAATAATTATTATTAGTTAACTACTAATGAACATGATGCCGGAATCAATTTTTAAAAGCTACGATATTCGGGGAGTTTATCCGACTGAGATTAATGAAAAGAACATCGGTGCTATCGTTAAGGCGATTTATCGAGTTTTCTATGAACAGATTGTAGGAAAAGGCGAGAAACGACAACTTACTATCTTGGTCGGCCGTGATATGAGGCTTTCGGGTCCCAGTTTATACCCGATTTTGAAAGACACTCTTGTTGAATGCGGGGCAAAAATTGTTGATATTGATCTTGCCTCTACTCCCACTATGTACTTCGGAGCATTCAACTATGGCTACGATGCGGGATTACAACTCTCGGCTTCACATAATCCATCCCAATACGCAGGGTTGAAAATGGTTATCCGAGATTCAAAAGGTCTGAAAAAAATAGGCAAGGGTACCGGTATGGAACAAATTAAAGCAGCGGCACTTGACCAAGATGGTACCGACGCTTTTATCAAAGCGCTTAATTTACCCCAGGGATCTGTTGAGCAAAAGAGTATTCTTGCAGATGAATTGCACAATGCCGAAAAGATAGAAAGCTTCAAACGCATCGGGAAATTAAAGGTAGTAGCAGATGGGGCCAACGCGATGGGAAGTCAATATATTGAATTGCTGTTCAATAGCTTGCCGTGCACGTTGGTTAAAATGAATTTTGAATTAGACGGATCATTTCCAAGTCATCAGCCCAACCCGCTTATTAAAGAAAATGTTGCTGACCTGCAAAAGCGTGTGTTGCTTGAGAAAGCTGATGTGGGTTTGGCTCCGGACGGTGACGGTGACCGTTTGTTTTTTGTGGACGAGGAAGGCCAAATTGTCCCCGCATCGATTATTACGGCACTTATCGCGAGGGAACTGCTGAAAAAATCGCCGGGAGGAACAATACTTTACGATGTCCGCTATACTATGACACCCAAGAAAATAATCGCTGAATTCGGAGGTGTGTCGGATATAACAAAAGTGGGCCATGCGTTCATTACGGCTAAAATGCGTGAGACAAGCGCGATCTTTGGAGGAGAATCTTCCGGTCATTACTTTTTCAAAGCCACCGGGAATGCTGAGTCACAACTGCCGGTAATTGCGATCGTGCTTTCGGTACTCTCACAAGAGCAAAAACCATTGTCACAGATTGCCCGTGAAATTGCCCGAAGCTTCGAATCGGGTGAAATCAACTTCAAGAGTTCTGTTTCGGGAGTAATATTGGAAGATTTAAAGAAAACATATTCTGACGGCAACATATCGTTGCTTGATGGAGTCTCCATAGAGTATCCAACATGGCGTTTTGGTGTTCGCACTTCCAATACTGAACCGTTGCTGCGTCTGAACGTAGAGGCACTCACCGAGAAAGAGATGGAACAGAAACGAGACGAACTGATGGGCTTTATTGAAAAACACGGTGCAACACCGGTTTCTGAATAAGCAGCTTTTGCTATTGCCATATGGACAAAATACAAAAAATACGTGAGGTGTTGGATCAAACAGCTCTCAAGGCAGGGTCGTATCTTGTGGAGAATAGAAAACACGTGTCGGTTGTGCAACATAAAATTCGAGAAGATATTGTTACCAATATTGATCTTGAATCTGAAAAAATCATTATTGACAGCCTTTCTGCTGCATATCCTGACTGGAACATCTTCTCTGAGGAAGTAGGTAGGATAGATAAAAAATCGGAATATACATTCATCATTGATCCCGTTGATGGCACAAAAGAGTATATCCGGGGACTTCCGTTATTTAACGTATCTATTGCCTTGAAACATAAAGAAGAAATCATTGCTGCGGTGGTATATCGGCCGGCGGAGACTGTATTGTACTCAGGAGTCATGGGGCTTGGCGCATTTCACAACGGAGCTAGAATGACTCCCTCCAAGGTACTCACTTTAGATAAATCATTTGTATATACGTATCTCCCTTCTTTTGCACGTCATCCTGATACATTTGAAAAAAGTTGGCTAGCGCTTGGGAAGATTGACAGGTCAGTCTATCGATTGCGTTCGCTTGCGGATGAAAATACCATGTGTTGTTGGGTAGCACAAGGCGGTTGTGAGGCGTATGTAAATATTAGCGATGCTCCAAAGTATTGGGACATTGCTCCCGGCATATGCGTCGCACAGGCGGCAAGTTGTATGGTTACGGACAGGTTCGGTAAACCCCTAGACCAATTACATATCGATTCAGTGGTTATTTCGAACGGGTTGATTCATGACGAACTTTTAGACATAATTAACACATAGTTATTAGTTCAGTATATTTGATATGGGATCAAAATTTGATGTTTCTCAGTTTTCTTCAATTCCGTTTTCTGAGCGTGTGGAAAAGCCATGGGGTTACGAAATCCACTGGGCTCCCGCAAATCTTCCGTATATGGGAAAAATTCTTCATATTAATGCCGGAAAACGTTTGTCGTTGCAACGGCACGATATGAAACGAGAAACATGGTACATGATGAGCGGTAAAGCCAAGGTAGTTTGGGACAATGAGAAAGAAGAGCTTATTGAAACGGAATTGGAGTATGGCAAAGGATACACATGTGCGATTGGTCAACGTCACCGATTGGTAGGTATAACCGACTGTGACATTATTGAGGTTTCAACTCCTGAAATCGGGACGACAGAACGGTTGGAAGATGATTATCATCGTCCTAATGAAACAGAAGAAGTGCGAAAGCAAAAAAACAGAGGTTGGAGTAATAAATAATTATTAAAAGTTCGTAGGGGCGAAACATGTTTCGCCCGCCACAAAATAATATGAACATTGATTTCACGTTTGTTCCCAAGCATTATGCGTCCCGTTCTCACGAAAAAATGTCTGAAGTGCTTATGGATCCGAAAGGCAAGGGACCGGCAATTCACTATTACATGATTCGCGGCGGTGTTGACCAAAAGAATATTACCGTTTGGGAACCGGGAACAGTAAGTGGGGAGTATATTAAAACCTATGGACATTATCATGTCGGTGACTTGGAAGAAACCTACTGGGTATTGTTCGGCCAGGGCGTCGTGCTTTTGGAAAAGCTTGCTGTAGACAAAGAGGGAAACATGATCCACGATGTTGTAGAAGAATTCAAAGCGATACCGGTCAAAGCGGGTGATTCAGTTCACATTAATTCCGGATATGGACACTTGGTTGCAAATGTCGGTTCTACCTATTTTGTGACTGCCGACGACAGTCCAGTAAACTTTGATGAGGCGAACCCCGTTTCAATGCCGGGGCACGCTGATTACGAGTCAGTTCGGGCGACAAAGGGATTTGCATACTATGTGGTTGAACACGAAGGAAAACCTGCCCTTAAGAAGAATCCGAACTACAAAGAAATAAAAAAACAAGATCTTGGAGGGCTTGCAGTAATTTCGTAATTTGTTATAGTTTAAACGATGAAGCGAATAAGAGTCGGACTTAACGGATTTGGCCGTATAGGTCGTGCATTTACGCGTATTGCGTCTCGTCGCGACACCTTTGATATTGTTGCGGTGAATACCCGAAAAACCCCTCCCGAGACTCTGGCATATTTATTGCAATACGATTCTGTCTACCGTCGATTCGAGAAAACAGTCACCCATGATGAAAAAAGCATCTCAATAGACGGAAAGAATATTGCAGTTCTCATGGCTCCTACCATAGAAGAAACTCCCTGGGATCATTTCGGGGTAGATGTGGTAATCGACGCAACTGGTGCGTTTACCAATAAAGTCGATCTTGCAAAACATATTAAAGGGTCGGTTAAAAAGGTGATTCTAACTGCACCATCTAAAGACGACGAGACTCCACATATTGTTTTGGGAGTGAATAGTGATTCGTTTAATTTTGCCGGTGAAACAGTTATTTCAAATGCATCGTGCACGACCAACTGTTCTTCACCGCTTTTCAAAGTGTTGAATGACAACTTTAAAGTGAATCACGGGTTTCTGACCACCGTTCATGCCTATACTCAAACTCAGAGTTTGCTGGATGATTCCGGGAAGTCATTTGACCGAGCCCGTGCCGCCGCATTGAATATCGTTCCCTCGACAACGGGGGCTGCAAAGGCTGTTGTAAAAACCATTCCCGAATTGAAAGGAAAAGTCGATGGAATGTCCATTCGTGTGCCGGTACCTACCGGTTCTTTCACGGATGTAACGGCAATAGTGGATAAGCCAACGACAGTTGAAGAGGTTAATCGGTTGTTTAAAGAGGCATCAGAAACGTCAATGAAGGGAATTCTCGGTTACGAGGATGTTTTGCTCGTTTCCTCTGATTATATCGGATCTCCATACTCCTGCATATTTGATGCCAATTATACGAAGGTGATTGAAAACACGTTCGTAAAGGTCTTCGGGTGGTATGATAATGAATGGGGTTATTCAACCAGATTGGTAGATCTTGTTGAGAAAACATCCGACTTTATCTGATGTCAAAAAAAATACACTACATAGACGAGGCAGTCTTAAAAAATAAACGGGTTATTCTTCGTGTCGATTTCAATACCACACTTAATGAGTCATTTCGCATAGCAGACGACGCGCGCATTCGTGCAGAACTTCCCTCACTTAATTTTCTTCTGAAAGGTAATAACAGGCTTATTCTTATTTCGCACCTCGGGCGTCCGAAGGGTCACGATGAGAGATACTCTCTTCGAGTTGTTGCCCGTAGGTTACAGGAATTAATGCCCGGTTATACGGTAAAACTTGTAAAAGACTTCAGAGGTGAATCAGAAAAGAAAGTTATTGAAAAGCAAACATCAAAAGAGATACTTATACTCGAGAACATTCGTTTTTACCAAGAAGAAAAAGAAAACAGTCTTGTCTTTGCAAAAGAGTTGGCTTCACTGGGTGATGTGTATGTTAATGATGCGTTCGGTGTTTCTCACCGGACTGATGCGTCGCTTGTCGGTATTACGCGCTACTTGCCGACTTTCGGAGGGTTGTTGATGAAGAAAGAGGTTAAATCCATTGAGCATGCAATGAAAAGCCCTGCAAAACCGGTAGTCGCAATTCTTGGAGGTGCCAAAATTTCTACAAAAATAGAGTTTCTTACAAAGCTCTTGAAAGTTGCAGATGTAATACTGATTGGCGGAGGGTTGGCAAATACATTTCTGTATGCGACCGGAAAAGAAATAGGAAAGAGCTTGTGCGAATATGATGAAGTTGAACGTGCAAAAAGAATATTAAGTAACGCTGAGCGCACCGGGACCCATATCGTCCTCCCGACAGATGTCATCTGCGGTCGCATGGAGGACAGCGAAGATGCGGGGCAAGTGCGTGATGTTGACGAGATCCCGGTTAATAAACACATACTTGATATAGGTCCAAAAACACAGGCCAGTTTCGGCAACCACATAGCAAGTGCACGGACTATTATCTGGACAGGTCCGGTGGGATATATCGAAAACCCGTCGTTTGCCCGCGGCACGGATTTTATTTACTATTCGATTACTCACAATTTCAAAACATATTCCATCGTTGGTGGAGGCGATACGATTGCGGCAATTATGAAAAAAGAATACTTGGAAGAGATTGACCACATCTCAACAGGAGGTGGCGCGATGCTTGAGTTCATTGAAAAAGGAACTCTTCCTGCAATTGAAGCCCTCAAGAGATAGTTTATGGTTAATGGTTGATAGTTTATGGTGGCTCTTAACTCTAAACCATTAACTCTTAACTATCTACTCTAAATTATTAACCAAAAGCCAGAAATCCTTGCATCTTTTTTTCCTTTCTCTATACTGATAGTATGAAACAAAAATATATAGTTTGGTTTGAGGAGGTTAACAAACATGATATCCCGTTGGTAGGAGGCAAAGGTGCAAATTTGGGCGAGATGACCAGTGCTGGTTTGCCAATCCCTTATGGATTTATCCTGACCTCGCATGCCTACTTTTACTTTATCGAACATCAAGGAATTAAGTCGCACATTGATCGTGTACTGAAAACGCTTAACCACCAGGACCCCGCAAATCTGGCTCATGTTTCCAAGGAGATAAAAAAGATAATTATCGGAACCGCTATACCGTCAGAGCTGACCCAACCTATAGCTTCATATTACGAGCAGATATATGAAAAAGAAGAGAAAACCAAGCATTTAGTCAAAAAGCTTTCGAAACGACTATATGCTGCCTATGATCCGGCGCTGGTGGCAGTGAGAAGTAGTGCTACAGCCGAGGATCTTCCCGGCGCTTCATTTGCTGGTCAACAGGAAACATATCTGAACGTGAAAGGCGAGGTTAATCTTTTGCATAAGATTCGTGAATGTTGGGCATCGCTCTTTACGGAACGAGCCATATTCTATCGTGCAGAGAAAGGGTTTGATCACTTTAAAGTAGGACTTGCTGCTGTTGTGCAACGCATGGTCCAGTCAGATAAGTCTGGTATCATGTTTACGGTTGATCCGGTCAACAATGACAAGAAGACAATCATCATCGAATCAATATTCGGGTTGGGTGAATATATTGTTCAGGGTAAAGTTACACCGGATCAGTATTTAATAAGCAAATATAGTTTGGATATCAAAGAAAAGAAAGTAGGTTTTCAGGATGTTAAATACATAAAAAAAGGCACCAAGAATATTGAGGTGAAGTTAACCAAATCCTTGGGGAGCCGACAAAAAATTTCCGACAAGGAAATCGTGGAGGTAGCACGTCTCGGTAAGAAAATCGAAAATCATTACTATTTTCCACAGGACATCGAGTGGGCTATTGAAGGGGACAAGGTGTTTATTACACAATCTCGTCCGATCACGACGCTTGATAACAAACAAATTTCCAATGACCAGCAGATCGCCGTCACTCAGGAAGTTTTTCTTACCGGCGACCCGGCATCCCCCGGAATAACGACCGGGACTGTTGTTCTACTTAAGTCACCGAAAGAAATAAGCAGAGTGAAACAGGGTGATATATTGTTGGCTTCTCAAACAAATCCTGACTATGTGCCTGCTATGAAACGTGCCTGTGCCATAATTACGGAGCATGGAGGAAGAACATCTCATGCGGCAATTGTTTCCCGCGAGTTAGGAATTCCCTGTGTCGTAGGTGTTGCAGACGCGATGTCAAAGATCAAAGAAGGTGATGTGTTAACGGTTAATGGCGCAAATGGACAAATTTATAAGGGCAAAGTGGAAATACACATGAAAGCAGAAGTTCATAAAGCATATAAGACAAAAACCAAAATGTACATCAATCTCGCGGAACCTGAAAAAGCCGAAGAAATGGCGAAGCTTCCGGTGCAGGGTGTCGGTTTACTTCGAGCCGAGTTTATGATTGCAAATATCGGCGAACACCCGAAAAGTCTAATGCAGAAAGGCAAGGGTTATGTGTTTACGAACAGATTAAAGCGAGATCTTACAACAATTTGCCAGGCATTTTATCCGCGCAAAGTCGTCTATCGTGCGACTGATTTTAAGACGAACGAGTACAGGTTCCTTAAAGGAGGAAAGGATTTCGAGCCAGAAGAGGCGAATCCAATGTTGGGATACAGGGGCACGTATCGTTATATTTCGGACCCTGAGGAATTCGGACTTGAAATCGATGCAATCAGGAAGGTTCGGGAGGAAGGACTGACTAATTTGCATCTCATGCTGCCGTTTGTGAGGAGTCCGATGCATTTGCGTCAAGCAAAGGAATTTGTGCAAAATAGGGGATTGACGTTTAATGAACGTTTTAAGCTTTGGATGATGGTGGAGTTGCCGGTAAACGTTATTCTTATCGAGGATTTTCTTAAAGAGGGAATTCAAGGTGTCTCGATCGGAAGTAATGATCTTACCATGCTTCTTCTGGGTACGGACAGGGATAATGAAACTGTTGCCCCGCTTTTCGATGAGCGTAACGAAGCGGTGTATTGGGCATTAAAGAAAACGATTCATGCATGCAACAATTACGGAGTGACTTCATCAATTTGCGGCCAGTCCGTCTCCGATTATTCTGAGATACTCAATGTGGTGGTTAAAAGCGGCATCACGAGCGTTTCAATAAATCCGGACGCCGTGTGGCATGTCAGCGAATCAATTAACCAGCTAGAAGAGCATGGATCTTAAGATACAAAAAGTACAGGCTTATCAAATCTTAAACGGCAAAGGTTTTCCGACAGTTGAGGGTGTTTTGACTTTAAGTGATGGCAGGTCGGTGCATACGGCAGTTGACCTTGATGGGCATATCGGAAAGTATGCAGCTGAGTACCTGTATGACCAGGACCCTTTGTATTCCGGCAAAGGAGTCCAACGGTCCCTCAAGTATCTTAATGAGCTGGTTTTTCCAAAACTATTGAACGTTGATCCGCTCAGGTATTCGGATGTTGATAACTGGCTGTTGAAAGCAGACCCGACAGAAAATAAAGAGGTTCTTGGGGCAAACACTACGCTTCTTGTTTCCCAACTTGTCTATAGGGCAGCTGCCATGGTGCTTGGAATCCCACTTTACAAACTCATTGCTCAAGCGTACTCCACATATGGACAAAAGATTGAGGTGAAACGCATTCCCCCACCGATTTTCACGCTGATCAGTGGCGGCAAGCACGGCGTTGAAACCTTGAACTTTCAAGAGTTTGCCATCATTCCATCGACAGGGCTCACGTATTCAAAAGCATTACAGATGGCGGTGGAGCTGTATCACGAACTCGAGAAGGTGTTTGCATATCGCAACATAACTGCGGGCATCGGTGATGACGGAGGGTACATACCAAATCTATCGTCGAACATTGATGCTTTCGAAATAATTAAGGAGGCTATCCTAAAAAGCGGGCTACGGACCGGAATGGACATTTTTTTTGCAGTGGATATGGCAGCAGAAAATTTTTACAAGATGGGGAAATACTACATTGCCGATTCTATAAATCCGTATTCAACTGACCAAATGGTCGAATATGTTACGAAATTGTTTAAAGAATACCGTCTGCTTGTTATTGAAGATGCTTTCAGCAACGAAGACGTAAGCGGTTGGAGCCAGTTGGTCAAAAAATTTAATGATAAAGCATATGTCTTCGGTGACGACTTGCTCAGTTCAAATAAAAAACGGCTTGAACGTGCTATTAAGGAAGGACTATGTACTATGGCAAATGTTAAGCTTTCGCAACGCGGAACACTGAAAGAGGCATTGGAATTTGTTGCGCTTGCAAAAAAGAACGATATGAAAATTGCAGTGTCCAAAACCAGTATTGGCACGAACGATGATTTCATCGCTGATTTTGCCGTAGGTATTCAGGCGGATTTCATTAAGTTCGGTGCGCCAGCGCGCGGTGAGCGTGTTTCGAAATACAACAGATTATCCATTATAGAAAAAGAAATTGCATGATAGATTTTATCAGTATCGGAAGTCTAACTTTAGATCTGTTTTTTCAGGATGAGTCACTGACGATTCAAAAGGACAGGTTTTACCTTGCTATCGGAGGCAAGTATGTGGTTGAAAAATTTGTTGAAGGAGTAGGGGGTGGAGGTGGAAACATTGCTGTCGGTGTGTCGCGGGCAGGAAAAAAAGCAGCCGTTTGGGGACAGCTCGGTCAAGGCGGAGTTTCGAAACTGATCAAGGAGAGATTGCTTGCAGAAAAAGTCGACTGCACTCTCTTGGAGGGCCATGATGCGTTTACGAACATTTCAACAGTTCTGCTTTCGCCTAAAGGTGAACGTACAATCGTGAACCATCGGTCACATGCGGTTAATTTGACACTTTCAGCTGAACGCAAAGCGGCAATTGCGAGTGCAAGACTTCTTTATTTGGGCAATATGCCGGAATTAAGTCTTGAATTTCGTGCGGAAATATTACATCACGCCCACGGCAACAATGTGAAAACTGCTTTAAATCTGGGAGTAAAAGATTGTCGCCAGGGTAAAAAAGCGTTGTCAATTCTATTTGAGGATTCAGACTTTATAATTATTAATCGGCACGAGCTCGCAGATATTCTTTCTGTTCCTGCGAACGAGCTCTTACTGGCGGAAGTTAACTATCATGAAGAGCTGGGAGTGACAGAAGACGCTGTTGTTGTGATCACGGATGGTGAATACGGAAGTTTTGCCTATACGAAGCAGGGGATCATGAAACAGGATATAGTTCCTGTTACTCAGGTAATTGACACGACGGGAGCAGGGGACGCCTTTACCAGCGGTTTTTTGGTTTCTCAACTTTATAATAAATCTCTGCAGGAATCATTACTCGCCGGCGCCAGAAATAGCGCCTCCATCATCCAAGTAATCAATGCGCAAAGCGCACTCTTAACCGAAAAGGAGCTATTTGACTGAGTACTTATTTAAGCGGAAATTAAGAGGATTTAGTACAATAGTAACGAGTTAAAATTGCTTATTTGGGAAAAAACAAACAACCAGTGCAGGCTACCGTATTTAAGCAAAGCAGGGTTGTAATTGTGAAACAGATCATCTTTTTTGAAGTGTTAGTAATGATTTTCTACTTTACGAGCAGGCGTTTTGTGACTGTCGATGACATCCATCGGTTAATTCCCGCAACAAGCATGTTTGGCGAAATGATTTTGGTGTATATTCCCCTGCTGTTTCTCCACATAGGATTACTCGGGCATATCGTTGCTTCGTGGTATGTACACGGTTATCACGTTGCTCACGAGGAGTTGATTGAAATATTCGGAGTGTTTGTAAGAAAAAAAGTAATTACTCAATTAAAGAACATAGTTTCTTTGTCGTCCAGTCAGGGGATTATTGGAAAACGGTTAAACTATGGAACAATCGCACTTCACCTGTCTGGCACTGAAAAAGCCATGACGCTTCCGGACATTCCAGCGCCCGATGAAGTTCTAAATTTATTGAAGCAAAAGACTAACGCAGAAATTGTTCCTCCCCCGCCTTTTTTTTCTCTTCCTCAAATTCCCCGAAATGAGCTCAGTAGAATAATTTCACAAGGTGAGCACGAAAAAGCTGAATTCAAATCGAGTTTCCGATGGGACATTAATCTTAAGGGTGTAAACCGATCACTGGAGAAAGCAGTTATGAAAACGGTTGCGGCCTTCATGAATACGGAAGGCGGTGTATTGGTTATCGGCATTACGGACAAGAAAACGGTGAACGGCATACTGGACGATTATGTATCGTTGCCCAAAAAGAATCGGGACGGTTTTGAGAATCATTTTAACCAAGTTTTCAGCACCGCAGTTGGTGTGGTACATCGGCCTCACGTTACGCTCAGTTTTCACAAACACCGCGGTAAAGAGCTTTGTATAGTAACCGTTAAACCAAACGAAAAGCCGGTTTACGTTAAAACGGATGGAGCGGAGGAGTTTTTTATTCGGACTGGCAACACGACAACTTCTTTGCAGATGAGCGAAGCCTCCAGCTATATAAAATCGCATTGGTCATCATAATGGACACGCTACATGAATTAAAGGAAGCATTGTCCGAAAAAGCAAACCCGAAAAAAGCAGAATTTCTACCCCGATTCTTTAAAACCGGTACGGGGCAGTACGGAGAGGGAGACAAATTTCTTGGTGTTGTTGTTCCTGATATTCGGAAAATTGCTCGGCAATTTAAGAATTTGCCAGAGACTGATTTGACGGCTCTTCTCAAATCCGAATACCACGAAGAGCGGTTAGCAGCGTTACTACTACTTGTTCACAATTATGTGCATGGTGCATCAGACGATAAAAAGAAAGTGTATGATTTTTATCTGTCACATACTAAGTTTATAAATAACTGGGATTTGGTCGATTTATCGTCACATGAAATTGTTGGGGATTATCTGTTGAACCAATATCGGGCGGGAAAACCCAGCCCCTACAGCGTTCTTGTTGAATTGGCGAATTCATCAAATCTTTGGGAGCGCCGAATTGCGATTGTCTCAACATCCGCATTTATCCACGAAGGGATTTCACAACCAACATTAGATGTCGCGGAAATTCTTCTCCATGATACGCACGACTTGATTCACAAGGCTGTCGGGTGGATGCTCCGGGAAGTGGGGAAGCGGTGTTCGCAGGAAGTCGAAGAGGATTTTCTGAAAAAGCATTATAAAACAATGCCGCGCACGATGCTTCGCTATGCGATAGAAAGATTTAGCCCAGAACTGAGGGCAAAATATCTAAAAAGTCGCATATAGACCGTTGTTTTGGATTTGCTGCAAGTATATTCTTAAATCTTAATCCAAAAGTAATAATTATTTACGTAAGTATTGTCATTCCCGCCAGCACAGGCGGGAATCCAGGAATAAGAACAGCACCTAGATTCACACCTACTCGGGAATGACGCCAAATGGTCTCGTATGCAGGGACTGATGGTCTGTTTTGTCATCCCCGATCAAGTCGGGGATCCAGGAATAAAAATGATGTCTAAAACATATTACGTCTACATTCTTGCAAGTAGTAGGAATGGGACACTCTACATTGGAGTAACCAATAATTTGATGAGAAGAATGTTTGAACATAAACATGATTTGCTTTCTAGTTTCACCAAGAAATACGCTATTCATCAGCTTGCGTATTACGAAACTACGAACTCAGTAGATGCTGCAATACTGAGAGAAAAGCAAATAAAGAACTGGAATAGAGTATGGAAATTACGTCTTATTGAGAAACAAAATCCTTTTTGGAAAGATCTTGCTTGTTCCTGGATTCCCGACTAGGAAAGTCGGGAATGACAACGCCGAGAAATTATTATATGGCAGAAGTTGCTTTCTTCAGTTCCTCGATAATGGTTGACGTGTCGACACTTCGCCCCAGAACTCTCATGCACTGGCCCAAAAGAAACTGAAACGAATTCTGTTTTCCAGCTTTATAGTCGGTAACCGCTTTGGGGTTTTGTGTAATCACATCTTGTACAACTTTAGTTACTTGTGCCGGATCTGCAGTCTGTTTCTCAGTTGTTACTTTAAATTGTTCAAGAACTTTGGAAGGTGTAGTCATGTCGATGTTTTTTTTCTGATTAATGATAAATGATGCCAATTTTTGTACATCGGTAACGTTTTGAAAAAGCGAGTTGAAAAGATCTCCGAGCGCTTTGTCTTCAACGAGCTCACGAGCAAGATCCTCCCTTAGTTTTAGCGTTTCTACCAGATGCTTCTCACGTTTTTCGGGAGTTTCTGTTTTTGCAAGGTCAGCTTTAATTCCGGTGATAAATTGGTCATCAAATGTCATTGGGGGAATATCGGGTTCGGGAAAATACCGGTAATCCCGCGAATCTTCTTTTGAACGCATTGATTCGGTTGATCCTTTTGATTCAACATAACGTCGAGTTTCCTGTTTTGGTGTTTCTCCCCGTTCTAACAATATGATATGTCGATCAGTTTCATATTGAATGGACTTTTTTACAAAATTAAATGAGTTAATATTCTTCACCTCAACCTTGTATGGAGGTAAACTTTCTACCTTAGACTTTAGACTTTCTACTTTCGCAACCGATATATTCGGTTCACATCTCATGGACCCTTTTTCCATATCGCAGTCTGATGCTCCCAGATACTGAATTGTCAATTGGAGTTTTTTCAGGTAGGCCATTGCCTCATCGCCGTTTTCTATATCCGGTTCGGTCACGATTTCCATCAGGGGGACTCCGGATCGGTTGAAATCTACATAACTTACGTCGTTCCCCTCATTCATTTGCTGGCCATGGAGAAGTTTTCCGGTATCTTCCTCAATGTGAATTCTGTTTATCCGTATTTTTTTGGTTCCAATGTCCAAGTATCCATCATAGCAAAGGGGCTTCAAATACTGACTGATCTGATAACCTTTCGGAAGATCGGGATAAAAGTAATGTTTGCGTTCAAAATACGTATGCAAATTTATTTTGCAGTGAAGCGCGATTCCAATAAGAATGGTCAACCTGATTGCTTCATAATTGGGAACCGGTAACGCTCCGGGTAATGCGAGACATACGGGGCACACGTGTGTGTTGGGAAGTATGGAGAAGTGATTGGCATCGCACCCACAAAACATCTTCTGTTTGGTCTTAAGTTCTACATGAGTCTCGAGTCCGACAACGGTTTTATAGTTCATAGAAATTTTCAGGTACAATTTTATAACTTTCTGTTATCTGCTCGAATTGATGAGCAAGATCGAGCACTCTGCTCTCTTCAAACCACGGCGCCAAAATCTGCATTCCTACCGGCAAGCCGTCACTCAACCCGATAGGCATATTGACGGCAGGGAGTCCGGCCATAGTCGACGGCTCAATAAGAACGTCCATAACTTCTCCGAACATCGGGTTTTTAGAAGGCTCCCCGTGCTTCAGTGCAGTAACCGGTGTCGTGGGTGCACAAATACAATCGACATCAGCAAATGCTTTTTTGAAGTCATTCATAATAAGCGTTCTGACCTTCTGAGCTTTAACGTAGAATGCGTCATAATATCCCACAGACAACGTAAATGCTCCAAACATCATGCGGCGCTTTGCTTCTGTTGCAAAACTGGTGCGTGGGAACCCATAGCGTATGCCGTCAAAACGTGCAAGATTGGAAGAGACTTCTGCTCGCTGAACGATTGTATACACAGATATCGCGTATTTCGGGGGGAAAAGTTTAATTTTTTTGATGGTGTGCCCGTTTTTTTCTAACACTTTTACAGAATCGTTAAAAAGAGTAACTATGTTCTTGTCGACACCTTCCAAGTAGTCGTCTGATATGCCAATGGTCATCTTTTTACCTTCTTTCATATCGGATACGTAATTTGAAAGAGGTTTTGTACTGGTTGTGGCGTCGTATGTATCTTTACCTGCTATTACTGAAAGCAGAGTAGCTGCATCCTCCACCGTCTTAGCCATAGGTCCCGGACAGTCGAGGGAAGATCCCATTGCAATAACACCATAGCGCGATACGCGACCGTATGTTGGTTTCAATCCGACAATTCCGCACCAGGCGGCCGGCTGGCGAATAGATCCCGCAGTTTCGGAACCGATGGCAAAGGGAGTAATTCCGGAAGCAACTGCCGCCGCAGACCCCCCCGAGGATCCGCCGGGAAGGCGTGATGTATCGTAAGGGTTATTTGTCGCACCATAATCAGATGTTTCGGTGGAAGAACCATGCGCCCATGCATCCATATTTGTCTTTCCGAGAATTATCGCTCCGGCATCTTTGAGTTTTTTAATAACCGTTGCGTCATAAGGTGGAATGAAATTGTCCAGTAATTTGGCAGATGCTGTTGTTCGTAACCCGTCCGTACAAAAATTATCTTTTATAGCTATGGGAATTCCGGATAATGGTTTATCAAACGTGGTTGTCTTTTTAGCAAGTTCCAAAGTGTGTTTATCATTAAACGTAACATATGCGTTCAATTCTTTGTTCCGTTTCTTGCTTTCTTCCAAATAAGCGGTAACCACTTCAAATGGCGTCTTTTGTTTCGTTTTATAGCTATTTAACAATTTAGCAATAGTTTCCATAGTGTTATTTACCGTAATTCATACCTTGTATTTTAAACAGTGTTTCTTTCTTATGAGGAGCGTTCTGTAAAGCTTTTTCCGTAGGCATGGTCCGTTCTCCGATTTTCTCCTCGTTGTACCGGTTAACCAAACCCGTCGTCTGATAGGTGGGGTCTATTTTTGAGGTATCGAGCTCGTTGAGATTTTCGATATGTTTGAGAGTATCGGTAAGTTCCTGTGCAAATTTCTGTTTTTCTTCCTCAGTCAGCTGCAACTTTACCAAATCTGCAATATGACTAACGTCACTGATTGAAAGGGTTATATGGGCGGTTTTGCTTTTCATAAAACAGCCCCATTATATAGAATTTACGTCTTCTGGGCAAGGCGCGATTATTTACTTCCCGCTAGAAAAGCACTAATCCGCGGATTAAACATGTGCCAAATCTTGTGGGGAGGTGCCTGGATCTGCAGTATGGGAATTGCAAAGAGATCATGAAGTTGTCCGTTTCGAGGGTCTTGATGATGTAATACAAGCGCCACAGGGTTTTGAGGATGACCAACAAGCCTTCTTCCAAGCTGCATCCGTGTAAACGTATCAAATTCAAGTTGCTGAAGAAATAGAGTCACATCATGCAATTCGTACGTGTCAATGAGTTCGCTAAAATATTGTCGGAGAACTTCAAGAGCATGAGTGGCATGTATAATTTGGTTTTTTTGCGAAAAGCCGGAAGCGATTCCCACTGGATCACGCTCACTAACTTCCCGAACACGGGTCACACCCGGATTAATAAGAATAGAATCATCATAACGATCGATAACTAAACACGGATTTCCCGCCTGCTGAATAGGGAGTAATTGATAGATAGACCGAGATCGGTCGAAAGGTACAATTGTCCGCTGAACGAATCCGTGTGAAGTGCCGATGGTGAATGGTTTTGCTGTGACAGCATATCCGAAAAAATCAACTAAGGGATCGGCTGACATATTTTCATACTCGGGACTGTTTACCGAGACACATTCTCTGCACATTCGCGCTAATTCGTGCGGCATGACAATTTGAGACATGTTATTCAGAAGAGCGTATTCCTAACACAACACCACTTACTCTCGGATTGAATGTAGGAGTTGAGTTTCTATCGCAGGCCTTTTTAATGCTCAGAAGCAATAGAAGACCATCAATTTGATGTGCCGCCGGCGTAGATTGTTCACGGGTGCGGATACTGACACATCGAACATCGTGCGCTTCAGGATAACCGGCAAGTAAATCGGCGAGCATAGCTTGCATTGAGGATGGGGGATTGAAACGTGCTTGCTCAACAATTGGTCGTCTACTTCCATTTCTCATATAGTATTTAGTGAGTAGGTTTACCAAAAAATGCAGATTGCGTCTGATTTGTTGAGTAAGATTACGCTCTAAATATTCAGCAGGAAGTGCCTGCATAGGACCATTTATTTCACTATTTCGTGCTTGAGCTACAAAACCGAGATGTGTGGCAAAATCTAATATGCTTAAACCCGCTACATATTGTTGCAGATGATCTGCCTTTGGTACGGCTACCTCCAGAGTCACCGTCGGAACTGACATAGGAGTTCCTCTGACCTCTGTTGGTGTGGTTGAGATAACTGGATGTCTGCCAAAAAAAGGCTCAAAAGCTTTCGGATATAGTCGTCCTTCTCCTTCGAACTCGACTCCCTGTCCAGTCCCTTCAAACAGTTCAACGAGTTCTTTTGGAGGTAGAATTGTACACTTCATAGAAGGCGATTATAGCACCAGAGCGACCAAGAAGGCAACTAGATTCCGAATTTATCGAGTAGGTATGAGCGGTTTTTTTCTTCAAGCAAATCATCTATTGGCTTGATCTGAAAGTCTTTTTTATACTTAACTTCGAGAGCTTTTGAAATAAGAAAATCTGCTATAAATGGGTTTCTGGGAAGTATGGGGCCATGGCAATATGTGCCGATCGTATTCTTGTAGACAAGTCCTTCGGTTTGATCTTCGCGATTATTCCCGTTTCCTTTCAGAACAGAACCGATTGCCATCTCTTTATTATCTAAATACGTTCTTCCACCATGATTTTCGAAACCGATCAAATACTTATTTGTTGGGGCGAAACTTGTTTCGCCCATGTACTCAGGCGATTTAAAAATCGCCCCTACTAATTTTGAATTGGTAATTTCAACAACCAAATCACCGATAAGACGTGGTGCCTTGACATCTGATTGTTTGGTGTGAAAAGGAATAATATTGGCACACTCGAGACGTACTCCATCGGCGGTTTCGTAATAATCGCCCAAGAATTGGTATGCCCCACACACATAAACACCAGGTATACCAAGCTCAATTTTATCTTGCAATGCTTTACGTTTATCACCGACAAGATTCCCGGCAACAATTTTTTGTTGCTTGTCTTCCGCTCCGCCCATCATAAAAAAATCACACGCAAGAATATCTTTATATGAAGAATCAGTTGAAATCTGTGTGACTTCCAGTTCAATATCGCGTTCTTTGGTACGGTGTTGAAGTGTAAGAACATTACCTCTGTCTCCGTACGTATTCATAAGATCGTAGTATAACCAACCAAGTGTCAGTTTCATGCTGTTATTATATGCTATTTCACCGGTATTTTGAAGAAAAAACTGTTGACAAGTGCTGAGAATTGGTGAATAATGGAACTAAATGGTGTTTTATGGTGAATACACAGTTGCGTTTACGAGTGGAGGGCGTCTCGTCCTTCCGAAAAAGTTACGGGAACTGGTAAAGGGAAGCGAATTTGTTATCACTAAAGGGTTCGATACATGTCTTGCCGGGTACGACAAAGAAGATTGGGAGGAACGGTCAAAAGAATTCGTCAGTCGCTCTTTGATAGATACGGAAAACCTGCCTGTCCGCAGGATGCTTTTCTCAGGAGCTGTGTATGTAGAACTCGACGAGCAAGGCAGATTTGTCTTACCAAAACAGCTTTTCGATTTTTCAGGTTTGTCGAGTAAGGCAGTTATTGTCGGGGTCGGAGATCATTTCGAAATTTGGTCCGATGCCAAGTGGACCGAATACCAACGTAAAGCTCAAGAGAAGTCAAAACTAATTGATCATGAATGAACGTAACGAGCAAACAGCTCTTTTTATAGACGAGATTGAGGCAGTGTGTGCACAACACAAGGTTGCGAAACTTATTGATGCCACATACGGAGAAGGCGGGCACGGAATGTACTTTGCTCAAAAAGGTTTGGTCGTGTTGGGAATCGAGTGGGATACCGAAATGTTCGCTCGGGGCAAAGCCATACTACAGGAGACCACATTAACAGGATCTGTCCAGTTGGTGCACGCAAACTTCAAGGATTGCGCAGAAGTGGTTGAGAAGGCAAGTTTCGGTCGTGCCGATGCGGTTGTTATTGATCTTGGACTTTCGTTG
>JBAYJK010000002.1:0-301356 GCA_041665145.1 Patescibacteria group bacterium
ATACGTAATGTAATATTCGTGGCCTTCTCCATCAAAACCGTGCCACGGTTTGTATAGTGTGGCATTGTGTATTCCTAATATAACAGACACCGAAAAAACAGCTGCTGCTATTACCCACCAAAAACGCTTCATGGTTTTATTGTAGCAAATGCACATGCATACAGCCTGTCCGTAAATAGACTATAATATTTCTAGAATATGCAAACAATTACAGCGGTTGTTCCAGCAAAGAATGAGGAACACAATATTGAGCGATGTGTGAAAAGTTTACTGTGGTGTGACAAGGTTGTAGTTATTTCTTCCGGAACGGACAGCACCGCCCGTATTGCCAAAAAACTCGGTGCAATAGTAATCGAAAAACAACCATCGGATAAGGACAATTTTGAAGAGGTGCAAAAAGATCTGAACAGCGCCATAAAAAACTGCACAACCGATTGGATGTTGCGGGTAGACGCGGATGAAGTAGTAACAGATGAATTACGGGAAGAAATCGAATTAGTCTTAAAGTCTCAAATGTCTGATAGTCTAAAAGACAACAGACATTCAGACATTCAGACCCTCAGACCTTCAGACATTCCTGTCGCCTATGGTCTTCCTCGTCAACAGTATTTCCTGGGAGGTTTTCTGAAAGGCGGGGATTGGGCGTACGACCGGTTAACACGACTGTTCAAACCTCAGTTCTGTAAATACGACCCGGTTGTCAAAGTGCACGAGCAGTTTAAAGTAAACGGAAGGATTGGATATTTAAAATCAAGTCTTCTGCATTATTCCCATCCCGACACAGCAACACTCATGAAGAAATTTGACTCCTACACAACATTGGAAGCACAGGAGTTACATGAAACCACATTGAATGCTTTCTTAAAACTCATTGCACTACCTCCGTACATATTTCTCAGGTGGATGATCTACCATCACGGATACCGGGACGGGTTGCGAGGGATACAAGCAGGTTTGATGCGCGCGTATTACGATGTGTTGCTTTACTCCAAGTTCTTGCGCCGAAAGAACCAATAGGGAATCGAACAGAATATCCAAAATGCCTGCCAAAAATTAAGTCCTTTATTCGGATCAAAATAAATAGTTCGGATAGAAATTTCAGCAAAAGGTATTTCCGATTTGTGAACTTCAATTGCAAGTTCTGTTTCTACACCGTATCCATGTGAATTCCAGTACAGTTTTGACAACACATCACGCCTTAGACCGATATATCCACATAAGATATCTTTTCTATTTATGCCAAACACACGAGAAATGACAATATTAGCCACACTGTTTCCGAGTTTTCTTAAAAAGGGCATTTCTGTCGGCATATTCCGATGCCCGAACACAACGGGGAATTCTTCTAGTTTTTGTATAAATTGCGTCAAATGTTTCGGGTCATGCTGCATATCTCCATCCATAAACAGTACCGCGTCAGCGTTATTTTTCTTTGCATAGGCAAGTCCGGTACTCATAGCCGAACCCTTGCCTTCATTTTTATGGTGCTTAAGCGTAATGAATTCTTTTGTGGAAGGAAATTGAGATGCGAAGGAGTTAATGATATCGAGGGTAGTGTCTGTAGATCCATCGTTTATGAATACGACGTTTTTTATCTCTGTATTCTTTTTTAATTCCGGAAGAAGAGAAGCAATAAACTTGCCTACATATTTTTCTTCGTTATACAGAGGTACGAGGAGAAAAATATTCTTCATCATGTATTACGAAAACAGTTTCGAATAGATATATTGTGTCATCTTCTGGCCGTTTTTCTCAACTATGTTATACATAACAACTGCTGCAACCAACAGTACGACAAGAGAAAGTGCGCCACTCACTGCTATATTCTGAAAATACGAGAGCTTATCTTCAAAGAACAGAAAGCTATAGCACGTAACCGAGAACAAAACTATTTGATGAAGAAGGTACAGTGAAAACGCAAGTTTTGCAAACGTCACAAACGGTTTAAGTGATAAAAAGTTTTTTACCCACGTGACATTAAAAATTACCAACAGCAGCATAACGGCTCCGATTGAATGGTAGAACGATACGTAAGATTTTAAAAAGGGCAGCCGCAACATTGCGTACATAGTGTCGGCAGTTTTCATAGCTATCGGATATGACGCAAAAAAAACTCCGACGATTGCGAGGACCGCAAGAACCGGTGTGGGAATATTCCGCAATAGGGGATGATCATGCACGTAAAGATCCGCAAGGATGATTCCTAATATAAAACTCAGATAGAATGTCTGCAAAAAAACGAGTGATAATACCACGTATAAGAGATATCGTGCTTTTACTTTGCCAAACAGAGCCAAGAATCCGAATACCAAAAATGAGCCGAAAAATTCGTATCTCATCATCCATAGTACGGAATTGTATTTTGCGGTTCCGAAGAAAAACGTACCCACCAAACCCTCGTATAACATGGCAAAAAAATTGGGTACAAAGTTCCAGGACTTGTTCAACCAGTTGTATGAATGAGTAATAACGGAAACCGGCATATTGGCAAATAGGTTCAGTTTCATAAACCAGTAGGCGATAAACACCGAAACAAACACCGGGACTACAAGCCTGAAGTATCTTTTAGCCGCACTCTGCTGCACGACTTCAATACTCTTGGTCTTAAAAAATTTATAGCTCAAGACAAATCCGCTGACAACAAAAAGAAGAAAAAAAGCAAAGTTCCCGTTATAAAAAATATTTAACGGAGACCTGGCAATAAACGTTTCGATGTGAAACACCGTATGTGACTGATCAACGTTACCGGTAATAAGGGCGGGCATAAATGCAAAAAAGAAGTGGTGCAACATAACTGCCATAACACTCAGTGTGCGTATTCCCTCCAAAAAATCTACTTTTTTTCCCATAAATATTATTGTACGTGTTTAGCAGCAACCAGTTGCCGGTTAAAGTCAAATTTCACAAGCACATCATAATCCGACGTTCCGCTTATTTGCTCTTCCTGAGCATCAACCTTACCTCCTTGCAGTCCGGCCATATAAGCGGAAATGACTAAACCCCAGTGTATTCTATCACCGCCTACCGGTTTCTTCTGTAATTGGTCGGGGTGAATATGGAAAATACCCTGCAAACTATCACCGCGTCGCTTATTGAGACTGTCTTTACTCTTGTTTGAAACCATGAGCATGTTCTCGTGTAACATAACAGTAACATCTGACCCGGGAAGACGGTGTGCGTAAGCATTGAACAAAACATTGTAAACAGCAACCACTTCTCCTCCATGTAATTCTATGTCGGGTACCGTTAAATTGTCGTTTCCGGCGACAAGCTGCGCAACGTCCTTCAGAGGAACACGATGTGCAGCAAGAACTCTGTAAGATTCTTCAGACGGCTCTCTTAAAAAACGCATTTCGTCAGAAAAAGTCGGTAGAATGCGACCAAAAGCTTCCAGCCGACTAAATGACTTCTGAAGTCCTATCGCTAGCTCATATCGATAATCAGTATGATCATCAAGATGCAACATGCTCTGAAATTCTGGCAGCTCACGAATTTTAGTCATACCATCTAAAAGTTGTGAACTTAACACCGGCAGTGCTTTGAGTGTGTCATCCAGGCGTTCTAATGGATCAGTCCAACAGGTACTCAAGGCATGACATGTTCTACTTAGTTTTGGGAAAATATCATTAACCACCCCTCCATCTTTGAGAACAACGGTAGTAAGTTCTGCATACCCAGCATCTTTGAGGACCGCGTTCTTGACATCATGAACAAGAAGATTTCCGATATCATCCGGTCGAACCTGCCGGATCACTCCCAGACGCTCTTCCGTCTCCTTTACAATTGGTGGGCGCGAACTCAGAAGACGTAATGTAACATTGTCTATTCCCCCTGTTTCATCCATCATGTTATGAGTGGTTTTGTTGGTACAACTTCTGACTTTCGGAAAGCTCCTGGGTCGTATTAACACCAAGTCCTATTTCCGAAAACGGCACATGGAGCGGAACTACTTTCATACCAAGTTTCACAGCGTCCGATACGAGATCGGTCAGATAAAATTCACCACTGCTTGGAGAGTTCTTAAGCCGCATAATGTTTTGCGCCAGAAAATCAAAATCAAAGCAGTATAAGCCGGGATTAAATTCCGTAATTTTGCGTTCGTCGGCACTCGCATCTTTATGTTCGACAATCGCTTTAACAAACCCTGCCTCATCCCGGACAATCCTGCCGAAACGCATTTCATCCGTTCTGTCGTAGTCGGAGGTAACCAGAGAGAGGGCTGCGTGACGATTTTGTTGTTCTTCAACAAGTCGTTTTACCGTGTTTTGCGAATAGAACATCATATGGTCTCCATATCCGACAAGCACCGATTGTGGATGAAGATCACGACGGGCAATTTCTTCAACAGCCACCCGTACCGCGTCACCGGTTCCCAGCATGTCAATTTGGTCAACAAACATAACTTCAGGTTCATGCACGACAGCTTTCACACTTTCGGCAAAAGATCCGACGACTATAACTGTTTTGTCCACAACGCCTTTGTAAAGGTCTATACCGTATTGAACAAGCGGTTTGCCATTAAAAAGAAGAGAGGTCTTATTGACCTCTGAAGAATTCATTCGTGTTCCTTTTCCTGCTGCCAAGATTACACCGACTATCATATTTTGAGTTCTAAGTTCTTAGTTCCTAGTTCTCAAAGATTTCTTAAGTGACAGTTCTTAAACAACTTTGTTTAGAAATTAAGAACTGAGAACTCTTTAAGAACTAAGAAATGTTAATTAGTAATTACTCCTCCCATCCATTCGGTTTCCCATTGTACCAGGTCACGAGTGACTTTACACTGTCTTCGAGACTGTGTGTTGGCTCCCATCCCAAGAGTTTTTGTGCCTTATCTATTTTGGCAACCGCTCGAGCGTATTCACCGCGTCGTGCCTCACCGCTTTGCAGCTCAAACTTCTTACCCGTGATCGCTTGTACAGCATTTACAATTTCCAGTACCGAATTGCCGTTTCCCGTGCCTAAGTTCATTATTTGGCTCGAACCTCCGTTCATCAGGTAGTCGAGAGCCTTGAGATGCGCATCATTAAGGTCGACAACGTTGACATAATCGCGAATCGGTGTTTTGTCGGGGGTATCAACGGTCGGGCACGTCAGATAGAACGGTTCAATGTTCAGTGCGCCCCGTACTGCGTTCTGCATGAGGTGTACGGACGGTTTCTTGGCGTCACCGATAAGTCCGTCATCTGTCGCACCACAGACATTAAAATAGCGTAGGGCTACATACTTCAGATTCTTCACTTCGCTGTACCAGTGCAGCATGCGTTCAACCATTCGCTTTGATTCTCCGTATGGATTCTTCGGCTCGGTCGGATGATCTTCATCAATCGGTGAATACTTGGCATCTCCATAGACTGCGCACGTTGATGAAAAAATAATGGTCTTTACATCGTTTTTGAGCATTGTGTCCAGCAAATTCTGAGTTCCACAGACATTATTGTTGAAGTATTTTGCCGGATCTTTCATCGATTCGTTCACGGAAAGTGCCGCGGCATACTGAATAACCGCGTCAATGTTTTTCTCTTTGTCGAAAAGTTCCTGAAGATTACCCTTCAAATCAGTTTGGTAATAACGCAATTTTCCTTCGGTAAACATCTGCTGCAAAAATACGAGCGGGCCTTTAAATCCGGTAGCAAAGTTATCAAGACCGACCACTTCATAACCGGCTTTCAGAAGCATATACGTCATGACCGATCCGATATAACCACCCGCTCCGGTAACCAAGATTTTTTTCATTTTTTTCTCCATGTCTCAACTGATAATTCGCGGACTACCGATACGTCGCTTTGGACATACCCCATTGTACCTAAAACATGCCGGTAATCAAATCCGTAGATTTCGGAAGTGTAGGGAATAACAACCAAATCGGTCTGAAGACCCTTCTGTTGAAGGGATTCGTCTAATTGTCTTAATGTCATAATTTGATTGACATTCAGACTTTCAGACACTGAGACTTTCGATAATTGACTAACATCTCTTAAATCTTTAATATTTGTCCTTAAATCTTGTCGGTAATACGTCAGAGCATCCATAGACGAAGGTATGGCATATACCGGTTTTGCTTCGTCAATTAATCGAGCTAAGCTTTTCCAATCTTCCCGGTGAAATCCGGGCATAAGAAGGTAGAGCAGACTCCAACCGATAAATCCGGTCAGAACTAACGATTTCGCAGCTGTATTTTTTACTCCGGACGAAATGAGAATTGCAACGAGAGGCAGTAGAAATAAGAACCGGAAATACTGGAGAAGGGGAGTGATGAATGAAAATACGACACCTAAGGACAAAGTACAAATAATTAAGAACAAATAAGGTGGATTTTTCTTTCCACCCAGAAGTACCAGCGACCAAATGATCAATGACCAGAGACCAGCCAAAACATAGTAAAGAGTTTTCGGGTAAAAACTTATACGACCACTGGTGAATTTGATAAAGATCAGTGCGAGGTTTTTAATTGACGTAGTCCCGAGAACCGCCTTCCAATTTGCAACAACAGACAGAGATTCCCGTGAATGGGACAGTTGTTGATACAGGAGCGGCGAAAGCAAAAGAAAAGTTGTAAGTAGTAAAGTACAAAGTATAAGTGAAAGTCGAAAGTTACGCCTAAAGAGCACATAAACAAGTAGGGGAAGAATAATGAGAATAGAACCGTAGAACGTTGCAAAAGCAAGTGACAAACATATTCCCGCCATCAGACTCTGAGACATTGAGACATTCAGACGCGTGACGCTTAGACTTTTAGACTCATTTTTCACCTCACTTTCTACTTTAAACTTTATGCTTTTTACTTCTGTTAAAAAATATACCCCCCCCGTAATAAACATAGTGGCCATCATATACATCCGCGCTTCCTGAGAATAATAGACAACCAGCGGATTAAACAGAAACATCGCCGCAGCAAACAGTGCAGACATTGAGACATTCAGACCTGCCTCGCCGGCAGGCGGGCTCTCAGACTTTAAGACCCGAGACTCTCGACTCGCGACAATAAGGTACACGAACATTCCCGCTATCAGCGAGAAAATCACCGACGGCATCCGCAGAGCTATCTCGCTTGTACCAAAAACCATTGACCATAAACTATTAACTATGTAGTAGAGCGGAGGATGAAAATCTGCGGGAGAGAATTTGGTGATAATCTCCAATATGTTATATTCCGTAACTACGCGGGCCGTTACTCCCTCATCTAACCACAATGATTGGTTTAACGCAATTAAACGGAACAGGAACGCACCCACGAATAATATAATGAAGGCCCAGAGCTGTTTATGCTTCATGTTTCTTAATTATAAAGAGATTATTCAAATAAAGCTCAAAATAATGGTGCGAGATTTTTACTTTTCGGAGATTCTGTTTGGAAACCAAAGACATAAGCGTTTCCTTAGTGAAGTATCGTTTATGTTCTTCTATTTCCCGCCGTGAAATTAACCGCAGGGCGTATGACAGGAATTCCAGAACCGGTTTTGCTTTGTCGGTTGGAGTTGTTAGAATCACCACACCGCCCGGTTTTAACACTCGAATCATCTCATTCACGATCTCCTGTGGGTAATCGACATGTTCGAGATATGCAAAACCGACCACGAGGTCTACGGAGTTGTCCGAAATAGCAATAGTCTTGTTGATATTGGTTGTTTTCAAAACAAGGGAGGTGCTTTTTTTATGTTTCCTGATCACGTCTTCATGTAACAGAGGATCGATTCCGATATACTTTTTTAAGCGGATTCCCGTCAGTCTGGCAAAATGATAAAACCTGATCTGCGGACCACAGCCAACATCAAGCATTACAAGTTCCTTATTGCGTGGAATCCACATACTTCCGAAGGCAAACCTGAAAATTCGCGCAAACGGTTCAAAAAAAGGCTCATGAAACAGTTTCATCAGCGGGAAAATACGTTGTATTTGATAATTGCGCCCAATGCGTTCACGGCGTCCCAGGCAGTAATTTTTTTTCCTTCAGTATATGTGCGACCGGCATACGAGATTCCTACTTCAAATATTTTAAGCTCCGGAACCTTTGCGATCCGTGCGGTTATTTCAGGCTCGAATCCGAAACGCTTACTCTGAAGTTTTTCACCGATATTCCTCAGCAACTCTCCTGAAAACACTTTATAGCCGGTTTCCATGTCCGTGAAATTCAGATTGGTCAGCATATTCGAAACATTTGTAAGCAGAAAATTCGCGACTGAGTGCCAGTAGTACAGCACCCTGCGCGACTCGGTGGAAACAAATCGCGATCCGTACACAACATCAGCATTATGCTCGACAAAAAGCTTTAAAAGTTTCGGGTAGTCTTGGGGATTATATTCCAAGTCAGCATCCTGGATAAGCACGATATCGCCTGTTGATTTTTGTATTCCCGTTTTTATCGCCGCACCCTTTCCTTGATTACATGCATGTTCCAAAAATTCGAATTTCGAATTTCGAATTTCGAATTTTTTTATGAGAATTTTAGTACGATCAGTAGATCCATCATCCACAACAATAATCTCTTTTTGTAACCCGAGCGTGTCGGATAAGCTCACGCGCTTAAGTGTGGACAAAATATACGCCTCCTCGTTGTATACGGGAATAATGATCGAAAGTTTTTTGTGTTTACGCCCGGTCATGGACATAATGAGTCAGGATTTTTTTAAGTTTCTCTTGGACAGCCCGATCCATATTCACATCCATGACGTTTGCAAGTGCTATTACAGCAATAACAATATCCGCAAACTCTTCATACAGGTTGCGCTTGTCAAATGCGTCAAGTTTGGATTTCCGTTGCAGAGACATGGTTGCGAGAATATCGTTAGCCAATTCTCCAACTTCTTCCGTCAGCTTGACCGTTTTTGCCAATATGTCCTTTTCACGCTTCGTTAAACTTTGAAAGGGGATACGCAAATCCTTCTCGCGTTGTTTTATGCTCTTCTGCAAATCTCTGATTGTTACGCTATTTGGTATCATATTTTTTTTGAATCTTCAGTCGTTTCAGATCTGCCTCTACCATCATATTCACCAGTTCGTCAAAACTTACGGTCGGTTTCCATCCGAGTTGCGTCGTTGCTTTCACCGGACGAGCTTTCAAATCAGGAACCTCTGCAGGACGTTTGTAACGGGGATCGATTATCACATATTTCTCCCAATCAGCCACACCGGCTGCTTTGAAGGCTTTTTCGACAAACTCTCGCACGCTATGGTTTTCTCCCGTACCGATCACATAATCATCGGGCTTTTCCTGTTGTAACATCTCGTGCATTGCCACTACATAATCCCCAGCAAAACCCCAATCACGCTTTGCATCAAGGTTGCCAAGCCTCAGCTCAGTTGCAAGACCGAGCTTAATGCGGGCGACCCCGTCAGTGATCTTTCGGGTAACAAACTGCATGCCGCGCAGTGGCGATTCATGATTGAATAGAATTCCGTTGCAGGTAAACATACCGTAAGATTCCCTGAAATTTACCGTCATCCAATATGCATAGACTTTGGCAATACCGTACGGACTGCGGGGGTGGAAGCAGGTAGTTTCATCCTGCAAACCAGCATCATTCCCGGTACCGAACATTTCGCTGGTCGATGCCTGATAAAATCTGCTTGTCGGAGAAAATTGCTTGATTGCATTCAACATATACAGAACACCGAGTGCATTTACTTCGGTTGTTTGTTTCGCCATTTCCCAGGAGCTCCCGACAAACGATTGCGCTCCGAGATTATAAATTTCATTCGGGTGAGTTCTGTGGACAACGTTATAGAGCGATGCTTCATCCGTCAAATCAGCATCAACATAATCAACATCCTTGGTGATACCGAGAAAATCTAAATTGGCAAAATTCGGGTTTGAGTAGCGACGTACCAAGCCGAATACTTTATATCCTTTTTCGAGAAGTAATTTTGCTAAGTATGGTCCGTCTTGTCCGAGTATTCCCGTAACGAGTGCTGTTTTTGCCATGCGAAAAGGATATTAAATTAATAATGGACTAATTATACACGATCGTAGAGTATCAGCAAATTGATATGAGGACAGCGTTTTCTTTCTCATAAAACTCTTCCTGCACATTTTTAGGAAGTTTTTTGATTAGGGTCACAAGGTCTGCTCTGAGATCCGATGCTTTTTCGATTTCCTGCACGAGATTTTTCGAATTTAATTTCAAAGTTTCTATTTGATCGAGCCGCGCTAACTTCACCAAGTGAATAGAGGGGTAGAGGAGTCGCATATCGATTCGGGTCGAAATCAAGAGCTTCTGCCCCGAAATGAGCGTGAGCAAAAAACGCATAACATCCTTTAACCGTATAATTGCCAGGAGTTTCCAAAATAAAAGCTTACCCTTCAATCCGTGCGGTGTGGGAATCTTGAACATATTGTATCCGAACAGATGGAGAGGTCGGGGAAACCAATGAACGTTACGTTTTGTCGCATCGACAAAAATCAGATCGTCTCCCATAAATGAATAACCCTCCTTCATGCATTTATTAAGACATGTCGTGGTTTTTCCCGCTCCTCCTTTACCTACAATGCACGTGGCTTTCGCGTCTTTCGCAATCGTCGCAGCATGGAGCACGTATTGCTTTTTATGAACAGCCACATAGTAGAGTATCGGCTCTAAAATGTTGGTCTGAATAAACGGGCCGAATGCCTTGAAATATATACTGTCGATAAAGTGACGTTTAACCGTTATTTGAATCGGGGAGCTCGCAAAGTCAATTTGGTATTCAAACCAGAAGAGATTCTTGAATTTTATGGAACGAAATACCACATGCGCATCATCGCTTCTGTTACTGAGAGAATCGACCACGCGAAGTTCTATATCCACGGGCAGTTTTTTGCTGCTTTTGGCAAACCAGTACTCACTGTCAAAATACCTGATGTACTGTTTTTTCGCTGCGGTAACCGAAACGGATAAATGAGGAGTGAACTGATAATAGCGAACCATGGATTAATTCAAAATTTGAAATTCAAAATTTAAAATATGCGTGAGATAATCTTAAATACCCAAACTTAAAAAGTATTCGCGAATCAAGCTGGACCACTCGTATCTTTTCATCACCTCCTGAAGATCTAAAGCCCGCTTATTCATTTCACGTCTCGGTAATTCTAGCACAGATTTTATAGCGAGAGCAAGTTCTTTCACATCACCGGGGTTTGAACACAGCGCGACGTTTCCCATAAGTCTTTTCCATTCGGGCAGCAACTCTATATTGGTTGCCCCGCTAACAACAACCTGTTTGCCTTGACATAACGCCTCAAGCAAAGAAACAGGAATTCCTTCAATATCGCCGTTAATCGAAAGAGAAGGAAAGACAAATAGCTTTGTTTCCTGAAAAAACTTTTGTTTCTCTGTGTTATCTATCTGTCCGATTAGTGTTGCATTAATTCTTAATTCTTTAATCTTATCTCTTATATCTTGTTCTTCTTCACCAGTTCCCGCAATCCCGATTCTAACCTCTTTGTCTTTCTCCAGCAATTTAACAGCATCCAACAGTTTATTTACTCCCTTCTTTTCCGTCAGTCTCCCGATAAACCCGATATCATACTTCACTTTGAATTTTTGATTTTGAGCTTGATTTGTAGATTTGTCTATTTGATTTTTGAGTTTTTCCATAGTAACACCCATCGGCAATACTACGATCTTCTTCTCGATTAAGCCTTGTTCTTTTTTTTCGAACAACGATACTGCTTCTTGTTTTAATTGACTGTTCACGCAAAAAAATACTTCCGCATTTCGTATGATTGACCGCGCAATCGATTTACCAATCAGCGGGATTTTTGTTAACAATCTCAGATCCGACGAATGGTTATGAATTACATATTTGATCTTGCGGTGCGCGATGCGAGATGCGAGATGCGCGATATATACAACAAGTCCATTCGGGACAATCCAGTGTGCGTAGACCAAATCCGCGTTTTTGAGCTCTTTTTTAAACAGCAGATTGCAAACAGCTGACAGCATCAGAAAGGGCAGTTGAATCAGTAAGAGGGGATTTTTACGAACGTTCGGTAATAGCGCAGGGTAGGGAAGTCTTTGTAGTGATCGGGGCCAAAAAAACTGATATCGAAAAACAACAACACCGTCGAGTGTTTCTTTTTTTTTGGCGCTGCTGTCGTCAGGCGCGAGAATAATTACTTCATCCGCGGGACGAGCCGTTTTCCATGCCTGTGCCTGCTCAAGAACAAAAGGGGACTGGCCGTCACCTGGATACCTAGGGAGAGTCGTTGTCAGAAACAAAACTTTCATTTTCCGAGTTTTGAATTTTGAATTTTGAATTTGATTTGTGAATTTGTCATTTGTTATTTGTGTAATTTAGTGAGCAATAATGACCCTGTATAGATTGCGACGTCACGGACCAGCATAACGATCCTGCTTAAGAGCACGAGCGAGAAGCCTACGGCAAATATCGGACCGATACCCGAAAGGAAATAAGCCATCACCACTTCGCGGATTCCGAGACCGGAAGGGGCGGGAAGAAACAGAAATCCGGCAATCCAACCGATTGCCGATGCGGCAATGACATAATAAATCGAGAGCAGCGAAAAATTGAAATTCTGAAATGCAGCTACAAGAAACACAAACGAAAGTCCGGTAAACACATAGTAAAATAGCTCGAAAATGGACTGTTCTCCTAAAACCCTCCATGAGTTAAGTCGAAAGCGGGGCTTGATATATCCAACACCAACCGTTACTACGCCGATAATGACGAGAGAGATTAAAAAGAGCACGTATCCGAACACTCCGAATAGGCTGCGCGCTGCGTCGCTGGTAAAAATAATTATCCCGAAAAATATGTACCCAAAGACGGTTCGCCAGTACAGTTCCAAAAAAACAAGTTTTCCCGTTTGTTTCACCGGTGCACCATGCTCCCTCATCTGTAAAGCCGAATCCACGTGATTCCAAATCCCTCCGGGAATATAGCGGGTAATCATGCTGTGTGCAAAAATACTCCATTGGCGGTGTTCAGGAATTTTCATGTGAAACGCGTTGATGAGGTTCTTGCGGGCCAGGTATAACGCGTAATATGCGGGAAGAAGAAAAAGAAAGGAAAGAACAAAATAAAACCAGTTGCGTACGGATAAAAGCGCCGTCAATGAAAACCAGTTTTTGTAGAGAAAAATTCCGACAAAGACCCATGCGATCACGAAAAAAACAATTTTCCCGTAGCTCACGATTTTTTGCATACTAGCAATGATTATACGGTTTTCTCATATAAACTTGCAAAAATATATTTGTACATATATAATACTCACAACATGAAACTAGCTGTCTTATCAATTTTTGTCCTCCTTATTACCGCATAGGCGGGAGGGGATAATTGATAAGCCAATTAGACCGACCCGCCAAGAGGCGGGATTTTTTTTGGGTTAAAAAGTTAAAAAATAAACATGACAGCAACCAAAGAAACAAAACATAGTTTTGAAACTCAAGGGACCCCCCTGACTAAGGATGTGTTGTTGAGAGAAATCTTGACTCACCGCCACCGCTTTCCACATATTGATACAGCGCATTTGGATATTCATGGGAGGTTAGGAGAGACGGGTGTAGTAGTAACTAACGGGCATGGTGCAGTTGTCGCAAGCGTACGGCATGGCCGGTTTATTCCAGTAAAGATAGATGGGGCACATGTAGAATTTGGCGGTAGACAAGCAACAAACCACATCGAGAGAACGTTAGAGAGACCTGTCGACCCTGAAGAAACCCAGCGCACTGCTCAGAACGTCTTATATGCTCTGAGAAACGCACCAACCTTACGGGAAGTTTCATATGGTTTCACTGGTCTTGGGGCTGGTGGAAGCGAGCCAGAAGCGTGGGCAATAAACCAGGACGGAACACCCGCACAGATTCATGGGGGTGAATTACAAGTAGGATTGGTTGAAGAAACGCTTGGAGCAGTTACATGCCCTCGTGAATTCATGGTCATGCGAGCAGAACAGACTTTAGCCAGAAAAGCACGATATCCAGATGCGGTAATTATTGACACATCTACGCTTCCAACTGCATCTCCAATGGATATGCAGGTATCAAGCGAAGGTGAAATCGGGCCTTATGTTAGAGCAATACAGCACCGTTTATGGGATAGTTATATGGATTGTGTAGACCCGGTTGCCCGCCAGTTGATGGATAAAATTGCACAAACCCATAGTTTTACCGATTTTGATGATATGAAATCACAAATGGGAAATATGGCTTTCTGGGTAGTTTCCGCCTCCCACTTAAGCATTGGTATGCATCACAGACGATCGGGAAATGAAGCTATGTGGGTACCTGAATCTGAGGCAATTGCCATTAGCGATATATTCAATTCAAACCTCGCGACACTTGCGGAAATGCTAATGATGTCAACACCAATGGTATACGGGATGACTCCTACCGTTACTGTTGGGGGTCAAGAATTATGGCCACGAGACATGCGCACCATCATGCGCCACACATTAAACACCACGTTCGCCGCACCGTTTATTGTGGATTCAGATACGCTTCATTCACGAATCACTGATTCGATAGTAAGTGGCCGATCGCACACACTAGATAGATCTTCCTATACTGCAGACACTTCTGCCGGGCCCATGCCGGTTATGCATGGAAGGGTGAGAAATCGCATGGCATCGAGTGAGCCGAGAAATCAAACAGGTAGAGTTGAATTTACCGGCTGTTCATCTTCTCCTTCGATGTTTGATGAAACAGCACGAAATTGTTTCCTGCAAATTCTTACGATGGCTGCCTACGAGGCTCTTGGTGATGGAAAACATCCGGCGGAGCATTTTAGAAAACTGTTTCCAAATATCTCTCGATGGCAAGAGCAACAACAATACGCCTATGAGGCTACATTGTTTGGTTTCAATCATCCTCATGTCAAGGCATTGATACAAGAAGGTATAAATTTAGCAGGTTATATGGCACGAAAGTATCCTGCAGTTCGGGAACAAGCGGAAATTGTTATTAAACGATTAGCAAATTTGACTATGCCGGCCGTACAGTCGCTTGAGGCATACCGCATGAACCCACAAGGGTCTATCGCTGAAGTTCTGCAAAATGAGTTACGAAGTGGGGTAACTCCTTTAGATTTGACTAAGAGAATCGAGCAATATCAGTTGTCAGTAGCTCGCCAGATTTTGCAATCACGCTAATTAATATTAAAATTACTGCCCATGTCGAAACGAAATATAAACCAGAAGTTTTTCTTTTTCTTTTTTAACCACGCCCACGCGGGGTAGCAATTAATTTCACTTGAAATTTATGCCCCGCCACAAGCGGGGCTTTTTAGTAGTTACAAAAACAAAATATGGCAACAGCAGATCAAGCAGAACCGTCAGAAGCAAAACGCGAAAGCGGGCACGTTATTATCGGTCACCAAGAGGCAGGAGGCATTCTTATTCTAGATGGGAGACTGTATGCGCTCAGACACAATGAGCACCGATGGAACGGAGATACCTCGGAGGCGTGGGGAAGACCAGATGCGGGATATACTGCAAATGATGCACCCGAAATACACGTAGCCTTATCACCTATTCCGGATACAACTGCTTCTCATCGCCGGGCAATGGAACGCCTGGAAGTCTTGAGGTCAGGAGAAATTCCCACAGATTCCACAACCGGAGCAGAACTGGAAGGAGGAAAATACAGCCCTGATGGAAGAAATCTTCTGTCCGCGTACCCCGGTAATGATGCGTCTGATGCATCACACCCGGAACTCTTGGCACCGACTATCGAAACAGCAACTAACCCGTTACGTAATGGTTCTTATGCACGTACGCCGGTAGAGGTTGCGCAGGAAATTGCACGGGCTGCACGTGAAGCTCACGAATTAGCACAAATCAATGGGGGAATAGTCGCATTCAGCTCGCTTTACGAAAGCGGCCGTCCAGACCAGGTTGCATTAACACCGCATGGTTATTTGCTTTCCTTCGCCCCAAAAGTATTGCGTGATACCGTTAATGATGCTCACAACATTCCTGAGGAAGTTGTCGAGATGTACCGTCGCGTCGGGATTCCCGATATTACTGCGTACCTCACACAGTCAGGGGTTCTTAATTGGCCGACACACGCATTGCACGTTCATAGCGGAGTGCCCCGACAAGAAGACGGTCTTGCCGACCCTCGGTGTGCATTGGCAATGGGGGCTGTCAGACTTACCCAGTTTGCAAAATTACCCACCTTTATGATGGGCAACACCCGTCATGTGTACGGTGAAGATATGGGTTATCGAGGAGATGCCCGGGCAATAATGCGGCGCCTTCTTGCAACTTCACGCAACCAGGACATTCCGCTGGATGTAAACGGTTACTTTCAACATGCAACAGAACAATTGACAAGTGGAGCAATTCACTCGCTGGACAGGTATCCGGCTGGCGGTCAGCATTGTGTATTGCGTGTCCGCATGGGAGGAACGGTAGAGTCAATCGATGCACCGATGAATCCGGATCTACGGATAGATCTTATGTGGATCTATTTCAATCAGATTATGAATGTTATCGGACTCGATGCGCTCGCCGCGGTGAACGGCAATGAAAAATTTGTGCTTCCGTACTTGCATCGTAAATGGGGAGGTCTTTTTTCTTTACTCCCCGCAATGGGAGAGCACTCGAGTTACGCAGAAGACTGTGCGTTTAACAGAGAACATCTGAATGCTCGGGTGCCGCATTTGAATAACTGGAAAATCGGTGATTTACTTGCCGCTATGGGACCAATTCTGCAGTATTATAGTCAGAAATACCCTGCAATCGAGTTGCATGCACAAGTTGTGTGGCACCATATTGTCCAGGCAACTGCCGCTCCGCTTTCACAAACACAACTGTCTGATTATATGGGAATCCAGCGTGGCAATTTCGAACCCAACAGATTAAACAGGGGAATTGTTACAGATTACAAAGTCGGACAGCCGGTTAATGAATTGGTAGCATTACAAGCGGAAGGAACACAGTTACAGGCAACTGCGCTTGCAACCGTTCAGGATGACCGCGATCTGAAAGCCTTTTTCGGAATTTAAGTAATCAGTCTTCCGTGGATATCAAATAGATATTGATCAGGCTTCGGGGAACGATGTGACCAGTTCGCATCAATAACGTGCGGTGGTGTCACAATAATGCCTTTACGCAATTTGCTCTGTGTAATTTCAACCGTCGATCTGATTTCTGAGCGAATTTGTTTTGCAAAAGCCGTAACAGAACAAAATGTATAAACCGGGGTTTGTGCGACAATTACCGGACTCGTCCAATGCGCAATCATGGTCATTGCAGCTTTTCCTTCCAAGTCCTGCGGGTCCCCACGAAACAGTTCATCTCCTAAAGAAGGATCAAACAACTGCGTTTCGGACGTTACCATATTGGGAACAGCAGAAAAGTACCAGGGCAGGTCGTTGTAAAGACGCTGCACATATACTAAGCGACGCATCAACCAGTCTTTACCATCCGGATCGGTAAACGGGTACGGATACGGTCTGTCATATACTGTCCCATGTGGACTTCCCGGAGCAAAAAAGCGGGTAATCGTAGCAGTAGACAAGTTAAGCGCATCGACGACTTTCTGGAGAGTAAGTCCGGTACGTTGACCGGTGCGTCCCACACGAACAGCATCCGTTAACAACCGGGGAATATATTGCGACATGTGATATTCAAGACCGATCTGTTGTTGGTTGTTTCCCTCGATAACTAATCCAGGCGTTGTTTTGCGAGGCTTAGAAAGTTTAATGGGAAGCAACGACAGCGGACACAAATCCAGTAACACCTCCGAGACATTTCTGTGCTCACTTATAGTCATATTAATATGCAAATTTCCACATAACACCGTTCGGAAAATATTTCGAATGTCGGGTAGTCAAAAGCACCTCCTGCGTCGGAGGAAGAATGCGACAATTCCAAGAAAAGGCGAGCGGCTCGGAGGTTTGAGGATTCGTATGCACCGAACCGAACGAGCTCAAATAACCAAAGGAACCCTCAACAAATCGGGGATCAGCCCACGCTATATCCGATGTAGAGAGATGTTTTCCCGACTGAGCATTACTTGGCATCTCAAGTTGGAGCGTATGCACTCCCATCCGGAGCGGAAAACGACGGTTTCGTCGATACCACTGTGACTGAATACATGCTACGGCACGATCATCTGCTGTCAGTTGCCGATGGTAAATAAAACCATCACCCTTCGGTCCCGACGAAATCACAGTATTGTCTATCGGCACACCACCCGTACGTATGTCTGATCGCGCAATCGCCGTACCTCCGAAAAAATCCATCGCAACGTGAGGATGATCGAACATATCGGTAATCGGAATTGTACGGTCGGGGTAGGCGCCGCTGGAGAGCATTTCGATAAGATTCAGTACGCGCTGAGCAATAATAACCTCTGTCGGAACCATTCGATGAGATCCGTACAACGCTTCGACAAAATCTCGATCAATGTGCAACCCCTCTGCAACATTCATTAACTCGCAGTCTACTACTTTTGGTGCCGTGGTACAATAGTTTTATGGATACTATTGTCAAGCTTGCAAAAGATTTAATTGCGATTCCTTCTACTAAAGAAAATCCTCAGGCTTTGAAAGATGTCTTGGAGCGGGCATTGCAGGAAGTTTCGGAATACACTATCGAACGGTTTGAAAAAAACGGGGTACCGAGCGCACTGGTTTATTCCGGCACAACACGTCCTAAACGCTTTAAGATAATTCTGAATGCACATCTCGACGTTGTCCCGGGTAGGGAAGAGCAGTATAAACCATTCGAAAAAGACGGCAAACTGTACGGAAGGGGAACGGATGATATGAAGGCAGCCGCTGCCGTAGAGATTTTAGTTTTTAAAGAACTTGCCAAACGAGTTACTTATCCTCTTGGTTTACAACTGGTAACAGATGAAGAAGTTGGCGGTTTTAATGCCGCAAAACACCAGGCAGAGCAGGGGGTGTTATGTGATTTTATGATAGCAGGGGAACCAACTAGTTTTGGTGTAAATAATAAAGCAAAAGGTATCGTGTGGGCGAAAGTAACCGCGACCGGTAAAACTGCCCATGGCGCTTATCCCTGGAATGGTGAAAGTGCCGTATGGAAACTTACTCAGTTTTTGAATAACCTGCAACAGACATATCCGGTTCCTAAACACGAGGTATGGCAAACTACGGTAAACGTTGCGCGGGTGACAACCGAAAATCAGACAATGAACAAAGTGCCCGACAAGGCAGAAGCAGGGCTTGATGTGCGGTATATTCCTGAAGATTCCGAAACAATTATTGCTTCCCTGAATAAACTTCTCGTCCTGGGAACCGCACTCGACATCCAGCTGAAAGAACCGTCGCAATTTACTGACGAGAAAAATAATTTTGTAGTGAAACTCCGGGAAGCAACGCAACAGGTGACGGGAACCTTAAGCGAAGTAATCGTCAAACATGGCGGTTCGGATGTGCGTCATTACAACGCCGCAGGGTGCGATGGAGTAACATTCGGTCCGATCGGCGCTGGACTCCATACAGATGAAGAATGGGTAGACATACAAAGTCTGAATACATACCTTGAGATTCTTAAGAAATTTTTGATGGCAATCTGAACTTGCTTGCTTACATATTCACTTCTACTGTATGTATTTTGTCATATTGAACACGATAGCCTATTTGCAAGATAATTGATCAAAGCAACAAATTCTCACTAATAGGACAGCACGTTCACATCTGTTTTGTTTCATATACATACCATTGATGTATTTTCATACTAACCACTTTAGACTGTCAGGACAACAAATTGCTTTATGGCATGTGTTTTAGCAGAATTTTGCCAACTCTGCCAATGGCAGAAAGCAGCTTCTTCTGCTAATAATTAGAAGTTGGGTCGTCAAGACAACATGGTTCTTGTGGCAGAACTATAAGGATATCTTTATATGTGTGAGAGAGCACTAATATATTGACAATATTACGAGATATGTTATCCTGATCGCATGAATACCAAAATTGCTCTTTTAACCGGCCTAGTCGCAGTTGTATTACTTGCCCTCGGAGGTGGTGCATATGTGATGAATATGAAGGGAAATTCAAAACCGAACACTTCTCAGATGGCGGAAAAAAATGAGAAGAAGAATGTATTTTCTTCCATAAAAGACGCGTTGTCAAAATCACTAAGCCTTGAATGCACGTTTACCGATGCTGCGGGTCGAAAAACCGTTTCGTACATTAAGAACGGCGCCGTCCGGGGAAACTTTACCGGTAAGACAGCCCAAGAATCCGGCGGAATGATTATGAAAGATAAGAAAATGTATGTATGGACCGGCGAAAACACCGGTTTCACAATGGATCTGACCGATGAAGATCTCAACTACACAGCCACTTCTGATAACAAACCTGGCTCTCCCGTTAAGAACACGACACAACAAGGCAATATGCTCGCTGAGTTAGAAAAATACAAGAATAACTGCAAGCCCGCTGTTGTTGGCGATGATTTGTTTGTACCTCCCACAAACATTGAGTTTTCCGATTTCACGCGCTTCATGAAGGTACAACCGACTCTTGCAACAGAGCAAATGCAGCCACCAACAAATCTTGAGGAGGGCATGACACAAGAGCAGATTCAAGATCTCATGAAGCAGTACGCGCCAAGTGGGACTCCTTAAAGTTACGAGCGGAGAAAGCCTCCCAAATCGTGAATGAGAGCATTGAATAGATTTTCTTGACCCGCAGGAATCATTCCAGCTGATAGCATAAAGCGACGAATTTTTTCATACTCAATCAATTTCAGAGAATGCATGCGGGTTGTGTACATATCTTTCCAAAAAGGCACTCTGGAAGCGTACTCGTCGCTTTTCAGTTTTTTTCCGTCATACAGATCTGTCCATTGGAGAAGAGGTAGTGCTTCATACACAGCAGCTCGTTGCACGTTTGCGCTGTTAATGGATTGGCTGACAACTGCATTTGCTCCAGGCATAACAATTGCTTCCAGATCTTCTTCGACAAAGAGTGTTCTGGCTTTGTTTTTCAAAAATTCCACCATCTCACAATTCAGTCCTTCCCCCGGAATCGAATATATTGCCGCTTCACCGATACCGTGTTCAGAAAACTTGAAACCAAGTGGTAATCCGTTTATTACATTAAAACGCGCCGCACTCCCCGTATACCGTCTTCGGTATTCTGCAGCATTCAGTTGGGAAGGTATAGTAAGTGAGCTCTGTTCCGCAGCATCAAATCTTCGGTCCGCGAGTAGCGGCTCCTGCAGTGTTGTGAGAAAGAATTCAAAAGGAGACATGCCCACCGATCTTTGTTCGACTATCATCGTTGCTACGATTGTCACACGCCTCAAAAGCTCCTCGGCTTGAGTAAAAGACTTAAGTTGTTGATCAGAATAGACATCGTGGGAATCTGCAGGACCGAGTGTTTCTAATAATCTATTACGTGGCTTAATTACTTGTGGAGTTAATCGTGTAACATCGTTTATCGCAGACGCAAAACCAGAGAAGAACCCTTTTGATCTGAGCCACCCCACAGATTCTGAATCCATGCTGCCAGTGTTCGCAAAATTAAACCCGACACGCCCTCTAACGGTAGTATTGTTTGGCAAACTTGTCATAATGTACTTTTCCAGAAATGTCCTGAAATATACTTTGTAGTCATCAAGCATTCGGCGCCACACAAAAAGCTGCCCCGGATGTTTTTTTGCAAGTTCAAGCCCGAACAACAAACCTTTTTGGAATGCCGCCTGAGCTGATACAGCGATCCCATCTTTGACGAAGGGGTCTGACACCACCAGGTAGCGTTCAGGAGAAACATTATCAAGGAGTTGGGAAATCTGTTGCGCTTCTTCGGCTGTTGTATCCAGATCACCAACCGGCGGCCTGCCATCCAAAGAAGCAATCAGATCTGCCAGAGCGGTAAACTCTATAGTTAACTGATCGGGTTGATGGTACTTACCTTCGTCTGCCAATCCGTGACCATCAGCAAACATCCGGAGTTCTCCACGATCATTCAGTACTGTCGACCCAAGATATGATTTTGGAATTTCCACCTGTGCCATGACCGATATTATAACCTATAATACCGAGTCTTTGCAATACAGCGGGCTAAACGCGCTGCTTTTTGATCACGGACAGTTGGTAGAAGAGGAATAATACCAGTGCTCCTCCCAAGAATGCCGTTACGTAACGGGCGGAAAATTTGTCCGCAAGAAACCCCACAAAAAAGGCGGTCAGCACGTACGGAAGATTTTTGACCATATTAAATGTGGATAGGGTAGTGGCACGGTTTTTTGATTCCGTCGTCGCATTTATGGTGACTGATGACAAATTGTTGAATATTGATTCAAAAGATGTCCGCAATGTCAGGGAGATACCACCAAGCACCAAACCGAGAAGTGGGGAAGTAATCATGGTCAATGCGATCAATGCTCCTACGACAAAAATTGCGTGCTCTTTGAATTTTGTTCTGAACAGCGGCGTCAGTTGTGTGGCAAACGCCGAGAGTATAAAAATTGCCGCCCACAATATACCTTGCTGTTCAGCACCGAAACCGAATTCTATGCCCAAGAAACTGTTTACCATTTCCGACATAATTACCACAACAAACCCAACCAACAACAACGAGACTGTTTGTTGTTTGATGTCTGCCGATTTGACTAATTCATGCAGACCCTGTTTCGTCTGATGCAAAAAGTTGGAAAATGAAAATTTTTGGGTATCAACATGCGGTTCGACCAGAAAAAAGGAAAGAACAAGCGCTATAGTGTAGAGCGTGGCGTTGCCGAGAAAGGGAAACCGGGGATCGAGCGTATACAAAAACCCGCCGAAAAGCCCACAGATTGCAGGAGCAATGAGCGCTATGGCGCTAATACGCGAGATCTCCTTATCATAGCGATCTTCTAGTTTATTCTCCTTGAGCGTGTCATAGATAAGTGCCTCAAGCGTTCCCGAATACAGAGCACCGCCGATACACATCACAAAAATAGCAAAACACAACATGGGGAAACTTCCGGCAGTCGCAACAAGCACCGAGCCAATTGCTTCCAAAGCGAAGGAAATAATCAGCGTGTTCCGTTTACCCAAAAGGTCCGCGATTGCTCCGGTGGGAATTTCTGCAAGGGTCACTGTGGTGATCATAACCGTTTCTACCAGTCCGATTCCGGCATAGTCTGTAAAGCGCAGGTAGTAGAACACCCAGATTCCCAACCAGAACCACGAGTACCGGCAAAAAACGATCAGATAAGAAAGAAGTAGGTTGCGGATAGCCATTTCTACGATTGTACACTCCCACCGAGCTTTTCGCAGTGATATTTGATATACTAAAGCATGTCAGTAGAGCATACTATCGCAGCAATCGGCCTAGAACTAATCGCGGATACCCCTGCATATGACGCGATACGCCACCATGGAGAGGCATTTCAGCATGATGTGTTTCTGTCTGACCCTAACTATCCCACTCATTCAGGAGGTGATATTCAATATAGCAGAGTGACACCGAGACCTGTTTTCGGAACGCTCGTTGAACACATAAGTGCCCAAGTTCTTCCCTCTGTCCCTCATTTTAGCGCTCATGACGACGAACGTATAACAGCAGAACGTTTAGAGATTTATGACAAACAGTTATTTACTGGGCGGCTTCATACAATTCGCAACTTGCGAGTTGAATCAGCTTCAGGACGAGCTAGCGCAAGCATGGGTCCATCATCAGGAACTCCAACAGCACATCCAGGAGTACTTACGCACTTATCTGTATTACAGGAAAGTGGCATGATCATTACTGAAGAAATAGCCCGCTCATACGTTCTGGAGGCGCTCACTTATTCGCTTGGACAACATATCGAAAACATGCTAACCGTTGTCAATCTTCCGATGAGGAAAAAAAGTCTTGTGTATGCCAGCTATTCGTTTGTACTAAACATTACCCGAGCCCTCGCGAGTTACTCAGAGGCACGGCTTTTACAAACTGCTATAGATTCGAGATATCCTGACCCGATGGAAGCTGCGTTTTATATGCGAGAAAATCATATCGCTCCTATGCCGGAGAAACAGGTTTTACCTACTGAAATTGTTCAGATAGCACTGCGAAGACTGAGGACAATTGGCCGAATACTTGACGACACACTGGTGACAAGATTAATGATCGTTCTTCAACAGCTTACATAGTCAAGAACATGACTAGCTCAGCATCCGGTGGGGCAGTGTCTTCAACAAAAACCTCGATTGCGGCAGCTTGTATACCATAGAATAAGGCTCCATACAATTGTGTTACATCGCTTATTCTTCCCGAAAGTACTTTTTGATGTGATGTTTCGAGCTTTTCCCAATCTGGCTCAGGAAACATTTTACTGTGCGACATATACCAAGCCTCCACAAAATGCAAAACATCAAGGGTAACAATTCGTTGAATTAGTTCCTCCCGAGCTGCAGGAGTTTTAAACCGACGGATCCATTTTTGAAAATGACCTGGCCCGTTTTGCGAAACACTTCTAACCAAATTTTGTTTAAATTGAAAGTTATAGTGCCTCATTGTGCGACCGCGTAGGAAAACTCTGTCTGGATAGGCGGCAACGCCGTTCAAATACATTTGTATCGCTCCGCGAACACCTTCGGTTGTTTCAAGCTCTTTTAATGAGATTTCGGCAACTCTGTGAACAAACTCTATCATTTTGTCCACGACTGGCTTATGTGCTTCGCCGATTTGTTTAAGTTCTTCAACTTTTGATGGCATACGCTATTATACCAAAAGCCTATAGTTGTAAGCAACTTACTAGAGGACGTAAGGGTCTCACCCTTACGGGGTTAAACCCTGAAAATACCATGTGACATGCATCACGCTGTCTTGTATAATAGATTTTCTATGTTGAACCGTAACCGGACACTACTCATTATTTCTCTCGTCGCCCTTGTGAACATGTTGGGATACGGAATTGTCATCCCGATTCTCTACGGATACTCGAAGCGCTTTGGGTTGACCGATTTCCAAAACGGTTTGTTGTTTTCCATATTTTCGATCTGCCAGTTCATCGCGACACCGATTATTGGACGCATGTCTGATAAGTATGGGCGACGACCCTTACTGCTTATTTCGATAACCGGAACAGCAATTTCTTTTTTTATCATGGCCTTTGCCCCGAATGCTCTTTTCCTTTTTATCGCACGGGCTATCGACGGTATTACGGCAGGGAATATCCCGGTGGCGTTTGCGGTTATTTCTGATTCCTCTAAACCGGAAGACCGTACACAGGCATTCGGTATGATCGGTTCTGCGCTCAGTTTCGGATTCGTCTTCGGTCCGGCGATTTCCGCGTTTACGCTCGGTTTTGGACAGGCTGTTCCGTTTATTCTGGCCGGTATCATTACGGTAATTGCAGTAATTCTTACCGCGCTGTATTTGCCGGAAACAAATAAGCATATGGGGGAGGTACGAAAAGGAAAACTATTCGATTTCAAGCATCTCGCGCGGACATTGTTTGACCAAAATGTCGGCCCGACGTTCCTCATTACGCTTATATACTATCTCGCGTTCGCGTGTGCGCTCATTTACGGATTCCAACCGTTCACTTTGCAAATACTCCATATCTCAGAAGCTCAGAATGCCATCTTGTTTACTCTTTTCGGCGTTGTGGGTGTGATTTCACAGAATCTGTTTGTTGCGCGCTTTTCCAAGAAATTCGGAATTCGAAAAGCATTTTCAGCAAGCATGCTACTGACAACGGCCTCATTTATACTTATGTTTCTCTCCCGGTCGTTAACACTCTTTGTTCTGGGAATGATCATCCTGGCGTTGTTCAATGGCGCAATTCAAACGCTCATACCGACAATCTTATCTCGGGAAGCCGATGCGAAATCACAGGGATCGATCATGGGGTTAAGCGCTTCATATCAAAGTATTGGCATGATTATCGGGCCGATACTCGGGGGAATTGTAGCTACCATTTCGGTTCCGTTCCCGTTTCTTGTCGGCAGCCTGCTCATTTTTTCATGTTTTCTGCTTTCTTTTCGTGTTCTTCGTCCCGGTATTCAAAAAGAGTCCGCATTTTGAGCTTGTCCGTAAGGGTCTCGCCCTTACCGACACAAAATCAACCCCTACATGATCGAATGGTATACTATCATCCATGTTAATAACCGCACAGCACCTATCTAAATCAATCGGTGCGAAAACTCTTTTCACTGACCTTAATCTGCATGTCAGTAAAGGTGAAAAAGTTGCACTCATTGGTCGCAATGGTCAAGGGAAAACAACGCTATTGCACATTCTGGGAAACGTAGATCACGACTTTGATGGATCTATCAGCACAAAGAAAAATCTTCGGACGGTACTTACGAAACAGGAACATTTTGCCAACGCCACAGTAACGGCTCTCGATTATATTTTGGAGAGTGTTCCACGTTTTTCTCACTATGAAAAGGTTTTGCGCGATTTCGAGGAGGGGAATCATGCCGATGCACACGCGTATACCGAGGCTGTCGAGTATTTCTCTCAGAATGGCTACTATTACATAAAGGACGTAATTCTTGCAACCCTTTTGGATTTCCAAATTCCGGCGGAAAAGGCACAGGGTCCACTCGCAATTCTATCGGGAGGTGAAAAAAGATTCGTGGAGTTGGCCCGTATGATGTACTCTAAAGCTGACCTATTGCTTATTGACGAACCCACGAACCACATGGACTATATTGGTAAAGAACAATTTATTACCTGGATGCACTCCGTAAAAGCAGGAGTTTTAGTTGTTACCCATGATCGTGATGTTTTGCAATATGTGGATAGAATTATCGAACTTAAAGATATGCGTATTTCCTCATTCAAAGGAAATTATGATGACTATTTACAGCAGAACACTTCCCAAACCAAGAATTCAGTCGTTGAATATCATAATCAATTAAAAAGACTTGCTGATGCAAAAAAAAGGGTGGAGTGGGGGTTGCAAATGCGTGCAAAAAGTAAGGCGTGGAAAATAAAGTACGATCACTGGTTGAAGGATTATGAAAAAATTAAAGCCGAAACAGTCAAACCGTCTTTTTGGATTGATCAGGACTCAGTAGAAGATTTAGATACGGTTGTATCCGAGTCGTATCATAAATTCAAAGAAAAGAATATTAAAATCGTTACCCACACCAACGAAGAACGTCTCCAACAGCTGTTAGTAATAAAAGATCTTTCACTTGGGTATACCGAACCGCTTTTCTCTCACGTTTCATTCAAAATCGGTCATGGGTCACGTGTTTTTATTAAGGGAAGAAACGGCGCGGGAAAGAGTACTGTGGTTCGAACAATCCTATCTCGGTATAAAAATGAGGTCCCTGTAGCAACAGTATTTGGCGGTGCCATTACCATCGAACCGTCAATCAGGATAGGGGAGTATGAGCAGGAAATAGACCCTAAATATCTTCCGTTGAAACTTGAAGAGGCTGTTTACAAAATCTATGAAAGTTACCATATGAACTCGGATACAAAAAACATTAAGAGCATACTCTCGCAGTATCTTTTTGACCCGACCATCGATGCGCGACAAAAAATTATGGATCTATCAGGAGGACAGAAGGCACGATTTCAGCTTATAAAAATGTTTGCCAATAAACCGAATTTGTTAGTTCTCGACGAGCCAACCAATCATTTGGACTTACCGTCAATTGAAGAACTCGAAAATGCGTTGCAAGACTACGAGGGAGGAATACTCTATATTTCCCACGACACCCATTTCATCAACAAATTGGGTGGAGAAACAATCGAGCTTTGAAACACTTACACTTCTTTTTGTGCAGAGAAGCGTGTCATTTGCGCACGTTCGGTTTGCTGAAAACCTTCTCTGCGGGCTGCTGACAAAATAGCTTCCGTTTCGGAAAGTTTATCGGCACCGTTTACCACCCTATATCCCGGTTCATTCATGTGCCATTCCATCTCCGGGAGCCCTATGAGAATTCGGTCGAATGCATTTCCTGGCTTTTCATAATCAACAGTAGTTACTTTACGTACTGGCAATTTGCCATACTTTGTCTCTTCCACACCTGACACACCAACATCTCCAGAAACTATCGTAATATCTTCATCCGCGTCGTATTCTATTACCCCAGATGCCTGAGGACCAGCCATTCCTTGTACAATTTTTCCGTCCAGCTGCCATCCTGCAGCCATTGTCGCTTTACAAAATGCCCTAACAACAGCATCGCGCAATGGATTTGTATCATCCACAACTGTGTATGCCGAGGGTCTTTTCAACTGCTCGAGAACAGCCTCACGTTCCTCACTCGGCTCTTGCTGTTCAATCAAGCGACTCAACTCTCCTGGTGCTTTTGTGAGCGCATCGGTTAACAAATCTGTTAAAACGCCCTTTTGTCGAGAATCTGGGTGAACAACACCGTCGGCAAGTTGTAAAACAGCCTTCCCGTGATCTTTCGGGACTGAAGAAAAAGACAACATACGAGATACTGCCTGTACCCCGATAATTTTATTTGTCGCATCTCGCTTCACGAAGATAAGTTTTTCACCGGTATTTTGTGTTTTGAGCATCTTATGTAGCTCTTGCGGTTCAACTTTATTTCCCTCTGCAACGTGCATAAAACTCGCAATAAATGCGTTAACCTCAGCACCAACTGGGGAATCGGCAAACTCTTGCGTTACTTGGTACATTTCGGTTGTGGATGCTAATCGTTCTTTACCTGCCTGAACTCCCGCTTCTACTTGATTATCATCGATCATATGAGTAATTAATTGATAATTATATAGATTACTGTAACAAATTTTGGTAAACCATGAAGGGTTCAACCCTTCATGTAATCCGTAAGGGTCTCACCCTACATCATTCCCACGTTTTATAACAGCTACCGTTCTTCGAACCCGCACATATAACTCTCGCTGTAAATTTCGGCACACCCCCAAATATTTGCACCAATCCGGTTCTGCAGCTACATTGCTGCGCAGACTCCTGATGCATGCCATCCGTAACAAAATGGACAGGGACATCTACTTCCTGTCCTTCCCGTTCCACATCGATGCGCAATAAAATTACACGCAGCTTGCCCCCGGGTTGATTTCGTTCTTCTGTTTTCATCGACTATAAGAAGTAAATCTGAGACATTACTAACGAACTACAGAACGGGATAATCAAAACAATTTTAATATAATACTTAACGCCGTGCTACTGGTTACATCGTTCAGATAGTAGCTTGTCTACACAACTTAGACGTGAGTGACCCTGATCGAGCGGTTTAGCCGTTGCATATACCAGGTCTGCTTGTTACATACTGAGCATTTTAGTATACTATGGGTTATGTTAGCACGACTAGAAAATTCGGATATACAAGGTCCGGTCATAACTCCCGAGATTCCAACACAGAATGCATCACAATACAAACTTCTATTTACAACCGAATTCTATTCAGACCTACTCCAACAGGTCCGACACGCACATGAGAAAATATGGATACAAGTCATGGCTTTTGAGTCTGGACATTATTCCGACTTGCTCGTACATGAAATGTCAAACGCCAAGCTAGCACGGGCTTCCTTAGACCTTAGATTTGTCCACGACTCGTACTCAGATTATGTAGCCGATAATACATTCAACCATCTACCTTCGTTCAGCGACAGCCAAAGACAATTTCGTGATCACTTAGTAAGAAATAGAGCTGGTTTATTACGAGCCTTGGCAGAGGCGGGTAAAGTCGTGTGTACAAACAGACCCCATAGTATATTAAAGAACACGCCTGTTCCAGGTTTTATTGGTAGAGATCATAAAAAGATAGTAATTGTCGATGATTTTGCCTATATTGGTGGCCTAAACCTAACACCATTAGACATGATGAGAGTTGATTTAATGTTGGGCACCAATAATCCTGCTATTGTTAATGTCCTTGCTCAAGTCTTCATATCGTCGTTCTATGAGCACGAGCAATCTGATAGAGTTATTTCCTGCGATAGCTATAATTCCGTTCTTATTGACAGTGGAAAGCGAAATAGCTCTTTAATTATGGATTTTGTACGTGAGCGCATTCTTTCAGGCGAAGATAAAATCACGTTGCTTACACCTTACCTGCCGGTTGGTCAGTTGAGACACATCCTTAATCACGAGGCCGATAAAGGTCGAGATATTGAAGTAATCACATCTTCAGAAAGCAATCTTGGTTTTGCGCCGCGTTTTTCACGTCTAGTCCATAACTTTGGCCAGCAGAAACCTAAGTTTAGGATTACACGATACCCTGGCGTAGTTCATGCTAAGGCACTTAAAATTGGTAACCACACAGCAATAATCGGCTCTCATAATTTTGATGAGCTTTTCGTCAGATTCGGAACAGAGGAAATTGCGCTCCTCACATCGCAGCCAGAAATACTTCAAGGTCTAGAAACTGCCTGTCATAAGCTTAGAAACAACAGTATTCACATATATGGGAATTGAATTTGGTTTATACAAACAGGTTAACGCTAATGAAGGAAATGGTTTACAAACAGGCAAAGGTATTGTTTGGAAAGCAGCCGACTTACATTTACATACTAATTTCTCAGATGGTAGTGCAAAACCGGAAGAGATCGTCGATGCATCTATTAGAGCAGGTTTAGATGCTATCGCTATAACTGATCATGACAATATTGAATCTTCAGTTCTTTCTGTAGATTACGCGCTTCGTCATTCTCTCCCAATTGAGGTGATACCAGGAATAGAAGTTTCAACAAAACATGGCCATGTTATTGTACTCAACACGTTCAGTGGTATACCTCGAGGAATGTCACTGGTTGACACAATACTATATGCGCACCAGCTTGGAGGTTACATAGTAATTCCGCACCCAAACCTACCCAGATCTTCATCTGTACCTTTTCAATTGATCTCCACAATTATCAATTCTCCTGATCCAGGATTATATATCGATGGGATAGAGATATTCAACGCAAGTGGCGCAAGGTTGCAACAGGCCGATAAAACAGGGCTGGTTTTCGGCAGAGAAATCAATGTACGTAAATTTATTGCAAAAAACATTCATAACCCAAAAATAGGAGCGTTGCTAGCAGGATCTGATGGTCATTCTAAGCACGTCGGTTACGGTATCACCGCCTATAATTCTCAGTCAGTACTAGAAGCTGTCGCTTCAAAACAAACTTTTCCTATGAAAAAAAATACTAACATGTTAGAGGATCTAACAGAGCTCATTGCGATGACATATTCTGTTGTCATTAGTCACCTTGATGGTAGAATGGAAATACGACATGGTTAACAAGAATCATCAACTAGGAATAGCTACGTATAATATTCAATTTTCTCAGCATCCGAACGAAGTTGTTTTGAACATATTACGTTTGAGCAGATCGAACATATCGATATTCGCACTACAAGAAGTACTCAATACAAAAGAACATATAATCAAAAATATACTTGCAAAACTAGGAAGTAATTGGAAGGCAGTATGCAATTTGGGTGATCAGTCATCTGTCTTAGGAATGGGAAACTGTCTTATATGGGACACTAAAAGGCTTCAACTAATACGAAGCGAGAAAGTTTTTCTACCTAAAAGCAAAAAATTGGCATTACATGAACTTGTTTTTTCCCTTGTCGCCGGGGGTATAAGCACACCATTTCAACGAAGAGCCATTGTGGGTTACTTTAAATATTCCAACAATACAATTCGCATATCTAATATCCACCTGGATCATAATGGCGGGCAAGCTAACCGCGAGTCCCAACTGAACTACATCAGGCAGTATCTGGCAAGGAACCGGCTGCTCAACCACGAAATTCTTTGCGGAGACTTCAATAGTTTTGATCTCCTGAAGACTGGCGCTGAATTCCAAATGCACGAAAGAATTCTTGGTGACAAATTCCTCAACGTCTCAAAAAACATACAGTGGACTGCTGACCTAAATAGTATGGACATCAAGCTTGCAGCTTTCTTCTTTAAAACACTTATCAAGATGTTTAATTTACATATACGAAGAAAGCTGGATCACATCTGGATCGCGAATCTGAGATGTGCCAGCTGTGTTTCACCCGAAACAAAAGGCTCTGATCATAATCCTCTTCTGGCATACTTAAATGTGTAATACCCCGGCTTGTAACAAAGCTCCGTAAGCGATATAATATGGCATGGTTCATGTTGTAGAATCAATAAGATCCATCAGCAGCTTATGCAAAGCAAGTGGGTCATATAATGCCTTTGACGAAATTCAAACAATTCTGAGAACAACAGTTCGTGAAGATGTTGAACAGTTGAAAACACTTGTACCTGAAATGGCCACTATGGGTTTATTAGCATTAACTGCTCTTTGTGCACAACGACTATTAGAAATATCATATATATTTGCTGAAATTTATGTGAGAGATGAGTACGGAGAATGGAACCCAAGAACGTCATCTCCAAACATCATTGATTTAGGGGGTGATCCTGGAGCACTGTCTGCATTTTATTGGAAATACCGAGCTCCTCAATCGAAAGTAACCATAGTTGAGGCAAACCCTGCGACAGCAAATGCGATGGTTCATAATGTAAGACGCAGAAAACTTGAGAATGTAGAGATTGTAAACGCAGCAATAGCAGGGGACGACACCGGGTATACAAGATTAAACTTGCACCGCCCACCAAACGGATATCATACGCAAGACTTTATTGCAGATCAGCTCATAAATACGCCGGGTACATTTTCAGTCCAAGTTCCCAAAATACGGCTGTCAAACTTAATAAGGAAGGACGAAGTGATCGACCTACTGAAAATGGACATTGAGGGCACAGAATGTGATGCGATAAGAGAGCTCTCTTTATCTGGCAAACTCCGCCAGGTGCAACAAATAATTATGGAGTTCCATCAGGACGTTCGTTTATTCCCAAAAAATTCGTTGCCTGAAATTCTCCATCATTTAGAGACAAACGGATTTGAAGTAACTAGTGCACACATAACAATAGGTAAGGGACTGAGAAGAAAAGTAAATATACCCCTTCAACAAGTTCCAGAAATAGCTACATACTCAGAAAAGACGTTCCTCACATTCAGTGCAGAGAGAATTCGTTAATGGTTATTGTTATAATACTTCCCATGAACATCTCAATTGCTATCGTCGGACTTCCGAACGCAGGCAAATCCACACTCTTTAACGCGCTGCTCAGAAAACAGCAGGCATTGGCGGCAAACTATCCTTTTGCAACAATTGAACCGAATACTGGTATCGTGCCAGTTCCTGATGAACGTTTAAATGTGTTAGCAAAAATTGTACATACCGAAAAGATAGTTCCTGCCCTTGTAGAATTTGTGGATGTGGCCGGTTTGGTGAAGGGCGCACACAGTGGGGAAGGGTTGGGAAACAAATTTTTGTCGCATATCCGTGAAACGAGTGCAATCGTGTATGTGCTCCGATTCTTTGAGGATCCCGATGTTATCCATGTCGCAAATAAAGTTGACCCCGCGGAAGACCTTGCAACATTAAATGAAGAACTTCTCCTTTCAGACCTTCAGACGTTGGATAACATGAAAGAACCGAAACAAAATGCGTCCAAAGAGCAGAAAGAAGCGTATGAATTAGCACAATTGTTGAAGAAGCACCTGGACACCGGGATACCGGCACGGGAATTCGAGCTGGATATCGAGCAGAAACAACTCGTCAAGCAATTCAATCTTTTAACGATGAAACCGGCCATTTATGTCGCCAACATGTCTGAAGAACAGCTTCAAAATAAAGACGCCGTACTCGCTGAATGGTCGCGTATCGCGCATCCCGGATCTCAGATCATCACACTTTCTGCAAAACTGGAATCGGAATTGTCAGAAGCAACAGACGAGGAAAGAAAAGAGCTATTGTCATCGGTAGGTATCACTGAATCGGCACTTGATCAGTTAGCTCGTGTTGGGTATGAGACCTTAAATTTAATTTCGTTCTTGACCGCTGGAGAAATCGAGGCCCGTGCGTGGACGATTCTTAAAGGAGCAAAAGCACCGCAAGCTGCAGCAGTCATCCATACAGATTTCGAAAAAAAATTCATTAAAGCAGATATTGTTTCCTATAAAGACTTTGTTGCTGAAAACGGGTGGGTAGGATCACGAGCAAAAGGCTTGGCTCGTAGCGAAGGAAAAGAGTATGTCATGCAAGAAGGCGACATTGTAGAATTCAAAATCGGCGCATAATGTTTTTTAAATAACTTTGCTTGCGAAGCTGTCTGTTTTGAGCGACTTGGGAGGGAACCTTTCTAGGGAGGGGTCCCACGGAGTCGAAAAACATGATAGCTGAGCTAAGCAACTTGTTGATTCCCATCACAAATTCCTCATTGCAATTTTTGATTTGGAATATAATAAATTCAGGTTATTTTTATGGGAAAAAACAAAGCAACCACAGCCAAGGTAAGTTTTGCCATTTTAGCCGTTCTTCTCCTTGCGATCGTGATCGGAGTTTTGTCGTTGCGTTCGATCTTTAAAACAAAACCCCGGGCTTTCACCAACCCAGTATTTACGCTGGTCGCACCAACAGGGCCGTTAACCATCGGTCAGAATTATGAATTTACCGTTATGGTCGTAACGGGTACTGACGGTACAACGGGAGCACAAGCACAAATCAGCTACGATCCGGTAGCTTTGGAATACGTTTCCACACGAAATGGTCTGTTTTTCAGCTCGCTAACCGACCAACTGGTCGGAACAAATTATGTTCTTCTGACAGGCGCAAGTAGTGAAGTAGTGCGGGGAAGTGGGACCTTTGCCGTTTTAACATTCAAACTTGTTGCATCTTCGGGAGATTCCACTTCGCTTTGTTCCGTTGTTCCGGTTGTGACACCGACGGTCACTGCAACACCTACAAGCACACCGACACCGTCTCCGACAATTACCGGCACTCCTGCGGCTACTGCAACAGTCACACCGACTTTGACACCCACAAAAACACCGACACCGACCCCAACACAGACTCCATCACCAACACCGACCGAAACACCTGTTCCTCCTACCATCACTCCTTTGCCGCCACAACCGACATTTACGCCGTATCCGACGTATCCGCCACAACCGACATACACACCCGCACCGCTTCCGCCCACAAATACACCGTATCCGACCGCAACCCCAATTATCTATGCACAAGCGCCGACACCCGTTCCATATATACCGCAAGCCGGATTTGACATCGGAAAGATATGGCCGGTAATCGCAAGCTTGTTACTTCTGGGAGTCGGTGTCATCAGCGTAATTTTCTAAATATTTACTGTCTTTTTCGGTTTGACAAATCCCTCAATAGTTTATAATGATGTTAAACTATGAAACGGTTGTATCGTGTATTTATTTTAGATCCAAGATTTTTAGGAACAGTAATTGTTCTGGTGGTGGCATTGATTTTTTTTACGGTTTCGCTACTTGTTGAGCAGCGACAACGCTTTGCATCAGCCCCCCGGGCAAATTTGGACAACCCGTCGAAGATTATTCCGAGCATCAATTTTAACAGCGTTGACGAGATCACTTTTACGCCGCGCCGGATAAACAACCACCTGTTCGTCGTGAACCTACGTGAAGAGTATCAAGATTTGTTTCCCGGTCTGCCTGCAAAAGAACGGCACAAACTACTCATTCAACATGTTATCACCTGGGCTGCACTGCGGGATTTTTTCAGCACAAACAAAATCGTTGTTGAGGGAACTGAATCAACAACTCCCGTAACTGCATCTCAAATTGAAACGGAGTTACCGGTACTTATTGAAACATATGATCAAAAAGTCATGAAACTGAGCGGATTTTTTTTGCGCGTACGATTTAAGGGCATCTACCAGGAAAATTTAGACAAGCTGACAGATTCCCCTGAAACATTGCAGGCCCGGGCACTCGAACTCATCAAAAAATACATTGCTGATGCGGAAAACCTGAACAATCCCCAGAACATCCTTTCTCTTTTCAACATTGAGACAACGATCAAACGGATGAATAATGGCGAACTGTCCGAATCCTTCACTGATTATCAATTGGACCCTCCTCTTTTTGACGACCCTGACTTTTATGAGCAGATTGAATCTGCACCGCTCGAAAAATTTACGACACCCGTTACCCTTAAGACAACCAACCCGCTGAAACCCGGCTTTGAGGAATATGCGTATGTTTCTTATTATATCAGTGAAAAATCCGGCACATATTCCCCGATACCTAAAATAGTCAGTGCCTACGTAAAAGTTGCCACAATCAGATAAATAACAATGAACACCCCTAAACACGCATTTACGATTGCCAACTTCGCGCTTGTTTTCCTACTCATCGTCTCATTGCTTTTAAGTTTACTGTCACTTCGAAGGGTTTTTACGACATCCAGTCAGGCGGCAAACGCGTGCAATGTGGTCGAAGGAGAAACCTGTACCCTTGGTGGGCAATGGGGCTTAAATTTCCTCCAATGCACCGGAAACATACCGACATACGCGGTGTATTTATGTGATGCAACTCAAGGTATGAAATGGGTATTTATGTACAACGAACAGGGAGAAAACGCATCCTGCCCCTCAACCTGCGGTGCAACTGCCGCACCCACAAATACTCCCGGAGTCTGTAGCTGTAGCGGAGGAACTTTCACGGTTCGTTTTAATGCTCCTCGTGCATTGACGGGTAATGAGAATATACATTGCACATTGGCAAAGGGAGGCAATTGTTCGTGTGGAAGTGCGCCATGCACCGGTGCATCAGACGGTGGTGAATGTACGATTGCAGCGGGAAGCGATCACTGTTTGGTGGTGAACATCGACTGCTCCTGTAAACCATTTGCATATGACTGTACGGGAAGCACAACCCAGTCGGGACCCATAAACGCCAATCAAGTGGCCAACGGATCCGGAACTCAAATTCCTCTTACTTTGCCGACTCAGGCGCCATCAAACACACCCAGTCCAACCAAAACACCTACTCCGACAATTCCCGGAGGAACGCCCGCACCTTCGAATACACCGACAATCACTCCGACAACTCCGCCCGGATCATCACCAACACCTACGAAGACTCCCACGCCAATCCCGACAAATCAGCCGACAAACACACCAACACCAACCAAAACTCCCACACCGACGCCGACGAATACACCTGTGCCCACAGCAACCAATACGCCCGTTCCGACAAACACACCCATCCCGACAAGCCCGCCTTTGGCTACCAATACGCCGTTTCCTTCGTATACACCGGCACCAACCTATACACCCGCTCCCGTTCCACCGACTTATACGCCGTATCCGACCGCAACCCCAATTATCTATGCGCAAGCACCGACACCCGTTCCATATATACCGCAAGCCGGATTTGATATCGGAAAGTTATGGCCGGTGATCGCAAGCTTGTTACTTCTCGGAATCGGAATAATAGGAGTAATACTGTAAGCCTAAAGACTAAATATTTAATATTTAATAAAGCTTAAAGCTTAAATATTTAAGCTTTATTTAGGCTTTAATCTTTAAGCTTTGTACTTAAATTATGAGCATTCCGTCCCCAAAGGAGTAGAAGCGATAGTTTGTGCTGATAGCGTGTTGGTATAAATCCAAAGTTTTATTTTTATCCCCGATGAATGCCGCAATCAACAAGAGTAGGGAAGTGGCAGGCAAATGAAAGTTCGTAATCATGGCATCGACAAATTGGAACTGGTAGGGCGGGGTAATAAAAATGTTTGTTTTACCGGTCAGAGTTTCCGTTTTCACAATCGTTTCCAAAACACGCAGTGTCGTAGTTCCGACAGCCAGAATTTTTTTCCCGGATTCTTTTGCATTCTGCAGCCGTTGCCACACGTCTTTCTTCACTTCGTACGTCTCATCGTGTAATGTCTGCGTCTCAAAATTTTCTTCAGCAAGGGGAGCAAATGTTCCTAACCCCACATGCAGGGTTATGTACTCTATTGATATCCCTTTTCCCGTTAATAGTTTTAGTAATCGGTTGGTAAAGTGCAAAGATGCAGTCGGTGCAGCAACTGATCCTTCATGCTTTGCAAAAACCGTCTGGTATTCCTGTTTTAACTTATAGCGGGAATCTGGCTTATCTATATATGGCGGCACGGGCATGGTTCCATATTTGTTGAGATACCGGATAAATTCAATATATGACATATGGGTATCGACAAAGAAATATTTTTCGTCTTGCCGAATCACGGTTATTGCACCACCTCCTTGTAATGTAAGGGTCTCGCCCTGACGGATGAACCGGGAAAGCATCACTTTAAAATGCGTTCGTCCGGCGTGCTCGATAAAGAGCACTTCGACTTTTCCTCCGGTAGCCCGTTTACCCCAAATCCTCGCCGGGATAACCTTTGTATCATTACACACAAGCACATAGCTATCATCTAGAAACTCCGGAAGATGGTTAAACGCGCTGTCAGTAACTTTATCCTTTATACTTTCCTTTATACCTTCTACTTTATACTTTCTATTATAGACCAACATCTTCGCGCTATCCCTCGGGCTTGCGGGACGCTGTGCGATACAATTCGGGGGAAGTACATAATCAAAATCCTTGAGGTCTGCAAATTTCATAGTATGACGGTTATTTGCTGTTCTGCTCCCGTTTCAACTCTTCGGTCAAGCGACGGTTATATGAAATCAAGTCGGCAATCAGCCCGAGAACAACCACGTTAAAACCGATGACTATCAGTATTGAAGAAATGACCAACGACTGTATGTGTCCTTTACTGCCCTCGGAAGTAAGTAGGGAAAGATATAAAAAACGGCCTATTCCGACAAGCCCGAGTGAGACAAATAGTCCGCCGGTGATTGACAAAACCTTCAGCGCTTCATAGAGAAGAACGGTACGTATAATCGTAGAGGCGGATTTTAAAAGGTGTGAGACTACGCCGTGTGAAATGAGTCGCGAAATACCATTGGTGCGCCGTCTGAAGGTAATGGGAACATTCGCTATACGAAAATGCTTAAAATGTGCATCGATAATCATCTCGTGAGTGTATGTATGATCGGAAAGTATATTAACCGATCGGGCAAGCTCTGAGGTAAATGCCCTGAAACCGGAGGACGCATCACTCACGCTGGTTCCGACAAGTAACCGTATGGCATAACTTCCGATCATATTGCCGTACTTTTTTGCCCATGGCATATGATCAAGTTTCTTCACTTGCCGATCTCCAATTACAAAATCGGCAGCACCGTCAATGATTGGTCGCACCAGTTGAGTAATTTCTTTTTGATCATACTGGTTGTCTGCATCGGTGTTCACAATAATATCTGCTCCAGCACGCAGTGCTTCGTGAAGAGCATCTTTGAATGTTCGGGCAAGGCCATAGGGCCGCGGGTGACGAAACAATAAATCAGCGCCTGCTTTTTTCGCGATTGCCGTTGTTCTGTCGACAGATCCGTCATCATAGACCAATACACGTACGCCGGTTATACCGGGAATTTTGCGGGGAACGCTTCGGATTACCGATTCGATCGAAGCTTCTTCATTGAGCGCCGGTATGATGACAATAATATTCATTTCATTCCTTTCGGACAGTAAAATAATCCGTCGCCGCCACTGAGGGAAAAACCGAACGTAAATTCACAACCCTTAGGCACAGGATCAGTCGACTTAGCGCTTATTATAAACCATTTTGGCCTATTTTGTCCAAACGAATCACAGTATTTTAAATATTGATACGGGTGGAGAAAGTGATACAGATAGTACGATTCCCCCCATAATGCTTGGGGCATGAGACACAACGGAGTGCTGTTACCCGGCTGCGCCAGTGCTTGCTGCCACTCGCTGATGACCATATAGTGCTTGTTCTGAACATAACGGGGGACGTCTGTTGTAAAGCGGATGGCAATAACGGACTGATATACAAAAAAAACAACTATGGTCATATACAACAAACGCCGCCATTTTCTCCAAATGGCAACGAGCATTGTTACCACGAAACCGATAAGCATCGGATAGAAAAAGAAATTGCTTTTAATGAGTGATAAAAAGTAAACTGGCATGGTGTTGCCGAATTTATACTGCCCGAAGTAGTAGCCCAAGCGCAGATATATTAGGAAATAACCGATTATACCAACCCACCACAGGGGTAATTTCCACTTTTTGTCATGGGTTTTAATCCAGTGAAACAAATCTCCCAAGGAATACGCGAACAGCACCGTGAGTGTCGGATCGATATACCGGCTGAAAATGAGATATTGACTGTTATTCTGGACTGTTTTTGCCATGTGGGCAACTGTCAATGCTACCGAAGCCAGCAATGCCAATACTAGAAATATACGCGTCAACACCTCGTGCCACTCCTTTTTTTCCATGCTTTCCTTCGTGCGTTTTGCGAAAAAAATCGGGAGAATCCAGAATAGTGACACCAGCACAATTATTGCTTCATTCTGCAGAAGCCGCATAAACAATAGTGGTTTAGAAATAACAAGTTGCAAAGCCGTAATGTACGGCATCTGCTCGTATAACTTTCCCGGAGAAACAGTAAACTGACGTACGATCAATCCGCTTACCATATACATAACAACAGCAATCAAAACAAATGCCCCGATATTTTTTTTGACAAGTAGGGAAGTGTTACGCCGCGTAAAAAAGTGAAAGGCACCCCAGGAAATAAGAAGAGCGGGTATATGAATAATACCGAACGATCGCGTAAGACTGATATAATAGAGTACAAAACCAAAAATAACTCCCGAAAGCACAATCTGCCATTTGGAGCGCAAATCGTCCCGCACCATCTCTCTGAACATAACCACTGCCCCGAACAATAACAAAGTATAAGCGGTTTCCGAAAGTATGCTTGATGAGTAAACAAACAATGGCGGATAGAAAGATGTCAGAAGCGCAACAGTAAGACTTCCTGTCATAATATATGCACAAACCGGAACCAGTGACGACAAAACCATTGTAACAATCAGAGCCGCTTTGTATTGCACGTTCGGGTCGTGGAAATAACCGACAAAAGTAGTAAGGATTAACGGCCAACCTCCCGGATACAGTTGATCACGATTGAAAACCGAAGTGAAATTTCCGCGAATAATCTGCCGGGCTGTATCAAGATACGTGAATTCGTCATACACAATCCAGGGGATTTTGATAAAACCGTACGTGAACAAGCGAATCAATATCCCCAACAACACGATACCGACAAGCCAGACCCACGGTTTCTTAAACATACAAGAATTATACTAAATTCGAATCTCGAATTTCGAAGCTCGAAACAAAAACATACTAAATAAATCCTAAATTCGAATTTCGAGTTTCGGATTTCGAATTTACTATAATATAGATATGTCTCTTCACGAAGCCGTACTGCAGTTTCTGGAATACTGCGAACTTGATCGGAATCTTTCCCAACGGACAATCCGGATGTATGGATACTACCTGAACTTTTTTTCTGAATGGGCGCAAAAGAATTTTCCGGATGACGTGACGGACGTGACAAAGATCTCTGACCAACATTTGAGACGCTTTCGATTATATCTCTCTCAAGTGTATAAAAATCAGTACAAGGGTCCGCTCAAGCGACAGTCGCAAAACTATTTTCTGATAGCGTTGCGGTCATTGCTGCGGTTTCTTATTCGTGAAGAGGTTTCGGTTATGTCACCGGACAAGATTGATCTCGGAAAAACACGTGATCGGGACATTAAATTCTTAACTCCGGAAGACCTTAACCGCTTATTCCAAACACCGAACGTCAAACGTGTTCAAGGACTCCGCGATCGCACTATTCTTGAGGTTCTGTTCTCAACCGGTTTGCGTGTCAGTGAGCTTGCCGGTTTGAATCGCGATCAGGTAAATGTGGAACGGGGCGAATTCGGCGTTATCGGAAAAGGCGGAAAAGCCCGGGTTGTTTTTCTTTCCAAAAACGCTATCGAATGGCTGAATCGCTATATGCAAACACGAAAAGATCCGTCACCTGCAGTGTTTATCCGTTATAAAGGGAAAACAGCGGAGTCACCCGAAAAACTTCGCCTTTCACCCCGACAAATCGAGCGCCTGGTCGACAGATACCGCATCACTGCCGGAATTACTTCGCGGATCACCCCGCATGTATTGCGTCATTCGTTTGCAACCGACCTCCTGATGCATGGCGCAGACCTCAGAAGCGTCCAGGAAATGCTGGGACACAAGAATATAGCGACAACCCAAATATATACCCACGTCACCAACCCTCATTTGAAAGAAGTTCATGAAAAGTTCCATAGCGGTAACAAGTAAATCATATGCCCAAAGAAAACTTGGACTATCGAGTGCTCACTGACATTGATTTCGCATACGTTTACGCCCCGGTTGCATGGGGTACTATTTGGGCGCTCCTTTCAGGGAGTTTGTCGTCCCCTGGACGGTACGACCAGATTGAGCCGAAACAGCTATCTCCCGTAAAAAAGGCCCTCGCACAGGTGATGGCATTTACTCACACTCAGGTGCTGCGTCCCGAAAAACCTAAAGCCGTTGCAGCACTCCAAGTTTTGAAAGCTCAATTTGAGCAAGCCCAACTACAAGCTCAATTCGGTGTCTTATCAGGAAGAACTCCAGAAACACACAAAATGACGCGGAAATTACTTGACCCGAGAATAGGAACATTATTCAGTCCTGACCTTATCTTCCTCAATCCGGGGTTCAAATCGGCTGAATTTAAAATAAAGACTATTGTTGAGCTTGTCCGCCAGGGTTTGCGGGTACTCATGATTGAGGACGACTTTAAAACAGGATGGCAGCTGACTACACACCCGGATATTCCCCGAGACATGCTGGACGTCTACCTTATCAAAAACCTGTCGACCAGCCGAGCTTTGCGTTACCACAGCATTTACGATAATACTGCGTTACCGTGGAATTTACACATCATGCCCTCACATGAAGCTATCAAAAACGACATAGCACTGCATTACCTTCCATAGATACTGTTAATTATACATTTTAGAGCATTCCAGCAACATAATTCCCGCAAAATGAGCGGGAATCGGTCATTGGACAAATCCGAGCAGCATACCCATATAAATAGAGAATTAATAACCCCGATATAACGGAGCAGAAAAGTTATTTCCGAGAAATAATTAATGAAAAATAAATCCAGTATCAGGCACTTCTCCGAACCATTGAACTTGTATATGTCGTAAAAGATATATTATACGACATTACATAGTACCCTCGTTTGCGGGAAATCTGGCAATAAATATGTCAGGATGCCGGTTGGCTCATATATCTATTTATCAGTGTAGTAACCAAGCTCTCTTCCTCCCTCTGTCTGGATTTAAATGTATTTTTCACCTTACTTACACCTTTATACTTTTGACTTTCTACTTCTCTTCATACAAGTACTAGCTCCTCCCCATAGAACCCGTGAAAAAGGCCTTTTAGTTTAGACTTTTATATCAATCCAAATTTCGAATTTTGAGTTCAAATTTATTCAAACACGCGTGTCATAATGGTGTCAAGTTTGGATTGTTATTTCAATCTATATTTTATAACGGACTGCTATATCGCTCCCCACCGAGCAGTGCCATAAGTGCACGTTTTGCACACGGTGCTTAGTTTAGGTTGTTCTGTTAACCCGATTTTTAGATTAGATTGATACATCAATCCGAGTTTGCCACCGTTGATTAGTATGCATACCAAGAGAGTGCTTAGTTTGGAACGTTATAGCAATATAACAATTTAGCAATGCTGTTCTACCGCTCAAAACATAGCACTCTCCCCAGAGTTATCCACAATCTGAGGTCAGACGGCTAAAATATTATAGGATAGTGAAAACTATAGGATATTACTATAGGATACAGAATTGCTCACGTTCGTGAATTCTCTATTCCCTCTTCCCTGTCTCCTCGACCTCGAACTCCGCCACACAGACCTGCAATTGAAATTAGAAATTTTGAATTAAAAATTATCAGCCACAGGCTGATCAGCTCCATTGAGCGCTTAAAAATACGAGGACAGTCATAACCGCAAGCACAACAATATACCCTCGAATTCGCTCATGGAAGACAGTGTCCTGCACGGTTTCCTGTACTATTCCAAGAAGCGCATACGCGATGCTGACGGTAAATATCGCGAACACACTGGGAGCAATAGGCATGAAATTAAGGATAAGTATGGCAAGACTTAACATCACACTGACGATAGTAGCAAATTTATATACCCGTTCCTCAAGCACAGCCTTGGGACTTGCTATCCATATACCCTGGAATACTAACGGCCATGCAAATACCCCGCCGAAAAACGCGTTGAGCAGAAAGTGGAGCCGGAAGGAGAAGATAACCGTAAACATGAAAAAGAGTACCAACAGAGTCATGAAATTGGCCACCGAATAAGCAGCACGATATAAGGGGAGAGACTTCTCTACTCCGACGTTAAAAATATTCTCACATAAAAGTATGGCGTACAACACAATAGAAAGTACCAACATATAAGGTATACGGGTAAGCCATCGTGTCGGGAGCAGGTAAAAAAACAGCAGAAAAACCATAACGAAATAGACGGGAAGTACAAATAGTGTAATGAACTCGATATGTTCCACATCTTCAAGCAGGGCAACATACGTAGCAATATAAACCAGAATACCCATCAGTGGAATAAACCAAATCACCTGCCCGAACGGATACAGCGTCATAATCATCTGTGAAACGAGAGTAATACCGACGGCAGCGACCATCCGCTGACGCTTGTCAATTTTGATCAAAAATGCAAGAAGTCGTTTAGGCATTGTGCTCTTCTCTACTAAATTCTACGTTGGTGAATAGTTCTTGAACATCGTCCTGTTCTTCCAATTTTTCAAGCAGCGTAATTACTTTTTCCCGGGCACCGGCATCGATTTCAACCGTTGATTTCGGCTTGTAAATCAGTTCCGGGGCTTTGGAAATACCCGCTGATTGAGCTTTTTGCAAAGCCTCAGATAATAACTCGTATGCTAAAACCACATAGTACACACCGTCGTGTTTCTCGATATCAAGCCCCCCGATGGTTTCCGCAATTTGTAAAGCTTCTTCTTCTGTTTTACCTTCCAGCTTCATGGTTCCCAACAGATCGAACATATACAAAACCGCGCCTTTTTCTACAAGCTTACCTCCGTTTCGGTTCATGATCTGGCTCAGTTCCCCATGCGTTCTATTCGGATTATCGGTAACCGTCTTGATGACCACATATACGCCCGCAGGGCCTACTGCCTCATAAACCACTTCGGTCATTGACTCGGTTCGTTCTTTGATGCGGTCAATAAGTCGGTTAACATTCTCCTTGGGCATATTAACCTCCCGGGCCTTATCAATAGCCATACGTAGGCGGAGATTAGCATTCGGATCCGTGTCTCCTCCACCCATCTGGATAGCAAGAATAATCTCCCGGGAAATCTTTGAAAATTCTTTGCCCCGCGCCGCATCATTTGCCTCTTTCTTTCCTTTGATGTTGGCCCAGTGCGAATGTCCTGACATGGGGTTAGTATAGCACACCTTGACATTTTTCGTTTTGCCTTTATACTGTACTCCTATGGAAAAATTAGAACTTGACCGCCTGAAAAACATGGCAGTTGAAAAGGCTATTGAGGGTAATTTCGAGGAAGCCGTGAAGGTGAATCTTGAGGTACTCAAAGTCGAGCCGGAAGATACCGACACTCTTATGCAACTTGCACATGCCTATTGGCAGATGGGCAACATTAAATCAGCAAAATTATATTATCGGAAAACTCTCGACATTGACCCCAATAACATACTGGCACGAAAGCGCACCACACTTCTAAAAACACTTTCAAGCGACAAAGCGCTGAACGTGAACAGAAAAAAAGGAAGAATCGTACCAATTACTGATTTGATTGAGGAACCCGGTAAAACTAAAACCGTCCGTTTATCGTATATCGGGAAGCCGGAACACCTCTCATTACTTACTGTCGGTGAAGAAGTTTCGCTTTCGATCAGAAAACGAAAGATTGAAGTCCGCGATTTATCGGCCAATTTTATCGGATACCTACCCGATGATATTTCAAAACGACTGATCGAATTTATGAACAACGACTGCGTGTACCAGGCGTTTATTTTCTCAATAGAAAAAAATGAAGTTCGGGTGTTTATCAAGGAAATCAGCAAAGGTAAGAAGTTCCGTAACAAACCGAGTTTTACCTATGAGGACATTTTGGAACAGAAACTCGATGATGATGCGGAAGACGCTTCGGAGTCTGGAGAGGAAGACACTTCTGATATTGATGATGACGAATCACTGTTGGTTACCCCGGAAGAGCATCACGCGAAGCATGAAGTCGAAGAAGAAAGCAGCGATGATGAAGAAGAAGATCACGAATATGAAGAATAGTGCGTACCTCTTTTCTCGCCGTTCTGAGGCAGTATGATTGTTCCTTTGATACGTGCCTTATGCAGTTCCTCAGTTATTTTCTGAACACGTTCACTCCCTTTGTAATCTCTCATGGAAAATGCCGCGAGGATTAACGAGCAGGTGAAAATACCGACAAATACAACAATCATAAGTACAGTTTAGCAAGATCTTCGCTTAATTGAAAATCGATGACTATTCCCTGGTCCGGAGAATATATCAATGTGCAGGGAAAGTAATTATGTAATTGCTCTGCTACCTTTTTATTCTCCTTGCTGTGTCGAATACTACACTCTTTCTGTCCGTTCAAATCAGCTTCAACCGACAGAACTTTAATTCCCATTCCCTCAATAAGCCGTGAAATCTCAAGTCCTGCAACATATTGTTTGCGCGGTACGTTAAGGCGGACTTTAACGCTGTTTTCCGAAAAAGTTTTTTGGTAAAAATAACCTTTATTCTGACTATCCAAACGCTCAGGGGTGTAATAGAGTTTCGAGCCTCTCTGTATATAATCATTCTCCGCATTAACAACAATAAGGCGGTCAGGACTTGCATTTAGGGCTCTGTTGATGAGAAATCTGTCAATCAGATTCCCGGAAGAAAGTGCATACTTTTTGGAAAATAATGTCTTGAGTCCCCTATTCGACATAAAGTATTCGAGAAAATCCGTATCTCTGCCGTATATTACCTCGGTTGACGTTTTGTACAGTGCCAGATCGACAGGAGCTCCGATAAGTTGCGAAAATGTTTGGGTAAGCAAAAAATTTGTTTTATGCTCAATGGTCGCCAAAAGCTGCACACTTCCCAAGCGGTACCAGCTATAGCCTCCCGGGACGGTAACAAGTACGTCCGGATTGAAGTAGATTACCGTACCAAGTCGGGCGGCTTTATCATATGAAAACACATACGGAATATCATCATACACACCGACCGTTATCCGCTCTCTCTTTGAAAGAAATTTAGAGGTCACCACTTCATGCACAACCCACATACCGACACCGATCAAAAATATTCCGACAAGAAGCATAAGCGGCCGGAAATTGCTCTTAGGATGCCATCCCGTGTTCGATCTTGAGATAGTGAATGTGTTTTTTAATTTCATCTTTATCACGTTTGTATATTTTTAATAGACTTTTCAAAATAGTAACTGCTGCCTCAAACTCCGGTTGAAACAGATACTCCACCCCAAGCGCCTTCAAATGCCGCATATGACTTGTTAAATGGGAACGCGTAATGATGCGTATTTTAGGGTTTAAGTGTTTTGCGGTAAGAATAATCTTTTCCTGTTCTATTGGATCAGGCAACGCTATAATCAAAAACTGTGCACGTTCCGCTTGTGCGTAGGACAACAAATCAGGCTCTGTCGCATCACCATACAAAACTTTCACACCCTTCTCTTTCAATTTGTGAACCGTTTCTTTGTTAGTGTCGATAACTACAACCGGTATATTACTTAAAAGCAGACCATGACCGACATACGCGCCAACTCTCCCGTATCCGCAGATGATTATATGGTCAATTGCTTCGGGAGACACCGATTTGAGATTTTCTTGCTCCGTGACTGCCATTCCCGGTGAGGGGAGAAACTTAAGCAACTTCTTATCAATCAGATCATACAGTCGGTGTTTATATTGGTACAACAGAGAGAATATCAACAGTGACCAAATAACCACCATCAGAAAAAACTGGTATTCATAGGGCTTTAGCCACGCGCTTGTCCCCAAAAGTGACAGAATGACAAACGAAAACTCGCCCACCTGCATTAAATCAAAACTTACCCAGAATGCGGTTTTTTTATGATATCCCATGAAGAAAATAATCCCTGAAAGCACAGTAAACTTGATTAGCATAATCACCACTGCAAACAAAAAAGAAAAAACGAGTAGCGGCAAGGTAATGATAGTAATGTATGTGCCGAGGAAAAAGAAAAATAGCACCAAGAGAATATCACGAAATACGCGCACCTGGGAAAATATCTCATGCTGCTCTATCCGGTGTGCAAGTATGGCGCCGACCAAAAAACCTGCTGTTGTTTCCGGGATGGAAAGCCGGGTAAAAAGCCACAATGAAAAAAAGAGTAGAGCAAACGTGAAAAGCGCCAACTCTTCCCTATTGAAATGGCTCAACACGAATAGTTTATCCATAGCAACAATACTGACGAAATATACGACACCCAATACCAGGATACTTATCCCGCTATTGATAATAGGAGTCGTAATTGAGCCGCCGCCGTTACTGATAAACGCAGTCAATACCGTAATGACCAGGACGGACACAAGATCTTGAATAATAAGTATTCCCAAAGTCGTGCTTCCGGTCCGTGACGTACCTTCGCCCTGTTCATTGAGCATCTTTCCCACAATAGCCGTAGATGAAAGTGCAAGCGTAACAGACAATACAAGTGCAAGAAAAAGATTGTGAAATAGAACCACAATGAACACAAATATCCCCAGAGAGGTCCCCGCCATCTGCAGTGCGGCAATCTTGTATACGTTTGCCCCTTTGCGGATTATCGCATACAGCGGTGATTCGAGTCCGACTGTAAAGAGGAGAAGCACGACACCGAGCGTTGCAAGCGGCTGAAGAAATTGTTGGGTCAGAAGCGGTGTCTTGACTACGTTGCTTACAATCACCCCAAGTAATATGAAGGAGAGCAGCGTCGGTTTATTGAGTTTTTTGGATAAATATGCACCACATAACGCAAGAAATAAAATAAAGGAAAGCGGTAAGAATGTTTCTGTCCACCCGATCATACAACCATTATAGTTGTTTTACTTTTTTGCGCAATCTATACACAGCACTGCAAGCGGATTTGTGGTTAGTCTGTCTGTGTTGATCATTTTTCCGCACTTCTTACAATATCCGTACGAACCGTTGGCGATGCGCTTTAAAACTTCATCGATCTCCGTTATACGTTTTTTTAAGGATTCGCGATTTGCCTCGGTCTGTTCATGTGCCATCTCTTCCCTAACCTCGTTAATCACGTCCGCATTATCATTCGCGTGATCAGGGTCCTTAAATGGATCGCCTTCATCAAGCTGTTTAATTCGTTTGGCAATATGGGCACGTTCTTTTTTAAAAAATTCCTCAACCTCGCTCAGCACTTTTTTAGGATACCCTGCGTCGTTCATTTAGATATCTTGTGTGAACTAATAATAACTACCGCTGACCAGATCACTACATAAGCCAGAACTGCGAGCATAATCATTTGCTCAATTCCGATGAGTCGAAAGCCAAGTAAGTATACCGTGTCGCGTTTAAAAAAGTCAATAATGAAAAGTGTCAACGCTTCAAAGCCGACAAAGCAGTTGAACAGCAATGCCGATGGCAATTTGTTCTGCTTGGAAATCCGGAGAATATAGTATGCACACCCCGCTCCCACAAACATGATGACAAATCCGTACAGGTAGAAAGGTGCAAATGAAGTAATGAAAGACAATACGAGTAACATCAGTTTGGCAACAAACAAAGGCATAATAAGCAGCTTAATAATCAGCAGGTAGTCGAGTTTATTCTTGTGAGAGTAAATCCATAAACTTCCCAAGAAACCGAGAAGAAATGCGCTTTCAGTAACTCCGGGATACACAAAGAGCAAAACAGTTTTTATCCACGCACTGCTGAAATCTGAGAGATGCAATAAAATAAACGCTACCCTGCCGAGCAATAACCCGATCACACTCGAAGCGAAAAGAATGTCGATCATCTTTTCTTCCTGTAAGGCGCTGCGCTTTAATTCTCTCCAGAATAAAAAGAGAACAACGGTCAACATGACAACGACGCCGACACCATATACATATAAGTGCAAACCGAGATACGTCGCCAAGACTTGTTTCATAGGTTATAATTATACAGGAAAAACAAGACTTAAGCCCAAATAATTAAGATTAAATAAAGCTTGAATATTTAAGCTTAAGGCTTTATTAAATATTTTTACTTAAGTATTTAGCCTTAATCTTGCCGGGGTGGTGAAACCCATGTACCACGTTGGGTACAGGGCCGTGAACCCCAGTGGTTCACGGTGGTATAGCAATATGTATTATGTATACGTTTTGAAATCTGTTGTAGATGACAGAATCTATATAGGACAGACAGGAGACCTTAGAAGAAGGTTTAAGGAGCACCAAGCGGGCCGTGACTATACGACCAAAAAATATGGTGGTGTCTGTCTTATATTTTACGAAGCCTTTTACAGTAAAATTGATAGTATACGCAGAGAAAAGTACTTTAAAACAAGTAAAGGAAAAGTAAGCTTGAGATTGATTACACGAGAGTCAATGATACACAAGTAATTGCCGGGGTGGTGAAATGGTATACACGCAGGTTTTAGGAACCTGTGACTGCTAAAGTCGTGCGGGTTCAAGTCCCGCTCCCGGCACAGAAGTAACTATCTGGTTCAAGCCTGCCCGCAACGCCGCAGCGTAGCGAGGCGAGCGGGTCCTCTCCCCGGCACAAGAAATGCTTAGTGAGTACTCGAGCTGGGTAGAATTAAAAATTAGCTTCCCGTTCTTCCACTTCAAAGAATCGTAATTGATCACCTTTGAACATAAAGTCTACTTCACCTGTAGGTCCGTTCCGGTGCTTTGCAATTCCGACTTTGATAGTTTTTCTTCCTTCTGGCATCAGTTCGTCATCATCATCGGTCCGATACAAAAACATGACAATATCGGCATCCTGCTCTATTGCACCGGAATCACGAAGGTCGGAAAGTTGCGGTTTCTTCTCACCGCGTTGCTCAACAGACCGAGAGAGCTGAGAGAGAGCAATTACCGGAACCTTCAATTCACGTGCAATATTTTTCAGCGATTGCGAAACATACGAAACTTCCTGCACACGGGAATCTGTTTTTTTACCCGGATCCGCAAGCTGAAGATAGTCCATGATAATAAGGTCAAGTTTTTTTTCAAATTGAAGTTTGCGGGCCTTTGTCCGCATTTCATGCACGGTAATGCCGGGAGTATCATCAATATACAGGTTCGCGTCAGCCAACCGTCCCAAAGCTTCCGTCACTCTTCCCATTTCATCAGGGTTGAGTTTCCCAGTCCGTAATCGCCATGCGTCAATTTGAGCTTCCATTACTAATAAACGATCAACAAGTTCTTCCTTACTCATTTCGAGAGAGAAAAACCCGACAGATTTCTTCTCCTCCAAACACAAATAATTCGCGATGTTGAGAGCAAATGTTGTTTTACCGATACTCGGGCGGGCGGCAATCACGATAAGGTTTGAGGGGTTTAACCCAGCCAGTTTATTGTCCAGCTTATGGAACCCCGTGGCAACACCCCGCATACCGGCACCGCTTTTGATTGCTTCTTCTAAACGCTCATAGCTCGATGTCAGAATGTCTTTTATAGGAATAAAATCCCGTTTAACATTTTCCTGGGTGAGAGAAAATATGGTTCCTTCAGCTTTGGACAACAATTCATTGACATTTCCTTCATCGTTGAACGCTGAACGGACAAGATCCGATCCGACCGTAATAATCTGCCGCTTAAGTGCGGATTCACGTACTACCTTTGCATAGTTTTCAATGTTCGCGCTCGTCGGTACACTTTCAATAAGCTGGGAAAAATATTCTTTTCCACCGGTATCTTTCAGCGTTTTTTCTTTCTTCAATTCATTTGAAAGAGTAAGTATGTCTATGGGCTGATTTTCTCGGTACAAAGCGAGCATTCCTTCATAAATCAGCTGGTTCTCCCTAAAATAGAAATGAGCTGATTTCAAAATCTCAGATACTAACGAGATTGAGGATGGGTCAATAAGTACGGAGCCTAAAACCGATTGCTCGGCTTCCTGGTTGTGCGGTGGCAGTTGTGTGTTTTCGTTGGGCATGACGGAAGCAATAGTTTCTAATTTCTAGTTTACAGTTTCTGTTAAGCTGTTTAATTCAAAATATCCGTCGGAGAAAACCCAGCAATTAGAAACTCAATGGAAACTAGTAATTATAAACTAGAAACTTAATAGAACTACTTCCTTCTCCGGCAACGTATCCGACTTTAGTTCAAGTTTGTCGACCGGTTGCAGACTTTCTACGCCCATGAGTGTCAAAAATTCTTTCACCGGTAGCAGATCTTTAAACGCTTCCTGATTCAAACGTGGATCGTTGAAATGCATCGGAATGATAATTTCAGGATTTATGAGATTCACTATTTTCATTGCTTCTTTCGGACCGATGGTATAAAAGCCACCGACAGGCAACATCAAAACGTCAGTATCTTTTAATGACTCCATAATTTCTTCGTTCGGAATATGCCCGAGATCTCCGCAGTGAGTAATGGTTATGCCTTCGAGAAGTATTTTGAAAATAATGTTCTCGCCGCGATCTGCACCGTTTTTATCGTCATGCGAAGTTGCATAACCGAAAACACGGATTCCTTTGTGTTCATATTCCCCTGGAAAGTCAAAAACAAGCTTACCTTCCCCACCGACAACCGCAACATTATTATGATCTAGATGTTGGTGAGACACGGTAACCAAGTCTGCTTCCACCTTGGGAAATTTTAAACCGACATCTTTCGGTTCAAACGGGTCGGTTACAACAGTCCCGTTTTTTGACTTAATTAAAAAAGACGAATGACCCAAGTACTGGATTTTCATATGGGGAGTGTACCAAAATTAAGCTAAAAGTCAAAAGATTAAAGTTGTAAGTTACGGCTTGTGCTAGAATTACAAATAATGAAGCGTGAAGCACATACAAAAAGTGTAACGGTATACCTCTATAACGCAATTGAAGATGAATGGCCATTTCTTCAGGCAACTTCAGATAAGAAAACACAGAAGATTGAAATAAATGATTGTTACGAGGGTGCAGAATGTTTTTTGTATTTCAATACCGAGCAGAATGACTTGATGTACGTTACCGGCAAGCCGATCAGTAAAGAATATATTGAATATTACCAAACATTTGTCGGGAAGAAAAACGTCGAAATAATTGTTCCTCTCCCAAAAACAGGACAAATTTCCCTCGATCTCTTGGAAGACAAAAAAACTTTTAATCAGTTTATAGCACGATTAAAAAGTTACGACCTCATCACGATAAAAGTATACTCAGCGTCCCCACAGTTTTATCAACTGCTGGACAGATTGTCGGAACTTAACCTTCCCCTATCCGCTCCCGAAGCACCGTTACCCAAGAACGCGTGGACAGTAAATTTTTTTGGCAGCAAAGTAGGGTTTCGTCAACTTTCACAAAAATATAGCGGAGCTGGCAACTTATTCCCTATGCCTCGGGGGTATATTTGTCCAAGCAGAGATGACGCTGCAAGGATAGCTGCAAAAATATTCACGGAAAAACGTGGTGTCGTCATAAAAACAAGCAAAGGAAATGAGGGAAACGGTGTTCTCATTTTTTTTGAGAATGATCTTCCCTATTCATATGCTGCCTGTACGAAAAAAATCAGTGAAATACTGCGTATGAACGCATACTGGGAAAAATTCCCCATCGTCGTTGAAGAACTTATTGACGTTGATAAAAACATCGGTGGTGGTTTCCCGAGTGCAGAAGGGCGGGTCACGAGCGGAGGAAAACCGGAATTTCTTTATTATTGCGTCATGAGGGTCACTAAAAAAGGGGCGTTTTACGGTGTAGAAATTCATAATTCGTTGCTTGATACTCATATCGGAAAGCAAGTTACGGACATTACGTTAAAGGTTGCCAAAGAATATGCCCAGGAGGGATACCGCGGACACTTTGATGTAGACTTTCTCGTTGATAAAAAAGGGAAAATCTTCGCGAATGAATCAAACACCAGAAATAACGGGTCATCTGATGTCGCAAAACTTGCCGTAAAATTTTTCGGCCCCAACTTCCCGGACAAAACATATTTAATAAGTTCGTTCAGAAATATCACATTCACCGGCTCGCGCACATCCGTACGTTTTGCAGAGATCGTTTCATTTTCAACACCCATTCTTTTCAGTCATACAACAAAGGAGGGTGTCATGTATAACGGCGCTTTTATTCTGAACAACAAAGAACTTTTTTACACCGTATTCGCTCCGAACAAACAAGCGGCATATCGCTACGAAAAAAGAATGGCCGAGATTTTTTTGGGGCACGACATGATACTTACTGATCCAGAATAGGCTTTCACAACACTCTGTTATTATTCCATAAATTGTCATTGACATTTACAGGTGCGATTGTTAATGTATATATCTTGTATAAAAACATGACAGACTCATCATACTCTTTGGACGACGAACCTTCAGGTACAAAGAAAATTAAAAGCAAGATAACGGTAGCCTTTTTATATAACACTACCCACATTATTCCTACGGTAAATGATCCCCGTTCACAACTTCAAGCCGATTATGACGAACCTCAGGCAATAGATTTAATGGTTGGTCATTTGAAGAACAATGGATACGATGTCATTCCTATCGAAGCAAATGAAAAAGCTTACTTGGAATTATATAAGAGAAAAAAAGATATTGATATTGTTTTCAACATCGCCGAAGGCCCCCATGGCCACGACCGGGAACTGCAGGTTCCTGCGATGCTTGAAATGTTGCAGATACCGTATACCGGATGCACTCCCCTTACCCAGGGAATTTTGTTGAACAAGGCACGCACCAAAGAAATACTGGCCGCGTACAAGATTCGTACACTACCGTTCATGTTGATAAAAAACGGAACGATTGATTGGAATATGCCCAAGGAGTATCCGTTGTTCGTAAAGCCCAATTCCCAGGGCTGTTCGGGTGGGATAACACAAAACAGCATCGTGCATAATGAAACAGAATTAAAAGCGCAAATTAAGTACCTGAGAACAGAGCTGGGGCAAGATTCCATTGTGGAGCCACTGTTAACAGGTCGTGAGTTTACCGTTCCGATGCTTGGAAATCCTCCCCGCGTACTCCCGATTATTGAGACTAATTTTTCACGTCTTCCCAAGGGATACGCAGCAATTGATTCGTTGGAAGTTAAATGGGAACTTGATGTTGCACCCGGAAAAGGCCTTATGGATTGCCCGGCAGATATAAGTAAAAAATTGCACAGTGAGATTGAGGATTTGTGCTTGAGAACGTGGAGCGCACTTCGGGTTCTTGATTGGTGTCGGATTGATGTGAGGTGCGACAGCAAAGGAACACCGTATGTTTTGGAAGTCAATTCCCCACCGGGAATAACACCGCCGGAAAATGCAGTTTCCAATTTTCCCTTTAGTGCAAAAACCGCAGGACTCGATTACGAAGCAATGCAAAAAGCAATCATCGAAACTGCCCTCAAACGTTACGGAAAGATATAACCACTTAAACCATGACGAACGCATACCCAGAACACACATGGTGGATTCCCTGCCTTTATGTTAAAAAATCTGCGCTTCACGGTAACGGGATATTTACCAAACAAAAAATCAAAAAAGGAGAGAAAATAATGGTTTGGGGTGGGCAGCTTTTCAAAAAGAACGATTACGAACGTGCTCGCCCACCAACTATCGTGCCCTTCGACCACAGGCATTACATCGGATTACCCGTGTCTGATGACAGCGAGTCCATTGACGAGTACTTAAACCACTCTTGCGACCCCAATACGTGGATGACGGATCAGATAACCATGGTCGCCAGACGGGATATTGAACCCGACGAAGAAATTACACTGGATTGGGTTATGTGGAACAGTGATGAATGGGAAATAAGCAAAAGTGGGAAGTGTTTTTGCTCCAGCAAGAATTGCCGAAAATACATAACTCCAACCGATTGGAAAATTCCTGAATTACAAAAAAGATACGCGGGTCACTTCTCTCCTCTGGTTCAGGAAAAAATTGATGCCGATTCTAAATAAAGGCAGATTCTTTGGTAATAACGAATGTTACCAACAAAGAACCTGCCCCCGCCTCTAACGGCGGGGACAAGGCTACTACTGATTAAGTTTGGTTTACCGTCGCACCGCCGACAGATACATCTGATGCACCGGCGTGTTGTACCAGGTGAACGGGATATACCCGTTCGGGCCGATCGACGCTGCGAACCAACCGGAGGGCCGGCAGACTGCCTGACCGCCGGCGATAATGGTCGTCCGGAACTGTGTGGTGACCGTGCCTTCAGGCGGCACAACCACATAGAGTTCCAGGAAGTGCGCCTGCCCGCATCCGTTCGGGCTCGGAGAGGCCGGCGGATCCAACAAAGTCACGCTGGTTGTAATCTCTGTCCGGTTGTACACAGTAGCCGTCATCGTGACAGTGCCCGAGTACCCCAAGCTTGGGGCCCCGAACACCGGGACATTGACGCCCACCAGTGGCCCGAGGGGCAGCGATTCAAATGTAACCACCCACTGCCCTGCTTCCCTGGCCATGTACCCGAACTCGATCGTAGTCGCTGTCGTCGCACACGCGACATGCGCCGGCATTACCTCAGCGACCGTACTGGTGAATTCCCAGCCTGCCGCCACATGCGTGGCATCATGCAGGCTCCAATCTTCAAGCACTGGCCCTGCGGAACCAACTAGCGGCTCCCCGTTAGTGAAGAGCGCATACTGCCCACAAGCGCTCACATTGTAAGCCTCCCCACGTACTTGAGGCTTGTTTGTCAGTTCCAATTTCCACGCCTGACTCTTGAACTCTTCGGACAACACCTTGTTCGGACCAATTTCACCGAACGTGCCCCACACACCACCTTGGCGGGTGGAAAGCCACAGCTTGCCGGCAAACGTAACAGAGATACAGCGCCCGAGTAGGCACTGGCCTTCTCCCAGCCCATCCGGCAAAGCCGGGACGGGCTGGACCATGTCCCGCGACTTGCCCGATTCGAGCATGTGGGAGATGTGGACGACCTGCCGAGTGCTGATGTTGCTGACGTACGTCAGCCCCACTCCGAGCTCAGTCGTCTCTGCGAGCCGCGGCATGAGTTGCCCGGCGGGACCGGACGGGTCGGCAGCTTTCTCGGCCGACCAGCTTCCATCAAGCTCGCGGACACGGTATCGCACCGTTCCGTCCAAGGAGTACGCGACGACCACGCGGCCGTCGGTCAACTGCAAAGCGCTCGTCCCTTCCGGCAGATTATCATTCATACTACCGGACAGTTTCGTGAGCAACCAACTTCCGTCGCCAATTTCGGCCGTCCAAAGACCGATGTCCGGCGAGCTACCCTTCGCCAGCACGAACAAAATCGGCTGACAATTCTGGAAAGCAATTGCTTCGAGCGAAACATTGAACTCATAGTATAGGGGGGTAATTGGGGCCAACCCAAATTCTCCCTTGTGAAAAACGGCCGGAAATGTCCGGCCCGCCGTAACGTTCGTGACTCCGCCCCAAACGCCTGCGCAGGCGTCGGCGGCCAGGATCGGTTGCACTTGATCCCCTTCTTGGGCGTCCAGCCCGGGGGCCACAGGCAACTGCAACATGAGCGGCTTATTCGGCGCCGCCACAGCCGTCGCGACCGAAGCCGCAAGATTGCACAGCTTGAACCCGATAACTAACGCCAGCACCGCTGGCGCCGTGAGGATTAACCGCCCCCACCGCGTTCGAACAAGAAACCGTCCAAGTCCCATAGGACCTCCTGTATGTTGGCTCTAAACCTTAAAATCCGGTTTATGCCATTAAACAGAAAGAAATAACTATCCCTGGATTCCCGCCTTCCTGCCTCGACGGCAGGCGGGCGCGGGAATGACAGCATTACAATATAGCAATACAGCAATTTCCTTCTCTTTATCGGCATAAACCGGTAATCAGTGTAGCCTGTTAAAGAACCACACATATCGCACAGCAATATCGCGCGATACATATTTGATATGTATATTATATCTAACTATAGGATGGGAAGCAAATTACGACTGGATAAGTTGATTTGAGAAAAAAGGAGAAATATTGGGTCCCCTTTCGCAGGGCAACAAACCTAGCGGGCCGCCTATGGCGAGCCTCGCTCCAAAATTTGTTTACAAATTTTGGAGCGGGATGCGGGAGTCGAACCCGCCATATCACTTTGGAAAAGTGAAGTTATACCGATTAACTAATCCCGCGCTAATCTTAAGCCTGCTTTCCTACTGAGGGAAGTTATACCGACCTTGCCCGCCGAAGCTGAAAGCGAAGGTGGGTTAACTAATCCCGCGTTCAGAGATATATTCTAACAAAATATTCTTTGTAGACAAGCTATTTCTTTAAATTTAAGCCTATAGTATGGTATAATTACACATGAGTACTGAATTCGACTTTCTTACCACACCGCGTCGTAGCTATCCTCCTATTCCAGGAATGAAGTACCGCAGGGAACTCCAACCGTGTAAGGATGTTCTCTTGCAAGCAAAAGGAGCTGCTATTCACCGGGTATGGCTCGAGTATCTTCGCGGAGCAAAAGTGCAGGGAAACGAGCACCTTATTCCTCTGCTACAACGATTGCAGGAGTTCTACCAGATTGTTGAACACGCCCATATATTCTGCACACCGGATCAGTTACGAGATTCCGCGCAACGGATCCATCAATTTCTCAATTTCCAGGATCCTCCTCTCTCAACCCTCATTGATTCATTTCAGGAACTCGTCGCATGGTACGCACAACAGATTCGAGAAGAATTATTTCGTGAGCCCAATCCTCCCCTCGACTACTACGGATTTTATCGCACAAAACGCGGATTGGTTAAAATCTGTCTATCAAATAAATTGTTAAGCGAAATCAGCGACCCGAAAGATTACGCACGATTAGGCAGCTGCATGGACGGATACAATCACTTTTCGGCAAATATCGACCTTCCCGACAATCCGACACCAAAACAACTGATGCGCTACCGTCGTCGTATAGCCGAATGGTTCCGCGAAGCTCAAGAGATTGTGCGACTGCATACAAACGACAGTTATTTATGGGTAAACCTCATAAATTATCATCAGCAACTGATGCATGAAATACGCAGGCAACCCAATCCTCTGTCATGGGTACAAAAACTGGGTATAGAGGAAATTCCGCTTGATGCACCGACACAAAGCGAGCTTCGCGAAGGAAAAGCCGAGGTACCCAGCCTTGACGATGAGCTTACGGAAATACTTCGCGAAACAGCAATTCACCTAGGTCGGAAGAAGAAATAACCCTTCGCCCTTTGAGATTATTTGTCCTTTAACCCGCCTCATCTTCCCGTTCGAGTATCGGATTATCAGTTTACCTGCTACAACTTAGTATTCGCCTTAGCATATCCCCCTTCGTCTCGCCAGTAGGCGGACTTCGGTGGGATTTGGCAGAGTAATCACTCGTAAAAACTCGCGAACTCTGCCAAAAAAAAATGCCCGGGCTATGACCTATTGTCCCAGTCAGTTGGACTGACGAGTATCGTTGGCGCTAACCTGTTTCACGGCCCTGTTCGGAATGGGAAGGGGTGGGTCCAAGTCGCACAAATAACCAAGGCAAGAAGTAGTATACAGGAGACTACCTTAATTTTCAAGTTCTAATTATTAGTTTCTATTGAGTTGCTAGTTGCTATTTTCTATATACGCCAAACGTTTAGAAATTAGTACCTGAAAACTGGAACTTCAATAGAAACTGTAAATTAGAAAATAGAAATTTTATTTAATGATAGACAGTATCACCGGATTACGTTGTATCTGACTGTAGATAAAGCCGCCAAGCTGGTTCTCAATTGCCTTCTTCAACTCTTCCCTATTCTGATACTTTTTTAGAAGATCCAAAACCATGCTCTCGATTTTCTTGAATAACGTTTTTTCGTAGAAGATAAATCCGCGCGACTCCAACGATACCGCACTACCATCAATGACAACAAGCAGTACCCCTTCTTTTCCGAGGCTTCTGCGTTCGTTGATAATTGTCGTTCCGACGTCACCGATGGAGCTTCCGTCGACAAGCATTTCTTTCAACGGAATTTTATTTTCGCGGGATACTTTACCTTTTTCAAGTACAAGCGGTTCTCCATCATGCATCATATGTATATCTTCATCACGATACCCCAACTGATTCATAATATTGGCATAAGCTCTGCTGTGCTTTATAGTTGTCCCGATTGGCATAACATAGCGCGGTTTCACGAGCCGGGTAAGCAGCTTGTGATCTTCCTGAGAACCGTGACCGGAGGCATGAAGTTGGTCACGAATTGCCGTATATATCACCTCGGCACCTTGTTCAATTATCGTTTCGATAAGTTCCTGCACATGGATTTCATTTCCCGGAATCGGGTCGGAGGAAAAGAAAACTCTGTCCGACTTCTCTATTCTCACAAACGCGTGTCTGCGACTTGCTACCTTGTCCAACGCCGCTCCGAATTCACCCTGCGAGCCGGTAAGAATAACACAAACCTTGTTTGGCGGGTAGCGCTTCACTTCTTTTTCGTCAATAATCAGGTTATTGTACTTCGGAATATATCCTTCCGTAAAAGCTATTTCCATATTCCGTTTCATCGAACGACCTAAAAAGCACACTTTTCTCCCGTGCAATAGTGCCGCGTCCACACATTGTCGAACCCGAGAAATATTGCTCGCAAACGTCGTCATAAAGAACCTGCCTTTTGTCTGCTGCATTTCGTCCTGAAATGTCTTACCGACAATCCGTTCAGACAACGTAAACCCTTCACGTTCGGCTCCCAACGCGTCCGATAACATAAGGTCAACACCGAGCGTACTTGCACGCGAGATTTCCTGGAAATCAGGCGGCGTAGTATATAAGGGAGTAAGATCAAATTTAAAATCCGATCCATGATATACATTCCCCACCGGGGATTGTATAAAGATGTGTGTCGTATCCGGTATCGAGTGCGTCATATGAATCCAGCGCACTTTGAATGCCCCGAACGTATAGTCGGTACGATACTCTATCTGCTTAATATTTACTCCCCTCATTTCCAGCTCCGAAAGTTTTGATTCGATAAGCAACGCAGCAAGTTTTGGTGCGTAAATCGGCGGAAATTTCAGTTGCGGAATAATATAGGGAACTGCCCCGATATGATCATCGTGCCCGTGGGTAATTAAAAGAGCACGGATGAGATTTGTTTTGTCCTTGAAGTAGGTGACATCAGGGATCACAAAATCAACCCCGAGTGTCTCAAGTTCCGAAAGGAACCCGACACCACAATCTACGATGAGAATGTCTTTCAAAACACCCTCTTCCCAGTACTCGTAGGCGTACATATTTTTTGTAACATTACTAAGGCCTCCCATAGGGATGACCCGAATCTTTTGATTCATATAAAAAGTATAAACTATTATTTAATAAAAATTCGAAATCCGAATATCGAAAATCGAAACAAATTCAAAATACAAATTTTCCTAAAAAAAGCTTTGGTAATTCGTGCTTGTTTCGAGTTTCGGATTTCGTACTTCGAATTTATTTTAGTGTCAGCAACGACTGAAGCATTTTGTCAATGTCCCCAACCATGATCCGCTCAATATTATGAAAACTCTTGTTAATCCGGTGATCCGTCACCCGATCCTGGGGAAAATTATACGTCCTAATTTTCTCCGACCGTTCCCCGCTTCCCGCATTTGCTGCAAATGCTGATTGAACACCTTTGCGTTTATCCGCTTCCAATTGTTGCAGTCTTCCGTTCAAAAGCGACAACGCAATCAGTCTGTTCTGTTGCTGATAACGTTCTCTGGAGCATGTGACTACAAGCCCTGTCGGTTTATGGGTAAGACGTACCGCTGTGGAAACTTTGTTAACGTTCTGACCCCCGTGACCGCCACTGCGATAAAACTGCCATTCCAATTCACTTGGGTTAATATGCACATCATGCTCGACAAGCTCGGGAGTGACCAGAACTGTGGCGGCTGAAGTATGAATCCGGCCGTAGCGTTCAGTCGTCGGAACGCGTTGGACACGGTGAACGCCCGTTTCATTTTTCATAAGATCAAAGGCGCCGTCACCCTTTAAACGCATCAGATTCTCTTCCAACATTTCGGCTTTCCAACCTCTTTTTTGGGCATACTTCATATACATAGACATCAGGTCATTTTGCCAAATCTTGGATTCATCGCCACCTACGCCGGGGTTTACTTCAATAAAACAAGCAGATTCCATAATACAGTTTTTAATTATTAGTTTTTAATTTCTATTTGATGAATAACACACATTTAATAGAAACTAGAAATTAGAAAATAAAAACTTGGATTCTATGCCATCGAAAGCAAATCTTTCAGGGACTTTCCTTCTTTCCGACCGGCTTTTTTATCAGCTTTTTTGGGTCGGGCTGCATACTCTTTAGCAACTGCCATTTTTGCTCTGAATTTCTCTACTTGTCCCTTTATATCAACCAATTTCTCTTCTCCGGTAAACAACGGATGGCACTTATAGCACACCTCGACATTAATGCTTTTTTTGGTAGAACCGGTCGTGAATGTGTTGCCACATGCACATGATACTGCCGCATCTGTGTAATATTTCGGGTGTCCGGTAGTTTTCATAGAGGGTAATTATAATATAAAATCAATAAGAAAACAAGGAGATTAAGTTGTAAGCTGAAAGATGTAAGTCGAAATAAAGTTGAAAACATAAAGCTTTAAGTTGTATTGAGATTTCATTAAAACTTACAACTTAACTAATTACAACTTGATTACAACTTACAACTTAAACCTTACGACTTATCTATTTGGCTTCCCCCAACACTACGTCCTTCTGCAGTGTCTGCTTGTCTCTCCAAATTTGTAGCGCAAGGCGGTCTCCTACCTTTTTAGTTCTAACGATATTGGAAATATCATCCTCTTTACCTATTTGTACGCCATCTATTTTTACAATAACATCACCTTTTTGCAAACCAGCAGAATCTGCAGAACTTCCCTGCACAACCTCGAGTATGTATGCACCTGCCGGGAGATCATTCAGTACTGCGCTTTCTTTATCCAGCACCTTATAACGAATACCAAGGAATGGACGGGATATTTTGCCTCCCGAACTCTTATAGTTATTAATAAGCTCTTTAATAACATTTACCGGTATGGCGAACCCGATATTCTGACCTTCTTGGGACACGGCAGTATTAATGCCGATTACCTGCCCTGCCGAACTGACAAGAGGCCCGCCGGAGTTTCCCGGGCTAATCGCGGCATCTGTTTGAATAACATTATCAAGCCGCTCCACCGAACCCTCAAACGGAGAGCCGGCAGTTATTCCTCTTCCTAAACCGGAGACAATACCTTGGGTAACCGTGTTTCGAAATTCCCCCAGCGGCGTTCCGAATGCGATTGCCAGTTGACCGAGCTGCAATTTATCGGAGTCACCCAGTGGCAAAGGAAGCAACCCACGTGCATCAACTTTAATGATTGCCAAGTCATTCAAAGGATCCCTGAACACCTGCACTGCCGGATACGTTTTGTTTTCTTGCGTAATAACTTTGTACGTCGCTGTCGTGTCGCTTACTACATGCTTGTTGGTAATAATCAATCCGTCCTCAGAAACAATGAATCCGCTGCCGATATTCTGTTCGATTTTCCTTGATTCACCCGGAATTGTATTAAACGGATTTGTCGGATTAAACGGGTCAAATTGGATTGAATCCGGGTTTTGTTGTGTCGTAGAAATCGAGACGGTAACGACGGAAGGCTGTGCGTTTTTGACTACCTTAATAATTACGGATTCTTCAGAAACGACTACGACTTTTTCCGGCGTCGTGGAAGTTGTAGCGGTCTGAAAAGAAAGTTTTTTCAGTTCCGCAAACTTAATATATCCGGCTTTTACTCCGAAGACGGTCAACAGAGCTATTAATACAACAAGAATGATAATCTTTTTCATATTCGAAAACTCAACTTATAATCATTCAGGTCATAATAATTATGAAACAGAAAGCTTAATTTTTGCTGAATTCTTCAAGCGCGCGTTGCAATTGTGCGTCGGTTGCTTCAGTGATTGTATTGCCTTCTGATATTTTATTCTCAACCTTGATTTGAGGCTGGATACCTTTTCCGTTAATCCAGTCACCTTTGGGAAGAATCCATTTGGCGACAGTCACATGGAGTCCAGCGCCACTTCCCAAATCAAGAGCTTCCTGCACCGAACCCTTGCCGAAAGATTTCATGCCGACAATTTTCGCACGGCTATAATCCCGGAGCGCTCCGGCAAATATTTCCGCGGCGGATGCAGATCCCTCATTGATAAGCACGACAGTTGGAATTGTTTGCAAATTACCTACGCGTTCGACCACGTAGTCTTTTCCGGATTTGTCGGCATATTCCTGACGCACCACCCGCTTACCAAGCGGAATAAAGTCTGACGACAAATACACAGCACTCTCCAAATAACCGCCCGGGTTGCTTCTCATGTCCACTACGAGACCGGAGATACTTTTGCTTTCCCATTTCTTCCCGACTTCTGTAACTGCCCTATCCCACCCCGCCATAGTATCATCCCCGAATTGCGAGACTTTTATATATGCAACATCACGACATGACGCGCTGCACGATTCGGCTTTTTTGTAGGAAAGCTCGACTGATTGAACTTTGATTTGCTCTCGGGTAAGTGTCAGCGTCAACTCTTCCGTCCCACGCAGCAGTCCGAGTGTTACTTTCGTTCCGTGAACTCCGCGGATTTTTGCAACGGCAGTCGTCAATGTCATACCTTCTGTTGTTACTTTATCGATCGTAAGAATTTTATCTCCCGATTTGATTCCTGCCTTCTCAGCAGGAGAACCTTTCAGAGGAGCTACAATGGTAATGACATTATCCTGCATACCCAACTGTGCACCTATACCCTCATACTTACCTCCCAAGTCATCTTTTGCGGCTTTGTTTTCGGTGGGTGTCAGAAAAAAAGTATACGGGTCATCGATTGACGCAACCATGCCCTTGATTGCACCAAAAACCATTTTCTTTGTATCAACTTTGTGCTGATCAACATATTTGGTTTTGAGACTATTCCACACTGTCCAAAAAAGTGTTAAATCAGGTGTTGTGTCTGCTTTAGAATTTGTTGTTGCTTGTTGACTATTAACTCTTGACCCCTCGCCTCGCTGCGAAGCGGGTTGACCATCAACCATCAACAGTTGTTTCTGTCGATACTGCCCCAAACGATATCCGCTGCCGAATATAAACAGTACTATTGCGGCCAGCAGAATAATGTTCGTAAAACGTTGTAGTTTTTGTTGTTTTTGTAAATCTACTTCCATAAAACCTCAATAATTAGTAATTCATACACGATAAAAGTATACAGATTTGCTTCCTTCTATGTAGAGCGAATACGGCCACTTGTGTTTGATAAGATCAAACCAATCCGGCTTATGCTTCACGGAAAGAGAAACAGATTCCACACTACCATACAATGCGTTAAAACTAACCACAGCGACAGGACCGAGAGCAGCAATTTTTGAGAGCGCCATAGTATCATGCAGCTCGGTTACAATAACCTTGTGTTCGCACATACTTAACGTGATTTCTTCAGCTTTTTCAATATACGCGGTTTTACCGCCGAACGTTTTGGGAATGCTCGAAAGAACCTCGTATTCGACACCTTCCGGAACCGAAAAAACCAAGTCCAACTTATCTATTTTCGTGAATGTTCCCTGAAACGCAAAATGCGCCTCGGATGACTCCCGCACTGATAATGAAACTGTCCCCGCATCATGGTCTATTGCCCGAACTTCTGCACGCGCTGGGGCGACGAGTGTGGTCTTCGAAAGTACCGTCTTTTTTTCGGCAATTACCGCATCCTTTTCCAGAGTCTCTCCCAACGATACACGCAAGTATTTAAAAATATCTCGGGGTTGTATTTTCAGTTCCTGAGCAACTTCTACCACAACGCTGGATTCGTTTTTTTCGTAAATTGGTTGTTCTCCCCAGACTACGGCAGTTCCCTCTTTCAGTTTTTTCTCCAACGGAACAATGTGTTGTGGAATTCGGACATTCATTGACATGGGTTTAATTATATACAAATCGGAAAAGTATGTGTTACTTTCGATTTACCACGAGATAGTGATCTATTGCATACGTGTCATCGGGATTCGAGTTAAGAACAGCAAAGATATCGTCGCCTATTTTCAGCTTGGAAAACCCATATTTTTCTGTTTCGCCGGTAGGTAATAAATATGATGATTGTGCAGTAGAAGACTCGACATCCGCTTTTACTGTTGTCTTGTCGTAATTGACAAGCGTGACTTCAAACCCTGTTTCTGCGACGTTGGATATTTTTCCGGCTACCAATAGCGAATCCGGTTCGTGATAAACGGTATAGCTCTTCATTTCACCTGCTATATCACTCAGAAAAACCGTCACCAGACTGCCCTTTTCGATGTTTTCAACATCCTCGTTTTCAAGTTCCAACCCTGTTGAATTATAGAACTTCGTTACTTCAGGTTCGAGAATCACTTTCAAGCTGTCGTTGTCGTTTTTCAATACCATTTCCTTCGTGTTCACGGATTGAACGACACCGTAGAAAGCTTGCTTGATGTTCTCCCGCAATTCAAGCACCTTCTTTTCAAGTTTATCTTTCAGAAGTTCTGCTTCACTCGTTGCCTGCGGTTCCTTCGGGGCAGATGTCAGCTCTATGTTTTTCTGAAAATAGAAAAGCTTGAGAACCTTTACCTGGTCGTTTGTCTTTTTATGAGTGCTGATAACGATCTCGTTGTATCCGGGCTTCAGTGAAACTTCACTTGAAAAAGCGCCCTTCTTAACAACAAGCGGAGTGGTTTCCGATAATGTCTGGACAAAAATCGTTGTTCCGTCCTCGGCAGTTCCCTGAACAGTAATCTTGCCCGTCGTATTAATCTCATTGGGCTTCGGGAGATTCTTAAATACCGTCTGTTTACCCGCAAGCGCTTTCGGGGTCAAGGTAATTCGCGCTGTGCTCGTTTGCATGGTCGTTCCCTTCGATGAGGGAACGTTGTTGAAATATACCGCTACACCCAATCCGAGAAGCGCTCCGATACCAATGGCAACAAGTAACTCCTTATTCATAATTACCAGTAGTATAGCATAAAAATAAACATTCCTCCTCGGCTGTTACTTCTTTTTTACTCCCGAAATATGGTTGATAGACGCTCCTGAGTGAATTGTAACAAAACCCAACCGCTGGGCTTCTTTCTGGATTGTTGCAAATATGTTAGTCTTCCTGACAGTTCCCAAAAGTCCAACTTCACCGACATACAGTTCTCGGCTGTTCAACACCGTACCGGTGAGACTGGAATAAATAGCAGCTGCAACTCCCAAATCAGCAAGCGTATCCGAAACGGTAAGACCGCCTGAGACATTTACATAGACATCATACGAATCAACCGACAGTCTCAGATACTTCTTAAGTATCGCGAGAATAAGTTCCAATCGCTTTGAATCTATTCCTTTTGCAACGCGTTTCGGGTACGGCAAAGAAGTGGTTACAACCAGCGTTTCCACTGTTGCAAAAATGATGCGCACTCCCTGTCGAACGGCAATCGAGGCTTTCCCCACCGCTTCATGCTCAAGATCAAGGAAATACTGGCTGGGATTCGGAACTTCATGAATACCTGTTTCTTTTATTTCGAAGAAGCCAACTTCATCCGTCGGACCGAAGCGGTTTTTAAAAGCCCGCAACATGCGGATATTCGTAACCCTCTCACCTTCCATAAACAATACGCAATCAACCATGTGCTCCAAAAATTTTGGTCCGGCGATATCACCCTCTTTCGTAATATGACCGACAACCAATGAGACGATTCCTTTTTCTTTCGTGAAATTGACGATACGCATCAAAACCTCTTTCGACTGTGCAAGCGACCCCGGAAGGCTGTCGTGATCTGACGTATACAACCCTTGAAGGGAATCAAATACGACAAGTTTGATTTGACTCGTGACTCGTGACTCGTGACCAGAGATACGCGATGCGTGATTCGAGATGAGTTCATCAAGACCTTTTAATACATTATCTATATTTTTTTCTGAAGAAAATAGAATCTTGTCTGCCGGTACATGCAGGCGTTCTGCCCGATGTTCCAATTGCCTTCCCTCTTCTTCACTGGAAACATAGACAACCTGTCCGATACTTTCAGTCAATTTACCGAGAATTCCGAGGAGCAGTGTCGATTTACCGACACCCGGTTCACCTGCAATCAGAACAACTTCGTCGGAAACAAATCCACCACCCAACACGCGGTCGACTTCGCCAAAGCCCGTCACGATTCTCGCAGATTGTAGTTTGGAGTTTGGAGATTGTTTCAAACTGGCAAACTGTGCCGGCTCCCCCGCGGCCGAGAATAACTCGCCCCTACCCCTCCGTCCTGATTCTTTACTTTCGACTTTCGACTTTAGACTTTCTACTTCCCGTAGGGTCTTCCATTCCCCGCATTCCGGACATTTGCCATACCAACTTGCAAAAACATTTCCACAATTACTGCATACAAAACTGGTTTGGGATTTCACAAGGAAAATTCTCTCACATCTCACTACCAAATGCAAAGTGCATGAGCAGTAAGGGTTAAACCCTGTAAGGGTTTAACCCTGATAGAAGTACCTAAGCAAATCGCTCGTCGTGATGATATTCTCCGGAGAGAATTTATCCTTCATTACCATAATGCTTCCGATCGAACGATCGAGAATATTGTTTATTACCGTTTGAAATGTCGTCGTCAATGTAACTTGGATCGTTTCTTTTTTCATGAAATTCGTAACCCGATATTTTTTAAATAAAGAGTTATCTTTCTTTGCATCATAAAAACCGCTCTTCTCTTTCCTGTCCTTGGGTTGCATCAGAAGCGGTATCAGATCAAAAAACGGCAGTACGCCAACTAGGTGATTTGCTTTATTGACCACAACCAATTTCATGCGTTTCGAACGTTCAAAATAACGTATCGCCTCTTCGAGTGACGATGTTTCATTAACTGTTTCAAGATAGGCTTTTTTCGCAACAATTTCACTCACCGAGTGCTTTGATGATGTAAATCCAAGAGCCGTTCGGAGCAAACGACGTGCAGTAACTATGCCCACCATAGTTCCCGTATCATCGACAACCGGTAAATAGTGAACTTTGCTTTCGAGCATAAGTCGGGCTACTTCCTCAAGCGGTGTGTCGAGTGAGATCTTTGACGGGTGAAACAGGCAGTTTTTTAACTTTGTGCTTACCGGATATGTTCGTTTAATAAACAGATGGTGCGGCGTAACCGACCCTAACAGTTTTTGATTTTCATCTACGATAAAAGCCGCATCGTGACTACTTTTGAATTTGCCGGAGACTTCGCCGATAGTATTCTCGGCCTGGGCATATATCACCCCATCTTGTTTGAGTATTGTTGCAGCTGTCTGATTATTCTTCATACACGACGTATGGCAATAACATCAAAGATCGTGCTTTCTTTATTTCAGTTGAAAGCTTTCGCTGATGCCATTGACAAACTCGGCTTTTTTCCCGGGAAACTATTTTTCCACGAATAGTCAAAAATTTACGCATGGTATCCGACTCTTTGTACGTCGGCTCTGTTTTCTTTTCGCAAAAGTAACATCCAGTCATTTTGTTTGTTTTACTTAATAATTTGTACTTACAACTTTATTACAACTTACACCTTACGACTTACAACTTCTTAAAACGGAATATCTTCATCATTTATTCTATCATTTCCACCACCGTCAGGCGTATTTCCTGCAGATTCTTCGTCGTTGCCTGCCTTTGTCGGTTTCTTCACACTCTTTTTCTCTTCATGCGCTGCCATTTCACTCATATTTACGGATTCATCTTTTTTTTCTTCGGAATCGTCTTGAGCTCTACCCGGGGCATTTTTTCCGCCTCCTAAGAATATCATGTTATCGACAACTATTTCGGTTACATTCTTTTGAGTACCGTCTTTACCTTCAAAGTTTCGGTAAACAATCCTGCCTTCGACATACACTTTGCTTCCCTTTGACAATAGTTGACTGCATAACTCTGCAAGTTTGCTCCATGCGACAATTCGATGATACTGAACGTCTTCCTTTTTTTCACCTCCTGAAGTTACCCAATCCCTGTTTGTGGCAAGTCCGAATTGTGCTACGGCAGTTCCTTGGGGAGTATACCTCAGTTCGGGGTCGCGGGTCAGATTACCAATCAACGTCACTTTATTAAGAGATCGTGCAGACATACGTTTATTTTTCGTCAACTTTTAATAAAAGGTAACGCAAAAGTTCTGTTTCAAAATTGAGAAGTCTTCGAAGTTCACGGATAGCGTTGGTAGCAATTTCAATATCCCAGATAAAATAATGACCGTTTGTTTCGTGTTTAACCGGATATGCCAGATGTTTTACACCCCAATCGGTTTCCTTCACAATTGTGGCACCAGCCGTAGCAACGGTCTTTTTGATCTTCTGGGAAAGTTTGTCCGAGTTGTCTTTCTCGAGGTTTCCCGGTAATACAATTACAAGTTCGTACTTAGTCATATCTAGTACCGAGTATAGCAGTCGTTTTTCTTTTTTGCAATCGGAATCTATTTACTCATTGATGAACCACCGCCATGTAATGCCGCAATATAGTCAGCAATTAACTTGTCGGGAGAAAAACCGGCGGTTTTCCCAAATACAGACAAAAGTCTTTTCTTCAACAAAGCAATTCCCCCTTCTCCGCATAATACTGTTCCTAAATATTCCGGTGTTACTTCTGCCTTAGCTGCGTCCTGTTGCAACAAAGCTTCCCGCACCTGATCGAAATTCCCCCTATATTCGCTTGCCGTCGCAAAACTTTCGCATTGTGCGGTTGTTGTAGAATGACCGTTTAATCGCACGTCGCCCTGGTGGGCCATTTCGTGCTGAATAACTTTAAGTATTTTGGATGCATCAATAGTTATTCCCCGATCATCCCATGTCCGTGAGTATTGATACGGATAGATAACAATCAACCTTTGGCGGTTGCATAAACCATCATGGCGTGCTTTACGGGATAATGCCGAGATGTTCAATTCGTTACCCCCAACAGCCCCTGGAGGAAGTTCTTGGTCATCGGCGATAATCAGTACAGTCACATCCTTTCGTTGTCGTGACATGCCCAATTCTTTGTGCTGAGCATGTATTGCTGCCACAGCTTGTCGCAAAGCAAGCCACTCATCTGCTCCTTCTTGAAACTTGCCGATAACCATCCCTTTTATTTCTGTTTCCCATTCAGGTATGGAAAGTGTTAAGTATGCAATTTCTTGTTTTTGATGCGCTTCCCAATCGGTGAGTAGCTTTTGTGTTTCTTGCAGGCAAGTTGCCCAAACACTATCTAGCTCGGATTCACGCATAGCTCTGTTCAATCCGCCGGAAATATCAGATATCGCCGGTCGCCGAGCAACAACATCCCTGTGGGCGATTTGCTTAAGAACGGCAATCCCGGAACGAATATCTGCCGGAAGCATCTTCAAATTTGCAACAAACATTTCTCGTACCGACTGTCCTGGTTTGGTCAGTTCATCATAAAACCGTGACATCGCCTTTCCGCCCAATTTATCCCACACGTATGCTAAAAATGATCCGCCGAGTAAATAATTATCGACGTACGTGTTGCTGATAGCTTCCGGACTCATTGTCCTTTCTTGATAAAATTCTTCCGTAATGAGCTGCATCGTTGATGATCTCCACTGTTGATAAGATACTCGAGCTTCACGAACTTCTCTGTCAATGGGAGTTGCAGCATTGATTAAAGACTGAGGGCTAATTTTTATTTTTTTGGCAACTACCTTAATTTTCTCCCCATCAGGCAATAACACTGCTTGGGGAATGCCTTTTTCTGTGCTTGTATATCTAATCCCGTCGTCGGTTGCAGCCCTGCTGTCAACAAGTATTGACGGATCTTTTACCGGTACCGTAGGTTCGGCTTTTGATACTTGCGCAACAAACTCATACATACTGCATTTTAGAACTTTTTGAGGATCGGTATCTTTTTTTCAAAATCATTCGGGAAAAACCACAGCTGAGTCTTTGTTACCAGTTCTTTAGTCTGATGACGATATATAATCGCAAGTTGCAGTTTCATGAGCACGGCTTCTACAACGAGACTCAGCAAATTTAAAATTTGGAATTTTGAATTTGAAATTGATTTTGAATTTGAAATTTTAAATTTTAAATTGACATTTGGGAACAACCTCTCCACCCACCTATTCGCCTCCAAGAATTTCCGGTACGTCCCCTCTTTATCCACCACCGACATAACCTGTAATACTTCATGCCCTACATATATATTCTGCTTATTCTTCGAAATCGATAAGCTGTCTTCTGTAAAAAATAAGTTGAAGCATAGTTTATCTTTGAATTGCTGATCATTTCGTCCCCTTCTCTTTCCCATAAGAATTGATATAACGGTCAAAAAGAATCGCGCGGTCCATAACCTGTTTTTCGAAGTTATAACAAAGAGGTCGATATCATCCTTCTCTTCCGCGTTCATTGCCGCCACACTACCCGAAATACCGATAAACTTCACCCACGGCAGCGTACCTAAGAACTTGATTATGGTTGTCATTTTGCTAATTTTTTCTTTTGATATTTTCTCTCGTTTTATCGACTCGGCTATCCACCTTCTATTATTTATGAGAGCAACTCGATCATTTTTCACTATTATTTGTTTGCCCATTGTCAACTGCCGCAGTTGCCGTGGGGTTGCCAGGAACTTCCACACCTCATAAATAGTGGGAGCGTAGTGAAAAAACGAATAATATTCTAAAACTTGCAGAATTTCCTTATCCATTTCCAAGGAATCTTTTGGGCATAACAACTGTTTTCCCATTTGCATCTTCAAGGGTGAAACCCTGGTCTTCAATTTGCGTGCGAACTTTATCCGCTTCCTGGAATTTCTTTTCCTGACGTAATTGTTCACGCACTCCAATTAATTGTTTAATTGGAGTAGGAATGGAAATTGCGGTGAGTTTGTCGAGATTTAACCCGAGAACTTTATCAAAATCAAAAACTATCACCATCTTGGTTTCTGCAGGCTCCTTGCTATTAAGTAATTCCCAGAGAACGGCAAGAGCAGCAGGAAGATTAAAATCGTCTTCCAAAAATGAAACAAATTTCTTTCTCCAAAGCGAATCGTGTGGAGCGACGAGGAGATCCGACGAGGAGCGACGAAGCGATTCGCGAAGTATAAAGATTGTTTTGAGCAAATTTTCAAGTCCATTATGAGAAGCTTCCAACCCTTCCCACGTAAAATTCTGTTGCGATCGATAGTGAGCTTGTAAAAAGAAATACCGAAGTACAAGCGGATGAAACCCTTTTGCTTTTACTTCTTCCAATGAATACCCCGTTCCCTGGCTTTTAGCCATCTTTTCGTTATTCACCAAAAGGTGTTCGTTATGTAGCCAATAGTTGACAAATTTAACTCCGTTTGACGCCTCCGATTGCGCAATTTCATTCGTATGGTGTACGGGGATATGTTCCACTCCGCCCATATGAATATCTATCGTGTCACCTAAAAGCGCTTTGCTCATGGCTGAACACTCTATATGCCAACCTGGAAATCCTTCTCCCCACGGACTGCTCCAATGTTGCATCGCGTTTTTATGTTCGCCTTTCAGGAAAAACCATAGAGCAAAATCCTGTGAGTTTCTTTTTTCACTGTCTTCTACATCCGCATGTCCGGCACCTTTTACATTTTTCTCAAGTTTCTGTCCGGAAAGTTTTGTGTAACCATCAAATTTCGAAACATCGTAATAAACCGCAAGATCCGTTTTGTAGGCAAAGCCCTTTTCCATAAGTACAGAGACCATATCGATCATTTGCTGCACATATGCCGTTGCTCTCGGTTTGTGAGTAGGTTCAAGGATATTCAATGCGCGGGTATCTTGCTCAAAGATATCAATGTATTTTTTTGCAATTTCGTCCGGCGTCTTCCCTTCCCGCTTGGCTCCTTTTTCCATTTTATCTTCGCCCTCATCTTCATCGGAAACCAAGTGCCCGACGTCTGTATAGTTTCGGGCATGCGTTACGGAGTAATCCAGATATTCAAGAGTTCGGCGGATAACATCCCCCATGGTCATTGCCCGAAGATTGCCGATGTGCTGTGTCCAATACACCGTCGGACCACATTGATAAAAAGATATTGCACCTTTTTTCAAAGGCACGAATTCCTCCTTTTTACGAACCAGCGTGTTGTACAATAGCATCCTTCAATCTAAAAAATTTTAACGTCAGGGTCTGGTAATCGCTGTCTCGTCCTATTAATAAGTTCTGAAGGGTTCCCCATCTTTCCACCAACCCATTGCGGTTCTTCAACAGGAATCACATTTAGCCGAATCTTAGGAGCTCCCACTCTCAGGTCTGAAACTGAAACCTCAAGCAACAAGTATGCATCTTTCTCTTTAGCCGGATCATGAATTTTGATTACATGATCTACAACGCGTGATTGATCTTTTGCATCTGACCCAAGGGATTTGTCATCAATCTCCGATGTATTCCTACCGGTCTCATTAGGGATAGTCCATGCAAACGTATTTTGCCCGTCTTGTTTTCTATATTCCCTCATTACGACCACGTTTGCTGAAGGTTCCCCGGTATTGCTGCTTTTTGAATTACTGATCGACACTTCCAAGAGCTTATGATCAAACCTGATGTGCACACCCACACCTCGCAACGCGTCTAAATTTAATCCGGGAATACCACCTGAAACATCGGTTAAATATAGCGTGTCTTCTGTAGTTCCAGCTTGCGAAGTAATACGTTTTTCGGTCGAGCGAGATGCTCCTGCTGCTATCAACATTCTGTCTTGCAGCAGCAAAGGAATCTCAGTTTTTCCCATCGCTCCCTCTCTTCCTGATGGTGCAAGGGCATATGCATTAATAGCATCTATCTGATTAGGGCTTAGCGGGGTTGTTCTTTCAGATCTTTCTACAGATGTCGCAAAATTCGCGGCTTTCCTTCTATATCCTTCGGCAACATTACCAATTTCGTCAAGCATGTTTGATTATGAACTACTAATAACAGACTATACTATACAATTTATTTCCCCTTCGCGCCTCTGAATTCTGCGCGGTTTAATTCCATCGGACTTGGCTGGTGTTTCTGTTTTCCCGGCCTACCCTTGGTCTTACCGCTTGGTGGCCCGACGGGTCCCGGCTGCTGCGCGGCAGCCTGTTGCTGTTGCTGTCTTTGTTGATCTGCTTCTCGCTGCAATCTCACGTGAATCGGCTCATGCTCCTGTTGATACTTTTGCGCTTGTTCTTTGCCATACTCCGAAGCAGAGGAAGCATGAGTGTATTGAGAATTCAGCGCGGACGCAATTCTATTGCGGGCCATCTGCAGTTTTTGTTCTTCCGACCCTTTCATCATCTGAGCCGGATCAATCTTACTGTGTTGACCCTCTTTCTCACTGACCGGAGGGTTGTTCTTATCTTTGTCTTTCAACCACTCGTCTTCCCAACTCTTTTTGTCTGCACCCGGCTCACCGCCAAGCGCTCCCGTCAATAAATCCCGCGGAAGCATGGTGACGCCTCTAACAAGCTCTTTGCTTGTTACCTTTAGAGCTTCGATGCTTTCTTCACGAATGGCAGAACCGATTGACCGAAGACCTCCTCTAATTCCGGAATCATTTTTGGCTTTTTTGATTATTACCACTTGGTTTAAGTATAAATATTTAAGACTTAATATTTAATGAAGCTTTAAGCTTAAATTTCAAGCTTTATTAAGGCTTTTGGCTTCTCGCTTTGTCCTTGACTATAAAATGCCCAATTTCAGCTTCGCATCTTCGCTGATCATATCCATGCTCCATGGCGGATCAAAAACAAGTTCCGTTTCGACTGCTTTTATTCCACTTACCTCACCCACTTTGTTTTCAACCATTTTTTGAATAGTACCAAATAGCGGACAACCGATCGTCGTCAGCGTCATTTTGATTTTCGCTTTTTCATCTTTGACCTTAACTTCATAGACGAGTCCAAGATCGACAATAGAGATATTTAATTCGGGGTCGGGTATTTCTTTCAGTCGTTCCCAAATTTCCGTTTCGAGTTTTGTCATAACACTATTGTACTCGGAAAATCTCGAGGAGTACAGAGCCAAGGATTATTTAATAGTAAGGGATAGTAATGATGGGTCTGGAGGGAGCATACGGGTTGTCATAACTGCTCTTCTCGGAAAGGCACTCTCAAAAGCGTCAAGACGCATACCTTCAAAATTTTGTGGCCCTACCGGAATTATGTATGGCGACAAGCTCTCCATAGTAAACATAACATGACGCCCTACATCATCGAGTTCAGCAAGTTCCTTAGCAGTCGGCGAATGTTTCGCATCCCCGCGAAGCATGTGGTCACCATACAGTGTGAAAACTCGTCCTTGGGTATAAATATACAGCACTGTATTTATCTCACCTGTTTCAATTTCGCGTGTGGTTTTATGTTCAACGATTGCTGCTTCCCCATTTGGTTCATTGAAAACCCGTATGACTTTATCATTTTGTCGAGCCGCGCCGACAATGTTATATACAATATCGACAGCTGTGGGTGCAAAATTATCGGTTCTTGCAATCGGAAAACGGAGGTGGACAGCACGACGAAGACCACGACCAAATCCGCGGGATTCATCCACTTCACCTAACATATCGTTTGTTCTCGCAATTTCTTGCTTAAGTGTAATGACAGTCCCTATCTCAGGTTCTCCTTGTATTGTATGTGTAGACATTTGCCACTCGTGTCTCTCACGAAGTGCCAGGCCTTCTAGTAAGGTGTCGAGTTTCGATTTTCCAGGCTCAATAAAGACCGAATCAGGTAATTGTCCAGATTCACCAAGCTGAAGAAGTGCAACCATTTGCTCCAATTCTCTCGGAATTCTGTCGGATTGAAGAAGAGACGATGCAGTTTCAACTGTATGAGCCGGCGAAACCATGATACCCCGTCTTACATCGATATCTGGTAGTGTATATAACCCTTGCCTGTTATCTTGTGATTCGGTTCGCATATAATTGACTCATAGTATAACTCCGAAAATTCGAGAATGCAATATCCTGCGCTTTGTATCAATAAATACGGTATAATAAACCCATGTTAACTGACAAAGCACGAATCACGGTTGTTGCAGGAAAAGGAGGCGACGGAAAAGTCTCTTTTTTGCATGAAAAATACCGGCCACACGGCGGACCGGATGGTGGTAATGGCGGAAATGGTGGAGCCGTATATGTCACAGGAATCAATGACATCCGTTATCTGAAAAAATATAAAGAAAATCCCTATATTCATGGAAACGACGGAGTTCCCGGAGGATCGGATAAGTGCACCGGCGCAAATGGTGAAGACATAGTAATTAAAGTTCCGTTTGGAACCCGGGTCACAAACCTCACAACTAAAGAGTTCGTGGAGATTTTTTCGGATACCGAAGAAGTACTTCTGGTAAAAGGTGGACGCGGAGGTAAAGGAAACTGGGAGTTCAGAAGTGCGATAAACCAGGTTCCCATGGAATTCGAACCGGGTAAACCGGGTGAAGAGAAAAAATACGAATTAGAACTTATGCTTATTGCCGACGTCGGGCTTATCGGAGTTCCAAATGTCGGAAAGTCCAGTTTACTGAATGCGCTTACGAAAGCAAATGCACAAGTTGCCGATTATAACTTCACAACACTCGAGCCCAATCTAGGCACGCTCAGCGTGCCTGGAAACCCGCTCAGCGGGTTCGGCACTGAAAATAAGATAGTTCTCGCAGACATTCCCGGTCTTATTGAAGGGGCATCACAGGGCCGCGGACTAGGATTCCACTTTCTGAAGCACATCGAGCGCACTCACCTCTTAGTTCACTGCGTATCATGTACGAGCGACGACCCAGTAAAAGATTACGAAACTGTTCGCAACGAATTAGGTGCGTTTGATAAACGGCTTTTGGATATTCCTGAAATACTTTTATTTACCAAAGCAGATGAGTTAGATGATAAACAGAAGAAAGAATTTGCCAAAAAAGTTAAAAAGATCAGTAAAAAACCTGAGTTTATTTCAATAATCGATGACAAGAGTCTGGAAAAATTGAAAGACCAACTAATAAGAAACTACTCGACTGACTAATTGTTTAAAAAGAATTCAACCGAATGGATTTCTGCTTGGGCATTTTTGTACACTGCCCTGAGTTTTGGCGTACACGGAATCCGTCCAATTGCAATAAGCCGTGCTTCATATGGTATTAACCCGCTTTTTTTAAGATCAGCTTCGTCAGGATACACATCTCCACTGTTTCGCAAAAGCCTGCCAAGCCTACTAGCAACCCAGTCAAATTCTGCAACAACACTTTCTACATCAGAGCTACCATGTCCTACATTCGCACCGATCGAAGCTCCAAAACGACCCCGCAAACTTTCCGGATGTGCCGCTTTGGGGTCCGTTGCCCCCAACTGTCTTCTCCACTCTTCCACTGCGCCTACCCCATCATGCAGAACGAGAAATGTTACAGGCCCGCTTGTCATATAATCTACAAAATCATCCCAGCGAGTTTGCTTCCCAGGAAATGCAAGAGACGCTTTTTCGATTAATGCTTTGTAAACATTCGGATAAAATTCCATCAAGTCTTCGCGCGAAAGATTAAAAGATACGCGGGCAATTACTTGTAGTGGTAGTTTAATTTCTCTGTTAACAAGATAATATTCTGCAGCAACGTCAGTATTTGTGACCAACTCGCTATCATCCAAATCGCCTACTTTCGTTCTGTTCGCCCACGGCTTAATAGCGGCGATAGTTATTCTCCCACTTGCGACTTCTTCTCGAATTGCGGGGTCTTTTAACATTCTAACCATCCGTAATAGTCGAAGTGTCTCAATGTCTCCCAACGCCACATGCTGTAAATCCGAAATGAGATGGGTTACTTCACGAGTAAGATCATTTGCGAATGGAGAAAGCTGAGGGTTTACTCTCGACGCTTGCCAATCCCAATCCAGAGAGCCGTCTCCGCTGCTCGGATATCTCTGTTCAAGACGTTTACCTAGTGTTTTTGCTTCTGAAATTACAACCATGTTTTGTTTTTTAACTACATATTTTTTATGTATTGGTTGCTGTAACAACCCGTAGTCACTTTTTTGACCTGGTGAATTATATCACAACACATACGTAAACTGAAGTAAGTGTGATCACTGAATTATAATGAATAGAAAGTCGAGTTGAAGAATGGCTTATTGAGTTGCTATAATGCGACAAATTAAGCCAGACATAAATATGAGTTCAGTTGCAGAATTCCAAGTCTTTGATCAGGATGAGCATTTGCGACTTAATATTCCCGAAGAACCGTTTAATACACAGATCTTGCTTCCCTGGGCTCGTCGTTTACCTACGCCAGGAAGGATATTAGATTTGACAGCAGGCCAAGGTATTGAAGCACATACACTACGCGGGTTAGGATACCCGACAGTTGCTGCAGATCTTTCTTTTTTCATGCTACAAAATGCATATGCGGACCGCAGAGTTCTCCATGAAGTAACAAGCCTACCGTTTGCTCCGTATTCATTTGAAGGAGCTCTAACTAAAGATGCGCTCGTATTCATAAGCCCGACCGATCGCGTTGCCATGTTCCGCGGGCTAAAACGATTAATACGGCCACATGGTTCCCTTCTCGTTAATTCCCAAATCTCGACCCACATGAAAATTTATTACCGTCCTAAAGACTCTAATCTTGCTACAAGTGAAATCGTTGCAAACACTCAACAGTTATTTCCTGCTTCGAAAACCGGGCATGGTCCGTGGATAGATCAAATAGCTCAAATTACAAACGCCGGAGGACATATTTTTATGGTCGAGTACCCTGCAACACCTGAACTTATATTAGGCCAAGCACAGGAGTTCGGCTTTACGCCGGTAGATATGCAACTATACAATCCACATACAATCGATACCCAATCTAATCGGTGGTCACCTTTGGGCAGATTCATTCTTGAACTTAAAAAACAATAGTACGCGCAAAACATATTCGTACTATTTACTATAGGTTGACAGCAGCCGCAACCCCTGATATAATTCGGCATGCCAAAAAAGGAAGGTTATTTAGAACTGATTAAGCCTGAAAACGATCCAATTCGACGTCGAGAGGCAAAAGTTCAGTTTCGTCAAGCCGTTGAATTTTATAGAAGCCGTATCAACGACTTTCAAAATGATGCCTCCCTCGCAATGCGGGCGCTCGAAAGCCTTCGTTCTCTTCCCTTAATGACCGATACGCGGTTTGCAGACGAAGTGACGCGTGAGAATATGGCTCTACTTGACCAAATATTTGGTGAGCACAATGCTGTAGGTTTTGTACTAAGCTCAATTAAAGGTAATCTTGCTCACCCTGTTAAAATTGATCGAGTGGTACTTGACGTAGACAAGCTTCCCACATTCCCGAGTAGAGTTAATGAGGTGCTCGATGCGGCCCAAGTTTTTGACCAAACAACTCAGACGACTATACTTAACTATATTTTCCTCAATTTAGAAAGATATATTGCACGCTTTAATAGAGTTAATACAGTAAGACCGCAAGACTCATTTTATCCTTTGTTCCGCTGGATATCCCAAAATTATCAATCGATGTGCCAAAGAATTCCTGTTCAAACAGTTAACTCAGTATTAACAGCACGATACGGAAAACTTGTCTTAAACCCGTAAAGAGTCGAGTACGTGAGCGGGATACGGCCTGCCCGCCATCGCTACGCTCAGGCGTTAGCGGGCGGGGAATCGAACCCTTTGAGCGGCGGACGGGATTTGAACCCGCGACCTCCTGCTTGGGAAGCAGGCATTCTACCAACTGAACTACCGCCGCGGTCTACAAAATAAACCCTATTTTTTCTTTCACTTCCCTCACCTTCTTCTCTGCGACTGCAATTGACTTTGCCGCACCCTCTTTCATCAGACGGTCAAGCGCCGGCTTGTCATTTATCAGTTCGTGGTATGTGCTTTGTATTGGCTTAACCAAGCCCCATACTGCTTCAGACACTGCCTCTTTGAACTCGCGATATCCCATACCCTTAAACTCATTTTCTATAACCGACTCGTCTTTTCCTGTTACGCTCTTGTATATGGACAGCAAGTTATACAGTCCTTTGCGATTCTTATCAAAAACAATCGTACGTTCTGAATCCGTAACTGCGGAACCGATTTTCTTAGCAATTTGCTCCTTGGTATCAAGCAAGAATAACGTTGCATTCTGATTCTCGTCACTCTTACTCATTTTCTTTGTGGGGTCTTGCAAACTCATAATCCGCGCCACGTCTTTAACAATCTTAACCTGTGGCAAAATAAATGTTTCGCCGTACTTGCCGTTAAAACGAGTCGCAATATCCCGTGTTATCTCCACATGTTGTGTCTGATCCTCTCCAACAGGCACCGTGGAAACGTCATACAACAGAATGTCTGCAGCCATAAGAACCGGATAATCGAATAATCCGACGGAAACATATTCTTTTTGCTTCTCCGATTTTTCCTTAAATTGAGTCATCCGCGACAAACTACCCATGGGTGTAAAACAATTCAAAATCCAACTTAATTCACTATGATATGGATTTTGTGATTGCACAAATATAGTGGACGATTTGGGATCCATACCTACTGACAGCAACATTGCATAACTCGCATAAATTGCTTCTTTAAACGCCTTCGGGTCCTGAGGAATGGTAATAGCATGTAAGTCTGCAATAAAGTAATAGGAATTATATTCCTTGTGCATTTCCCTATTGGGAAGAAGTGCCCCCAAGTAGTTTCCTATATGAGGAGCTTGAGCTGTCGGTTGCATTCCTGAAAAAATAGTTTGTTTCATGTGTAAATCATACTATAGAACAGCAATAAAATAAACTAGATAGTAATTTAAGAGTCTAGACTGTTGTGATATAATAAAGTATGCTTTTACTTGATAGGCCCCACACTTATGTTAGTGATTATAGAGAGCTGTTACGAATTTCTGCGAAAGATCATAGCTTGACGAGAACTCTCGGAATGGTAGTCAGCGCACTCATAGCTGAAGGATATCAAGGAACTCTGGTTGAAAGACTTAAGCAATTTCACGAAAATGTTCCACGTCATGCGCAATACATCAGAGTCTATATTGATGATGCGCGAGCACACCCTGATTACGCTCCAGGACGTTCCGTTTTGCCTCGTGGTGTTGAAGTTGTTATGGACGAAGGGTATGTACTACTTGCAAGCCAGGAATTAGCTCCATCAATGATAATTGAGGGAGACCCAGCCTTCGGGTTATATACCGGGATGACTCAAAATTCTCAAGACAGGATTCTTGATATTCCTCGATCCTTTATGATTAAAACGAATGAGGGTTGGAAAATTAATTCACAAGTTGCCGCACTTTGTTTAGTAAACGGACAATATCAGGTATTACCTATTGAGTTGATACCACCAAGCAGCCAGCGTGGTTTTTAAAACCCATTCCTGTTTTCCAGTGCTCTACCTAGTGTTCCGTAGTCTGCATACTCGATACTTGCCCCGATGGGTAAGCCGTATGCTAGTCGGGTGATTTTGAATGAAGTGCCCATATTTTTTTGAAGTTCTTCGAGTTTGTTTTTCATATACATTGCTGTCGTCTCCCCTTCCATATTGGGATTTGTTGCCAATATTACCTCCTTCAGCTCCTTTCCCTCCTTCTTTATCCTTTCAAGAAGCTGAGGAAACAAAATATCGTCCGGACCGAGATTATTCAGGGGATCAATCCGGCCAAATAAAACATGATACACGCCGGAAAACTTCTTAGTCTGTTCTATCCCGATGAGATCAAGCACTTCTTCCACCACACAGATTGTATGCTGATCACGATTCGGATCCGAGCATACGGCACACTGAGTTTCTTCGGTAAGATTAAAACAAACCGAACACCGTTTCGTTTTCAGTTTCAAGTCGGTAAGTGCCCCTGCAAAACGCGCAAGCCGGTCTTGTGGAACGTTCAGAAGGTAAAACGCCAACCTACTTGCTGTTTTATGACCAATACCCGGAAGGGCTTCAAACTGATCGACTATTTCCTGTAACGGTTTCGGTAAATTCATAACTAGTATTTTACACGTTTACAAGCTGTGAAGTTACTTGTTTCTGCCGACTTGAAGATTCTACTACAACACGATTAATCGTGAATCTTCACGGAGTGCCAAAGAAACAATGTAACGAGCAGCTTAGTAACGACTAAACCTTGAGTACTTCGGATATATCGATCACCTCAATCTTAGAGTACGGCTTCAGGTCTTCCACAGTTTTTTCGATCGTATTTGTGGTAAAAAAACGCGTAAGAGTCGATACTTGAATCTTTTCGGGAATACCGGGACCAAAGTCAGGGTGCACCACCGCCGCATACACTTCTTTTGCCCCTTTAGACAATGCAAGCTCTGATGCATGGATAATAGTACCGCCGCTTGTTGCAATATCATCGACGAAAATCACCGTTTTTCCCTGCACATCACCATACAGCTCCATAGCTTTCGAGTCATGAATATTGGCCAGATTCCGTTTCTTTTCAACGGTTACTAAATCATAACCTTTCAGATTTTTGTAGAAAGCTTCTGCAAATTTTCGCGCCCGTTCTATTCCCCCCTGGTCCGGTGACGCGATAACAACTGAAGACTCTGTGTAGGCAGTAATCCCAAGATTTTCGTAAATCCGCGATGCGAGGTATGGCAATACACTGATACTTCTAAAGGGTATAGAAAATACTCCCGCTGTTCCTTCGTCATGCAAATCAACAACAATCACCTTATTGACTTTCAGACTTTCCAATAAACGGATAACAACGTGTGCCGAGACACATTCTCCCGGAAGATGCTGAATATTTTGCCGTGCATACCCAAAATACGGGATGACACACGTGATTTCTCCTGCGCCTTCACGTTTAAGCGCATCCACAGTAAACGCAAGTTCCATAACATGCATGTCTGTCGGATTGGAAGTAGACAAGACGATAAAACAGTCTACGTCATGAACATTTTGCTCTACAGTTACCTTGACTTCGGAATTTGCAAACCTCACCACCTTATGCGACCCAATAGCAAAATTGTTGAGACCAGCAAACCGTGCCGCAAGCTCTGGAGAAGATGATCCAGAAAAAACCAGTGGTTGCATGATTATGATTTTAGTAGAATACACAAAAGATAGCAAGATATATTGTTAAACTTGCCTCGCCATTAGGAGGGTTGCGATATTGCTAAACTGTTAAATTGTTAAACAATACATGGTCAAACGAAAAATAAGAGTTGGTTTTGATTTTGACGGAGTCCTCTTTTATAACCCGGCTCGCGTCATACGCCCGTTCATCTATTTTTTTAAGCGACATGTATTGGGTATAAAAAAAACTAAATTCTACGTTCCCAAAAACGGTTTTTCGCAAACAATAGCGGCTTTGCTACACAAATCAAGTTTGATGCCCAATAAGGGATTTGATGATTTTCTCAGACTCGTGAACCACCCCGATTATGAAGTGTATATAATCACAGCCCGCTTAAGCTTTTTGAAAAATGATCTGGACAAGCTTCTGAAAAAATTTGACGTCACGAACATTAAAAAAATCATACAGAATATCGGTGACGAACAACCTCACACGTTTAAAGAACGCCTGATCAAAGAGCTTAAATTGGATTATTACGTTGAAGACAATTGGGATATTGTGAAACACCTGACGGAAAAAACAAATGCGACGGTCATTTGGATTCATAACCTGGTTGATTTGTTATTTATCAAACATCCTCACCACGGAGGAAACCTGAGGGAAGCGATCGATATTATCAAAAAGAAGTTGTAAGTCGTAAGGCGTAAGTTGTAATCAAGTTGCAACTGATGAAGTTGCAAGACTTACGGCTTTCAACTTTAGACTTTACTTCAACTTTCAGCTTACACCTTACGACTAAGTTTTATCCCTGGTCCTGCATTTGAAGAAGTTTTCGTGCGGCAATTTCCTGTGTTTTTTTGATAGCCTCGGCGAATGCTTCTGCAATACGGTTCTCTAAAACTCCGTCTACTTCAATCGATCGGACTTTCTGATCTCCGCTCATGACAATCTTAACGCCGTTACGTTCAATAGTAACTTCTTCCTGTGCGAGTGCATGTTGCATTGCCTGTGCTTTTTGCTGAAAATCTTTCAAATCACCCATTGCCTTAAAGGGATTAAACATGTGATACAATTTAAACTTGTAATGAATAAGACGATAAAAAGTATAACACATCACGCAAAAAAATGGTGGGTCGGTTTGCTTGCGGTTATCGCCATTGCACTCGTGTTACGCCTCATCGGACTTGATTGGGATGAGGGTCACTACCTCCACCCTGACGAACGGTTTTTGGTCATGGTCACCACTGCCTTATCCTGGCCGAAAACTTTGCTTTCATACTTTGATCCGCAAACTTCCCCACTGAATCCTTATAATCAGAATTACAGTTTTTTTGTATACGGACGATTCCCGTTGATTTTTACAAAGTTTGTCGCCACACTCGTCAACTTGGATAGCTACTCCTATCTTCGATTTGTCGGCCGACCGTTAAGTGCACTTTTTGATACTTCAGTTGTACTTGCAATTTATTTTGCAGTAAAAAAGTTTTTGCAGCATTCACCAAAGAAACATAAGGTGGCTCTCTACGGAGCACTCATGTATGCCGTGTTCGTCCTTCCCATCCAACAATCTCATTTTTATACGACAGACACCTTTGTCACCGCATTTTTTGCATGGTCAATAACAGCGTTAATTTACAACCTTTGGGTTCCCGCCGGTGTGCTGTTCGGATTCGCAATGGCAAGCAAAATTAATGTTGTATACGGTCTGCCGCTCATACTTGTCATGATTCTGTTGCAGGTGAAAAAAATCGGTTGGCAAAAAGCAATCTATAACTTGGTTATTTTTCTTGGGACCGCATATACCACTTTACGATTTGCTGATCCGTATTTCTTCCAATCTGCCAACCTTTTACTCCCGTTTGTCAATAAACAGGTTCTGGCAAATATAAAAGAACTTCAGGCTTCGGCATCGCGGGAAGGATTCTATCCACCCGGAATACAATGGCAAACAAAGCAATTTTGGTTCGGCCTGCAAAACATGTTTTTCTTCGGTATCGGTCCGGTTTTTTTTCTGTTGGCGACTCTCTCACTTTCAAAATTGCGACGTCGCTTCAGATTTACCCACGACAATTTCATTATAACCGCGGTCGTCATCTGGGTTGCCGGGATGTTTTTGTATCAAAGCTTTCAAATCGTCAATTCGATGCGTTATTTTTTCCTCTTGTATCCCTTTTTTGCTGTCGGTGCAGGATATACTCTTTCACTGATTACGAGTCGAAGAATACGAGCCGGAATATTTTTTATCGGCTTCATATGGACTGCCGCATTCGTTCATATCTACACCGTTCCCCATTCACGGGTTACAGCGTCTGTGTGGATGCACCACAACTTCCCTGACCTCAGTACTTTCGCATGGGAAAACTGGGATGACCCGTTGCCGTTACAGCTTCCGAATTCGACAAAAACATTCCGTGGTATAGCGCTGGATGTTTTTTGGCCGGAAAGCAAACTCAAGTGGGAAACAATCGCAAAGAAACTTGAGTATTCAGATTACCTCGTGTTATCCAGTAACCGCGCATGGGGCAGTATTCCCACTTCCCCACACTATCCGGTAGGAAAACGGTATTATGAATTGCTTTTCGCCGGAAAATTGGGATATAAAAAAATCGCGGAATTTACCAGTTATCCGACTCTTGACTTCGGAATATTCAGCATTAAATTTCCTGACGACTGGTCGGAAGAAGCGTTTACCGTCTATGATCACCCCAAGGTTATCGTTTTCCAAAAAGAACCAAATTTTACCGCTCGACAATTCATACTGAAACTAGAACAATGAAACTTAAATCCGCTATTCCCTACTATATTTCGTCGGTTGTGACGCTTTTAAAAGAAATCAGAAACCGGCACATGATCCCGTTTTTGCTGTTTAAAAAACCGGTCCGTATTATGTTACATAATGGCATGAGGTTTGATCTGTTTTCATTTGCCGATTTGTGGACACTTAAAGAGGTTGCTATCGACAAGTGTTACGAACAATACAGGGGCATCGGTAAGAATTGGATTATTGTTGATATGGGGGCTGGCTTCGGTGATTTCTCCATTATGAACAGCTTTAAATCCAAAAAAATTGTTTCCTGCGAAATTAATCCGCAGACTGTGCAGCGTTTACGAAACAACATTGCGATTAATCGGGCACCAAACATTGAGATTGCGCCCGTCGGTGCTCATAAGTTACAGGAGCTTTTCCAAACATACAAAATCAACTCCTGCGACTTATTGAAAATTGATTGTGAGGGGTGCGAGTATCCGTTACTGTTTACTGCCTCCTCCGACGTACTTAAAAAAGTTAGGACAATTGTTATGGAATACCATACCTTTGATGAGAGCATGCGAAAACAATTTACGAAGATGATTGCACTACTCAAAAAAGAACATTTCACGGTCACCTATCAAGAGAACCCGGTACACACCACATTTGGCATTTTGTTCGCTACCCGAAAATAAGCCCAACTCGCTCCATTATTTGATGAACCACACCAAATCATGCAAAGTCCACCTACCGTTTTTATCCCAGTCAACCGGCCATAAAGTTTTCATTTTCACTGAATTTATTTTTTGCCCTGCAACCACAAATTCCTGTCTCGGCAGATTAAATTGCTTTAATAAAACAATGCGATATTTCTCACCCACCGCAAGATTCTTGACTTTTTTGAGAAGAATCTCCCCATTATCGCCGGTTATCCCTGATTTTTTGTAAACCAAGTGTTCTTGCGGATCGTATATCTCAACCTGAAAACCTGTTTTGCTTTGCAGCACGCCCAACCCCAATGAATAGTGAATTGCGATATCAATGTTTGGAATTACTTTCATTTGCCATTCCCATGTGCTTTGTGCTTTGCCGTTGTGCAGTAGGGCTATCTGCATCGGATACGATCCGATTGTTTCAGGGGTCTGAATCGTAAATGAAACATCCTTTTGGACGCCGGGTTCCGTTTCCAAAATTACCGGGAAAAAGTACTTGAATTCATAATCAGATACAAGCGCAAACTCATCGCCCTGTTCGATATCCCAAATAGTTTGCCCGGTATTTCTGATTTTAAGCAACATATTGAATCGTGAATCCGCACCGAGTTGAGTTGGAAGAAAACTCGTTATTTCGAATTTAGATACACGCTCCGGTTCTCCGCTGACTTTCGGAATATCTGCAACGGTTTCAAAAGATTTATAGTACTCGGAGCTTTCAAACTTCCGTAGCGAGAAACCCAGAAACGGATGACCCTGATAATTAAGAATAAACGGAGTAACCACTACAACGCGCTTATCTGGTAACCAAACCGATTCGTATGCTATTCTATAATTTTCTGCGACTCTCTCTTCATCCATACTGCCCTTTCTATCCCACCCGGTTTCAGTTATAAATACGGGAAGTTTTTTGGAGACCCCTAATTCTGAAAGATACGAAAGCTCCCATTCATAACCCCGGATTGTCCCTTTTCCCTCGTCGTAGGGACTACCGACAAATCCCGGATTCGGATAACTGTGGGAGGACCACCCGTCAACGAGAGCAAACAGGTCCTTTTCGTTGTCTGCAAGATGGCGTGACATGCGGGAAAGAAAACTCCGTTCATCAAAATATTGAGGAGGTGCAAGCGGTGCCGCCTGATCAAAACCCGCAAGCATAATATAGAAATCCGGGTGCGCTTTTTTTAGTGCAGATGCGAATGAGTAAGCGACATCGGCATATTCTTCAGGATTTGCTTCTCCGCCCCATTCCGTCGCATGGTTCGGCTCGTTAAATAAAATAACATATCTGTTTTTGACTACCCAGTTGAGCTTATTGAGAAATTCTGCCCACCCAGCCGCTTGTTCCATAGTCGGTTTCCGCCAATTTCCCCCATCAGGTTCAGTTGCAATACGGATGATGGGGATGAGACGCAGCTTGCGCATCTTGTTAAAAACATCCTGCCATTTTCCGATTTCCCTGTCGTTTTGTTGAATGGTGACGGTAACATACCCCCAATTACCGCCTGACGAGTTCACAAGCTTCGCGGCATCAGTTATATCCTGCTCATCGGCTGTCGCGATATGAATGCCGAATTTATTATTAGAAACTGCTGTTGGGTCGGAAATAGCATATGCTTGTAGACTGTAGACTGTAGCCAGGAGGCTGTAAAAAATAAGCACAAAAAACAATGGGTAAATTCTCATGGAGGTATTGTACCGAAATCTAGCGAAATTGTTAGATTGTTAAATTGCTATATTGCCAAATACCGGGTTGCGAAGGCAATTGTTTTCGGCGACTTGGGAGGGAGCCGTTCTCGGGAGGGGTCCCACGGAGCGTAGAAAACAAGTTGACGAGCAACACAGTAAAAATACTACATATGATCGAGAAGCGTGTAGAATACGAATATGAAATATGAAATTGCCCCGGAAATAAAGAAACAAGTTGATATTTTAATCGACAAACTCGGATTTGACCATGTTATACCCGAACGCATTTATTGCATCCGCAGTTTCGACGCTCAAACCCGCGCAATTGCCCGCATCTGGGGCATGGCCAAACTGTTTACCGAGGTCGTAGGCATTCCTCCCCACTACATTATCGAAGTAAATTCCAAGCGGTTCGACAAGCTTCATCCCCGCGACAAAATGAAAACACTGGTGCACGAATTAATGCATATCCCCAAGACATTCTCGGGCGCGCTCCTGTCACATCGTGGCCCCCATCACAGGATTAATGACAAAGAGGTGGAAAAAATTCTCAGAGAGATCGAGAAATAAGCACATTTTGTTATACTGTTTTTATGGAAGAAACAGTAGATCTGGAAACAGTTTCTCAACACAAGAAAGAACTTCCTACTTACCTTCATACTCCGGTAGTAGATAAACCGCAGGTTCGTGATTTCAAAATTTCGCAGGAGCTCGGGCCGGTCGATTGGAATGCGCTTTTTGGAACAAAAGCTCGTTTCGAAGAAGTCTCGCGGCACGTAGAACGCATCAGACGGGTGCGGGCCTCAGAAGGTGTCGATGTTAATTTTCTTGATCGGGCATTCGAATCTCCACAGGAACGGAAAGTTCCGGGTACCGAAACAGTTTATTACTACTATAAAATGCCCCTTGAAACGTTAATGCAAATACTCGGTAAAGAGACAGACAAACTTGCTGCATTTGCCCAATACCGGCTCAAAGAATACAACGTAGAGCCTCCGGTTATTGCTTTTGCCGTCCGTTCACAAGAAGTAACCGCGGACGAGCATCGGAAACCATTTCAAGATTTTGGATCGGTAGCGGTCACTGCTGGGTGGACCGGTAATACTTTTGAAATGGTTGATATACATAAAAACGGGAACGGTACAACAATGCTGGATGATCTTATTGAATCAAGCGGACGTGGTCATGGATCTGTATTTGTACTTCCTTCACTCCATTTTGAAGGAGCATACAATTCCAAAAAAATCACCGATCTACCGAATAAGGAATTGTTTAACAGCGGGCGCGCAGCTATGTTTTACGAAGACATGCTTTCGATACTCGGAATCAATAATTTTATCGGACACTCGCGAGGGGGAGATGTGGCTGCACTACTTCAAGCAAAATACCCCTCTCTTAACTGCCTAGCCCTCATGCCTGCATCAGATATGGAAGCACGAAGTCATATGAGCAACGGGTTCGGCGGACTTAAACTGTTGACCACGCTGGGGCAAATTCCCCTCATTGGTGACAGGACTCCGGATTTCAATGCGCTTCTTGGAAAGACACTGACTGAATTACTTGTCAGGGACGGAGTTCTCAGTCAAGATATTGTAGATAAGCTTGCACATGCACATCGGGAAGTTATTGTAAGAGCCGCAAACGACGCGATAACCGATGTTATTGGTTTATTGGGCGAAGGTTACCGGGACGGGTGGAAAGATATTGAATACAGCTCCGGATTGCCTCCAGTAATTGCGTTAGGAAAAGCAGACGCTTTGTCTATTTATGCAACAGTAAAACAACATTTTGACAATCGTTTCGCATATCTTAAAAACCGTATTCAGGCATCGTGTATGCCGATGACCGCAGATGAAGTGATACAGGAATTACAGAGTCAGTTAGTAATTGAATTTGAGAACGCCGGACATTATTCGTTTGAGGACCCTAACGAACGGAAAGAAATACTCAACCGCTGGTGGAATACGCTTGAGAAAACCAAGATAACACATGAGGATTTAGCTCTTGTTCATGACATACGACAACGCATTATGGGTAGTTCTCCACAATCTAAACTTACATTCCGCATAGTTCCTGAAAGTCATATACCCCGTAATCACTCACTTAATATGCGATTTGATAAGTCAGACGGAAGCAAAACAACCGTTGTAACGGTTACCGCATATGAGTATGAGAAAATACGCCGCGTCGCAGAACAATTCGGATTTGATACCCTGCTCACACAAACTCAGGTAAACGAGAAACAATTTGCAACCGCGAGTGGATTTACTGAAGAACTTACAGACATGAGTTCGGACCTATTCAAGCAAGGAACTACTGAGACAGTACTTGAACACGAATGGCACACATCAACCGCTGGCGCGGAGTTCAGTCAAAGACATACGGATCTTACAACCAAACTCCTTCAGCCCGCAGAAGTGCTCTATATGCAATTAGGAGAAATTATGCCGGAAACCGTTCGCAGGCGTTTGGCAACAATTGCCTATGTGCACATGCACGAAAAACACATTATTAACATAATTGCAGAAAACTCCAGCAAACAATTTCCCACCTACACCGAAGCATATACAGATCAAAAACAAGCGATAACTACCCTCCTCCAATCACATTTTCCGGCTATGCAACAAACACTCATTGCTTCATTGCAAAAAAGAGACATTACGTATTTCGAATCACAGGCTTCACGATGGTTCGAGCGATTTGAAAAGGAACTTGCAGACGGAAAAACAACGTACGAAGACGTTGTTCACCTTATGACTGGAGAGTTTGTACATTTTGTTCATACTCCGCTTCGGTCCCGCGCTGCAGGCCTACCGCCTTTGGTAGCAGATCAAGCAGCAGCATTTGTAAGCAACAAAATAACCGGCGGCTTACTGCTGAACGAATTCTTCAAACTATCTGATATTTCCGAAGTTGGCCGCTTTGTTGATAGGAAACGAATATTAGCATTCAGTTCACGGTATACGCCATATCAACCTGTTGACGTTCACACAGCATTGCTTACAAAGCTTGCTCCGTTTGCTGAAAATCTGATGAACCGAATGATGTACGAAAAAATGTCGCTTCCTGTTCCGGAAAACAACGGGCAAATCCTGAATCCCGATTGGAAAAAGATTATCGTTGAGATTTCGCAAAATGATCCGCGACTACAGCAAGCGCTGGCTGACACGGACCTTTCACACGTCCTTCTGGGAAAGCTTTCCGATCTCACCAACGAGTTAGTAACTCAATACGCCCGGTCGGTCGAACTTATTTAACCTTACTGTTCCTTTCGTTCAATTTCAACAGAAAATACCGAGTTCGGTGGCATGATTAAATTCCGGGAAAGCTGATTATTCTGAACGGTTACTGCCTCAGTTACCGCATCATTTAGCAAATCCGTAGTGGTGACACTGTACGACCCATTGTCTAAATTGGTCACCTGAAACGGGACGTTTTCTGTATTCGCTTGCTGGGTATCGTAGTTCACCAGAACGAGTGAAACAACGTTTGGTGCTGTGGAAGCTATTGCTTTCACATAGGTACCCTCGCCGTTTACTGCTAACCGGTACTTGCTCAGTTTATTGAGCAGTAACAATGCATAATACCGAGGCTTTCTTACTCCATCATGCGTTAACACTCCCCAACTGGGGTTCAAGCCGTCCTTTACTTCAAAGGTAAACGCGTGTTCAACTTGCTGTTCAATGAGACTGCGGATCGCCGCAATAGTATGTGCAGCTCCCACGTTCGTGTCTGCAATACTATTGACATCCGAGTCGTATCCCCATTCCGAAATAACCTTCGGCAACGTTCGGAAACGTGCGAATTCCGCTCCCCGCATCCATGAGTCAACATTAATGACATCCTGAGAGAAATCGTCCGGATTTTTGGAATAATGATGCCAGGAAATAAAATCAAGCCGCAAGTTTTGTTGGTTGACGTACCGCAATAACCCCTGAAGCCACGATGCGTACGGTCGCGTCGTGGTCGGACCACCGAGAAAAAAATTATTTACTTCGGCGGCTCGAGTCGCTCCTTGAGACGAGTAAAAGTATAATAGTTTATAATCTTTGCCGCCGTAAATATTCCACTTTCCGAATCCCTCAAGATCCGGTTCATTCCACACTTCGTAATAAATATCCTTCAGCCAATCTCCATAAATTCCCCCGCATAAACGGGTATTTTTTCCGGAGTATCGCTCAACAGTTTTTTGCACCAACAACGACCATTCGTTCCAATCTTTGGGAACACCGATGAGCGAACCGTCTGCAGCCATGGTGGGAGGCATATATCCGAGTGAAAAATAAGGCCTCGCTCCGGTCCGGTAAATATCGCAGACCGTCATATCCAGTTTGCTCCAATCAAATTGCACGGCTCCGGCGGAGTTGCGCGATACAACTTCATAGAAGTCATACATATGATCAATTCGGATGTAACGGGGAGCAAGCAAGCGGACATCCCCAACAACAGCATCAAACATTCGGACACCCGATTCTTCTCCACCCTGTGCGAGATCCTTCCAATTTTTCGGCATGAGACCGATATACTTTTTGGCATCTACAACAAGATTTGCTTTAACAGCAGCGGCTTTGGGACTAAATGAAATTAATTTTCCAGAAGAAAGTGTCAGTACTAAAATCAGGATTCCGACCAATACGAGTGGAACGAGAGTCTTGACTCCAATGTGTTTCCCCATATACGGTCATTCTAGCATACACTTCATCAGTCCATAAGACGACTTAATTTTGGAACTGTCCGATGTGCACGATTGACAATCGCTTCTAGTTCTTTAATACTCGTCCCCAGTGACATCAGTCGTAAATCCGTATGTTTCCAATTGCTGTGTCCGAAAGGTAGAAATCTAAATTCCAGGCCGGCTTCGTCTTTCGGATAGAAGTATATTTGGGCTCTATCCCTCCTTTGCAAATCAGGATCATTACCAAGTGTTGCATCATAAAACTCAACTGGATTATTGTAGACAGCCGTGGCTATAATATCTGCCTGTATCCAAGGGGTTGGATTGTACTGTTTCTCTACAGGATCCCAATGGTAGCCGCTTATTACATTAAACAAGGCATTTCCTAAAAGATACGTTCCTAACGAAGAGTATTCCCACATCCCTACATCATCAAAATCTACGGGTGTCAGATCTTCACGAGAGCGTACCATACGTAGATTCTTATTTGCATATGGTCTTACGTATTTTTTGTCGCCGGTTCTCGCCTCCAAAAGCATATTCAGCTGTTGTGTCTGGTCCATGAGAGTTGGTATTCTGTCAGGTTTTATCCACCCAAGTGCGGAAAATGGCTCAACAAGCGGAGATACCTCGTCTGTTAATGCAGTATTGCGCGCCATTTCATCAAGGGAAGCAAGAATATCATCTTTCCTGACTTCTACTCCATGTTGATGAAGCCAAACAAAATACGTTTGTTCAAGTAGATGTGCGATTAAGCCAATGGTCAGCAGATCCTCAGATAAGTCAGGATTAGAAGTAACATCTATTCGTTCTTCGCTGCGAAATTCGCCAAGACCATCCCGTTGCAGTTGTCCTCGAGTCATCATAGGAGCTGCGTTATGTATTGCCCTTCCAAGTCGGACTGTCCATACTGGATCCTTCTGCATTTCCTGAATTGATGGTAAACGATTAATTCGAGCTCGTTTTAGAAGATTCAGAAGCTGTCTCGCATGTGGAGCAAGAATAAGTCTTACATCATTATTTACAAGAGCCGTGTTTAACATGTCGACTAACTGAGCATATTGCTCAACTCTTCCATTAACTGTCTCTAAATTCTCACGTGCATGCCAAGTGACACGAAAATTGTTTTTCAAATCCAATGTCTGATTTGCAACATGTAGAATAAGTCTCTCTTCTATCATGACTGTGTAGTGTAACTTTCAGCACGGTTCCATATAAAATCAAACATCATCTTCATTGACTGTGCGACAAACTTATCATTAATGGTTACGACGATATAATCCTTTTCCTTATCAAAGCTGATAATGGTCACAAGGTCTCCTGCAATACGCAGTCCGTCAAAATCTTTTTTCATGTCTTCCGGCATAAGACGGATTTCTTTCAAAAGACTTTTGTCCGTTTTCATAATAGGTGCAAAGTGATCTTTTCCGGCAAAGTCGACAATCTGTTGAATTGCAACTCCTGCCTTAATTCTTTGTTGGGCAAACTTATTTACGAAATCCCGGTGATCCTGTCGTTCGAAGTACGGAAAATCAAGACGGTATTTCTCTTTAATAAGCTTGTCCCCTTTTTTGGCGGATTCTAGTGTCCGAAGCATTGACTGCTGAACAGCGGCGAGACCTGTTTCTACCAATATGTACGTATCTCTTCCCTCAGTTGCCTGCTTCTTTAAATTCTTTATATATTCTTTAAGCTGTTCCTGTTGCAATGATAGCTGGCGTTGCTTACCTTCAAGAATAGCGTTTAGTGCTTCGGGGTTGGTGGCTGTGTAGGTAGTTCCCCGCTTCTTAAAATTAGAGATTAAGAGATCTTTCTTGATGAGTGTTTCAACTGCGCGATAGGTAGAAGACTTGTCCATGCGAAGTTGACGTGAAATGGTTGCGGCCATTGTCTCCCCTTTTTTCAAAAATGCAAGATACACACGTGCTTCATTTTCCGTAAGTCCGAGTTCTTTTAGTACTTTTTCCATGTTAGTTGCAGGTATTTAGACTAATAACAATGCCTATAATATATCATTTCGAGCTTATCTTGTCAATACTATAAGATGTTGGTAGTGGCATGTGCAACTAACATATCAGTCTATTAATAAAGTGTGGGTAGGAAAACCTGGCAAAAAAAGAAAAAAGGGACTTGCCACCCTTCACTACAAGCAAAGCGAAGTCGGGAAACCGGAAAGATTGAAATGTCCCCCTTCGTCTCGCCATTAGGCGGACTTCGGAGGGACGCGGTCGGAGTGGGCGGACTTGAACCGCCGACCTCTACGTCCCGAACGTAGCGTTCTAGCCATCTGAACTACACTCCGAAAATTAAGTTGTAAGGCGTAAGTTGCAAGTTGTAATCAAGCTGTAACTGATTAAGTTGTATATGATTACAACTTTCAGCTTTGTACTTTATTACAACTTATACCTTACAGCTTCAGACTTTATTATATAATATCCGTTATGAAATTGTTGATAACAGGTGGCGCGGGTTTTATCGGAGTTAACACTGCGCTTCACTTTCTCAACCGCGCTTCAAGCATTACAATTTTTGATAACTTCTTCAGACCGACTTCATCCGTCAATGCGCAATTTCTGAAAAAGAAGTCATCCAAAATCAAAATCGTCGAGGGCGATGTCCGGGACGAAAAAAAGATCGCCGATGAAGTCAAGCAGGCAGACGCAATTATTCACCTTGCAGGTCAGGTAGCCGTTACAACTTCGCTCACCGATCCCGCAACTGATTTTTCCATTAACGTACTCGGCTCATTCAATGTACTTGAGAGTGCACGAAAATATAATCCGCATGCTACTCTTCTCTACAGTTCTACAAACAAGGTGTATGGTGACCTTTCCAAAGTTGACATCGACAAGCATACCGGGATTGACGAAAACACACCGATAGATTTATATAGCCCCTACGGCTGTTCAAAAGGTTCTGCCGATCTTTATTTTTTGGATTACGCGCGTTCGTTCGGAATGAACACGATAGTTTTCAGACAATCCTGTATTTACGGGCCACACCAATATGGTGTCGAAGACCAAGGTTGGCTGGCTTTTTTTGCTTTGCAATTTTTACGGCATAAACCGATAACCGTTTATGGTACCGGCGAACAAGTGCGGGATCTCCTGTTTGTCGAGGATCTGGCGGAAGGCTACGAAAAAGCCCTACAACAAGGACCAAAAATTGCAGGTCAGGTTTTTAATTTCGGCGGCGGGCCTCAAAATTCTGTGAGTATTAATGAAGCGATTAATCATCTTGCTCAGATTTTCGGGTACACCGTCCCGCTTACTTACGACAAAAAACGCCTTGGAGATCAGGACTATTTTGTTGCAGACACCCGGAAAGCTGAACGTACATTAGGATGGAAAGCAAAAACCGGTTATCAGTCCGGTCTGAAGACCATGATTGATTGGTGCAAACAACATTGAGTATTGAAAATTGAGAACTGAAAATTGAAAATTCTATTCACCTCCACCTATTTTCACCCATATCTTTCTGGTCTTACCGACTATCCGCTGAAAATCGGCACGTATCTTTCAAAAAACCACGAGGTGTCTGTATTGACTTTTAAACACACCACTTCCCTCCCAACAAACGAGCAATATAGCAATTTAGCAATTGCGCGTTGTACTCCCCATTTTCGTATCTCAAAGGGTTTAATTAACATTTTCTACCCTCTCATTTCCTTTCTTCATGTTCTAAAAAATGACGTCGTATTCGTAAACCTCCCGCAATTTGAGGGCTTCTTCCCTGCGTTCTGGGGAAAAATCATGGGTAAGAAAACGTATGCTATTTATCATTGTGAACTGTTTTTTGAAAAAGGGGTTCTGTCGAAACTGATAGAATACGTGGCAAATTTTTCCGCATATCTCACCTGTATGTTGGCGACAAAAGTAATTGCGTACACAGAAGATTATGCGACCAACAGCCCCATTTTGAGGCATTTTCTACACAAGGTTATATATACGCTCCCCCCTGTCGAGCGAATTTCTCCTGATCCCGCTTACTCCAAACTGTTAACTAATAACTATAAACTATCCACTCCAATAATCGGTTTCTCGGGTCGTGTTTCAAAAGAAAAAGGGATTACATACCTTCTTGAAGCACTTGCGTTACTCCAAGAGAAGTATCCTTCGATTACGTTGTTATGTATTGGGCCGTTCGGTAAAGATGTCGTCGGTGAGGAACCGTATTTTGAAGAGTTACAGCATCAAATTCAAAGAAAGAAGCTTACCGTGCGGTTTCTGGGATCACGCACACACGAAGAACTCGCCTCTTTTTATAAAGCGGTTGACGTTATTGTACTGCCGTCCACAAACAAAACCGAAGCCTTTGGAATGGTGCAAGTTGAAGCTTTGCTCGCCGGAACACCCGTAGTTGCATCGGATCTGCCGGGGGTGCGCGTACCGATCAAACTATCCGGAATGGGGCTCATATGTAAACTAAAAGATGTCCGCGATCTTGCAACCACAATGGAGACGGTCATAGAAAACAGAAAAAAATATATTCAATTACCTAAAAAAATTGCTACAATCTTTGACATCAAAAAAACTTATCAATTTTACGATCAACTATTGTCTTCGTGACAATTTAGCCATATAGCAATTTAACAAATAAGCATTATTATGAACCCGTCAGTCTTTAAATACTTTTTGAGATACCGTCCACTTTTTCTCGCACTGATTCGCTCCCGCGAAATCGAGCTTTACCAACAAAACATGACACTATCAAAAAAAGTGCTTGATTTCGGAAGCGGTGACGGATTCTTTCTGGACACGTTACAGAGATTCTACCCAAAAGTTTTTAAAAATGCCCACATTGTCGGAATTGATGTTAACAAGACGTCTCTGGAAGAATCGCGCACATATGACTTGTATGACCAATTAGTCTCATATGATGGGAAAAAATTGCCTTTTGCGTCTCAATCTTTCGATACCGTATTCAGCAACTGTGTATTCGAGCATCTTCCGGATTTGGCATTGAATCTGAAAGAAATGCACCGGGTCCTCAAACCGGGCGGCAAGCTTTATACAACTGTTATGGCAAAACCGTGGGATTGGTACGTTGTTTTACCTGCGTCATTCTGGCGCAAGAAACAGGTACACATTAATTTATTATCGCAGACCGGGTGGGAACAGGCATTTGCACATGCCGGTTTCAAGGTAAAAAAATCGGTCGGGTACTTGTCAAAGCAACAATCCCGCATTATTGAACTAGCACATTTTCTATCGATCCCTTATCTGCTCTCGTATATACTGACTAAAAAGTGGTCCTTAGTCGGTCCGCTTTTCACAAAAATTGTGCCGGTGGAAAAACTGCAGCAAATGTTCGCGGAAAATGTTAAGGTCAAAAAAGCAGCCGCACTATACTTTACTCTTGAGAAGCCTCGATCGTCGCCGCCACGATAAGTAACGGAAGACTGTCGATCGGCGCATATTTTAGTTGCTGATACGCTTCAAGAAGCAACTTCATCTGATGAGTAATCTCGCCTAACTTATATATACTTATCTCTTGGGCACCATTCGATTCTGAATTCTCCAGTGATACACCCTTTTTAACCAATAAGCCATCATGTAGTAATTTGAGGAGTTCCGACAGTAGCCATTCAGAAGAACCGCCTGACCTATCAAAAGCATATATCCATGAAATCGCAGCCGAGCTGTCGTGTTTCAGCAATAAATGAAGAAGCTCGATTGGTTTTTTTTCGCTATTATTTGACAAAGCAAGACGAACTTTTTCCAAGGATAAATCCGTCATACGGACAACAAGCTCTAAAAGCTTTGCTCCATCCCGAAATGACCCGCCAGCCTTATCGGCAATAAGTTCAAGTACCGGACGCTTAAGAACGAGTTTCTCTCCCACCACCACTCGTTCAAGCGAGTGCACAAGCTCGTCCGGCGTTGCTTTGTTAAAAACAACATTGATGCAGCGTGAAACGACCGTTTCCGGAAGTTTATTTGGTTCTGTTGTTGCCAGAATAAATACAACAAAAGCCGGCGGTTCTTCAAGCGTTTTCAGCAATGCATTGAAGGCCTCCTTGGTAAGCATGTGAACCTCGTCGATTATGTACACCTTAAACTTCCCTTTGACCGGAGAGTACCCCACTCCGTCTCTCAAAGCACGGATATCATCTATTCCCCGATTTGATGCGGCGTCCAATTCGTTAACGTCAAAAAAACGGTTTTTGGCAAAATCCATACAATTATCACAGACTCCACAGGGCTCCGGACTTGTACCCTTGCCCCCAAACATATTATTCTGACAATTCAGCAGTTTAGCAATGATCCGAGCAGTTGAAGTCTTTCCCGTTCCTTTCGGGCCAACCAGTAGGAAAGCGTGTGGAATGTCGTTTTTTTTAGAAAAAACGTCAAGAAGCAGCTGGCGACGTTCTTTATGATCGATATCGGCTATTTTTTGCGGGCGGTATTTTAGATAGTACATGTTAGATGGTTAGTTTTCAGTTCTTAATTCTCAGTTTTTAAAGAGTTCTCAATTCTTAAGTACTAAACAGCAATTGTTTGAGAACCAATACTTAAGAACTCTTTGAGAACTGCGAACTGAGAACTAAGAACTATGTTTAACAAACTCCTGCGCCAAAATATTTATCGCATGATCCAGAAATTGCATGATGACTTTATTGATTTCTTTATCCTGCTCTGCAGCGTACAGTGTGACTTGCGGGTAGCACACCACAATCTCTCCGAGCAATACACCTTCATTGTCACTTTGCGGAAACGTTTGTTCGTGGGCAATATACGGAAACGTCAAAACCGGATGTTCCTGGTCTTCTTTAAGATATTCCTTTGCGAGAGCCCGCGCTTTACGACTCCCCACAAAAACAATACTCAAAACACCGCTCGGCAGTTCGCGGTTTGTCCATAAATCAGACACATACCGACGAACCATCTTCCGGTCGACGCGGTATCGAGAATCACTCGAGCAATATATTGTCAGCATATGATTAATTAGTCATGGTGACTACGTCTTCGTTTCGCAAGCTCCTTGGATTGCTCTTTTTTTATCAATGAAGGACTTTTATAGAACATACGATCACGCACCTCTTCTACAATACCCTCCTCCAAAACCAATTTGGTAAATTTACGGAAGCTTGAATCTTTGCTTTGGCCTTTTGCGATTTTTACTGAAACCATTAACAGACATCTCCAAACTAAAAAAATAATTGTTAAATTGTTGAATTGTCATATTGCTAAATCTAGTCACTGATAACCAGCACAATATAGCAATTTAACAATTTAGCAAGAACATCCATCTCAAGACGCTATCTACCATTTTACAATTTCTCTTTCACAACCGCAACAACTTCGTCGAGTGTGAGCTTGGTTGGCTCAATGTGTGGAGTATGAGAAGAACCGTTCAGAACCATTTTCCCCGATTTGTGATAAAACCATTTTTCGACACTATCTTTTGCTATCAGGGCCTCATAAACCGGCCTCAGTTCGATTGTAAGACCCGGACGTGCCTTAATACGGACCCTCCCGTCAATTGGGTCACGACGTACAACAATCGCATAACCGATTTTTTGAGCAATATGAACGGAAACTTCATTATGAGTTTCTATCGCTAGACATTTGAATGTACCGACCTTAAATTCTTCTCCCTTTTTAAGCTCTTTCTCAGCCTGAACCTTCTGAAAAAGTTCTTTGAAATACGATTCAAGCATGGCGCATGCAAAATCAAAAACTGTTCTGTCTTCTTTTTCCAGATGTTTATAGCCCTCTAACAACTCGTGAATCATACAATCATAGTAATCTGCATTCGGGTTCGTAAAGTTTACTTCCTCGAAATTATCAAATAACGTAACTACTTCAACCAAACGTTCCAATGCTTCCCGTTCAGCGCCACGCACCAGCTTTTTCTCTTCAAGGTACTCAAATACACGCCTCGCGGCACTTGAGCGCTCACGTAAGTGATGATGATCAAATTTACCGAACCCCGTATCCGTGTGCAGTATATTTGGGTCTGTATCCGCAGGACCGCCGTCTATAGTTTTGCCCGAAGGGACAAATATAAGTTCAGCATTTCCCCAGTCTGGCATATATTTACGTATCAGCCACGGGGCTGCACAAGCGTCAAGATCGGGTCGAATGTGGGTGACAATTGTTTTGGACATATAGTATGATTATAGCAGAAAATACGTAGGGGCGATTTTTAAATCGCCCGTTATAACAATAAAAAATGATTGTTTATCTGGTGGTCGCAGTGGTTGTTTTATTTGTCGTAGTTAACTTCTTGCTTGCTTTGAGCAGTAAGTTTTCTCCTATACCATACTTCCCGACTCAATCCACCGACATGGGGCTCATTCTTAAGGCGCTTGGGCTTAAAAAAGCCGATACGTTGTATGACCTTGGTGCTGGAGATGGGAAAATAATTCTGGCTGCTGTTCAAGATAGCCCTTGCACGGTAAAAGGAGTCGAAATACACCCACTTCTCATAGCCATCATGCATATCCGTAGACTCTTAAGTCCACAACGGGAACAGATCCATATTATCTGGAGAAGCCTGTTTCGCCTTAATATTTCTGACGCAACAGTAATTTACCTTTATGTTGGCCCGTTTTTTATGAAGCAAATTATGGATAAAATACGCAAGGATCGACCCCCCCATTTACGTCGGATAGTTTCTTATTGGTACGACTTTCAACTGGAGAAACCATTCGAGTGGCTACCCAAACGAAGAAAGATACAAGGTAAGAACGCTATTCACATCCTGGAAAAATAGTCACCCTTGTACACTATAATTATACAGAATGCATTTTACGATTATTCTTTTTATAGGATATTACTGCATGAACAGTTTCCGAATATCATTCAGTGAAATTGCTGCTATCAGGAATAACAGGAACATGAATCCTACCGCATTTATCTTTGCTTTTATCTGATCATTGATCTTCCTCCTCGTTACGAGCTCGTACATAACAAACGCGAATTGACCTCCATCAAGGGCGGGAAACGGGATAATATTAATGAGCGCGAGGTTCAGTGACAACAGACCAAGAAGCTGCAACACTGAGTCAAATCCGTCTTTTACTGCTTGCCCGGTAAGCTGTGCTATTCCCACTGGCCCACTCACGTCTACTTGCTGCTTTTGCAGAGTGACAAGCTTGCCTACCATCCCAACCAGCTGCTGATAAAACTGAGCACTGATCGATAAAGATTCTTTCAAGCCCGCAAAAGGAGCCTCGACCCATGAATAGCTCTTCTTCATTACATCAGTAATGACAAGCCCGAGCATTCCCTGTCCTGCCGGAGGGTCTTTCCGCGGAGTGAGTGACACGCTCATATTTTTACCATCGCGCTTGTAGTGCAGCGTAATTAGCATACCGGCGTTTTTCTTAGCTGTAGAGATTAATTCCTGAACCGTAGTTACCGGAAAGGCTTTCTCGCCGGGTTTTTCGATACTTACGACTATGTCGTTTTTACGCAAATTCGCTTCCGCAGCAGGAGAGTTTTTCTCGACTGAGACCACCGTTACTTTGTGCGCAGGGACATATACTCCCTTTGTAAAAAGGTACGAGATCACCACAACCGCCAGCATAAAATTCATAAACGGGCCGGCAACTATCACGAGCGCCCTCTGCCACCATGGTTTCTGATAGAACGCTCTTCCCTTTAGGCTTTTGTCTTTAGACTTGTTACTTACCTCCGTGGGATCTTCTCCATAAATTTTGACAAATCCTCCAAAGGGCAAAAGGTTAATCGAATACAGGGTATCGCCGATTTTTATTCCCCACACGCGCGGCGGTAACCCGAGACCGAATTCCTGGACAAGCATGCCGCTTTTCTTGGCTACAAAGAAATGTCCAAATTCATGGATTACGACAAGAATAGAAAGAACAAGGAAAAATACAAGAAGGGTGACAATCATTTAATTTGCAATTCTTAATTTTTAATTTTTATTCAATTAACAATTTCCTAATTTATATTGAAAACTGAAAATTGAAAACTGAAAATTTATTTATACGGTCATTACTTCCTGTTCTTTACGACCCTTCATTTCATCGATCTTATCAGTATACTCTTTCGCGACTTTATCTATATCGGTTTCCGCTCGTCTTTTTTCATCTTCGGACAGTTCCTTAGCTTCAAACGTAGTTTTCACTTTTTTCCGGATCTCGTCCCGCTCATGCCGCAGTGTTTCACGACCTTCTTCGGCAAATTGGGTAACCAATTTGACGTACTTCTCGCGCTGCTCTTGTGAAAGTGGAGGAGTTTTTGCGCGGATTTGAGTTCCTGAAACACTGACACTGAAACCGAGACTTGAATCCCTGATCGCTTTCTCAATGTCCTGCAGTGTCGACTGGTCAAACGGACTGACAAGAATTTCCTGAGGTCCGGAAGTTGTTATGGTTGCGAGCTCGATCACTTTTAGCGTCGCCTGACCCCCATATGTTGTAACCGAGATGTTCTCGACTAACGCGGGAGAAGCACGGCCGGTACGAATGGACGCCAGATTATCCCGTGTATAGGTTAAGACGTCCTCGAGTGATGACCTGAATTCCTGTAAAGATATCATGGAAATATTATACATAATTGTCAAAAACTGTATAGTTCTTATTTCTTAGTTCTAAGTTCTCAAAGAGTTCTTAAGTCACAGTTCTTAAACAATAGTTGTTTAGTACTTAAGAACTTATCAGTTTCTTTAAGAACTGAGAAATGAGAACTAAGAACTCATGTCTATTCCACGAATGAATCCATCTGCCGCAGCATATATTCCCCGCCCGAACCCAAAAATCCTGCCCTAATCCTGTTGAGAAAGAATATGTTTGAATAGGATTGTTCTGAGCCGTGAATAACCGAAACCGCAGCGGAATAACTTGCTTCTTTCACCAGTCGGGCATCATCTTCATTAAACGCCCCGAATGGATACGCGAATGTTTTTATGGGTTGACCGATGAGTTTCTCCAAATACAATTTACTTTCGGTTACCTGTTCGCGCACTGCCGGCTTGGCCATTCCCTTCAAGTATGCATGATCAAGGGTATGTGAGCCTATTTCCACATATTTGCTCTTGGACAGAATCTTCACCTGATTCTCGGTAAGAAATCCCTTTCTCCCTAAAAAATTAGTTATCACATATACAGTACCTTTGACTTTATATTTTTCCAAAAGCGGAAACGCGTCGGTATAAAAATCTTCATAACCGTCATCGAATGTTAAAATTGCGCTTTTAGTTGAATATGGAATACGTCCGTCAAAAATATCCGTTATTTCCTTGGCGAAGTATGTTTTATATCCATTTTCCGTCAAAGTTTTCAGCTGTTGTTCAAACATATACGGGTTAATATCAAGACTTTTCCTGATGTAGTCACCCTCATCTTTTACATACTCAACATAGTGATACATGATGATGGGAATTTTGTATTTGATTAAACGTCGGGCAGCTGTTTCCGATGCTCTGATTCTTCTTTCTAACGCAATTATCTCAGGAGATTTTATTACATCATTCTTCTGATAATCCGGAGGAAGAATATAGCGGGAATTTTTGTTTTTAAAGGTTGTATAGACAAACAACCCGATTATAAGGATAAAAGCGCTCGTAGCAAGGCCTAAAAAGAATTCCCTATTACGATGCTCCGCTAATCGAGAATGAGATTTCGACATAGTTATAAGGCTAGCCACCCTTCGCCAAGGCTACGGAGTGGCATAAGAAACTGTAAGCTCGTAACATTATCACACTCATACTCGCTAACAGTTTCTAATGTGCGGCTACTCAGAATTGAACTGAGATCAGAGGTTCCGCAAACCCCTATTCTATCCGTTGAACTATAGCCGCAGTACCATACAAGTATACCGCACAGGATTCATATTTCAAAATTCAAAACTCAAATCCACAAATGTCAAATCAAATTCAAATAACAAATTTCACAAATCTCAAAACGTTTGAAACTTTGACATTTGAATTTTGAGCTTGATTTGTGGATTTGTCTATTTGAGCTTTGAGTTTTAGTTCGGATTTATTCTTCGAATGCCTTTATTCCCATCTTCCCTGCCTTCTCGGCTATTTTCTGAAACGCCGCCAAACGTTCAAGCTTGTAGCTATTGTAGTCGACGAATTTGAATGCATACTTGCCGACCAACGGATGTTTCTTGACTATCGCTTTTGCGATTTCCTGTGCGAGATACCGATAGGAGGAATGTCCTTGCGGGCCACTTCTTAATTCGGTTAAATGGATTGCTTCTCGAAGATTCATGCGCATCATATACCGAATCCGGTATCCCATCGGGACAACATACTGAGCTTCGTGGGGCATCGTACGGGCTATCTTTCGATAAAGACCGTCAACACGTTCCATTGCATCTATGTATAATTTCTTCAGCTTCGGAAATGCGTTAAGTTCGACGGGAACGTTAAACCCGAGAAGTGTGGTATACGACTCGTGATACTGGGTAAGAACACGGTGCCGCTGCAAGTCATAAAATGCACCGATATCCGAGACAATTTCAAAGCTATAGTTGATTTGTTCAAAACCGCGTAATGCCTTGTGATGACGGTTCTCTCGTCTCCGAGTTGCTTGCTCAAGAATGCCTGTTTTTCTTTTTTCGGAGAGAGCTTTCACTTTCAAGAACAATCGCTCCCACGAAATGTTCGAGTGAGGAAACAACAGGGCCGTAACAACCTTATCAAGTGCCTCTTTTTCTGCTTCAAAGAGAGTTAGTTCATTTCCGACATTTTTCGGCAAGCGCTTTATCTCTTTCGTAACTCCGTACCCTTCCATACTTCCGACGGTATCTTTCAGGTATTGGGCAAACTTTACACCGCGTTCGTTATACGCCCGGTGGACAAATGCCGGAATCACTTTTGATAATTCTTTGTGCATTGCCAGAGATACAGTCCGCGCTTCCTCAAGAGGAGATGCCGCTAACTTAATTAAAAGATATTCAAACGCTCTTCCGTTTCCATAGAGACCAACGTTTCGGTGTGCAGCCATCGGTAACAAGTATCGCGCGACATCACATGCTTTTGCTCTGCACGAAGCCTTATATGCGATATCGCTGATTGCTTCACTCGGCTTCGGCTCCGAAACTAGTAACTCGTACATCTCGCGGACAATGTGTGAATACGTATCAAAAAGCATATCGAGCATTTTTTCGTACTCTTTTGCAAAACGAGATTTCATTATGGCTGGCTCCCGATAATAGGTGTACTTATTGTTGACTTTCTTATCAAAGAAAACATAGCGACTGGATTTTTCCAAGGGAGAAATTCCTACCCGTGCGTCTTCAAGAAGTTTGGCCAAAACACAACTGATGTTTTCGGTCGCAATATGCACACCGCCCAATTCTGCAACAGAATCATCGCCATACCCGACGAGTACCCGTTCATAAAACTCCTCCGCCTTCTTGCTATTCACGCCTGACTCGTGACTCGTGACTCGTGACTCATTCTTAAACATTCCTCCGATTTCCCCATTATAAAATTCATCCAAAAACAGTCTGCGCACGGATTTAGCACTCCTGCTGTAACGGGAAAACAATGACCCTTTAACTACTTCGGGAAGATTGACAAGACAGAAGGTGTCAGAGTTAATTGAGGTAAAAAAACGCTTGAGAATTTCTTTCTCTTCTGCGGTGAATTCGCTCATCAGGGGGCATTATACTCGGGCAAAGAAAAAAAGCAAGATAGACAAAAGGAATCAATCTATCGCATAAATTCAAAAATCAAATAGACAACCCTCAAGTGAAATTCAAAATTCAAATGTCATCCCCGTGCAAACAAAATCCAGAATGCTTGTCATCCCCGCGGAGGCGGGGATCTAGATTCCATTTCTGGATTCCCGACTAGCTCGGGAATGACATCCTTTGAATTTTAAGCTTGATTTGTCATTTGTATATTTGAATTTTGAATTTAACTTTTGTGGTACCATGTACCCATGGATGAAGGCGGACAGGACGTTGGAACCAGATTACACACAGAAACAGGACTAAAATTAACACTATTAGTAGCAGTGGCTCTTGCACTTGTTGGTTGCGATGGTGATTTGATTGGCTCGGTTCGAGCAGACATGCTCCCTAAACCAAATACCGACACTACACTACGACTGGCAGAAGGTCCCCTACACTCTTATCCGAACCTGCTTACTGTTACCGGACAAAAACAAACAGTGGTCAATGCAACCTGCACGGGTTCAAACGCAGTTCTGGTTGCAGCTGAAGTTGACTCGGGAGTTGGACACACATATCGAGCAAGAGTGAATAGCGACAATTTCCTTGATGGTCAAGCAGGAGGAAGCTTTCCTTCTAATCGAGGTATTTTCAAAATGGTAAAAAATGGTGATAAGGATCAACCTGTACAAGTATTTGAGGTAGATATAGATTTTCCTAATGCGGTCACGTTTAAAGGCGATGCGTGCACATTCACCATCGGACATGGTGATGTAGGAAGAGTTGATCCTAAGCGGTCAGCACAACCAGTATCTCAAGTACCCGACTTCTCACCCGCCAAGCAAGTGATAGCAGATGCAGGATTTACGCAACCTGCAAAACCTCCGGAATTAATCAAACCCGGAAGAACATAACGTCAAATTCAACGCTCAAATAGACAACCCTCAAGTGAAATTCAAAATTTAAATGTCATCCCCGGAACACAGTACCGGGGATCTAGATACAAGGTTCCTGGATTCCCGACTAGATCGGGAATGACATCCTTTGAATTTTAAGCTTGATTTGTCATTTGTATATTTGAATTTTGAATTTATATATGTATCAGCCTCTGAACCCGAGTTTTGCTCGATTCCAAAGGCTAATACCGCACGAAACTCTGCACGGGATTAGCTTGATGCATTTTACTGCTGTTTCGAGATCCGGTAAATCGGTGTGGTCGTGTCTTTATTCTCCGCATCTTTGTAGAACGGAGAGGTCGCCGTGATTTCCGGCGCACTCGTCGTGCCCGTCACTTTGACGACTATCCCGTTGGCAAAAGCCCAGTTCGCCAACTCATCGCTACCGCCAGGCCGACTATACTTCGGGGCGGCCCACTCGTCCTGGAGCTGCGAGTCAGCTGCCAACTTGGTTGAGATGCCGAAGGCCCTGCCTTCGGTGTTCATCTCGTCGCGAAAAACATCTACGACCATATGGCACGTAACGTTCGGGACATTCTGCTGCCCTTTCGGCTGACAAGCGTACGTGATGTCAAATCTCGCGACTGGGCCTGCAGCGCCACCGCAGGCCGACAACAACACGGACAACAACATAGTCAACAACAAGCTTTTTCCTCGCAACATGATCTTCCTCCTCAAGAAGATTGCCACGCTGAGCGTGGCTATTTTGGGGTTGTACCGCTCCAATCGGCGGACTGATAAGAATACTAGCCTATAACTTGCGCCCTTGTCAGTCCACCATTGAAGCAGCTCCCAGCTTCTGAGGAGCTTAATTTCGTGCGGTATGTTAAAGAACTTATGTGAAAAGTATCGTGCTTATCAAGCAATTTGATAAGTGATACCCCTCACATTACTCTTTATAATATAACCTATAATATTTGTCAAGTGGTATTTATACCCTTAATTTTATGTTGATGCCGCGGCGACTTTTGAGGTCGCCGCGGACTTCTTAGCGGGCAAACACCCGCTCTTTTGGGTCGCCGTCTACCTCCAACCACCCTTTTTTGAAGGTGATGGTGTATACGTCGAGGTACAATGCTGCGGTCACAACTTGACTGCAGTCATACTCCCCAACAAACGTCTGTTTGCCGTCGTCAGATAACTGACGGCAAACCAGCCCTACCCTGTCCCAGTTTTCCACTGTGACGAGGACCGAGTCACCAAACTTAGCGGTTGAAACAACTAAATAGGCCTGAATGGCCATATTGGGTTTCAACTCCACAGGCTGGTTGTCCCCTGTGTCTGGCGGGACCACTGTTGGGGCAGCAGCAACTGTCGCTTCGATGCCCGAAGGCATGTCGTTCGGGGCAAGCGTCGGCATTGCTACCGGACTATTTGCCGTTGGAGCTGCTGTTGGCGCACAAGCTGCGCCCGCTAGTATAACCGCGAACACCAGGACTACCATCCTGGCTAAGAAATTTCGAGGCATACAAGCCTCCTTGAAAGATTACTTACAGAACAGGCAGCAATCGCCTATCCGCAAGCTTTCCTAAGAGATTTCGGTCTCTTACGAAAGCCAGTAAGTATGCATATGTTAATGAACAAAATCCGAGATAAACACTATTGTTATAGTGTCAAATTGCTAGATTGCTAAAGATGAAACACAACAGTTTAGCAGTTTAACAATGAAATATACATATCAGATGTGTATTAAGTATACTTTAGAGCCTATAGTTTGTCAAATGAAGGGTTGAACCCTTCATAAAGAAAAGGCCCCGCCGTTAGAGGCGGGGCCCAGAGGCGTTCATCGCGGACTGACTGCAATACAGCGGGCAGACCCGCTGGAAGCATTCATATCCACAACGGCTTCAACGGTAACCAAGCTGAGGTCGCCATCGAAACTGAAACTCGTTCCATCTGACCTGACCGTCACGCCATTGACGGTCACGCCGATCGTTTGCACTAGGAGGTCCCCAATGCAAACAACTTTCGTCGGCTCTAATTGCTCTACCGCGACAACGAGCCCTATCAGCAGGGCCAGGGCGGCTGCTGCAACTAGAACCCTAGAAAAAGTTCTGTTCATATCTCCCCCCTCTCTTTTTAACGATCGCTATAAAAGCAAACTAAGTCTCCGCAGCAATTTGCGAAGACCTGTTTCCTTTTCATTACTGAAAACTGTATTCTCAATAATCAAAAAGAAACCTCAGAGGGCCCTCACTGTCTGTCAACAGCAAGGGCCCAGTAAAAAGGAGGAAACACTTACTGCGGCAGGTTGGCGATAATATCGTCGACCGCAGCTTCGACGATATTACTAAACTCACTCCAAACCTGCCGGAGCATCAACTTGAACTGATCCAGGAGATGTGCGTCGACCCGATCGACGCACGGTCTGGATGTCATAACAAGATCTGTTTCCGGGGTACTGTACCAGTTGCCCCGAAACCAGAGATCAATTATCATGACCACCGTATTTTCTCCACCGACACAATCGGTGGTCGAGACGCTGACTCGCAGCCCCACCGGCGTACCGGCGATCGGGATGGTTTTACTTGTAGCACCCGTTCGGCTCGGCGCCTGGACCAAAGCATCCCAGGGCACTACCCACCCAACCGGGTAGGCCTCAACTTGAACCGGTTTGTCCAACGATAACGCAACTTCACCTGCCGTCCACCACAGAAGCGCCCGACCAAGTTCGTCGAGCACCAACTTGCCGCTAATCCCAGGGATTGCCATTACTTCTCCCCGGGTGACTTTGGGATTGCATTTCCAAAGCAACCCCTGATCGACAAGTTCCGGACCAACACATGTCGGGTCCCCTTTTGGGGCTGAACTGGCAGGCAAAGCTTCCCGCTGCTTACCACTTGCCACCGGGAGCGGCGTACCGCCTCCAGTCGTTATTGCCTGTGGTGAGCAGGCCGACAGCAAAGCCACCAATACTGGAATCAGGATCCAGGGTCCTTTTGAAACACGCATGGCTTATTTCCTCCTGATGTTAAAGATCATTTCAGTTGAACTACCCCGACCAAGCAATTTTGCGTCGGGATTATTCTTCTGATTTTTTGAAACCCATATCTCAAATAATCAGGAAAATAATATGTAAGGTTCCCGGCCCGAACGTAACGTTCGAGCCGGGACCATTTCCGGAGAAGATATTCAATTGTCTCAGGATGAGACGGCTTTTACCGCCTCCTCGACAAATTCGATCAGGGCCTTTGCCAAGGGCCCTTCGCCGAACATCCGGACGACATACTCTTTCAGGTAATCAATGAAACCTTGCCCAGGAAGGCTGCAGTTCGCCGGGTCGTTTCGACCCATGGTGGCAAACACCGTTTGCCACCGATTCTTCTCCCACACCTCAAGGTGGATACTCGTCATGCACGTGACAGTATCCACCTTGATGGTTGCCCTTGAATCTACTTCAAAAATCTCTTTTTCAAGGACTTTGGCAGTTTCGGCGGCCACCATTTCCGCTTCTACCGCCGCCAAATCAGCGGCCGCAGCGACCTCGTCCACCTTGATTTCTTGTGCCGGCTGACCGCTGTCAGTCGGCATAGCGATGGTCAAGACTCCCCCCACCGTCGCCACAGTGAGGGCCAGTTCCACAACCGATACTGCGGCCGCGGTTTCACCTGCAGCAGTTCCAATTCCAACCGCCAGAGGAAACGTCTGGCAACCCGCCGAGAACACCACCCCGAAAAGCACAAGGGTGGAGACAACAAACCGGGTAATCTTCAAACCCACATTCATTTTGCATCCCTCCTCAGAGTCCCAACGTTTGTCGCACTCCAGAAAGAAGTGCGCGCATCAAAACACCGAATGGATTTTGGCCCCAGTCCTGGATGAGCTGTTCATTAATCTCTTTCAGGACCCCGTCGGTAATTGACTGCCGGCAGCCATTCCTCAATTTGTTGTGAAGGCTCCACATCGGCCTCCACTCTTCCGTGCCTTCTCGCTGAAAGTCAGCTAAGAAGGCATAACTGCAGCCATCCCTCGAAATCCAAACTTCGGCACGCGCTTTACCGCCGGCGATTACTTGTTCGCCGGACTTGGCCTCCGTCCGTTTTTCTGCCAGGACAGCAACAACAGCGGCCCTTTCGGCCGCTGCCTTGTCAAGATCTATTTCAATCTTTTTCGGATCGGCACCTGCTTCTGTCGGCATGACTATTGTCAGCACGGCTCCTACCGTGCTGACGGAAATGGCCACGCCGGTCAAAAAAGCCACGGCCGATCCTGTTTCAATCGCGGCGGCACCGCCACCCATGACAAGAGGCGCCAGTCCTTGGCACCCACTTGTTACAACCCCTACTACAAGTAGCAGGGTCAAAAGCGCTCTGAAAAATCTTCCCATTTCCTGTTTCCTTCCTCTTAGTTATTTTTTTATTCTTGCATCTATTCGCTGTTTACTATCCGCACAGCGATAAGCGGTAATTGTTATTCAAATGAATATCTTCCCGATGCTCGACTATGTCGGCATCGGGACGAAAGAATCTGTATTCCGGCTTTGCCGGAAACAGCTTCTAACGCCTCCTGTTAAGGAACTATTGCAACAGACACCATGCACACAGCGTTTGCGTGTATTATTCTGCTGCAAAAAAAAGCCCCGGCTTTTTGTGGTCGGGGATTAATTCTTAGCTAACCAACTACCCCCTTCACCCCATGTCGATAATGACACGGAAAAACGTACTATTGGGAATAGTTGTCTGTTTGGAAAAAACCATGCAGATATTATACATAGTTCGTGCGTATTTTTCAACCTATAGTGAATTGTGTAATACAGTCAATTACTATCTTTTCGGTCAAAAAAAGTATCAGCTTGTCTCGTATGGTAGAATACTCCATGACAGTCGCCGAGCTTTTAGACTTGAAAGCCGTTGATCACGAACTTGTTGGTTGTTGTGATTTCACTGTCCAGCACGCCCTGAGACCGAGTCATAAAGGCACCGGAACACCGCCTGGAATATTGAGAACTGCACTATCTCTTACCGAAGGTTTGCCAACAGTAATCTGCGAACTTACTATGAAGGGCAATATTCCTATGCTTGATGTAGTGCCGTTTCAAAGAATGCACGTTGCCAAAGGATATCACGTTATGGATCAAGGAGGTACAATACGGCCAGAACATATTTTGTACATAACGACTCAAGTAAATGGATCGTGGGCGAGAATTCCCATTACTATGGTTCTTCCTGGTGGCTTTATGCAACCGAGACGAGCAACACTCCCTTTTCCTATTGAATTTGGTCCGTATACTCTTGAACCACACATGAACCCTACACAGCTATTTGCATATATGAAGCAAAGCGTCCGATTCTTCGACGCAATGGTAAAAGCAAAAGGATTATTTAAGTAAAACTTCCGCAGCCTTTTCTGCTACTTTTTCCCGAACTACCCGCTCTATTTCACGAACACCATCCGTACTATTAAATACTTCCCTTACCCACATCTCGAGTTCCCCAGGTGAAACAGAAATTGTAATATTTTTTTCCTGCTGGTACTGAGCGGTAACTTTTTCCATAACCGCATACCCTATTCGTATTGCGTCCTCGACGTTGATCGGCTCGAATACAAGCACCTTGTCAAAGCGGTTTAAAAACTCCGGACTGAGTATTCCCTTCTCAATTACCAATTGCCGGACTTCTTTGGTAAGTTCATTTCCCCGCATTCCCTGCTGAGCCCAGTCATATATTTCGTGCGCCCCGGCATTCGATGTTGCAACAACAATCAGATTTTTGGCATCAACTTTCTTACCGTATCCATCAACCACGTACCCTTCGTCAAGCAATGTGAGAAACACATTCAGCAAATCCTTGTGGGCTTTTTCTATTTCATCAATAAGCAAAACAGTAAAGGGCTTTTCGCGGATTTTTTCGGCAAGGAGTCCGGGATTCTGTTTTTCAAATGAACCGATTAGGTCTCCGAGCGATTCTTTATTTTGGTAAAAAGACATATCGAGTCGGATTATATTTTCCGACGTACCAAAGAAAAGTTTGGCAATTGTCTTGGCGGTCTCTGTTTTTCCCACACCAGTTGGGCCCAAAAACATAAGACTTACCTTCGGCTTAGTCCTATTTTCCTCTATGAACGCACGTTGCACCGCATGAGTCACTTCGGTAAGTGCGGCATCCTGACCGACCAGGCTTTTTTTCAGTAACGAGAAAAGATTGAGCAATGTATGTTTCGTTGTTTCATGAAGTGGTCCAATGGGCGTATGCATTTTTTGTGACAACACCGTATCCACATCCTCCGGCATGACTTTTGACTCGCGACCCGTGACGCGTGACTCTTTCGCATGCCCGTCCCCTACGAAAGCACACACCTCATCCAACAATTCAATTGCCTTCTCGGGAAACGGGACGTGGGTGATATAGAATTTACTTCTTGTAATTACCTGTTGGAGTGTCTCGAACGGGATAGTCAGACCGTATCGGCCTTCCAGGTATAAAGCCTTGTCTTCCAATATGAGTAGCGCTTTTTGTGTGGAGATTTCTTCAACTGCAACTTTTGAGAACAGTCGTGCGATTTTGTCATTGTGGTACACCACATGTTGAAAATAAAACGGTGTTGTTATGGCAACAAACTTCACCCTGGGAGATTTGCCAAAACGTTCCCATACATCCGAGAAATCCCCTACTAAACTTGCAGAACAATACAGGTGAAAATTATTAATCACTACAACCAAATTGCTTGCAAGGGAAGCTTCCTGTAACAAATCATTCAACAGAGACTCTTTTTCCTCATGCGATTTGCCGGCACTTAACACCCGTTCCATATCCAGTTCCACCATACGTAGGTTTTGTAATGGCGGCGTAGTGGTACCGTGATACATACGTTCGGCAAGTCCGCCGACAATCGCATGTTTCCCCACCCCCTCTTCTCCGACAAGAATAATATTTGCTTCATATGTTTTGCCAAGAGCCCGTTCAATCATGCGGATTTCTTCCACCCGATCCTGCAACTCTCGAGTACTTGAAATAATTGTTGTTATATCCGTGCAGTAATTATCAAGTGTCGGGGTATACCCATATGCCCAATCGCGACCGATAGGTGGTGTTAACAGAAGGTTTTCCAAAGAAAACGCATCCGAATCTTGTACCTTTTTGGCATATTGACGCTCAAACCATGCGGTAACCGCATCCGTACTGACCGCATCACATACATGGCTTTCAACAAAAATCTTTTTCCTGCGTTCTTTTGAATGTGCCGAGACAATTATCTGCTGCAAAAGGTACGCAAACGGAGTCAGCAAAATGCTGACCAGCAGCCAGACAGGAATTGCCACAAAAGCATACAGAGTCATAACTACAAGATACGTAATAATTACTGAAACACGCATCACAAAACCGACGCCGCGTGACACCCAATCCATTGATAATCTGTCCATGAGTGCTTCAAACGAAAACCCCCGTTCTTTCTTTACCGAGACAATCCGTTTCCATGGAGCGAAGAGGTTTTTGAAATGTGATTGCACATTAAAGTAATACGGCAAAAACAGCAGCACATTAATCATGTTGCGTACTTGGTGCCTCAGGAGGTCGAAAAACGAGATCATAGAATCAGTATACAGAAAATTAAGTTGTAAGTCGCAAGGTGTAAGATGTAATAAAGTCTGAAGTTGTAGGGTGTAAGTTGTAGTAAAATCCTAAGTTGATAAGCTGTAAGTAAGAAAAATTAGATTTATCTTTTGTTCTATGCGGTTTTAAGAGAGCTGGAGAAAATGAAAATTAATTGACGTATTTCGTTGCGCAATCTCTCTAGAGCTGAATTGCTTTCTTCTTTATTAAGTAACTCTAACCAGTATTCAGTCTCCATAGCCTCCTTTTTGCAAATGGCTAGCTTTGTTATAAAGTCTTTTTTAGATACCGCACCACCAGCTTCTCTATAGTTTGCACCGATACTGGTCGATGATCGAAGCAATTGCTCAATTATATTTTTGTTAAAAGTTGTTTGTTGACAGGCTTTCAGATATTCAATAACTTTAACCGAGAAGTTACTTGTCCTTTCTCTTAAGTCATACATCACTTGATGCTATTTATTTTCTAGCTTTATTACAACGGTTTATATACATCTCTACTCACATAATGTCCCACTTGTAACTTGCAACTTACTACTTACACCTTTAATACAACTTACAACCTACGCCTTACGACTTTTTTGATATACTAACTCCATGTTACTTTCCGACCGCGACATCAAAAAAGCTCTGGACAGCAAACGCATAGTTCTATCTCCTCTCCCCGATTTAGAAACAGCGCTTTCCGCCTGTTCACTTGACTTGCGCTTAGCAAGTGAATTCGAAATCTTTGATGACACATCAACAGCCATGAAGAAAGTTGTAGTGGAAGCACCTAATAAATTTGTTTTGAAACCGGGAGAATTTGCGCTCGCTTCCACTATAGAATGGCTTGAACTCCCCGATGACCTTGCGATGCGTTTGGAAGGTCGCTCATCACTTGGACGTTTAGGAATTGTTGTTCACTCCACAGCTGCACTGTTCCACCCCGGATGGCGTGGAAACATTGTTTTGGAGCTCGGGAACCACTCTCATATGCCGGTCGAACTTACTCCCGGAATGCGTGTATGTTCCATGTCTTTTGAAGAGCTCTCAAGCCCCGCAGAACGACCATATTATAAGAACAAAACATCAAAGTACGCGTTTCAAAAAGGTACGGTAGCAAGTAGAATTGCAAACGATAAGTAGCTAAAATTGATTTATAAGTTACAAGGGTAGCGAGATATCTCTTTCGAACGTCGTTGGGGAAACTAGGGGGTCCCCACCAGAGTGAGAAAGACGATATGAGCTACCGAAAATTACAATATGAAATTCTCAATCAAACGAATAGATAAAACGCTTCCCCTTCCGGAATACCAAACCAAAGGTTCTGTCGGTTTCGATCTGTCTTCACGAACGGATATGAAGATTGCTTCTCACACGCTGGCGCTCGTACCGACGAATCTTGTCGTGAAGGTTCCCGAGGGCTACATGCTTCTTGTTGTACCCCGTAGTTCCACACCCAAGAAAAAGGGGCTCCTTATTCCCCACGGCATAGGCGTTATCGATCAGGATTATTGTGGAGAAAAAGATGAAGTTTTGTTTCAGGTGTATAACTTCACTGATCAGGAAGTAACAGTTTCTCGCGGAGAACGGATTGCCCAAGGTATCTTGGTAAAAGTCGGAGTAGCGGAATTTGAAGAAAAAGATACCGCCCACTCCGACAGTTCACGTGGAGGAATCGGGTCGACTGGTTAATGGTTTATAGTTTATGGTTAATAGTCAAGAGTTAAGAGTTAAGAGTCAAAGACTACCGGAGGAAGAATTGGTAGAACTCGATCAATATTCCCACAACAAAAACTGCTTGGATAAGATAGTTCCAAAGAACATGCTTTCCCGGAAAGGCTTTCATATACATTCTGGTTATAATGATGACAATCCCCCCGATAAATACCCCTCCACTCAAAGAGATCACCGCGCTGAACGAATGAAACCCCAACAAAAATAAAAGAAGCGGAACCGAAACCACAAGTATCAGAGAATCTCGTTTGGCAATTCCCAAATCTTTATTAAAGATATCGTACACAACCCATGAAAGAATCAGGTAAGGAGCAAAAACAGTACTGACACCTGCTAGATTAAAAATCACCATCGCCAACCCATTCAATCCATTAAAGGTTTCTCCGCTCACCAACCCTGCAAGCGCGATTGCAAAAGCTCCGTACAGGAACGCCACCGAGCCCTGCCCAAGTAGTAGCGATCGGCTCATCTGACGGTCCTTAAACAGTTCCGGAACTATTGAAAAACCCGTGCACGCAAACAAAATTGCACCATATGCGGCAAGTGGGTTGCTTCCGATTAAATCGATTTTCGGTACGCCGTTAGTAAAAAGCAAGTACACTCCGATTCCGGTAATACACACCAAAAGAACACCTTTTAATATGGTGAACAGAATATCGAGTCCCCGCAGCAATTTCCCTGCAAACAGAAGCAGAATTGCGGCTACGCCATAAAACAGAAAGCTCATATTCTCCGAGGAGCTTAGTGTGATTTTCGACAGAAATTCTCCACCGATGATCAGGTACGCAAGCAGTGCTCCAAACAGCGAAAATAAATCCAGAAACAAAACGAGCATACCGGTAGGTTTCCCCAGAATATGTGTCACATATCCGATCAGCTGGTGCCGCTCATCAACCGTATCTATCACGTGACGATACATGCGGTTGACCGCAAACATCAATACACTAATAACTATCAACCCTAAACTGAAAACTAGTACACCTCCCTGTTTTAATGCAAAGGGCAACGCAAAAATTCCCGCCCCCACAATACCGCCGAATAAAAGAATACCGTTCTCAATGAAATACGGAGACATACGGATTAGTATAGAGGATTATTGTTCAATTTTCAGTTCTCAGTTTTAAATTTTCATTGAATTCTCAATAGATATTTGAAAATTGATTGAAAACTGCAAATTAAAAATTGAAAATTGGCGGAGCCACCCTTCGCCCTCCGGGCTTCGGAGTAATCGTGTGGGTCAGCTCAGCTGACCTGTCACCACGCTGAGCGCGGTCTGCCACGCTGAGCGTGGTGGGTGCGGATGGAGTCGAACCATCGACCCTCGTCTTATCAGGACGATGCTCTACCGCTGAGCCACGCACCCATATTTCACCTGACTATTATACAAAATGTTTTTGCGTTTCGCGTTGCTTTCGTATAGCGGCCATCAGCAGCAAGAACAGCAAGATAAAAAGTACCGCATCGCGTGCATGGAATATGCCGATGAATACATAAATCCACACAAATACCGTACTGCCGAGAAACATTAAAAGAAAGAGCGGGTTCGTTGAACTGTATTTCTTTTTATAAAGCTCGAGAAATAAAAACACGATAGCAAAAATAAGACTTGAGAAGCCCAATGGGAGGACCCAGAACAGATCCCACACCAACCCGAAAACAAGAATGAGTGGAGCCAGAAAACGCGGATAAAAAAAATAAACATACGTCAGCACAAAAAAGGTAGGTACGATCATAAAAGAACAAACGCAGTTTCTAACCATGCCGAGTCGCCATAGTACTCAATTATGGCAGTTTTTACCGGTAGTCGTTCGTTAAGGATGATCTGTTTCACTACACCAACAAGGAACACCCCTCCAGAATGCTTGTCAATTGCGTATACACGATCATTTTTTTCGAGTGCAGCATCCACATTTGTTTCAAAACGCACTTCCTCGTTAAATGAACCGCTGAGCCGACCCTGCACCCCCCGTTCAGATCGTGCATCTACTGAAAAACGCGAATGGTTAGCTTTATACACAACAAGCGTTCTCCCGTCAGTTCTTTCAACAGTGCCGATAAAAATATTTTCGAAGACGACAAATGACTCACGAGGGATCTGAACATTTTCATAGGGAAATTGTACGATAAGCTCGCTGATTGTTGTCCACACCACATGCACCGGAAACAACTTTCCTTCTTCAGGAACCGAACCAAGTTGCGTTCGCAATAACATGTTTTCTCGTGTTAATTGCCTGAGCTGTTCGTTATATTTTTGGGCTATCAAATCTTTTGTGCCCTTTTGGGTAACGTTCCCCATTAATACTTTTACAAGCAATAATCGAGTCGGATTTGCTATGCGTGATTCAATAAAACTCCGTATCCATGTTTGCCTTCCTACCTGGGTCACAACAAGTAACAGAATGCTTGCTGCAATAACGAGAAATAAATTACGGATCATGTTGGTGGACCCGACCGGACTTGAACCGGCAATCCCCGCAATGCGAATGCGGTGCTCTACCAATTGAGCCACGGGCCCGACGAGAGCATTATATCATCGGAGGATAGTTTTTAATTTACAATTTGCAGTTTTTAATCAATTTTCAAGATTCAGTTTCCAATTGAAAACTTCCCAGTATTGAAAACTGAATGAAAATTGAGAACTGTAAATTGAAAATTATTACAACAATAGCATTCCTACGGCCCCGAGTCCAAGTAGAACCAGTGAAGCGATAATCCCGATTTGCCATCCCGCAATCGCGCCCGCTGTCGGAATACCTGTAGGAATAACTTGTGGCGGATTTGTTGGAACTATAGGCGGCGTAGTTGGTACCGGTGTTACCGTTGGACCTTCTCCAGCTCCGGGTGTCGGAGACGGTGTTAGTGAAGGTGTGTTGTCAACCGGACTTACCGTACAGAGTTCCGTGGATCCCGCTGAAGTTGCCACAAGCGTGAATTTGAGAATAGCAAATGATCCACTCCCCGATTTCGCAGTTGAATTTGTGCCCGTCAACAAAACCGTACCGGTACCGGTTTGTTGATATGTAACAGAATCGAAGAAATTACCCTGTGTCACTGAGACCAACTGCAAAGCCGCGGAATCGTAATTGACATTTGCTTGCGTTGTCGTAACAGCGTCCGTTCCCGTGTTGATACTGACAGTAAAGTCATAACTTTCGCCCCGCGTTAATTCTCCACTTGGGGCATCCATTGTGAATGAAATTGCGGCATGCGACAAATGAGGAAAAAGAACTGCGAAACCAAACAAAAAACACCCGACAAACAACGACTGCATTAGTCTACGCATTTTACCCATATAGTCAAAGTATGCAGGAAAATAATTATTTTTCAAGCTGAAAAAACCGGCCGGTCCTTTTGAGAATTCCCAAACTCCTCTTGCATAGAAATGTGACCTTTGTTACGATATCTGCATGAAAAATTTTATTGCTCTCGCTGATTATTGCTCGGACTCACTGACCGTTCAAGAGCTTAGAAGCGCTCTATATGGCCACCTATCCGCTAACCCAACCGGCTTTGTTTCCTTTGTTCATTCATCTCCGAGCACAATTCATACGGCGTTTCTATTACATCAGCTATTGACAACCGAACAGCGTCTGGGTGACCCGAATAATTTGGTTGTTTTTGTTAATACGGATCCCCGACTTCAGGCGGTTAAAGGTGTAGAAAAAGCGCAAGGATCTCAACTTGTTGTAGCCAGAATGAGAAGTGGTGCATGGGTATACGGACCAAATGCAGGCTTTTGCTTTTCTTTGGTGCAAAAAGACATTCAATATCTGTACGTCTACCAAAACCAGGATAAAGGAACCCAGTTTAGGTCTCGCGATCTCTATATGCGAGTCGGCGCATTGCTTATGGAGGAAAAGCAGGATGATATGGAACTTGAGGAACTGAAAATCCAAGATATCCCCGCGTTGGACAAATACTACGTCGGTCATATTGATAACTATGGAAACATTAAAACCACTATTCCCCGTTCATACCTGAAAGGGAAATATGATGTAGGAGACACAATTTCGGTAACAATTGCTGGAGTGCAACACAAAGCTTACTTTGCGGATAATATCTTTGGTAAGGAACCAGATGTTCTTGTTGTAGCTCCTGGCTCTTCCGGACCAATTGACGACCCCTATTTGGAAGTAGTCGTGTGGCAACATATGCCTCTACAATCAGCGCGAAAATTTTATCCCGACGCAAAACCCGGTGACGAAATTGTTCTTGCCTAAATAGCAGATTTCTTCTATTATGTTTACATGAAAAATAAATTGAAGTATTTGTTCACTTTTCTTTTCCTGGTAACAGCCTTCTTCTCCAAAGCAACTTTGTCGAAAGCTGAGATTCAACAAAACGTTTTGGTAAACTGTTTGGATTACTACATTCATCCAGAAGCTCAGGAACATGCCGGTGAACCCGCATGGCCTGGTCAGTCGGGCGCACCGTATGTAGGAGAGTATCATATCTGGAACGGTATCACTCATATCCTTATGCTTAAAAACAAACCTGGATCTTTGTTTACCGTCGGTAAACCAATATATGTCATGCGCAACAATACCACGGGGTACGCAGGTGACCCTGCTGGTCACGAAGCTTTTTGCGCACTTGATCAAACGAATTCTCCGTTATGCACAGCAGATATGATGCAGCCGAACAGCATTAAGTCAGGCGAAGGATTCAGGATAGTCGATCAGACATCGCCGATCATGCCGGATGCAGCAGGGAATTTGACACTTCCCCACGTACGCAGCTACACGCCTCTTTGGAGCAATGGGACTGATCAGGGAGATACGCAATTTTTTTACGGCGTACAAATTCTCGACGATTCAAGCGCACAAGATCAAACCAATGCAGTCGGCACGGCACTGAAGCTCGGAACGTTCGCCCCGACAGGAACAATTCCGAACACAACCACTAACTGCGTCAGCATCTGGTGGGACCCGGCAGGTAAGGTCATCGACGCAAAAACGTTGGAACCGGTTTTAGGGACAACCGTAACACTGCACACTCTCGGAAGTAACAGCCAGAAAACACTGACTCAAGTCCCGAGAAATCCTTTTTTCGTGAACCCGCAAACAACAGGAGCAAACGGGAGCTTCACCTTTGCAGTTGATCCGGGAACATACGTACTCAATACTGTTAAAGAGGGATTTTCATTCCCGATCGAACCCGTGACGTTACAAAATGTACGCGCGCAACTTGAACGACTTGATCCCACCCATGAATATGCTGACAGCACAAAACTTTATAATGATCCAAATGAAGAAATAATTGAGACTGCAGGGATAACTCAATTTCGATATATGGTTATGAATCCGACTGACCCGAATTACCCCGGGTCTGAGCCAGTAGTTTTGTCCTCACTCATTTCACTTGCACCAAATGGAAACCAGATTATTCAAGGCACGGTTTCGCATCCTAAGGGAATTGTGAAAGCTGCTATAAACGGGAGTGTTCTTGCCCAAACAACAGCAGGAATTCAGGGCAACTTTACGATGGAAATTGCCGCTGCACAAGTCCCGGCGAATCCTTCGGACATATCTATTACTGAAGAAAAGGTTCCGTTGATTGCCCGAGCACCGTTGCCGGCTTCCTTTTCTTCGATGCTTAACCGTTTGGTCGGAATTGTGTATGCACAAACGGAAACTCGCACATCAAAGCCGCTGCTTCTCAAACCAATTCCTTCCACTATGACCGGCTTTGCATATTCACAAAACTACAAAATCATGCCGAATGCAAAAGTGAACATTATTGCGTTCGGGAGCGTTGTTTATGCAACAGGACGCTCGGATGCAAATGGATTTGTCAGTTTTCCAACAAAGAACCTCCCCCCTTTCGGATACACCATTGAAGTCCGCGATTCAAGTACGGAGGCTGTTGTAAACAGACAAACACCAGACCAATTCATTACAACAAACAAAACATACGCAGCGGCAGAGAATGTAAATTATTACCGTCCGGTCACCTACGCACTCCCACAACCACAAATCGCTGTTCTCGCAAAAGTTCAGGCAGAAGCAGATACAAAATCAAACAGCAGTATTCAAACACCGCATATAACGACCGACAAATTACAACAGACTAATAGTAATTTCGAACCGACGACTGTTCCACAAGCAACCGGAGCCACAGCATCTGCTTCGTTCAATAATCTTCTTCCTTTTTTTCTGCTCATCGGAGTTCTCGTGGTATTTGCAGTCGGGATACTCGTAGTTTCGAAAATGCGCAGTTCCGGTAAGCCATTACTATGAAGCCAAAGCAATGGGCGCTTGTTGGAGCCCTGATTGCAACCAGTATTGCTCTTGGTTTTTCACTATCGAATCTTGATTTCTTTGGATTTCTTCGGGAACAACATACGCTTGATATTGTGTTTCTTGCGTCGTCGCTTATTCTCTGGTACTTCCTGCTTCTCATTATCTTCCTACTAGAGTTCAGCCAGATACAACACCTGCTTATCGCTTTGTGGGCAGCTACTCTGTCGTTTAGTGTCGCCAACTTTATAGGAAATTGGCCGGTCGCTCTAATCTTTTTTAACAGCGTATTGTATTTTTTATTTCTACTGTACAGCTACTATGCAGTACAAAAACGGGCAAATTTGTTTCTCAAATTTTCGGCCCAGCAGATTTTTATCCCCGTTATGAAGCGGGGATTTACTTTTTTGATTGTGCTTTTTGCCTTGATGAGCTATTTTCAGGTAACCCAGAAAATTAAGACTAATGAACTTTTTGGCCCGGAAATGATCAGGCCCATTACCCGTCCGGCAGTAACCATCATTAATAAGCAGCTGACGACTCAAATTCGTACACAACTTGCGCAGATTCCCCAGTTTGGCAGTCTTGTTACAACTGAAATACTAACACGCCTCGCGGTTGATCAGGTTGTCAACACCATAACTGACTCAGGAAAAAAAGATTTCTATGGCATACCGGGAAGCGCCATTGACAGCAAGTTAATTGCTATTTCCCAAGAAGGTGATATTGATGTCAGCCCGCTCGTTGATAGTCTTTTACCCCTCGTAATTAATGAAACATTGGAAAAGCTCGGTTTGTTTTCATGGTTGTTTCCCGTCGTTATCAGTTTAATAGTGGTCCTGTTACTCCAGCCTATTCTGTACCTTTTCGAGCTGTTTCTTTACATCCCGACCCCAATCGTTTTTAAACTGCTTATGGCCTCCGGCTTCATACATATTGAAAAGGAAACTGTGGAACGGGAAAAACTGGTGATATAATAGGATGAGTTTTCAGTTTACGATTTCCAGTTTCTATTGAGTTTATAATTGGCAGTTTTTGTGCATCATGCTTTTGAAAAATAGTAATTAGAAACTAGCATTTCAATAGAAACTAAAAACTAGCAATTAGAAACAAAGTATGAGCGACATTAAATTTAAGCTTCTTCACCGCCAACAAATTACACAGTCGCTCCGGAGTTTTTTGTTCCAGCGCGGGTATCTTGAAGCAGATGTTCCTGTATTGGTCCCAAGCCTTATTCCCGAAAGCTATCTGGAAGTATTTGAGACCAGTATTAAAGGTCCCACCATTAACCATCAACTATCAACTGATAACTATAAGGCTTATTTAACCGCCTCCCCCGAAGCATACCTCAAACGTTTGCTTGTTGCCGGATCCGGAAATGTGTTCTATCTGGGGAAAGCGTTCCGAAATGGTGAGCCATTCGGACCGATGCATAACCATGAGTTCACAATATTGGAATGGTACAAAATCGGGGCTTCCTATCGATCTCTTATGGCTGAAATCGAAGAGATGGTGCGATCTGTCCTTGAGGGTTTAACCCTTACAGGGTTAAACCCTGCAAGCCTATCGTCACCCTGGGAATATATCACCATGCAGGAAGCGTTCGAACGGTTTGTGCCAAAGGACGAAATTGTTAAATTGCTAAACGGCCAAATTGCTGACAATAGCAATATAGCATTAGAACAATTTAACAATAGTGTTGAATTTGATCGTCTCTACGTTCAATATATCGAGCCGAATCTTGGCACACGCGGTAAGCCAACGTTCGTAATAGACTTCCCAACCTGGCAATCGCCTCTAGCAAAATCACGGATCACGAATCACGAATCACGAAACAAACGCACAGATAAACACTCGATCCGAGATACGAGATGCGAGATGCGAGATGTGGTTGCCGAGCGATTTGAATTGTATATTAATGGAATCGAGCTGATTAACGGCTGGACAGAGCTGGCCGACTGGAAGAAGCAGCAGGATAACTTTGATGCAGAACAACAGGAGCGCACAGTTCAGAACAAGACTCCCTACCCTGCAGATACCGGCTTTATCGAAGCGCTGAGAAAAGGGATGCCCGAATGCAGCGGGTGTGCAATGGGAGTAGACAGATTGATAATGGTGCTGACAGGAAAGAAGACGCTGGATGAGGTAATTGCTTTTCCGACAAAAGATTTATTCAAGACTCGTTAACCAGTTTTCGCATCTACGGCCGTAACACCTATTCTTTGCAGCAGCCGCCTTTTTAGTTCTTCTTTTTTTGCCGAATTTGCATTGCTCCGTTGTGCCTTTAATTCATCTCGAGTATTCAGTTTTGCAATCTCATGTGCTACTTTTTTGTCACCTAATTGGGTTTTTAACGCGTCCAGTTCCCCCTGAGCTTGTTTCAGGTCTTGAGCCAGAACACCTTTTTGGGGATCGAAATTATTGTGAGGTATTTGCTGCTGAAGTTTTATTTTCCTTACTGCCGCCTGTTTTGCAATAAGCTCATATTGCAGAGTTTTCAGATCGTTTTGTGCGGTTTTTTCCAAAACGGTGAGTGCTTTTTCCTTATCAGTTCGCTTTCTTAGTGGATTGTGTAGGTCTATTGCATTCCGCACGCTTTCTCCAAGCTTGGTATTTCTGACGGCAAGCACCAGTGCACGGCTGACCAAATATCCCGGAAGTAACGGTACTCCTCCGGCAAGAGCTGCTACCGGGAGCGCCACTTCCACAGCAGACTTCCACCAATTGCTTGCTTCCAAATGTCCATAGGGAGCGTGGAAAATATTTGGCGTCCACAATTCGAGACTTTTGGCAAGAGCTGAAACAAATACCTTCCGATGACCCTTTTCATTATCCTCACTATCCTGTTTGCCATCTGTTAATTGTTGCGCTTGCTGCATTTCGTCAGCGACATTAAGACCAAAAATTTTGGCAACAGTTAATACAAACGGGTTTGCCCGGAGAATTACATCCTTTTCATATTGTTGCGCTGCAAATGACCGCGGCGTTGGTTGGGTTTCGGACATTATGGGTTGTCTTGATCAATAAACTTTGGTAACAAGTCCTTTATTTCTTCCGGGGTTAAATTTTCACCTAACTTTGCCACCAGCGCATCCCCTTTTTCCTTTAGCAAATTATCTAAACGTTCCTGGTAATCCGTCTTCTCTTCTTCAGTAAGCGATTTCTGAAAAGCAAGCACCAATGCCTTAATTGCATCAATAACCTCGGGTTTATTTTTTTCAAAAGCAAAGTGAGTCATAAGTGTCACGGTGTGCAGAAAAAGCTCATATCCGAGCAAGACTTTGGTTTGTTGTATCGCGTCCGCGTCCGTCATGCAGTCGTGGGTAACGGTTTAATAAGTCTTTTAATCGCAGCAATTTCGCATTGTTGGCGAACAACGCTTGCCGTTCGGGTTGGGTCTATCGTTTCTGTTGCTGCTGCTGCCTGAAGATCCGGAATAGTAGTCTGTTCCAGTTTTTCAACCTCCTTTTGCAATTTACCAATATCCAGCCCAAGAGTATCTTTCTGCGTTTTGAGCGCACTTGATTCATCGCGTGCTCGCTCAAATGTTTTTAAAGCGGTCCCTGTCTGCATAATTATCGGATTGGCAATACTCTCTAATCTTTTCACTTCTGCCTGTAACTCATCTCGCTGAGCTTCAAGATTTGCAAGAGCCGTCGGGTCGACTGGTGTGGGCAATTTAGGTATTTCCTTTTTCTTATCCCTAAGCCGTCCTTTTGCGCTATTAAGATCAGCAACAGCAGCATCTTGTTGATCTCTTAAAGCAAGATGTTCCAGTTCCAGTTTTTCGGCATTACGTACAGCCTGGTCAAGTTTCGCGTCAAGTGGACTCAATAAGGATTTTTGATTATCCAACTCAGCCTGTATACGGGTTAACTTTTGCTCGGCTGCTTCAAGCTCTCTTTTATTGGAAGACATCGCCTTCTCAATACTCCGTCGTTCTGCCTCGATGAGCGTTTCACGTTCCTCTAGTGGCTTCTGATACCATTCTTTTTGGGCATACAGTAATTGCAAATCGACCTTAATCCGTGCGCTTTCTTCTTCCAATCCGCTATTCCGATTAAGCAGAGCTTGCCTGAGTTCCTGAGTTCTGGCACTATCCGCGGAATAAGCTCTCACGCTGCTACTACTGCTGTCAAAAGTAATTTGTGCCTGAGACAAATCAACAGTCAACTTGGTATCTTGAGCTGCGTCTTTATTCTTATCTTTTGCGTCTTGTGCAGCCTTCAAGAGTTGTTCGGATAGTTGGAGTGCCTTGCGGGCGGCTTGTAGTTTCGTATCTACATCGTTCTGCGTAGTTTCGAGCACGGTCAGTTGCTGGCGGTTGGAATTAAGAAACTTGTCAATTTGAACAAGACGCGCGTGTGCTTGTTTCACGTCCACATCTATTACCGCAGTTTGTAAGGCTTCGCCCTTTGCCCGCGTTGCATCTTTCATTTTTTGCAAGCGTAGAATATCTTCGCGCAACAGATTTTGCATGGAAACTATCTCCCGCTCTTTTGAACGCACTTCCTCCAGCTGTTTCCGTTTGGGAATAAAAAATCGTTCAAGGAAACTCCTAATCCTTCCACCTACTCTCGGGCTATCTGCAGCTAGCGAGATTCCTCGCAACATGATGTAACCAACCGGAAGTACCAATGCAGCTGCCGGACCGGCTCCAAGAGCCAAACCGGCAAAAGCCCCGAGCTCCAAACCACCTTTTGCCAACGTGTCTCTGTTTTCCATACCGCCCGTGCCGGAAATCAGTTCCGGCGCACTGACACGGAAGAACTGAGCAAGTGCCCGAGCCATTTTCTTTCTACCGACAGCAACATCCGGGTTTAATTGTTCTTCGGGAGTAATGTGCAACAAGGAGATAACGGTACGATTCAATGGGTTTGTCGTATCAATAGTTTCACGGAATGGAAGTTCTTTCGGTTGCTCTGCAGAAGTACTTATACTATCCATATCTTTATGCGGATTGATCTTCAATAATTTTTGTTAATAATTCTTCAAGCTCCGCTGGATTAAATTCTTTTCCCAAAGCCTCAACCAACTCAGCTCCTTTTTCTTTCAGGAACGCATCAACCCGTTTCTTGTACTCTTCTCTTTCCGAATCCGTTAAGCTTTCGGTAAACGAAGTTACGAAATCACGGAGTTTTTGAATTTGCTCGGTCTTTTTAAACTCATACGCGCAACTACCCATCAACGCGACCAGTTGGAGAAAAAGGGAGAAACTTACAAAACTCTTTACATTCTGTAAGTCGGTATCAGACAGGTCTGTTGAGTCCATCATTCTTTCGGCGCAACTAAGTCCAACAAGTCCGGCAAGGCCTCCTCCAGTTGGGCAGTTGTCAGGGGGTCTGTTGAATCGGAAAATATCTGCACATTTTTCAACTTAAACAACTCGCCGAGCGACGTAAGATATTGTTTTTTCTGTTCTTCTGTCAGACCGGAATGAAATTCTTTAACAAACGCCTGAAGACTATTAAGCATTTGTTCGTTTTTGGCATCAAAGGAAAAATACATGATAAGGGTCAGCCACTGAGCGATTAAATCTTTTGCTTCTTGTGTTTGGTTTTCTGCCATGTTTCTGTTTTAACTAGTATTAAGCCGGTGTCTGACTCAATTCTGTATTATTCACCATACCTCTCGCTCCTCCAGCAACCGCACCAAGGCCAGCTGGTACCGCAGCAATTGCTCCGAGCCCTAATGCGGGAGCAACGCCAAGCGTTGCCGCGCCTCCGGCAACAAGAGCTGCAAACAACAACCATTTAAGCATACTCTTTGATCCTGGTGAGTTATTTTGTTTAATCTTGTCGTACAATCTCTTCAGATTCGCGTCGCTCTTGCCTATCCCATCGAGCGCACTATCCAAATCGCCCATGAAATTTTCTTGGAATGATCGCCAGTCCTCATTATCAAGTGCCGTAACACCATGTTTTTTGCTCCAGATCTCTTTTTCACCAATTTTTAGACTATATACTCTTGCGTGCTCATGTCGTTGAGTTTCGAACATACAATCCATAAGCTTCTTATTATACTTTGGACCCTCTTTTTTATATAGATCATTAACAATATCACGCACCCTCTGATCCATAAGGTCATAGGGTTTCAAATGATCGGGAGGTGGATTAAGGGGCGGGTCCCAACGCCCTGCATCAAAAACTTTTCCAGGTCCAGCCAGATCGCGCATCATAAGCATCTTGAGTGCGTCTTCCTTACTCGATACTTTTGCTTCATTTATCACGAAATGGACATCATCAGCAACATTTTGAGGGTGAAATTTTTTCTTCCCAGAAGTTCTGTCGATCCATCGAGTATTCATTTCTAATCGTATATCGCGGATCGCGTTAGCATTGTTTTCTTTCGCATCTTCAACTGAAAGCTCAGCTGCAACTTTGGTCGCTGCATCAATCTGCTGTTCAACAACTTCCGCCATGGACTTACCAATAGCTATTTTCATATTTTTTTCCATGTCGGCCCGTTTCGCAGGTTTATCAGCAGCGGGTGCAGCATTTGCAGCAGCGGCATCAGCATCAATCTTGTCCATTGTAGCTTTCATCTGCTTATTCATAAGTGGGTTCTTCACGAGTGCGGATTGAATAAACGTACGACGATCGCTATCCGAGATACTCGGATCATTTAGTTCAGGATAAACTTGATACAACATACTTCTATTGCTATCAAATACATCAACAGCTCTTTCTCTTATTGCATCAAATACCGCATCGGCGGGCTGTCCGTTTAATTCAACACCCCATTCGGCAAAAATATCTGGAACTGTTTTCCCTGATTCTTGTTGATAAGCAAATACATCTCCGACGAATGTGACATCAGCCATAGCTGTAAGTTCGCGCTTTGCTTTCTCAAAACGACGGTATTCTGCTGTTGGAGGAACAGGAGGTGCCCCTTGCCATTCTGCCCTACCAGAAGCCGGATTTAAGGCAACTAGCGCTGGGTCGCCCATCATTTTAACAATCAGTTCATCAGTTCTGCTTGGATTCGTATCTTTTGTCTCTGAAGGGTGACGGTATTCTGCGTGTTGCGTTGCTGCTGTTCCGACTGTAATATCACCCTTTTTAAGAGCCGCAAGCACGGCTTTCGAATCTTTAGGGTGGGCGGCGCGAAAGGCATCAACTCTGCCAGCCGCTTGCATTGCTGCCTCAGCTGCCCGTGAACCAGCAAACGCAACGGGCGTGTCTTGACGTTGCTCTATATCAACTCCTGCTGCTTCCAATGCTCCTACTTGTCCCATGTCTTTTTTTATTTCGTAACTGCTAAGGATTGTAATTTACTTTTTATGTTGTCTATTTCTGCCTGTGCTTCCTGCTGTTTTTCAATACCTTGTTGAAAGGTAAGAACCGGAGCATAACCCGGCCATTTGGCAACAAGTTCCTGCAAAAAAATTTCCAACGCTTCTTGTGTTTGTACACCTTCCAGTTTATCCAAGATAAAGGTCGCAGATGGTCGCGCGTCATCTGGGGACATTTCTCCGCTTTCCATCGCTTTAATCATAATTTCAACCAGCTGATCGTACAATTTTTTTCTATCTTCTTCACCAAATACATTCGCCACCATGTATATAACTGTAATCAAAATACAATAGGTTGTCAAGATATAAAAAGTGCAGTATATTAAAGACATGGATAGTGAAAATGACAATTACGAACCACCAAAAAAAACGACAAGAGCACGGGCTTGGCTTTCTCAAGCACGACACGATGCAGCAAGTTTTGTTGATTCCACTCGTCGCTCAAGAGCTGGACAAGCTGTCGGAAGGGCTCGAGATAACGCTATGGGAACCGCACATGAGGCCTTTGCTGACCTACGCGCAGAGATATCCAGACCCCCCGGCGAGGTGATTGAGCAAATGCGAAGCAGCGCAGATGAAGCCGTAACACACTTGCGCGAAGCATTTGCTATGCTACGAGCCGAGGCAGGAAAAATTCGTGATATCCCTCAACAAGTACTGACGGAAGTAGCACATAACGGGCCTGTGGGGTTGAAAGATGCTGCTGAGAAACAGCTACTTTTTAACAGCTTGCCTGCGGACATGCGCGCTTTTATCGATAGAATTGCACACGACATAGCCCCTCAAGACACAGCACGAGGATACACAGTGATAATTCGCAGACTAATACCAAATTTTCAACCTGCTACTATCGAAGAAGTAAGCGACCAAAAAACCGTCGCGCTCACGACCGCAGATCTTCAACAAGCATACCCCTGCCCTTTTCTCATTGAGAACGAATTACGTGGTATACCGGTACCACGCGACACTGCAGGCAGATATGATGCACAACAGGATTTGCGGGCAGCACAACAAGTTGTAAACGCCATGCGGGAAGGATTGTACTACAGCGAGCAAGCAACTCCCCCACTTACCCCTGAGCATGCATATCGAATTAATCAGGAAGTTAGCCGTATTGCGTTGAATATGATGAGTATTGCGACCGACACCAACCAATTTATTCGTAGAGACAAATATCAACAAGCAGTCAGTGCCTCGGTCCGGCCCCTGGCCGATCTCCTTATAACTATTGCCCGTTATGCACCACTCAGCGGAGAAACAGCATTAACCATGCCCGTCGTCGAAGCCCAACAAGCTATTGAACTTGTCCAAAAAGGAGCCAATGAAGGACGACTAAAACTGAATGCCGATCTTTATTTCCCCCGAGCCCTCCAAGCATTCCTTAAAAGATACCCGTTCCCCACGAACGCTTGACAAAAATATTTATTGCACATATGATGGATACATATGAGTGAACTACCTCCAAATCCGGACGTTGTCAGTGATGCAGATAAGCTTGCGACAGAACTTGCAGAACGGCAAAGAGTAACTGCTGAAAAAGAGGTTACAGAGCGGTCTAAAAAGTATATTTTTGACAAAAAAAAAGGCTTGCTACATGGAATTTATGCAACCATGCATGACAGACCCAAAACGGCAGCCTTTATGACCGTTCTTGGGCTTATTGGTGGTGGGCTCGCAGCAACCGCCTTTGTTCCCGGCTTAGCTCCGGTCGGACAAGTGTTACTCGAAATTGGTAGACAATTTGGCGCAACGTTAGCCGGAATTGGCGCCAGCATTTCACGCCTTCTACACGGGAGCCCCGGCGAAAAAGCAGTCGGCGCAATGAATGCAGTTGCTGATAAAGCTATCGGAGGAACAAGCGCCGCTGTAAATACAATTAATACACTCGCAGGTGCAAATGTTATTGCCGATATTGTTCCACTGCCTGCTGGAGCTGGACAAGCAGTTGAATTGGTAGCTCAGAATGTCTTGCAACCTACACTTAACAACGCTGCCCCCGCGATTGATCAATTAATGAGTAATGCTACCGCAGTTAAAAAGTTAATACCAGGCTTATAACATGAACGAAACACCGGACGCCAAACAAATACTTCTCCAGATACTCGAAATTATCGGGTACGGAGAGAACCGGGAGGCTTTCGCCGCCGACTTTATGAATTTGTGTGCACAAGAAGCGATGGCGGATATGATTGATAAATTGACAGATGAGCAGATAGAAGCTATACAACAAAAACTTGCCGGTAGTCAATCCGTCGAAGATACTCGAGCGGCACTTGCGGAGTTTTATACAGGCGATGACTATATGAAAGCACTTGCCGCCTCTTGTAACAAATCACTGACCGAGTTTATCACCACGGTACTTCCGACACTTTCGCCGGAACAAGGAAAAAAACTTTCGGAATATGTGGTGAAATTCGCACCCGCAGCTACTGCATAACCAGGTATTCTCTACCCGTTTGAAATAGGAGTTCTATCATTTCTTTTTGTGAATCCGTAAGCGTGTCGTTTATCTCAATTACATAGTCTTCAAGCATTTTTTTTGATGCCAAAGCAAGCGCAAGCGTGTATTTCTGTGCCCATTCACCTGCAAGGAGTGCGGTAACAGCTTTGTCCAATTCTTTTTGTTCATTGACAAGCTTCCGCACCGTTTCCTGTTCGTTTGCCGTCAAGCTGCCCAGCAAATCAACCAGCGCTTGCTTGTAGATAAGTTCGACAAATTCGCCGATAAACGTATCTTTGTTGTCCTGGTAATCAACGATCGACAGCAGCTGCAACATAAAATCGTGAAACGTTATGGTTGTGTTGTTCATGAGAGTGTTCTGGAGATTACGCCAGGAGTATGACGATTAGACCAGATGTTGTGAAGCAGACCGAGTCCGGAAGCAACAAGAGGAACTGTAATGGGAAGACCCAGAAGCGGAGCCGCTACCCATGCAACGGTTTCAAGAGCTTTGGTGCCAATATACGTCATCCGTTCAAACGCGCTACCCTGTTTTGCTCCTTGCCACCCAACTGCCGCACCCGAAAGAGTAAGAATACCCGAGGCTATAGCGAGCGGTGGAGTTAGTTGTGCAATATTAATACCGAGTTTAGTCAGTGCTTCACCAATGGTTCCCATACCGAGAAATTTCATGACATCAGAGGTCGGTGCAGCTCGCAAAACTTCATTACCGACAACCATCGCTGATCCTACTGAACCGAGAAGTGACGACACCCCTCCGGCAACGGATATCTGAAAATTCTCCAGGAGATTGGCAAGATCAAGTGCCCTGTGTTTAAGAAAACCCTGAGACTTCTCGGTCGTTCTCCTTCCTCTTTCCACAAAGTGAAGATTTTCGCTCATTGAGTCACGATACTATAGTTTTTCAACTGTGTCAAGTGTGCGAGCAACTTTTCTATTTCAGGTAATTTTTCCTCCCGGACGATTTTAAGTGTTGTCAGAATAAATTGTGCCGTATAGTAATTTAGTATTGAGTACGAGTTCTCATTGTGCAAAGTACGGATAATAAATTCAGCATAATCCAATACATTTCCCTTTCCCTGTGTGTTTCTCTGGAACTCTTGCAGCTTGTCTACCGAGATACTCACATCGAGTGCGAGCCGATAGGTTTCATATAAACCATCGATAAAAATACCGGTAAGTTCTTGAGGAGAAGCTTTCACGAAAACATCGTGCTTCAATAGTGCATCGACCGCAACCAGAAGCGTTTTAAACTCGTTACTCTTATCGATCACCATGTCTTAGGGAGTTGTTGTCGGAGGAGCTGTCGGTGACATACGCGCAAGTAACCCTTCGACAATACCTCTAAAACTGACTTTCACGTCCGGTATTGTGGTTGCGTCCTGATCCAAAGCATGGACCGCAGCAGCGGCACCGACATGGCTTACAACAGGAATACCCCAGGAAATTACCCTGGCCGCAATATTCTTAAACAGTTTGTTATACCACACGTCAGTATCGTTCTTGAGATATGCGTGGAGGATATCGTAGTTGGTACGAGTATCGGTAGATGCTTTCTTCAATTTATCATGTAATGTAGAGACAGTATTGCTAAAGTTCGCTTTCAAACCTTCAACAAGTCCGAGCATGGTGTCACTTACAAAACGCGCTCCTTCTTGCTTAACTTCCGGCTCACCCATCGCATCAACAAATGCTGCTTGAGCAGTGTTTTTTACTCCATCTTTTCTGAGGTCCCACCATTTCTCAAGCCTGCTTTTCCCCGCAAGCGGATCTCCGGTTGCCGGATCTTCACCATGCATTGCAATTTCTAAGCCTCGAGAAAAAATACCTTTAAACGCTTTTCCGAGTAGTGTTTCTGTCGCCATGATTACTTGTTTCTACTTCTAATAATTGAATGCCGCGTGCTGAAAAGTGTTGTCAAAGCGCTTGCTCCGATAGCAGCGGGCAAAACAGCCGCCGGAAGCGTACCGATGGTTGCCAGAGCTATCGCAATCGGTGCGAGTAAATGGACAAATCCCCATAAAGTACGCTCTTTACTTTTTTCCGGTGTTTCCAAAATCCCCTGGCTTCCGGCAACAGTTGTACCCAGAATCCAGCTGGTTATACCACTACCTAACAAGCTTAGTCCCAGTATTGCAGGTGAAATAGATGCAAAAAGAGGGAGTGTACCCGAGACTGCTTCAATGGTACGAGCCGTTCCGGTTAGTGCCAGCGTTCCCAACAATGCCCCGTTTGTGCTGAGAACTTCCGAAATCGCGGTCGGTACGAGAGATCTGCTGATTGCTTTGAATGATTCTTTAAAACTCATAGTTTGTTGATAACTTGATAAATTATTTTCTCTTTCTTAAAATTGCAATCTGCATTCCTAACGAGGCCGCTGAAGCAGCAAGCCCGACAAGTGGTGATACGCCGGCAAGGAAAACCATACCGTATGCTATGGGAACAAGCAAACGTGATAATTTATAGAGTTCTTTTTCATTGGGGGATGCTTTTTCAAAACCAAACTTCCCTATCTGATACCCACCCGCGAGCAAGGTAGCGGTAGCCGCAGCTGCAATACCCAAAAAGCCAAATATATCCATAGAAAGTCCTTGCGGAAGTGCCTCAACAACACCAGGTGGAATAAGGTAGGATAACGACTTCGCACTGAGCGACGCGACTGTCGCGCCACTGCGTAAAGCATTCAGAACACCATATCCTGTCATGCCGGTAAATACTCCGCTTAAAAGTCCGAAATTATGCGCCGATTCCGCAGCAACACCCATTCCTATCTGTGGGGTAACACGACGCACGAAACGTTCGATTGAATTCATGAACTTGATTATACCATAGTCAATACTATGAGTCAATTATTGCTATCCACTCTTGACAAATTTCACAAATCTTTCATAATGGTTAAATGGAAGAACAAGCAGAATTAAATACCCCTCCCTCGCTCGACGCTTTACGAGCAAGTTTGCGCGAGTCTGAGGCTCAAAGAAATAGTCTGCGACAAGCCATTCGAGAAGCAGAAGGAAAACGTAAAAAAGACTTTTTTGGCGACATGAAACGAGCACTTTTAAGTAAAAAGGCAATCCCAATGATACTCCTCGGTATTCTTACTGGCGGGATTGGTACATTAGTTGCTAACCCCATGTATGCAGGCATTGGAGCAGAAATCGCTCGCGGCGTCCTTGCGGCAGGTTCATCTCTACTTGCCACGCTTGGTATAAATCGAGCTGCAGCAGGTTCAGGTGCAGTTCCCATGTCCACGATGAGTGGAGACCTGAATGTTGAGGGACTACTTAACCCCATTGCAGCACCTTTGAAAGCGTTAGGAAGTTTAGGACCTATTGGTCAGGTTAAAACTACGTTTACAACACTTCCATGAGTGAAATAGACATACTTAAGGATAAATTACGAAGCTTGTTGGGTGTTGCCCAGTATCCTGATCAAGAGAAGTTTATTGCGGATTTTATTGAGATGACTGTCAAAGAGGCGGTTTTAGATGTAACCGAGACTTTAAACGAAGAACAAACGCAACAGATAGAAACATTGCTTAAGGAAACTGCGTCACCTGATGAATATTTAGACAAACTGCTGCAAGTTGTCGACCAAAATGCGTTTAAGGAAAAATTGGCTAAGCGCGCTGAGACTGCGTTCAAGCAATTGTTAGATGCAATGATTCCTCACCTCGACCCGACGCAAGCAACGCAACTAGTTGCTGCACTTCAGAAATAAAAATCGTTTTTTAAGTCTGCTCCGCGGAAGCCTTGCTGGTGGTTATTTTGTTTAATTCCGGATTTCTGTTGCGTGCTGAAATATAACCCGCGAGCGCTCCCAACCAAGGCAAACTCGCTGCAGAGAGAATAATTTGTCCAAGGCCAACACCGCCAATATAAGCAGCTATATCCCTACCTATATCAGATCCCACTCTACTGGAAAGAATTTTATTTGCCTTATTCTGTTCTTCTATACTGTCGTTTCCTAACCTTTTCAAAGCTTCCTTTCTTGACTTCCAAGCAATGACTGTATTAACAAAAGGGAGCCATTGGGCTATTGCCAAAAGAGTTGGATGCTCTGTGTCGCTAAATATTTTTGCACTTTCGATTTTTGAAATGGCAATCGCTTTTTCAGGATGGTAGATTTGCACCGATTCGGTAGCTGCGTTGTAAGCATTTAATCTAGCTAGCTTTCCCCATAGTGTCAGCCCAACTGTCTCTAGTAATCCGAGTGTTCCCCTGTAGAGAATGCTTGTCCGACGCTCAGATGAAAAAAGTCGTTTCATCTGGTCAAAAAAAGAAGAGTGATTAAGATACACTTTTACCTGCCCTTGGAATGGGATATCTTTATATTTTTCTTCAAGGGCTCCGATATTCTCTCTTTTTGAATCATCTAAAAATGCTAAAGGAGTCGCCGACATAATGTTTTCGGGGATTGAAAACAGTCGTCCCACGGTTCGCTCCAGAATATCACCCTTTTTATGCCAGTCAACTTCTAGTGTTGGACTAATCGTTTGCGCTTGTTCTCCCTCATTCATATTGTATGCACCATTGTACTTATGATATATCCTTGACGCGCAGCCCAAAGCATAAACAGATCAATTGTAGCCACATCTTCATACGATTGTTTGAGTAATAATGGCTGTTGAGTAACAAGTTGGTTCATTCTTCCTTGTTTAATCGTGTCCAGAAAACCCGCATGAACAATATTGATTGCTGCAATGAGCGTTGCACATTGGTCTTTTTCGTAGGCTGCCATCCATTGCGATTCCAATGACTCCAACTTACTTTTGTCTTCCGCTAGCATACCAATACTAAGAGTATGCAGCAAATAACCACCCCATAATGAAAAAAGCAATAATGTTTCGACAGTTTCTTGTACGTCTTTGTACCACATCTTCCCATTCAAACGGGCGCTTAGCTCTTCGCCACCAGCCTGTAACACTACCTCAAAACCCGTAACGACTTCTTTCGGAAGCTGTTCGATCATTTCTTTGCGTTTCTCTACCGAAACATCCAACCGACTTACAAAATCTTGGAATAACTTACTGTACATGTCGTTGTCAGTCATAATTAGTCTGATAAACTAATAACCTAGGCTTTTTCTTTTCTCACCTCGAATAAATACGCCGCACGGAAGTTTAAGAGTGCCGTAGCAATTTCGGAAGAAAGGTTCGGAATTCTCTGCTTAAAGAACGCGGTCAATTCTTCGTCTGTTGGGTTTTTATCGAGGAATGCGTTTAATTCTTGTTGGTCCTTTTCGGAAAGAGCACTTACCAGATGAGTGTTGATGGCCTCATTGACTTCTTTAAGGAGTGCGGCTTTCACTTTCGGCTTTTCCACTTCAGTCAGATTAAGGTCTGTCCGCTCCGCAAGGATATCATCGATATATGACAGCAGCGCAACGTCGTCCATGAGGGTTGATTTGTTTTTATCGTCCATAGTTTTATAATAACATAACTACATAATTTTACTCATGAAGGTCTCACTGCCTCAGCACCCTGCTTCCATGAATTGATATACTGTTTCGCGTCAAAAGCAATACTATTCGGGGTAATCTCATGGTTATATGCCTGCTCAAAATTTCTCAGAGCGGTATCTGTTTGGCCTTTGAGAAGATTATTAACGTATGTACGACCACTCAGGAAGTAGGGACCGTTGGTGTCTTTTGTCTTGCTTGCTCTCTGATATAACCCGAAAAATGATAAAACAACGCTTCTCGTGGTATATAAATCGCGCTGAATTTCCGGCGTTCCTATCGGTTTATCCCCAAGCGGATTCCCGGTTACACTATCAGTATCTATTAAATTTCCAACTGCAGTAAAGTTGTGTGTCGAAGCAAACCCGTGAGAAAGTCCATTATTGTGCATTCGGGCAAGATATGTACCCATCATTTTAGGCAACCATTCAGTAAAGTATTTCTGAATACTTTCAGAATCATGCACATCCAGCTTTTCAGGAATCGGCACCCCCTTTAAGACTTCCTTTCCGGATGCTTTTACCGCACGCAGCCAGGCAAAAACCGGTGACATTAGCTGTTCGAATTTTGCCTGAGTCTGAGCCATTTCAACTACATCCTTTATTCGCACTGCAGTTTGTGTTTCTCGTTCAATTAATACAAAATCCGCATGTTGAAAATATTCGATGGCACGTTGAATAAAATTCGGCTCACGCCGTTCCTTCCGGAAATCTATCGCAAGATGGTTTATAACTCCCCTCTTCCATTTTTTAATAGTCATTTTTTGGCCGAACACCGTAAAGACTTCTTGTAACGTTCGCACATGTGAAATCCTTTCAGTAGGCAATCCGAGTGAACGCATAAGTTCGGATGCCCGTAGAATACGCTCCAATGTTATAGAATCTTTTAGTCCCATTACGGCAAGCTGGTTGAAGTTGTATGGGTCGTCTTTAAGCACAATGTCGTGCATAATCGAGCCTTTTTCATCAAATGAGCCAAAAAGATTGCCATAAGAATCTCCCCAAACCACCGCACCGTGTGAAAGACTGTCAAGCATTGAGCGGCCATGAGTAACACTGGGACGAATAAACCGCTTTCCTAACAAGGCTTCTCTGTTCACAAATCGCCGCACTGCCAACATAATGGCATTGTCTGTGGGAAGTTCTTCCCATTGGGAAATGATACTTTTGCCTTTGTCTTTACCACCTGTATGAAAGACTGGCTCAAAGGGAAGACCATTCTCTTTTGAAGAATATGTTTCAGTAGTCTGCACTTTCGCGACTGCTTGTCTAAGATTGATGGAATAAGATGATTGTGTTTCGTCCATTTTATTTATTCCGCATTACTATTTTAATCTCGCTTTTAACGCCGCCTTCTCACTTTCCGGAACTGCCGCAGTCCGGCTTTGCATTTTTGCAATCACTGCTGCCATTTGCTGCAGATATTTTGTAAATTCTTCTTTCGTGAGCACGACACCTTCCGCCTGCATTCTGTCTATAATTTCAGGCTCTGCCAATGTCCGCTCAGCAAGCTGTGCAACGGCACTGTCGATTTCCGCGGACGACTTGGTCTGCTGTAAGGTAACCACCTCTTGGACTAATTCTTCTGGCAAAGCTTTAAGTTTATTTAATTTTTCGCCGATTTTCCCCAGTTCTCCTTGCTCAAGTATCTGGGCTTCTTCATCTTGGATGCGATAAAGTAATTCTTCCGCAACAAATCTCTCTTTGATTGCCTCACTATTTAAAATAACCTCATTCGTTTCAGACTTTGGATGACCCCATACTTGGGTAAAAACACTATCTGACAGTTTTTGTCTCGAATCATCAAGGACCGTTAATTGCCGCGCTTTATAGTCCTCAAACTTCTCACGCAACTGCGTCGTTTCATCATCGGGAAGCTCCACATCTGGTTCAGGTTTTCGTAAACCCTCCTGTATAGCGCGCTGTTCCTCACGGAGCTCTGCCTCTTCGGCAGCAAATTCAGGCTTCGATTCTATTTCGCCGAGCCTGGTTGAAATCTCTGTAAGCCTCTTGTCCCGAAGTTGTTTTTGAAAATCCTTAACCTCATCCTCGGTATGCGTCTGATGTGCATCTTCGGAAGGTGCAGGAGATCCCCCATCGGCAACTGCCGCAGTTGGCTGCGGAGCATAGTGATAAGCTTCTACACTTTCAAGCGGAGTATAGTTTTCTGGCAGTTCGGTCTTTTTTTCGCTCCGCTCAACATTCTTACGCCAATAAAGAGGAATTGGCACGAAGTCCACATTCAATTCAAAGGGTTTACCGACAACATTGAAGGTTTCATGTGTAACTGTTTCGTACGAAATTTCTTCTGTAGTCACAGGAGGTGTCACAATTTGTTCTTGTGCTATTTCAACACCTTGCACCGATGCGGTACCTCCGAGAGTCGCAAATGACTGAAACACCGGTTTACCGTCATGAGTTACCAATCGACCGACCATTCCATATCCCGCCTCACCGTTGACTCCGAAATTCCATACATCCCGATGTCCATACAATTCCGTTGCTATATTGCCGTCTTTAAGCTTTTGTAAAGCCTCCTGGTTCACCAACAATTTTGCGGCATCAGCCATGCTCATACTCTGACCATTGTCAAAAGTTATCATGTGCGTCGTGTCATGCGGGTCAAAAATTATTTTGCCGTCGTGGTTAAAGTCGGGTATAAACATTCCCTCGTCAGGATGACCGGGAATTGTCACATACATTCCCAGTTGCCCGTCATAGTTTTGAGGGTTTTTCATCATGTCCTGCACGTCGATGTGTTCCGGATTAAGACCGTGTTGCCAGGCTTCTCCCATATTGCTGTAATCGACCGTCACTGCATCTCCGTTTTTATACGTGTACGCCGTGAGTTCGTTGCCTTGTGAACCCGGCTTGTCGTACGAGTACCATTCACGATGATCTGTTTTTGTTGCATGCTCTACAAAAGCACGTTCCCCACCGCCGTGTTGCACCACATCAACAGTCGTGGTTTCTCCCGGCTTGGTAACCAGGGTTTTAACTTCGTGCATTTCCTGAAGAGGCGGGCCTTTATCTACATTGAACTTCCCTTGAAAATAGTTGCTAGCATCAATCGTATTGTTTGCCTGATCAACTAACACTAATTTTCCGCCCTGCACATCGAAGTGATTATTTCCGAGATCAACCACCTCTCCGCTGCGCATGTCTGAAATATAGTGATGTCCGTTGAATTCTCCATACCGTACTCCAGCATTGAAGTTGATAATTGCATTATCGATTGTTTGCCGATGCCAGAACTCGCCAATCGGGGGCTCTACAAAAGCCCGTGCCTGCAAAATCCCCTGTTGTAGCGGTGTCGCATCGGTCACCACTTGAGAAATTCCAGCAACAGTATCCGTGCGTAACGGAATTTCTCCGTCAAGCAAAGTTTTTTTCCAACTTTCTGCGTACTGCCCTAAACCTGCCAGCACATCGCCGGTTGCTTGAACATTATGTGTTGCGTGCACAACCTCTTCATATCCCAGCTTAGCTACAATACCGGCAATCGGCGCGATAACTGCAACCTTGCCAACCGTTGTCCAACCTCGTCGGGCGTTAAGCTTTGCCAGCGCGCTCATTGCTTCATTCAACGATTTGCCTTCCACCGCAATTCCTGCTGCTGTAGCCTCATTGAGATATGAATTGACAAGCTGTTTACTTTCAGCAAAGCTTTTACCGGTCAAGCGACTGACAACTTGAGCCGTTTTTTCTATTTCGTTTCCGGTTCGTAATTTGCCTTCAAAAACAGCCTGCGCCTCAAAAAGTTTACCATCAAGGTCGGATTGGTTTTCGGAGTTGCGGTGTAATTTCATCACACCTTCTGCGATACTTCCGCGCAGCGCTGCCATTTCCTGTGTTTCCACGTCTTCATGAAAGCGGATAAAGTTTTGTGCTATGGCAAGTTTTGTTCCGCTGCGTTTGCTGGATTCATCGGTCAATCGTAAACGGGCTTTCGCATGGGCAACATGCACCACGAGTTGTTTCGTTTCCGCTTCGGTGAGTGTATCTTTATGTGCAAGAGCCGCAATACTGTCTGTTAGCTTTGAGGCTTCAGTGCTTCCTACGAGCGCTTGTTTGATCATTTCGTTCCGAATTGGTGTGTGTTGCCCTTTATCGTGCCCACCGGCATATTCACGGGCAACTTGTTGAAATTCGCTCAAGTAACGACCGGAAATACCGTGAAGTTTGCCGTCACGGGACACTACTAACCCACCCTCCTTCAACCCCGCAGTCAAGGCAGTCGCAATCGCACCGCCTATCGGGCTCAAATTCAAGCCTGTCTTTAACGAACCCCATGCGGCACGCGGAGTTAGGGCCAATCCGCCTGCGATGTATGTTCCTCCGTACACTGCAACATCTTTCACTGCGTCTGTTATCCATTTGAATATTCCAACCGCAGCAAGTCTTGAGCCATCGGAAACTCCGATCTGCTTCTCTGCGATTCGTTGCGCCAAAAGATGCGTCAGTGTTCCTGCTTCCTTTTTACCACGTACACCACCCCATTCACGTTTTCCGACAATAAAATTTAAGTTCAGCCCGTCAAATTCTCGCACTCCGTTAACCTCCGCGCTGTATGCAGTCCAATTATCCTGAATAGATTGTGCAATCGGCAGGATATTCGAGCCGAACTCGCTGGTATTAATCAGTTTGCGTTCAGATTCGGGGATAAACGGCAATACGTCTTTTCGGAATGTTAAATTCACTGAGGCGATAAGCTGTTCCGGTGAAATAGTTTTTTTTGCGTATTCTTCAATGTAATGGCGAACATTTCTGGAAAAAGTGTTATAAACCGCTTTTGCATCTTCCGAATTGCCTAACAACCCTTCTAAAGCATACCGTGTTTCTCCAAGAGACTCCGAAATAAGATGCTTATTCGTCTGCGTAACCGCGTCTGCAAACGATTGCCCTTCACGTTGTTCAACAATTGAATATTCGAGACCCATTGCACTCTGTTCGGCAATTCCCCTATCCTTAAACTGTTTGACATACTCTGCACCATTCTGTTTAAGCCACTCTTTTGCAAGATGCTGACTGGAGTTTTGTCCGATACCGGTTATACCGGCGAATTTATCCCCCGCCCAGAGTCCGAAACGCTGCAGAGCACTCTTTTTCTTTCTGAGAAGCGCTCCTTCCGACAACGCTTTCTTAATAACTTCTTGGCTGACATGCAGTGGAATGGAACGGTCCAAACCACTCACATTCTTCATAATTTGCATGACATCGGCACTAAAACGTAGGGCTTGTTGTTCAAAAATCGGGCGGAATAGTGAATTCTGCCAAATATATTTAACCGGATGGCGGAGGGGCTGGATCAATTTTCCCAGAAGTGTTTTCGGTGGAGGAATGTGCTTACTGTCTTCGGCAAAAGCTGCGTCCCGTAAGGCAATCAAATTCTGTTCGAGATGATCATGCACTGAAACGAGAGCCATGTTAAACGACTTTCGCAGTTCCTGAACAGGAACCTGTATCGGATTAGGCTCAGGTTCTGGTTCTGGTCCGCCGCCGTCATTATGAGTATTGTCTTGGTCACTTCCGGGAGGTTGATCAACTTCATCGTTGGATTTTTCTTTTTGATCAGCTAAGTCTTTCAGCGTATCCTTCCCCGCCTTATCACCCACCAACTTTTTCGTATGAACAAAATGCTCCGCCCGAGTAACTTCCGATATCCGTCGTTCCATCAGGTCCCCTCCCTGCAGTGCCGCGTCAAGCAGATCTTCAAAGCTCAGATTCTTCAGGTCATCCCGCATACCTCTACGATGTGGGGAACGGAGCTTTGCTTCTTTAGTATGAGATCCACCTATGTAGCCAACTCCCTTGTAGGCAGGTTTTGTAAAACTACTCCCCTGACCAACAAAATAATCCACGAGGGGTTTATCTTTTGCAAGTTCCCGTAGTACACGTAAACGCGTACACATGGCGTTAAACACTGCTGCATCATGCGTGTTTGCCGAAGACGGCATTTCCGAAGGTTTGTCCAGATACGCAATCGCTTTTTGCACCATCGTATAAAATCGGCGTCGGATGTCGCGCATCTGTTGTTGTAATTGTTTTACTTCGAGTTTTCCAGTCTCAGTTTTGTCTTCCTGTAACTTGGCTAATTTTCCCTGAATATCTTTTAAGCGAGAGCGATATGTACGCGCCCGACCGGGAAATGAGCCATCTTCAACATCAAGAAGATCGTCTGCAATAAGAGTAAGGGCTTCAATTGCTTTTTTCGCTTTTTCTGTTCTGTGGAATTCTAGCTTATCTTTATCTGCCGGTTGGATTTTTTCATGTATCGGTTCTAATTGATCACTCAATAAACGAACTCCGCCATTTCTGGACACTGTTGCTCGGATATGATCTCTTTTTTCTTCTTTCAGCTCCTCTTGAGTCACCTGTTTTCCCGACCTTTCCTTCTTCCGTGCGGTCGCGACTTCGATTGCCATAAGTACAATCGGCCATTTTTCCGCAGTCAAGGAAGGTTCCGCTTTCAACGCAGCAAACAGCGGATCGGCGTCCGTACCGGTTTTCTTCTCATAGTCACCGACAAATCTGAAACGCTTCTCCAATTCACCTAAAAGCTGTAGGTCGTAGTCTGTATCTGACTGTCCCGTTCCTTGAGGAAAATTTGCTGACGCAATGTGAAGTAGTTGTCCGTTCGTAAAATCATATTCTGCCTGATTTTCTTTAATAAATTGACTGAAAGAGATTTGTGTTTTGCCGTCAATATAGAACGGAACGGTGTGTCCTTTTATTTCTGCGGATTTTGATGGGCTGGAATCAGCATTAGTGCTACCATCCACAACGATATCACCAGATTCGTCAATCATATTAATAATAGTAGCAAAAATTTAGGATTGACTACCCATACTTTGCAGGCCCGGAAGTACAACAAGAAGCATAAAAGCGAGAGTAACGACAGCTCCCCCTTTTACGAGGGTATTAACGACATTTGGTTCATATCCTTGATCAAGAGCACTAGCAGCAATTCTTTCCGCCTCAGCTGGTGTCAGTTCAGGATATGCTTGTTTGATTAAGTCGGCGTATTGGCTAACAGCAATTCTTTTCTCGCCCTCGTTCATCTTAGCGACTACCTCCGCCGCCTTAGCACTTTTTAGTGTCAGACCATTATACTCAAGCAGCTTAGCCACAACCGCCTGCACTTGAGGTTCGTATTCATGCACGACGGTCCCATCTTTTTTAAGGGGATCAACAATCGACTGCAATGCATTTTGATCTATACCTAACTCGGGCGCATACTTGACAAGCGCGCCAATAAGCATATCTCTATTTTTTACCCTATCAGGTTCATCTCCTACAAAAAATGCCGCAGTCATACTTCTTCTATGCTCTCTTTGGCGTTCTTCGAGAGTTAATTCTTTTTTAGCTTCCGGCACTGCTGTTGGAGCAGCTTCACGTGTTGCAGGAGTTGGTTGCTGAACATCCGGAGACGGCGCTTCAGGAGCTGGAGCTGACTTAAGAGCTGGGGGAGCGGCAGCAATTGCAGCCGCAACATCGACTTTTTGTGGAACCGTAACCATTCCGTCGGTGGAAGGAACAGTTACTGGCGTAGCATCTGGTTTTGCAGTTCCTAGCAGCCCCGCGTCAACTGCGGCAGTTGCCGGGGGGGATTTCACTAGTGGCTCCACCAATCCTATACTTGCTTCATCCATACGTGTATATTAGCACATTTTCATTTGATTTCTTTTTACAGGCTACTATACTAGTTAGTAATGTCGAAACGTCGTGCGTTTATTGCAATCCCGGTTATAATATTCGGAACACTTGTCGTGACAACTCTCGTTCTTTTAACCTCTAAAGGTACCAAAAGCAGATTCGCCTTTCTTACCCGTGCGCAGGTTGCCTGCGATGACCCGAATTGGGCATGCGGACCGGAATGTGCCCCAGCTACAGTACGCAAGATCTTCACTGATACGTGGGGTGCTGCTAATGCGGCAGCTCAATGGCGAACAGAGGCAGCCAAGGTATACGGAAGCTGTACCAATGCCGCAGCTCCAACACTGGCGCCACAATGTTCGGCAAATAAATTAAACCAAGCTGGAGCCTGTGACCCGGCGTGCTGCGAAACCGGAAGCGATTGTAATGGCGAAGGACAATCAGGCCAAAAGTGCAATCAGACCAACGGATATTGCAAAACAGGAAAATCCTGTGGTACTGGAACTGTCGACTTGCCACCTCAAACCCCCACGAACTCAGCACCTCCAACTGGTGGCGGTGGCGCTTCACCGACACCAAAGGCTGGAAGCCCAAGCGGAGCAGCTGCAAATCCGAACGGAACACCTGCAGGCAACTGTTTCGAATACTCAAGCGTCGCTGCCTGCACAACAAATTGCACAACAGCTCATTCGGGATTCAATTGTTATTCCACAAAATTCTGCTGTCCAAAAGCCCCGGATACTTATACCATCGACGTTAAAATCAACGCTTCGACTACCAATTGTAGTGGAAAGGAAATATTTTCTGTCGGAACTGGAAAATTTTCAAATTCAAACCGCACAGGAACATACACCAATTATGCAGGAGAGAATTTCTCAGATCATGGACTGACAAACAGCGTGAGTAGTTACTCGTACACAGTTAAAACCGACGGATCTTTTTCCGTGCCCGCAACTGCTTTTATGAATATTCGCAATATTTCAAACGGACAGGATGCCGTAACAATATATAGTCCCGATGATTCTCCAATCGCAATAGACAAAACTACATATAAAGGATCACGGACATATAATGTTGCTTATGATTGTAACGCCGCCAGCACCCCGGTTAATATTCGCGCCCAAGTTAATTACAGTACCGAGCAATGTGGTAATGATGTAGTTTTAAACCTGATAAAGATATCTGACGCTACAAGTCATGTGGCATACTTTTATGAGGAATACCCACGAGGGGCAAGAGGTCCGAGCGGAACGGCAATATATAAGCTGGACACATTGGATGCAAGCGCACTTGGAAAAAGCGTCGTTGCATCCGTGGTATTCTGGGATACAGCAGGCAATTTGTACTACGCAGAATCCAATACAACAAGCATCACAAGTGTACAAGACCTACTGGTGTTAAATGCAAAACATACCTGTTCGACTAGTAAACCAGGCGCCGACATTCCTTTTACTACAACGATTAAGGGAAAGCTAACGGATATCGGAACTCATAAAAATCTTGGTTTATTACTAAGTACCTTTGATGACATCAAAGAAGCAGACAAGAATATTACGAGGTTAGGGTGTAAATCAACTGTTAACCCCAACATATCTAGTGATGGCTCATTCACCTATACTTATACAATTCCCTTATCGACTACCTGCAATGCAGCGACAATAGTACCCAATTTTCAAAGTGATTGGACCTTTGATTGTGTGCTAAATATCAACGCGGATAATCAGTACATTAAAGACACCGGTAAGATGCGTTGTTCGCTTACGTCCGTTGCAGACGCGGGTACAATTTCACTTTCCGGTGCCGCTCCTGCCGCGCCCGCTGCCCCGACAAAACTTAACTCTATCCATTTTAAAGTTACTGTTGAAAATCTGACAAACTGCTCTACATATAAAACATACAAAATAGGTCTCCTTAATGAGAATGATGATACTAAAACATGTGTTGGGCCAGTTCACATGCCGCCCTACAGTTTTCCTGCAGATGGTGTGGAATGCACAATGGATACTTCCAAACTTACGGATAAAATCACAGTAATGCCGGTTGTTAACACAGTCAATGCGCTTGATAAACTTTTTGTACTAGGAACAATCTCACGCGACTATTCGCTGACAGACCCAGCTAATAAAGATGTTATTATAGAAATGGTCGGAGTATGTCCATGAAAAAAAAATTATTTGTCAAAGTAATGCTAGCGCTTGTTGCAACCTTATTTACTGTGCAGTTTTTAAGTAAGTCGGTTTTTTTGGGGAACGGTCCACAGATTCGACCAGACGCTGGAAGTGCTGTAACTATGGTATTAAGTGGGTTTATAGACAGCGTCACTATTCCTTTAGCACGTTTGTTTAATGCTTCCTCAACCACGTCCGCAGACCAAAAATTGGCTAATTCAGAGTTAAAGAAGATTACCACAGGGGTGTATGCAAAAGATGCTGGAAACGCCACATATATAGAACTTCGTGAGGGGGAAGTTGTATGGAGAGAGTATGAGACTACCGTAGACGGTAAAAAAGTAACAGTGAAAATAGTAGATGGAACTAACGCTCCAAGTCAGACAGCACTTGAAAATTTTCTTAAATAACCATATATGAAACTCGGACCATTTTACTTTGATACAAAAGAAGTATTTCTCGTAATATTAATCGCCTTCCTGGGAGCGACATTTTATTTCCAATGGAATATCCCCTATTTTGATGAACAGAAATTGCTGCTCTTGACCGTTCTAATTCTTTTGATAAAAGGATTATTGCCGGCTATTCACAACGAAAGCTTTATGGTATTCGTACTTCTGACGGTATTTATGAGTCTATACCTTGAACTGTTTCCATTACTTTTGTTCTTCTTTATCGGGTTGGGATTCTTCAAACTGCTGAGAATAATATAGATAAAATTTCTAGTTGCTAATTACCAGTTTCTATTGAGCTTCTAGGTACTATTTTCTATTTGGCGACGTTTAGAAACTATTGATTAGAAACTAGTACTTCAATAGAAACTATAAACTAGAAATTAGTAACTGATTCAGAGTATTATGAATTTTCTCTTCCCGAATAGCTTCCGTCTTCCGGATTTATTTTGATCTTCTCACCTTTTTTAATAAAAAGCGGAACCATTACTTTCACACCTGTTTCAAGTGTAACTTGTTTTTTGGCATTTGTTGCCGTGTCACCTCGATCGGCCGCATCCGCTTCGGTCACCGTAAGCGTGACACTCATCGGAGGCCGGGCACCAACTGGTTTATCATCAAGCATAAGGACATACATTGCCTGACCCTCTTTCAAGAAATCTGCCGCAGAGCCGACTAAGTCGCGCAATACTTCGTATTCCTCAAAGGTCTGGTCGTGCATAAAATGCAATGTTTCAGAGTCACCGAATAAAAACTGCACGGGAACAGCGTCAACTGTCAGTACTTCAACGTCATCGTTCGAAGTAAAGACCTGTGCAAGACTTTTATCTTTTGTGATACCTTTAAGGAAAGTTCGAACAACAGTACGTCCTTTTCCTGGATGATAAAACTCAACAGTACTTACCTGGTAAATATCATCTCGAAATTTGATATAGTCCTTTTTTTTAAGGTTAGCAGCGGTTGTGTTCATAATAGCAATTTAAAATTCAAAATTTGAAATTTAAAATCAATTCAAAATTCTTAATTTGAAATTCTAAAACTTCACGGAAAATATTCATCAGGAATTCAGAATTGACTAGAAATTTTGAATTTCGAATTTCGAATTAAATTTTTGCTTCAGCGAAAATTTTAGATAATCTTTAAAGCGCAAAGTGCATTGATAAGTTACATCCTTTTATATTTACGTTCCTCCAACCGGAGGATATTCTACTTTTAATAAAAAAATAGAAAGGAGATGATCCAGCCGCTCCTTCCAGAACGGCTACCTTGTTACGACTTAGTCCCCATCGCTACATTCACCCTAGTTCCCCGTTATTGGGGCTTTTTAAGTGCCTGTAACTTTGGTGGCTTGACGGGCGGTGAGTGCAAGACCCAAGAACGTATTCACCGCGGTGTAGCTGACCCGCGATTACTACGAATTCCGCGTTCATGAGGGCGAATTTCAGCCCTCAATCCCCACTGAGAATAGATTTCAGCGATTTGCATCTTCTTACGAAGTCGCTAAGCGCGTTGTTGCTACTCATTGTAACATGTGTGCAGCCCAGGGTATAAGCGACATGATGACTTGACGTCCGCCTCTCCTTCCTCCTCGACGATAGTCGAGGCAGTCTCCTGAGACACTTGTAACTCAGGATAAGGGTTGCGCTCGTTGTCCCACTTAAGGGCACTCCTCACGGAACGAGCTGACGACAGCCATGCACCAGCTGTTCCAACCTTCTTGCGAATTTCTCCCGTTTCCGGGAAATAGGACGTTGGAATGTCAAACCCTGGTGAGGTTCTTCGGTTCGTGTCGAATTGAGCCACATGTTCCACTCGTTGTGTGGGTCCCCGCCTATTCATTTGAGTTTTAACCTTGCGGTCGTACTTCCCAGGCGGTCTGCTTAATGCGTAAGCTTGCGCCCCTCCCTTCCCGATAAATCGGGAAAAGAAGAACTAGCAGACATGCGTTTAAGGCTAGGACTACAGGGGTCTCTAATCCCTTTCGCTCCCCTAGCTTTCGAGCCTCAGCGTCAGTCGATTTCCAGGAAGTTGCCTTCGCCATTGGTATTCCATTCTTTATCAACGCATTTTACCGCTACAAAGAATGTTCTACTTCCCTGAAAAGAACTCTAGGCTGGTAGTATTGCACCCGACTCCTCGTTGAGCGAGGAGATTTTAAGCACAACTTACCAGTCCGCCTACGCGTCCCTTTACGCCCAATAAAACCGGATAATGCTTGTGGCCTACGTTTGACCGATGCTTCTGGCACGTAGTTTGCAGCCACTTTCTAGCGAGGTACCGTCAAATCCTTGCGGACCTTCTTCCCTCGCCACAGCGGTTTACGACCCTAAGGCCTTCTTCCCGCACGCGGTGTCGCTGCGTCAGGCTTTCGCCCATTGCGCAATATTCTTGGTTGCTGCCTCCCGTAGGAGTGGGGGCCGTATCTCAGTCCCCCTCTGGCTGTCCGTCCTCCAAGACCAGCTACCCGTCATAGGTTTGGTAAGCCGTTACCTCACCAACTGCCTGATAGGCCGCAGGCCCCTCCCATAGTGAGCAGTTACGCCCTTTCTTCTTACGAACGTATGGAGTATTACCCCGTCTTTCGACGAGCTATCCTCCGCTACGGGGTAGGTTCCCACGTGTTACTCAGCCGTCCGCCGCTGGAATCATAGACAGCACATAGGAAATAAACTCAAAATTCAAATCCACAAAAATCAAATCAAACTCAAATAACAAATGTTTGAAGTTTCAAACATTGAGATTTTGAATTTGAATTGTGGATTTGTTATTTGTCATTTGAATTTTATTCACTGTGTGCTGTCCACAAAACCCGCTCGACTTGCATACCTAAGACACACCGCCAGCATTTATCCTGAGCCATGATCAAACTCTTAAATATGTGAATAGATTTTTGAGGTCTAATCGTTATATTAGAGTAGAAATTTGCTTTTATTATAAGTACAAAATGAATAGATGAACCGTCTCAATGCGCCTTGCGCTTTGAGAGACTATCTAAAGCCGGTTCTCGATTAAATCGAGACCGTGCTTTATACTCGATCGCAATGCGATCGGTATAATTTGCTGTCTGACTTTTTAACGAGCTTTGTTTTCCTTCCACAAACGAAGAAAAATCGGATACTGTCTATTCTATAGTGAATAAGATGAAAAATCAAGTGGATTATATTCCTGGTGGATTATAGAATCATCGCGGCAACAGCGCCGTTTCCTGCGGCCTCAACAGCAAATTTCACCTCTGCTATCTCAGTTTGCAATTTGGCAAGTGCCCAATCTTTGATAATATCAAATCCCTGTGACACTCCTTGCCGGCGATCAATCTCAGCATGTAGTTCAGCCGCACGTGCTGTACCCGTATGCATCATATATAAGGAATTTAAGAGCGAAATGTTAGTCGACCACAAATCGAAATCAGCCTTCGTCCGTGCCTTTACCCAGTCGGCCCGTTGCTTAGAGTCTGTCGGTTCCGGTTTATCTTTAATCGCTTTCGCAGCATCTATTTGTGTCTTGCGTTCTGCCTTGAGCTTTTCTATCTTATCAGGGAGTTCAATTAAGGACTGTTCCAATGCATCTACCTCCGCTATTTTATCCCGTATGTCGTTTGCCCGTTCAAGGAACAGTCGGAATATGGCGCTTTTTTGATCCGGTCCTGCAGCATTCATTTTATCCATTTGATCCATAACCGTTCTCGCAAAATCCACTCGAAGTTGGGTACGTGATGTTTCGGATATTGTCTGAGCATATTCCTGTATTGCATCATGTAAGTCCTTTTTTCCTTCCTGAACATCTTTAAGAAGCTTATCTTGACGTGCTTTCGGGTCAAGTGGGGCCTCTGCTGCCGGTTGGGCACCTTCTGCTTTACTTGCAGCTTCAGCACCCTTAGTTTCCCCAGCTGCTGCCGGTTTTGTTTCAGCCGTAGGGGTTCCATGTTGTTTATCCTGTTCAGTATCTACTGATTTAGATCCTCCTGACAGTCTCCCGTCAACTGCCGCAGTTGACGTTGGCATCTCCGAAGTCTTGGGAGCAGCTGCGGTTACTGTTGGTCCCTCAGGTGCCGTTGCTGTCATTTGGCCCGTTGGAATTTCGGCAGATGGCACAGGTCCAGAGACCGATGCGCTCGCATCTAACGGTTTTCCTTCTAGGGTGAATGAGGAGGTATCCGGAAGCTTAGCCAATGCATCTATTGCCGGCCCTACGGTTGCCGTATTTTCCGTCAATGTAGCAATTCTTTCTCCCACTTGAGCCACAGGAGAAACCGGCGCTTCTGCCCGCGCTGGCATCCCAGACTGCCGCATTTGTTCTGTACCCGCCGGAGATTTTGTTTCTGCCATTATTCTTGTTTCTGATTATGCTTTTCAGCAACTTCTAGCGCAGCATCAATATCGTGATCTTTCATATATTGCTGCATCTTGCCGATAACTACGTTTAATTTTTTCTCGTTGTGATATGAATCAAGATACTCTTTCAGTGTAGCAAAAAGAGGAAATTTTGCTACATAAGCTGCAATTTTCTGTTGAGCATCTGTGACAGACCCAAATGGCTCAAGCGCACGAAATTCCTGTGCCGTTGTTTTGGCAAAAGCAAGCGTTACGGCATTGTCTTTCATCGCCTGCGCAATCGTTTTAAGATACAAGTATTCGATTTTATCCGTCAGCTCTTTGAGTTCATTATTATTCATAGTCTTATTTCTTATTTCTTATTACTTGCTACTTATTACTTTCCTTTATACCTTCTACTTTCTACTTTTTACTTTTATAAGTATGTTACTTATATTTTCCCAAATCTTATCCCGACTTTTTCCATAATATCCTGATGCTCAATAAGAAAACCGAGTCCTCGGATAACACTATATTCAGGTTCTTGTGCTACAACAATGTCCATACCGAGCTCTTTATGCAGATAGGTATCAAAGTCCACAAAATTGGCGGACATACCGGTCAACATAATTCCCTTCTTTTTAATATCATTCAGAAGCTCCGGCGGTGTTTCTTCAATCGCTTCCTTGATAGCTTCAATGATCTGTCCGAAAAATGGGTACAAAGGTTCGAATAGTAAATGCACTTTGGTGGAAATAGTTTTTGGCATACCCGTTTCGATGCTTCGACCGCTTATTTCTACTACGTCATCTTGACTGTGAAGAATAGATCCGAGACTCAGCTTTATCTGTTCGGCTGTTTTTTCACCAATAAGCACCCCGTACCGAAGACGCACATAATTGATTAACCCGTCATTAAAATCTTTGCCACCGATCTTCAATACTTTGTACAAAACCACCCCGCCGAGTGATACGACTGAAACTTCGGTAGTACCTCCACCGATATCAACCATCAAGCTCCCACTGTTTTCAAGAACCGGTGCTTTCAATCCGAACCCTGCAGCAAGCGGTGTCTCGACAAGAAAAACGTGGCGTGCTCCGACTTTTTTTCCTACTTCCACGATCGCCATTTCCTCAACCTCGGTTAAACCAAGCGGAACCGCAAACAAAGCATCAAATCTGCTGAACAAGCTGGTATGCTGATACGGGTCAAGTGCCCGATGAATAGCTTTTTGCAAAATATATACTATCCCGTCAAAATCACTCACCCGTCCCCGTTCAATCGGATCAAATACTTTAAGATTCGGCGGAGTCTTGCCGAGCATATCATATGCTTCATCACCAAAAACAATAAAGTCTTTCGTTTTTGTGTTCTGGACTTCATACATTTTCTCTTTTAACACAATTCCCCGCTCTTTCAGGTAAATCCGCAGTTGTTCACTACCGATATCAATCCCCAAAAACGGAGGACTGCTAACAAATTCCGAGATCCATTTCTGGATGTTGTTAAAAAAATCCATCTGAGGAACCATACGTCTGCGCATGTAACTAGTATATACAAAATTGAACAAGGGATTTGTAAATTAGTTACAATAAATACATGTTTCGAGTGAGGTTTTTTATAGCTCTCTTTTTTTGTTTATTCCTCTTAATCGGATATGTTCCTAAAGTGTTTGCCGGTCCATGTGCATATCACTGTTCAGGAACATTGTGTGTACCCGGAGGTAATGACCCTCCAGATTCTTGTACTAACAACTGCGCAGATTGTGGTGGTGGTGGTGGTGGCGGCGGTAGCAATCCCAAAGGTTATTTTGACCTTGCTACCTGTACTGTTCTACAGGGTTGGACCTGTGATCCGGACAATTACGGTACGGCTTTAACGGTAAAAGTATACAAAAACGGACCCGCCGGCACGGGAGTTTTGGTCGGGCAAGCTACAGCTAACGGAAATCGGCCTGATGTCTCCGGGGAATGCAATGGAACAACTCTCCATGGTTTCTCAATCACCACTTTTCCCGGTTTGTTTGATGGAGTATCTCATTCAATGTATGTGTATGGAATAAATACGGGTGGCGGGTCAGATTCTTTACTCAATAATTCGCCCAAAACAATCAGTTGCGCAGCGCCTACACCCACAAAAACTCCCACTCCCCTACCTCCGACACGCACACCAACTCCTCAACCGCCAACAGCCACTCCTATTCCACCCACAGCAACCCCAATTCTTGGTGGCGACGTATGTGACTCTTGTGGATGGTGTCAAAACGGGCCGACACCGGGAAACTGGCCATCCTGTCAGCGCTGCATGTACCCCACGCTTTCCGCAAATACCTTTATTGCTACTCCCGACCCGGGTTACGCATTTACCGTTTTTGGCTGTGTCCAAACAACGTCAGGTGGTTTTACTAATTTCTTCATTAACTTTGCCACATCCGTTATTGCCGGACTCGGTTTTCTGGGGATGCTGTATGGTGCCGTAAAAGTAATGCTTGCCCGTGGAGACCCCGCAGCACTCACTGAAGGAAAGCGTTATATTTATGGCTCTATTCTTTCAGTTTTAGTAGTGCTTTTTTCTGTATTTATCGTTAAAATAGTTGGTGGCACAATACTTAAAATACCGTTTATGCAATAATATATTATGAATACTTTTGTTTTTGTCGTTGTTAACGCTCTGTTTGTTCTAACACCACTTATTTTTTCAACCCGTTCAAGCGAGCTGTTTGAATTCCCGAAGCTTCTTGTAATCTATTTCGGAGCAGCATTACTATTACCGCTTGTTATATATAAAGTATATTCAAATGTTAATCGCGGATCACGGATCACGGATCGCGAGTCAAAGACATCAATTCCTCAAGACACTCAGACACTCAGACGCTCAGACGCGAGACGGGTTTTGATTTTTGCAAGTATTGGCTTGTTTTTTATCTCCCAATTACTTTCTACCTACTTTTCCATTGATCAGCACACATCCGTCTTTGGCTACTATTCGCGCTTTAACGGCGGAATCCTTTCACTTGTTTCATACCTGATAATTTTTGCAAGTATCTACCTCTTTTTTTCGAAAGAACAGGTTGGAAGACTGCTGATTACCATATTTTTTGGCGGTGTATTAGTCGCACTTTGGGGCTTACCATCGCATTTTGGACATGATTTTATCTGTTTGCTGGCTCAAGGAAGTTTTAGTGTTTCGTGTTGGACCGCAGAGTTCTATCCGCCCGCTAGGATGTTCTCAACCCTCGGCCAACCGAATTGGTTTGCGACGTATTTATTGGTCTTGGCTTTCGTGAACCTTTATTTGTTAGCTATAGGTTATAGGATAACGAACAAAATAAGTGATCAGGTTACAAGGAATATATATTTAATACTCTTCGCATTATTTAGCATAGAAATTCTTTGGACTAACTCAAAATCTGGAATGATAGCTTATATAGTATTAGTCCCGCTATTTTTTGCGACGCTTTTTATATTCAAAAAAAACTTTGCCGTTTCTATCCCAAAACGCATCCAATTCTTTGCACTGTTTACCTATATGGCAATCGGAGTACTATTTGCATTGCCATACAGCGGGAGAATAATTCAACAGTTTTCACCTCAAAAACCGAAAGTCACTACATCGACAACACCGCAAAAAGTGCAACAACCGGATGCCCAGCTCAACATAACACCGTCTACGGAAATTCGCAAAGTCGTATGGCAAGGAGCGTGGGAACTCGCGCTTCAAAACCCGTTTTTTGGAACAGGGGTTGAGACATTTGCTTATGCGTATAATTTCACTCGACCAATGGAACACAATAAATTTTCGGAGTGGGAGTTTGTCTACAATAAGGCACATAATGAGTTGCTTAATTTTGCCGCAACAAGCGGGTTTTTCGGTCTTGGAACCTATCTTCTGATGTTTGCTGCATTTCTTCTGCCTGCGGTGTTTTACTTTTTATCTTCAAAGACAAAAAGTATTCCGGGCGAAGTAACTTCGCCCCTACGAATTTTCTCACTTATGTATGTACTTGCAATGCTGGGAATATTTTTTATGAATCTTGTCGGGTTTTCTACAACCGTTTCAAGCCTTTTGTTTTATTCCCTACCCGCAATGTTTCTCATCATGACTCGTGACGAGCAACTCGTGACGAGCGACCAAAGAACAACAGGCAATAACCGTACTACCGACTCCGGTTCCTTCCTCCCCACTACTCCCTTCATATTATATGTACTCTTTGTCGTGAGTAGTTTATTTTACTTTGCAAATTACTTTATGGCAGATTACTACTATGCCCGTGCAAAAGAGGCACGCCAAGCAAATGACACCGCAAGTGCCTATCAATATGGACAACAGGCAATAGATATCCGTCGCGAACCGGCATACGTGGATCAACAGTCATTTTTAAGCGCGAACATCGCCTCGTCGCTTACCATGCAGAAAGACACAAAAAATGCTGAAGCAGTTGCGAAACAAGCAATACTTATGAATGAAGAAGTTCTTGAGGGATCGCCGAAAAATGTTTTTTACCTCAAAACATCAGCGAAAGTATATTACGTACTTGCGATGAATTATATTGATAATCAGACACGCTCAACCGAATATTTGAATAAAGCGATTCTGGCATTGCAAAGATCCATGGAACTCGCACCGACAGATCCCAAGATCCCATATACACTTGCAGCCATTATTGTAGACACAAAACCTGAGGAGGCCAAAAAGTTGTTAGAGCAAACCATTAGTTTAAAATCCGATTACACCCCGGCACATGAGTTACTCGAAAAAATTACTACACAGTAGCTTTACAGCATTATTGATTAGCATTGTCTTTCTTTCCGTGCACGTCGTTCGGGCGGAAGATGAAAAAGAATTCCCCACCCCAACTTGTTCTCCCCGGCCCGCATGTTTGGACCTTCCGCGATTTCCGTGCAAACCACCGGAGCCGATTGGCGGATTTTGTCCTCCTACACCGACACTAACTGACAAACCAACCGAGACCCCTAAACCCAGTCCCACCACCACACCTACCCCAACTCAAACGCCAATTCCAACATTAACACCTACCATTACGCTTACACCTACCGCAACACTCACCCCCACTCCTGCCTGTCCGAGAAAACCGGAGGGCGATGCTAATTGTGATAATGGTGTCGATCTTTTAGATTTTGAAATATGGAGACAGGAGTTTACCGCAGTAACTCCGCCCCCAATACTTAAATCCGATTTCAACCCCAATTTAAAAGCTGACCTCTTGGATTTTGAAATATGGAGACATACATTTACAATTCCCGCACCGACTGCAACACCAGAACCCTCAGCAACCTCAGTACCAACAGCAACTCCAACACCAACTCCTCTTGTTTACTACCGTGTTTTTGTTTCAAGCCAATCACACGATGGAAATTTCGGCGGATTGGCAGGAGCAGACACAGCATGTCAACAACTTGCCGATGCGTCATCATACACATCTGGAGGAATATACAAAGCGTGGCTAAGTACATTAACCGTGGATTCAAAAAACCATATACGGCCAAACACTTCGAAACCATACAGTTTGGTTAATGGTACCCAGCTTGCCCCCAGTTGGTCAGCTATCAACGATACGTTAAGTGCGGCACCTAATATTACAGAGCAAAACGTAACAAACAATGGGTATACTGTCTGGACTGGATATTTTCAAATGCCTGGTTGTAACGACTGGACAAGTGCAGACTCTAGTTTAACAGGACAACTTGGCATTATGACTGATGGCAGATATTGGACAAGCAACACAACTGGGTATCAGTATTGTAATTATCAACTTCCTTTTTATTGTTTTGAAACCGATCACTAGCTTGAATTGATTAGTATGCATTCCAACCTTCAAAGCAGTGATTAATCACTCTTGATATTTGTTTTGATATTGCTATAGTTTAATGAGATTCGTGTAACAGCAACCTACGTATATGAAAAAAACTATTATTCTTTTCTCTTTACTTTTTGCACTGTCCGTACTTTTACCCAATAAAGCTTTAGCACTCGATAAATGGAACTGTGGTCCTTATATGTGTTCTGGAGGTTGTGGTGACGGCGGTGTATCTGCATGTGGTTTTGATAATCACCAGTGCTGCTGTTCCAACGGGTGTATCGAAGATGCCTGTTGGGACGATTCGGAGGCAGATAAAAATTCCTGTAACAACACACCGGCAAACACCCCAATTCCTACCGTTACGCCGACAAGAACTCCGACTCCAACCACACCCCCCGCACCCACACCTTCTGATCCGGTGGTAGTATACGGCAAAGACAAGGTGCTTTACAGCAATGGAGCAAATCAATTTATTCTTATGGATATAGATGGAACTAATGTTCAGACACTCTTCTCTGGAGCTTCTCTACTAGATAGAGATTATATGTTGTCTCCAAGACTTGATTATCTCGTAACCGGGAGTAAGCTCATTAAAATCCCAAGTGGGCAACAAATTTCGCTTAATACCGATATACCTACAAATAGCCTTGTTATGCTTGATATCTCTCCTGATGGAACGAAGATAGCAATGGCTCGATATAACCAAATAAGTACAAAAACTGAACTACACATCTACAATAGCGACGGTGTCTTATTGAAACGGGTCCCAGATGAATACGTTATTAGCGCCCATTTTTCGCGAGATAGTAAAAAATTGGTAGCTTACACATACTATACAAACCGGTTATTTCTTATTAATTCGGATGGTACAGGTTTGCAGCAGCTTTCAACCTCAACGTGGCCCTCAACGAATAATGAATCGGCTCGTTTTTCACCCGACGGAACTAAACTCGTTTTTAGTGCAAATGAGGGACAAAATACAAGAAGCATATATTCATACAATCTTTCAACTAACATTCATACGCTTATTTTGAAATGTAATCCAGTGTCTTCAGGTAAAAACTACTGTATTAACCCAACCTATTCTCCTGATGGCTCTAAAATTTTATTCGCAAGTGTAGATCCTCTCAATGAGACAAATCAATTTCTAAACGTTTTAACTGTGGGCACCAATACGGTCACTCAAGTTGCCACAATGCAATCAGTTATATTTCCCGACATGGGTTTTTCTTTCAACAAATCAGGAAGTTTAATAGTATACAGTGATGGCCACAACATACACACAGTAAAACCAGATGGAACAGATAATAAAATAATTCATACAGGTTCTGTACAATTATGGAACCCGCTTGGACATAATTTTGTAGGAATTGAAACCTTTTACGATTTTGCGCCCGTGGGTCTAGCCAGACTGGATGGTTCATCAACTAAATTAGAAGGTACTGTATTTGATGCAAATGTTAGCTCCATTATTCCCATCCGCAATAGTACGTTTGAAGACGGTACTGTTCGCTGGTTTCGATCGAATGATATTAAAGCGGCAGATTTCCAGGCTTTTTCATGCACCACCTACCCGCCCTGCGGTACCGAGGATAAATTTTTGAAAGTAACATATCTTAATGACAATCTTGACAATAATGATCCATGGGTAGTATCAGATTGGGTTGACACTGGATCATGGGTAGCTGGATCGCGATATAAAATAAAATTCCTTGCGAAAAGTCATAGCAGCAATGTTCTTCCTTCTATCGGTATCCAACGGTATCCTAAAAACGGCGATTGGACACTTGCTACCCCATACACATACGGAACTGTCGTGTTTCCCACGGGTGCACAATTTTCTCCAGGGCCGTCGTTTAAGGAGTTTACAGGAACTGTCCAATTTGACGCTCCAGCAGGATATGGTGAATCAAAAGTACGCGTTGTTCTTCGACCAGGGAAAAAACTTGACAATTCTGGTTGGGATACTCAACCGGTATATTATGACAATGTAGTACTTGAGCAAACGTTCCCGGTGCTAACAAATGATGTTGCGGATAAACGGGTTCGCCTAGATATTTACGACGTCGGTGCAGATAAAACACTCACTACGGGAGACACGCAGTTGATTCAGGTATACAGTACTGTTTCCGATGACGACTCAAATGGACAATTTAACTTCACTCTTCCCGCTTCGATTAAAGATGGACAAAATCACTACCTACAAGTCTGGGCCATTAACAGAAATCCTGATGGCAATAGTTATGGAACGGTTAACGGGCAGTTTATACATAAAAATATAACGATTGGAAAATATATTACTTTTAATTCGGCAACAATAACTCCCATTCCATCGGCTACACCCGCAGCAACATCCACGCCTACAACTGCCCCTCCCGCTCCTGCCTGCCCCGCTGGTATGCCCGCACGTTCGACCGGAAACGCAAATTGCGATAACAAGGTGGATCTCTTGGACTTTGAACAATGGAGACAGGAATTTAAAGGCACATTAACAACAAACCTTGCAGATTTCCAAGCTGATACACATGTAGATCTTTTGGATTTTGAAATCTGGAGGCACACATTTACAATTCCCGCACCAACGGCAACACCGACTCTGTCACCTACACCATTTGCTGCCGCATACTACAGAACTTTTGTAACGAGCGCAGATTACCCAAATGCGAATTTCGGTTCCATATCAGCAATTGATGCAAAATGCCAAACACTTGCAGATGCTACTCCTAATACAGCAGGTAGCATCTTTAAAGCTTGGGTCAGTACCACAACCATTGATGCAAAAGACCATATAAAACCCAACTCATTCAAGCCCTATAAATTGGTTAACGGAACTCAAATTGCTTCTGACTGGAACGATCTAATTGACGGAACGCTTGCTGCACCGATTAACTATACCGAAACAAATATTAAAAAAGATGCCAGTGGATATCGCTGGGCCTACACAGGAACCTCGAAATTTGGTACTATGGGTAAACTTGGAACCACAGACGCAAACTGCGCTAACTGGACTAGCACTGCCGCAACTGATTATGTAGTGAACGGAGAAATCGGAGACCCAACGGGCTTTTGGTCAGATATTGGAGCAGTCCCTTGTGATAGGGTAACCGGACATGGACTATACTGTTTTGAAACTGATCGTCAAGGGCCAGACACTACTCCTATTACCTTACCTGAAATAGGTTGTGACTATCAAAGTTCATGGGGTACGTTAGGAAGTTCTAACGGGCAGTTTAGTTGGCCAAATCAAGTTGCTAAAGACTCTGACCACAATATTTTTGTTGTTGACATGGATAACGCACGAATTCAGAAGTTTACTGCGAGTGGTGTTTATATTTCACAATTTGGAAGCAATGGAAACACAGATGGACAATTTGACCAGCCCTCCTCTATCGCTCTCGATAGCAGTGACAACATATACGTTGCTGATATGGGCAATCGACGAATACAAAAATTTGACAGCAACGGTAATTTTGTTAAAAAATGGAACACAGTAATCGATGCGTCGGATACACTTGACTACATTGATTCGGTTGCAATAGATTCATCTAACAACCTGTATGTTTCGGAAACAAAACGTAGTACAAATGGTGGGAGAATTATCGTATATAACACAAACGGAGACTTCCAAAGAACGTTCGGAACCCCGGGAACCGGAGTTGGACAATTGAGCTGGCTCAACGGAACAGCGGTTGATTCTAGTGGGAACTTCTATGTAGTAAACGTTCGTCATGTAGTAAACGTTCGTGATGACGTTTATGTTATGAAATATGCAAACAATGGAACACTGCTTGCCGAATGGCCTACGCAAGCATCAACTATCGGAGGTATTGGACTGGATAATACTGGAAACATCTTTGGCGGCATGCCAAATGATAACCAGATTAGAAAGTTTTCACCTAATGGGACAATTCTCGGAACTTCTGGATCACCTGGAAACGCGCCGGGACAGTTCAATCGTGCAGGTGGACCCATGTTCGACGGCACCACAGCATATATTGTCGATAGCGGAAACAATAGGATACAAAAGTATACTTGTAACTAAAAACTGTTTTACTATAATGGTGTTAGTTGTATAAATAGATATAGATTATGAAACCCAACCTTATTAAAGTAGTAATTTTCTCCCTCATTGCACTTGTTATTGTCGGAGCCTCGTTCCTTTTTGCAACTCGCTACATATATAAAAGCAAAGCGGGTGTAAACGATATTCTGGTGCAATTGCAGCCAGCGTCCGTATCAACACCCGTCAATACTCCCTTCTCTATTGCTATTTGGTTGCAGGGTGACCCTTCGAAACTAATTTCAGCAGCGACAATTCCTATTCAATATGACCCAGCAAAAATTGAATACATTGCTCCCGATACGACAGATGCCGCATGTAATGCTATTGATACCCATGTAGCGCTCACTAATGCAGGTGGTCAAATTTCATGGAGCAAAGTCACGTTTAAGGCTGATGGTGATTTGCCATCCGGTCTATTCTGTTTTGGGAAGCTTCAATTTAAGCTTTTGTCAGGCGGTCAATCTAATATTATCTACTCGACCACTGGGACAGCGCAAGTTGTTGGTCCGGGAGGAGCGTTAAACTTGCTGGTAGATAACAATCATGCCTCAGTTCCTGTCGCAAACTTGCTGGGTGTCTCTCCGTCACTTACGCCAACTACCACACTCACACCAACGACTACTCCGACGCCAACTGCTTGCACTATAGATAGTCAATGCTCAACGGGATATATCTGTAGCGATGAAGGTATTTGCGTAAGTACCATTACTCCTGCAGCAACAGCAACACCCACACAGACACCAACCCCGTCACCCACTGACATTCCCAGCGCTGGCACACCAATATTGAACTTCAAGCTTAAATTACAGGGTGTACAGGCTCAGCCACTGGGAGCGGCAGAATTGTCTCTTCGTATTACCGTAGTGAAGAAAGACGGTTCATTCAGCAAAATCTTTCCCGACGTCACCGGAACCTTTAATGACGGAGGAAATATTACCGGAACTCTTAATCTTGAGGGTGTTGCTGCCGGAAGCGGGTACAGGCTACTTATCAAAGGTCCGAAACATCTACAAAGAAAGTTCTGTGATTTGGTTCCGACTTCTACCGAAAACGGTGCATACATTTGTGGCGAAACAAGCTTTGCACTCGTAGCCGGCGCAAACGAGGCGAGTTTTGTAAACGTTCCATTGCTTGTTGGCGATCTGCAACCGCAAGATGGCCTTCTGAATGCGTTTGATATAGCTCAGATGAATCTCAACATGCTAAGTGAAGAAGAAGATGCTTTGGACATTGCAGATGTAAACTATGACGGGATTGTTAATTCGACAGATTTCTCATTACTCATTCAGAGCATGATGCTTAAATATGATGAAGAACAATAAAAATATTTTTTTGGTAGTCTTGGTTGCCATCACATTCGTGTTTTTGGGCATGGTTATATTCTTGGTTACTAAAAAATCCGTGACGCCGACAATTCAGGTCAGTAAGATCCCTGTCTCCCCTACGACTGCTGTCATGGGACCTGTTTCACTCTTACTTAAACCGGCCGGAAATATAGTGAACGGAACAACCTTTCCGATCGAAATTGAGTATACCGGACTGGAAAAAACCATAATTGCAAGCGATATACTGCTTACATTCGACACGACAAAACTTGAGTTCATCGGAGTTCAGAATGTTCATGAGCAATATATGAATCCGCGCAAGCTTTTCGAGAATAATACGTTGATAGTTTCATTTATCCAAAAACCGACTTCTGTTAAGCCTGCATTCAGCACATCAATCGTTCTCGGACAGTTGTTGTTCAAAGCAAAACAAAGTGGGACAGCCACCATCAGTCCGATATTAAACAGCGGATCGAGATCTTCTCTTACCTTTATTGAAGGTAATCAATACAATCAACTCGGAAAAGCCAATGTAGTTGACATTGTAATAAAGTAAGCAATCTCTTATACTAAAAACTAGTATGCGTGCACGACGTATTTTTTTATATGCTTTTTGTTTTGTCATTCTCTCGATGTGGAGCTCTGTAGCTGCACAAAGCGTATCTGCTGCAACCATGCAGTTTTCTCCGAGTTCTGGTAGTTACAGCACGGGAACAGCCTTTCAAGTGCAGGTTATTGTGAACACACAAGGCGTAGACACAACAAGCTCGGATGCAGTCATTAAATATGACAGCGCTATTTTAGCTGTAGATTCGGTTTCTTATGGATCGTTGTACCCCACTGTTCTGCATAGCGTCCAGAATAATAAACTGTATATTTCGGGAATGGTCAGTAACCCGGGAAGTGTCATCAACAGTTCAGGAACGCTTGCTACCATAAATTTTAAAGGGTTAACCGCATCTCCCGGAACCATTTCCTTTGATTGCACAACGGGTCAAACAAATGATTCGAACGTCACTAAAAATGATACTAATGCCACAGATATTCTTGATTGTTCGACGCTCGCCAGTGCGACATACACATTTAGCGGAAGCACGATCAGCGTCACTCCCGGTCCGTCAGCAACTCCCGGAGCAGCTACCAGCACACCGACCCCGATCGGTACGACTGAGCCCGTACCAACTCAATTACCTGCAGCCGGTATCACTGATTTAGTTCCGCTTATACCCCGTCTGTTGATGGGTCTTCTGTTTTTGGTTATCGGACTTGTCCCTCTTTTGATATAATGCTCTATAAAGTTTCTAGTTTTTAATTTCTAGTTTCTATTGAATTTTTAATTGCTATTTGTTAGTTACTAAACATATTTAGAAATTAATACTTAGAAACTAGCAATTTATTAGAAACTATAAGTTAGCAATTAGAAACTATATACATGATTCTTCCCATCGTTACCGCTCCACAAAGCGTACTCTCTACGCCCACAAGGCAAATTACTACAATCGATAAAAAAATCCGTGAGCTTATTCGCGATATGACTGATACGCTTTTGTCCTGCAAAGATCCACTTGGCGTGGGGTTAGCTGCTCCTCAAGTAGGTGTTCCGCTTGCCCTCTGCATTGTGAAACCGACCAGGAAATCGCCCGTTGAGGTTTTCATAAACCCCAAAATCGTTGCGTTCTCTAATAAAAAAACTATTCATAAATCAACTCTCGAAGGTTGTCTTTCCATTCCGAAGGTCTGGTCACATGTTAATAGACCGACAACCGTTGACGTCGAATACGAGACGATGGAAGGCGTGAAACTCCGACGACATATTACCGGGTATGAGGCGCATATTATTCAACACGAGGTTGATCATTTGAATGGTGTCCTCTTCACACACCAAGCGCTTTCACAACACCAACCGTTTTACACCATAAAACGGAAAAACGGTGAAGAAGAGTTTGTGGAAATGGAACTGTGAGGATAATTTCTAATTCTTAATTTCTAGTTTCTATTGAGTTTGCAGATACTAGTTTCTAATTACGAATTATTTAGAAATTAACACCTGAAAACTGATACTTCAATAGAAACTGTAAACTAGGAGTTAGAAACTAATTCTAGAGTTCTGACTTCATTCCCAGAAACCTCAGCACTTCCTCTTTCTTGTAGCGCCTGTCTCCACGGGAATTAATACGGATTGCAGGCAGTTTTCCTTTTTTGCCCCACCGTTTAAGAGTTATCTTTGATACACGCAACACATCGGATACTTCCTCAATAGTCAGGAGTTCGGGAAGATCATCAAACGCGAGATGTTTCTTTTGGACTGTGTTTGACATAGTTTGTAGTATAGACGATTTTTACATAAATGTCAAAGGGTTGTTGTGACGCGACGAGGTTCAATTGCTCGGTTGCTATATTGTTAAATTGTTGGTGAAACATATAAACTGTGAAGTTACTTGTTTCTGCCGACTTGAAGATTCTACTACAACACGATTAATCGTGAATCTTCACGGAGAGCCAAAGAAACAATGTAACAAACAGTTTTTAAACAAAAACCCGCCGTATACAAACGGCGGGTTTTCAAACTTTCAATTTCCAATTTCGCTTACTTTAGCTCAACTTTAGCACCGGCTGCTTCAAGCTTCTTCTTAGCTTCTTCGGCAACTTCTTTTTTGGCGTCTTTCATAACTTCTTTAGGTGCAGACTCGACGAGTTTCTTTGCCTCGATAAGACCAAGAGTTTGATCAATTTCTCGAACGGCTTTGATAACGTTGAGTTTGTTTGCACCGGCATCTTTCAAGACGACATCAAAGGTGGTTTTCTCTTCAGCAGCAGGAGCTGCGGACGAGGCACCGGGGGCTGCAGCAACTGCCATAGGAGCAGCTGACACACCAAACTTTTCCTCAAGAGCTTTTACGAGTTCGTTGAGGTCAAGTACTTTGAGCTCTTCAATTTCTTTTAATAATTTTTCGACTTTTTCTGACATGTTGTAGCATCTCCTCTCTCTTTGAGAAATATTCGATTGTAATTTATATTGTTAATTGCTTTGTTTATCAGCGATCGCTTTTAGTCCGTATGCAAGTTTACGCATATCTGAGGTCAAGGCGTAATACAAACCGTAGATTGGCGACTTCAAAGACCCGACCAATTTCGCGTACAGTTCTTGTTTGCTCGGTATCGTGGCAAATTCCAGAACTCTGCTCGCCTCATATACTTCTTTGTCCAAAAAGGCCATTTTCACTTTGACTGCCTCATTCTTTCCAAAAGCTTCCTTGAACATTTTAATCGGCGCGATAAAGTCCTCTCCGTTGATAAAAACCACCGCGGTCTGTTCAAACAATACTGTATCGACGAGTAAGTTTTCGGGAAGTTTCTTATCTTTAGCGGCAACTCTAAAAAGAGTATTCTTGACGAATTTGAGTTTCGCATTCACTGTCGCCAATTTCTTGCGCAGTTCTTCGAAATCCTGATGTTTGACCTGAACGCTGGAAAAAAGAAACAACGATTTCGCACCAGCAAGATCTTTTTTTATTTCCTCAACGGATTTCTCGCGGAGTTGTTTTGGAGATAAGGCAATTCGAAATTTGTACTTCATATTTATGTTCTCCGAAAGAACTTTTAATCCTCTCCGCCTTTGGCGCGAGGGAAGCTTTCTTCACAGAACAGATTAGATTATACCTTAGGAAAATGTATAGCGCAAGTCAACATTTTTATGCATCTATCCCACTACCTATTGTTTCCTTCAATGTTGGAACTCTGACCGGAGTTGCCTGATGTCTATTGGCCATAAGCTCAACATTCATTTGTGCAACAATAAGTCGAAGCACCGGAACTATTCTTGTATCCCAATCAACCTGGCCCTCTGCTTTTTCTGTTATCCGATCGACACGGACATTTCTCAAGGTCCGTGCTGTTACGAGCAATCTTTCAACATTGCGTCTATATGCACTAATTTCCTCTTGACGGGCACTCTCATGAGCTTTTACAGCAACAGCGCGCTCTTCAATAATAGTACCCAACAGCTTCTCAGCTTCTTCAACTTGGCGATTATATACCGCTCCCTCTAGTTTTTTTGCTCGACTTGTTATCTCAAGTAACCTAAGCGCTTCGTCAATAAACACACCAATTTGTGCCGCTTCAAGATTACTCATACGAGTCCGTACCTCTCCTCGAACGTGGGCTACATCCGCAATGTCGTGAGCCAGACCTGCTCGCAATTCTTCATTAGCACTCATTGACTCAGCAAGCCCCATTCTGTTAATCATGTCTGCGATAACCGTCTCGAGACGCGCGGCATGAGCCTGTATTGGTGCAAGAGCAGCGCCATCAGCGGGCGGGGCTAGATTCAACAGACGCAAATTCAAGAAGTCTGGAAAATTGGCCGAACCGTCGGTATGTGGAGCCGCCTTCTTCAAATCAATAAGCTGATCAACACCGGGAAGCATCTGACGAACTGCGTCGATGAGCTCCTTAAGCGTTTCTATGGAGCCTTTTGCTGCATTACCCTGAGCATTCTCTTCAAGAGTTTTAATACGAGTAACAAGTCCTTCATAGTCATAAGCAGCGCCACGAGTTGTAACTTCACTTTGCGCTTGCGCAAGTAATTCAGATAGTTCGTTTTTTTGGACCGATTCACCAATTGCGTTATCAATTTGACGAACACCGGCCATAAACCTGGTTTCAAGAGAGCTGTCTCCCCTTCCCATTAATGCTGTTATGCTTTCTTGTAATTCAGTTATAGCTGCATCAACTGCCCGTTGTTCATCCCGAACGTCTACATTTTCAGTTATTTCAACACGCATCTCTGGAGGAACCATTTGCCAGGCGATGAGACTTACATTTTCCTGAACCTCGGCAGAAACCTTCGATACAAAGTCTTTTCGAGTATCAGCCACTTTAGTTGCGTCAGCAGGCGAAGCTTTTGCAGCTATTAAATGTCCAATTGCAAGTAACCTGAATAATGAGGTGCTTTCACGTTTGGCTTGTGCTGTTTTAATGACTTTCTCCGCATAAGCAGCAGTGAGTTCTGTGACTGCAGCAGGACTTATATTTAGATAATCGGTAACAATCGTATTTAACGACTGTTGCCCTCCCACTTGCGCAGTGCGGAAACCTTGGATTAACCGCACAACAACAGGAAGCGTTACTTCACATAGGTCAGCACGAGCGTCAAACACACCATCAACACACGCAGTCTTTAAAACCTGAGGTGCAATGTTTATGAGTTTTGGTTCGTAGCCTGCCCACTCAACATATTTATGGAAAAATTCCTGAACCTCCGGAATTTTCCAGAACGTATGAAAATGCATTTCTAAAATCGCTTTGACCACACTGCGCATTTCGGGTGAGAATTTTCCTCGCGGACTATCCCAACCCGTTTCAGCAAGGTCGACGAACACCTCCAGTATTGCCTTAATAAATTCTCCACGCCAATGCTTCAAGTTCCCTTTTCTATATCCGTCTTTTTGCGTCAGCATAAATGCTGCAAAGTATAAAGATCCTGCAGAATCTGGAGTATTAAGAGATGCCAATTGATCCGGTCCGACCATCGTGTTAAACACCAGATCGCCTGTAGCATCACCCATAGCTTCCATAGTTGCCCTGGCCATTTGGTCTGCAAGTTCCACTTTTTCTCCTACCTTATCAAGGATATTATAATCAAGTGCTAACGGCACCAAACCTCCGGAAAACATCAGAACTTTCGGCATAATTTTGAGCGTAGCGGGAGCCGTAATAGGTCGCCCGTCAGGTAGTTCTTGAGCGTCTCCTCCAGCATGGCAGATTGAAGCCCACTTTACTACTTCACTTGCCGCTTCACTAAGATTTTTTAGGCGAGATAGGAATTGTGCTGAATTGGGAGTTCTCTTGTCGAGTTCTAGCATATCCGAGATTACTCCTCCGAACAATACACCGGCAACACCGGCATGCAGTTTGCCTCGAAGATTTTTCTGAGCGTATTTAATTGCTTCGCGTGCGGCATAAATTCTATTCCCACCTTTTTTTTCTCTGCGAAGAAGGGCTTTTTGAATATCGCCCTGAATTTTATTAATGGAAACCGCAAGTCTGATGACGCTTTCATAATCATATTTTGCAGCACTGAACAGCAATGAAATCCATGCGTACACACTCATTTCTCCGCTTCGTGCATCCCGCAAAACCCAGTCAAGATTAAACGCAGTCGCACGGTCAACATCACCTATTTTTTCTGCCATTTCTGTCGCAGTATACATTGGGGATACAGAAAACAAGGCTGTAACACCGACCAATTTTTGCATGACAGCCAATGCTCCTTCAGATCGGCGATCCCTGTTTGCCGTAGCAAGATACGTTCCTGCCCATACAAACAGTTTAGAATTTCTTGACAGTCGTTCCGCCGCGTACTTCCACATTTCATCTTCTTCAATTGCTGATTCTTTCGTATCTCCTGCTGGCGCAGAACGTTCGTTTTCACGAAGTGCCATGACAACCGGTTTGTCCGTGGCTAATAAATCTGCGAGCATGAAAATTGCCTGTGCCTGTTGTGTTTTTTTGGAGTCATCATCGGCAATAGCCGCTAATGTGTTAAGCACGACATCGATAGCCGGTTTCGCATATTCCCTTATTCTGACGTTACTTTTCCCATTGGCACCCATTGCTGCCTCAAGTTCAAGCTCATGTAACTTCGTCAGTCTCTCTGCCCTGTTACCAAAGCTTGCCCCAAGACTATTCTCTTCGACAAATGCAAGTCGGGCAACGTACGTTTCAAAATGCTGTTTCCCAGAAACATATCGCCCATTATGGATTAATGCATTCTCTTGTACGCCGTTTGTACGATTCGCCTGATCCATACGCGCATACCAATCCTCAAATCCTTTCGTTTTCAGCAAAATGGCAAACTGAGCAGGAATTTCCCTCCTGCCTTTTTGCCATACCATATTCCTGGCAATACGATCAGCTGTTCCGGCTGTCAGAATATTCTGAAATGAGTTGAAATAATTAGCATTTCTTTGCCAGTCTTCCTGTGCAAAACGCGCAGCACTTTGCATAAGCAAATTTTGTTCTGTTTCCAAAAATTGAACCAGTGATAATTCACGGGATGCCTGATAACCAAATCTGTCGTCGGCCATAACCGCTAAACGTGAAGCCAAAAAACTGTCAGATGCCTCTGGAGTATCCATTTCAGGCCAATACATCTGATCAACTACCGATTGCAAATACCGAGTTGCTTCAGGTTGAATATTGTGAACTGTACGAGGATCTGCACAAAACCCAAGAACCTTCCTGATATACGGCATGGCGTTATGCAGCACAACCGGGCTTCTATTCCTATGTTCATTCAATCTTTGCAGAAACGTATCTTTACCCGAGCGGAGATATAATGCAGCGATTCCCGTATGCCCTTTGTCAAGCATAAAAAGAAAACCCTGTTCGAGATTGCTTACTGCTTTTAAGCAATTATCTCCCTTAACAATTGATGTTGTGCTACTACTGATAATGAAATTAAACTGATTTGAAAACAAAAGCTGGAATATCCGTCGATTATAGGCCTCATCTTGAGTAACCAATACTTCAATATACTTACCGAGTATACCCGCAATACTTCCAACCTGTTGTGTTCGATCAATTGCCTGTAAAAAGCGTTCTAACTCAATTGCGCGGGTTAAATGATTTGGTTCGTTTCCTACGGTGGACGGAACCCCTTGGCGAGCTTCTACTACTTTTTTTGCTTGATTCCATTTATCTTGTAATCCTGACATTTGTTTTGGTTACTAGTAATCCTTGTATTATACTATACAAAATGCTATAAGTCAAAATAATTATTTATTTTCTCAGTTGATCAACTATAGAACTTTTTCCGCATGCATGTAATATAGTGCACACCCTATTGGCAACTTCATCAGGAACAGACATAAATCGTACTTTTGTCACGCCTCTACCACTAGAATTATAGGCTTCCGTAACCAGATTCAGTATTTTCTTGTACGCATCTACTTGCTCCCACATACCCTCTCCTGTTTTGTACCTGTCAAACGCGCTTTGACTTCCGATAGTATTCACCAGCATAATCCATGACGAGAGTTCGGCCCAAACATCCTGTGAAATCTCTCTTTGACCATGTCCCGAGATTTCGTTCTCGTACTCTCGGAAGATACTGAGTATACCTGAAAGATATCCATTGAATATTTTGCCGAACATTGTTTTCCCATAAACGGATTTTTCGACCAATCCGCACAAAAGATTCAGGTTATTACGGTAGCCCTCTATATCCAAACCTCGGGGATTACCTTCAAGTTTTGCAATAATATCTTTGTGCGCATGATATTTTTCGGCAAATTGCTGCTCGGCTTTAACAAGCGGTTTGTCAGCAAAATACAGAGCGGAAATATAGGGTCCGACTGCAGCTGGATCACTATACAATACGTTTAATGCCTGTTGAAGGTTTGCGTGTCGTCTTTTCTGCCCTTCTACTTTATTGTTTCCAAGATACTTTCCCAGCGCATTTGCCGCTTTGGTTAAACTTAAAGTAGCCAGTGTCGTTGCGAGTGCCAACACTGCCAGTTTAACTGGCGTCGGAATATCAGGGCTGTCTCCCTTAAAATCGACCTCGAAATAGTTGTTATTATAATCGTGAAAGGCCATTTTGCCCCCTGCATTGTAGATGTCACCACCAAGCCCGATAGGACCGGTGCATACAGCTTCAAATTCACCGTCTGAAAATTTAGTTACTTTTCCGCCTACTCCCACCCGTACACCCGGAATCACATCCCCATTGCAAGTTATATCTGTGAAACCCGGAATCAAATTTTTCTGAGGATCGGTCCACACACCCTTTATAACCAACTTCTTTGCACTCACATCATACCGTGCCGAAAGTATCTGCACTCCCTTTTGTGGCTCATATTTATACTCAACTCCACCTCCGGTAACATTACCAGCAGCATCTGTTGAATTAAATGCTGCACTCTGTTGACCGACACCTTGCGGACGCACACATACTTCCGCAGTACCATCGGGACGAGTAACACCAAAGTATATCTGTGACGAATCACGCACTTGTGAAATCCGCGCTCCCGGCTCACTTTTTATAACAAAACACGCCTTACCGTCACGTATTTCCACAGTACCAACAAGACTTAGGTCTGGTCTCGTCGTGTCCAACACAATATGTACAGGAATGCCTGTTAGAGGACAACTGCTTTCTTGGCAGAGTTTCGCAAGAATATCTACATCATGCACTCCCTCATTTGGATTCAAACTGAGTCGTAATACATAGGTGTGTGTCCGTGTTTCTTTATCAACACTCACTTGCATAATATCTGCACGATCACTCGGACTTTTGGGCTTCGCTACAAGCGATGGCATCATACCATCGGGTACGGCAAGAGAAAACTGAGCATTTCCCTGCGGTGTGTTATATGCTAACTGCCATTGGCCACTGCTATTCATTGATCCCTGCTGAGGCAATAGATTAGGTAACAAGGTTTGAGTGGAATTCCCCCCGCACGCACTGAGCATAAGTGTCAAAATAACCACGGTTAATGCGGGGTTTTTTCGCAGAATAGCTAAAAGTATTGCGTCAGAGTTTATCCCTCTATCGGGCAATGTGCGTGGCGCACGGTCATGTATTCCTGGCATAATCCCGTATTATATAATAAACTATAGGCAGTTTCAAGTACGAAGTGTTATTGTGAACTTAATCTTGCGAAATCTATATTACTAAACTATGTCGTACACCCCAGGACCACGATACAATTTAAATCCATCTAAAAATCTGTGCATCGGGTCGGGTCGAAAGTGCGGATGGTCTGTAGCGACAGCCTGCCTATCAGCATAATACGCATAAAATTGTGCTGGTGTTGCAGGTTGTCCACCAATATCATGTAAAATTCCCGGGTTTGTTATATGAAATATTCTCTTTGTACCAAAATCAAAAATATACTGGAGTGCTTGTAACGCGCATTCAAGATTCTGCTGAGTAATCATTTGTAATGGTATGGCCAAAAAATTCTTTAGCTTTGTAAGCTGTGTACGTTCTTCATCTGTCAGTCCTTCAACCAACCTATTACAGAGCGCTCCATAAGCTCTCACTAAGTGTTCTGCAGCTGCGCGAACGAATTGTTTTTCTTGAGATCCTTGAGTAAGTCTTTCGACCAAAGGCCCTACACCATCAATATAAGTAATATTAGCTGCCACTCTCGAGTCCTCGGGTAGCGTGCTTATCAGACTTCTATTCATCATAGTACCAATTCGTCCCCAAAAAGTTCTTATTGAGTCTTGATCGCTAAATATTTGAGCAATGGAATTTTTATCTTCACCGTAGCCTTGAGTCTCAGTTAGCTGTGCTAAGATATCTAACCATGAGGCTACATCGATCCGTTTGTTTCTTTCACGAGTCTTCATACGAGTCAGTTCGTCTATAGCGTCTTGCACTTTTAAATGTATAGGAGTAAAGTGAATCGAACGAGTTTTTTCCGCAAACAAATGCGGTGATTGCGCTTTAAAAACAACCAACGCAGCTTGAAGATGTTTTAATGCTTCTTCGGTATTTGCTCTATTTATCTCGCCTCTAAGAATACAGACTATGGCCTGTCTTGCTCCCTCTCGTAATGGTAATTCTGCCTGGAGCCTTCTTTCAATTCTTTGCTTGGATACCAATTCTTCAGCTCTAAATTGACGATCTCGTTGCTTGAATGCTAGATCATCTGTTATGTGATTGTGCCCGACAAATTTTTGAAGTGCCGAAAGAGCAAACGCCGTGAGACCATACTCTCTGAAAAGTGCTGCCAATGGTTTTTCTCCAGGGGCTATCACTCCCCGTGCCTCTCTCATTAATGGTCCTAACATAAATGTTTCATTATTAAAGACTTATAATTTGGTGTAGTGATTATATAATAATAGATACTATAAGTCAAATAAAACTGGATACTATTTAAATATCATTTTAATACAACTGAGCAAATCAGAACCCGAACGCAGCTCACTTTCATCCGGTAAAGTAAAGCAACAACCAGGAACCCTTACTGGCGCATTGAGTTGCATATCCCGAAGCAATCTCCAGCCTGCTGATGAGGCAAGCTTTTCTTCCTGACTGATAACTACAGGAGCACCGTTATCGATTATTCCTCGAGCAGCCGATGCTTCGGCCAGTTGAGCATCCTCAATGGCAAACTTCCCATCAAATAGTGCAGCATCTAAAGCACTTCTTCGTTTTCTACTATAGCATGGGGTCTGATGGTAGTGTATTTTAAAAACCCTTGGCTGTGCAGACTCGTTGTACGTAACGGATATTGGCAAATAGTCACATGCGTGGAGTATCATTTTATGGAAAAGTGTTTGAACCACGTGACAATAATAATCAACCTGGGTTTGCTGAATTGTTCCGCGTGTTCGTTCATACATTGCTGACACTAACTTATTTGAAACCGCAATAATCTCATTTATGATACGCATTAATAGTGGGTTTCCTGCATCAAAATCATCACGGAGATCACATCCGTCGCGCTTGGTAAAAACAGCATCATATTGCCGCCATAGCATTCCGTTAAAGGCTGCCAGAACTGTATCAGACAAAGCCTCTGTTATACTCATGCCGACACCCTGAATGTTAGCAAATGTGGTGTACGCGTCTCGTACGAAAAACACTAAGTCCCGCTGCATGTTTCCCAAAAGTTGCCTTAAAGTGGCTTCGGAAAACAGCGATCTGCCCTGTTCTTGCTGGGTTGCAATAGCAAAGTAATCAAGAAACTGCGCAACAGAATCAATCCTCCAAATCGCCTCAATTAATTTGCGGTATAACAATGCATCACGTTGTGGCAATGTCTCAGAAGGTGATCTTATCTCGCGGTATGGAACCAAAAAAGAACCCCTTGATTGAGATAGTGCGGTAGATTCAGTTTTTGCCATAATAATTTAGTCAGAAATTGTACCATTAAATATACTATAAGTCAATTACTACTTATTAATCAACCAGCATGTACCCGCTTTTTTTTACCGTTTGAATAATTTGAGGAAATACACCCATTGCTTCTACTTTTTCGCGAACGCGCTGCATAAGTTTTGCCATAGATTGCAAAGAAAATTTGTCATACGATTCTTCACCCCACAAAACATCAGCAAGTTCGTCGTAGGACACAAGTTTGTTTTTATTTCCGATAAAGTATTTCAAGGCTTTCAATTCTTCATTACGAAGAGCAACATCCGTTTCTTTTTGATGGACCAAAACACGGTCACCGACAGTGCTGAACACTTCACCGGTAGCAATGCCGAGCTTCTCATAATATTGTCGTGAAGCCTCAGCAAGGTTACCTTGCTGTTTTTGCCGGATAGAGGCAAGCATCGGCACTCTGTGTGGCACCAATGTGTGCAACCCGGACTCCGTGAGCATAAAGTCTTTGATTGCCATAAGTTCTTCCCAGGTATACTCCACCCCATGATCGAGAATAAGGAGCCGCTCAAGGATAAGTGCGCCGATTAAATTTGACTCAAAATTATCATTCCGTACATATATAGTGATCTTACCCAGGTTGTCTTGTGCCCACGAACTGTATGATGTTCCCGTTGAACCGAAGTTGGTTACCCGGACTTCTATTTCTGTGATACCGATAAACCATTTCGGCGCCAAAACGTCCATAATTTTCCAAAACTTCTTTTCGTTTTTCTTCCAGGCAGCAAGCGTTTTACTCATATCAATTTCTTTTTCGGGAAGTAGGTCTGTAACGGCTTTCATAAACTGCTCGTCATGAATTACCTCTTTTCCCTCTTTTCGAACCCTGTCCCAAAAATGCGGTACCTTTGCATATTCAAAGGCGGGAAAGTAAATTACTTTACTATTATTCTCATTATTATAGGGCAGAACATAGAAGCCACGTTTTTCATAGAAACTTGAAACGATCATTGAGGCAATATGAATAATACGCTCGGCTTCAGTTCGCTTTGAACTCACCCATGTCATTTTCATGTCAAGATTATATCATACTATGGGATAAAATGTCAAGTATACGCACAGGATATGTAAACTGAGAATTAACGAAGTCCTGAGCGTAGCCGAAGGATCTTTAACAGGTTGGTGAATGTCTCAACACAGTGGGTTGGTTACCCGCTGTAAACAACAGCTGTAAACAACAATTGAATATGAGTCCTTTCCCGAGGGCTCCACGTGTTCCGATTCGGGTTACCGGCGGATAATTACGTGCTTTTATGGGAAAAAGTTAGGGTGTCTTTAAGAAAACATCCAAAAACATCGATTCAAGCCTGTTTTTTTAAATCTGTGCTTTAGGTACAGAGGTCGCCTGCTCACCCTTTGAGTAGGAAATCGCCGATTTTGAGGCAGACAGCAGCGAGAGAGAAATCATTATTCTCATATTTTTAGAACCCAGAAGATTCATTACTCTCGCCTGGGATTTGCCTCGTTTCGCTCGCCGCAACGGCGAGCGTGACTTACGGAGGATTACGATGACAAGCCGAATGTTCCAAATCCTGACAGTTTTGGTAGCAATTTGCGTGTTTTTGACCTTCGTGCCGAGTGTTTCGGCACAGGGAAACGTTTTCACTTGTCCGTACGGCGGGCAAAGCGATGAGAAAGCTGTAGCTGAATACACGAACGTTCATGGAACGTTCGAAGCCGCCCAAACAGCTTGGCGCCGCGATCACTGCCAAACGCAGACATGGGCGTGTTACACAGCAAACGGCGAACGGAAGATCGAGACTGGGTTTGACACCCAGTTTGGTTTTCAGTTCAACAAAGCGCTGTGGCTTGAGCAAGCCGCTAAAAGCGGCTGTTTCGACGGTTTCACCTGCCCATATGATGGTCAGGTGAGTGGCATTGCCAAAGTGGACGAGTACGTGTCCGTCCATGGTACGTTCCAAGCCGCTCAGCTTGGATGGCGCCGTGATTGGTGCCAAATTCAAACCTGGACCTGCTACCCCCAGGCCGGGGGGCAGGTCGATGAAACCACTTTTGAAGTGCAAGCCAGCTTTCAGTTTGACAAAAGGAGCTGGCTCGCAGTTGCTGCACAGAATGGCTGCTTTGAGCAGCCTCCTGCCCAGGCAACTGCCGCAGTTGACGGGGGGCTTCCTGCAGCAGCGGCAACCGCCACCCCGGCAGTAACAGCCACGCCAGCGCCAGCCGCAACCCAGACCCCTGTTCCCCACCGCCTGACGATCGACGAGGCCCGGAAAATGGATCTGAGGTCCGTCATCTGCTACCAAGATGGCGACCCGGACAAACGGGCGGGGGCAACCCCCGAGCTAGTCTTCGAAAAAGGGGGAGTTGAAGGCTGGTACCAGTACGTGGAGACCATGGGGTGCAAGAGAACGCCCCGGTCACAAACTACCGGCACAACAACTACTTCTTCGACCACAGTGGTTCTGGGGATCGCTGGGGGCGGAATCGGTTTAATCGTACTCGTGGTCATTGTCCTAGTAGTCTGGTGGACATGGCCACGGCGATACGAGCAGAAACAGCCGATCTCGATCCCAATCGCCGGGAAGTTAGTCAGTGGCACCGTAAAGGTGACCATTGACGCTACTCGTGGGATTCTCGGAAGCGCCGGGAAAGCGTTCCTACCCTTCTTTGACGGGAAAGGGATCTCCCGCATGCCGGCAGGAGACGCCAAAGCTGGCGCGAGCGTCGTCGGTCAACTTTTGAAGCTCGTGATAATAGTACTACTCTTCCTGGCAGCACTCGCTGCCTTCGGAAGAATCGGATAGTTTTACCTGAGCGGCCAGATTGCATCGGCCGTTCACTCCTGGAGATTAAATTCACCGTACGAAATTGCTCGTACGAATTGTGTTTATCTTCAGAAGAAATAATGGCCGATGCATTTTGGAATAATAATCACCCACTGTGTCGAGACAGTTTCACTAACCTCGTTCGCCCCGCTACGTTCAAGAGCCAGAAGGCTGAACGTAGCGGGGAGTTCAAACTAAGTTTTTAATTACTGGTTTCTAGTTTCTATTGAAGGACTAGTTGCCAACTAGTAGTTTCTAAACAGAATTTCTGAGGGTTTGAAGAATTTTCGTGAAGATTTTTACATACTCAAAAAACTCATTACTTAGAGCCTCAATAGTAACTTTATGTCCGAGTTCAGAGTTTCCTAACAGACTTAACCAGTACTTTGCCTCTAAAGCCTCTTTCTTACAAATCCCGATTTTATTACGAAAATCGTTTCTTGAAACTGCCCCGTTTGCCTCATGATAATTGGCTCCTATACTTGTCCCCGAACGAAGAAGTTGGTCAATAATGTTTTGATTGTATCGCGTGATAGGAATTGCCTTTAAACTTCTTATGAGCGATGCCGAAAATACTGTTAATCTCTTCTCAAGTTCATATTGCTGCATCGAATTACTATACTTGAAGAGAGAATTCATTAACAAGTGCTTATAAGCAGCAAGTGGACTCTTTTATGGTCTCCCGTTTTGAAAATAGAAACTAATCCCCAGAAACTCAATAGAAACTAAAAACTAGCAATTAGAGATTGTGGACGAATATTCATGCGAGCGCTGCTTCGAGTGTCTTTTGATCCTGGGCCCCGATGAATTGTTGGGTCATCTTCCCCTTTTTGAATACATATATGGTCGGAATGCTCATAACACCGTACTTCATAGATAAATCCTGAGCCAAATCCACATCTACTTCAACGACTTTCACATTTGGATTATCCGCCTCAAGTTTTTCTACAACCGGTCCGAGAACCTTACAAGGGACACACCATTTTGCGAAAAAATCAACCAAAACCGGCTTTGTTTGCTCATCAAGCACTTCTTTCTTAAACTCGGCGTCGGTAGTTATATGCAACATGGTCTGACTACTTTATACGAAACCGAAATCCCTGTCAACATTAAATATTTAAAAAAAGAGTCTGTCGTGATATAGTAAGCTTGTGAAACTAAATGCACTTCTTATTTTTGTCATCGTAACCGTTACGTTTGTCATACTTTTTAATTCCTTGTTTAAAGAGCGTGTGGGTTTCCAACCGAAAGCAGCTCCCTCTACCTCTACAATCATGAGAGAGCGCGTGTTTCTTGACCCACAACGTCCATCGGTTCTACTTACTCCCCCGGCTCCTGTTGTAGCAGAGCTTATTTCTTCGTACCCCGGAAAAGAGATCGGGTTTCTCACAGAAAAAGGAGACGTTTATATTTATAGCAGCGATTTTGTTTTTATTACCAGTTTGCCCCGTGTGGTGAACGCAACAGTCAGCGCATCGCTACAGACTGAAATCACCGCAAGCCCTTCTGCAACATACAAGTTGCTTGAGAATCCGGTAACATTTGTCGTCGCCGATACACCTGGGAACAATAGGCCGTCTGTTGTATACGCAAAGCTGCATGACACAGATGTTCTGCACACAGCTCTTTTCGTACGGCAGGTACAGCAAGCTGTCTCGGGCACTCCCGCAGAATTTAATGAACTCGTCGGTATAACCGACATAGATCCCCAAAACTCACAAGATCAAATTCGAATTAGTACGGAGCTTCTCGAAGAATGAATAACATCTTGCTCGTCAGTTCTACTAAAGATGCGGCAGACAAGTACCTGACGGAATATAGGCGGCTTGAAAAAATTCCAGAATCATCTTTCACACATATTGAGCCTGAGAAAAATGGGTACACCGTGGAACAGATAGGACAGCTTATCGAGCTTGTTTCGCATCGGTTTAATCACGATGCTGTTTTTGTTTTATGGGAATTTGCTACTGCGAAAGAGGTTGTGCAGAACGCGTTTTTGAAAACACTCGAAGAGCACGCTGAGCATATTGTTTTCATATTGGTCGTGCCGAGCATAACATCGGTCATGCCGACCATTTTATCACGTTCGCTTGTTGCCTATGCACGCGGTGAACAACTTCTTCTTTCCCCTGAGGATACCGTAATTATCGAAAGTTTTATTGAAAAAGTACGGAAGAAAGGGACACTTGCGAGTACGCTTGTCAACTATTCCCCGACAAAGAAACGGGAAGAAATACCTTCGTTTCTGAATAAGTTTATCACCTATGGATACGGCGCGCTTGGCAGAAAAGATTCCTCAACACCGTGGCTTGCTGATAAGCTGAAAAAAACCATGGAAGCTTTGCCGCTTATCACCAGAAACTTTATCGACAGTGAAGCGGTACTTGATAACATTTTTCTATCATAGTACACTGACACTATGGCTGCCCTGCCCGCATTGAAAGAAAAACAAGTACGGATAATTACCATTGTCCTCGGATCCATTACTGCCTTGCTTGTCGGAGTTATTGGGTTCCAGCTTGTTGCCGGCGCCCTGGTACGAGCCGAAGACCTCTCACCAAAGAATCTGGCTATCACCGAAATTACGACAAGCAGTTCACGGGTTAAATGGGCGACAGACCGGGAAACGCAAAGTGTTATTGAATACGGCACGACTCCCACCCAATTAACGTTTTTCGCCCCTGAAGCAACCAGCTCAAAAGAACATAGTATTGAACTCAATCTGTTGAATGCCGGATCAACGTATTATTTTCAGCTTCGCACTGGAGACAAGAAATTCGATAACGGAGGTGTCCCCTGGACATTTACGACCGCTTCCCAAAATTCTGCACAGGGAGCAAACCCGGACACCAGTCCTGCTGAAAGCTCAAGTTCGGGTGCCATTCTGTCCCCGATGCCGACTAACACACCCAAACCTGCTGCCCTCCTCTCTCCCCTTCCAACACTTGCTACTACACCAACAAGTTCGCCGATTGCTGCCAAAGACACCAGCTGCACGCAAGCAAGTTATTTGAGTAATCTCGGCACAAAGAACGCCCAATATGACCAAGATAATAACGGAATTGTAAATTTACTTGACTGGTCTCTCTGTAACGTGAAGAAAAACGGGCTTGCCCCGTCTTCCGCCCCAACATCAACACCAGCACCGAGTTTGACACCGACTCCTACGCCAACAATCACACCAGGTCCTTCACCAACTGGAACGACATAGATTAAATTCGAAACTCGAATCTCGAAATTCGAAACAAATTCTAAACAAGAAAATATAAAATCTGCGAGTTACTTGTTTCTGCCGACTTGAAGATTCTGCTAAAACACAATTAATCGTGAATCTTCACGGAGGGCCAAAGAAACAATGTAACGAGCAGATTTAGGAAGTTATTTAGTCAAGTTTTTTCTTTTCCTTGTGTGGAGTTACCTTGCGGCATTTCAAACAGTATTTTTGCATTTTGAATGCTTCCGTCGTGTTGGTCTTATTTTTTTCGGTCGTGTAATTTTGCCTGCTACAGATAGTGCATTGCAAACCCACTTTTATTCTTTGTCCTTTTTTTGCCATGGTTTATGCGGTTTTAACCGGAGCTTTCTTAAATTTTTCCTGATTTAATAGTGAAACGGGAACGGCACTGACTGCCCTACCCGCCCAAAAGTCACCTTTGATTTTCTTGTAGCACCTTGAACACATTGCTACCCGTTCAAGTGTGTTGGTATCAATCCTCACTGACAGGTTGTGCAAATTAGCCTTAAATAATCGTTTCGTTTTGATGTTCGAATGCGATATTTGATAGCCACGGGTATTCCCTTTTTTGCAGATAAAACATTGTGCCATGGAGGTATGATATCAAAAAAAACAAGTGAACGCAACGCAAATCTCTACCAAATTTAAGATCCCACAGGTGCGATGGTATAATACAACATGGTAAGCATACGTGAAGTCATGAAGCCTTCGGAGCTCTGCATGCATGAATATCAGCTCGAACTATTCCGCATACTGCAAAACGCCGAGTTGCCGACCCTTGAGCGAAACACCCGCCTAAATCTACTTGCAGCTAAAATAGGTACCGAGATTACTGGAAAAGATTTTAATACAGTCAGCAGAGTTATCGGAACACGTGCACTTGCATATAGATTTCTACGCGACACGCTCCGGAAATGGGGTAATTGGAGTACAGATAATCCACTCTATGACTTTCTCAGAAAACAAGAGGCAGAACATTGCGTCGACCCCATTGCCCTATTTGCTATTGCCTGCATTGGCGCTGCTCCCTTACGGGTTCTTATTCCTGAACGTAGCCGGCAGGCATCCAGTTACACGCTTATGCGCATCGGTTCGGACTTAGCAAAAAGAATGCAGTTACTTGACCCTCCGAGTCTCACTGACAGGAACAACATTATTCATCACGCGCTGTATGACCCTTCCGGAAGTACCGTTGTCAAATTAAAGCAACAAATCGTCAGGGGCGAACAGAGTGAGATCTCATCACCGCACACGCGCGTACATGTCCGCCAATGGTTGCAAGAGAACGGATTTCCGGGAAGAACTATACTTCCCGCACGGGAGTTTGAAGATCACGACACAATATCTGATGCGCTTTGTAATGCTATAGACTACGAACATGCACTCGCGGCACTTGACCGTGTAACTATTGGTAATCTGCAATACATTCGTCAACTTGATGGCACGGTATCCTTGTCTGACGTATTGCTGGCATGCGGAATGGATATACGCGGCCATTGGGATACTAAAGACATTGCCGAAAAAGTGCTGGCGGCATTTACATCGTTTTCAAGATCACTCCCGATGGTTGCATTGAGAAAACTTGAATCCCCGCTCCGGAACGGGAGAACTCTGACATACTACATCATCGCTGCCGGACAAATGAAAACTGCAGAGGAGCGGATTAAAACCTTCATGCAATGAGCCTGGATTGGGATTTGAACCCAAGACCTTCCCCTTACCAAGGGGATGCTCTACCACTGAGCTATCCAGGCATTAATACTTTTACAGTATATCTTACGTTCAAGCGTGGAGCAAGCCGTTCAACTCTACGTCTGATATTTGTTATACTAGACCTATGTTAAACCTGTTGAGTCAGAATCCTCTAATGTTTTTTATCGCGCTTATCGTCCTTGTCTGTTCTATCGGCGTTCATGAGTTCGCCCACGCACTTGTCGCTGACAAATTGGGCGACCCTACTCCCCGCGCAAAAGGACGCTTGACACTCAATCCGCTCGCACATGTGGACATGGTAGGAATGATGTTTATTCTATTCTGGGGCTTTGGATGGGGAAAACCGGTTCCATACGACCCGTTTAATTTGAGGAAACCTTCCCGCGATGCAGCGCTCATTGCCCTTGCCGGGCCTGTTGCCAGATTGCTTTTTGCACTGCTCGGCGCGATTTTGCTGCGCATGATCCCGAACGCTTTTATACAAACAGTCGCTGCATATGTGATACTGTTGAATGTAACGCTCGGGATATTCAATTTAGTTCCCCTTTCTCCGCTCGACGGTTTTCAAGTTGTTGCCGGTATTCTCCCTGCCGAAAAAAGAGCCGAATGGCTTTCTTTGTCACGGTATGGAATACTTGTGCTTCTCCTTTTTTTGCTCCCCATTGTCAACGGACAAAGTCCACTGTTTATTCTGATTCAGCCTGCAATAAACTTTCTTCTTGGCTTCATGATTCCCGGCGGTATCATGTAGATTCGGCCCATTAAATCTGTTATGATAAGCTCATGGCTCGTTTATTGAATCTCCTTTTGATGCTGCTTGTCATCGTAGCGTTTTTCTTCGGTTTAAGACTCGGAAAATGGGTTCAACTGGTTGATACTCCGGTGAAAGAAAAAGTGAAAGTGCAAAAAGAGGTTGTCATACCAACCGTAAATATAATCCGGTACGTCGTACAACCGTGTAAGTTCGAGTTTACTGCGCCCGACACAATACATGTTGCCATTTCGTCAACAAGCGCATCATTATCACAAAAAGCAGACGTATTAGACATCACCTGCAGCAAAACCAAACAGATGATTATTGCCACCGGTTCTTCAACACTTCTTGATCAGGTCAAACAGGGTTTCGATACGACATTCAGTATTCAATCGTCAAAGAATTGATTTGCTCTATAGTTAATCCCAAGCTGAGTAGCCATGTTGCAACCTTGCGTTGAAGCTCCGATCCTGAAAAATCTGATGAACGTACGGTAAAGGTGATTTTACCATCAGCAGCCATGTCGTAGTTCATTTCGAAATCCGAACCGATGTACGGCAACTTATTGGCAACATAGATATCAGGATTCTCTACCCGGTGTTTTTCTTCTATTTGACTAATTAACTCAACCGGACGCGTATCCGGTGACGGGCCGGGGGTAACTTGGGGTGAGGTGGTTATGGTAGGAATCGGTGTTGCCGTAGGAACTTTAGGAACAATATTGGAAGGAAATAGCGGAATGGTAGTGGGAGGAATTGTCGGCGCGGGTGGATTTTTTACTGTGGATTTATTCTGAATCAGCGTGAAACCGAAAAACAAAAGAATTACAACAAACAAAAAACCTACTCCACCGGCAAATATAAGCTTTTTGTTATCCATGATTACTACAGTATTGTAACGTATATTTAAAAGGTTCGTTGTAATACGCAATCAACATTCGCCAATGTGTCCAGATGATAGCCGATTGAACCGGACGTCGCCCAGTTTGCCTCAAAAATTTTGATTTTTCCATCGGACGCAATTGTGCCGATTTCTGCAATATGTCCGAAAGCTCCCGTCGTATAGATTGCTATATTACCGACCTGAACCATTTGTACGGAAAGTTGATCCTTCATCAATCTCCGATAGCCATTTGGGACGCTTCCGCTACAATAAGCCTTAGCATTTCGGCCATCAAGACCGCCACCTGTTCCCTGTTCCACTGCCATGACATACCCGACACACTGAAGATACGTATGACTCTGTGCCGATTGATATAGTATGTTGTAGACCGGAGTCGCCAATTGTCCCTGCAGACAGCTTGCAATAAGATTTGCTGTCAGACCGACTGTCCGCACTCCATTGAACGGTGTGGCGCCATTACACAGGGTACCGGCCGATGTCAAAAGATACTGAGCGTATTCTGCTACTTGTGTCGGAGCAGGACCAAGTGTAATGTTTAGTGTTGGATATGGGTATGCCCCAGTCGGATTTGGTGAATAGTTGACGTTTGTGTTACTGGTATACTGACTTGACGAACCCCTCGGCAGCAACGCTTCAAAAATCCGTTCGTGACTCCGCACAGCAGCGTCTTGTTCTGCGCTCGTACCCCCGAGTCCAGTTTGATTATTTTTGGCTACCGTTGCCGGAAAGTACGTATTCGCATACCCTTTCGGTGAAGAAGATACGTTAAACAAATTGCTGAAAAATGCACCAACCGATTCAAATACATTTGACGGCGGTTTGGGAGAATCTACATTCACCCTTTGCGGTTTGGATGAAGTGTCTGCACTCACCTCGACTTGTTTTTCTACAAATAAACAACTCAATCCCAAAAAACCGCAATCTTCGGACCGGGATGCATTTACTTCGTCCCGTTTTTTTCCTGGGATTGATCCGTTTGTCCGATTTCGTAAATGTGCCTGAATGGAATCCGGTAAACCGGTTGGTGTCGCAACAAGGCGCTGCGTCGGCACCGGAGAAAGACCGGAGACCGGACCGGTACCGCCTCCCACCGCTCCTTCAGCAATAATAACTACTTGTTCTGCAAACGACTTGTCCATCCAACTGCCTTCATCCGGTTCGGGAGTTTGCGGCGAGTATGAGAGCATGGAAAACATAATCACATTACTCTGTGTCCATTGGCTTTGCACAATATCGCTGTGTAAATAGGTGCTGAACATATCCACATACTGCTGTGTATACGGGTACTTCACCATACTGCCGCCACCGACATCCGGTGACGTGCAATCAACACAGACAACGCCTGTTTCATCAATAATCACCGGTTTACCTGAAAGACCGAGTTGAGCAAGAAACGCCGTCACATTACCCTGCTTTAGCTGACTTGCACTGGTATCCATGCCTCCGCTATTCATTTGGCCATATGCGTGGTATGAAACGACATCAAACTGGTTGAAGTAGTAGAATCCGCCAAGCTCTTCATAACAGGTCGTCCCGTGATCGGCAATCTGAAACGGGTCAAATGACGGGGTTGATAGCTTTACTTTTCCGCTCCAGGAAGGGTCTTTAAAGTTATTCAGCAACCCGTCCAGATATGCTTTCACATCCGTACTCGAACAATTTATTCCTTCAAACGGATTGTCCGGCTCATTCATGGGAACAAAATATACCGGGTTAGTTATTTTAGATAAATGAGGCAAAAAAGCATTGACCCATTCCTGAGCATAACGTGCTTTCAATTCCGGAGCACCTGGTGCCGAATGAGATGCGCGGATAACCAGATTGAGGTTGTGTGAATTTGCCTGATTGATAGCGTCTAATACTTGATCAGGTGAAATCATGCGGACAATCCAACCGCCGGGGCCTACCAGATTTGCCGCCCGCTCTGTGTCCCCAATCCCCGCAACGTTAATACCGAATTTAACGGCATAAACTGGCTGGGTTGATAGTAGATAGTAGATAGTAGATAGTAAAAAGGCAAAGACAAAAACACCTAGTTTATGATGCATGAAAACAGTATAGCGGAAATTAAGTTGTAAGTCGAAAGTTGTAAGGTGAAATAAAGTTGAAAGCTTAAAGCAGTAAGTTGAAATAAAACTAGAAGCTGTAATTTAAGAGCGAAATAACTACAACTTAAATAGCTACGGCTTGATTACAACTTGCACCTTGCAACTTTTGACTTAATTAAGGTTGGGTATCTGGGGTGTGGCCGGAGGAACAGCCGGGGCGACCTGTTGAGTCGGAGCCTGTGTAACAGCCGGTTCTTGAGCCGGGGGAACAGGTGCGGTTTTCGGTGCCTCACCGGAAACTTTTTTCATTTCTTCCTCAAAATCAGTTTGGGTAAATCCTTTTACGACAATCTTTTTGCCGTCCGTACCCTCGAGCACAGTCACGGGAACACCTGCAAAATTATCGCTGAGAGAAAGCATTTCCTTAAGACTCGCTTCATCTGTCTCTACATTCTTTTCTACGAACGCAACACCCCTACTTGCCAGAAAATCTTTCTCAGCTTTACAATACGGACAATCTGTAATTACGTAAACAGTCGCTTTGATTGAGCTTGGAGTTTTCGTTTCTACCGGTGCTGAAGGCATTGATGCCGGAGCAGCTACAGGAGCAACTGGTGCAACAGCAGGAGCAGCTACTTCCTGAGCTAAATTTTGTAAGTCTTGAGTTATTTTTTGTAGATCGTCCATCGTCGGGGCTACAGGAGCAACTGGTGCAACAGCAGGATCGACAGCTGCTGGCGCTGGAGCTTGTTGAAGCGCCGGATCAACCGGAACCAGATTATCATTTGGCATAGGCGCCGGCGTTGTCGGGGGCATAGTCGCTTGTTGATTCGTTTGGTTCAATGCAGTGTCATCCATGTAATTCATTATTCATAAATAAATCTTTTTTGTCAAGAAGCGTTTTTGTTTATAATGAGTCATATGCGTAAAATCCTCGCTGTAGCACTGCTTTCAATGCTTGGTATTTTTGTACTTGTCCGCTCAGGCTCCTTACAAAAGTTTTTGGCACAAAAGAAACAGGTGCCAACAGTAAAAGGCATTCAGGCGGCAACAAAAAAAGTAGTTGTGAAACAATCAACGAATCTGGTTGATCAAGCAAAAGTGACTGTCCAAAAAACCGCAACATCTGTTGTGTCGACAATCAACAACTTACTCGATCAACAAACGCAACAGATCATCAGTACTGTTTTCAGCGAAACCACTACTACTCCACCAGTGGTATCTAGCTCATCAACAATACCAACGGATCCCAAATCGCTGGTGGTTGTCGATTTTTTAACCGGCAAAAATAAAACTTTCCATTTTATCCGCAAACAAACATATTTTTTTGATATGCACAACGTACCGGAGAACTTCTGTCTATTCATTAATACGAGCAAGTACCCCATTGAGCCGAAGAAATACCTGACCGTGACCTTTCCTGGACAGGGAAATTATCAAATGCATTTCGACTACTGCAGCGATGATTTAAAAAAATTCGGGGATATTATAGTAGAATAAGACAATATAACAATTTAGCAATCTAGCAAAATGGATATACAAGAACGTATTAAACTTATTCAGGAAGTCGGAGAAGAAATTATCCAAGTGGGCGAATTACAACCTCTTCTTGAGTCCGGCGAAGAGATTGTCGCTTACGACGGCTTCGAACCTTCAGGTCAAATTCATATCGCGCAAGGACTTCTGCGGGCAATTAACGTAAACAAAATGATCAAGGCAGGAGTTAAATTCAAGATGTGGGTAGCCGACTGGCACGCAATGGCCAACAATAAAATGGGCGGAGACCTGGAAAGAATTAAGACAGTCGGAAAGTACTTTATTGAGGTATGGCGGGCCTCCGGCATGGATTTGTCAAAAGTAGAATTTTTGTGGGCATCGGATATGGCCAAGGACCCCGAATATTGGAAACTTGTGGTGCAGGTCGGGAAAACAAACTCCCTTAAACGATTCATTCGAACCGCAGAGATGATGGGCCGGGAAGAATCGATGGACAATTTAACGGGTGCGAACATCATTTATTCCTGCATGCAGGTTGCCGACATTTTTAAATTGGGTGCAAGAATTACTCAACTTGGCATGGATCAACGGAAGCTCAATATGCTTGCACGCGAAGTCGGACCGCAGCTGGGATTTTGGAAACCGATTGTCGTGAGTCACCATATGTTGATGAGCTTACAAAAAGCGCAGTCAGTAACCGGTGGTCAGGAGCCTGCTAAAGACAAGATCACCCAAACAATTGAACGGAAAATGTCAAAGTCGAAACCCGATTCAGCAATCTTTATGACTGATACTACCGATGACATTAAACGCAAGATAAATAAGGCCTATTGTCTCGAAGGTGACATCGCAGAGAATCCTGTACTAGAATATTGTAAGTACATTATATTTGAGTCCTTCGACAAACTCGGAATAAATTCTTTTGTTGTGGAACGGCCGGAAAAGTTCGGTGGCACTCTAAAATTTACTTCTTACGGTGAGCTTGAAAAAACATTTGCTGACAAACTACTCCACCCTGCAGATTTAAAACAAGCTGTTGCCGGCTATTTGGATCAGTTACTTGAGCCTGTGCGTAAACACTTTGAAGAAAATACTGAAGCAAAAGCACTTTTGGAAAAAGTAAAGTCGTATCAAGTCACGAGATAGTAGTTGCGTTGTCATCCCCGCGTAGGCGGGGATCCAGAAATAAGAAGAGTGCCTAGATTCCCGACTAGATCGGGAATGACATCACACATGAATATTCGATTAAATAAACTTTCGCAATTTCTGAAAGAACGCGGAGTTTCTAACTTGCTCGTCTCTTCCCCATCCAATATCTTCTATTTAACAGGATTTCGTGGTCTTGCCCCGTGGGAACGAGAAGTTTTCTTGCTATACCAAAATAAGATCTTCACCCTGATCACAGACAATCGCTACGAAGCGCAAGTGCACAATATTAAAGATGTACATATTTCGATTACTGAGTCAGGACAAAATTATTATCAAAAAATAATCAGCATTATTACTATCAACCGTCAACTATCAACCAATAACCAACTATCCTTCGAGTACCGCGACCTAAAATACCTGGAGTTTGAGTATTTTGGCAGATTGCTTCCTGGCATTGTCCTTGAGCCCCAAGATGGAATTGTGGAAGAGTTGAGAGTGGTTAAAGATTCTGACGAAGTAAATACACTATCGGAAGCATGTCGCATTACTGACCAAGTATTTGATGCAATTTCTCGTGATGATTTGGTGGGCAAAACAGAGGCGGAAGTCTCTTTTTTGATTGAAACTCTCAGCCATAAGTTTGGTGGCGAAGGAAATTCTTTCATTCCCATTGTTGCAACAGGTGCAAATTCTTCCCTTTCCCACCATCGGCCAGATAGCACAAAGATAACAGAGGGGCCGTTGTTTGTTGATTTTGGTGTTAAGTACAAGGGATATACGTCAGACATCACCAGGACGTATTTTGTTCGTAGGGGCGAGGTTCCCTCGCCCACTGAATACAACGAATTTAATGAGACATACGTGAAAATTCTAGAGGCACAACAGACGGCAATCGATAAAATTAAACCTGGTATGTTGGGTAAAGAAGCCTACCAGTTAGCCTATGACGTTCTGAGTAGACATGATTTAGCCCGATACTTCCACCACTCCCTCGGACACGGCGTTGGTATAGATATCCACGAAAACCCCCGTCTTTCGAAAACTTCTAGCATGACATTGCAAGAAAATATGGTCTTTACTGTCGAACCGGGTGTTTACATACCGGGAAAATTCGGAATTCAAATCGAGGACACAGTTTTGCTTACTCAAAGTGGTTGCAAAGTACTTACCAAAGCTTCCAAATAATTAATTCACGAACGGGGGGATTTTCGCCAACATAATGGCTGTTTTCAGACTCTCTTCTTCTGCCCTGAAGTCCTGAACAAGTGTCGTATGTTTTTTAAACGCGGGATTATTCTGCCAAAAAGAGATCTCAAGTGTCTTTGCACGCAGGGATAGCGGGTCTATACTTTCTGCCAAGGTCTGCACGGAATTAACGAATGTGCGGAAGTTTTCAGTTTTTATAGCTGTTTTAATATCATCCATATTTTGCATAAGAAGCGTAATTATTTTTTTGTTGTCTGCATGCAAATCATCTATCCCCTGGGGTAAACCACTGTCCTCCAATGCAAGTAACCTGTTCTGCAGCTTCTGCAGTGTATTACGAAGCTCGTCCACCTTCCCAAGCGACAATTCCGGCTGTTTCGTTTCCACCAACGTTTGCATAAGCACAAGCCACGAGGCCAATAACGGATTAAGCTCTATATTCACTGCGGTTGCTTCATGGTAGAAATGAGCGGTTTTATACATTTCTTTTAAATACAAATCGGTTTCATTTCCCGTCGCGGTAAGTTTCTGCAGCGCCTCAGTAAGAGCACTGGACGCAGCCTCAGGCTTCTTTGTTATTTGATATGAACGCATTTCGTTCAGTTTGGATGTTGCGGTTTGAGTAGTCTGCATGGCGGTGTTAGTGTGAGTTTCGGCAAGCCGCAATACGGCAATTTCATCAGCAATTGTCTGAATCCCCAAGACCTTTCCTCTATTCCCGAATTCACTCATTCCCTTGAGACTATTCGAAAATTCCCCAAATTTCTTATACACGTTAAAGTGACTGAAATAGGTATTTTTTTCTACAGACTCACCGGCAACCTCGCCTTCAGTCGACAAAGTTTTCTGGAATTTTTTCAGTTGTGTCAAAAATGGAGTGACATTCAGATGCAGCAGTTTGTTCGATTCATCACTTGTTTTCTTTTGCCCGGTAATCATGGTATAAAGCGTATCGAAATCCGAAACCACCTTTCCGATTGAGGTTCGCATTTCGGGCAGATATGTGACAAGTTTTTTGGAGTATTCCACTTCGATTTTGCGGGGCATGACAACAAAGTAATACCCTGCTCCAACAAACCCGGACAGTAAAACTGTTATCCCTAAAATGACGGGAATAATTATTCCAAGAGGTGATTTTTTAGTCGCTTCCGGCACAACTGCGGGAGTAGCCATTTCAATAACCGGACTGATTACAATGGGCTGCTCTCCTACGGGGGGCATTGCTGTTAGTGTAGCGTCGGTCATAATGTATCTCTTGGATTTTAAGTATATTGTCTTTTATCTCTGCCGTCAATATCAAGCACTAATCTATACTGAAAAGCCTGTGCGCATTCAGAGTTGTTGCACTTTCTACTATTTCAATGGGATGATTTTGAATTCGTGCAACAGCATCTCTCACGATCGTTATATTTTTCGGTTCATTTTCTAAGATGATCTGTTTTAATTCCAAGGGAATGAGGAAGGGAGAGTCTGTTTCGAGGACAAGAAGTTCGAGTGGAACTGACGAAATGAATCGTTGTTTCTTCTTCGACCAGCTGATGTCTCCGTCGATGCCAATATATATATGATGCTGCACTGCAAATTCCAACAGCCGTTCATCTGCCGGGCAACAGTGAAAAACTGTGTGATATTCAAGTTCCTTTGACCATACCTCTTGGAGTACCCCTATAACATCTTCTACTGCCTCACGATCATGTATTACCAAAGCTTTTTTATGCTTAATAGCAAGTAGTGCTTGAGCTTTAAATAACTCTATTTGTTGTTGCTTAGTCACTCCTTGTGCGACTTCGTCTTCATCGTCGTTCCTCGCAACTATATAATAATCAAGTCCAACTTCTCCCACTCCAACAACCTTAGGTTGACTAAGCATTTCTTCGATATTCGATATTCGAACTTCGATATTTGGCGAGAGATCTTCCGGATGAATACCAACCGTCGCAAAAACACCCGGAAACTTGTGTGCCAGGTCCACTGCGGCGGTTGACGAGGCAAGATTGGTACCTTGTGTAATCAACACTGACACACCAGACTCACTCGCCCGATGCACAACCTCTTCGACAGGCGCCTGCATCATGTTCAGGTGGCAATGAGTGTCGATTAACATATGTCTAAAAGTATAAAGTATAAAGTAAAAGGTTTAAGGTTTAAGACTCAACAAGTATTGGTACATTCTTTGAAGATTCTCATTGTAGGGAAATTTTGGAAGCGCTTCACTTTCCAAAAACTTTTTGGCCTCCGCATTTTTCTTTTCAGTTATGAGAATACCAGCATAGTTTTCGTATGCAAGGTAATAATCGCCATACTTTATTGAAAGGAGGTAATATTTTTTGGCGTTTTTAAAATCTTTAGCTCGTTGATATGTTGCGCCCAGATTACTGAGATTAATAGTCCATGAAGGCGCAAGCTCAACAGAACGAGTAAAATATTCCTTCGCTTCAGCATACTTCCCTACCCGAAACAACGCGACTCCATAGTTGTTAGTTAAATCAAACGAGTCTTTCGACACCCGGATGTCTTTGCCAAATAACGCTAACTCATTGCGCCAATCAACTGATCGCACCACTGTTCTTCCTGCCAGCAATATAACAATGCAGCAGTATAGTACAATCACAATTGGTTTTCTGAATAATTTAAAATAATCTCCCATGAGACCCATGAGACTTATGAGTCCCATAAGTCCTATATAAAACCACCGTTCGGCAACAGTAAAATCAAACGGAAAAAGCTGCATATACATGCCGAGAGCTAAAACAAACCAAACGGAGAAAAAGAAAAATGTTTTGCCAATTTTAATCGATCCGATCAGTAAAACTAGGAATACTATTCCAGAAACAAAAAGTGGAACAATAAATGTCCCGAACGTGAATTCTTTAATAACCCAGTGCTGTGCAATAGCAAGTTGCACTGGCCACACAGTTATATATAAATAATGCACAAATAGTGCCGGAATATGCAAGGTACGTTGAATGAACGAAAGTTGCACTATGGGAGCAAACTCAAATTTTTGAAAGTGCACGTTCGCCAAGCCAAACCGCAGAAAGACGTATGCACAGACGGCTATGACGATATAAACTGCATACATTGTGTTTCGATTGTCCTGCTGCTCTTTCTCCTCCATTTTTTCTTTATGAGGGGTTGAACCCTTCATAAAAAGTGTAAGATAGACAATTTCGATAAAGAGAAACACAACCGCGTTCTCTTTAGCGAGGAATGCAATAAACAGTGTAATAACCACCCACGCCACACTCTTGCGGGTAACCAGTAGCCATAACGATAACAATCCAAATAGTGCAACTAACACGTCTTGCACAGCAGAAACATAAACAACAGCTTCGACATTTATTGGGTGAACTAGAAATAACAAAGCACTCGCAATTCCAACTCGATTGTTGGTTAACGATGTTACAACCTTATATAGAAGCCACACTGAGAGAATATGCATGATAACTTGAACAAAATGAAACACGAAACCGGACGGGCCAAAAACAGTATGAAGGACGGCAAAATAAATCATCATCACCGGCCGGTAATACACCCCGCCCAACTTAGCTGCCCCGCCGGTTGAGAATGTACTATTCGAAAGCAATTGACCGATATTACTGAGCGAATGAACGAGCGTATTGTTTAGTAACTGTTCCTCATCATCCCACACGAATCCATTGAATAATGACATGCCATAGACTAAAAGACCTATGAGGGCAAAAGTCACTAACGGGTACTTTGTGACAAAATTCTTTACCGATTGCCACAGCTCAGAGAGTTTCATCCTGTTTTAATTTTGTACTTTTCGATTTGGTTTCTTCAGCCTTCTTCTTCCGCAGTTCCTTCAGTTTCCACATAAACAATGCACCCATATTTTTTGCTTTACTGTCTGCAACAAAACCATACGCTTTCTCTAAAAGATATCGAGGGACAGTTTTTGCAAGCTTAATATATAAAGATTTATGCTTATCATCATTCAGCTTCTCTGCAAGAAATAAGCCGTACGATTGGTATTCGCGGCTGACATATTTGCCGGATGTGGGATCAAAGAGAGTTATAATCTCGCCTATCTTTTGAAAAACCATTGATACATTATAGTTTAAAAATTCAAATCCACAAATGACAAATATCAAATCAAATCCAAATCTATTAAGTTCAAATAAAGTTATTTGATATTTGAATTTTGAGTTTGATTTGTAGATTTGTCATTTGTCATTTGTCATTACGATATAATTCCCTCATGGAATATGCATACATCTCTTCCGGTTCATTCGGTGCTCAAGTTCTGCAGCACCTTGATCCAAAACCATCGCTCGTAATTACGGGAATAGACAAACTCGGCGGCCGGGGTATGAAAGAATTGATTCAGACTCCCGTCAAAAAACTATGCACAGAGCTACATATACCTTACAAAGAAGTTGCAGATAAGATTGAACTTGCCAAAATTGTGAGAAGCGACGACGAGCGACAGCGAGAAGGAGCGACGAAACAATTGGCTAAGAGGCTCCTGTTGTTATGTGATTTCGGAGTAATAGTACCTTCAGAACTTTTGCATTTAAATGAATATGGCATTTGGAATATCCACCCCTCTCTCCTACCCAAACATCGTGGAACTACACCTATACAGACTGCACTCTTGAATGGAGAAAAAGTCACGGGCGTGACAATTATGCAGATCGATGAAAAAATCGATCATGGCCCAATTATTGCACAAGAGCGGACAGAAATTGACATCAACGATACAAACGTAACGCTGCAAGCAAAGCTGGCAGAAGTTGGAGCGACATTAGTTAATAGTAAATGGTTGAGAGTTAATGGTAGTTCAGAGACGTTGAGACCTTTAGACATTCAGACTCTTAGACCACAAGATCATTCTCAAGCAACATTCACTAAAAAATTGACTAAAGAAGACGGTTTTGTCCCCCTGAATGAGCTTGCCCCATACCTTGAGCCTATACTCAAGAAATATAATTTAATGCATTTATTACCAACTGGATCCGAGATTCGCGATGCGCGATACGCAGATGTTTTGCATAATAAGATCCGTGCTTTCACTCCCTGGCCAGGTGTATGGACGAAACTAGCCGATGAATCGGTTTTGAAAATTGTTTCGAGCACCTTTGAAGAAAGTGAAAAGATATTTGTCATAACGGAAGTCGAAAGAAACGGAAAGAAATATGGATGTAAGTAGAATTCGCAAAATATTATCTTTAGAAAAGCGAAATGGTATAATTCTTAATTATGCACATTGTACAAATTTGCCAGCGTTTTTTTTACGGCCGTGGACAAGAAGTGCATGTATATAATCTTTCCAACGAGCTTGCTAAACAAGGTCACAAAATAACCATATTCACTTCTGAAGTTGATGTGTCAACGGTTTTTAGAAATTCACTCAAATTGCACCCGAATATCGAAATTAAAACAAGTAAAGCCGTAACTATAAAATACCCTTCAAATCAGCTTTTGTTTCCAAACCTGGGAGATGAGTTAATGCAAATGGGTGATATAGACATTATCCATGCTCATGGAGCAATGTGTTATTCCTCATTAGTAGGTCTTACTATTGCAAAAACAAAAAAGATACCTTTTGTTTTTACGCCCCACTTTCATCCATGGAGATTTTTTGAACAACGACCATACCGCTATACACGAGAAGCCTACGAAACCGCCTTTACTGTTCCAATTATGCGCGAGGCAACAGCAGTGATTGCTGTATCTCCGTTTGAAAAACATTACCTCACAACTCGACGCAAACTTCCTAAGGAAAAAATACATGTAATCGCGAATGGTATTAATACATTATATTACCCATCTATAGTTTCAAGACGTGCAGTCCGAACGAAAAATAATATTCCCGAAAACAAGAAATATATTATTGGTTTTGGAGCAAAGACAGACGCACGTAAAGGAATCGATAGGATATTGAGGGTGTTCGATGTAGTTAATAGGAAAATGCCTGAGACACATCTGATTATAGCGGGCTGGATTTATAAAAAAAACGCCGACCACATTGCGAAACTCATGGATACGCTTGCCTGTAGGAAGAATGTAACAACATTAGGTTACGTTTCTGAGGATGATAAAGTGGCTCTTATTAAAATGAGCGATGTCTTGATTTCCCCGACAAGTTATGAAGCTTTCGGAATCGTACTTGGTGAAGCAATGACCTTGAAGGTACCTGTGGTTGTAACAAGGATTGGGGGGACCCCTTTTATTGTTAAACACCGTAAAACTGGTTTTACCGTCGGTCAGTATAATAGTATCAATAAGTTTGCTAAATACACTTTAGAATTATTAAGGAATGATAAACTACGCGAGCGTATGGGAGGTGAAGGAAAAAGAATAGTGCGAACATATTTTACGTGGGAGAAAATCGCAAAACAGATAAATAAATTGTACAAAACAGTAAATACTGAAAATAAAGCTATAAAATGAAAAAAGTAATCGTTCAAGGCAGACCATTTGCACTTGAGCCTTGTGGGATTAAAAATTTTTCGACTCATTTTATTGCTACTCTCGCTGAACAGCTCCCCCAGTTACTTTTTGAAATAATAGTTCCCGGAAAAATCGACAAGATATATGGGGAGAATCAACCCAAAAATATACTGTTTACGGAGCTGCCACAAACGGAAACAAAACCAGATTACCTGTCCGCTTTGTTATGGGAGAATACACAAACCTCCGAATATGTGGCAAAGCAAAGTAAAGACGACTTGCTGTTTTATTTATCACCGTATAACTGTTTACCCTTCCCGAAACTTGGGATACCCGAATTTGTCGTGTTACATGACGTTGATCTGTGGATAGACCGTGGTGTTGAATGGCCAATAGAAAGAAGGTTTGGGTATGCTTTAAAAAAACAAAGTATATACAATGCAGATCACATATTCACAGTCTCTAGTTTTTCCAAAACAGAAATAACCTCTTTTTTTAAGCTCCCTGAAAAAAAAGTAATTGCAATTTATGAAGATATAAATGATTTCTATGACAAACCTTCAGATAGTGTGAGTAAGACGCTATTGAAATTTCAACTTGAAGCAAAGAACTATTTTCTTTACGTTGGTGCGTTTGAACCAAGAAAAAATGTCGAATTGCTGTTTAGGGCATATCACGAGTATATGAACAAGAACACACCAGCACAGAAGAAAAAACTTGTGATTGTCGGATCACACAATGAGAGAACGAAAGCTCTATCCGAGAATACTAGCTTAGTGTCAGAAGCGACATTTATAAGCGCTCAGTCTCTTGCTGATATTAAAGATCTGTATTTGGGTGCTTTTGCATTCATTTATCCCAGTAAATATGAAGGGTTTGGATTGCAAATCCTCGAGGCACAGGCAACAAGAACTGCACTTATAGCATCTAACATACCAACTTTTAAAGAAATTGCTGGGAAAGGCGCACTGTTCTTTGACCCTACAGAGCCTTCCGGTCTATTAAACACGATGACGGAGTTAGAAAATAATAGTGAGTTGAGAGAAAATATTATTAAAGAAGGACTCCTAAATAGAAACAAATATAGTTGGAGGAAAACTTCTGAGATTTTTATTAAATCAATCAAAGATTATGTTAGTCTTGCCTAACTTATGAAAATAGCCATCGTTTCTTCTAATGAACAGCTAACCCCTCCCCCCGATAATGTGATAGTTGCTTCAATGAATGTCTCAACATTCCAAACCGTAGGACTCTCTGCATTGGGACATGAAGTGTATGCGGTCGTTGGGAAAGGCTCCACTATCAAGACTCACCGCGTTGAGTCTTTTTCTAAACCAGTTTTTGAAACTATAGATAAGGAGGTCTGGCAATCGACAGGCAATAGTAGGTTGATGTATCAAATAATTGTCCCTTTCGAAATCGATCTTCATTTGACACTGCTGGACTTTTTGAAAACACACCAAGTCGATCTCGTTCACTTCCACACAATTAAGCCATACATAGGGCTGCCCTTTGCCATGCGTGTCAATGTCCCTTGCTTTTTTACATTACACAGTCCAGGGACAGCAATTGAAGTTGATACAATGAAAGCTTTTAACAGCAAAAACATCCATTACATTTCGATTAGTAAAAATCAGCAAAAATCATATGGCGGACTACAGTTTGCAGGTACAGTCCATAACGGACTTGATCTTAAAGCTTCAACCTTTAATGTAAAAGGTGGCAATAACCTTGTAATAGGTGCACGAATACTTCCAGAGAAAGGTATATATGAAGGAATCTTGGCCGCCGGGAAAACTGGAAAAAACCTTGACATTGCTGGTGAAGTCAGATCTAGCAGCAATCAATACTACATACAAAAAATAGAGCCTCTACTTAAACAGTATAAAAATATACAGTTTCTGCAATTTATGAATCATAATCTTATGAATTCTTTTTTTGGCACCGGAAAAGCTTCTCTCGTACCAATCCAGTGGGAAGAACCATTTGGTCTTGTAATGATTGAGTCTATGGCAACAGGAACGCCGGTAATCGCTTTCGCAAGAGGGTCTGTTCCTGAGGTTATAAAAGACGGTGAGACAGGTTTTATTGTAAATTCTTCTGATGATGACATCCGAGGAAACTGGGTTATTAAAAAAACAGGTATTGATGGGCTCTGCGAGGCAATTGAAAAAGTATATACAATGTCTGAGGATAGGTACCAAGACATGAGAAGAGCTTGCAGAAATCATGTGGAACAAAATTTCACAGTTGAAAAAATGGCAAAAGGGTATGAAAAAATATACCAAGAAGTACTCTCAGAATCCTTAACTATTTAGCACTATTTCACATATCTTCCTAAACCTCTCTTTCACTACTGTATTGAAAAATTCATTCTGTTTTTCTTTGGGTAAGAAACTGAAATCTTGCCATAACGATCTCCCTGCCAAGAATCCGCTACAACCGTGAGCGGCAGCCACTTCCAACCCTTGCACAAAGTGGTCAAAATCGTCCCCTTTTGTTAAGAGTATCCAGGGAATCTTTCCGAGCATCTTGGTAATTTTGGTACAGCTTGGTGCGTCGCCCGGATATTCTATTTTATATACGTCTGCGTCTATTCCTGCTTTCAGGAGCATATCTACCATCTCAACAACAATATCCGGTTTCAAATTTGCATCACCGGCCAGCGGATATGTAAGTGGCTCGATAAAAAACGGAAGATTGTATTTCCTGCAATCGGTAAGTACTTTCTTCGCCAATTCTATCTGTCTCACAGCTGTTTTTGCGTGCGGGTGAAAAAACAAAAGCATTTTAATTCCCGCAGCTCCCTGATCTTTCAGCTCTTTGACGGTATACAAAAGCTCCGTCACCCGTTCCCCGCTCTGATCTTCGTATCCTGTTTTTTCGATTGCCAAAAGATAAGGTTTTCCCGCCCCCATCCAATGCTCGACATGCTGGCGGTATGCCGGAAGTCCTGTTTCAACATCAACCAAGAGTGCCGAAAAATCTTTATAGAGCGCGTCCACGATCTGCTTTTTAACAGAAATAGCCTGCTGTGTAGTGACCGATTCAGGGTTTGTTGGATCAACCAATTTCTTGAAGCTTCCCCTGTGGTCCAGTGCCAACATAAGAATTTTATTCTTAAACATGAACTGAGTTAAGTTACTCATATCTTCAATATACCAAAGTTTTCAGTTTACAGTTCTCAGTTTTTAAAGAGTTCTTAAGAAACAGCTCTTAAACTGTATTTGTTTAGTACTTAAGAACTATTAGTTTCTTTAAGAACTGAAAAATGAGAACCGAGAACTCGCTAGGGTAGCAAATATGCAGAAAATAGCCACCGTTGCATGGCGTATGTTGGAAAATGCTCGGAAAGGAGGTACAAAAGATCGGGAAATGTTGGGTACATTTTGGTTAATTCCAGCACAACGTTAATTGGAGATTCTATTTTGTATGGAAGCGTATCAATACTTCTGAGTACAACTCGCTCCAGTTCTACACGTAAAAATAGTAACTGCTGAGCTTTTAGAAGTTCTGAGAATTCGTTTCGGCAAAGCCTCAGATATTCTGGCAGTAAAGCAACCGATATCTGACTCCCTTCGCGCTTTATTAACCCCTGAGTTTTCACTGTCAGTCCTCGTCGCTCATCACTTCGCTCCTCATCCTTCCCCGAAAACTCAACTTGATCAGCGATACGTGATCCATGATCCGTGATGATATCTATCCCATACACCAACTCCTCTTCCATTTTCTCACCTTCACTTTCTACCTTAGACTTTCTACTTTCTACTTTTGCTGCGAGTTTCCTCGCAGCAACAGCCCACCCCTTCACCGCCTCACGGAGGGATATAAAGATAAACGCCAAAGATGCGTTTACTGCATAAAGTGATTGGACATCTTTTTCAAAATAGTAAAATTCAGGAGTATTTTTATATCTTTGCAAGAAATCTACAACGTCCTTTCCCCTATCAAAATCTTCCTTAAAAATGTCGCGAACAAATTCATTACGTGTTTGGATAACAGCATTAAAGCGACTGTCGGATAAATTAGCGATAATTCCCCCGCTGATGTACTCGAGATATTCGGGGAAACCGCCCAGAAATTGGAAAAATAACGGCGTGTGTGGTAAATGCAGCGCCTCTTTTATTGCGTCGTAGATTCTGCGAGTTTCTGGTGTGGCTTGATCTTCACGAACGGGGTTAATGCGCATACAAACTACTTTACCACATATCGCACCTATTTGCTCGTAGCTTATAGTAGATTTTATGAATTAATATTGGTATAATTCCCAGATGCATTCTAGAAGAGAAGTTCTTGGAATTGATGGATTAAAAGGAGCTATTCGCTCTATGATGTCAGCTAATGCTGCTACTGACGAGGACGTTAGGAGAGATCGCGCATTTGAACTGGTTGCAGAAGGTGGGCTTGGGGTTGTTATTGCTGCACTTGCGCTTACCGGAGCTCAAGATAAATATAGGGCAGTCGCAGTTACTGCAGAGCGGGCACTACCCGATTCAAGAGTTTATACCGAAGGCCAAAGTCAGTCTGACACATTAAGAAAACTTACCACATCCCTTTCGCAACGTATAGCCAGAGTTTCTTCTGTTTGGGACAGATTCAGTAGAACTGAAATCGTATTGGAACTGCAAAAAACCGGCGAAGTTTGCACAGGCACCGGAAGCAACAGTAGTTGTACTGACACATATGGATGGGTACCTACTCCAAAAACTGTCTGGCATGAACCACCAGAACTTATAGCACTTGGCATTGACCGCCACAACCTTTACAATTGGCAAAGATTACTTACGAATGTAGGTAGCGGCATAGGAACTCTGAACGCTCAATCTCGTGGCTCATTTGACTTATCCCGCGGAGGTGCTGTTCTCGACTTTCGAGAGCAAGCGCTCGATATGGGTATCAGTAATATTTTAAGTGTTTTCCTCTATGGAGGTGCGGGTGCCGCGATGATTAAATACGAGGAATGGAGTCAACGGTTGCTGCGCGCCATCGGTCGAGATGATTTGTCTGGAATTGACCCCCGGTACGCTATAAAACGAAGGTCGGTGCTCAAATTAGGTGCGGTAGGTGCAGGAGCACTTCTTGTCAGACAAATACAAAAAGCATTGGGGGCGGGTAACCAAAATATACTCCAAGATGTCCAAGGTCATGCCGCACGTGTTCTGGCAGATATTCAAGCAAATCCCGAAAAATCGTTAGCTGAGTACATGACCATGCATGTTCATGAGCTTGCTGCACTGTTGGGAATGATCAATAGAATAGCCGAACAAGCAATAAATCTTCCCCGAGTCACCGAGGATTTTGATTACGGACAGTGGAAAAATGTAATAAGACCGGAAGTTGAAAACCTGTTTTACGACAGTCAGGCAGCTATTGCCCGTTTTATAGAGTTTTTCAATTACGACCACAGGGTAAGATCCTATACAGTTCCAACTCAATTATTGCAACTTGCGGGAAGCACTGCCGGGACAAATAGAATCTTGAGTTATGCAAATACGAGGCGTGGAGAGCTTACCATTTCTCACCCTCTGCACGCCCTCTTGCTTGCCGGAGGATTTGCCGCGATTGCTGCTGCTGGGGAAAAAGTAATCTTTCCTGCAATTGACCATGCTGTTGGGCAATAATTGTCACTGTGGAATTTCTTCGAGAATATCCTTATTTCTCTTGTCCGGTCCTACTCCATCAAACCCCGGAACCTCGAGAATAAGCGGAATATTCTTCAAAAGAGGTTGGTGAACAATATTTTTAAATCCTTCAATACCAATTTTCCCTTCCCCGATATTCTCATGGCGGTCATGCTTGCTTCCCAGATCAGTTTTTGAGTCATTTACATGCAAACACACCAGATGTTCAATCCCTATTTTTTCATCAAATTCCTTAAGCCACTTCCCAAAAATCTCTTTGTTACCCGTATCAACTCCTGTCGCAAATAGATGCTGAGTATCAATGCAAAACTTGACGCGAGATCCGAGATGCGGGACGCGTGACGATATTTCGTTATGTAGGTATACGAGCTCACCGAGCGTTGCACCCACACGTCCTCCACCCCCGGCCGCATTTTCGATGATTAGCTTTTGGTTCGATGGTGTTTTCTCAAGAATTTTTAGAAAAGATGTCACTAATTGTTCTTTCACATCATCGAATGTTCTTTCTTTATAACTGCCGATATGGAACACTGTTCCTGTGGAATTTATTTTTTCACCAAACTGCATGTACCCGATTAACGACTCGATAGACGCGTGAACGAGTGACGGTTTTTCTGATGCAAGATTCAAAAGGTAAATCGCATGAAACACCAAAAACTGCATATTGTTTTCTTTGTACAGTTTATTGAATCTATCTATTTCTTCCGGGCTGACAGACGGTTTTGAATAAGATTGCGGAGCGCTAGCAAATATCTGAATACCGTTAAACTCACGTTCGACTGCCCGTTCTACAGCCTTACTTATTCCTCCTGCGATTGAAACATGTCCGCCGATTATTCTCATATAATTTTCAGTTTTTAGTTTCTAGTTTTCAATCAATTTTCAATTCAGAGAAAGCTTTTTCGAACACCGTAGCTAATACTTTTCTTTCTTCCTCTGTAAAATTCTGTAACACATATGCTTCTCCTGGTATTCTGTTTTCCGAATTTCTGTTATCCACTCCTATGCGCACTCTCCAGAAATCTTTTGTTCCCAATAATTCCTCAACCGAATTAACTCCATTATGCACTTTTGGCCCTTTGCCAAGGTTGATTTTATATTCGCCGAGTTTCAAATCGAGATCGTCGTGGACCACCAGCAAATCTCGAATATCGAAGTTCGAATATCGAATATATGAAGACACTGCCTTCCCCGATTCGTTCATAAACGTTTGAGGTTTAAGTAGAACTAATTTCTTTCCCTCGAATTCGATTTCAATAATCTCACTTTGAAACTTACCACTTTCCTTTTTACTTTCTACCTTAGACTTTCGACTTATGTAATCCAAAAACAGAAATCCCACATTATGTCGCGTATTTGCGTATTTTTCTCCCGGGTTTCCAAGACCTGTTATTAGCTTTGTCATTTAAATTTTGAGCTTGATTTGTGTATTTGTAGATTTGAATTTTGAATTTCTGCCGAGAATACCTCATCCGGGTTCAGTCTGAACAGTCCTTCATTCAATCGTTTTTGATCGAGATAGTGCGCAATAAACCCGACTGATCGGGAAAGAACAAAAAAGGCGTTAAAAAATTCGGCTTCAATTAATTGCTGAATTGCTAAATTGTCAAACTGCTCCTCGGAAGTTAATAAATCAAGAAGAATTGCAGCAATAGTTCCGTCCACATTTAATATCAAATTCGGCTTTTTTGCGGACGTAATCTTTTCAACTTGCTGCGCATATTTCAGATACTCACCGCCTACCCCCTTAACTGATGCTTGCAGCATTTTTACTCGAGGGTCCGGCATGTCTATCCGATATTTTTTATGTCCGATACCCGGAATGTATCTTTTTTGATGCGCGAACTCCTCGATAAGAGCAGCAGGCTCTTTTTGATCAGAGACAGCTGTATAAAATACCTGTGCAGAAGCGTTAATTGCGCCACCAAACCGGGGTCCGATAGTTAATAGCCCTGAGACCAGTGACGACACCAAATCTTTGCCCGCACGGGCGGAAATAATGGTATTAACCGCACCGGATTGGTAGGGACCATGATCGACAAGTAGTTTAAGAACTAAATCGATGAAATTCTCAGTTTTTAAAGATTTGAGCTCTCGCCCTAACCATAAAGATCCGACAATCGCCGCAAAGGATTGCTTCTCTGCGACCTCCGTCAGTTTTTTTCCTAAAATAACCACTTCCTCGTCAACCTCCCCAGAAATAGTTGAGGTGAAAAGAGTGTGTTTTCGCTCTTTCAGATCATTTATTTTTTTATCCATAAAAGTATTTTACCTCATATTCCATATTCTTATATTCTATATTCTCAACTCTCTCAGCACTTTCCCTAATTCCCCAAAACTTTCTGTCACGATAACTCCCGCTTTTTTCAAGGCCTCCCGTTTTTGACGCGCCTTTTCACCAACTGTTTCGGCTTTTGCCTTTGCATGTCCGAATTGAGGGCTCTCGGAAAACAAATCTGCAACAGTTCCTGCAATATGAGCGATCACCTTTTTCGGATTTCGTGCTTCGTGCTTCGAGTTTTTGTTCAGAATGTCTATCAACTCATATTCATCCGTGCCTCCAAGCTCACCATAATAAACAATGGTTTTGGTCTTTGGGTCTTCAAGAGCCAAAGCAAACGCGTTTTTGGGTGTTAGCAAGGGAAACCTATCTCCGCCAAATGAGAGCGAAAACGACAAATGGTGGCCACTCTGCAACACAACCGAAATGAGCTCATTTGTCATACCTCCTGATGCAGACATGACCGCGACATCTCCTTGTTCTAATATTCCAGATGTAACAATCTGCTCGGGCGTAATACCACCGATCGGACCAAGTTTTAAAATTCCGGGAAGAACCAAGCCCACACTTGCGGGACCGATTAACAGCCTTCCATTTTTTACAACGGTATTATAGAGCTCCAAACTATGCAATTCAGGAACTCCTTCGGCAAAAAAGACTCCGCCAGTAAGATTCGTAAAAAGCCTATTCATAACGATCCCGGTAGATAATGCTCGGCGGCCGGAAGAGAGATTAATAAACCAATCAATTAAGTGTGCGTTCTCAACTCGTTCGAATGTATGATACTGTGAAATAAGTACTTCTTTTTTACCCCAGAAGTACTTTAGATGCGCATCGGAATTTCCGATTATTCCGAATATGCTCGGTTTGCTTTTCCCCGCCAAATAGTCGAAGTCCAATATTGATTGGACTATTTGCGGATGATTCCCCACCACAAGAATATTATTCCGCCCATTTCTTATTGCTTCTATCTTTGAGATTTGAATTTGATTTGTCATTTGTTATTTGAGTTTTGAATTTCTGACAATGCCTTTTTAACTATCTCTGTAAGCACCATTTCCGGTCCGGCAACGTGTCCGAGTATTTCGTTATCGGATAAGAATTTATGCATCAGGGCTAGCCCTTTGTCTTGGTTTGGACCACCTCGCCGCACGTATACCTGGATATGCTGCTTTTGCAAAAGGGCGATTTCTTCTTTTAGTGCTTGGATAATTCCTTTGAAAGTCTTTGTAACGTCCGTGAAATTTGCTACACCTCCGGCTATAACAAGAACTTTCTTCTCTGCTTTTGAATCGAGCATAGTTTTGATAATGGTCTTTGTATACAAATACGTATCTTCCGTTGAAGGACTTCCACTATATTCACCATAGTTTCCCAACTCTTTTCCATACCCAAGATCTGCAACCTCGTCGGCAAGAACCAAACTTGCCCCACCGCCCGACAGCAGCATCCAGATGCTTCCGTTCGGATTAATAACCTTGAGTTTAAGGGAAGCCGGGGTTGTTGCATCAAGCTGACGGACCTGTTTCTCCGCAGGGTGTTCTGACAGCTCATCTACAGCGCTTGACGATCCGTAAGGGCGAGACCCTGCATCGTCTGCGAGAACGGCACAATCTAGGAGCTGGAAGTTGGTCGTTTGAAGTTTGGAGACTGTAGCCTGCAATTCGACGAGCGGATTGATTTCGAGAAATGAGAAATGATATTTGTCCATTATCTGACAGAGCTTTATTACAAAATCGTTTCGCCTCTCCTCGTCAGTTTTCCTCGTCGTTTCTCCCGATTTTGTTTGTTTGTTTCGAGATTCGAGATTCGAGATTCGAGATTCGTTTATGCTCTCCCAATTGTCTTCCACCTCAATTCCTCCCTTCTCCGAATACAAAACCCGCATCCCTTCACGCACACGTTCTATCGACAAATAATGTTCTTCTTCCGGTTTGTGAGTAACTAATTCCTCGATAAGAAATTGGGTATACCCCTGTTTTGATTTGTCTTGTATAAACTGAACACATTCATCCGGAGTAGCGTTAATTTTAACCAAACCTTGTTTTCCCCTTTTCTTAATTCCCTGATCTACCTTCACTACCAGTTTCTTTCCCTCAAATAAAGAGATTATTTCTTGCGTTGTTATCGATATTGTTGCCGGTAAACCCAGCCAGGTGAGACGCAATTCTTTGGAGAGTATGTTTTTTGCCGAAAATTCGCTTATTTTAATCCGTGCCATTGTGATAATCAGTAGCTAGTAGTTAGTAGATAGTAGATAGTATATAATACCATAAGAAATTAGGGGCGTCGTTCAACGGCAGGACTGCGGTCTCCAAAACCGCCAATGGGAGTTCGATTCTCTCCGCCCCTGCATTAAAAACTGTTTGCGAAGTATGAGCATTACAGTTTTTTATGCCCTTCCGAAGCTTTAGCGAAGGAGGGCTCGATTTTGCATCATGACAAACACAAAACATATTTACGCCTTTATTCTCGGTCTCAATCATTCTTTGAGTAAAGTCGAGATCTTGAATGTACTGGTAAAACAACAGATAGATTTTAAGCTCGTGGAATGCTCGCAAGAAGTGCTGATAATCGAGTCTGCCACAGATCTCAAAACACTCAACATCGAGCTGTTCGGAGGCGTCGTGAAGTTTGTAGAGATAATAAAGACTGCTCCACTGGAAACGTTTTTTGCAGACGACTCTGATTTCTTTTCCTCAGTCGATATTGCCGATTTTATTCCCGATAAAGCAGAAAAAATTACGTTCGGTGTGAGTGTGTACAGTGCCGGGTGTAAATTCAAAGACCTTAATTATGCCTGGTATATTGCTCCCAAGTTTGCGGAATGGGTACAGTATGCTTCCGATTTACTCGACACGAAAGCAAACTTTCTCCCGTTAAAAGAACGCCGCCTGTCAACTGCCGCAGTTGACAAAGGGAGATTGCTGAAACGTGGTTTTGAAATGTGTTTATGCGTCGGCAGTGAGAAAATGTATATCGGAAAAACTCTCGCCATTCAAGATTACGCAAGTTACGGTTTCCGTGATTACGGTAGACCGGAACGTGACGCTCATGCAGGTATGATTCCTCCGAAAATTGCCAAAATCATGATTAATCTTGCAAACCAAAACAAGCTCGCAACCATGTATGACCCGTTCTGCGGAAGCGGAACAATGCTGGAGGAAATGATGCTTTTGGGGTTCAGAAAACTGAAAGGATCAGATATGAGTGACAAGGCAGTAGCCGATTCCAAGGCAAATTTGAAATGGCTATTCGAACATTATGGCGATATCAAACGGGAAACATATCAGTTCGATTTGTTTCAAGCAGACGTCACCCTATCTTCGCAGAAACTGGATCTTGAAAGCATCGATGCAATTGTCACCGAGCCTTATCTTGGGTCTGTTAACGCCCGGTATTTCAACAAAGTTCAGGCTGCCAAGGAAATGGACATGCTTGAAAGATTGTATCTTGAGACATTTGGCCAATTCAGAAACATTCTTCATCAAAACGGTGTTGTGGTAATTATTTTCCCAGTCCTCAAGGTACGTCAGGAGTTTTTCTATTTGCAGATTCTTGACGATTTAAAAATTGAAGGATGGGTTCAACAAAGCTACGTCCCTCAGCAGTTTAACAATGAAAAAGATCTTGCAAAACTCAATTTAACACTGACAGATCGAAATTCAATTGTATACTTCCGCCCCGATCAAACTGTTTCGAGAGAAATAATGGTATTCAAGAAAACTAAATGAGAACTTTGCTATAGTACCTTTATGACGGGGCGCACACATGACCTTACTGCATTCACTTTTCTTATCACCGCCGCCTACGTCACTATTCCGCACATAACGCTTGCTACAACCGTCACAGCGCTTGCAGCAGCGATGCTGGGAGGCATTGCACCCGACCTAGATCAACCGACGGCACGACTATGGAACAGATTGCCGGCGGGTTCAATTATCGGCCGCATTATTCACCCGCTTTTGGGAAGCCACCGACTAATCTCACATTCACTTTTTGGAATGTCTCTCATCGGACTGGGACTTTTGTTTTTACTACCACAACTTGGTACGGTTCTTTTGGTTGATATGAATGTTGTATGGTGGGCGTTCATGCTGGGATATTTATCGCATCTTGTTGTCGACACCATTACTAAAGAAGGCGTTCCGTGGCTATTCCCCATCCCTATCCGATTAGGAATTCCACCGTTCAAATTCTTACGATTAACAACAGGTGGCATGATCGAAAAAGGAATTATCTTCCCCGGATTACTTATTTTTGACGGATATTTAGTCTACCAGCATTACCACCGATTTGTTGTTTTGTTTACACAGCACGTGCTCAAATAAAGTTTTCAGTTCATAGTTCTCAGTTTTTAAAGAGTTTTCGGTTCTTAAGTATTAAATACTCCGTCTAATTCAGTTTCACTTCTACTCTTTTATCTACACTCGCCTCCGGGTCTAATACATAAAACTTTTCGGGAGTTATTTTGTATAGCCGGTAATACCCCACTTTTCTAAGAGTTGCCAAGTTCATGGGAATAAACGATGTGCGGTAGTATCGCAACGCATCAACAATTTCAATCCCTTTCAATTGTTTCGCAATTCCATAACCCTGCACCCCATTCCCTGTTCCTTCTTTCTGATGCGAATCAAAAATAGCGAACGCGACTTTGCCGTTTTTGGCAATATTTTGAGAGTGAACACTATTAGTAAGTGAAATATAATAAAAGTTAAATTTATTGTCCTTACAGTAAAACAGAGGAGATGCCCACGGCATTTCAGTCGCTGTTGCGAGAGTCAGATAGATATTATTGCGAATAATATCCCTCGCCATTTGCTGTAGTTTTGTTTCCTTGTTGTTCATGTTATAAACAATCAACTAATGATTGTTGCGGGAATACTATCATGACGTCTTGACTTGTGTAAAATTGTTGTGCATAATGTGCACAATGTACTTAGAATCTGAGGCGCAAACATATTTACAAAAACTCGGTTTGACTCAGGAAGAGGCAGATCTGTACTTGTCTTTGGTGAGAAACGGTCCGTCTAACCTACTGAAAGCTTCCCGTTACTCGGGAGTTGAAAGAACAAAACTGTATCGAATGATCGGCTCGTTGAAAGACAGAGGAATCATTGAAGAAGTTCTTGCCCACAAGAAACATGTTTTAAAAGCAGCCTCGGCTGACCGTTTGCTATCGATCATTCAATCACAGCAGTCTGAACTGACCACTGCACAATCTGTCTTCCCCAACTTTAAACACTACCTGCAATCCATCCAGGCGCCCACACAAGGTACTGAAGTCTTATATTATGAAGGGATTGATGGTATACGTCAGATTTTATGGAACACTCTGCAGGCACGGCCGATGTTGCGGTGTTATGTCGATACGGTTTTTAACCGAATAGTCGGTCAAAAATTTCTTGAAAGTTGGGGTGAGGAAGTTGTTGCTTTGAATATGGAAATTCGCCAATTTAATAGTCCGAATTTTTTGAAAAGCCACAAAGGGGTGCAACCGGTGAATTTAGGTAAGAAATTTAGCATGAAAGATGCCCCAAAAGAAGTTGCCGTAACACACGGAATGGATATATACAATGACACAGTTGCGATTTACTATTGGGAAAATAACGAGATTCTGGGAGTTGAGATAAAAAACCCAGCAATTGCCCGAATGCAAGAATCTATCTTTGACTTCTTTTGGAACAAGATAAAGAGTTAGTTCTTAGTTCACAGTTCTCAAAGAGTTCTTAAGAGACAGTTCTTAAACAGCATCTGTTTAGTACTTAAGAACTAGTAGTTTCTTTAAGAACTGAGAAATGAGAATTAAGAACTGCTATTGTGTATACTGATCTTATGGCTAAGTATATTCCCGATATTCGTAATCATAGATGGGTAATTCTCGCTACGGGTCGCGTCTCACGCCCTCACGATAAAAACAAACAGCACAGGCTGGTTAAAAAAGACGGAATACACATTTCTCCCGACTGCCCGTTTTGTCCGGGGAATGAAAAACAGACACCTGCTGAAGTAGATATTTTCAAGAAAAACAGCGATTGGACCATGCGGACGTTTTCAAATAAATTCCCTATCACTGATATTCACGAGGTTATTGTGCACACCCCCGATCATCTGAAGGAAATTCCGGAAATGACTGATAAAGAAATGCAGGAACTCATGATTATGTACCAACGCAGGCTTGTAGAACTCGCGAAAGAGGGTGTTCCAATAGTTTTTCGCAATAAAGGAGTCGACGCGGGCACCAGCCTCCTCCACCCCCATTCTCAGATTATTGTTATTCCCTCGCAAGTAAATCTTGAGACACTTTCTCTTGAACCAATCAAAAATAAGGTCAGTGAAGACGAGCATTTTGTCGCATATTGCCCGGACTTTTCGCAATACCCATATGAAGTCTGGATAGCCCACAAGTCATGCGAAAACATTGAGGCCGGTTCGCATGAAAACGATAAAATTGTTTATTCAAATTTTACTGCAGAAGAATTACTGTCTCTCGGCATTTTACTGAAGAAAACAATTCGTGCATTGAGCAAAATACTCGACGGGTTCGCGTACAACTATTACATCGGTCCAAAACCTCCATTTTATTTACGAATTATTCCGCGCATCTATATTCGGGGTGGATTTGAGATCGGAACAGGGCTTTCAACAAACATCGTCGATCCGTTGGTAGCAAGTGAAGAGATCAGAAAACATCTCTAACTACTCGCACGTTTCAATATCCAGCTTTTCTTCTGCTATCTTTTCTTTCCATTCTTCAAGCGTAATACTACACTTCGGACATCGGTTACCAACCGGCCCGTAGGTTACACGATGGCAACTCGGACATTCAAACACCAATTCATTTCCAAACATGGCCCGAAGATAATCCGCCGGCATGTAACCGTACGCACTTTGTGCACCTCCGATTGACATTCCGCAAAACGAAAACGCTACTGAGCGTGCGCCTCCACTCAGAAATCCGTCGATTGCCGGGTTATCATATATGCTTAAATGATTACGGATGTAGCTTTTCAGGTGTGCGATATCTTTTACGCTTGGTTCATCTGTCAATACTGCAACTTGTGTATATGTATTGATAAGGGCTATTTTTTTCAGTACCGCAGCAACGTTATTAGTGAAACGATCACGACCAAGGTATAAGAGGTACCGGTCACGCTCAGACAAAACCGCGCTTTCCTTCGGGTACTTTCGTAAATACAAATTAATCATTTTCAGGACAGCTGGGCGGGGTTCTCCTTTATCTAATGACAAAGCCATTTCAACATCAAACTGTACCAACGAATCAATAAGCGGCTGCGCTTCCGAAAGAACTACCTGCGATTTTCGGGCTACGTCTTGTGCTCCGTTTTCATATAACACCGGACTCAGCAGGCGCAGAATATCCAACCATCCACCGGTACGTACTTTTGACACCATTATCGTCTGCTCAAGCGCGTAGGAAGGACTTTTGAGATGAGCAAACACTCCTTCCAGACCGAGAAGATTACCAATCTCCTTAATTTTTTCAAGAGTACTCCCTGTATAAAAGAACTCTATCGTCTGTTTAATTCCCGTTTGAGGGTTCAGATCATGAATCCGTACTTTACCCGCTCTTTTTTCCGGGAAATACCCCAACTCATGCGCAGTATGAGGATTCATTTCTTCGGGAAATGGAGACACGACAATCATATAGTGGGAGTTTAGCTCCCCTGATACTGCGTACTCATTTAGTTTAACCTGTTCGTCAAGTTCCCTTTCCCGCCTCCAAATTTCCACATCAAATGAGTTATCACCTTCCTTTAGACTTCCTGCTTTGTACTTTATACTTTCCTTACTAGCCATTCTTCGAGCTTCATCTACTCCCCTTTGAAACATCGGAACAAGCGGTTGATTAAATGCGGAAAATTGTCCGTCGATAAATACTTGCCGAGTTACGGAAACCGACTCTTTCGAAACAGCCTCCAAGAGTGCCGTCTGTTCATTGCACCGTGCGTATTCTAAAGCTGCCTGACGACGGCGAGGATCGTACAGCTGGCTTCGTATATCATGAATTTCTGCGAGCAACGGGTTTCGTTTAGATAAAGAAACATTATTGGTGCGCTCCACGTGGAGACGCAATGGTCCATGAAGAACCTCTGGCATAATCATATATTCCTGCTCGGGACTAATAATGAGTGACCGGGTGTTCTGACTTTACAGCTGCGGCACAGTCATGAACCACGAAGGGTTCATGATCCTGTACTCTACGTAGTACAGGATCTTGGATTTTCACCAAGTTCCCCGAAAAACATACCCCCCATGGGTATGTGGCCTTCCCGTCCTATCAATCTAAACTATGACAGTGGCCTGTTTCACTCTCGTACGGGGTATTATAACTACTTTCAAAAAAAATGCAACGATATTTATAACCCCTCTGTTGCTTTTTTTTTGAAAATATATAGAATGTCCCCTATGAACTGTCCGAGTTGCAAACATGAATTAACACCGTCTCAGCTTGGTAGCACAGTCTATTGGGCATGTAATGCGTGTCACCTTCTCTGGTTTGATAATAAGGAGAATGATTTTTTGTCTCTCGATGAGACGGAAATGCTTGAAAAAAAAATCGGAAAAGGCATATTTCAGTCAAAAACAATCAGTTGCCCCCGGGATGATTTGCCGCTATACAAAGATTCATATTACTATCGGTGCTCTTCGTGTGGCGGTGTGTTTACCGAATGCTCCGGACTCGTCAAGGAAAAAACCTCGCGAGCCAAGCATTATATAGCCTCGCGACCACTTACCCTCAACCAAATCCGATCCGTGGTCGTGCTCGGAGCCATCCTGACATTTTTCGGCGCTAATTATGTTATTCTGAACACACTTAACCGCAAGACAACCATTCAGAGTCAGGCAGCCGAGCTTGTTACGAACATCCACATTAGAAATGTAAACAACAGCCAGCTCGCGTTGTTTTTTACAACAGACCGGCCATATGTATCCGTCGTGCACTTCAGGACAAAAACCAGGCAATGGAGTGTTTATATAAACAAAGAACCTCACATGGATCACTTCCTCGTATTTGATAAGCCGGATGAGCAAACAACTGCACAGGTTACACTAAATGATGCAAACGGAACGCAGGTAAGCACCAAGGATTTGAATATTAATGAGATACGGTAGATTACCTTCTTAAGAGCTTCAAAACGGTCCAAGTACTGAGAGAGATCAGCACGTCAACCACTACTCCGTACCACAAACCATACCGCAAATAAGCAACATGACGCACGGCGAAGTCCTCTATATCTTGTATTACCTTAGCGAAAGCAGGAATATAGATTATTGTGCTTATCCAAACTAAGAGAGCAATAATTATGGAAATTGCAAGAAACCCGAAGACAGCTCCTTCCAGGTCTTTTCTGGAAGAAAACATAGTGTGTGTCACCTGAATAAGAAGGTAAATATATGCAAACAGTGCCCACATGCTGTATGCAAAATAGGTAAGCACAATATATGACGCGATCCACATCAGCAGTATTCCGGTTAAAATGGGCGCGAGCCCGATTATTGTTCGGCGTATCACATCAGTCTGTTCGACCCGTATCCCGCCGAGTTTAACCGAATTATCGTCGATTATTTCAGGAACAAGATGAAGATCATCGGTTTTCACCAGCATAAATTCAGCAAACAAAAAATGACCCATTTCATGTATAAATGTTCCCGGTAGAAAAATTAGTGCCAACAGCCATACGACTGCTGAAGTACTCCGAGTAAACACAAACAGCAAGCGGGTAATCAGACGCACATTGAGGAGTCCTAGGAAATATATTATTACAACAGGCAGAATTAAAAAGACAACCATTTGTTTATTCTTTCTTTTATGACAAGTGTCAAAAAAACAATCAACCTTGTTTGGCGCACAATTCTCCATGGTTCTCTGAGCAGCCGATAGAGCCACTCCAAACCGGTATTCTGGATTATGTTTGGAGCCCGGGTTATTCTGTTCCCCAGGAAGTCAAATGCCCCTCCCACACCCATCACCATTGCCCCGCCAAATTCGTGCTTGTGCTTATCGATCCACAGCTCTTGCTGAGGCGATCCAAAAGACACAAATACCAAATGGGGCCTTGTAGTCGACACTATACGAAAAATTGCCTTTTCTTCACTTCCGGTTGGCTTGGCTATATTGGAAATACCCTGAATTCCCGCTATATTCAAGCTCGGAAAGCGACTGTTGTAGCACTTAGATACATACTCTGCCAAATTTGCCTTACCTCCAATAAGGAGAACTCGCAAGCTATATTCCGCACTTGCCTCTAGAAGTGTTTTCATGAGGTCTACACCTGTGAGGCGGGATATATGCTTCCCGGTGAGTATTCGCACTGCTGCGACAACCCCCATACCATCGGGTATGTGACTTTGGGTTGTCACAACAACATTTCTAAAAGAATCATCCTTACGAGCTATTACTAAATTTTCAGGGTTAACTGAAATTATATGAAGAAAATCGCCATTTTCCCGTTTACCCTTTTTTATTTGCTCTAAGATATCTTCTTTTGTCAAGAGCGTGAGGGGTATTGAAAGTATGTTTGTCTTAAGCATGTTTTTGCAAAACTATAAGGGTCTTCCTATTAAACGTTGGCTTCGTATTATATACAAAATTTGTACAACTACATTGTACCAAATATATATAAGTTTTGGACTTTCTTGATTGCATGAAATCGTTTTTTATTGAAATAATATCATATTCTAGATTCATGTTATAAGTATATCTATAAGATAGATTTATCAAACTTTATTCACTCGCCTTCTTTATTGAAAACTGTAAACTGTAAACTGAAAACTAATTATAGGTTATACCTTCCCTGCAGCCTTACGATACAACTCGAAATTTTCCGCTATCAGACCCAAACCCCGGATGACACAAAGCAATGGGTCTTCCGCCAAGTAACACGGAATATTCAGTTCGTCGGAAAGAAATTTATCCAGGTTATGCAGCAATGATGTACCTCCCGACAATAAAGCTCCTTTTTCCACGATGTCTGCAGAAAGTTCAGGAGGTATGTTTTCCAATACTTTTTTTGCCGTATACATAATGCTTCTGAGTGGTTTTTGAATACTTTCACACAGTTCCCGCTCGGTGAGATCGATACTGCGTGGCAGACCTGTTCGCAAATCCCTTCCTTTTACCGGAAAGACGACATCCTCCTTAGCTTCTTTCAGATAGGCGTTTCCGTGCGTTATCTTCATTTCTTCAGCCGTACGCTCGCCGATAATGAGTGAGTGCTTCTTTTTGAGGTAGTTAATCATAGCTTCTTCAATCTTATTTCCTGCAACACGCTCACTTTCATAAGAAACCAGTTCGCCGAGCGAGATAACTGCGGCTTCAGTTGTACCTCCTCCAATATTGATAATCATATTACCCGATGCCTCGGCTATGGATATCTTAGCTCCAATTGCCGCCGCGATAGGCTCTTCAATAAGATAGGTGTTCTGAGCCCCGGCTGCATAACAGGCGTTTGCAACAGCCCGTTTTTCAACCTGTGTCGAACCTCCAGGAATCGAGATTACTATATCCGGCTTGAACAGAAAGTTACCTAACGCCTTGCTCAAAAAATACCGTATCATGGCACGGGTAACAACATACTCCGCAATAACGCCATCTTTCATCGGACGAGACGCCACAATGGTTCCGGGGGTACGACCGAGCATTTCTTTCGCTTCCTCTCCTACGGCAACCACCCGCTTATCTAGAAGTGAGTACGCAACAACTGTCGGCTCGGAAACAACGACTCCCTTATGCTCAACATACACCAATGTATTTGCGGTCCCCAAATCAATTCCAACCCGTTTATTGAACATATAGGTAGTATAGTACAAACGAAAAAAAACAAAAAGTACAGGGCACAGAACTATTACTTAATAGTATTAAAATATATCAATATAGATCATAAAGTTCTCAGTTCTTATTTTTCAGTTCTCAAAGAGTTCTCGGTTCTTAAGTACTAAACAAACACATCTTCGTTTGAGAACTGCCACTTAAAAACTCTTTAAAAACTAAGAACTGTTACTTAAGAACTAGTAGTAAGTGTTATAATATGACCATGATTGTATTAAAGCGAACTGCGATGGGTATTCTCGTTTGGGCCATCATTGGAGTCATCACACTTCTTATTATCATGTTTGCCCGAGGATATCGATTTAACCTGGATAGTAAATCTGTAAAAAGCCGCGGTATCCTTGTCGCCAACTCCCTTCCGAACAGCTCGCAAATTTACATTAATGATAAGTTTTCAAGTCTCACTCCCGACAACATATATCTTGCTCCCGGAGAATACAGCGTCCGACTGCAAAAAGAAGGCTATATTCCGTGGGAAAAGCACTATTCTATCAATGCCGAGGTTGTTTCTCGAACAGACGCCCTCTTGTTCTCAACAAATCCATCATTGAGCCCATTAACCCGGCAGGGTGTTATTAATCCCCTCCTGTCTCCCAGCAGGGAAAGCATCGTATATTTGTCGCTCCCCGACGAAAGCGATGTGCAAAGTCAGGAAAATGGAGGTATTTTTATGGCAAAAATAAGCTCAAAGACGCTTAGTTTTTTCAGACAACGTTCGATTCTTGTCCCTTATAGCAAGCTTCCTTTTGGTTTTGTTCCTGAAAAAACCAAATTCATTTTCTCCCCGGATGAAAAGAACATCCTTGTTTTTCTGTATGACGACACAGACGCACTTACCGCCGCATTGCTTATTTCGACAGGAAACCCGGGAGCAGGTTTTCTTGATGCGACAATCTCTTATGAGTCTCTGATTGAAAATTGGGAAACTCAACAAACCGAGATACAGCAACAGATTTTTGATACGCTTGGTAAGAAAGTACGCATGATTTTCGAGAATAACACCTATCTGATAGACATCTCCCCAGCAAAGAACAAATTGCTCTACTTTGCTATGAAGCCCGCTATTCTTCCATATACCATAAACCCACCACTTATCGGTTCGGTTCCGACAGCCCAATCACGGACGCTCAAGTCAGGCGAATATTATGTGTATGACATAAAAGAAGATAAAAATTATGTAATTGATATATACTCCTCGCCGGAACGACTCAAAACACTAAGCACGCTTGAGAAAGTTTTGGAAAATAAGGAAGTCTCGGTTGCAAATTGGCTCGATAGATATCTTGCCTTCAGTAACATATTCTGGTACAGCGATTCACGTCACGTTGTATACATGAACGGGGAAAGCATAAATATTGTTGAGTACGACAGCCAAAACAACACACTTATATACTCAGGTCCTTTTGAAACGACATTCAGCGCAGTTTCGTCGGATGGCGATCTTATTGTGTTAACCAACATTAACCCCAAGAAAAACAAGCTTCCCAACCTCTATACTGTCAGCATCAAATAGTCTGTCGTCACGGTGCCGACAAATTGCTACAATTAATACCATATGACTGTCGATCGGGATTTCTGGCGTATTCTTGGGTTTAGAACACTTGGTAATTTTTTTATCTTAACCAGCTTTCTGATGCTCGGAAAAACTTTTGGGCCGGTCATTTTTCAGGAAGCAGTCTACTCCATCCGGCAAGTTCGCGGCGTAAAAACAGTAGTGGCCACAACTTCCAAACTACCCGCTTCACAGCGAGGCGAGCCAGCTACAAACCCTGCTCCCAACGCTTTTCTTGCATTGATAGATAGGTTCAGTAGCGCGGAAGAAATACTTGCCCCTCCAGATCCCAACAACTCAATAATTATTCCTAAAATTGCTGCTGTCAGTAAGATCGTAGCGAATGTTGATAGCGCCAATTATGATGAATACATCGGATCGCTGAAACAAGGCGTCGCTCACGCGAGAGGAACGGCATTCCCCGGAGACGGTGGACACATTTACCTATTTGCACACTCCACAGACAGCATATTTAACGTCGGAGTGTATAATGCTGTTTTTTACTTGCTCTATAAGTTAGATGTAAATGATGAAATCGATTTGTTCTACCAAGGCAGAAAGTATGTTTATAAAGTTGTCGATAAGAAAACTGTTGATCCAACCGACGTACATTACATGACCCGGCAGTCGAATAAAGATTTCCTCACGTTGCAAACATGTTGGCCACCGGGAACAACATTACAGCGATTACTTGTCTTTGCAGTTCCCGTGGTAGAATAGCATGTATTGCTTCCGTAGTTCAACGGATAGAACGAGGGTTTCCTAAACCCTAAATCCCAGTTCAATTCTGGGCGGGAGCACATTTCGGGAAAATTCAAAATTCAAATATACAAATCCACAAACCAAGCTCAAATAACAAATATTGATGTCATCCCCGTGCAAACGGGGATCCAGGAATAAGAACAAACCTGGATTCCCTGTTAAGCCGGGAATGACACCACAGATTACAGACTCTCTTCGACAAAATCGGATATATTGAAGTCGTTCCAACTCTTTTCCGGCACCCACAGGTTACTGAAATGACGGAACTCATTCCATCCAACTGCCAATACTTGCACGTCAACCTCTTTTGTTGCTAGTTGTTGCGCCAGCTTGCCCGGTTCGGCGTCAAATTGAGTATGACCATATATAAGGACTTTCTGTCCCCTGGTTACTTTATATTGCTCGGATAGAATTGCTCCCCGGATATGGCCTTTTGCATACGACTGCTTATCGCGAGTATCAATAATTACATATGCCAAACGGTTCTTGACATGAGCAACCAATTGATAAGGATCTAATTTTACCTGCGATGCAACCACCCCAATTTGGCGGTTTTTCAATAATGGACTAGCTGTCTTATAGGTGAGAAAAGCAGAAATTGATGCTACCGTTACGAAAGCTACAACGCCAACCATTCTAAAACTCTTCAACAAATTTTTCCGTTTAACGACGGGTTCAACAACCAACAAACCCGTTTCAGTTTTTTTGGTGTCCGATTTTATCTTGCTTTTTTTTGTTGCCATTTTTTCATTATACGATATTATTCGTATCGCAATGCGTTCAGCGCGGATATTTTCTTAGCGCGCCGAGCAGGATACAAACCGGTAACTACTCCGACTACAAATGAGGAAATAAGAATAAAAATAGTCAAGAACGGCGGGACATATGTCAGCTGCAAAAAACCCGTTCCGCGTGTAATTGCAACCAATGATATTAAAATAGATAACGACTGGCCAACCACATATCCAAGGATAAGACCTCCAATTCCTCCTGAAAAACCCATAATCATAGCTTCGGCTAAAAAGAGATCCTGCACTTCACTCGAAACCATACCCATTGTTTTCATGCCGCCGATTTCACGAGTCCGCTCAAGAAGCGAAACAGTAAGTGTGTTAAACATACCAAGCGATGCAACGGCAAGAGCAACGAGTCCAAGCATACCGAGAATAAGTCTTAGATTCGCGAACAACGATTCAATTTGTTTTACCGTGTCTACCGTGCTCGAGGTACGAAAACCCAGTGTTTCAATCTGTTTCCGCACAGAGGAAATATCGTCCTTATTCTCAACAGCAATTTTGAGCTGTGAATAGTTATGAACACCGATACGTTGGATATCCGCAAACGGAATGTAAAAGAATGAGTTTTCTGCATCTTCTTGAACACCGACAATTCTATAGCTAACTTCCTCCGTGATCGCTTTCCCTCTCACCTCAGGCATTAACGCTTGAGAAATGATGAACACCGACTTAAAGGTTGTTCCGACAGCTCTGGAAAGCGGAATATCAAGAAGACTTAAGAAACCCGAAGAAACAATTGCTTCTCCACTCGGATCACTCGAAAAACGCAACGCTTTATTCACAACTGTTTTTGCCGATTCTGTAGCCTGCAACTGGACGAACTCCAAACCTCCTGAACTGGAGGCAGTACCGACTGTTTCATATGTATCAATACTGGCTGAAGCGGAAGCATCAGACATTAACTCCCCACTGCCCGTAGCCTCACCCAGCACGGTCCCCTCACGGAATAACATTTCAGAGGTTATCTGGACCGACTTCCTGGTCAGACATCCTTCTTGCCATTTTTGTCTCCCGTTTGATTCCAAAATCGGGACCATTTTTCCATCAGCCATTTTGTCAAAGACCGGGACAAGAGCTCGCACCCATAACCCGAGTGAAAGTTGCTCTTTTGCATCATACGCGACACGGCCGTACGGATAAAACGGAGAATATTCGTTTCCCCAGACAAGCTTACCACCATACCCGCCCTCGATTCGAACGGTATACCCAATCAGAGAGTCGTTGACGGAACAGTCGGACCATACAACAGCAGGAGTGTCCGGGAGAATGTTGAAGTATGTTGTTGCTTTACTCAGGGCCGCACTGTAGGAACCGCTCTGGATTTCCGTGCTTTCTCCCGCAACCGTACCGAACAGTGCATCATCTGCAAGTGAATTAAATGCAAATGTCTTACCTTTTATTAATTTACTCGTTGTATCGAGATATTCCTGGGGTGCTGCATATACAAGAACATCGGTAGTTGCTCTGTTATAGCTTATTCTTCCCACAAGCGAGGTAATCGGAGTTGCTTTGGTTACTTTTGCCAGTTTATTGATTTTCCGCAGTATCTGGCTGTCGAGATGCAATGCTGTGTTTCCCCCTGTTGATACATCTATGTATTTAAGCTCGTCTAACGTCGCTACCTTGCTGATGATAAGCCGCTCAACCCCATACCCAAGTGACAAAAGCAGCACAATAATTCCGACACCTACGGACATACCAAATATGGTAATGAGAGAGCGGGTCTTTTTGGCTAACAGATTCTTCAGAGCCAGGTTAATAAGGTATAAACGATTTATTTCAGTTGAGCGGGACCCGCTTATTTTAAGCACAATTGCATCGACAAATTTAAAACGGGAGGCTATATGGTGACCAACTCTAGCCAAAAGCTTTCCCAACAGCGGTATTTTCGTGAATTGATGCAATAGTTTGTCTATCATGAAAAAACACAAGAGAAAAAAGAAGACACAGAAGAGATATAAGCCTCGGATGTGCCGTGGGACATTGCGCACGAAACTCACAGCTTGTTTTGCCCACCACATCGGGTTTGCAAACGTTTTGGCTGTATGTATCAGTAAGTTTTTCATATTCTATAAATCAAGCTTCTTAAGAAATTCTTTGTCACGCACATTCGTCCCTTCGGTCGACCCACCAATTTCTTTTTTACCTATGTGTTGCTGTTTTAATAGTTTCCCCTTTGGTTTGTATTCCTCGACAATCTCACCATCTATAATATGAAATATCTTTGTCGCATACTTCAGATATTCCAAGTCATGAGTAACCATAATGATCGTTTTTTGTTCTTCAATCAATCCAAGAAATCTCTCCAACAGTTCCTGCCCTGAATTAGTATCAAGATTACCCGTCGGTTCATCTGCAACAATAAGCATAGGATCCAGAATTAATGCCCGAGAGAGACTGATTTTTTGCTGCTGGCCGGAAGACAGTTCGGTCGGTTGATACCCGGCCCAACGTTCCATATCAACTTTTGCAAGGACTTGGTGAATTTTCTCATTTATTTTTTCTTCGTCCATGTTCAATAAGTTGAGCGGGAAAGCAATATTGTCACGCACATTATATGAGCCGATCCACAAAGGTTGTTGGTAGATCATCCCGACCTTATGCCGTCGATATTGCGCACGTTCGTCCTCAGACATCGTATAGAAGCTCTTTCCTTCAACCAATACTTCGCCTGATGTTGGATTTTCCAACCCCAAAAGACAATGCAAAAGTGTGGACTTACCGCACCCTGACGGTCCGAATATGATTACGAACTCACCTTCATCAACTGTCAGATTAATCCCTTTCAAAACTTCCACCTGACCCTCACCCACTTTAAATGATTTTCGCAAATCTTTTGCCGCCAACACGGTTTTTTTCGAGTCTGTCATATTATTTTCCAACATTCTTTAAAAACCCGAATGTTTTGGCGAGGTTTTCAACTACTAATGTCAATGCGTCTTGAGTGGACTTTGGTGTAACAATAACCGAGTCCGCAGATTGCGCGATATTTGCGGCCTTGTCCTTGGAAATCGCACGTAGATGATAAATGCGCGCCGGTGACAACCCGGTAACCGTAACAATGTGATTGGTTGTCTTATTCGTATCCTCCTGCGTTGTCTGACCATATGAGGTACCTGTACCCTGAGCATATTCGACTTGAGTCGTAGCAGGCTCATCCGTATCCCAACTGGCTATTATTTGAGCCTTGGCATCACTACCAATTCCGGTAATTGTGCTTTCGACATTGAGATTCAAAATCTCCGGTGGTCTAAAATCAACAGCCGTTTTTGCTTTAAGCGGAGCGGAAACTGCCTCGTTGCCAGCGCTGTCTTTACCTTTGATAAGAACAATGTAATCCGTGTCATCCAACAGATCTTTAATGATCATTTCATGATTAAGTTTCAAAGCCAGCGTAATTTGATCTTTGGCAGCAGACGGGTTATTCGCCGGATAATAGGTAACGATTGAGGAGACTGGAGCGTTAGACGTCCACACCACTCTGAATGTAGCCATGGCCATACCGGCAACCTGCTGCAGTTTTGTCGCGGTAATTTTCGGAACCGGCAGCGTTTCAAATGTATAGTCGTCACCCGCAAATGTGTTTCCTTCCTCATCTTTACCTACCAGTCGTAAATGATAGGGAGTACCTTCGGCAAGGTTGGTCAAACTCACTGTATATTCTGATTCTCCTGTTGCTGTTGCAATTGATTGTGAACTTCCGTAATTGATTGTCGGACCGTATTCGATGGTAGCTTGTGTAGAGTTTTTAACCGTAAATGTAACAAATGCCGAATATAAACTGACATCGGTTATTTTTACCGCAGAAACGAACGGAGCCGGGTTGGTGGTAAACGAAAGCTCCTCGGTTTTTCCTGTATTTCCATCTTCATCGGTCCATACTGCCTGATAGTAATAGGTTGTTCCCGGGTCAAGACTGTTGAGTGCTATGCTATGCAGCGTTACCGGATCGGACGAGCCTGCTTCGTTATCATATGTACCGGAGGTCTTGCCATATTTCACGAAAGAATTACTCTTTCTGCTTGTCGACCACTCGATGATTGCCGACTTTGTTTTGACCGTTGCAGATTGACTTGCCACGAGATCCGGAGCAACTCGCCACTTGCCGTCCGGATACATCTTCACCGTACTCGAGGGAGCTGAACACTGATTTGTTACATTACAGGCTTTTACACAGAAATAGTTGTCTGTCTGAGTAAGTTTGTCATTAACAAATGAAGTATCGGTTAAGTACGACGCGACTTTGCTAAACGAGCTCATGTCGGTCGTACAATTCGCGCTGGTTTCTGTTGAACGATACGCTTCGTAATAGGCAACACCGGCAGAGCCGCTTGCAACCGGTGCATCCCATGTTATCGCCAATCTCCATTTGCTCGTTTCTTTAACTGAAACATCCGCTATATCAACATCCGTCGGTATGCCCGGGGCGGATGTGTCTGCATAGAAATCTACGGACTCATGGGTGTTGTACGTCATATTCCCCACCTCATCTTTCGAAACAATATATATTGTGTTCTTACCTACTTGAGAGGCATAGAAATCAGACGGTAAATATGATTGTGATCCCGCGAGTGTCACATTCCCTGCAGTCGGGAGTGCATTGATTGAGTAATAGTATTTCAATCCCGCCTGAGTCCCACCGAAATACGCAGGTGGTTGCCATGTAAATGCAAATTCACCCGTTGTGCTGTGTTCAGGACTAACCTGTAAGCTTTGTACGGGACCGGGAGCAGTTTCAAGAAGTTGATAGGTTACGGTTTTATAGCTCACCGCATAATTACCTGCAACATCTTTGGTCCGCAAATAAAACGTATTGTTCCCTTCCTGGTACGCGGAAATACTGCTGACTGACAAATCATATGTACACAACTCAGATGAACCGATAGCTCCGGTTTTATAGCAATACTCGAGGTCCGGGGCAGCCTCGCTCCAGCTAAAATTATACGAATTAACATTAGTGGGACCCGGTGGGTCAACAATAAGCGTGGTCGGATTGTCCGGTTTTTGATCGTTAAATTTATAGGTAAATGCAGCATATTCTCCGCTACTGATATTTCCCGCATTGTCTTTTGTTTTAATTCGTAAATAATACGTCTGACCTGCTGTTAAATTGGTTGGCGTAAGGTGAGTCGTCGTCTGGTACGTTCCCTCGGTGATGATATCTGCGCTTGGAGAGGCATCAAAATATACGTAATAACCAGCAATCCCCGCGCCGTTTGCACCGTCAGTTGCTCCTCCAATTACCTCGTCATCAGGCCATTCGAAATACGGAGCAGTGTGGTTATACCAATTTCCAGACGTGAGAGCAGCGCTTTTTGTGGCCGTAGTATAAGCCAAGACTGAAGTCGGGTTTATTGGCTCATCGACGTCCTGATAATATGAAATTGTATAATCATTAATTGTCGGTGAATACACTCCATCGCCAGAGGTCAGATCGAATTTCACCTGGAGATACCGTTTTGTTGCCGACCCAATCTTATAAGTCCTGTTAGTCCCGACGATCTTCTCACTGGTCGCAAGCTGCCACTCGTCCCAGGTAGCATTATCAGACGAGGTTCGTGTGGATACGGCGATAGCAGAGTTGGTTGCAGAAACATAATTTAGATTAAGATTTGCAAACCGATAAACGGCCGTGAGATCAATTGATCCCGAGATGTAACTTCCCGACTCCTGAAAAGAAGTAGTGTCTGATTGCATGACGTAGGTATATAATCCGTTCGTATATGTGTTTGTCCCTCCTCCAGCGATTACCAACATTTTTTCGGTGCCAAACGCAGCTCCCGACCCTCCAGTGTAGATCTGCGCAGGGGCGTTAGCAATTGCAGTCCACGAGTTTCCGGAAATTGAGTACGAATAACACCCAACCTGATTACCCCCTCGGCACGCATACAACAGATCATTACCACCGTCAACCAAGAAACCGTCATTATACACAAGTGCACCGGTTGGTAAATCAGCAACTGCGGGATCGCTCCAGACCGGCGTTCCGGAAAGAGGTCCGTAGCGGTAAAAAGCTACGGTATTCTGACCGCGAAGCGCATACAAGTAATCATTCTTAATTACCAGGTCAGATCCATACTGGAGTGTCCCCGGCGGGTTAGCAAGAGCCGCGCTCCATTTCGCACCAGCCGTTCCTTGTGTATTAAACCGATAGAACCTTTGTGTCGTTTGTCCCTGTGTCCAATAGATATATTGCGCACCATCATAGACCATGCTCGTACCATAGTCAGGATCAAATGGTGGCGGATCCAACGTTTCTTCACTCCATACGTCCGTTGCAATATCATATATAAACAGCTTGCGATAATAAGAGCTGGTAGTAGCATAAATCTTGTTGTGCGTCGATTCGTAGACCAGTTTTCCACCGTTATAAAAACCGGCGGGAGCGTCTGCAAGTTTCGTAATTTCTCCGGTCAGTGGATTGTAACGTGAAAATAGATTGTCAAAATTTCCGCGGACAAGATAAAAGTTATTCCCGTCTCCCCGAATAATGTCCGCACCATACGAAAATGTCCTCACATCATTGCCCCTGAACCACCCATTAAACAGACCGACGTTCGGAATCATCCACGATTGTTTGGCAATATTATATTTATAGAATTGTTGACCTCCACCACCTCTGATAACATACAAGACACCGTTGACATTGCGAAGCGTTGATCCTGCGGCAATCGCAAGCGGAGCATCAGGTAACGTACTCCATGTTTGGGAGGCGATATCATACTTAAAGAAGAGTGTTGTATTCCATCCTGCCAAAAAGTATATTGCATTGGTTGTCTCATCAAATTCGATGTTTGCACCTCCTGCCGCAAGCGCCGGAAGATTTGGTAGTTGTGTCCAGGAATTATTGGAGACATCATAAGTTGCAAATCCTGAACGAGCACTTCCCTGCATTACGTATATGATATTGTTTGTCCTGTCCATCGCCAAGTCTCCTCCATCCTGTACTACATTATTCACCTGTCTTTCAGGGGCACCAAAATCAATATTTGCAAGCGTCTCCCAGTTGTCGGTATCCGTATCGTATCGCATAAATGTGTCGTCACTGTTCCCTTTGAGGGCATATATATAGTGACCACCGTCATACACCAATGACCCACCATAACTTATTGGTTGTGGCGCATCTGCGGGAGAATCGCTCCACGTATTTTCTGAAATATTGTAACTCCAAAAGCTCGTTGTATTTTGCCCACGGGTTCCGTACAAATATCCTGCAGGACCCTCTATAACATCGTCTCCATAGTAGGCAGTTGCAGGAAGGGCCCCTTTGGTAGTCCACACATCAGTGGTTAGATCATACTCATAAAAGGTGGTACTTCCATAACCTCGATTTAAATACATTTTGTTCGTTGAGGAGACATACGCAAGGTCGGAACCATAGTAAATACCAGCCGGCGGCATCGTCAATCTCTCTTGTTGCCAGAAACCCGCCTTTGGAGAGAGCGTGATTTTGCCACTTTGTGTTGAGATGTTTGTTGCAACACCATCCAAAAAGTCTTCAGTAGATGTTTTGGTAACAGTCTGAGGAGGCGAAACACCAATGTAAGTATATACGAACCCGGTTACAGCAGCCGAAACATTATTACTTGTATCCTTTGTCTTCAACCGCAGGTAATATGTTTCTCCCTTGATCATCGGCTGCGTCACTAAATAGTTAAGTTCTGTTTGTAGCGCGCCCAGCGTTTGAGGATCAGCGGCACTGTTTGTTCCAAAATAGACATAGTACCCGGCAACTGACATCTGACTGTCGGAGCCTACTGTCCAACTTATATACGGTGAGGTATGTTTGTAACTCTGTCCTGAAGTAATTGCAACTCCGCCGGCGGCTTGAGAAAGGCCGGAAAATGTTGCCGGATTACTTGGGGCAATTTCATCACCGGTATAATTAATCTGTAAAGATTGTATGCTGGGAGTTTGCGAACGTCCTGTTGATGCAGCGAGTGTCGCCCGTACCTGAATGTAACGCGCCGGATTTGAGGCAATTGCTGTTCCACTCACTGTTTGCCAACCGCTCCATGTTACTTGATCGCTACTCGTTCGGGTTTCGAAAATAATCGACGAATCATCGGGAGTAGTTGTCCAAGCAATAAGCGAAGCAAAGCTTTGTACGTAGTTTAAATCGAGCACATTACTCGTCCAAGAACCGGACGCAACATAGTTATAGGCTGATGGTGTGTACTGATGAAGCCCGAGGAGATTTTGTCCACTTATCGAGTATATCGCCCCGTTTGAACTATTTATTGTCAGTGACCCCCCATTGTATGGTCCGTTACTATAATAATAGGTCGATTGTAGATCGGGAAGCCTGCGCCAAGAATTTGTTGCAATTATATATTCCCAAAAATCCGGTTTATAGTAACCAGCTTGAAAGAATATCTTCCCGCCATAATAGCGCATATCCGTTCCCCAGTGAGGTGTAAACGGGAGACTATTGACCACTGTCCATGTGTTAGTACCAACAACATATTTCAAGAGCGAAGAGGTCCCATACCCGCTGGAATAATAAATATCCGTTCCATCGGACGTTAGGCGTGAACCGTACGCAGCTTCCGCATTATCGGGAAGGTCTGCAACCGCAGGATCACTCCATGTATCAGTGGATATTTGATATCTCCAGAAAATACGTGTCACAGCGCCTCGCGTACCGTAAATAAAGTCACCGCTTCCCGGATACACAAGAGTTGCACCATAATTCACGGCAACTGGAGTTAATGCAGCTAGTGTTGTCCAAGTACCACCTGTAGTACTGTATTTATAAAAATCGCGTCCACCACTCCCCCGATAATAGTAAATATCGCTTCCAACCAATACGCCTTTCGTATCATCGTTGAAATTAACCGGTGCGCTAGTGAGTGTGGTCCATATCCCGGTTGCAACTTCATATCGGTAATAGAGCGCTGAATTATTGCCTCTGGCATAGTAAATAAACCCATTATAGTAAGTTATGTCCGCACCGGATCCAGGCGTGTTTGGAAGGTCAGTCGGTCCCAAAAACACATTAGTGGTGGGATTATACTTCCAAAAATCATACTGCCCATTACCTCTGAAGACATAAACATAATCGTCAGCTGCATTATAAACCGCCCCGACATAACGAGTCGCTTGCGGTGTATTTGTCAAGGTGGTCCATGTATTTGAACTGATGTTGTACTTATAGAATGTTTGAGTTGCCTGGCCTCGGGTAACAAATATCTCATCACCGCGCAGAGCTGCTGTTTTATCCTCAGTATTGCTCGCAGGCATAACTGCCAAAGGGGTTGTATTGTTCGTCGTGGTCGTATGCCACGAGTTTGCAGAGACATTGTAACGATACATTGTAGTTGTACCACCGCCTCGCAGGGCATAAAAATTACCGTCGTAATAATTCAGGATTGCTCCGTTATACATAGCAAGAGCCGGATTCGAAACTCCCGACCATGTATTTGTTGCGACGGTGTATTTCCAAAAGTCGGTAGTCGAGGTTCCCCGAAGACAAAATATGTTTGTTCCATCTGTTGAGCATGAAGCACCACCATAAACTAAGTCCAGCATGTTTGACAAAGCTTCCCAGGTGTTCGTCTGAATAGAATACCGATAAAATTCTTTTTGATACCCTCCGAACTCGGCATAAATATAGTTTCCCAGCACAACAAGTTGCGCACCCGGATAACTGAACTTTGGAGCAGGGGCAAGCGTCTTCCATTTGTTTTCGGAGGGAATATACCGTACGAAGTGGTTATCGGCGTTATGAAGAATGTATACATACTCTCCATCCGACGCGATCGCAGCCTGGTCACCAAGAGTAAGATTCGGGGTTTTGAATGCCCGAGGACCCCACGCTCCATCCGGCTGTAAACTCAATGTTCCTTCTTTACTGGCAGTGTTAGTTCCATTTTGCAGCCCAAGTTCGAAATCACTTCGGGATGTAACTGTCCGCGAAGCAGCTTGTACTTTCGGTGGCATAAGCGTAGTATGGAAAAAATACCACACTGTTAGCCCCCCAAAAATCAACAACGCTCCCGTGATATGGTTAACAACTTTGTGCATATAATTACTATACATATTTTGTGTGTATTTGCTAGTACGTACGCACCAGTTCTACGACAATTTGTAACAAGTCCTGTCTTGAGATTAATTTCTCATTAAGTCTCCACCGCAATCCTCTACCGCCTTCGGCTTTGCCCCAGGGCAAAACAAGATGTTCGCCGTTAATAATTTGGCGTGACAAAGATGAGAAAACGCCGCCGAGTGCTTTACCTTCCACTTTGATTGTTTTACCAGAGGTAATTGAGGCAACAATACCCTCCTCGCTTGATGCGAGTGTTTTAAGCGCTTTCAGTTGATTGGGGCTCAACCGATATAGTTTTTGCTCGATTAAATTCATACTCAGAATCCAGTATAGACATGCACTCTATCCATGTCAAGTACATTATGTATGTCTTCTATATGATCTTAGTTTTCTACACAATCTATATGTTCTATATATTCCATTTATTCTATATAATCTATTCATTGAACAAAATGTATTACATGCACTCTTGTTTGAATCTACTTGAAGCCCCATGCATTAAATTACCCATAAAAAATGGGGCGAACCTTTCGGTTCGCCCCTACTACTAACCATCAATTTCAGACCTTATTTCATTGCTTTTTCTTCTACCCTCTCGTACGAGTGAATCTCGTTTTTCGAGAACCACAACGGAATTTCATATGTTGCCTCCTCAACATTTCCTGAGGCATGCATGAGATTCTTTATCGGGCGGCGATTTGTGTTGGCTAAATATGATGAATCATAGGAAAAATCACCTCGTATAGTACCGGGAGCCGCGTTCAAACAAAGAGTCGGACCACAGAGCTTTCTGACAATTTCTATAACATGAGGGCCCTCCCAGACCATCGCAAACACAGGACCGCTCATCATATAATCAACCAACCATTGGCGGATCTGCATTCCTATTTCCAAAGCATCTTCGGTGCCCATATCTTTCTTGAGGTCAATTCCCAGCTTCTGATAGTTTTCTATTGTCTTATTGCCAAGACCCACAATAAACTCCGTTCTACTTGCCGGATAATGTTTATCAAGCATTGCCTTATCTGCCTGCATCACTTTTGCAGCAACCAGTTTAATTCCGACACGCTCAAGCCTGCTAATAATTTCGCCGACAAGCCCGCGTGCCACGGTGTCAGGTTTGAGAACAATCAACGTTTGCTCCATTTATAAATATTTAATTAATAATTACTACTTTAGACTTTAGACTTTAGACTTTCCTTTATACCTTCTACTTTTTACTTTAGACTTAACTATGTTACCCAAGTATATCCCCGAGTTCAAGTTCGTTTTTCTTCAACGGTCCAAGCACGGTAATGTTCAGATTCTTCTCAATAAACAAGTCTTTTGCAAGTGAGACTATCTCGTCACGTGTTACTGTATCAATTGAGGAAATTACTTCTTCCGGGGTTTTGTAGGCTCCGAAAAGTAATTGTTCGCCAGCAAAAAAGTTAGCTACGCTATATGAATCTTCAAGTGATAGTAGCACGTGCCCTTTTATCATTTCCTTCGTTCGGGTTATCTCTTCTTCGGTCACCTTTCCCTGGGCGATACTCTTATGCTCAGCGACAATTACCGACAATGCCTGCTTGATTTTATGAATATCTGTACTCACGCCTGCCTGGGTGGAAATGTGCCCCACATCGTCATATTGATCTTTTGACGTGTATATATAGTAGCATAGACCTCTTTTTTCCCGAACTTCGTTAAATAATCGGGAAGACATACCTCCTCCCAAGAGACGAGAAAGAACGGATAGTATATACCGTCGCTTATCAAAAAACGAGAACGCCCGATAACCGATTACAAAATGAGTTTGTTGCGTTTTTTTATAAACCACGTTAAGAACTGGTTTCTTTTGGTTTTCCGACACCGGTTCGTGTCCCGAAACTTTTCCGCCTGTCCAGTGCGAGAAAATGTCGTGGACCGAATTTACATGCTTCACTTGCTCTACGTCTTTCCCCAGGTTTCCCGCAAGAGCCACAATAGCGTTGTGACTGTGGTAGTATTTTTGAAGCCACCCGACAAAATCGCTTCTTTGCATCGAATTGACAGTTTGAGGCTTACCAGCAATGTCAAAACCAAGCGGGTTTTTCGGGTATAGTTGCTTCTCGTAGAGCTCGCCCACCTTGCGCTGAGGCTCATCTTCATACATATGTATCTCTTCTACAATAACGCCCTTCTCGCGCTGTATTTCATCTTCCTTTAATAGCGGTTGAGTAACAGTCTCATACAATATTTTCCCTGCTTTTAATAAATGTGCTGTGGGCAGCTTTATCCAAAAACCCGTATATTCACGACTAGTGAATGCATTAGAGACTCCTCCAACACCTTCTATTGCCGAAGCGAGGCTAAAAGGTGTGGGGAAACTCGGAATTGATTTTGATGTTGCGTGCTCTAAAAAATGAGATATACCATTGTTCTTTTCATCTTCGTATCGTGAACCAACTTTCACCATCACTAACATCGTAATTGAGCCGAATGTTTCCGTATTTATACTTATGACAGGTAGACCATTCGTCAGTTTATTGAGCGTGATGTTCATTACGATCCCTTTACAATAAAATTAATAATTTTTCCGGGAACATAGATTGTTTTATAGTTACCTGCTACATGTTTTTGTATACTCTCTTGCGCTAAAGCCGCTTGTATTATTGATTTCTCAGTTATATCCATAGACTTGGTAACAACCGTACCGCGAAACTTTCCATTAATCTGTACCGCAACTGTAACGTCTGACTTGTTTATCTGTTTAGCGTCAGGAACCGGGAAGGTTGATAGATGGACACTTCCTGCCATTTTAAGGGTATTGCGCCAGAGATCTTCAGCAATAAATGGGGCAAACGGTGCCAGCAGTTGGACAAAAACTGTCGCATGCTGTTTCTGGATCTTTCCACCAAGCTCCCAGACATTCAAAAGTTTCATGAGCGTAGCAATTGCAGTATTAAATTTAACGTTCGTTATATCACTCTCAATTTTCGATATCGACATTTGAAGCTCTGAAACAACCTTTACATCCTCATCATCAACAGCATTTGCTATCTTAGCAGGATTATTGAATATCTGATAAATTCGCCTCAGAAATCGCGCTGACCCTTGAAGAGCTTGGGTTGACCAGGCAATCTCCATATTGAATGGAGCCATGAACATCTCATAGACCCTGAGTGTGTCAGCACCATACTCTTTAACAACATCATCAGGGTTAATTACGTTGCCAAGCGATTTGCTCATCTTGCGGTGGTCTGTTGCAAGAACCATACCTACATTGCGCAGTCTCAAAAAGGGCTCCCTGAAGCCTAAAATACCCAAGTCATTGAGAACATGCACCCAAAACCGCGCATAAAGTAAATGAAGCACAGCATGCTCGGCACCACCCAGATACCAGTCGACCGGCAACATTTCTGCACCCTTCAATTCGGCTTTCCACTTCTCAACAAGATCACCGGGCGAGGCAACCTCGCCCCTACGTACTTGCCCGTTTTGTGCAAATTTCAAAAAATACCAACACGACCCTGCCCAGTTGGGCATCGTATCAGTTTCACGACGAGCAGTTGAACCGCATGCCGGGCATGGGGTCTCGAGCCATTTTTCACCCGCTTGCACGAGGGGCGACTCTCCATTTTCTGTCGGCTCATAGTGACTCATGTATGGCAGCTCCAGTGGCAGTGTCCCTTCATTGATCGGGTACCAGCCATAGCTCTTCTCTAGAGTACTTTGATCTAGTTTGGTAGTATTTTGATACTTTTTTTGAAAGCTTTTTCCCTCAGCTGTTGTGAACCACGAATTCTTTTCCGTGGCACACTTTTCGCAATAAACGAGTGGAATCGGTTCTCCCCAATAACGTTGTCGGGAAAAAATCCAATCGCGCAAATGAAAACTGACCACCCGTTTACCCCAACCCCTTGCTTCCAAGTGATCCATCATTTTGTCTTTAGCTTTCATGATGTCAAGACCGTCGAGAAAATCGGAATTAATCATAATTCCGGATTCTTCCTGAACTTGTCTGATATCAGTTATTGGAGACGTGTCGGCATCTGACCCCTTAACCACACGCATCACCTCTATCCCGAATTCTTGCGCAAACTCAAAATCTCGTCGGTCGTGCCCGGGAACACCAACAACTGCTCCCGTTCCGAAATCTCCGAGCACGAAATCTGAAATCCATATGGGAAGCGGTTTTCCGTTAAGATTATTAACCGCGTAGAAACCCGAAAAAACACCTGTTTTCTTACGACCTTCGGCAATTCTGTCAAGGTCGGTTTTTGATAGGGCTTTCTGAATATATAAGCTCACTTTTTTATGGATTGCTTCCGTTGTTACCAGTTTTTTTTCAACCACCTTTTTAGCAAAGGGATGTTCGGGTGCTAATACGATAAAAGTAGCACCGAAGTTGGTGTCTGGCCTTGTGGTGAAGCACGTGATCTTATCGTCGCTTCCGCGCACCTCATATGCAATATTAATTCCTTCTTTCTTACCTATCCAATTGCGCTGCATTTCCACTATTCCGTTGGGCCATTGCAGATCTTTAAGGCTATCTAACAAGCTGTTTGCATATGTGGTTATTTTGAATATCCATTGCGGAAGATCTCGCTTTGAGATAGTTGAACCGCAACGCTCATGAGTACCATTCGGAAGCACTTCCTCTTCCGCGAGTCCGGTTTTGCAAGTTGGGCAGAAGTAAACCGAGATCTCTTTTTTAAACAGAAGTCCCAGCTTAAAGAATAATAAGAATAACTCTTGAGTTTTGCCATAGTAGGCCGGATCGGTCGTTGCAAATTCCTTCTCCCAATCGTAAGACAAACCGAGCATTTGCATTTGACGCTTGAAATTGGCAATATTTGCCGGAACCATATCCATCGGATTCTTTTTAGCCTTAATTGCTGCGTTTTCTGCCGGCAAGCCAAAGGCATCCCATCCCATCGGATGTAATACAGAGAAACCTTTCATGCGAAAATAGCGTGCCAACACATCTGTGCCCGTATAAATCCGAACGTGGCCTACATGCAGACCAGCGCCAGACGGATAGGGAAACATGGATAAACAGTACATCTTATTCTTATTATTCTTCAAGTCTAAAGCAGAAGGTCTAAGGTCTGAGGTTTTGTATACACCGTCTTTTTCCCACTGTTCTATCAGCTTCGACTCAAACTCTTGGGGAATATATTTATGTTCCATAAAAAATAATTATAGCATTTTACCTTATACTTTCTACTTTCAGTTCTACTTTGTGCTTTTTACTTTAAGCTTTCTGCTTCTCTTCTCTCGGTTTCGCTTCAGTGACCAAAATATTGCGCTCAGTTTCGCCTATTTTCATCGGCTTTCCATTCAGAACTGCAATAGCCTGCTCCGCGAGCTCGGGGGTACTCATAGTCACAAAAGCAAACCCTCTCGATTTACCCGAATCACGATACCGAACCAAATTTATCTCGTCAACTTCACCCACCGTCATAAAGACTGTTTTAATATCATCTTCTACAGCCCCATACGGAAGATTCCCGACAAATAATCTATTTCCCATGCATATCACCCCCTTTCTTTGTATGTTTTTTATGTCTCATAAGTCTTATAAGACTTATGAGACTAACAAGACTAATAAGTCCCATAAGACCCATGAGTCTTATGGGAAAAGCCCAGAATTCAGTAGTTGCGTAAATCTTCTTATCGGCAAATTCGAATGTCATGGCAGCTGAGACTGTATACTTACCGAAAAACCAGCCTTTGAATACAGTGCTTACCGGAATCTTGCACCGCTTGCATTCCGGAAATTCCTCTTGAACCATTAACCTTTGTGAGTTTTTGAGCACATTTGCAGGAAACAGTTTTTTCGTTTCACTTTTGCCTAATGACGAAACGAGTTTAAGAGTTACTTGTGGTGTTACCATAAATTGTCCGGTGTTGGCAATTTTAACAACCACCGGGACTTCATCATTGCTCTCGACGATGGTGAATGTTTTTCCAAATAGCGATAACGAATATCTCGGTATAACTTGCAATTGAGCTATTTTACCTTCGATCGGCATATTTCCTGAGTTAGTAACGCTCACTAAAATATTTGCCCCGATATATGACCTCCCCAACCCCGCTGTAGTTTGAGTAACCGGCGGATCTGCCACAAAAAACAACGTATAGTAATAGTCGCCCTCGGGAGCATTTTCCACCGCCCTGATTTTAAGCAGCGCTTGTGTTTTCTCACGGGATTTGAGTACAAATTTATCTCCCAACCCCATTTGGCTGTTCTCCAAAGAGAATCTGAGCGGTCCTTCCGCTTTATCCTTAAAAACTCTTCCTCCCTGGTCGTCTGATGGTTCAAAAGAAAGAATGCTTGTGGAAAACACCATAGTATCACCGTTGTTTTTCAAATCAATAGCCTGCAGCAACGATTTACCCGGCTTAATAACTATCTCTACCTGTGGTGGATAGACGGATACATGGAGTTTTTCGGCATTGGCAGTGGTAGATAGTTGATGGTAGATAGTTAATAGTAAAATACCCACACAAACGAGCCTCATAACTCTGATTTGTGCGGATCTATTCAATAACATGTCAGTTTGACTATTAACTCTAAACTATCAACTCTCAACCCTCAACTATTAACTATCAACTAATACTTAGGTACTGCAATAAAATTAATAACTGTCTGGTAAGTGCCGGTTGCTTGAGCCCCGTCGATATTCGCTAGAAATGTAACAGTTGAAATACGGTTTTTCGCGGCTATAGTAGAGGACATGAAGGTAACCGGACTATGTCCGGCTTCACGCGAAGCAAAAGGACGGTAGTATGTGTTATTTAAAAAATCTGCAGTTACGTCATGTCCTGATGCGTTGTACCCGAATCCCGTCGCAGCAGTTGACGTCCAGACATTCGCACTGGTTCGAGAACATGCTTGGATCCCTCCGTTACAAGTTGTGTCAGGAATAAAATGTAAGGAAAGCGTCCGGAGAGGATGGTCTTCTATGACTTGGACGTCATAGCCACGACTCGGATTAGTAATTGTTACATCTAACGTCGGCAAAGGAGTCGGAAAAGTGTTCGGAATTAATGTCCCGAAATTTATAAGAGTTGATGAAATTTCGAATTCAAAAGGCATGGTGGTAAAAATATATTGGAAACCCACTTTTACCACAAATCCCGATGAGGTAAACCGGTCGGCAAATGTTTGTCCGAGTGAAGTGGTCATGCTGTAATTCGGGGAATCATGCCGACCGCTTCCTATATTAAGGTTGCCGAAAATTATATTATAGTTTGTTGAGTTCATGTTCACCGCATACACTTCAGTTGATAGTTGAGAGTTGAGAGTTAAGAGTAATACGAAGACAATACTTACTCGTATGAGCATGGAGACTAAGTTATTGATTAAATTCATGAATTAAGTATCCGCCCTGCCAACTACTATCTACCATCTACTAACCACTATCAACCATTTACTATCTACTCTAAACTAGAGACTATCAACCCTTAACTAAATCTTCTCAACATAATCACGAAAATTCTTGACCAAGTCTGCCATATTTTTTATTTTCCGACGAATATACTGCAAATCCAAGTCACCCATAAAATTATCTGCACGTTCCTTCAAGTCGTCTATTTGGCGGTAAAGTGCTGTTGTCAAAAAAAGTAACGTCTGTTCTTCTTGGTAACCCTTTTGACCTTGCAATTTCTTTTTTGCTTCCACAAGACGGCTCAGTTCTTCCTTCTGTTGATAGTACTTGCGTTGAATATCACCTAAATACTTTGCAAACGGGGCAATGAACGGTAATGAAAAAACAGGCAGTAAATCTTTAAGAGATTGGACAGTGCCCATAGTCCCTAGAAAAGCTATGACCAAAAGCAGTGTCAAAACAAAACTGGTACTCGAGTCCAATAAAAGCGACGTCGCAAATAGTAGAAAATAAAAGAGAAAAAAGAATGGTGATTGAGCTCCTCCGGTTGAGAACACGGTCGAGACTATTATAAAAACAAATACGAGTGTTTCGATAACATAGAAGTTCTTGATACGGTTGAATATGCCCCGAAATATAAAATAAACAATGAAAATTGCCGCAAGAAACTGAACATCGTAGTTGGCAAGCGGTGAAAGCGAAAAAAGAACAGCACCTATTGTAACAACAGCAACACCGACCATTTCCCACAAAAGCAATTTCGACATATGAATTCAGTATACACAAAATTAAGTTACAAGTTAAAAGCCTAAAGTTCTAAGTAATGTGATGCATATAGACCGTGGTATTTGTTTTTTCCGCATGTCATATTCAATACATGGCGAAAAAACAACAAACAGTATTCCACGAGTATTTATCGGAGATACGAAAGCTTCCGAAGAGCATTGTGATACTTTTTACCACTTCCCTCCTGCTCGGGGGAATCGCCATCATCGGTTTATTGGTCATACACTCAATAAACCAGAAATTACAAGTTTCCGTAAGCACGAACGATTTTGTCATAACAAAGCCCACAACATCTCCCGTGCGTTTGTTCGTCGACATCGAAGGTGCAGTTGAAACCCCCGGGGTATACGAAGTTACCGAATCATCACGTTTAGTCGATGCGCTAAAATTGGCCCACGGGCTTTCTTCCCAGGCTGATCGTAACTATGTTGCTCACACATTTAATCTGGCCAAGAAATTGCAGGATGAAGACAAACTATATATCCCGTTTATCGGAGAAACTCAAGACAGTGACCAAACTCAGCAAACCACAGTCAACATCAATACAGCAAGCAGAACAGAACTTGAATTATTGCCCGGCATCGGATCGGTTACCACAGAGAACATTATTGATCATCGACCCTACGCCGACGTATACGAGCTTGTTACCAAAAAAGTTGTCGGTCAGAAAATTTTTGACCGCATCAAGAACCTCGTAGGCATATAAACTATGCCGTTTCTTAACTGGGTTACTGAACCGTATTTTAAGTATCTTCCTCAAGAAGAGGCAGCGCTACTTGCCGGCATTGTGTGGGGTCAAAAGACCTACCTGACAACAGGAAGTCTTGATTTATTCCGTCAGACTGGTTTATTACATCTCCTTGTTCTATCAGGACAGAATATCACACTCCTCCTCGCATTCTTTGATCCGCTAACACAATGGGTAAATTTCAGACTTAAACTGATAATTGTCGTCATGGTTGCTGGCTTCTATTGCATAGGTTTTTCTTCTGAGCCATCAATTGTACGTGCATCGGTAATGGCTATTGTTTCCTCGGGAGTGATCATGTTTGAGCGGCAGACACCGAGTATGTATGTTTTTCTTCTATCTGAGATAGTGCTTCTTATTTACCAGCCGATGTGGCTCTGGAACATTTCATTCTGGTTATCAACCGCAGCGACGTTTGGCATTATACTTTTATATCCGTCGTTGAGAAGTAAAAACTACATACGTAATCAAATCGGACTTACGTTTGCTGCTCAGGTCTTTACAACACCCATAATTCTATTAAACTTCCGACAGTACCCATTACTATCTATATTGTCTAACCTTTTTGTAACCTGGCTGATCGAGCCCATTATGTTTTTTGGGGTCATATTAAGCTTTGCCGGACATATCGATTCATTCCTGGCAACAGTAATGAGCTACATCACTCTCGGCGTTGTGCGTATTTTTATTTTAATCGTCCAAGTGAGTTATTTCATAAGTAGTCTACCTATCCTCCGAATATAGGAATGAGAAAAACTTTTTTGATCGCATGTGTTATCGGTATATTCACTTCGACTTTTTTGTGTATCGACAACGTCCGTCGATATCAGCCACGAGCCGTGTTTTGCGACATCGGTCAAGGCGATGGAACCTATATCCGCACATCGGACGGAATAGACGTCCTTGTTGACACAGGGCCAAACGATCGGATAATTACCTGTCTTGAGCATGAACTACCCTACTTTGATCGGACAATTGAGGTTATGTTTCTTACTCACGCACAAAAAGATCATTCCGGTGGATTGGCTTCACTTGTAAGAAGCTTCTCCATTAAACATATATTTACCGCTCCCGACTTCATCACCATTCCAAGCAATCAATATCAGACACTTATACAAACAATTCCTATTGAATGGCAGACGATCACTCAAGGAGACGTACTTAATTTTCCCCGAAATATTATCACCGTTATTTGGCCGCCGGCTTTAACAGATAAAGATGCAGTGAACGCGAAGGAAGTAAATAATAGAGCGTTGGGACTTTCAATACGGTCCGAAAGCAAACATATTCTTCTGCTCGCTGATTTGGACGCTACTGAAGGCGAACGTGCACTTTCTAACATTTCATCTCCCAATACCATACTGAAAATAAGTCATCACGGCTCACAATACGGCACAAGCAAGAAACTATTATTGTTAGCAGAACCGATGCTTGCAGTGATAAGTGTCGGAAAAAACAATTTTTATCATCATCCCCATAAATTAGTAATTGACTTACTGAAAGCCTTAAATATACCGTACAAACGAACAGATAGGGATGGAAGCATAACTATACCGTTGGAATAAACTTCCAGTTTTCAATTTACAATTTTCAATCAATTTTTAAGGTTCAGTTTTTAACTGTAACTTCCCGGTATTGAAAACTGAATGAAAATTGAGAACTATAAATTGAAAATTGAGTTAAAGGAGTATTTTTCGCATTTCGTCGAATATATCGAACGCCTCGAATCCGATCCATGTTTTACCGACAAGCTCCTTGGGTAAACCAGGGTCTGTTTTGAGAATATCAAGGTACAGTTCAACCACTTGTTTCATCTTATCTTCTTTTTTGGTTGTGTCTGTTGAAAGCACCTCGTGCCATTTTTTGAAGATCTTTTTATACTGCTCTTCAAGCTTGCTAATACCCCATACTTTTTCCAGCAAAATTTTCGGGTCACCCAGTACCGGTGTACCCTCAAACGCTTGCACATATTCTGCTCCCTGCTCATTGTCCGTGATTCTTTTCAACTCCTCGGTGATGGGATGCGGCGTCAGCCAGAACGATCTGTGCCATGGGCCAAGACCCCAACCGCTTACTTCTCGCCGAAGGCTATCGCGTAACGAGCGTTTACGCTCGGGAATTTCGTATGAAACAATGCGCATTTTTTGATCCCACGGAAATACAAGAAAACGTACAAACGGAAAAGCAAGTGACAACTCTTTGACACCGTCTTCCGTTATACGAAACACACCCGTGTCTTCTTTTGTGATTACCTTGTCTGTCAACATAAGCCTGATTGTTCCTCGAGATCTGGGAGAATCTGCCGGCAACGAAAATACATGTTTTACCTCGCTACTGAATATATTGTGACCAGAATCTCTCCCCAACAAAAATAGCGTGAGAAGAATTCTTTTTCGCCGTTCTTTTATTGCAGCTTGCATAATCGCACTTATAATAGCAGACGTGAAAAAAATGTCAACACCAGTAGTGATTGAGCAATGTACTTGACAAATAAAAAGCATTGTACATAATGAATTAAGCGCAGTATTTTTATATTAGAAATCATTAATTAACATTACATTAAATGAAATCTGTTAAAGGGTTCTCTTCTTATTTTGTTGCAATCGTCTTTTTATTTGTTACGGTCGCGTTTCAACTAGTAAAGCCGGCACAGGCAGCTGTCCCATTCACCCAGGCATATAGTACGTTGACAAACTCAAGATTCTCATTTAAAGGATCTCTGGCAAGTGGAATTTCAACGGGCAATGCGGTTGCAACTATTGCAGGGTCGGGTTTTTCTGACAACAACACACAAAACCTGTTTAATGGAGATGTGATCTGTCTAAATGGTAATACCGGCAAAGGTTGTATCGGAGGAACGACTTTCACTGTTAATAACGTGTTGAATGCAACCTCACTTGCCTTTACCCCTACTCTGACTGGGTCAGCAATGGCCGGAGATTCTGTCGTTTCCACTCAGAGCGGCCAGATGACCATTTCGTTCAGACCGACTACAAATATTGCTTCGGGTTCAAAAGTCATTCTTTTGATTCCGGCAACATCAGTGGCAGCGCATCATAATGATGGTATTCCAGACAGTAGCGGATTTGATTCTGCAGAGCTACCTGCCGACTTGCTTGCAGGAACGTGTGCAGCAAATGTTTGTTTCAGCCCCAGCGGGTTCACTGTCTCTGCGGTTGCTCTTGCCGCTGCAATAACGAATCACACCATTACTATTACAACAAGCGCAGCATTGAATAACTCTACAACCTATTCGTTCACCCTCGGTCATGCATCTAATGCCAAATTACGGTTTCTCAACCCATCACCCGCTGGCACTACTCACACCCGCGGCGTCTCCGATACGTACTCGTTTAATCTTACAACCAAGGATTCGGGAGAAACAATAACGTATGATGAGACGAATATGAAGGTAGCTCCTATTGACGGCGTGTTCGTTTCGGCAAATGTAGAACTCAGTATTTCATATAGTATTAATGACGGTTCGAACGGGTATTCCGGCAACATTAACTCAGCCGTTACCATAACACAGTGTCCCGGAACATGGACAACAACCTCAGCAACCACCGCAACAGCCGTACCGTTCGGTTCCATCTTGAACTTTGATTCTTTTTATCGGGCTGCGCAATCACACTACGTGGTAACCAACGCGACAAATGGTTTTGATCTGACGGTAAAATATGATAATCCGCTTACCAGCGGTGCAAATCAAATTGCAGACGGTGGGTGTGATACTTCGCCTTCATGTACGACCACCAGTCAACAGGCATGGAGCACATCAACATTCAACGGTTTCGGATATACCCTCGGAAACATTACCGGTTCTGAAGCGGCGTGGACAGGTGATACTTACAGAATTTTCGGCTCAACGCCGGTTACCATTATGAGCAAAGCGACTCCATCAACCGGATCACGCATCGCTATGTGTTACCAACTTTCGGTAGATGCGACACAACCAAACGGATTGTACTATAACAAGTTGACGTACGTCGCTACGCCGAAGTTTTAATAATTTAAAAACAAATAAGAATATGAGAATATTAGGTAGCATAGCAAAAAATGTAGCTAAATTAGCCCTATATTCCTATATTCCTATATTCCTATATTCTTTTGTATCTACTGTACATGCTCAAGCAAATTTTTCCATAACCGCGTTTCCGGCAATAATCGATCAGAGAGTCGAGCCCAATCAACAAACACGGCTACTTGTTCAATTCAAGAATAATTCTGATAAAACAATTATCGGATCAGTAAAGGTGGCGAACTACACTATCAAGAACAAAGAAGGCGATATTATGTTGGTCGATGATCCGAACGTTAAGCTGAAATATGCAGCCGCATCATGGATAACTCCCGATGTTGATCAGATTGCAATACCAGCCAATAACTATGTAGCGGTCAATCTCACGGTGAAAACACCCGCAGAACTTAATACCTGTGGGAACTATGCAATCGCCTATTTCGAATACGATCAAGGACTCCAACCCGGCGCATCGGCTATTACACAATCATCTTCAACACTTGCCGCAAAGATTGGATCGCTTATAAACTTAAGCACAGTAAGTAAGAGTTGCGTTGAGAAAGTTACTGTTTCGAGCTTTAAGTATCCGGGTTTTCTTGAATTCGGTCCGGTAAAAGTTGACTTTGATCTTTTGAATTCGGGAAATGTACACGCACAGCCTATGGGAAAACTTGTATTGAGAGATATGCTGAATAATGTTGTTGAAGAAGTGAAACTAAAGGATCAACGCATATTCCCGGAGACAGCCAAAGCATATTCAGGCAAGATCGGACCCCAATGGCTATTGGGTCGTTTTGCCATCGAATTGAAAGCCGTATACGGAGAGAATAACACCCCACTTACACATACCGCTTACTTATGGATAATCCCATGGCGGCTTGTTGTCGTAGTGCTTCTCGCGCTCTTGATAGTTGCAATAATACTGAGGAGTATATTCGGCAAAGTTGTACATCGTGAAGAAGAGCTGGAAACTAAGCTCAAAGAGGAAGAAAAAGAGATTGATGAGCTCAAGAAAATACTTCGTGGAAAAAAAGAGTAAATTCTTTATATTTCTTATAGGAATTGCCGGCAGTCTCGGTGGCATCTATACAGCGAAGTTCCCCATTACTCAACACAGGTCCCCTGAAGCTCGTCAAGTGCTCGCTGAAGTAGATGTATCAGCTTCAGTAGGTTATGCCCCAGTTGCGTATACATTGTTCGGGTACACCTCTTCACTTGCCCTCGTTAAGCTTGAGGGTGTAGGTGTTTCTGAGGAAACTCACGCACGATCAGATGGTTATTTTGAATTCACAAACTTTTATGCCCCGCGAAACAGCAATGAATTCTGTTTGACACCGATTGACACTGACCAGCTTGTCGGCACACCTTTGTGCATTGTCGCCCCCGTAGACGTGCAAGGTAAGCGATTTGGGCCCTATTTGCTCTCACCGACGATCTCAGTAGCCACTGGCAATCCCCAAACCGGGCAATCCGATGCAGTATCAGGCAAAACGATACCCGGAACACTTGTTACCATCAATACCTTTGATGATCCGGATCGTCAAACACTCGCACTTGTTCCACATGCCTACGCAGCACGAAGCAAAAAAATTACAGCAACATCAAATGCAGACGGAAGTTTTAGTACACAGATAACAGCTGAACAATCCGGAAAGATACGGGTTTTCGCGCAGTCTGTTTTTGAATCTCAAAAAACACCAAAAAGTAACACACTAACACTCACTATTTTTAGCGCATGGTTCACCGCTTTCATGCTTATGCTGGGATTATTGAGGAACCTGATCAATTGGAACATAATTATATTATTGCAGGTTAGTGTTCTGTTGTTCATTCTCTATAAACGGATCCATATGCATCATGTCTACCGACATAAGCAACGCGCATTGTTGTTACGCAGACAAAATCTTCCAATGATCGAGCCCGAACGGGAATTGGTGAAGATTAATAGAACTTAAGTCGCACACCTTCTGTTGCTTTAGTTCCGTTTACCAGTGCTTCTACGAAATAATCCCCTTTTAGGCTTGTGTAAGCGTCAAACACAGCTCTACCATACGTATCAGTGGTGGATTGGACTGACTCCATGGTGAGTTCTTTGGTATAGTCGAGTACTACTTGTTTGCCCGGAACTCCCCTTCCCTGATTGTTCAGTAGAAAAACTGTGATACGTATTCGGTCATTGTTGTTGGCAAGCGCTTGCAATGGGCTAAGAAAGATATACGAATTATCTACTGAAAATGAAGCCTCAGTTCCTACACCGCTTGCACGGCTTTGGAACAAGAAACGTACATTCAGCGAGAAGCTTAAGAGTAAAAGTAGTAGCAGCAATCCAAGCAACATCACACTCGACTTACGAAGTAGTTCCATACATCCATTATATACGGTGGAAATCGGTTAGCAACAGACACTTAATACCGCAGGGTAACAGCAAATTTCAATCAGCAAAAAGGCTTAGCAGCACAGATGCCCAAATGCTATTCGTTGCATAAATGCTTTCACCTACCCTAAGACCTTTCTTAAAAAGCGCGAAAATACAGAGAGTGTATTTCACAAAAACAGGTAGATGTTCTCAATCTATTGCAAGAAATTGCCCGAATTATGATCAGAATAGATGCAGTTCGTTATTACTATTATATATATGCTATAGGATTGTAGTACAGTTTGATGCATTTGTAGAAGGCAGAAAAGTTTACGGGAATATGTAGAAATTCGTGAAAATACTACTACAGGATGTTATATGATGTTTTGAGCTACTATAACTAAGTATATCAATATAGTCACAAATGCCTCTTGACAATTAATCTCTCTCTATTAATAATGTACTTAATATGGATAACCAGTATAATTTGTATAATTTCGAGTTCAAATTTGCAGACTATCTCCAAGCCAAGAAATATGGTCAGGTTACTGTCAAAAGCTACATCAGTGACTTGCATTTATTTCTTGAGTGGCTAGCTCAAGTGATAGACATGCAGTCAATAAGGCTTTCTGTCAGCCCCGAGCTTGCAGTGGTACAGTTAATGACTGTTCCAACGCTCCATGGATATTTTTCAGATCTGATTGCACGAAAAGCGCCAAATAAAACAGTTCTGAGACGGTTGAGTGGCTTACAGTTATTTTGCACGTTCTGTATCGATCAACAATGGATAACCGTGAATCCTATCAAAGAACTCCGAAAAGCGCTTTACCCGGCCCGTCAAAACAATCCGTTTTCTGTCATGTCTGAGTTCAAAACCTTTCTACAATCTGAGCACACTTCAACCTCAACAATAAAAAATTATCTGGCCGATATCAGAGAGCTTATTAAAATTACAAGTTCAATCTAACCAAACATGATTGCACGTTTTCATCGCGTACTTAAGTCGGTAGTTTCCTATTTGGAGCTTCTTGATCCTGCAAAGGAAGGATCAGCATATTTAAAAAGAGAATTGGCCAGACGAGGGCAAACCAATACAATGTCCATAGGTCTCAGAGGCAAAATGCTATTTTTGAAGTAACGACAGTTTTTCATGACAGAGAACCTCTTTTCGCCAGAGAAAGTAAGCAACTATATCGCTGCATTGCGACAAAGTGGTAATTCTGAGGCTACAATTAAACGAAAACTGTCGTCCGTATCTAAATTTGCTCAATGGGCGCTACAAAAAGGTATAATTACAAGCGAAGAACTTAAGCATTTGGAGTCTGAATCTGCTAAACTCCGTTCCGAGTTCGCACCTCAGCAAACCCATGTTCAGCCTCAACACGAACCAAAGCCTTTTGAGAAAGCCCAAAACCTGAAAAAGTTTTTATCGCCTCAACAGTATTTTCTTGTTACACGGCGCCATTTGCTCGCAACTGTCGGAACAATTGTGCTTTTGTTCGGTTTTGCTGTTGGATTGTATAATCAATTTTTCAGCAAGGCATCAATTAATCTTGCTTACCCATCGAGCCCGACCAGAGCGGGAAGAATTTTGAACTTTCAAGGTTTTCTTACCGACAGTTCCGCGACCCCGATTACCGCTCCCATCAATATGCGCTTCAGATTGTATGACGACCCTTCTGCTGGAACAATGCTCTATGATTCAGGAACCTGCTCGATTACACCTGACATAGCCGGAGGAGTTGTGAACGTTATGGTAGGTACGAATACGCCTGCTGGGTACAGCTGTGGCGCTGAAATTGACACTGATACATTTACTAGAAACACGAACGTATATTTAGGTGTGACTGTTGGAGGTGATCCAGAGATGGGTCCGCGTCAACAAGTAGCAAATGTAGGTTACGCAATAAACTCAGAAACACTACAAGGCTTGCCACCAGGGACAGATAAATCCACCATTCCCTTTATCAATCAATTTGGTAACTTGCTAATTGCCACGTCTACCCCCGGTATACGTTCAACACTGTCAAGTGAGACCTTCCAGATCTCAAGCGCCAACTCACTCACTCTCATGTCAGCCGGTGCTGGTGACATAACACTGAATGCAACTCAGAGCGGTGCCATTAAGTTCATAACAGCCAACTCTTCAGGTAATCAGATACAAGCGTCAGACGTTAACCTTACTTCAGGTAGCTTGTATTATGGTTACGTTGGTAATGACCTTGGTGGATACAACTTACTGCAATTGCAAAGCGGTTCTGTGCCTGAAGACCAATTCACCGTAAGTTCTTCTGGTCAAGGGTACTTTGCCGGAAATGTTGGAGTAGGAACTACCAATCCCTCAGCCCGTTTACATGTTGCAGGTAACCTTAAGGTGGACAGCTATGCTACTGTTTCAGCAGGACTTAACGTAGGATATTCCACAATGTTACCGGGCGGAGGAAATGGTGTATTCTCAGGACGTGTCGGCATCGGCATCTCGAATCCGACATACCTGTTGGATGTCCAGGGAGGTGCGGGTGTTGTTGGACAATTCAGCGGACGGGTAATTGGTGCGGGAGGACTTAATTCTAACGAGTTCGTAACCGTATCTCAATTAACCGCAGCTTCTCTCTGGCAGGAAAATTCAGGAGCACTCTCCCCTGTTCACATAACCAATGATTTGCTTATTGGCCGTATTGCCACGCCTTCAGCCGCAACACACGATTACTTCCAAGTATTCGGAACCGGAGCAACTGCCGGGGATGCGTCTTCTTCTGGTATTTTAACACTTGGTACAAACCGATCATCTGGACTTATTCATACCGAACGCATGCTTCCTCTTGTTCTAGGCAATGCAACCACCGGGTCAGTCCAGTTATCACCTAAAGGCACGACGGGATTGTTTGTTGCAGGAAATGGTAATGTCGGAGTGGGAACGATTGATCCGGCAGCTTCACTTGACGTAAACGGATTGATAAAAGTGCTCGGGACTGCGGCAGGAGGAATACAATTCGGAACCACAGGACAAGGTCAAATTTACCGAAACGGGTCATCCGGAGATCTGTACTTTACACCCCAAGCGGGGCACAACTTTTTAGTAGATAGCGGCAATGTAGGAATAGGAACAACCACACCAGGTAGTCCATTACAAGTTAATGGCTCAGCCGCCCTCGGGTACTCTGCTGCAACCGTCGGACCGGCAAACGGACTTGCTGTTTCGGGAAATGTAGGAATAGGAACAACAAGTCCCGCTCAAAAATTGAACGTCGTGGGAAACATACAAGTCGAGGATGCAAATAACAGGTATATTGGCTTTGCAAATGGTACCGGAACCTTTTACAGAGGGATGTATTCCAGTACTCTCACTTCGGGATTCGCGCTTCGCCTCATTACATCCGCTTCAGGCAATACTGACCCATTTATAATTCTTGGTTCCAGTGCCGGAGGTGTGACAAACGCGATGACGGTTAACGTGTTGACGGGAAACGTAGGTATCGGAACAACTGCTCCCACAGCTAAATTACAAGTTGTGGGTGATTTAAAAGTCGACTCGTATGCAACTGTTTCAGCAGGTCTTGCTGTTGGGTATTCATCTGTGGTTGCGGGCGGAGGAAATGGTGTATTCTCGGGAAGAATCGGCATCGGTACCTCTACCCCAGCCTATCTTCTCGACGTTTCAGGAGGGACAGGAATTGTCGGGCAATTTAGCGGCAGGGTAATTGGAGCGAACGGAATCAACTCAAATGAATTTGTAACCGTATCCCAATTGACCGCTAATTCATTGTGGCAAGAGAATTTGGGTGCGCTCTCCCCTGTCCACATAACCGATGATCTGCTGATCGGCCGCATCGCCACACCTTCAGCTGCAACACAGGATTACTTCCAAGTATTCGGAACGGGTACAACTGCAGGAGACGCATCTTCTTCCGGAATTTTGACTCTTGGGACCAATAGAGCTTCTGGAGTTATTGGTACCGCACGCATGCTTCCTCTGGTACTTGGAAGTTCAACTACCGGCTCAGTTCAATTGTCACCAAAGGGTACGACGGGATTGTTTGTAGATGGTACGGGAAATGTGGGAGCGGGAACAAGCGCACCACAAGACAAACTTGATGTTGCCGGCGCCATCAGAGTAACAACCAACACTGCTTTTTCAGCAAATGCCGGAGCAAGGTTTTATCGCCAATCTGATCTCGGGACGACGATTCAGGGTGTTACGGGCTCGACTAACGATTTTTCTCTTGTTACACCAGCGGGCCAGAGACTCATAGATAATCCAACAGGAACGAATAATTTAATACTTATACCCGTTGCAGCAGGCAATGTCGGCGTCGGCACCACTAGTCCAGTTGCACAACTAGATTTATACTCGAACGGCGCACGATACATCAGAGCGAAAAGCACCGTTGCCGACCTTGAAGTTGTCAGCGACAATAGCACAAACCCCTTACTGTATGTAAAAGGAACCGGCACCGCCGATCTCGTGAATATATATGATAACACCACAAATGTTTTCACTATTCGTGACGGCGGGAATGTGGGAATTGGAGTAAGCAACCCAAGTTCTTTTAAATTGGAAGTTGCCGGAAATATCGGACCTGAGGCACATAACACCCGCAGCCTCGGCTCATCTGCCCGATATTTCTTAAACGGGTACATTTCGAACATCTTCGCCGGTGCAACAGGCGTACAAGGCTTCTGGCAACGGTATGGACAAGCAGTTTCTCCGGCAAACATAACCGACGATCTGCTTATCGGAAACATCGCTACTCCATCTGCGGCAACAACAAATTACTTCCAAATATTTGGAACAGGTGCAAATGAAGGTGACGCATCTTCTTCCGGTATCTTGACTCTTGGAACCAATAGAACTTCAGGGATTATTCATACGGAGCGCATGCTTCCATTGGTGTTGGGAAGTTCAACTACCGGCTCAGTTCAATTGTCACCAAAAGGTACGACGGGATTGTTTGTAGATGGTACGGGAAATGTGGGAGTGGGAACTGTCTCGCCGATTGGAAAATTACAAATTGTAGGCGATGAAGTCAGAGTCGGAACAGCCGGAACAGTCGATTATGCAGCAGGCGACGGCGACTTGTACATTCAAGATGTATTAGAAGTTGACGGGACTCTTTTTGGGACAGAAATCAACCGAGGGTTATCAATAACAACGAACTTCGGTCGAGATACAACCGGATTAGCCGAAGTACAAGCAGGAGTTACTAATAGTGTCACAGGATATGGGATGTTCACCGTTTATGGAAACGGTACAGGAGCAGCACCGGGACCATACGCAGACTTCAGCTTTCCTGGAACTACGTACGCCAAAATCGCTACATCAGGAACCACAAGTCTTGCCTTAATGTCAGGCGGCAATGTTGGTATAGGAACAACGAGTCCGATAACAGCTCTTCATTTTGGTGTCGCAGCAGGAACATTCGCAGCAAGCGGTTTGTCTTTTGGCGACGGTGACACGGGTTTCTATGAAAGTTCGGATGATAATTTCATTTTCCGCGCAGCAGGAACTGACAGAATGACGTTCAATGGCGGTTCCGGATTCTGGAATATTCTTGGAACAACGACAGGTGGAGTTGGTATACAAGCTGCGGCAGGAAGTGCCACAGTCCCGGTATATGCATTCGGCGATGACAGTAATACCGGTATAGGTCACGCGGGAGCTGACATTCTATCTCTAATAGCAGGTGGCACGAATGTATTGAATGTGACTGCAGGAAATGTGGGTATCGGAACTACAAATCCAGCAAGCAACTTACATGTTGCAGTAGCCGGATCTTCTATTTTAACTCTTGAACGGGTTGATGCATCTGTTTCAGCTAATGATCCTGTCGGAAAACTTCAGTTTTATGCACATGACAGCTCTACGACAACCAATTTCATTGTTGCAGACATTGAAGCACAAGCGACAAACACTATTGGCACCGATATCAATCCGGGAAGACTTATTTTCAGAACAACTCCAACAACAATTACAGCAACACCAATCGAAAGAATGCGAATAAATGAAGATGGAAATGTGGGTATCGGAATCACAACCCCCGCGGCAAAACTTGACATTAACGGCAATCTTCAGGTTGGATCATATGCCTCTGTTTCTGCCGGTCTCGCTGTTGGGTATTCATCTATGGTAACGGGCGGAGGAAATGGTGTGTTCTCAGGTAGGATCGGTATTGGTACCACTACCCCAGCCTATCTTCTCGACGTTTCAGGAGGGACAGGAATTGTCGGACGGTTCAGTGGCCGTGTCGTTGGAGGTGAAGCAATAAGCGCAAATGAGTTTACTACGCTCGGGCAGATAGCCGCCGGTGCGGGCCAATATTGGCAGAGGTTATCCGGAGTTCTCTCCCCAACTTTTATTACCGATGATATGATTGTTGGACGGGTTTCTACACCGTCAGCCGCAACGGATAATTACTACCAAATCATTGGATCTGGCACAAACGCGGGAGATGCATCATCTTCCGGAATTTTGACTCTTGGGACCAATAGGACATCTGGGATTATCCATACCGAACGTATGCTTCCTCTAATTTTAGGAAGCACAACTACCGGATCAATCCAATTGTCACCGAAAGGACTTGCCGGATTATTTGTTGATCAGTTTGGAAACGTGGGAATCGGAACAACAAGTCCCGGTGCAACTTTAGATGTTGTAGGTAATCTCCGTGTTACCAATGCCTCTGTAACACCCTTACAATTCGGACCCGCTACAAATCTGGCAACCGACAATAGCTATATTCTCGTAAACAACCGTGCCCGATTTGGATACAATGGAACTTCCCAAGCGATTGCTATAGATGATAATGGTTCAAACAAGCACTTTATGATCTCCAATGGAGGAGCAGAAAGAATGCGAATTGACAGCCTTAACGGTAATGTAGGAATCGGAATAACCAATCCGACAGCCAAACTTCACGTCGCCGGAAACTTGAAAGTTGATTCTTACGCCACTGTCTCCGCTTCTCTTTCAGTTGGAACATTTAACGCTCCTGTAGGACCGGGAAACGCTGTGTTTTCGGGAAACGTGGGAATCGGAACAAGTGCGCCCGCTGCACTTCTCGCCATAGTACCCCCTTCCGGAGCAGCAGATGGATTCGGATTACGACTGCACAACGGAGGCGGTGGGAATACCTGGGAACTGAAAGCAGGAAGTCCGGGTATCAATAATAGCTTTTTCACTTTGAAGGATATCACCAGTGGTAATACCCGGCTCACGGTTGATAACTCCGGTTATCTCGGTGTTGGAACTACCAGCCCCGGAGCTCTTCTTGATGTTGCCGGAAACATGAGATCAACTACGGGAACACTGCAGGTCGGCAACACCACAAATGCAGCATACAATAGAATGGGTACGGCCGCTACTGCACAGGGACTAAATGCATCAGACGATCTGGTTATCGGGGATGACTTGGAAGTTCAAGGAACAATTTATGGAACTGTTGTCGGAGTTCCTATGGTTGGATTCACCCCAGGATCTATCATTTATACCGGTCCAACCGGAGCGCTTGCACAAGATAATCTTAATTTCTTTTGGGACAGCACTAACCAGCGAATGGGACTGGGAACATCAACACCTTCTGCCCAATTACATCTCAGCAAAAATATCGAATCGCTTGGTGCTTACAATAATCCGCATGGTGGAATCGGTCTGTATCAAAACAGAATCACTCAATCCGAAGCTATTAATACATGGTCTGCAAACAATGTAACTTTCACCGCAAATTCAGTAGCTGCCCCCAATGGAGAAACGACCGCAGATACCATAACCAGCACTGTCGCAAACGGTTATGCTTATAACGGCACCACCGGGGGTACGGTCAGCGGTAACACGTATACATTCTCCTTTTGGGCACGAACCGCATCGGGTAATCAAACAATGAGGTACAGTATCGCGGAATGCGGATATGATGGCGGCAATCTTACTACCAGCACCGTCACTCCGACGTGGCAGAGATATTCAGTAACCAGAAGCAGTTGGACAAACGGAGCCGGAAGCCCGTGCCCGATTATCTATCCCGTCTCGGGCGGGACCGGTTCTATATATGTATGGGGTGCACAAAACGAAACAGGCGTAACTGTAGCCGGACCGTACGCAAAAACGTCAGGCACAGCAATAACAGGATCCAATGGCATCGTTGCATCAGCTTCAACCGGGAATTCGCTGTTTTATGGAAATGTTAACATTGCCGGTTATGCAACAGCTTCCGCGTCTCTCGCGGTCGGATACAATGGTGTACTTGGAGGGGTGGGAAATGGCGTATTCAGTGGTAACGTCGGAATAGGAACTTCGGCACCTACATCAAAATTACATGTGTACCGGGCGGAAGCAACTGGAACAAACCTCGTGCTTTCAAATATACAAAGTGTACCGGCAAATGGTGGGGCAAGTGTAATTTCTCGGATATCTGCAGGCGCATACACCAGTGATTTTGAACAAAACAACGGAAGCACGGGTCCATTCAGATATGGCACATATCTTGATACAAACGTCGTAAATAACTACGTAACAGCAAGTGGTGCATATGGGAATATGAACTTTGTTACTAATGGTGCAATAGCCATGCGCGTCACCGGGGGCAATGCGGCGGGAAATGTGGGAATCGGAACAACAACCATCGGAAGCAGGTTGCAAGTGAATGGCACAACCGCCCTCGGGTACTCCGCTTCAACCACCGGACCGGCAAACGGGCTTGCAGTTTCGGGAAATGTGGGGATCGGAACAACTGCACCCGGACAACTTCTTACTGTTGGTGCTCCGGTAGGAACATACGGAGGTGCCGGAACAGCATATACCATGGTCAACGGAGCAAATAACACAACTATTAACGGCGGTATGATGAGAATTTTTAGTACCGATACTGCAACTACCGATTTTGGTGGATCAGTTGCGTTCGGAGGAAATTATTCAGGCACTTCGAATAGCATTGATTTTGCAAGCATTGCCGGAAGGAAACAGGCAAGCATGACCAGCGGTGGTTATTTGCAATTTGCCACTCGCGTTGATACCGGAAATATGACTGAAAAGATGCGGATTGCAAGCAATGGTAATGTCGGCATTGGGACAACAAACCCTGCAGCTAAGCTACAGATAGCAGGCGATTTGAAAGTAGATACGTATGCGACAATATCCGCTTCCCTTTCGGTGGGTACATACAATGCCTATGCCGGACCCGGAAATGGTGTTTTCTCAGGAATGGTCGGAATCGGGACATCTGCTCCAACATCAAAATTACACGTAGTCGGAAGTTTGAATGGCAACATTTTTACTGTTAATGATGGAACATCCGACCTTGTTACCGTCGCCAGTGCGCAAACAACAATCAATAATCCGACTTCATTCACCTCGTCCGGTGATGTGTCTATCGCGTATGACATTAATTTCACTAACCCGACTTCTTCATTTATTAAGTCCGCAGCGCCTTTGACTATTGCGTCAGGCGAAACATTTAATTCTTCAGATTTGACATTGAAATCATATATGAACGGCGACATCGTAATGGACGCCGGAACAAGTGGAAGCACCGGTACTATAACTTTTTATGATGCATATGTTAAAGCCGCAACAGTCACCACACCGATAGATTTTTCACAGGCCAGTGCTGACATCAATGCATTCCGCACCAATTTTATCTCCAACCAGACGATCATCGGAGCACTTAACTCGTTGGCTGGAGGAAGCAGTGGTTCGTGGATTTATACTGGCGCATCCAATTACTATTTGTATCCGAATGATTACGCAAACGCCAAGGTGGGAATCGGTAACAGTAACCCGGTAAACCGTTTGTCTGTTACCGGTGCTGCTTCCATCGGTTCGGCAGCGTACAATGTTGCTGCGCCGGCAAATGGACTGATTGTCGAAGGTAATGTGGGCATCGGCACAACAAATCCAGCGAGTAAGTTGGATATCGATCCCAATTCCAATTCGCTTGGGATTCGTCTACGAGGACTGGCAGAGACTACCGAAATTGCAGATATGTTTGTCGGAGCAAATGGAAACCTTATTCTAACCACCCGCAACACAGGTGCATCTGCAGCATATGTTGAAATAGATCCTGAGGACGACGGATATGGCTTAGTTCTCCGTGATTCAAATATCGGCTCAAGTGTCTACGCTAACATGTTCATGAACGACAGCGCAGGGGTTGACTATTTGAATATTATTACCAATACAACGAATAGTACGACCGGATTAGTTATACAAGACGGAGGAAATGTCGGCATCGGGACAACAATTCCAACTGAAAAACTCCATGTTGCAGGTACGGTACGAAGTAATTATGAGTACACCACATCAGTAACTTTCACGGACGGCTGGGCTATTAATGATTACCAAAATGTCGTGCAGGTAACTCCAGGATCCGCTGGTGCTTCTGGTCTCTATGAAATTACGATTGATTCTACAAGAAATGGCTTAGCAGAATCATCAACATACCTTTCAGCTATCGATCACGCAAACGGAAACACATGGAGAGAAACAGGTGTTGTCAATGATAACTCGTATGTTGCGGGTAGTCGTTGTTTCACTGTTGACACTAATGGTAACTCTGGAGCAGCACAACTGAGAGTTCGTGCCTTACGGGCAAGCGCATCGTGTGGTACTACGGGAAACCTTGTTGTTAACGTAAAAATTCGTTCCATTGGCAGAAATACCGCATGGACTGCGCTAGCCGGCGGAGGATCCGGAGCATCGGTTACCGGTTTCCAATCTATGGCGGGTCAATCTTGGAATTTGTACACCGGAAACCCGTATAGCGGTGCAGGAAATCCGGCAATAAGCGCTAACGCTTCAGGAAACGTCGGCATTGGAACAACCGCTCCTGTTGCAGCGCTGTCTTTAGGTGGCGGCGCAAACACTCTTCCCACCAACACAAAACTCTGGGTCTCGGGAGCAGCTACCGGACCAGGTTCGGCCATTCAATCACGTATTAGCATCGGCGCCGATACAAATCTTGATTATGGCGCATATATGGCAGAGATAAATGCTGACGGAGGCGCGGGTCAAATAGCACAATTTGGCACGCGGTCTGGTGGAACAGATTTTGCAACTCTGAATTTGAGACAAGGAAATGTGGGTATCGGAACAACAAGTCCCGGATCATTGTTGGAATTAAGCAATGCCGTTGCCGATGGTCCTCAATTAATAATTAGAAACACCGGGACAAACGCCACACACGCAGGATTGAGAATAAACACCGACAGCACCACAAGCGCCGACTCAAGAACCTGGTTGATGGGAACAAACAATACAGCATACGGCGATCTTGCATTTATTCAAAGTAACGCAAAAGGTGGCGACCCGATAGCCGCAGGAACAACAAGATTGTATATCGAAAATACGGGCGACATCGGTATCGGAAACACGGCTCCCGCATATAAATTAGATGTTACCGGCGACATTCATACGGTAGGTGGAACAACGGGAGTCTTTGTTGCGGGCGGATGTACCGGCGGGTCATGTGGTTACACTCAGGGAGCAGAATTATGGAATCATTTTGGTGCTGACGCTTTAAGTTTCGGCCCGGGAATTACCGGCGTTCTTACCAATGCAAGCGATGTATTTATCGGAGATTCTCTCGTAGTTGGTGGAAGTATGTACGGAAATGCGACAGAAGCAAACTACATTAATATAGCGTCAGCTGGCGTGGGAATGGTGCTCAGAGGCTCTGCTGCAATTGGAGCAACCGGAGACCCAAGTTCCATGTTTAACGTGGTAACCGGTGCATCAAAGGGTGTGACCATCGGAAATGCAGCCGCTTATACCAGTGTTGCCGGCCCGGCAAAAGGTATGATTATCGAAGGAAATGTCGGTATCGGTTCCACCAACCCTGCCTCCAAACTCTCTATGAATTACATTACCAACGGCGCAGGCGCTCCGGCAGGAACCCCCTCTGCTTCAGGAGGAAGTATGGCTACGGGGACATATTATTATGTTGTCACCGTTGTCGGAGCCGACGGGGAAACACAACAATCCGCACAGTCCGCCGCAAAAGCCGTAACCGGCCCGACCGGTTCGGTTGCATTAAGTTGGACTAACGTTACCGGAGCTGCATATTACAAAGTGTATAGAACTACAACATCTGGATCGTATGGTGCTACAAGCCTGATTGCCACCGGAACCTGTGCATTTGTTAAAGCAACAAGTTGTACTGACACTGCAGCGAGCACTTCAACCGGCGCACCTCCAGCTGCTGCAAATGAGAATGCAAATATGTTTGCGGTTGACAACCTGGGTAATGCCACCACAACCGGAACGTTAACAATAGCTGGCAAGAGTCAAACGGGAGGAACTGCACAAATACTCGGATTCGACCAAAAGAATTGGACTCCGATTGAACTCATGGGTGCGTCCGGCTCACGTACAAACACTTCTGTCTGTGTCAGCTGGTTCGGACAAGGTGGTACTAGCTGCGACGGAAAAATCGACGCCGGAACTGTCGACCCTCCATACACAATCGACGGTGAGAAATTTGCTACATATTTGACGGCAATGACCGGCATAAAAGAAGAGACCACCGGAACTGTTGAAGTATCAAGCTACGTGCCGAATGTCGGATATCGCGCGATTGTTGATTTTAAAACTGCCGAAAAGGGTTCTGATATATGGTTATTCTCTCAGGTCACGAATTTGGGAGCTAATATGGAAAAAATGATTGTGCTTCTTACTCCATCAAACAACGCACGAACATGGTATAGCGTCGACATGAGTAATTACACGCTTACATTCTTCAGTTCCCGACCGACCACCATTTCATATCGCTTGAGCGCTCCACGGTTTGACTCGGAAGAATGGGCAAATACCCGAGCTCCAGGTGCAATCGGTACCGGATTTATTATCGACTCGACAAAATATGCGTTGAATTTGAATAACTCAGGCGATCTCATGGAAGTGAGCACGCGTATTCAACAGACAACAGACGACAATCAACAAACAACGTTTAACCTCGTTGACACTGCAGGAAATATACTCACAGAGGTTGCAAGCTATGCACAAGCGACCATCGCTAAAATCGAGGTAGGGATAGTTACGACACAACAACTTGTCGTCAAGCAAGGTGCGACATTTCTTTCAGACGTAAATGTATCTGGAACAATCACTGCTAAGAATATTCAATCAGACAACATACTGCAACTGGCATCAGACACTGCAACCCTCACTACCAACTATCAACTACTAACTTCCAAAGTAAATGATCTTCAAGGAACAATGGATGCAATCGTTTCAAAAGATGTAGCAAGCAGCGAGTATTATATGAGCGTTGATGGATTAACCACTATGAATCTGACTGTCCAAGATACCGCAAATCTCAGTAGAGTTATTGCAACAAGTGCTCAAATCGGTTCAATTCAGATAAATGGGAATACCTTGAGCTCAGCTCTTTCCGATCTTCACTTTAACGCACTCGCTCAAATCACCTTCTTTGATAATGCAGTTACTATAGCCAAAGATGGGACAATAACAACCACAGGAACACTTATTGCAAAAGGCGGAGTCAAGACAGATACCATAACAACCACAAAGCCAGGAAACGATTTGGTAGTAACGCTCGCGAATGATCAGTCTGCAAGTGACTCGAGCCAACTGGTAACCGATAACGGACAACCTAAATTCAAAATACAAAACACTGATGGAACAGACGTCGCCTCTATCGATGCGTCGGGTTCGGCATACTTTGCCGACGGCGTCACATTCGATAAAAACATCGCGAGTTCTTCTGCGATAATTGATGCAAATACCGCATGGCAACAGTACGGTGTAGCAACTGCGGCAATCAGAACAAATGGTGAATCATCAGGCCAGGCTGTTATACCGGCTGGAACAACGGAATTAACCATTCTTAATACCAAAGTAAAAGGAAATTCGTTAGTATATGTAACAGCACTTTCTTCTACGAATAACCAAACCATCTATGTGGAAGCGAAGAAAGAAGGAGCGTGGTTCAAAATCAAGATCGATCAGCCGATCAGTACAGAAGTAACGTTTAATTGGTGGATATTATAATTCGATGAAAGCATTAAAAAAAGCTCGCGTACAGTTTCTGCTTGTACTCATTCTTTTTATTGCTACTACATTAATATATGTAAAGCTTCAGCCGAAAAAATCAGCTGAAGCCGCCTGGTACAACGACAGTTGGCAGTATCGCCAAACATTTACTGCAACAAACGGAAGCGCCTACTCTGCAACAAATGTCCCTTATCGATTAATTTTTGACACCGCTTCCCCCATCGCTGCCAACAAAATGCTTGCATCAGGTAATGATATCCGCATCGTCAATTCAAAGGGTGCGGTCGTACGTTTTCAGGTCGAGCAAAGTACACTCAACACAACCCAAACCGGAATATGGTTTGAAGCAACCATACCGGCAAATACTTCTGCGGTTTACTACATTTATTATGGCAATAACCAAGCAAGCGCACCTTCGTTCACTTCCGATGTCAGTACTGTTTCCGGAAGCGGAACCACTGTCGAAATGAAAGACGGCTCGGGATACACCACAAGTACGAACGGCGGCCAAGTCTCGGACATACGTAAAAATGGAACCAACCTGGGAGTGAACGGAAACGCTCATCACACAACCAGTTATCCCGGAAACTGGTGGGATGACCGGCCCTTTACCCAGACACTTCTCGCTTCCGGTCCTTTGTTTGTCGAGGTTAAATACACCGATTCGACATATGGTAGCTACTCTGATTTCGGAACGAATATTAAAATGTTCAAAAACAATTTCGCAGAGGTTCGGGTGTATATGACCTACAACACGGCCGGTTCGGAACAACTGTATTACTATCTCAATTTTGATAATGGAACCCGCAATTCAGTATGGGTAAACGGAAGCGAAGTAGTTGTTGACCAAGCACCAGATTCTGGTGGACTTACCCAAGCCAGTCTTGGAGATAGTTGGTTTGGACAACGCTGGACAGGTACAGGTGTATACGGAGGCACGATAATACGAAAGAATAACTCCGATTGGACCTCCGGTTTCACCAGTGCACAGAGTTCATACTACCAAACAAATTATTCCAACAATTCTGCCTATACCAACGGCTCGAGTCGTGAAATTCGCTACGGGATATTTGCAGGCGACGGAGGTTTGAGTGAAATGACACAAAAAGGAAGCAGTTACGGTGATCAGACCACCACTATAAACGGATCCGAAGAAAAGTCTGTTGCCCCAGTTGCCTATTGGAAATTTGACGAAGGAACGGGAGGAAACGCTCACGACTCGACAGCTAATAAAAATGACGGCACGACCGGCGGAACGTGGACCAACGAAGACCAGTGTATTAACGGAAAATGTCTATACTTTAACGGCACTGATGTCTCCGTACCCGATACAAACAGCACACTGGATTTAACTTCAAAGATGAGTTTCAGCTTTTGGTGGCGTCCCATGTCCCAACACACGGGATACGCATATCAACTTTTGAGCAAGTGGTCAACTACAACCGATGCCAATCTTGCGTTCTATTTTTTCGGAGATTATAACGGTACCCTTCCCGCAAACAAGGGATTGATGCGCATTTACGCAACCGCCGGAGGAACATGGAAAGTAATCTCAGGTTCATACTTCGTAACAGATGCCGATCTGGGTAAATGGATGCATGTATCGTTCAACTACGATACTGCAACTGGTGGGCAACTATACATTAACGGCTCTCCGGTGGGAGTCAGAACCGGTTCGGGTGACTTGACCACAAACAATTTGCCGTTCAGAATCGGTGGCTATATTCCTAAGGCGTATTTTGATGAAGTTAAGATTTATGGATACGAACGAACTGCTACACAAATCAAAACAGATTACCAACTTCGTGGTTCTTCCAAGAGCACCTCGGTAGCCATGGGTTCGAGCAAAAGTAACAACGATGCATTTTCAAACGGATTGGTGGGATATTGGAAGATGGATGAAAACACCGGAACAACAGTAGCTGATACGTCAGGAAACGGCGGTACCATGACTTTCACTGGAAATGCCCCCTCGTGGGTTGTCGGAAAATATGGTTCAGCAATTCGATACAACGGAACTAACAGCCTCGCAACCGTACCAAATTCCACTCCTCTTAATATTACCGGTAACGCCATTACACTTTCTGCCTGGGTATACTTGACCGCATATCCTGCTTCGTATGGCGTTATTTATCAAAAAGACGGATACGCTGACGGATATCGGATGATGATCGCGTCAACCGGACAAATATATTCGGACATGAAAGCGTCCGAAAGAAGTATGTCGTCAACAGGAACGGTACCACTCAATACATGGACACTCGTAAACGTTACATATGATGGGGCTAAAATGTATACGTACATCAATGGAGCTTCTGCAGGATCGCTGTCCGTTACGCCCGGCAACCTCACCGGAACCACGGCAAGCATAAGTTTTGGACTTACGGAATACCCTCCTATTACCGGATCGATTGATGAGGCGCGTGTTTATAATCGTGCACTCTCTGCATCGGAAGTATCGTCCCTCTACAATTTCGCTCCCGGTCCGGTCGGTTACTGGAATTTTGATGCAAAAACAGGGGCGACTGTTGCCGATCTGTCAGGAAACAATAACGTCGGTGCTTTCATCGACTCCCCTTCGTGGACTGTCGGAAAGTACGGCGGAGGGCTCAAACTTGATGGTTCAAATGACGGAATACAAATAGCTCAATCTAATTCGATGAAACCCGCCAAGAAGTTCACGGTGTCCGCATGGATAAACATTCCTTCCTATCGTGCAGCCGGAGAATACGGACCTATCATAGAAGGCGCCGGCAATCTTAATTCATGGACTGGCTACTATCTCGGATTTGATACAAGCGCCAATCTATGGTTTTACGCGGGAAATGGAACAGCGTGGACAAATACATCTACCCCACAAGCGAGCATACCATTAAACTCGTGGCACTATGTAACCGGTGTTGTCGATGATAGCACTATTTCCATCTATGTTGACGGGATACTCAAGTCTACCTCTGCACATACTTTGACGGCGATCAGTTATTCCGCCGACCCTATTCGAATCGGCAGGCTTGCGTATTGCTGCACAACTAATCATGATTTGACCGGCTCTGTCGACGAAGTCAAAATCTATGATTATGCGCGTTCGTCGAAACAGATAATCGAAGATATGAATGCTGGCCATCCCGCCGGCGGGTCCCCTGTCGGGAGTCAAGCCCTATATTGGAAGCTCGATGAAGGGATAGATGATACTGCCCATAGCTCCGGTGCGACAACGGTTGATGGTACGCTTACTTGTACGGGAGGAACGTGTACAAATCCCACATGGACCAATAACGGAAAATTCGGCAAAGCCGTGACTTTTTCTTCTTCAGGAACTGATCGGGCATACATTACTGCAGCCACAGTCAGCCCAGTGAATTTACCTGTCGCAGTAGGATCAAAAATAACTATTTCGACGTGGATGAATCCTCTCGCAACACAATCAGGTGGGGGTTGGTATGTACGTAATGGGACCGGTGTAGATGAAAACTATGCGCTACACCTATCTAATTCACCCACAAACGGGAATTACCCTGTCAGTATGGAATACTATGACGGAACATGGAGAAGTATCAGCACAACCGGTCAACATGTTCCCCAGGCAGTTTGGTCGCACGTTACGGTAGTATTGTCTCAGGGACAGTGGATGAAAGTATATGTGAATGGTGTGTTCAAAGAACAGGTTACCTGGGTTGGCTCACCTTCCGTACTTTCAACGTCGTCATTCAACATCGGTGGTCATGCAGGAACAACCGGTCAGTATTTTAACGGATCGCTCGACGAATTTAAGGTGTATGGAACAGAGTTGACTGCCGACGAAATTAAACTGGATTATAACCGCGGGCAGACTATGGTTTTAGGCTCTGCATCAGTTAATTCTTCTGGTGTTGTCGACAATTCTTCAGCCGGACAATACTGTGTGCCAGGAGACGCAACTTCCTGCCTTGGTCCTGTTGGTGAGTGGAATTTTGAGGAAGGTTCGGGAACAACGGCGAATGATTCCAGCGAAAATGACAATGTCGGCAATTTCACCAGTTCGCCGGTTCCTTCGTGGACAATTGGAAAAATAGGTAAATCTTTGCGATACAATACGGGGGGATACCTCTCGGTCACCGATGCCGCTCCCCTCCAGACAACTGCGGCAGTTACCCTTGAGGCCTGGGTGAATTTTGCCAACATTACGAGTTTTATGGGAATTACGGGTAAAGAGAAAACAGGAACGCCGGGAGCGCTGGCATATGGGATGCGAATGAATAATGTCGGAACCGTATTTGGCGACTTTTACATAAGTGGCGTACGCAAGACTTTCGGCACATTTACCGCTGCACCAAATACATGGTATCACGTGACCGTAACGTTTGACGGGACTAACTTGGCGCTTTACAAAAACGGCCAACTCTCCGGCAGTGTAATGAATGCTCCCGGAACAATTGATTCTACGGTTGGCGTACCGTTACTCATCGGAAGAGACGGCGGGTATGGTTCATTTACCGGCCATATTGATCAAGTTCGCATATTTAACTACGCCCGTACTCCTGCACAAATTGCTTGGGATTACAATCAGGGTAAACCAGCCGTTCAATGGAAATTCGACGAATGCCAAGGTACTACGGCAAATGATTCGAGCGGAAACGGAAATACAGGAACCATCACGATCGGTGCAACAGTCCCTCAGTCTTCTGCCGGAACATGCACGGATGGATTGGGAACTTCTGCGTGGAATAACGGTGCAACAGGAAAATATAATTCAAGTTTGCGGTTTGACGGCGTGGATGATTATATGTCAAAACCTATGACCGTCTCTGCTTCAAATGGAACCATTTCATTCTGGATTAAAGATTTTGCGATCGGGGTGGGCACGTATCTCTTCAGATCAGATGCAAATGTCCGTACCTATATCGGAGCAAACAGCAGTACGATTTACTTTTTCAAAGGCAATCCGGCAGTCGTAGTTCCCACTACCCCTGCCCTCACGGTAGGCAGTTGGAACCATATCGTATTACGGTGGTGGACAACGGGAGGGGTGCAGTATGCAGAAGCTTATGCGAACGGAAAATCTACAGGGGCTCCCGTAACGTTTCTCGACTCAACCGTCGGCACATATGTTACCGTCGGCGGATTCGGACCGACAGGTACGCAAAATGCCGCAGGACAGTTTGATGATATACAAGTGTTTAACTACGCGCTGACCACGCAACAAATAAAGAATCTGTATAACCAAAATTCCGCAATACGTTTTGGTCCAGCAAGTGGAATGCCGTAGTTTGTAAGGGCGCGGCGTGACGCGCCCGTCTTGCACAAATATGCATAACCGTCAATCAATCAGATTGAAAAATTACGATTATTCGCAATCAGGTTTGTATTTTATAACCATATGCACACAAAACAGAGAAAATATATTTGGCAACATTGTAGGGGCGGACCCACGTGTCCGCCCGATATCAAACCCATGTGTCCGCCCAATATTAAAACCTGTCCGCCCAACATCAAATGCACACATCGACACAATACGTATGACATTAAATAAATACGGGAATATTGTTGAAAAATGGTTAAATAAAATTCCTCATAAATTCCATGTTGTTATGGATAAATGCCAAATTATGCCCAATCATATTCATATGATAATCAATATTATTTCTGACGATGGTTTGATCCAGAATTTATATTCAGGGCAGACACAAGGGTCTGCCCCTACATCAACGCCACCCACAACAATCGGCACAATAATCCAATGGTTCAAAACCATGGTAACGAATGAATATATCCAAAATGTACATAATAAGAATTGGAAACCATTTGAAGGACGGTTGTTTCAACGCAATTATTATGAACACATTATCCGTTCTGATAATGATTTATGCAAAACACGCGAATACATCATGAATAATCCTGCCTTATGGTACCGTGATCGAAATAATCCAGAAAAAACAAACAACAATATTCTGTTACAATAAAAATATGCAGAATATAAAAGTCATGCTCCTTTCAGCAGTAACTGTTTTTTTCCTGCTTTTTGCCATATCTGCAAAACCTGTAACTCTTGCCGTCCCCGGTCAGCTTATTTACGATGTCAATACACCCGCTATTGATAACTCGCTCTGCAACGAGACAATCGCAAACTGCAAAAAAGAAACTGAAGCAACGTATTCACTTTATAACACCTGCGTGAGCCAAAAAGCCCAAACTGAAAAAATCAATACATTACTTGGGTTGCTTCTCGGCGCTGTTATACTAGCCTTGCTACTTATCACCGGAATAGCCCTGTTTGTTCTGAGAAAAAGACCTGCACCTCAACAAACTACGTCTTGACAATTTCTTCAGATCTACTATTCTTAATATATGAGTCCAAAAAAAACTCTCAAAAATTATGGTCATGCAATTCCACGGTTTCTGGTAGCTTCATTTACGTTTCTCGGTTTAGCCCTTGCAGCAACGTTTTCGTATCAGATCATTCGTCAGGGAATTAAAGAGGCAACAGCCGTTCCCGGTGCCATTCAATTCGGAACAACGGGCGCAAACCCCACTCCGGCATTTCTCCGCTCGGGAAATGTGACGACTTTTTATGACACCACCTATTATTCTGCTCCTATTATTGCTGGTGGCGGATCAAGTTCAAATTGGGCAGCAATTAATGCACCAGGAATACAGACAAGCAGCTATGTCTATTCATATGGGCCATTATGTACGAACAATGCATCCGCAAGTTGTAATATGAGCGGAGGAGTCGGTATGTATCCGGGAGCCTTTCAGGGGACTCCAGGAGTAGCCATTGCCGGAACCGGCACAAGTTATTTCAATGCCGGTAACGTGGGAATCGGAACAACGAACCCCTCTGGAAAGCTTGAGATATATAATGCCAGCGGGTGGTCTCCGGAAAACTCTAATCCCACTCCATTGGGTGGTTTGATCATAAAAAATTCAGCAAGTACGGCTCTGGTTATGGGTATCCAGCAGGGAACACCATACAACGGGTGGATACAGGTACGGCACGGTACCGTCGCAGGCAATTCATATCCATTATCGCTGCAACCGATCGGTGGCAATGTAGGAATTGGAATATCAGACCCCAAGGCAGTATTACATACCAGTCTCAGTGCATCAGGTCTTGTTCCCATGCTCTATTCACACAACACACTTCCGCAGTTTCCCCGGACCTTGCAAAACGTATCTGCTTCGATCACCACGAATGATACGACTGTCGCAACCGGACCTGTTATAGGGTTAAATCTTGAGAATTCTTCCATCACAAACGGGACATACTCTCCCCTCATAACTTTTTCAAGACGATCAGCTTCAAATAGTTACAACACTATATATGCATCGATCGGAGGTTATGCTGTCGGCAGTGGCGGAGATACGAATTGGACTTCTGGCGATCTGACTTTCGGAACTGCACAGAGCAACGGTTACGGTCCGCTTGAAAGAATGAGAATTTCAGCGAGCGGCAATGTGGGTATCAATACAGCCAGTCCTCTTGCAAAACTTGATGTTGTAGGTATGACGTGGGTTCGGGATTCTGTAAGCACGGGAGCAACAGCTATCGTACAAGGTTATAATAGTGGAGCACTTTTCGCGAGTATGACTTCTGGTTACCCCGTATTCATCGGAGGATCGAATAATTTCTATGCATTAACGGTCATGAATAGTGTCGGAAACAGCAATGTGGGAATCGGTACAACTGGCCCTACTCAAAAACTTGATGTAGCCGGAAATGTGCAGGTAACTGGTAATATAGTATCCATACCAACCAATGCATCTTTAGTTACGGACGCGCATGTAACTGTGCCCCGTACAACTGCGGGATTTAATCAAATTTTTAACAAATATAACGCAGCGGGCGCATTTATTTTCAGAAGAGTACCTAACGCAGGAAGCACATCAGGTTATAATGATTTGTTAAACATCGATAATGCAGGAACTGTTGTGTTCAACGGAGCATATTCAGCCGTCGGTTCTGGTACAAGCCAAATTTATTGGACACCAGGCGAGGGTCTCACGTTCAGAATGAATGCAAATAATGGAACCAACGTGCATATGGAAAATTTGAACGGAGTATGGAGACTTATAAATAGCCCATGGAACTTAGAAATGGCCAAAGTGAGTCAGACAGGAGATTTGACCATCGGTTCTCAAGGATACAAGCCAGGTGGTGGTAGTTGGGCTGCTTCATCTGATAGAAGAGTTAAAAGAGACATAAATTCGTTTACTGACGGATTAAGTGTATTAGAAAAAATTAACCCAGTAAACTATACGTACAATGGACTTGCGGGTAACCCTGCAGGTTACAAAAGCATTGGTGTTATTGCCCAAGACATTCAACCGGTAGCTCCCTACACTGTTTCCAGTAAAATGGTTAAGCTCAATCCAACAGACAAAGATCTTACAAAAGTTCTCTATTTTGACCCAAGCGCACTGACATACATTAACATTAACGCAACAAAAGAATTAAACAAGAAGGTTGAAGATCTTACTATCAAACTTGATGCGCAACAGAAAGAAATCGATGAACTCAAAAAGATTGTTAAAGACCTCCAGGAAAAGATTGGCAAGTAAAACTCTTGAGGCTATAATGATAAATACTCGCAAATATTTCGTAGTTGATGTGGCGTTACTTGCTCTTGGAGCGTGCGTCACACTTGGGTGGCTATATTGGAAACGCAACCTTCCTCCCCCGACCCTGCCGAAAGACACTCTTCCCCCCTTTGTTAAAAAACTTCCCAATACGGTATCTTCGATTTCCGGAAAAATAGCGAAGATTGAAAATAACTCCATAGATGTAGTTGTCAGCATTCCTCGCGTAAGCCCTACTTCAATCACTACCACCCCGGTACTTGAAGCCTCCTTTAAGATTATGGTGTCGAAGTCTACCCAAATATTATTACAGATTCCACCTATTCCCTATCTTTACAAGGAGCCTGTCAATACCAAAAAGAGCGTAAACCTGAAAGATTTGCATGTCGGTCAATATGTCTCCATACAAACAACCGGTGATGTGCGTTCACTCAAATCCGATAAGGTAGACGCAATATCTATACAGGTAACTATTTCAAACGCTATTGAAGGAACGGTTTTAGAAGTTACCAATGGATCTGTGATCAAACTGAGCGCTCTGCCGCCAGCACCGTTATATACATTTAACACTATGAATCAACAGCAAGCCAAAGTCGAATACCTCCTTACCATCACCAAAGATACTGAAATTTCGTATTACGGTGAGAAGGACGGGATGGTGAAAAATAAGATGCGACTGACCCCCAGTCAGCTGAAAACCGGCATGCAGATTAAAGTTTACACCGACGCTGATCTGCAATTTGCAAAGACAGGTAACACGTTACGGATAGAGCCGATGAATGTAATGCCTACCGGCGGTACAACTGACAATCCCACGTTCATACTCCCCACGCTCGGAGCACAATAAAATACAGTTCTTATTTCTTAGTTCACAGTTCTCAAAGATTTCTCAAGTGACAGTTCTTAAGCAATTTGTTTGATAATTAAGAATTGAGAACTCTTTAAGAACTGAAAAGTGTGAACTAAAAACTGTATGTTACGGTGTTGGAGTGACTGTGGCTGTCGGGATTGCCGGAGGAGCGCTGTCAGCAGGCAATTTAATAGGTGTTCCGCTGATGGTAGGAATTGGTGATGGTGAAGTTAACGTCTGTTCCCCAGTACCTTCTGTAGTAGTGTCTGTGGATGTTTCTTCTTCCTTCGGTAACATCGCCTTAAACTCCTCTAATTCCTTTTGGGCCTTTGTATAGTCTGCTGACTTTGCCTGGATGTACTGCAATGCGTTTTGCATCGCGTTTACTGCTTTGGAATAATCCTTTATTTGGTACGCAGCCCACGCAAGGTTATAAAAATAATTCGCGACATCCGGTTTCAGTGTGGCTGCCTGTTCAAAGAGAGTTGCTGCAGCACTGTAATTTTTCAAGCTATAGTACACGGCACCGAGATTAAAGTAATAACCGGGATTCTTCGGGTCGAGCGCAATCGCCCGTTGGTAAGAAGATACTGTCCACACATCCGCTTGTTGCGCGAAAGACAAAACCAGTCGATAAACCTCGGCTAAATTCGCCCAATACACTGCCTTTTGAGGATTGAGGGCAACAACAGACTTTGCTTCACTTATCCCCTGTTGAATAAGTGTGGTGATGGTTTGTTTATCGGCATCAGTCAAATCTTTTTTTTGGGCGACGTTCTGCGCCAATAACATATTCGTTTGGCTGAACGTCAATCGGACTTTCTCATTATATGGGTTGACCGTACTTGCCTGACGTTGCAGGTCATACACGTCTTGCGCTTTATTTTGTGATGCAGCATAAACCGATGATGCAAGTAAGTATTCAGAAGCAAAGACCTGATATGTAAGAAACCCCATGCCTCCCACAAACAGCACAATTATTCCGGCAAGTCCGTATCCGATAAGCTCTACTTCTTTGAAATCAAGTTCTCGAACTTTGTGAGATTCTCGAACAAAGTAAATCATGAGAAATAGCAGGAAGAAATACGTCGGAGACAGCGGGAAAAACACAGTCCAGACAAATATAACGAGCAATGGCAACCACATTTTTGATTTTCGTGCCGCATTCAGAAGAGGCAAGAACACCAGTGCGAGTGCCCCTGCTCCCAGAACGCCGACTTCGGTAATAAGCTGCAATAGTGAGCTGTGCGAGTATTCAACATTGACACTCCACAACGTTTGCAATGTGTTGTACGCATACGGTTTTGCAATAGTGAATAAAGACAGATAATTAGCAGGTCCAACGCCGAACAATGCGTTCTTGACATCCTTCAATCCCTCAACCGCAACCTGCCATGAAAACGTGTATGGTAAGAAAACGGGCTTAACGGTACGCACGACTATAAAGAGAGCAAGTAATATCGTCGGCAAAGCCAGAACAAACATTACGTTTACCAGTACTTTTTGAGTTTTATCTTGAACCGATTTTAAGTGTCTGAGCGTTTCCAATGCAACTGCCAAAAAGTAGCCCGCAAAGAATGCGAGGTCAAGCATACTCCCTATCGGGGTAAACATCGAATTATTCACGAATGAAAGTGACTGGGGAAGGAATTTAAATACTCCGAAAAATGAACCAAACGCCGTAACGGCAAGTACAAAAAGCGCACTCAAACTTCCATACAGCGCCAACATCTTATTACTCGGCAATAGCAGTTGTAATAGGATGAACACAACAACCATCAGCGCACCGCGAGTAGGATCCAGTAGTCCTTCTATCTTGTTAGGTGATGATATGATCACCGAGACAAGATATGCAACGCCCAACAAAAACAACGGACTGTCGAATGATGAGCTAAAAAGTTCGATCTTCCTGTTGATGACTATCTTAGCTGCTTTGACTGCTAGAAGAACAAGGAGTACGACTATCAACAATAATAATTTTGTTGATGCAAAGATATTCGAAAATGCTGTCGAAAAAATGAGCGGGTAAAGAAAAAAAGTTGCGAATAACAGGACTTTTTCGATCACCTCCAAAAACCCATGAATTGCTTTTCTATCCATACGACTCATTCTATGATCTCAGGGAAAAAAGTCAAGGGCAGATTTTGTTATAATAGAGAAATATGTTGAAGGAAGAGTCGTTACAAGAAGATATTCGATCTTTTATAACGTTCATCGGAACTTACACCAGAAAGAAAACCGTGAGAGCGGCTGTACTTTTCGAGAAAGCAAAAGATGCGTTAGTAACTCTTCTCGTGGCCAAGCGAGGAAAATATCAGCATTCATTCTTGAATACGTCATTTTTTCTGCTCGTCATAGCAATTTGGTTTGCCGGACCGATTATTGCTGAAAATAACCCTCTCCTCGGGCAGAATACCACATCAACCGCTACCTCAAGTTCCGTTGTCTCCGTGTACTCCCTGGGATCAGGAGACATGGTCACTACAAAGGTTTCACAAAAACCACGAGACAGCATTGTATATTATAAAATTCAATCAGGAGATACGCTCGCCGGGATAGCCCAGAAATTCGATATTTCCGTAAACACCATAAAATGGGCAAATGATCTGAAGTCCGAAACCATTAACGTGAACGATACATTAAAAATTCTTCCTGTCTCCGGAATTGCACACAAAGTAACAAGTGGTGACACTATTTATTCAATCGCGAAGAAATACAACACTGACGCTCAAAAGGTAGTAAACTTTCCGTTCAATGAATTTGCTGATCTTGATACTTTTGCAATAACTCCGGGTCAGATTCTGTTTGTCCCGGATGGAACACCTCAACAAGCACAACCTCTTGTTCAACCAAGCTATGCTCAATATTTCGCCGGCCAGGGCGGGACCGGTTCTTTTATCTGGCCGACAACCGGAATGATTACTCAGTATCCCATTTGGTACCATATGGCGCTGGATATCGCGAATCCCAGTTCACCCCCAGTTCTTGCTGCAGATAGCGGCACCGTCAGTTTTGCCGGCTGTATAAATTGGGGATACGGTTGTCATGTCATTATCAATCATCAATCAGGGTATCAAAGTTTATACGGCCATCTGTCTCAAGTGGCAGTCAGTGACGGCCAAGCAGTAACAAAGGGTCAACAGATCGGCAATATGGGTTCCACCGGCCGGTCGACCGGGACCCATTTGCATTTTGAAATTCGACAAGGTGGGGCCCTGCTCAGCCCGTTAAGTTTCTTACAGTAATTGTATGAATATAAAACCGCTTATTTTATTTGACCTGGACTGGACTCTGATTAATGTTTCAAAACTCAAACAAGCTTTGTACGTTCTCCTTGCCGCCGTTTGCAAAACCGAAGCAAGCAAGATAGAAAAAGAGTTCGAGCAGTACATCTCCACCTTGGTAAGCAGAACAGATTTTAGTGTCGAGGAGTTAACGGAACACTTAACCCGGAAATACCAAGTACCGCAGAGTGCAATTCTTACAGCAATCACCGGTACTAAACAAATTTATTCCTCATCACTTTATCCAGAAGTAGCTGCTACAGTTGAAAAACTATCATCAAAATATACGTTGGGAATTTTTTCTGAAGGGACATCTTTGTGGCAAAAAACAAAAGTCACCCTCTCAGAGTTGCTGCCATTTCTTAATAAAGACCGAATCTATATTTTCAGACGTAAATGCGATTCGGTTTCACTTCAACAAATACCTGACAATGCATTTGTCGTCGACGATAAGATAGCAGTCTGTGAGACGCTACAAAGCAAAACCGCACTCACCCCCATCTGGCTCAATAGAAAATCAGAAGAAAGTTCTTCGACTATTAAGACCATTCACAACTTGTCTGAGCTTACTGTAATCCTGCAATCCGAGTAAGAGCAACAGCAAAAGCCCCTTCTTTCATGTTTATTTTGAGGGTTTTTGATTTGTTCCATACCGCCTCAAACGCCAGTTGGAGTTGTCTTTCGAGCTTATCATTCACTTCTTTCTCGCTCCACCAATAACCGGCAAGACCCTGCACCCATTCAAAGTATGAAACAGTCACTCCCCCGCTGTTTGCCAGAATATCGGGGACGACAATAATTCCCATTTTATCGAGAATCGGATATGCGTCTTCTGCAATAGGACCGTTTGCCATTTCGATAATAATTTTCGCTTTGATTTTTCCGGCGTTTTCAGCAGTTATGACGTTCTCAAGCGCGGCAGGCACCAATATGTCTACCGGAAGTTCCAAAAGTTCTTCCTGACTAACTGTCCTCCCGTATTTGATGTCGCAGACGGTGCCCTTGCAATAACACCCGGCAACACTTCCTTTTTTCTTTTTACAATCAAGTGTTGAGGCAACGCTCAGACCTTCTTTAACATAGACACCTCCCTTGGAGTCAGATACGGCAACTACGGAAAAACCTTCTTCTTCGGCAATTTTGGCAAAATAGTAGCCGACATTACCGAATCCCTGGACCGCAATCGATGGCGATTGCGGAATCTCGAATCTCGAATCTCGAATCTCGAAATTTCCTTTTTTTTGGGATTTTGTATTTGTTTCGGATTTCGGATTTCGGATTTCGGATTTTAACTTTGAAAGTAACGCTTTCAAGACCATTACGCCGCCGCGTCCGGTTGCTTCGGTTCTTCCCAAGGATCCACCAAGCGCCACCGGCTTACCGGTGAATGTAGCGGGACTTTTTGCTCCCACGGCTTTTTCGTATTCATCGAGCATCCACAGCATTATCTGACCGTTGGTATTTACATCCGGTGCCGGGACATCCGTCCACGGTCCTATATATGAAGCGATTGCCCGTCCATAGGTGCGGGACAGAGATTCCAATTCTTCAACCGTCAATTCTTTGGGGTCAACAATAATCCCGCCTTTAGCACCTCCATAGGGCAATCCAGCAACTGCGCATTTTAAGCTCATGAGTGTGGAAAGCGCCATCACCTCTTCACGGCTTACATTCTGATGAAATCGAATTCCACCTTTGTACGGTCCGAGCGTATTGCTATGTTGGCTTCGAAATCCTTGAAACGTTTTGATTGTGCCGTTTTTCATCTTAACGGGAAGCTTTACCTCAATAACCCGGTCAGGCTGCACGAGTTTTTCGGTAAGATCTTCCGCAAGACCGATTTTTTTGGCAGTTTTTCTAATAAGACCCTGAGCCGTTTCAAGCATTTGATTGGACATAAACTAAATTAAACTACTAATAATAAGTTGTAACTTGTAAGTTGCAAGTTGTATTAAAGTCGTAATGATTAAGTTGTAAGTTTTAACCAGTCGTTTCAACTTACAACTTCAAGCTTTATTACAACTTACACCTTACGACTTTCAACTTCATCTAAATATTTCTCAATTTCTAATTCTGCTGCAACTCCCATTCCTGCAGCTGTCGCTGCTTGCCGGTAGACATGATCAACGCAGTCTCCTGCAGCAAATATTCCATCTACCGAGGTCGCATACTGAAACTTTTTGTCAAATTTTTCCCGTGATACACCCTCCGGTAATTCAAATGCAACCCTGGCGCCTGTATATATGTATTGCTTCGGATCAAGAAGCACACCCGAGCCCTCAAGAAATTTAGTTGCCGGCGTATGACCAATAGCCACAAATACTCCGTCCAAGGGTAAATCTCGAAGCTCGAAGCTCGAATTTCGAAGTTGTTTTAGATCTTCGGATTTTAGTGCTTGTTTCGGATTTCGGTTTTCGGATTTCGGAATTTTTAACTTTATTCCCGTTACTTTCTCTTCTCCGACTATTTCCAAAACCTCAGCGTTAAGAATAACTTCTATCTTCGGATGTTTTAATACTCTCTCCTGCATAATTTTTGATGCCCGAAAACTGTCCCTTCGATGAATTACATAGACTTTTGTCGCAAAACGTGTGAGTACCAATGCATCCTCCATGGCGGAATCGCCACCACCCAGAACCGCGACCACTTTATTTCTGAAGAAAAATCCATCGCACGTCGCACATGCCGAGACTCCTTTGCCTCGAAGTTTCTGCTCGGACGGTAACCCGAGCCATCGGGCATCTGCACCTGTCGCAACCAAAATAACCCGTGCAGAATACATCGTACCACTGCTTACTATAACATTTTTGGCTCTTTTGTCTGACTCAATCTTTTGTACAGAATCGGAAATAAACCGCGTTCCAAATCGCTCTGCCTGTAATTTCATTTCCTGGACAAGCTCAGGTCCAAGTATCCCTTTCGAGAAACCCGGATAGTTTTCTACATCTGAAGTAAGTGTTAATTGCCCTCCAGGAACAGAGCCTTCAATAACTAACGGTTTTAAATTTGCGCGGGCTGCATATGTTGCTGCCGCAAGTCCTGCCGGTCCTCCGCCGATGATGATAAGGTTTTCCATGCTTTAAAGTTATAACTTGTAAGTCGTAAGTTGTATTAAAGTCGTAATAATTAAGTTGTAGTTTTAATCAGCTGTTTCAACTTACAACTTCAAACTTTATTACAACTTACACCTTACGACTTTCAACTTATATTCGTGATATTTCTTTTAACACTGCTTCCAATTTTTCCTTATGCTCAGGCATAAGATTACACACCTCGCCTTTTGCAATTTCAAGTCCTAAATTATTGACCGCCGCTTTTATGGCACCTATCTGGAGCAATACAGCAGTACAATCACGCTTGCCTTCAAGCATTTTTTGAATACCTTTTAACTGTCCGATGATCTTATTTATCCGTTGAATATGTATAGTGCTCTCATTTAAATCTTTCATAATTGCTTGTTACTTTAAACTTTTAACTTTTTACTTACCCCGACTTTGTCGGGATATACCCCTACCCCCTAAGGGTATCAATGTACTCAAGAAATGTCAAGCCAATGCGGTTCTTGACAACTACTGTATAATGGGATATAGTAAGGATGCTACTGTAAGGTTAAGAAGCGCATTGAAATATTTTCCTACACAAGAACTTATTTAGGGTAACCTCCAGCCTGAGAAGGCTGAAGATTATAAAGTGTAGTTCTTCGATCCCGACTACGTCGTGGATTGAGACGCACTCACCTTTTGCAAACCGTGGGAAAACAACAATGCGACATTGCTTTATAGTAGCAATTTTATTGTCGATACTTATACATCAGGTTCTCGTTTCCAATTAGATTATCAATTTATTATTCCTTATTCATGGTCAGATCAAAAACTGCTCCTGCAGAGCCTGCTAAAGAAGAGATGCTCGACGTCTCTACCCTTATTAACACGCCCGAGGACAAACGTATTGTGGCAGAACCAGAAGTTAAGAGTCCAGAGTTAATGGTTAATAGTTCAAGAGTTAATGAGACACCGAGTGTAGCTGAGGGACAACAAACTCCCAGTTCCAAACTACCCGCTTCGCAGCGAGGCGAGCCAACTACTAATTACCAATCACCAGCTGCTCGACCGACAGGACCGGATGAAGGTATGTTTGAACGGCGCATTCAAGACGATCTTCGAAGCGCTTTTGAAGTTAAAGGATTTTTGGATATCGTAAATACAACATATGGATTTTTGCGACCGGGCTTTGCCCCATCAAGTGACGATATCTACGTTTCCATGTCACAGATCCGCAAATTTCAGCTTCGCCAAGGTGATCAGGTAGTCGGGCTCGCTCGACCACCGAAGCAAAACGAGAAATATCATGGTCTTTTGAAAATTACAAAAATAAATGATCTTCCCCTGCAAGGCGATACTATTAAACGTCGTAAATATGAGGAACTTACTCCTATTTACCCAGACAGACAGATTACGCTTGAGTATGATACAAAAATCGTGTCTACCCGTATTATTGACCTTCTCTCTCCTATTGGTTATGGTCAACGAGGCATGATCGTATCTCCTCCAAAAGCAGGAAAGACAACCTTTTTGAAAGAAATTGCACAAGGTGTGATCACCAACAACCCGAACTCGCACCTTATTGCCATTCTTATCGGCGAGCGACCTGAGGAAGTAACCGATATGAAACGAAACATAAAAGGTGAAGTGGTTGCTTCGAATTTTGACGAGTCGCCTGAACATCAAATCGCTGTTGCTGAACTCGGTTTGGCACGAGCGAAACGGTTGGTTGAAATAGGAAAAGATGTTGTTATTTTGCTTGACTCAATAACACGTCTTGCCCGAGCATACAATCTTTCCGTTGGTCCGTCTGGTAAGACCTTGTCCGGAGGATTTGACCCGGCAGCACTCTTCCCCGCCAAAAAGTTCTTAGGAGCAGCGAGAAACTGTGAAGAAGGCGGTAGTTTGACCATCATTGGTACTGCGCTTATCGAAACAGGTTCGCGCATGGATGATCTTATCTACGAAGAATTCAAGGGTACCGGCAACATGGAGGTACATCTTGAAAGAAAACTTGCCGAAAAACGCATTTATCCGGCAATCAATATAGAAAGATCAGGCACACGACATGACGAGTTGTTGCAAAACGACGAATTGTTTAAGAAAATTACAACACTTCGACACATGTTGCTGCTTCTCGACGAAGAACAGCGTTTAGTATCACTTATCGACAAGCTCGGCAAGTCTAAGACTAACAAAGACTTCCTTGAGACGCTGAATATGGCGAAAAAGTAAATTTAAGCTTAAATATTAAAGCTTAAAGATTAATTGAAGCCTAAACCTTAAAGCTTGAAGTTTCCTTGTTGCTTTGCTATTTGTCCTCTAAGCTTAGAGTTCTCCGTATTTCATAGAGTGCTATTCCCGTGGATACAACCACATTGAGGGATTTGTTGATACCGTACATCGGAAGTTCGACAACAATGTCCGCAAGCTCTATCACCTCTTGCTTGACACCAAAGGTTTCATTGCCGGATATCAATGCGATATTTTGTTGTACGGGCAAGGCATGCCTTGCCCCTACGTTCCCCATTCTCATCCCTAATTCATCAATTGAAATCGATTTCTCGTTCTGTTCCAGCACAATAATCGTATAACCTTCGACTTTCAGACTTTTGACAAGTGCCAGAATGTCTTGTTTGTATTCCCACGGAATATAGTTCACCAGCCCGACCGAGGCACGGACTATTTTCGGATCAGGCGGTACGGGAGTTTGTCCGCAATGATAGACTTTGGTCACCCCCGCCGCATCGGAAACCCGATACATACCACCCACATTGAATGTGTCGTACACATCGTCAAGAATGAGTATAAAATTACCGTTTTCTTTTGGAGTGCTCGGACTTTTTTGTATGTCCCCTTTTCTGAGAGATCGTGCAAACGCCATGATTTAATTGTAAACTGAAAACTGTAAACTGAAAATTACTTATCGCATAGGCGATAAGTATCCCTATTATAGCACCCGCAAGCACATCCCCTGCATAATGTACCCCCAAATACAGGCGCGAGAATGATATCAGGCCGGCTAATGTATAAAATAGCGCTTTCTTCTTCCTATGGTAGAAAGTTAACAACGTAGCAGCAAAAAAGGATGTTGCCGCGTGGGTTGAAGGAAACGAATAATCCGCGGGTTTGGCAATCGCATTCGCAAAAGACGGACGGGAACGATGAACAACCGGTTTAATAACAAAACTGGTGAGTACCGCAGTGACAATCAAGCCACCCAGGAAAAACAGGACAAACTCATGATGCTTTTTTTCTTCAATGACAATAAGTATTATTCCCAACACTATCCAGATAACAGAAAATGATCCTACGGCAGAAAAGAACATAAAAAAAAGATTAGTTATATAGGCGTGAGGTAAAAGATTATAAAGAAATTGAGTAATTAACTGATCAAGAATAAGCATAATACAACCATTGACTATCAACTAGTGACTATTAACTATTCACGACTGGTTCTTCGAATCATCCATCTTCATTTCCTGCACCGGGAGCTCTGCTGTTACCGCCGGTTCTTTAGCTGTCGCCGGCAATTCTACATACTCGATTGCTTTTTCTTCAAGCATTTTCTTGAGTTCTTCCTCTTTCAAGAGGGCTTCACTTACTTCCTGAGCAGCTGCAAGCTTGGCTTTCAAGTACATGGCAATGTCCTGAATAGTCATATCGGTCAACATAAAGAACGGAATAATATCGGAGACGGCAGTAAGTCCTTGCGCTTTAATTTCTTCGTTTGCTGACACGAGCTTGTTCAAGACGTTGGTGAGTATTACCGCATCCCGTTGTACCCAGACAATGCGAGAAGTTATTTCTTTGGTAAATGGTACTTCTCCATTTGTATAGTGTTCTATCCACATGCGTTTGAGCTCTTCATATTCGTCAATACCCATAGTTTTGGGTGTCGCGATCATTTTTCCAGAATCAAGTATTTTTGACCTCAAATTCACTCCCTTATCGAGCGGTTTCTTTCCGCGATCGGCCAGCGCAGCCGGTCGAAGTGCTTGTTGCACGAGCTGTTGTGTTTCCTTAACAGTTGTTTTCTCATTAGTTTTCTCTGTAAGCTTCTCCAGCATTCTTTCAACAGTTTCTTTAGTGGTTTCTGTTGCTTTTACGAGCGTTGAGATTACGTTTGCCGGCTGCTGTGTTGTGACGACCTGTGGAATTTTTTGTATAACCGCCTGTATAACATCCGCTTTCATTCCCGATGCTTGTGCAATGCTTTCCACAGCCACCTGGTCCACGGCAACGGCGGCAAGAGCCGATTGTAATGTTTGCACCAGTCCTTCGGGCTTCTGGTGCGTTTCTGCAGCTATGGACTGCAAGGTGGTTACCCCCGCCGCTTCGGTGAGCGTTGAATTTACTTTTTCAATTACATCCTTCACTATATCTGTTGTTGTGTTTTGAGATGTCGCAATACCGGTAAGAACTTCTTTGGAAAGTGCGCTTTCCGTTATTTTTTTAACAACTTGGGTAACCGTTTCTTTTTCTATATTGGTCTTCTCGGAAAGCACAGTCAGCATGTCTCGGGGTGTTGTTGTCGCACTGACCTCTGATAATGTCGTAAGAATACGTGCAACATCCGGTGTCGAGACATGTGTGATCTCAGACACTCTGGACAACAGTTGTTGATCGTTAGAGACACCCGTTGTCCATAGGTCCAGAATTTTTTGCACGTTGGAAACGGTAGATTTGGTTTCGGTTGAAACTGCGTCTGTCGTATTCATCAGCGACAATTCCTGATGAGATAACTGTTGGATTTTTTCCTGGACAGCCTCGGTTGACTTATTGACCAATTGCTTATATTCCTGTGCAGACTGAGTGTTGGATTGCTCAGCCTTAACGATTGTTGTTTGTGCGCGGGCAATATCTGAAAGCTTTTGAATTTGGATATCCATGCGTTTCAAAATACTTTCGAATTCCTGCCTGTTGATGCCTTGATTTATAACAACGGTTTTTGCTGACATGCCTGCAAATGACGAAACGTCAGCGGGCGAAGTAACTTCGCCCCTACTTGTGTTTTCATTGAATTGCGATTCTTGACTCGCGACTCGCGACTCGCGACTCTTGGTCTGGACGTCTTCGATTTCCTGTTCGAGTTGCATTGTTTGCTCTTTAACCCCCTCGGCTTGCTGTTCTACATCCACAAACTGTTCCTCGACTTTGTTACCCATTGCCTGCTGAACTTCTTCAACCGCCCCCATCTTGTTCTGGATTTCTTGTGCAGCAGAAACCTTCGCCTTCAAATATGCTGCGATATCCTGCATACTCATATTACCGAGCATGAAGAATGGAATAACATCGGCAACTTCTTGCAATCCTTCGGCACGAACTTCTTCGTTATCGGAAATGAGCTTGTTAAGCGTATTGTTTAACGAGACCACATCTTTCTCAACCCAATCTTTACGCGTTTTAATTGTGTCACTGAGTGGTATCTCTCCCTTTTCATAATGGTCGGTCCACATCTTCTTAACTTCCTCGTATTCATCTATCGACATTGTCTGTGGCCGAGCGATAAGCTCTGCGGGAGCGCTTACTTTCTGTGTAGCCGGCTTAGACAGCACTTCTTGTGCCACTTTCTTGACCTGATCGATATTGGTTTTTGTTTGCGATGCAATTCGTTCTGCTACCGCTGTTGTCTGTACATGCTCGGCAGCTTTTGTAAGAATTGTTGTTGCTTTGTCTGTAGTGATTCCTGCCGTTTGTGCTACCGATTTGATAACCTCCGACTGCTTCGACTCCTCGACCGCTTTCGGTATTGATTGCAACACTTGTGACGTTTGAGAATCCGAAACATGTGCATTATTGGCAATGTTGTTAACAACCTTCTTGTCACCTACAACGTCGTTTACCATGGATTGCGTGATGTTTTTGACCTCGTTCTGGGATATGTTCACGTGTTGTGAAATATTCTGAATATTCGTTACCGTTTGTGCCTTATTCTGGGCAAATTGCTGAATCGCCTGACGCACGCTTGTTGCCGTACTTGTTGTCGCATTGAGGAATTGTTGTGCATTCACATCACCCTTAACTGCCCGTTCGGACATTTCGGTCTTCAGTTTAATAAATTGAGACCGTTCTTCCTTACTTTCAGCTGCCATCGGATTGCGCATCTTTTCCATAAACTCACGCACGTATTCTTTTCGGTCTGTCTTTGTTTCAAACCGGGCAATATCCGAAAGCTTTTCGATCTGGACATCCATACGCCGAGTAATCTCGGACACATCCATTTGTTTCATATTTTGCATGTTTTCGATTGCCGATGTGGCACGCATACCTTGTGAGACTGCCTGCTCGTGCGGTATCTGCATTTTCTGTGAGAAGGATTGTTTTGGAATATTCGCAGGTCCTATCGGTCCCGGTGTTGGTCCGTGACTCTGTTGTTCCAACATGTTTAAGAGTATGTTTTTCATGGCGTAAATACCTTCGCAACAATAATCTCTGAATATTCTCAGAAGCCACCACGGAAGAATCATAACTACCCACAACATAACAAGGGAAATAACGTACTCTGCAAACGTGTCGACATAGTTCGAGGTATTGATCGATCCGTCAGTTGATGATAACGGAGCACCCTGCGCACCCGGAGCTTGCTGCGGACCACCGTAAAGGATATTGATACTTAATGGATATACGACTTTGTCAGTTGAACTTGCCGTAGTGCCGTTCAAAATACGGTAGAAATTAAACCTGAACGGAATTCCTGCTGACCAGATTGCAGTCAATGAACCCAGAAAAAGTGCAAATAACGGTCCGTAAAAAGCCCATTGAAAGAAAACCCCGATCCAGATCCACCCGGTATTTCTGATAAGCCGAAACGGAATAAGAAGTGCCAAAAACGGAGCGACAATAAGCAAAAACCACAGAACAATTTTACGCAGTACAACCACAATTCCCATGACGAAGTAGGTATAAGAAGATACATCGATCAGAAACCAGGATGTTTTCACCATTTCTTGCTTCAACGGATCAAAATCCCGATAACCCACAAAGTTTCGATACCCGTCCTCGCTGGTTGCGGCAAAGAAGATGCGGAAGAGTTTATCCGCATTCAGCAATTTGATAAAAAATTGCATAAGAATATCCGTTGCCTGCATAAGACCAAGCACAATCCAGTATGAAAATGCGGTGTACACCAGAAGCAGTACAACCTTCCAGAGAATCGGTGCGATGTCGACTTTAATTGAAATATCACGCTTTCGGGCAACCAGAACTCCTACACCCATCAGTATGACCGTTAGAAGAATCAGAAAGAACGTAACACCTGACGAGATAAGCCACACCTGGCGAAAAACTGCATGATTGTCGATGGAGGGATGAGTTAATATCCAATTTACAAATTGACGCGCACGCTCTGCTCGCTTCCCGACTTCGGTCGTCACCGGGTCAAAACGCCATGCAGAAACTCCCGGTGCATCGGTGGGCATGGGAGTGATTTGTGCATAGACGTTACCGGCACAAGACAGGAGTAACAAAAAGAACAAAATACCACTAAAAATACGTTTCTTCACCATTACTAACATCATACATAATTTTCAGTATGAAGTCATGAAGTCATTGCGAGCGCAGCGAAGCAATCCAGAATAAGTACAAGAATAATTACGAGATTGCTTCGGCCGGTTCTATCGAGCCTCGCAATGACAATTTTTACATTCTTTCGACAGTCCGGATTCCCAAAAGATACAAGCCATTTTTGAGAACTTGTGAGACTGCTTGAGTAAGATTTATACGAAGTTCCATTTGCTCCCCACTTAATATGGAATGTTTGTTGTAAAACGTATTAAACGTCTGGGCAAGTTCGTTTAAATATACCGCAACAAAATGAGGGTCATAACTCTTTGTCGCTGTTTCAACAACTTCAGGAAATTTGGCAAGAGCTTTAAGGATAGCGAGTTCTTCGTTGTTGTATTCGTATGCATGTGTCGCGGGTCTCGCGTCTTGGGTCTCGCGTCTTGGTTCCTTAGACTCGTGACTCGTGACTCGTGACTCAGGACTCTTTCTTAACACACTCTTACATCGTGCGTAGGTATATTGCAAATACGGACCAGAATCTCCGCTCATTGAAACGCTTGAGGTAATATCAAATGCTAAGTATTTAAATGCACTCATTTTAAGAAACGAATACTTGACTGCTGCTAATGCGATCGCATCAACATCACTTTCTGGTAAAACTGATTTATTCTCCACAATTACCTTGGCAATTGCTTTGTGTGCTTCATCGAGAATCAACTCTGCTGTAACCACCTGACCTTTTCGTGAAGACATTTTCCCGCTTTTCAAACCGACAAACTCATATGCGTTGTGGTATTGCTTTCCCTTGAACAATTCCGGGTTCAAAAGCTCTTCAACTTTGAAGGTTACCTCGAAAAAACTTTTTTGCTCTACCGCGACGTTATGAACACACAAATCTATGTGGCCAAAGTCTTTAAACTCCATTTGTGCAAGACCAAGTTCTTTACCCTCGTACGTCGGCAGCCCTTCACTGTTAAGAAAAACCCTCGTATCGAGTTTATACGGCTCGCCGTTAAAAATAATCGCTCCCTTACTTTTGACAAGAATTCCTTTTTTAATAGCTTCTTCGTTTTGTACTTTGGCAACTTCCAATGTTTCGCTTTCAAGATATTCCCGCTCGAAATGACTATCAAGACGATCATAAATTTGGTGAAACTTTTCCAAACTCCACTTTACTCCGAGCTTCCACAATTCATGAACCTCTCCTTCCTTTTCCGTATATATCTTCTTGTTAACTTCGATGATTTCTTTTTTATTTTCCTCACTTTCTTCAAAGGCTTTTGCCCCCTCAACATAACATTCGGATAATAATTTGACACGTGCATCGGGCGAATCAAGATTCGCCCCTACAACGTCCCCGTTTCGAATTTCGAATTTCGAATTTCGAATTTTCTTTTGCAACGCCCACACACATTTGGCAACATGCATTCCAACGTCACCCTGGTAGTTCGTCCGTATGACTGTGGCTCCCGATGCCTCTAGAAGTCTGGCAATGGACACTCCTAAACAAAAATTTCTCAAATGTCCAATATGCATGACTTTAAACGGGTTCGGATGCCCGTATTCGACCATAATTTTCTTATTCTTCAGCTCGGAATTCTGCCCATAGTTATCATTCTGAGCAAGAACCTCCTGTACAACCTTGCTGTACGCTTCAGGCTTCAGGAAGAAATTTATGTATCCCGGCTTTGCTACCTCCACTCGAGCTACATGAAGGGTTGAACCCTTCATGCCATTAGAAAAAGATAGGTTTAGCTTGTCAACAAGAGCTGCAGCGAGTTGCATTGGATTCGTCTTGACGTGACGGGCTAAAATCATGGCAATATTCGTCGAATAATCTCCGTGAGCAACTTCAGGAGACACAAAGACCTCTATTAAAGAATGAAATTCTGCATCAACAACCTGTTTTAATAGATCAATTATCTGCTGTTTGAACATGTGACAATTATAGCAAAAAGTCGCGAGTCACGAGTCTAAGAGTCTAAAGGTCTGAATGTCTGATTGTCTGAAAGTCTTGTAACAATAATAGCCAGGCTGCGAAGATACCAATTTTCGGCGACTTGGGGAAACTAAGGGGCCCCCACGGAGCGTAGAAAACTGGGTATCGAGCTGCCTACAAACTATGATTGTTCTCTTTTAATTACTTTTATATTCGGCAGCGCGGCTGAAGCAACGATCAAGACCCCACCGATAATCGTACCGATTCCGAGTGTTTCACCGAAGAACATAATTCCGAATGTTACACCGAAAAGTATTTCCGCAAGCCCGATAAGACTTCCGATGCTCGCATCAAGGTATTTAAATCCTTCAATAACAGCCCAATTGGCAAGAAGCATTGCAGTAGCATATCCCAGTTGTGCCAACCAGGGGATCGATATGGCAAGTGACGGAAGCGGGTCGTGAAGGACAATTCCCAGAAAACCGTTTACTACAATCATGACAATAAAATACCCTGCCATAATCTGGAATTCCGGATACTCACCAGACAATTTCTTCGGCATAACCGCTGCAGTCGCTCCCAATAATCCGGCAATCATCGTGAGAGCTGCCGGAATAAATTGATCGGGAGTGAGGGAAAACCGGTATACCGCACCGATTCCGATAAGTGCTAGAGCAAGACTTATAAGTTTTATTCCTGTTATCTTTTCCCGAAAAACGAGTTTTCCGATCACATATCCCCCAACAACCAGCGCAGCATAAAAAAGCATGGTCGCCGTACCGATGCTGAGATATTTAAAACCGATAAAATATGGAGCCTGATTCAGTCCTCCGGCAAGCGCTATCCCAATAAACCACGGCCAGTCTTTTTTTTGTATTTTCTTGAAAATTCTAAATCGAAAATTGAGAATTAAGATACATGCAAGCAACATCGCTCCTCTTGTCCATGCCTGAGAAAATTCTCCGAACGAACTACTCATCAGTCGGGACCAGATTCCGTACGTTCCATAGAAGAACGCCGAAACGAGTATAAAAGTTGTCCCTTTGTTTTTCATACGCTTGATTATAATCAAGGTACCTGATAATGTATACTTGATGTCCGATCAAACAGACAATGCCATTGCTCTACTCAAGCCGTTCGGTCTAAGTACCGAGGAGGCTCAAATTTACCTCGATTTACTGGAAAAAAAATCCGCGACAGCCCTGAGTATCAGCAGAAGCATTCATATTGGTAGAACCAAAGTGTACAGAATTTTGGACAAACTGATTGAAAAGCGTCTTGTTTTGCAGAAATTTGAAACAGCAGGGTTTAAATTTATTGCCAATAGTCCGTCTCAGTTCGATTTACTACTTGCAGAAAAGGAGCGCGAGCTTGTTGCGTTGAAATCAAGTCTTCCGAAAACGGTTCAGACATTAGAACAGTATGTCGGTTCGAATAAACCGGGTTCACAGATTTTGTTTTATCGTGGTGAGCGCGGCCTTTCACAAGTAAACTGGAACCTTCTCCATGCAAAGCACGAATTACTCAGTTATGAAGTTGCAACAGCTGATGCGTATATGCCTCAGAAAGAGGCGGAAGAACTGAGAAAAGGACTTGTTGAGAATAAAATTTTTATCCGCTCACTTACAAACTCAAAAATAGTCAAACCGTTCACTAATGTTCTTGAACTTATCGCCCATTGGTGTGAATTACGTCACCTCAGTCCGTCAGTGCTCACTATTACGCAGGATATTTTTATATATAACAACGTGTATGCGGTGTGCAATTACCTTGATGATGGGGATATTTTTTGTTTTGAAATCTACAACAGTCATCTCGCGACAATGCAGAAGGAAATATTCGAAAATTTGTGGAACCAAGGAAAAAAGATGCTCCTTCTCGATAAACACGGTTCCTGTGCGCTTTCTAAATAGCAATTACTGTTGAAAAGTTCCGGAGGGGGTTGTTACTTCTGGAGTCGGCACATCCGTCGGCACAACAAATGTCGTCGGTATGCGGAATTGGGGTGTCGGAGGTAAATCAGATGCTCGAGAGTTGGTTTTTGGTCCCTGAAAAAGCAAGAATGTGAAACTCCCTAAAACAACAAACAATGTAAGAAGCACTCCCACCATCGCTTTTGTTGCAATTCCTACTCCGTTATTTTGATGTCCGGGTTGCTGAGCGTGTTCAAGAGAGTTAATAAGATACTGCGGGAGCGGCGTGTAATTCATACACACACGATAACAAAATACAGAGAAAAGTCAACATCGGAAACATAAGTACAAAGCTAGAATATTGAAGACAGAATAAAGCTTAAAGACTGAAAATTGAAGCTTTAAGCTTAAAACTTTGTACTTTATTTGGGCTTAATTATTCAGCATTTGTACTTATATTTTCCGGTAGTATTTTTCGAGAGATAGACGAATAATTTTGTCCTTATTGGCATTAATTACTTTCGGCAATGGCAGCGTATTTGCGAAAAACGGGTCGGATGTGAGTCCACCTATCGACATCTTAAGAAGCGTCTGGAACTTCCCCAATGCAACAAGATCGTTGGCTGTGAATTTTCCACCAAATTCATGTTGAATAAGCTCTGCGTCACTTGCTCCAATAACAAACGTAATCATGGTACCGATGTTTCCGAATATTGCTTTTTGAATATCTTCCTCTACCTGACCGATGTACTGATTGGCGAGAACGAGATTCAAACGGTATTTACGTGCTTCCGAAAGAATTTTTATAAATGAGCCGGTCGCAAAATTCTGAAACTCGTCGACGTACAAGTAAAAATCTTTGCGCTTGTCCTTATTCATCCCCACTCGACGCATGGCGGTAAGCTGCATTTTGGTGATAAACATAGCGCCCAGTAGGGCTGTCGTGTCTTCTCCGAGTTTCCCTTGAGACAAGTTTAGAATAAGAATCTTGCCGTTATTCATAATGTCATCAAGTGAAAACGTCGAATGCTGACTGCTGACAATATGACGAATACGGAGTGATGAAAGAAATTGACCGACTTTATTCTGGATTGGTGAGATTGCTTCGATTCGCAGTTTTTCGGTCATTTTTTCGTATTCATTATTCCAGAATTCGGCAAGGATAGTATCCTTTAACGCTATCTTTGCAACAACCTGTGCACGGAATTTCGGTTGAGACAACAAGCGGGGAATATCCGCAAACGTCCCGTCGCCGTAATAAAGCATTGTCAGAATCGTATTGCGCAGAATATATTCGAGACGTGGACCCCACGAGTCATGATACAACTTGTAAAAGACAGAAACGATGCCTGAAGCGATCACGTCCGTATGTTCTGCTGCCTCTTTATCAAACAGATTTAAGGCAAAAGCACGTCCGTCGTCAAGTGTCGGGTCGAGATACACCACGTCCTGCATTCGACGTTTGGGAATATATTCGAGAATCATTTCCGAAAGGTCTCCGTGAGGATCGATTACCGCAACCCCTTCACCGTTTCTAATATCATTAATCGCCATATTGGCAATGAGGGTAGATTTTCCGGCACCTGTTTTCCCGATGACATACACATGTTTGGTTCTGTCCTCACGGCTCAAGCCGAAGATCGCATCATGATTATGCCATTCGGTTTTCGCAAAGAAATTGACTTCTTTCTTTTCTTCGTCGGTTTTCATCTCCTCCGCAACAGGCAAATTGTCCGGAGCTTCGGAAAGATATGTTTTACCCCAATGAATCGCTTTGATTTTTTCGAATTTTTTATCGGGCAAATGCCACAGCGAACTTACTTCGTCAAGATTAAGCAATGTTTTCGGCTCCATGAAATAAAATTTCCGTTCGGCAATTTTGTTAAATAAAGGCCGTTTGGTCATTCCGTTTGCTACTTGAAACTTGAAACTATTACCCTCAGATAATGTGTAAATACCGAATGATCCCGCAAGTTCTGCAAGCCGCGAGCGCGTTTCTTCTTTTTGGGAAGTAGAAAATACTAAACGTAACTGGCATTGCACGAGGGGTGCGGTTAATTTTTCCTGAATCAGTTTACTGAAGGGGTTGGCTTCTTCTTTTCCTTCGCTACCTGCAACTTTCATGGCTGAACGAAGCTTTTGTTGCTCTGCTGTTTGGCTTCCGGGTACCCGCAAAAGAAACTGAATAAATGCTGCTTCGTTGTCTTTCAGGCGCGACAGAAACCCGAGAAGCGCCGTAAGCGGAGGCATGTCCGTAAACTGTTTATATGTCTTGAACGGATAATGATACGTATGCACGAGTTGCAACGACGCAACTGAGCTTGTTTTTCCTTTTACGACTGCGTAGAGCGGATCTGTTTTTTCGTCGGTAACGAGTGTTTTCGGGTAATGAGACAAAACCTGGCTTACGAAATACCCTTTCAATTCTTCCGGCGGATACAAATAAAACCGGGTCTTTTGTTCGAAGTTTGCTATCTCAAAACTTAAATACTTGTGCGGCTTCAATAAAAGAGAATCAACGAGCGACCGTTTGCCGATGTTAAGAAACGAAGAAATAAGACCCACCTGCGCACTGGGCGATATTTCTTCGGTTTTTGCAGGCCTTAATAATAGAAACGTGGAGTTCATGCTGGAATTTATTATATACTTCTTACCAACTTTCACACAATCGAAACTATGATTGCCAAAACAGACGTGGTGCGCGGCACGTTTATTCCCTCTCCACTCGCCGCTTCGGAAACAGCACCACAACGAGCAACGTAACGACAACGAGCCCAAACCCAATATATTCCAAATACTGCGGCCAGAAGACTATAACTATATTTTGTTGACCCGTGACTCGTGCTTGCCGGCCGTAGTCTTGACGAAGGCTGGACCCGTGACTCGCGACTTTCCATCCGTTCGCCCAGTTATTGACCAAAACGTGATCAATCAGTTTCTTTCCCGATATATACGGGAAGTACGTATCGACAAATCCCGTACCCGGAACAACATACGCATCCCAACCTTTATCGAACGCCTGGGGGATTTGTACTATTCCTCCTACGACACCAGTGATCATATACACGGAAGGCAGCGGATGATCTGTTGCTGTTACATCCGACCCCGCTACCTGCGTTTCGTTAACCACGGGGACCAAACGAATCGTCTTCAACCAGCGATATGGAATATATCCTTGATATAACCCTTGAATTTGAGTTTCAGAGATAGTCTGATCGTAAGAAACCGCGCGAGCATGAAAACCATAGCCTTCATAATCAAACGTGGTTGTCGGTGGAACAAGCAGTACGCCCAACAATGAGTGGGAGCTGAGTTTTGAGTCAATAACATTTGTACTTTGCTGTGGGTTATCAACCACTACACGCAAAGTTAAGCCTCTTTGATAATTTGTAACAATTGCAATAACCACCCCACTCGATTGTTTTGCCTGAGAAAAATACTGATGAAAACAGGTAGAAGCTGTTTTTGCGAGTAATGAAACTGCGGTATCAGAGAGAATAGCAGTACTGATACCATCATCAATAAAACGTTCCGTTTCACTGCAGGGAGACTCTAATTTATAATTACCACTGTCCAGTATATTTTCACCAATATTAATTGTGATACGAGATGCAGCACCAGGCAGTAATTCTCCCGATCGTTTTAATTCGGGATCTTTAAAAAGGTATTCGGAGGTGAAGGTAAGCACATGCTGCCGTTTGCCTATAACTATGTTGGGAAACTTTGTCAAAGCACTCACATGTTTAGTTACTCCAAAAGGAATTGGCTCACCGTTAAAACTTATCTCATCTATCCCCTTGGGCAATGATAAAATTACTTTGTTACGTACAAACGATTCATCCAAACGCAAACCAAAAACTTCCAATCCCGAGAATGCCGGCTCGATAGTCATCTTGTCATTTTCAACACGTACCAATGTGTCAACATACTGCTCGTAATCACTGTATTTACCGACAACCAGCGCCTGTCCCGCGTTTCGGTCTAATGTATAATCGAGTGGTACCGTTAATGTTAATGTTCCGTTTGTCAAACTACTGGTAAAATCAAGACTGTCTTGCGTCAGATTGGTGAATAAATTAGGAAACGCATAAACGATTCCAGCACCTGCAGTATTTGCTACGTAGTCTCCAGAGTCATAATATGCCTGGTCAATATATTCATGCGTACCTGAATAACTTACTTCTTTAAGGTTATTCATAAATCCAACAGTTCTTTTTGGAGACAGCGTATACACAGTTATGTTGCCCCATTTTTCCACCTGAACAACCGGTAATGATGCGCGAATAAATTTATCAAGCTTTAGGGATTCTTGAACCTTACTGTCAGTTTTAACCCAACCGTCAAGAACAATATGGGAAATCGCATACTTACTTATCACATTCTGCAGGAGACTGGAATCCTGCAGCTGCAGCGCATAATGAAGTTCGTTAAAATACTGTTCATTCAATTTGCTCCACGGATCGAATGGCCGTTCAAGAACCGCCTGTTTGACACCGTACCACCAAAAACCGGAACCCCTACCTCCCCATGTATAAAACATCCAGTTGCTATACGAAGGTTGCGGGAGTGTCATAATCCGACCGTCTGCCTGTTGTTTTTGAAAGAAACTGATCAGTTGAAAATACTCAGCAGGAATCGTCAGTCGTAAAGAGTCATAGAAGAAATTACCCTTGAAAATTTGCTGTTGCGCAACAAATAATACGAAGATAAAAGCAAGAATAAGCATACGGGTAAACTTAACACTCTTAATGAACGAGAGCAATCTCTCAAGCCCCAAAGATATAAATGTACTATAACAGAAAACAAAAAGTAGAGAAAATTTCGTAAACGGGAAGCGGAATGCCTCACCAAAAAGAGGTATTTTTCCTCGCAACCACCAATTGAACTCGCCAAGCAGCGGGATTTGAGTTCCTAGCATGAAAAACGCAACAGCAATCGCGGGCACCAGATACAACTCTTTCTTTTGAATTGCACTAATAACACCAAGAAAAGCAAGCGCTGCAAATACAAAACCAACTACCATATACCAAGATGAATTGGTAATTTCACGCCACGTACTCATAATGTAATTGAACTCTCCATTTTTATCGGATTCTGTGGTATCGAGCATAAAGCCGCGCAAATTTACCACATCAGACACCGCTCCTCTGCGGTTATTCTTCTCAAGAATCTCCTCCGACGAGAGTAGATTGATCTTCGTGGTGCGGATATTGTCTCCCTGTGTCATTGCAGCATGTGCAAACGGCAACAACCAAAAGCTATTAACCAGCACAATGACACTTCCTACCAACAGAACGTACTTAAATTTCTTGAACGTATCTTGGAAAAGAAACGCCACACAAACGGAAATAACCCCCACCATGTACGCTATAAATACTGTCGGTACAAAACCCTGCGGAGTGAATAGTATGTTCAGTAAAGCAAGAACGAATAACCTTTTCTTTGACGGTTTATGTAAGTAATGTATGAGAATCCCTATCAGTATCGGCAAAGCGGCAAAATGTACGGAGAATACTTCGAGCGGTGCATAAAACATTTGGACAGTTGCCAAATTGAGCTGGTAAAAGAGACCTCCTACCAATCCATATTCGCGCGGACGTTTCAACGTGTGGGTCAGGAAAAAAAACATTCCGATTCCCCCGACGAGATGCATTAAAAATTGAAAGAAATAACGGATGATCGGCAACGGAAGAATTTTGACGAGAAGAAAAATAAGTAGCGTATGCATAATGTTAGCTGCGTGTGCCAAGCCATCCTCAACCCCCAGCCCTCGGTATTCCTGCCACACGGAGTTGAGATTCATGGTAAATGCGTGAGAGGGGTTAAGTTCTGAAAAAACATTATCCCAACCGACCAAAAAAGTTCCCGGTTTATAGTTAACCGCCACAATGACTAATTCCAATAAAACAAATATCAATAACATCCAATACGAACGTATTATTTTCTTCATTGTGTTATGCTCCAAACTTCGCGTTCAGAATCCTGGTATTCCAATTGTAAACCGTTCATTACCGGTATTTTTTTCTTTATATCAGAAGTCGGTGTGAACGCATAAGTGACCGTAAAAAAAGACGGTTGCATCACTGAATACATACTTGAGAAATCCAGGAAATCGCCTGCCCGAAGCGCGAGACGATATGGATATGAGTCGTGCGGGGGCGCATGCCAAATATTCTTACCGGACGGAATTATCTCATCTGTTACAATCCATTTATCCAGAGCCATGGGATTTCCATTGAGTGAAATAGTTATGAGTGGTGAGCCATTTACATATGTGTAGTGAAGACTCCATAAGTCTAGATATCCGTCCTGCGGAAAATACCAACGTTCAGTTAACGCACCCATGTCCCAATGATATTCAAGAAGCGACTCTGGTGGAGCAGGGTCAATTTCCGTAACATGAGGAAACAGCTCTTTATAGCGGCGGACTACATCTACGCATTCCGGCCAATTCCACCGATCGTCTTTGTGCACAACAATGGTATCTACACCGTTCCTCGATAAATTCCCAAGCAGTTGCGAGAACCACGCTTTTGTGTCAATAATGGCAGGAGCATTACTGTAACAGGTAAACCAAACCAATTGATTCTGGTTCAAAAACAGTTGTGCATCTGACGTGTCCCCTGACCAGTGAATATATCCACCGATAATTGGCTTTTTGTAATACGAAGGCAGTACGTCGTATCGGGGAGAAGCAATGGGAATATCCAGAACCGCTCTGCTAGGTAGTGACTGTGCAACAGAAAGAAAATCTCCTTTAAACGTATCAGAAAGTGCGTACGTGAAAGTAAGTCGTTCAAGAATCAACAAACAAAAAACCGTCGCAACCACCATTTTCCCGATGACTGAGCGATGATACAGCCTCCCCAGTACCACACTGATGCCAAGGGTGATCCCCACATAAAAAAGAATGTAATAGCGCCCGGTTTCCACAATCGCTTTAAAAGGCAACACAGATATTAACAATACGTACGGCATCGGTAAACCGGTTTCGGGGTTTCTTACTCCCAACGAGAAAAGAAAAAAGATTCCGATTAATAACACCAACGGTCTTTTAAGTCTCATGCCACGGGTTTTTATCAAAAACCAAACAAAGAGAATGAGCTCCACAAACCCGATAAATACACCCTCTTCCACATGCTTTGCCGCACCAGACAATAAGTTCACGTACCACATTGGGAAAAGCTTATTGGGAATAAAATAGTCGCGAATCCACGGATTGTACACCCATTTCTGAGCAAAAAGAAAATCCCCCTTTATAAGCGCGACTACTTGGCTCGTAAACAAAATACAAAAAACAGTAACGATCGCGACAACAAACCAGACCAGTGCCTGACGATGCGAAAGCAATTTTTTAACCAGTTCCATCACCACCTCCCGATGTGCCGCAAAAAATACCAATCCTCCAACAATAACAGCAATCGAAAGAAGTGCGGTGTATTGCAGAGAACTCATAAACACAACAACCAGAGCAACTGCTACAAAAAAGAGGTTTCGTTTAGTTGATTGATGATAATATTGCAGGAGACAAAATAAAAGAAACGGAAAACCTCCGGTTACAATAAGGTTCGGGTGTCCAAAACCCCGCAAGAGCGAATAGAATGACAATCCATATATCATTCCACCGATAAATCCGACAAAGCGGGATTTACTGATATAGCGAAAAAGAAAATAACTTAAGAAACCGTTTAATGCCAACAGAAACAAGACTGTCAGATTGTAGGAAAGCACGATGTTTTGAAACAATCCAAATAAGAGCGCCCCCGTCAGAGTACTTAAGACACCATCGAATCCGCGACTGAAATCAAAACCGACCGGAAAGCGCCAGAGCGCAGTATGACTAAACGGCCAATGCCCTGCGCGCATACTCTCATACGCGACATGTTGAAAACCGGCATGCTGATAGTTATCTACTCCGTCACCGATAAATTTATCCGTAAGATGCAAAACAGAGGGAAAGGTAAACAATAGTGCCAGGAAAAAAAACAGAGCAAAAAGAATTACATAACCAATGATACGCTTACGCATATCATCATTATGCCATGAACACGGAAGCAAATACACGGGCTTTTTGCAGCACAAGTGACGGAAAACGCAGCTGTTCTTTTAGATAGGCTACTAGTAACTGACGATCGAGTATTTTGCGAGCAAACAGATAGATGAAGTAGGTTATACTTTCGGGCAATAAAAGCACCACTGCACATTGCGTGAGATTCTGTACCACCGTCCGCAGATCCAACGGATATCCATAGGTTTTATATATACTCCAACGAGCACGAAGAGTGTTAAGGAAACTCTTTTTGATGTGCCTCAAAGAATCGTTTTTTCCATAAATCCGATAATGTAAGAGATGCTCGGACATATTGGCAAATTTCAATCCTTTGCTGATAAATTCAAAAAAAGTGTAGTAATCGTTATTGGTCGGAAGCACTGTTTTGTAAAACGGCTTTTGTTTTACGACACCATTTCTAAACATAATCGTCGGATGAATCATAGGGTGGAACGTAAAATACTCACGGTAAATCGCCTCGTTTGTCGTCGGCATGTTCTTTTCACCCGTTCGTTTTCCGTCGCCGTTGATAACATATGCAGAAGAACCAACCATAAAAATATCCTGGTGTTTTTGCAGATAAGCAACTTGTTTGGCTAAGCGTTCAGGGTGGGATATATCGTCAGCATCCATACGAGCGATATACTGACCACGCGCCCGTTTGATGCCTTCACTTGCACACGTATCTCCCCCACGATTCATGTTCTTTGCCATGCGAATGGCGAAAATCTTTTTGGGATATTTCCGCTTGTATTGTTTAATAACGGACCACGATTCGTCCGTTGACGCATCGTCAATTATGATGAACTCGAATTTACGATACGTCTGGTTCAAAATACTATCAATCGCCTCACTCAAAAAACGTCCGGCGTTGTATACCGGCATAACCACGGAGACTAGTGGTTTGCTCGTTTGTTTGAGTTTTTTAATTATTTTCATGCTATTTTTTGACTATTTGACTCCCGGCATGTACCCTTTATCTTTCATACATAAGTTGTATAAACCCCACGATACTTCGGTTCTTTCAGTATTAATGGTGTTTTTAACACAACCGTCCACTGCACTATTTTTTGCCTGCTGACCCATAATCTGCAGTTCGATTTCCCGCAACATACGTGTTTTTTTGCTGTTCCAGAATGTGGTGAACGACCACATAAAAACCGAGACAACAAAACTAACCGCTAACAGTGCGGCAACAACGATCTGTGTTACATTCATTTCATAGTTCTTCATACGTTTATGGTTAAATTTGTAACTCTCTGGAAGTGAGCCTTCGGCTCGCCTTCAAAGAGCTACCGGCCACGATTATCTCGTGGCCGGAAAGCAGGGTTACTATTCAGTTGTAAAGAACAGGTACAGGTCTTTAGCGCGCCTGCTCCTGGTCCAAGATGTAGACCGTTGCGCTCTTCGCCAGCGCGTCAGCCACAACCTGGTCGGTGTCCGTGCAGGACCAGCGCCAAACGGCACCGCCCTGCCAGGAGCGCGAGACCGATTCCCCGGCGGGGACCACGGTGACGGAATCACCACGGGTACCACCCCAGGTTTCGATCGACAAAACGCTGTCGACCGGGGCGGTAATGATTCCCAGCCCATCGCTATCGCCATCGCGCGTCGCGTTGCAAACGGGCGCGGCCGGAGCCGCAGCAGCATCGGCCGTGCCCTTCGGGGCATCGGCCTGGCTGGCCGGGTTCATGGCCGCCACATGCGCGGCCAGCAGCGCGTCGATTTCCGGGTCCGTCAGCGGACCCTCGTCCGCGACGATGTTCGCGCGCAGGATGTCAACCGTCAGCGTCACGCTGGCGGTCACTTGGCGCAGATCGATCACGAGACCGGAATGGCCTGTGTCGAGGCGTCCGAGCGCATACTTGTCCGCGTCGGTCACCCAATCGAAGCCGGCGCACGAGCTGTCGTCAGCCGTCTGCCAATTCGAGCCGAACCCCATCCAATTGCGTGGGGTATCTTCCGGCTGCATAGGCCCGATCAAGTAGCTGACCGATTTGACGCCGGGCATCGGATAAAAATCCGCATGCTGAACCGCACTACCACCGATTTCTTGGCGTTGTGCTGCGGCGCCGGAGACTTCGCTCCAGGTCGCAACCTTATCGAGCCGGCAGGTCAGGTTAAACAACTGGGCCGGATCGATCGTGCCGGTATAGATTCCACCAGCGCTGGGCGCGGCCGGCTTGGCCTTTAGGTCGGCGATCTCTTTCTGCAGATCGCCCACCAGTTTCGCCAGATCAGAGATCTGGTTCGACTGGTCATTCTGGCCGGTGATCAGCTTATTCAAGGCGTCGAAGACGCCATTAAACATGGCCGCGAGCGTGCCAGGCGCATTGCCGATCATGTCCCCCGTGAGCGTCACGGGTAACGTCGGCGAAATCGCCGAATACGCGGCCGGAGCCGCGACGCGAGCCGCAGGCGCGGCCATCGCAGACGGTGTGCTCGTAACCCCGAGCACCAAGGCGGTCAGCACGAGGCCGACCAAAACTGAGATCGTAAACCGTTTGGCGTTCATTCTAAGTCCTCCTTTAGAGGGTGTGCCCCGCCTAGGGCACGCTAATAAGGCAATCACAACGCGTCGGGCGGGTTTTTAGCCTCTACTCCGACCCACCCAGCGCGGGTGGAACACGTTGCGGTACGCCCCATTAATTTCTTCGAGCGCACCAAAGGTAAGAGAAGCGGTTAAGAAGTAGGTATGTACTTCCCTTACCTTCAGTGCGCCCAAAGACTAACTCAAATATAGTTAAACTGAAATAGTAATCCACCACATCTTCCCGTTCGCCTTAGCAGATTTCCGCTGCGGCTTACGGAGCGATTGTTGGCGGATTTAGAATTCGTAATTCCTCAGCTCTCGCTTCGGAAACGAATTCTACAACCCTGCTTGTTAAAGAACAGTGTCTAGCACCGGTTTCGTGAAAGCAATATCCGCGAACCGGCACTATACTCTATAAATGTACACTATTATAGGATAGTTGTCAAGGGGGAAATTTGAGGCGAAAATAGTAGATAGTTTATAGTTAATAGTTGAGAGTTGATGGTTATAGTCTACTCTGCAGAGCAGCAAAGCCAGTTCATACACAATTTATCCACACAATAAGGAAAATGTACTTACAGGAAATGCTAGAGGATATATTTAGTTCTCAGTTCTTAGTTCGCAGTTCTCAAATAGTTCTTAAGAGACAGTTATTAAACAGGCTCGTTTTGTACTTAAGAACTGAGAACTCTTTAAGAACTAAGAAATGGGAACTAAGAACTTAAATTACGCTCGCTTTCTGAGCTTAAGACCGGCAAGGAGTGTCGGAATGCTTCCAAGGCCGAAAATGAGTCCCAACGGATCACCCGTTTGGGGAACTGAGACTGCCATAACCTTACGTTCTATACAAAATTGAGCGGTATCTTCATCGGAATTACCCTCAGATGCGCTTGCCACAACCTTATTGACCGGACACACGACGCTTTTCTCGGCCGGAAGTTCGGCAACCGGAGCAACCCGTACCTGTAAAACGGTACTTCTACGCTCATTCGGAGCAACATTATCGAAACTGAATTTCACCTGGCGAGTCGCACTATCGTACTGTCCGCCTGAAACGTACTTGACGTACAAAGGTAAGTAATCAACAACATCGATCCGAGAAAGCGTACTAGTGCCGACATTCTGGACGGTAACTTTAAAAAACACTGCATTATCTGCGACATATTTGACATCATTTAAGCCGATGTTATCAACATATTCACCGGACTTCGGGTTGCGAACCATTTTATCTACGAGCACTTTGCCTGATCCTGCCGTTCCACCACCGTATTGACCATATTGGCCGTATGAACCAGAATCAGCGGAAACAGAAGACGCTGCAATCAGAAAACAAATAACAGATAAGAGAAAAACAGTAACCCCCGCGAACAGTAGTTTTTTCATATCCCGTAGTATAGCACATGCGGATACTATTGTCAACTATGAGTTGTTACCAGTTGTTGGTTACTAGTTTATAGTTGATAGTAATAGGGACAACTAATACATTTGCTATACTTTCAGCATGAAGATTGCCATACTTGGCGCGGGATTTTCCGGCCTCACTGCCGCATACGAGCTCAATAAAGCAGGACACAAAGTAACCATATATGAAAAGAATGCACAACCGGGTGGCGCTGCGGGAGGATTCAAAGAGGAAAAGTGGGAATGGTATCTGGATTTTGCGTACCACCACTGGTTTACGAATGATAGCGACGTATTGGGATTATGCAAGGAAATTGGGTGGGAGAAGATAGTAATGGTACGACCCGTTACCGCGAGTCTGTATTCAAATTCAAATGACAAATCCACAAAGAGCACAAATCAAGCTCAAAATTCAAAAAACAAAGTAAACAGCAATTTAGCTATTCAACAGTTTAGCGACTCAGTATCATACAAGCTCGATTCTCCCCTCGATTTGCTGAAATTCCCGCGGATACCGGTTATCGATAGAATTCGTGCGGGAATCGTACTCGCGCTGTTAAAGTTTGGCCCGCCATTGCAAGTATATCACCGAACTACCAGCTACAAACTTCTAACTACCCTGATGGGCAAAACTGCATTCGATGAACTGTTCAAACCCCTGTTTGAAAAGAAATTCGGTGAGTACGCTCCATACATTAATACAATGTTTATGTGGGCACGGATAACCAAACGAACGCCTTCCCTGGCCTATCCGGAAGGAGGATACCAGGCTCTTGCCAACCATTTCTCAAGACTACTTGTCAGTAAAGGCGTAACAATACTCTATAGTACAGAGGTGAAAACAGTGACAAGAGCCAGTTCTCAGTTCTCAGTTCGCAGTTCTCAAAGAAGTACCAGTTCTCAGTTATCAAACGGTTTAAAAACTAAGAAGTCAGAACTCTTTAAAAACTCAGAACTGGAAACTGAGAACTACGATGTACTCATCAACACGTTGCCGAGCCCGATATTTTTAAAGTTAGAGAAGAACATCTTGCCGGATAATTACCGCACACGACTTGCGGGAATCAAATATTTGGGCGCCCAGACAGTCATTCTCGAAACGAAAGAACCTGTTTTAGATAAAACCTATTGGTTGAATTTGACCCAAAAAAACAACCCGTGGATGGTTGCTATTCAGCATACGAATTTTATGGATAAAAAGCATTTCAACGGACACCATCTCTTTTATTTGGCTACATACACTAACAAACCCTTGACATTCAGACATTCAGACATTCAGACTCGCGACGCGAGACCCTCAGACATAATTAAGAAGTGGGAGTTCACTATTCCCTACGCTCAACCGATCTATACGACTAACTTCATTGATCACGTTCCGCACTACAAAACACCCGTGCCGGGATTGTATTTTGCGAACATGGAAATGACGTACCCGTATGACCGGGGCACGAATTATGCGGTGAAGGTGGGAAGAGAAGTGGCAAGAATAGTTAACAGTCGATAGTTACTAGTCATTAGTCACAAATGCTGTGCCAGAGGCGGGATTTGAACCCGCACGCCGTTGCCGGCACACGCTCCTGAAGCGTGCTTGTATACCAATTTCAACACTCTGGCAGATACTACTTTTTGACCGCTTTACTTGTTCTACCAACCATGAACCGCTTTGGGTTCATGGCCCTGCACCCAACGTGGTGCACGGGTTTCAACACTCTGGCAGATAC
>JBAYJK010000003.1:0-234561 GCA_041665145.1 Patescibacteria group bacterium
CCCGACAGGTTGGGAAACGCATCAGCCGCCGCTTTATTATGTTCTCGGTGCGGGACTTATGGGCGTGTTTCATGATTTTAAAGCAGCTCAGTATATGAATACTTTCATTCTGTGGTTATTAATCGGCATGGTCGGGTTGGGGCTGAAAGTTGTGTTTAAGAATACCTCCCAAATTCTGTTGGGAATGTTTGCTGTAGCAGCTCTCCCGATGCTCAATATTTTCCCACCCATGGTGACAAATGAACTGCTGAATACCTTTTGGATCGTATCGGCAGTAGTGGCGTTATTGTACCTTCTGCGTTCGAAAGAGAATAAGCATATCGTGCTTTCGCTTATTTGGATTACGGTCAGTCTTATATTGGGGTTCTGGACCAAAATTTCGATCATTACCGCTATTCCGACGTTGATGGCGGGTTTAGCGATTGTGTATCTGAAAAATAAACCGAAGAGAAATCAATTGATCGCACTCAGTGCGGTTTTTGTGATGATAACAGTTGTTGCTTCGCTGCCGGTTTTTCGATCAGGTTCCAAATCCGAGGCACCATCAAATATTGCTTCATCCGTAAAAAAGATAAACGTTACCGCGAGGCCTGTTGATTTTTACTTTCGTTTGGATTGGATACCGAAAATGGACATGTATACGACCCAGTATTATTCCCTTCTCGGAGGTGCCTGGAACAGTTTTTGGACAGACGGCCATAATGCAGTAACCCCTTTTGTAAGCTTTCATAAAAAATCACTGATTCTTTGGCTGTTGGGATTTATTCTCTTGCCGATTTCGATGTACGGTCTCATGCGGTTAAGAAAAAGAGATTGGAGTGCTGCTGTTGTTATGTATACACTGAGCGCATCGATGCTCGGCATGTATGTCGTGTATAACTTCATGAGCAATCATTATTCAGCAGTCCGGCTGACGTATGAGATGGCGATTGTCGTACCGTATGCATTCGGTATTGCGTCAGCCGCAGAAAACAAGAAGCTGATGTGGGTTCTCTCTGTTCTTTTGGGAATTCAGTTTATTGTTCTGGTATCTTTTTTCTGGATTCTGCCGTGGTGGCATGTGACTCAATGAGAAGCCTGAACTGATTTTTTTCCTGCAATGAAGCCTTTTACTATGCGCGGAACTGCCTGCGGATCTTTTACCAGCTGATACGGGAGCCGTCTCAGCAAACTCAGAACATTCTCAATACGTGAGAAGTTTTTCCCCAAAAAGTAGCCGTAGTTAAAGTTGTTTCCGTCAACCACATTCTGGCTACTGAAATTATTTCGAGTTCCCCCCTGATGAAACCGGTGATGGTACACAAGAGCCTCAGGTAAAAATACAATGGAGTTCTTCCAGCGCTTGGTAATTCTAAGTCCAACATCAACTTCATTGTATGAAAAAATTGGTGGCGAAAGTTTCTCGTCAAATCCACCCACCTCTTTAAGTGTTTCTCGTCTGAAAGACATGTTACAGCCGTATGGAAAATCAACGAAGGTTTGTCTTTCGGATGAAAAGTTCTTTTTAAATATTGCTCCGTACCAAATAATTTTTCCCACTTGTTTTTCAGAAGTGGTTTGTTCCCCATCGTTTAGTACTCGTCCGGCAACACCCATAATTTCTGGATTACTGTATGCGCTAATATGCGCAGGAATAGTTGTTTCGGTTATTTCTACATCATCATCAAGGTATAGTATTAAATCCGATGTTGCATGTTGCCACCCGTAATTTAAGTACTTGCACGTGTTTGGTGTTTCGAAATGCGTAAGGGCGAGACCCTTACGGTTGGGAAAATGGGAGCGCAAAATATCATAGTTTGGCTTGTCCGATTGGTCTATAACAAACACTTCAAGATCGGTTCTTTTAGATTCGTTGCCAAGTTGCTCCAAGAGCTTCAGTACGACATTCGGCCGGTTTAACGTGCCGATAATGACGGTTATTCTCGGATGGTAAGCAGCTTCTTTTTCTCGATTTGCCATACTACTTCAGCTCCTACTATGCCCGTAAAGGCAAGAACTATTAAACCACTACTGAGGGCGATTAACCCTCCGAAATATGTATACGTAATTGATGCAATTAACCATGAAAGAGCAACTGCACAGATATTTATGCATGTGAGCACGTATTGTTTCCCCAGAACGATCAGGGGTTGAAAGTACAGCTGGCTGATTCCCCACCCGATTGCCGGGATCAAGAAATACGGAAACAACGAAATTAGTATTTCGACGTTTTGTTGCGTAAACTTACCACCGGTAAGCAAAATCCGCATAAAAAACGGTGCGACGAAAAAAATGAACGCCACTATAAAAACCGTCATGACAAACCCCGCTAATTTTGCCTTATTAACCTGCGAGTCAGCTTTCAGAAAGTTCTTAGTATGGATGAGCTCCACTAAATGCGGGAACATGACGGTCTGTACCCCGATGGTCATAATGCCGACCAGTCCTGCGAAAAGTTTGGAGACAAGGTTCACGTACACGATATAGCCTTCGGGCAATCGGGCAGAAAAAGAACGCATGAGGATGCTGTCGAATCTTACGGCAAGTGAACTGATAATCAGCGGAACCCACGCAATAAAAAGTATCAGAAGTTCTGATTTAGTACCCGGTTCAAAAAAGCTTTTAAGTGCGGCTTTGAAGTAGCTGAGAATTCTGTATGGGAAGACGACGTTAAACTGGAAGGCGATGGTCGCGACAAACCCGACAACCATACTCCATATTCCGATATGCGGAGACAGTGTGATAATAAGCGAGAGGTTGATGATGCTTCCGGCAAGGTATGCGAGGGACGGAATAACAAGTCTTCCTTTGCTGTATAAGTATGCGTTGCCGAACGTACCGACAATAATGAATGTCATCGAATAGGTCATCCAGCGCATGAGCGATCCGGTAAACGCGACAAAGCTTTCTCCTCTCGAACCGAACAGAGCGTGGAGTATCTGAGTTGAAAAAACGTCAAGCAAAAGAGCGCACGCAAGCATAATAAGGCTGAGGTAAATCACCATCTTTATGAAATAGACATTGCCCTCATCTTCGTTTTTCAGCTGTTTCTTTTTCAGAAGGGGCAGATATGCGTCATTGAGGGTTCCGGTAATTATCGTTATAAGAATTGTTGGCAGCGTGACAGCTGAAACGAAGGCATCAAGTTCCATTCGTGCTCCAAAGATCCGCGCGACGATAATCTGACCGATAATCTGGATTGCCGTAACCAAACCGATGGTGAGTGATATTATTCCCGCACTGCGTTTCATATATACATAGTATAAATCATATTGGTCTTAATGTCTGAGAGTCTCAATGTCTCAGTGTCTATATTCAAACTCTCGAGGCGCGACGCTCTGACTTTCAGACATTTAGACGTTCAGACAATCATAATCCCCACGAGTAGAGTGCCAATGGCCAGGGATCGTCTTTGGCCTCTTTCAAACTCTCGACGCGGAATTCGAGCTTTAAGTTCTTCTTTGCATATTCCTTCACGTCATCCGGTAGAAAGCTCTGCCAATCTTCCATTATCAACAAACCCTGGGGGTGTTTGGCGATAAGGGTCCGAAAGTCCTTCACTGTTCCGTATATGTATACCCCGGCCGTATGATGTTTGTATGGTGTTGTGGTAAATTTCCAAAAGTAGGCGTTTGAATATCTTCCCATGTACCATGCTTCCGTATCAAAAATGTTGCTGATAATGTACATTTTCATGAAGTTCGGAAAACGTTGCTTCAATTTGGCATAAAATTCACGGTAATTTGCGATCTGTACATCCCCGTATTTGTCAATATTGGGGTTGTAATACACCCGAGGAGTTCTCACGATCTTATACGAGGTTACATATAGAACAACTATCATTAACAGAGGGATGAGCCATGCTTTTTTCGGGAGGTAGTATTCACCGACCTTTGCCCAAAAGATTCCGAAGTATAAATACAAAATTCCAAAGAGTGATACCACATACCGTATATTAAAAATATACTGTTGGAAAGTCGCAAGTAACAAAACCACGCATGCATATGCGAATACCGCATAACTCAATCTGCGGTTCTTTTTAAACATCCACAAAAACCCAAGTCCCGAGAAAAGACTGACCAAAGTGTATTTATACGCAAGCAGTTTTACGACTTGGTACAGGTGATTGAATCGGAAAATTCCTTCCGGTACAACCCGAATGTCAAATGCGAGGAGTATGCCGACTGTTATGAATAGCACTGCGAAAACCGGCGGCAGAAGCTTTTTGAGGTTCATAACTTTTACACCGGCAGTAATGAACCCGAAATACAACACCCACAGCATTCCGCCTATGAGATGCAGACCCGACGCCAAAGATAATAGAATAATTATTCCGGCATGGCACCACACTGCTTTTCGGCTCTTAATTTCCTGAGATTTTATCAGCAAGAGCATGACGACGAGGACTATTGTTTCTAAAGCACTGTATGGTTTTGCTTGTGTGGCGTATGCAAGATTGAGATGTGAAAATGTATAGAGGAATGCGCCGACTATCCCTCCCCATAAATTACTCATTTTTTTTGCAAGGAGATATATGGCGATGATCCCGATAATAAAAACGATTGCTGAAGGTATCCGTGCCGAGAATTCGGAAATACCAAAAATTTTGAAGGAAAGAGCGATAGTCAACATATGGAGGCGCTGATACGCAATTCCGGGAGAATTAAATGCCTGCAAAAAACCAAGCTTACCTGAAATCCATTGCAACGCTACCCCAGACACGTACGCCTCGTCGGCCCAAAAAGAATAATTGAACATATATATAATCTTAACAGGTCTTAAGATAAAACAGTCTAAATGTCTTTAAGACACTCAGACACTCAGACGCGTGACGCTCAGACATTCTTCATTCATTCAATTCTTTTGTCTCTTTTCTCCAGGTTTTCATCTGTTCATAATATTGGAGATCATACGGAGTGAGTGACTTCCCTATTGTCAAATGGCGTATCGTAACGGGGTTTGTTTTTTCCACGATAATCCTTCCCTCCCATTCGATGGATTTTTCGATCCAGATGTTTATCTCTCCAGATTTCCAGTTAAGGGGTACGGTAAAAACAATCATGTTGTCGCTCCAATGATCTGTTTTTATTTCCCCCTCCCCGCGCATCAATCTTGAACGGTTGTATGTGTTATCACCGAAATGGTCTCCGTACAGAACAACCTTGACACCCTGATACACGAGCGTTGGCTCGATTATCGGATCGGTCGGATCTTCGCGCAGCCATGCCATGTAATGTAGGACTTGTATATACAAATAGATACCTGCGAAAAATAGGGTTATCGTCAGCGTTAAGGCAGTAAGTACCCTTAAAAAATTTCCGACGGTTTTGAATGTGTAATCAATGACGCGACTCATGCCATGAGTTACCAATGAATCAATACTGCGAAGACCGCCTGAAAGTGCATAAACCTTATCACTGATTGTAACAATAGGACTGAACGCTCCGAAAAGACTGGTGAATGTACGTATAGTCACTCCTGCGGTGAGGAATGCGAATGCCCATACTGCAGATTTCTCCGCTACCCAGCTCATGTGCGCAAACACCAAAAGCGGCGTGGCTGCAAAGAAAAATAATGCAATGCGGAACGAGTACGAGCCGCTCAGCCGGTATGCAGCAGCACACACAAACCACCAAAGCATCGGCAAGGCGATGCTCATATCAGAAGAAGTCCGAATGAGAAATGTTTCAATCCATATCCACGCTATTATGGGAAGCACCGAAGGTCGGCTCAGCACCCGCAAAGTCTCGGTAAGAGTATTCCTGTCTTCGGTGGACGTTGCATGACGCCCTGCAGCAAGATATAGAATGTACAAAAGTATCGGGATGCTGTATATGAAGAAAATCTTCCACGAGTGCTCCGTCGACGCATAGTACGAAAGCTTTTTGTATATGAAGTTTCTTAATACTTCGCGGTCGGTAAGCAGTTCCTTTTTTGAAAATGAGTAGCGGGTAATAAAAACGGGAGAATTACTGCTCAGCACCATTCGTTGGTTCGGATTTTTTTTGGATTTCAAAGAAATTTCGAACACGTACTTTACGTTTTTTGAATCTTTGATTATCGGCAATCCGAAATCGATGAATGTTTCGGGCATTAGCTGAGGCGCGGTAATGGTGCTGACGGCATATCGAGTGTTGCTACCGAATCTCCTTAAGCTGAAGTGGATACTTCCTTCAAGCGGAATTTTTTGATCGAATTTCAGCGAGACAATTCCGAGATTCATTTCGGAAGCAGTAAAAGTTCCCACGATTCTTTGAGGTTTGGTAACAATATCTACGTGTTGGTTTGCGGATAGCACAGTAGGGCTGAAGTCAGAATTTAAGAAATATGCCAAGGCAGAAATGCCTGACACCACAACTATCATTAAACCTGCTGCAACCCTAACTAAGCCCGTAATGAATATTTTATGCTGCATTACTAGTGCGTGAAATTGATTTAACAACCGATAATAAAGCGATGCCGAGGAGCAATCCGAATGCAGAGAATGTCATAAACAAACCGGTATAGTAAAACAGTTGCGGTCGGTAAATCAACGTGTAAGAGCCGGAATCAATCTCCGGTTTGTCGATAACCCACTTATTGGCGTAACCGTACAACAGAGAATGTTGTGCGTTAATCGGTTTTTGGAACAGATAGTGCAGTGAAAAAAATTTCAAACCGTCGGACTTGTCTGAATATATTTTCCAGTTGTCATCATACGACTCCAAAAGAGCAACTTCAGCCGTTCTCACGTTTTTGGCTATTTTGAATTTGTATTCGGTAGAACTTACCCTTTCCAAAGGAATGTCATTCGAAAGAATTTGGGAAGAAAGAAATCGATCCCTTACTTTATAAAGAGTGAGCGGACCGTCTGATGCAATTTTGTCAGCGAGTGTAGCAAGACTGCTCTCGGCTATTTTGTCGTCTACAAACCGGGAATCAACATCATGGCGAAACAGAATATAGCGAATGTTAAACTCCGACAAATTTTTTGCAATAAGGGAAACGTTGTTCTTTTCAAGTGAGGTATACAATCGTTTTATTGTCTTAAAATTTCCTTCCTGTCGCGAAGAACCGTACCCCGGCGTTAAGTTAATGGATGAATAGTTAAAAAGTTGCGCACTCATCCAAGCACCCGAATATCCCCATGTGTAGTAATCAAATGCGGAGGTATTTTTGGGAAGGATCAGTACTCTGCCCTGTTCGGTTTTTTCGTTGAAGCGCGCTGCCATTTTGTACCAATAATCCGGGATACTGATGATGTTGGTGAAGATTTTCGCGAAAATAAACGGTGATCCGAGGAAAAGAATGAGAACAAACCCTGAAAGAGTGATAAATCTGCGCCAAACCGTATTGGAAATCAGACTCACCGACGCTGTGATGAAATATGGCAAAGCAAGAACCAACAGAAAAGGAAATTTTATGTCGCTTGCCCGGTAAATACCGAAATACTGGATCTTCTGCAACAAAATTTTATATAAATCGCCGAATGGCGGTGCTGTTCCTTTAGTCAGAAAAACTCCCGAAACAAACAGAAGCGAAAAAAATATTGTAACTACAAGTGAATTACTCAATAACGTCGATGCACTTCTCTTTCGGAGAAGTATAAAGAGAAGTGCGGCATACACAATAAACATAATAATTATGCCCGGATCCCGATACCAGGAAGCATACTCAAAAAAAGGCTTTCCGTACCCGTCCGTTTTATCAAACCAGTAAAATTCAAAGAGTGTGAGAGCTCCAAGAATAGGTGTCTTTAACAGTGAAGCCGCGGAAAAATTACTTACATACACTACGGCGTTTGCAAACGTTGACTTCAGTAATTGTGTGAACGGGAGAATCCAGAATGCATTCGAACTCAACAGCACAAATATTAGTGAAAGAACCTTGAGGACATTCTCTCGTTTACGGGTGCTCACTATCAGAATCACGGTGATGTAAATTGACATGACAATTAGCACAAGCCCAAAGAGTGCGATATTCAATGATGTGACGCTGAGAATAAAAAAAAGCACGAATAGTTTAAAAAGGGTAACTGTCCGAATCCCGGGATCATCAAAAAGGTTTTTCACTTCGAGAAGTATGAACGGTGTCAGCGAAAACATATAGCCGTAGGAAGGAAACCATTGGAACATCATGACGTAAAACGGGTTGAAAACGTAAAAAAGTGCACCCAGAAGTATGCTGCTCGAAGGCGCTGATCGGATTGATTTCAAATAATGATACATACCCAGAAACGGTACGGCAAGAAATGCGCCCAAGAAAGTCTTTTGCACAATGGAAATCGGCAAAAGTGTATGCAGTACATAAACAAGGAAATTATTCACTACCGGAGTAAAAAACAAGTTTGAAGACCCGAACCCGAAGTAGGAAAACCATACCGATAATGAATTGATGAATGTATTCTGTGGGGCAATACTCGTGTATGTTTCTCCCCCAATAATAAGCTGGTGGTTTCCGAACCAAAAAAAAGGAATAATAAAAAGCACTATAGCAACTAGGTTTTCTGTTTTTAATACTTTTTTGAACATGCTATTTGTACGACAAAATCAATTGATACTGATCGTAAGAGATATGATACAATTTTGTTGGTTTGAAGAATAGGACTAAATTATTATTATCAATTTTAGATTTGATATGTACAAAACCATCAAAGCATGTCGGATTTGCGGAAATAAGAATCTTAAGACGATTATCAATCTCGGCGACCTTACGTTAACCGGAGTATTCCCGAAGAATGTGCATGAAGAAATTGAGAGCGGACCCCTTCAGCTTGTCAGATGTGTCGGTGATAAAAAAACAGCATGTGGTTTGGTACAACTGAAACACTCCTTTGAACAATCCAAAATGTACGGAGACAATTATGGATATCGTTCAGGATTGAATAGAACGATGGTTGACCACCTGAAAGATATATTCGTATTGGCAACAAAAGCAGTTACCCTGAAAAATAAAGATCTCATTATAGACATTGGTAGTAACGACGGAACACTTCTTAATAATTACGATCAGAAAAAATATACTCTTGCAGGAATTGATCCGACCTCTAAAAAATTTAGAGACTATTACCATAAGGGTATAAATGTTTTTCCTGAATTCTTCTCTGCCGAGCTTGTTGCTAAGAAGTTTCCCGGCATGAAGGCTAAAATTATTACTTCAATCGCCATGTTCTATGATTTGGAAAATCCCCTTGCCTTTGTTGAGGATATCTATCGAGTTCTTGATGACAACGGAGTATGGATTTTTGAACAAAGTTATTTTAAATCAATGGTAAAGGTAAATGCTTATGACACTATTTGCCACGAGCATTTGGAATATTACACAGTGCGCCAGATAAAGTGGCTGCTGGATCAGGCCGATATGAAAATCATACACGTCGAGCTTAACGACACGAATGGCGGAAGTTTTCTTGTTACCGCAGCTAAAAAGAAGTCTGGGCTTAAAGAAAATACGACATTGATATCACGCATGTTGAAAGAGGAAACTGCATACGGTCTCAGTTCAGATAAACTGTATGTCCAGATGAAGGAAAAAATACTGGCACATAAAAAAGAGCTGAAACAGCTTTTGAAGAAGCTGCGTATGGAGGGAAAAACCGTTGTCGGTTGCGGAGCATCGACGAAAGGAAATGTAATTCTCCAATATTGCGGACTCACCGCAAAAGATATTCCGATTATCGCGGATGTTAATGAATACAAACATGGTCGTGTCACCCCGGGTTCAAAGATCCCTATTGCATCCGAAGAAGAAGTACGTAAGCTTCACCCCGATTATATGTTGGTATTGCCCTGGCATTTTAAAGCTAATCTTATCAAACGTGAGGCATCATATACGCAGTCCGGGGGAAAGCTGATTTTCCCGCTGCCGAAAATTGAAATATTATAATGCTGGATTTTATCCGCAAAAGTAAATTGGTCGGATTTCTTTGGAATGCAGTATTTGATGCGCGGACATTCATAATTCTTAAATGGGTTTTTCGGGTTAAAAAAATCGGACATTCGGTTGTCGTTCATCCCGGATTTCTTGTTTTTCATGGAGCCAATAATATTTCGGTAGGCAATAATGTCTGCCTTGCTGATGCATTGTTGAATGCCGGCTACCGGGAAGGATCAATAACTATAGATGACTATGTTTTTTTCAGTCCCCGGGTAATGATACATGCACGAGGGCATGATTATGAACGGTTCGGAAAAGCAAGAATGGATTCGATTGTAGAAAAACCGATTCATATTAAAAAAGGTGCATGGATCGGCGCTGGCAGCATGATACTTGCCGGTGTAACTGTCGGAGAGGACAGTGTTGTTGCCGCAGGATCCGTGGTCACGAAAAATGTTCCTCCCCGATGTATTGTCGCCGGTGTTCCCGCAATGGTGATAAAAAAATTACATGAGTAAACCGCTTCTTTCTATTTGCATAACAACTCTCAATCGTGCGGTGTTTCTCGATGCCTGCCTTGCAAGTATTGTAAAACAACTGACTCCCGCTACTCTACCTCTAGTCGAACTGATTATTTTGGACGACAACAGCAAAGATGAAACCGATGCGGTTGTTGCAAAATATACCCGAAAATACCGAAATGTGAGGTATTTCAAAAACCCTGAACGTGTAGGCTTGGCAAAAGGAATTCACCAGGTATCCTGTTATGCGACGGGTACGTACACATGGTTTTTCTCGGATGATGACGGAATGTCCGGAGATGCGCTGTCGACGGTACTTGAAGCCATCAAGAAGAAGACTGACGTGATGTATCTTAATATCGATTTATTCACGAAAGATTTTAAAACCCTGATTCAGGCGAATCTTTTACACCTCTCGGGGAATGTACTCCTACCGGGCAAGCGGGATTTTTTCCGGTTTCTCGGACAGTATTTTCCGGACATGTTTACTATTGATTGGTTTACGACATATCTGTCGAACCTGATTATCCGTACCAAAGTTATAGCGGGATCAAAACAGGACATAGATGAATATGTCGAACACAAAGACATTGCGTATTTTCCTCAACTGTATTCCATCTTTCAAAACTCACACGATTTATCTTTTTATATCGTAAAAAATTCCGTAGTACATTTCAGATCGGATAATGCCTCTTATGCAAAAAAAACGAAGTATCAGAATTACTCTTTTACCAAACGCATATATACTCATCAATATATCACGTTGATAAAGACTAATTGGCAGTATATGAGTCCCGGATTTCTGCTACTGGCAGCCGAAAAACTTCTCTTCATGTTTGGGAGGTCAATCTTTGCCTTTTTCGGAATCTAGGGTTTGTAGGAATTTGTCGACGAGTTTTGCCCGCGTACTCCATGCCCACTTGTTTTTAAGTTTTGCGACGGTATCCTTCTGGGGCTTGAGTAATCCGAGTCTTTTGTCATTTGTCAACAGATCCACAACCGCGCCCGAAAATTTGTCGAGGTTATATGGCTCTATTTTCAGGCACCCTTCTTTGTATACATTTTTCAAAGCAGGAAGATCAAACATGACAACCGGCAAGCCTGAACAAAGTGCCTCAGCGGCAACCATGCCGTTATTGTCGTAAACCGTCGGATGAATGAACAGTCGCGATGCACCGTAGATGTGGAATTTTTCTTTTCCGTTTACATACCCCAACCACGAGATGTGCTTATCCAAACCCAAAGATGTCGCCCGAGACTTCAGGGAACTTTCAAATGCCTTTTCTCCGTTTCCGATAATGGCCAGCTTTGCCTGCGGGACTGTATCGAGAACTTCCCTCCATATAGTAAGAAGTTTGATAATTCCCTTTTGCGGGTGCAGGCGACTACAGAACACTGCGTCGTATATCTTTGTTTGTGTCTCAGGAGTGTTACTTGTCAGCTCCGTATTCACACCTCCGTAAACGGGTAAAACATACTTTTGCTTTTTAATCGGAAAGCGCTTCAAATCAACATCGTTCGTGATGAAGCAATAATCGAAACGACTAAAAATAAGCCGAATCATCACTAATTGGTACAGGTAATATACGAGGTATTTTATCGGGGGGAATCCGTATCTTCTGACAATATTTTCAATGGGGTTCGGGATAAAGAGATACAGGCTTGCGATCCAGCGGAATTTATACTTACTTTTCAGTAAGTAAACCGGAACAACGTCCGGCCCAAAATCTGAACAGCTATAAAAATAATCACGATCGTTAATTGTGTTATTACTGAAGTACTGTTGGTAAAAGTTCCAAATATATGTGCACTCTTTTATGTGAGATCCAAAAGAAAATTTAGTAAACGGATAAGGGATTTGAACGATTGATACTTTCGTTAAATCATGAATATTTTTTTTGAAGGTTTCAGGTTCGGTGGTCAAGATAACAAAATTATATTTGTCGGAAAGCTCGTTGATAATCTCAAGTAATATCTTTGTATTACCTCCCATCGAACCGTCAGGACTCGTGTAGATTGCGCTTACGTAAAAATTCACTTTATTCATGGTCTTCTCAAAACAATAAACAATGCATCACCGTTTTTGAAAACATTTTCGACTAGCGATATGGGGAGGTACAAAATATACGCGAGCTTAAAAAGCACATTGAGTATTTTCGGATTCCGAATATGCAGTGTGCGCGTCAGGCTGTCGCCGAAATAACCCATGAAATAACTTTTGGCAGTTATGGTTTCCAGGCCGTGTTTATGTGCGAGCTGTATAATTTTTTTCTCCGAAAGAATGTGCTGATGCGTGTCGTCATAATACCCGCTCCAATTATCCTGAAAAACAGCCCGACTGAAGCTTTTTAAGTTAGGGGTAGAAATAACAATTAAGCCGTTTTTTAAAGTAAGCTGTTTGACTTTCTCCATAAATTTATCGACGTCGGCCACATGTTCTATTACGTGGGATGCGCGTACTACGTCGAACTTTTTGTCTATTTTGATTTTCTCGAAGTTTCCCGGAAACAGACGGACACCGTTTTTAATTGCGAGAGCTCCCGCGCTTTTGTTTATTTCAACGCCGTACGTTTCCCAGAGTTTTTTGTCGAGCATGGAAAGAAACAGTCCGGTGCTGCAGCCGATATCCAAAATGGACAGTTTTTTATTCGCAAAAGCATAGGAAAACCCGGGGTTTACGAACGGAGATAGAAGCACGGAAAGGAAATTACGGGTTTTATTGAAGTATGATGCATATGCTCCGTTCCATGTTCTCCGCAACCATGAGATGAGTTTATGTTCCCTGTCTTCAAAAATAAAGCGCTCGTAAGCTTTATAAAATTCGTCACCTCTCATCAGATTGCTCACGATAGTATGGATGTCTTTCTTTTTATCTATTTTAAGAACGGTCATGTATATTTTTCGCTAACTTAATAATTTGTTGTACCCTGTTGGAATAAGTGTGATACTTTTCTACCCTGTTTTTTCCCCTGTCGGATATTTTTTTTCTCAGCTCCGGACGGTCGATGTAATACTTAATTTTATCGAACCAGTCGTCTTTTCCCGTCGCAACTATTAATTCTTCGCCTAATTTAAAATATTTTGAAATGCAGGAAACCGAATCGACAATTTCAAATCCCCCGGCTGCAGGAATCTTAAATGTCCGCTCGTTGCAGTCACCGCCGAAACGTTGTTGATAGTCTTCATGCACATTGATGGAAATTGCGGTCGAGTTATATATTTTGCGCTCGTCCGAAAGGTGCAGTTTCGGTTTCTGGATATTTCTTAATAACCCGATATTAAAATATTGTCCTGCTTTTTGCAGCAGTCCTTTATATTTATCAAGCATTGTCCAATCTTGTCCGTAGAATTTAACGGAGTATTTGTCTTTTAGCGGCATAATGACTTCTTTAAAAAAAGAAGCCTTGCCGGGCAAGTTTGTTCCCACATAAGCAATGTCGCTCTCAAACCGCTTGTCAAACTCCGGGAAAATAACCGTTGCGTCGCACGCAAGCGGGATGGTCTCGAAATTTTTCCCGGTAACTTTGGTAAACCCGTCCATCCTCTCATCTTCCTGTTCGACGGTGTGAAAGAAAATGTCTCCCAATAACCCGGATTGAATCTGTGCAACCTTTCCGGATTCGTCTTTCAAAGATGGGGCTTCGTTTATTCGCGCTTTAGAAATAGGAGAATTCCAAAAATCGATTTTCGTAAACAGCACCATTCCTTTTTTACGGTACTTCATGAGAAGTTCAAGATTCAAAAATTTCTGATAGTAAAAATGACTTGATGTCATAAAAATATCCGGCTGTACCCGTTCTAAAAATACCGCAAGTTTTTCATCCTGGGTAAACGGGAAAAAACGATGCCCGAGTTTTTCGAAGGCATTTTTATATCCGTTGAAAATTGTTCGGTATGCATAGATAGTTTCGGGCGACGGTATATGATATGCGATTTTCATGACCTAGAAGAATTTCTCAGCAAATTAAATAAAGCAATTTTTACTCTTGGCGGAATAGTATAAATGGAAATCCATTGAACTACGTTATAGATCCGATCAAACAAATTCATCGAGTAGCCACCTACCCCATTATTTTTATTGCGGATCTCCAGTGTCGATAACTCAATCTTTTTGAGCCGTTTAAATGTCGCGGAAGAATTATGTTCTCTATACCGCAAGGTCACAAACGGAAGATTCGCAAATTCATATTTCGTCCCTATTCTGAAAGACATATCGATGTCTTCTGCCGGCGGGTATGCGGGGTTATATAAACCTACTTTGTCAAAACACTCTTTACGGATCATTGCCGTCGGTTGTGCTACCGGCGAATAACGGAATATTGTCTTACGCAAACTTTTGTCGTCGGTTGCATACTTACGGATACTTTTGTCGGTGGTACCGTCAAAAAATTGCAGATAGCCCCCGACAATACCCACACTTGGGTGTGCTTCCATGAAATCGAATTGTTTCCGAATTCTGTCAGGTATGGAAATGTCATCAGCATCTTGCCATGCAATATACTTTCCCTGCGCGAGTTTTACCAACGTATTTCGGTTTTCTGCAATATACACATTTTTCTTATTCCGGTACGCACGTATCCGTTTGTCTTTTTTTACGTATTTTTGGATGACGTCCCACGTTGCATCTGTCGAACAGTCGTCGGAGATAATAAGTTCGAAGTCCCGGAATGACTGGTTGAGAATGCTTTCAATCGCCTCTCCGATATACTTTTCGGCGTTGAATGCCGGCATCAGAACTGATACAAGAGGCTCCGTCATGTTTTGGGAAAAACGACTAAATCCGAAGGTTTTTCCAAACGCTGATGCGATGATTTGTAGTACCTGACGATATTTAATCGGTAGAATATTGCAAGCGTATCCTGAAAAATTCCCCTGATCGCGCCGAGTGTTGCTGCTGATGTGACGGAGGCAAGTTGGTAGTCCATTTTTATGGGAGCTTCATAGATCCGTTTGAACCCCAGGGAATTTGCGACAACCAGCATTTCCAGATCTCCGGCGAATTTTTTTTCAATCAATCTCGGTAAAACTTTTTCCAGTACATGTTTCTTATAAATCTTTATACCTGCCTGGGTGTCTCGCACGGAAATACCGAACAAAATTTTGACGAACAGGTAATATCCGTAACTCAGAATTTTTCTCATTACCGAGTAATTGACTAGCGACGCAGGGTGACGTTTGCTTCCTACAATTATATCGGCGTTATACCATTCCATATGCTCCATAAGCATGGAGATGCTGCTCGTATCGATTTCATTACCGGCGTCAAGAAACATGACATAATCTCCTTTTGCATCATGCATACCAAGCTGAATGGCGTACGACTTTCCTCTGTTGTCGGCGTAAAAAAGACATTTTACTTTATCTATTTTCGCTTCTTTGATTTTTTCGAATGAACCGTCTATTTTGCCGTCGACTACCGCAATAATCTCATAATCATAACGGATGGAATCTAGTGCTTCTTTAATGGATTTCAGGTTTGCGGCGATTGTTTTTTCCTGACGGTACACGGGAACAATAAGGGAAAGAAAATGCGAATTGATTTTGCTCATGCTATTTATTGTAGCAAAATTGACTGAGTAATTTCGTCCACTTCCAATTCTATTTCAAGTAGTGTAATATACACAGAGTATGGTTTTACGAAACACCAAAGAAATCGTCGTCACCGGGTCCATGTCGTGGGACACCATCATGGACTTCCCTTCCCGATTTGTGGACTACCTTAACCCGGAAAAACTTCACCAGATAAATGTGTCATTTGTCGTCGATAAGTTGGAAAAGCAGATCGGCGGAACGGCAACCAACATTGCATATGCGGCCGCCCAAACACTTGCCTATTTCCATAAACAAGAAAAATCTGACGGTATAAGCATTAACGTGCTCGGAGGTTTGGGGAAAGATGCGGCCGCCCACCTACGTTTCTTTAAAAAGCATAAAATAGATACTTCCCGCATCATGATCGACAGGCGGATGTACAGTGCCGCCGGCTCCGTTATTACGGATACGAAAGACAATCAGATTTGGGGTTTCTATTACGGCGCATCGGTTGCGGCCAAACGGGTTTCTTTAACGGATTTCGTGCCGAAAGAAACGATTATGATTATTTCGGCAAATCATCCCGATGCCTTTCTTCATTTTCAGGAAGAGTGTATTAAATTCCATATTCCGTATATGTATGATCCCGGCATGGCGTTGTCATGGATAACGGACAAAGATTTGACAGAGGGTGTTTTAAAGGCAACGTATTTAATAGGAAACGATTACGAAATCGCAATGGTTTTGAAGCGGATAAAGCAAACGGTTTCGTCACTCATGAATGAAGGAGTAAATATTATTACTACGTTAGGAGACAAAGGGGTGAGATATGAATCGACAACGGAGAAATATGAAATTCCCGCTGTTTCAAACATAGAAGCGGTTGACCCGACAGGAGCGGGAGACGCCTGGCGCGGAGGGTTTCTTACCGCTCTGACGAATGGAAAACCGGTTAAAGAGGCGCTGATTGTCGGTAACGCGGTTGCAAGTTTTGCCGTTGAACATTACGGCTGTGTCAATTATCATATAACGGCGAAGGAATTCGAAAAGAGGTCTCAATGTCTGAAGGTCTAAATGTCTGAGAGTCCCGAGTCGCGGGTCATGGGTCTAGTTACGCAATGAACTATTATAAATTGCAAAACACAAGATGAAAGAAGCAAAAAAGTTTGATGTTAAGAATATCGGTTTAGCGGCAGATGGAAAACGTTTGATTGAATGGGCAGAGCGCGATATGCCGGTGCTCCGGATAATTTCCGAGAGATTTATGAAGGTTAAACCCTTTAAGGGTTTAACCCTTGCCGCATGTCTGCACGTCACGAGTGAAACGGCAAACCTTATGAGAACGTTGAAGGCAGGAGGAGCTAACGTCTACTTGGCTGCGAGCAATCCCCTTTCCACAAATGATGCCGTTGCGGCTGCCTTGGTGAAAGAATACGGAATTCCGACGTTTGCCATAAAAGGTGAAGATAATAAAACATATTTCAAACATCTTAATGCCGTTTTAGACAGCAAACCGAACATGACCATGGATGACGGAGCGGATCTTGTCAGTTTACTTCACACGACACGGAAGGAATTGCTTCCCGGCGTTGTTGGTTCAAATGAGGAAACGACAACCGGAGTTATTCGGCTCAGAGCGATGGAAAAAGACAACGCGCTCAAAATCCCGGTGCTCGCGGTAAACGATAACCTTACGAAACACATGTTCGATAATCAGTACGGTACTGGGCAGTCCACATTAGACGGTGTGATTCGTGCAACAAACGTGTTGCTTGCTGGTAGAAACTTCGTAGTTGTCGGTTACGGTTGGTGTGGACGTGGCCTGGCCCGACGCGCACAGGGAATGGGCGCGCATGTAATTGTGTGTGAAGTCGATCCGGTAAAAGCGTTGGAAGCAAATATGGACGGCTACCGAGTTATGCCTCTACTGGACGCCATGGCGGTTGCGGATTTTATCGTCACGGTTACGGGAGACAAGCATGTTATCGATGCGGCTCACTTAAAAGCGGCAAAAGACGGTGTGATACTTGCAAACTCCGGACATTTTGATGTCGAGATCAACAAAGTAGCTCTTAAGAAACTGTCTACGACTGTACGAGTCGTTCGTCCATTCGTCGAAGAATATACGCTCGGTAAAAAGAAAATATATCTTTTGGCAGAAGGACGTCTTGTAAATCTCGGATCAGCGGAAGGCCATCCGGCATCCGTTATGGATATGAGCTTCGCAGGCCAGGCACTTGGAGCGGAGTATATGTGGAGCAACCGCGGCAAACTGAAACCGGCGGTTTACGCACTCCCTCCGGAAGTTGATGCCCGCATTGCTTCCCTGAAACTGAAGAGTGAAGGTATCAAAATCGATACGCTGACTGCAGAACAGAAGGAATACTTAAGTTCATGGAAAGAAGGAACGTAGGGTTAAGTATAAAGACTAAATGAAGTTAGAAAGTTGAAAGCAGAAAGTCTGAAAGTCCGAATGTCTGAATGTCTGAATGTCAAATTGTCGACATTAAGACTTTTAGACACTAAGACATTCAGACAGGTGCATTAATGTACTTATAAGTTATAATATTCTTATGAATAAATTTACAAAAATAATCGCAACAATCGGTCCGGCGACTGATGATCCGGAAATGATAGAAAAACTTATCGAAGCAGGTGTTAACATTTTCCGTTATAACTTTAAGCACAATACCGTAGAATGGCACAACGAGCGTATCCGCAGAGTGAATGCGGTTTCCAAGAAAATGGGAGTGCATGTGGGAAAACTGATCGATCTTCAGGGACCAGAAATTCGTATCAAGATGGCGCAGGATTCCATTACCATTAAAGAAGGTGATGAATTGCTGTTCGATGAATCCATGCTCATAAATAAAGGCCAAGGGTTCTCCATTTCGCATCCCAGTATTATTGAGCACATGACGGACGGGCAAAAACTCTTAGCGGATGACGGAAGTTTTACGTTTGTCGTGAAGCGGGAGAAAGGCAAATGCTACTTGGTAAGCCATTCGGAAGGTGTGTTGAAAAATAACAAGTCCCTCAATATGCCCGGATCTAAGTTCCCTCTTCCTGTTCTTATCGAACGAGATTTTGACGGTCTCAAACTTGCGCAAATGGGAGAAGTAGATTTTGTGGCCTTGTCGTTTGTCAGGACCAAGGAAGATGTCCTTACCCTTCGAAAAGAAATGAAAAAACTCGGACTGGTGGCAAAAGTGGTTTCAAAAATAGAAACACAGGTTGCTCTCGACAACTTTGATGAAATTTTGTCGGCGTCTGACGCAATCATGGTTGCCCGCGGAGACTTGGGTGTTGAAATTCCCATCGAACAGGTACCGTACTATCAGAAAATGATGATCAAACGCTGTTTCCAAAAAGGCGTTTCGGTTATAACCGCAACACAGATGTTGCAAACCATGATCGATAACCCGTTCCCGACTCGCGCAGAAGTATCTGACGTTGCAAACGCGACATATGATTTTACGGATGCAGTTATGCTTTCGGGTGAAACTGCAAGCGGCAAGTACCCTCTGCAGGCGGTAAAGATGATGGCGAAAACCGTTGCGTTCAATGAACAAAAACCGTATGCGGATACCCGTTCGCTATACCAATTCGAACTTGGTGATCAGGAGCAGAGACTTTCCGACGCGGCATATAACTTGTATATTCAATCATTGAATGTCGAAAATACCATCGCCGGGTTTGTGATACTTACCGAAACCGGGAGGACGGCTCAACTGCTTTCCCGCTACCGAGCCAAGGCGCCTATTTTCGCCATTTGTCCCACGAAAAAAGTAGCCGACACGCTGTCCATCAACTTTGCGGTAACGCCGTTCGTCCGTGACGAAGTCTACTCGAAAGACAAGGAAGTCACGAGTGATGACGTGGTGAAAGTAATCAGCTACCTGCACAAAAACAAGATTCTCAAAAAAGGGCAGAAAGTTGTGGTTCTCCACGGTGACTACTGGGCGGTTGAAGGCGGAACGAGTACCGTAAAAATAGTCGAGGTCTAAATGTCGCGAGTCGCGAGTCTGAATGTCTAAGTGTCTGAATGTCCATTAGTCTGTCAGACAATCAGACGCGTGACGCTCAGACGCTTAGACTGATATAATACCTTCATGAATGTTTCGAGTATTCGTAATTTTGCCATTATCGCCCATGTTGATCACGGTAAGTCTACTTTGGCTGACCGGCTTTTGGAATTAACGCATGTCGTTACCCCCGGTAAGCACGATGAACAACTCTTGGATAGAAACCCTATATCACGTGAACGAGGAATAACCATCAAACTGGCACCGGTGACGATGAAATACAGAGCACAGTCTAAAAGCCCGCCTGCCGGCGAGGCAGGTCTCAATGTCTCAATGTCCGAAAGTCGACATTTAGACACTCAGACATTCAGACCTTCAGATGAGTTTACTCTGAATCTTGTTGATACCCCCGGCCATGTCGATTTTTCGTATGAAGTCGAACGAACCCTGGCGTGTGTAGAGGGCGTCATTTTACTCGTTGACGCGACCCAGGGGATTCAGGCGCAAACGATTGCACATGCGTACAAAGCACTTGAACAGAACCTGACGATTATTCCCGTTGTGAACAAAATAGATATGGAAAATGCACAGGTGGATAAAACTATTGCGGAGCTTGTCGAATTCCTGGGAGTGAAACCCGAAGAAGTGTACAAAATCTCGGCCAAAACCGGCATCGGTGTACAAGAACTTCTTGATGCAGTTATCGAACAAGTACCCCCGCCGTCGGACAGCGAATACCGAAAATCGAACATAGAAACGTTGGATCACACCAAGTGTCTGATCTTTGATTCGTACTATGATCCGCACCGCGGAGTTATTGCCTTTGCCCGGGTTTTTAACGGTGAAGTGAAAAAGAATACCAAGCTGTGGTTACAAGCTACCCAAAAATCTTTTGATGTTATGGAAGTCGGTATTTTTACGCCGGATCTTACGCCTACCGAAACATTGGAAGACGGACAAATCGGGTACATTGTGACAAACCTGAAAGATATCCATGACGTGCAGGTGGGAGATACTCTCAGCACTATTCAGCGTGATACCATGCTTTCCGGATATCGGAAAGTAAAACCGATGGTCTACGGTTCCGTGTTTCCGACGGACCCCGACGAATATATCGACTTAAAAAAATCTTTGGAAAAGTTGTATTTAAATGACGCTGCGCTGACCTTTGAACCCATTTTCAGCAAGGCGATGGGCGGAGGTTTTCGTATCGGTTTTCTGGGACTACTGCACGCCGACGTTACGCGTGAACGACTTGAACGGGAATTCGAGCAGAGCTTGGTGCTTACGCCTCCGAAAGTGGAATATGAAAATCATGACGGAACATTTTACGAGCCGTTTGTTTCCGTAACCGTTGTCACTCCCCAACCCTACATGGGCGGTGTGATGCAGCTTTGCGAAGAATCACGGGCCAGCTATAAACATATGGATAATAAGAACCAGATTATCTTGGTTTATGAAATGCCTTTGGTGGAACTTATCGGACAGTTCTTCGACCGCTTGAAAAGTATTACGTCGGGGTACGCTTCTCTTGACTGGGAGTTTTTGGAATACCGACCGGTACAGGCAGATTACTTGGAAATTCTTTTAAACCTTGAACCGGTGGAAGAGTTTTCCGAGATTGTGGTGCATGAGCGTGCATTCGAACGTGCCCGCGAACTTACGAAGAAAATACATGAAATTATTCCCCGACAACAGTACGAAGTGAAAATTCAGGCGCGGTATAAAGGAAAGATTATCGCATCAGAGCGTGTTGCTCCATTTAGAAAAGATGTTACGGCCAAGCTCTACGGAGGAGACCGCACACGGAAAGACAAGTTGTTGAACAAACAGAAAAAAGGTAAAAAACTCATGAAGAATATCGGCAAGGTGGAGATTCCAAAAGAAGCATTCATCAAGCTCTTCAAGACGTCCTAATATTATTCCGCAAATAGGTGGTTTAGGAGATTCTCTAGAATAATTGAACCCTCGTTATTATCTGCTGTAATCTCAGGATGAAACTGAAAACCGAAGAAATTTCTGCCCTTGATTTCAATTATTTCACATCCATTTGTTGAATCTGCGAGGCACTTGATTTTAGAATCATTTGGGATCTTTTTTATACTGTACCGATGTTTTTCGTAAACGGTAAAACATGTTTTATCACAAAACAAAGCATGATTCGTCTTGGTGTTTATGTTGTGCATTCCCTCGATCATACCATCTGACTTTTCAAGTTGAGCACCGTATGCGACACCTAGTATCTGGAAGCCGTAGCATATGCCAATGATAGGAACATGTGCAGTGGCTACTAAATTTAACTCAGCGGTATTTTTATAGGCACTTATCAGGTGTCCATCGCTCAAGATAATCAATTGAAACTTGCTGGTGTCAGTTTCACCAAGCTTGGATAAATCGACTGTGGTAATGTCGCACATATTGAAAACATCGGCATACTTGTCTATTGACTCCGACCCATTATCTATAAGCAGGCTCTTTATTTTTTTCATAATTATTAGGTCAAATATACTTTATCAGTATTTGATTAAAAAGTTGTGCAAAATTCTGATCATAAGACCCTCTGTTGTATAATATAGGATGTCATCCGTTGATTTTAGAGAGTTCCACAGGCATAAAGCAGAACCGACCGAACGCTATTTTCAGAATCCATATATGTTTTGGAGGGATTTTCACTATGGCGCAACACGACAACCCTCGCCATTTGTGACAGATGCTCTACCCGCCTCTCTCTCTATGAAAGGTTTGTCTACGGAGCTAAAACAGGAGATTGCCCGGCTGCATGATCCACAACAGGGAACAACCATACACACGGCGATACTACCGAATTACATGAGAGCGATAACTATTGTAAATACATATGGGTCACCATTTGGTAATAGCTTTATTCCCGGTTTACGTCCTAAATCTGATCCGAGGAAGGAACCATGGGAATATGGCTTAACTAAAGCTGATGCATATTACTTTGCACCACACAATGAATTGCCGCTTGTATCACTTCACGATCTTGCCCGATCCTGCTCAGATGTTCCGATTTCTGTTTACCTGTATGGCGACATGTACCCCCACCAGACTTCACAAGCATTGTATTTAGAGGATCCGCAGAAAGGCTGGTATTATGCAGTACTCACGCATGCTCCGCGGAATCTGTCGCACATTCTCTCTGCACTTCATGAGATTGGACATGTTGCTCTGGACGCGCAGGACGCGAGCAGATGGGACGAACTTCTCGCGATAGCAGGAATTAGCAATGTAGTGAAGGAGTACGACGAAAAATGGGACAGAATAAGTAACTCGAATCTATCGATCCTCGCAAAGCGTGATTCACTCATGAATCTAATGGCTCAGTTTAGACAGTCAGATGCTGGAATGCGCAAAATGGGTGCGGAAATGATTTATGAATATGAAGTCTGGGGTGCGACTATTCCGCTTCTCGAACAATGCGGAATGCTGGAAGTTTTTAAGGATGCACCAAAAACTCTGATCGATTTTATATTTTGGGCAATCAAAACCCGCCTCGGCTAAATCTGACTTCCGTTGTCAAATTTCTTGATACAGCAATCCATAACTGACATGTCAGTTAAAACAACACCTTGAGCGTCGAAAGTCTTGTCTTACTCCATTTAAACAATTAAATGGAGTAAGACATATAACCAGATAACTTTGATTTCACGTGCGATCTTTGAGATATTTTATACAATACATAACAGATTATGTTAGACACAGAACTTGTAACAGAACCACATACCGGACCTGAACAACTGAAATTCGAGCCGGATTATCAGGCAAAATCTCTCGAGTTATCCAGCGCGCTTACCGGGTATCAGCAATCAGAATCGATGCAACCCACTGAGTATAAAATCGGTTTTGGGCCGACATATCATGCGCGGTCATCCGGCGGAATCGACTGTACCGTGCGGGTTGTTTTTTTGAAAGACACACATAATGTTTTGAGATTTTCCTTAATTGCTCTCGACCCTTCAGGGACAGAAATCGGGCATAATATTTCCTCGATAGAAGTGGAAAATGGTCGGCAGACTGTGATGGGTGGTGTATATACGGGTGTTCGCGGAAAAGGAATTTCCACGGTTATCGAGTCGGCTTATGTAGATTTTTTACAACGGTTGGTAAACCAACAAGGTACCCCGATTACCTGGGAAGTAATAAATGATAACTATGCACAACTTCAATTACTTAAAGATCTATATTTACAAACTCCTACCGAAAAGTTACGACTGGCTATTGTAGAAAAAGAGGCCGAGCAAGAACGATGGCGTGCTCAATTTGCGTTTAACGGGAAATTAGGTGTGGCACCTGATGGTAAGAGAACCTTTTCGCCGCCACGTTCATTACTAGCAGCACTAGGGAAAAAAGAAAATGTTGAGACGGTTGATTCGATCGCACTTTCCCGAAATTCTCAGGGATTATATCAACCATCCGAAGTGAGGAGAATTAACAGCAAAAATCAAAAGGAAGTGAGAGAGGCGCATTTGGGTTTTTTATATCGTATGACCGGTTTGGGCACTCCCCACTAGAAATTTGACACCGGAAGTCAAATTTCCGGATACAGCAATCCAGAAATAACTAATTGCATTTTCTATTTATATCCCTGCGCCTGGATATTGAAGAGTTCCGCGTACAGTCCTTTCTTCTTCATAAGGACTTCGTGATTTCCTTCTTCGACAATTTTGCCCTCATCCAAAACCAGAATTCGGTCCGCGTTTCGTACGGTTGAGAATCGGTGTGAAATAATAACGACGGTTTTATCTTTTTGCAATTGTTGGACGTGTTGAAATATTTCATATTCAGCTTTGGCGTCTATTGCGCTTGTTGGTTCATCTAGAATAAGTATCGGAGCGTTTTTGAAAAATGCTCGGGCAAGGGCAAGTTTTTGCCACTGCCCGCCCGATAAATCTATGCCGTCCTTAAACATTTTACCCACAACCTGATCAAAGCCGTTCGGAAGATTTTTGAGGTACTCCTCTGCCCCGGAATTTTTGATGGCTTCTTTTAAGAGTTCTGAATTCTCGCTGTCTTTCTTGTTTCCAAAAATAACGTTTTCTTTAAATGTAAATTGGTACTTAATGAAATCCTGGAAAAGAGCGCCTATTTTTTTGTACCACTTTTCGAGATTAATCTTGCTTATATTCACGCCGTTCACCAAAATCTCTCCCTCTGTTACGTCATAGAATCTCAGTAAGAGTTTTATGAGCGTTGTCTTCCCTGCCCCGTTTTCTCCGACCAGTGCAATTTTTTCACCGGAATTAATAGTCAGCGAAAAATTCTTCAAAATATACTTCTTGGTGTTCGGATAGCGGAAAGAAATATTTCTGAATTCGATGTGCGGAGGGGCCGGAGTATCGGGTATAGTGAGCGCATTTTCCGGCGATTGGATTACTTTCCCCTTCGCCATGAACTCAAAATATTTTTCAACATATTTATTTCTCATGGAGATACTGGAATAAATGTCCAACATTCCATGAGAACCGGACATAAGGTTTTGTGTCTGCTGGAAATAGAGGGCAAATTGGCCGATACCGAGCGTACCTGCAAGAACCGCTTTCAGGTTCATTGTCTGGGTAAAAAGGAAGGCCGCGAGTTCAAAAAAACGGGTCAGAATAACACCGGGTAACCCTGCACCTGACGCTTTTGTAAACTTTTGTATATAGGACTTCTGATGCAATTTCATTTTGTTGTACAGTATGTCCCCTGTCTTATAAATAACCACTTCCTTAGATGTTCCATCCTGGGACAACAGGTTCTTGATGTATTGTGTTACTCGCACGAGCAAAGAACGTTCTTCCACAAAGTACTTCCACACCTTACTGCGATAGTGATCGAGAGAAAAGAAGGAAGGAATAGTGGCTATAAGCATAATGGGAACAAAAATCGGAAAAGCAACGGATACAATTACCGCAGCAGTCAGGAACTTGAATGCAGCATCGATAAACGCGGTTATTCGGGTGACATTGACGGTTATTGTTCCCTTCACTCCTTCAATTTGCGACAAAAGATTTTGAAACTCAGGGTCTTCAAAAGTTGCCGGATCAAGCTGTGTTAATTTTTTAATGATCTGTTTATCCAGATAATTATCCATTCGCGTATCCAGCAAGACCGATTGTGTTTCCAAAAAACTGTCGATAACATTCAGTATCACGGAGGCAATAACAAAAACGGTAAGAAGCCCTGTTAAATCGGAAAATGACAGCTGTTGCTGTTTACCCAACACATCCAGTATCCTTGCAAGGACAAGGACGAGTGCGAATGGATAAATCGTGCTCTGGTAGATAGAACCGATCAAAGACAGGACCGCGTAATAACGGTTAGCGCCCCACGACAGTTGTAAAACTTTCAGGCTATACTTAAGAGTCTTTTTCATGCTGTTGTATTACTATACAACAAATGTGGCTGCCGGTGCGAAGTGTTATAATTTCTTCATGTCCCCGACTACCCAACCTGTTCTTACAGAAATCCGTGATGCGGATTTTAAAACAGGTTATGTCTCCCCGCTTACGATAAATGATTATGATGTTCGCCGTTGTGCCCGAGGTCCATTAGTGCGTGACGGAAAGATCGCTCTCTTGTATGTTTCCAAATGGCACTATCACAAACTTCCCGGAGGAGGAATAGAAGATGGAGAAGATATTGCCACAGGTTTTAATCGGGAAATTTTGGAAGAAACAGGATGTAATTGTGTGGTCCAGAGTGAGGAGGCAAAAACTCCCGTAATTATCGAGTACCGTGACGAATTCAAATTGTGTCAGATAAACCATCTTATTGCAGCTACGGTTGTTGGAGAACCAAAAAAGGTTGCCTTTACCGGTGATGAAATCGAAGAAGGGTTTCAATTGAAATGGGTTCCAATTGCGGAAGCAATTCCCCTTTTGGAAAATGACAAACCCACGAACTACGAAGGACTTTTTATACAAAAGCGGGATTTAGCAATCCTGAAATATTTCGCAGATTTATTAAACCGATTCAAGTAGTACAATAACTTCATGTTTGAAGTAGACGAAGCAACTCCACAATCGTCAGACGAAAATCTTCAGTTTGGTCCCGATTATGCTTCAAGTAGGGCAAAACTAGACCAACGGCTTCAGGAATACGAAGCAGCAGCGGCACATTATCCAGGAGAGTACCGCATAGATTTCGGGCCGACGTATCATGCACAATCATCCGGAGGTATCGACTGCACGGTGCGGGCTATTATGAAAATGCACGGCAATGATGTGGCGCATTATTCACTTATTGCAACTGACCCATCAGGCGCGGTTATCGGCTATCGGACAGCGACAGTGACGAAAAAGGAACACTACTACGAATCATCAGGATTTGTATTTTCCGGTATTCGCTTAAAAGGTATATCTACTGTTGTTGATTCTGCCCATGTTGATTTTCTCCGGAGGCTTTCAACACAATTAGGCAAACCTGTTGAGTGGGCAGTTGATAATAGAAATAATCGTGATTATGTTTCTTTTGCCCTTCAAGCCGTACTGAGCCACGACGAGAGTTTGCAACGTGAAGCTGCTGTACGTGAAGCAGAACAAGATCGCTGGCAAACACAGTACGGACGGACTGGGCGTTTTGGTATTGAAGGAGAGCGGAGCCGCTTTTTTGAGCCACATGAGAAAACAGATCCCTTCTACCCTACGGAAGAAAATGTGAGTGCAATTGGTAGAGTGGAACTAAAAAGAACTGAATCGGGAGTTTTTGACCCTGTGCAGGTAGCGCGGCTTAATACATCTCAAAAAGTGGAAACTGCAGATGGTAATTTCCAATTCTTTTACGGGTTACTTGGGGCAACATACGTACGTCCTCAAGGAAATCCTCCTAGTCTTCGTCGTCCGTAAATACTTGCACTTCGGCTTTTCGGGACTATAATGTACTCCATGACACAAAAACTTTTTGACGAAAACGCATATCAGGCAGAATTTGAAGCGACTGTCGTTAGTCAAACGCAAACAGAGCTTGGCTGGGAAGTTGTTTTGGACAAAACGTGTTTCTTCCCCGAAGGCGGTGGACAAGATTCTGATGCAGGAACTTTGAATGGCCAAAAGGTCAAGAAACTGGTTAAGACAGATGACGGAGACATAATCCATGTTATGCAAGAAAAAATTGAACAGTCAACCATTATCGGGCAGATAGACTGGAAGAAACGCTTTCGTAACATGCAGCAACATTCCGGTCAACACATCCTCTCTGGGGTCCTGCTCAACACATATAAGTTGCAAACGGAATCGGCCAGTTTTACAGAAAAAGAAGGCCACATAACTTTGGAATGGTCAATTCCCGATAACGACTTGGAAAAGGCACTTATCGCGGCAAATGAAATAATATTTGCAAACAAACCCATAATCACGAAATTTATATCATTGGATGAAATAGAAAAGTATAATCTTGCGAAGCTTCCTAAAGATAAATTTACGAAAACGGGGAAAATTCGTATCTGGCAGATAGAAGGGTTTTATACCATTCCTTGTGGCGGTACGCACTGCAAGTCGACGGGTGAAATCGGAAATATCTTCGTGAAGAGCAATAAAATTCATGGAAATAGGACAGATCTTAACTTTACTACGGGTTTCGTAACGCTGGATTATCTGACGGCAACGAAAAAAATTACTTCCGAACTGGCGAAAATGCTGGAAGTTGGTACGGACGGACTTGTTGACGCGACGAAGAAAGTTATGGATGACCGGCATGCGTTGAATTTGGCACTGCGTGAAAACCAGGAACAGGTTGCGGCACAAAAAGCAGTGCAGATTTTGCAAACAGCGACAAAGGGAAAAGTTACGTTTACTGCATTTGTTTACTCGGAAGCAGATAAGGGGACGGTAAAAACAACATTGTATCAGCTTGCAGAAACACCAAACTCCGTGCATATTGCCCATGGCGCGAATGTTCCCCTAACCGTTGTTAGCTCGAAAGATGTATCTCTAGACACGCTTTCAATACTTACTGAATTAAAAACAAAATTCAACGGCAAAGGCGGAGGAAGCAAAACCTATTGGCAAGCGATGATTACGGACCACGAACAATTTGTGAAAGAATTAATGGAAAAATTATCGTAATGAAACGCGTATTTATAATTCATCGCTGGAGCGGAAGCCCGGAAAAAGATTGGCTCCCCTGGCTTGTCCGTTCGATTCAGACCTTGAGACCTTCAGACATTCAGACGCATGACTCCTATGAAGTCTTTGTCCCTTCCATGCCCGACCCCGACGTTCCCACTATCGAGAACTGGACCACACATTTAAAACATCTGGTGGGAAAACTGTTGCCAACGGACGTTTTTATTGGCCACAGTATTGGTTGCCAGACAATTTTGCGGTACTTGGAAAAACTCCCCGCGGGTGAAAAAGCGGACAAAGTTATTCTGGTTGCACCATTTTTAACCTTAAAAGGTCTCGAGACCGAGGAAGAATTTCGTATTGCTAAACCATGGTTACGTACGCTTATCGACCTGCGCCGCATACCCGACAAAGCAAATTCCTATACCCTACTCTTTTCGGATAATGATCCGTTTGTTCCCCTGGACGAAAACGTGCAGTTGTTTAAAAAATGGATCAATCCGGAAATTCACACACTTCACGACAAAGGTCATTTCACCCAAGATGACGGGATTGTCGAACTTCCTGAGCTCCTGAATTTTCTAAGAATTTGACAAGCGTCTAGTAACAAGATACAATTTTCCTACACAGACCCAGTTTCCGAATTGTCACCGTATGGTGTGCGTTCGAAGCAATCGCTTCGATAGGAACTGGGTCGAACTATTTAAACACCCAGATATCTTTTTCTTTTGATTTGATAATTTTTCTGTAGATATTCCAATCTTCGGTCATCTTGTCAAAGTATCTGCGAATTGTGCCAGCTATCATGTCTGCCATTTGTACGAGCACATCTTTAGATGAGTCCCGAAACCTGATGTTCTTCATAACTGTATTGTTGGTGGAGTTCAAATGTTGGCGAAGATAGGTACTCAGTTGTGTCCGAAACGCCCGCTCACCTCTTCCATCAATGCGAATTTTAGCGTTTCTGATCGTATTATTGTTGTGTTGTAGTATCTGTCGTAGTGAGAAATTGTAGAAACTTTCTTTGCTTGTTTGTAAATAGGTACTGTAAATCTGTGGTTTGTTAATAACAATAGCTCGAATTTCATATTTGATGTCGCTAATTGCGTGAAGAAATGCTTCCCGATATGATCTACTACATCCATTAAATTTGAACTCAAATCTGTCTGATTTCTGCAATTTTTGTTTTAAGCGTTTAATTCTGATTGCGGCTTCTTCAGCATCTAAATCATTCTTAAAGACTACCAAAGCTATAACAAAATATGGGCTTGATCCCCGTGCAATCTTAAATCCAGGATCGCCAGATTCATCTATGAAAATAATCATGTGCTGATTGTAACGTATATAAAATAAAGGATAGAAGTGTATAAACACCAAAAGAGGTATAATTTGTTGTCATGAAGAGCACAGAGTTGGCGGTCCTCACGAAAAAAATTATCGAATTCCGGGACAAACGGAATTGGAAGCAGTTTCACAATCCGAAAGATTTGGCTCTCTCCCTGGTTTTGGAAGCGGGAGAAGTAATGGAACACTTTCAATGGAAAAGCCCGCAAGAAATCGACGCGTATATCAAAACAAACAAGTCTGATATTGGCGAGGAGCTTGCAGATGTTCTCTACTGGGTTCTTTTAATGAGCCACGACTTAGACCTGGATATTGTCGAAGCTGTTGAGAAGAAAATGGAAAAAAATGAGAAGCACTACCCTGTTGAAAAAGCTAAGGGCTCACATAAGAAATATACGGAAATAAAATAACATGCAACTATATTCGGGTTCTATTACCCAATTTAAAGAGGACACAATACAGAACCAGATTGCAATTAAACTTCATAACGAATTTTTTGATTACTTTGGATACAATCCTTCAGAACCTGAGGTAAATTCATGGAGAAACTCTCTGCGTGCTGTAAAAGATGTGTTTGATGTGGCAGAATTTAACGATCATGGAGTGATTTTAGAATACCAACTACCTCTTTCTTCGAGAAGACTTGATTGTATGATCTGTGGCCGAAACAATGAAGGCAAAGATAATGCTGTGATTATCGAGTTAAAGCAATGGGGAAAATGTGAGATCGGTACAAGCGATAAGGTGGTTACGTGGACCGGTGGTGGAAAACGTGAAGTGTTACATCCGTCAGTTCAGGTTGGGCAGTACAAAACATACTTAGAGCAAAACCAGACTGTTTTTTATGAAGAAGATCCTATTTCACTCAGTGCATGTACCTACCTTCACAACTACGTTCTACAAAAAAGCGATTCTATATTATCAACGCAATTTAGTACTTATTTAGAGCAATACCCTTTATTTAGCAACGATGATGTTAATAACCTAAGTTCGTATTTACAAAACAAGTTAGCAAAAGGTAATGGTATGGCAGTTCTGGACAGAGTCCAAGGGAGTAAGTATGGACCAAGCAAAAAATTACTTCAACAAATAGCCAAGGTTGTTAAAGAGAATGAGCGATATACACTATTAGATACTCAGCTAATTGCCTTCGATAAAGTGATGAATTTGGTCAAACACGGTCTGGCAAAAAAAAAGAAATCGGTTGTGATAGTGAAAGGTGGTCCGGGAACGGGGAAATCTGTTATTGCCATTAATTTATTAGCGGAGCTATCTAGATTGGGTTTGAATACCCAGTATGCAACAGGTTCCAAAACTTTCACAGAAACTTTGCGTAAAACCATCGGGCCAGGCGGTTTTGACCAGGTGAAGTATTTCAATAGTTACACGACTGCTGATGAAAACGCAATTGATGTTCTTGTTGCAGATGAGTCGCACAGAATGAGAGTCAGCAGTAACGGCAGATTTACACCAAAGTCAAAAAGATCAGATATTCCACAAGTTGAGGAGTTAATTAGAGTTGCAAAAGTACCGGTTTTCTTTGTCGATGAAAGACAAAATGTGCGGCCTGGTGAAATAGGCTCGGGAGATTATATTCGAGAGAATGCAGAAAAGCTTGGCTGTTCCGTTTTTGAATATCAGTTAGATATTCAATTTCGATGCCAAGGGTCTGATAAATTTGTTCAGTGGATAAATAATACGTTAGGGATTTCAAAAACAGCAGAAAAGATCTGGGATGGTGCAAAGAGTGAATTTGATTTTCAAATTATTAATTCACCTCACGAATTGTATAAGAAGATAAGAGAAAAAGACAGTAACGAAGCCAACTCAGCCCGTTTGGTTGCAGGATTTTGCTGGCCATGGAGTTTTCCCAACCCTGATGGTACCTTGGTGAAAGACGTTGTTATAGATGATTTTGCTATGAGTTGGGAAGGCAAAGAAGGTAAGGGAAAGCTCGCTCCCAATGTCCCTCCCGCTTCCCTATGGCCATTTGACCCTTCCGCGATAACACAGATAGGTAGTATTTACACTATTCAAGGTTTTGAATTCGATTATGTGGGGGTAATATTTGGTAGAGATTTAATGTACAACTTTGAGAATAACAAATGGGAGGGGCATCCCGAAGATTCCTCAGATTCGGTAGTGAAACGGAGCAAAGAAAATTTTGTCGACTTAATAAAAAATACTTATCGTGTTTTGTTAAGCAGAGCCCTTAAGGGTTGCTATGTTTATTTTGTAGATAAAGAGACCGAAAAATTCTTCAGGTCAAGGATGGAATAACGGAATTGCCGGAAATATTGAAATTGGTCTAAGGTGTGAGCGTCACGGATCACAACTTTCCCGGTAAGCCGGTGATAGCCTCCTAAGGCACAAAAACACCATAGAAGTCAATTCGCTGCGTTATTCTTGATAAGAACGCTTATAATATTGCCAGACATTTCGTATAATAGTGATGAGACTGAGTGACGGATTCATCTTTAAAACTTGACGCTGTCCTTAGTTTCGGCATGGACTTATTCTTATGATAGGCAAAGTAATTAATGGCTATAAGGTCGAATCTTTTATAGGCGCTGGTCAATTTGGCGAAGTATATAAAGCGTCTAAGGATGGGAAAATCTACGCTATCAAATTTATTCGCAAGAACTTTATTTATCCGGACTATCAAGATAAACGGTTTGAAAGAGAAGTCTCTGCCCTAAAACGAGTTAAGGGTAAATATACAGTCGAGATTTATGAGGATGGAGAACACACAGAAGGACAGACTCCATACAGAGCTATCGTGATGGAGCTTGTTGAAGGTAAAACGCTAAGGGAGATCAGAAATGGCGACTCTTCTCCGTGGGATATCGATAAAGCTTTATCGATAATAGTTGAAATTTTACAAGGGCTTAAGACTATTCATGATGCTGGAGTTATTCATCGAGATCTAAAACCTGAAAACATTAAGCTCACAGGCGATGGAGGTATTAAAATACTCGACTATGGCCTAGCTAGGATAATTGATTATTCTTCAATTACTCAAACCGGCCAGCCGCTTGGCACTTTCTTTTACATGTCTCCAGAACAAGCAAAAGGTGAAAAGCCAATCAGACCTGGTAGTGATTACTATTCAGTGGGGGTAATGCTCTACGAATTATTAACTGGACAAATTTTGTTTTATCCATCTACCGATGCCCAGATTATTCATAAAACAATCAATGTCAAACCGCCCTATCCTTCTTCGATCAATCCTTCTATTCCTAACTATATTGAAAACGTGATTTTGAAGCTTCTTAACAAGGAGGTGTTCCAGCGATTTAGCTCGATTGACGATATTGTTAAAGCATTAACTCAAAAGCCAGATGAAAGTATTACCGGGGCAGCAGATAGAGTGGAGTTCTATCCTCGGGTAATACCGAACGACACAACGATTCTTGAAGATTACTTGGGACACGAATCACTTGACGGTGTTGATTTTCCGACAAACCTTCACTTCTTATATAAGAGGCTGCACTCACTTCTAAGGAGAAATACCGATGTTATGAAATTTTTCGCTGATCCAAGTACAAACAGGTTGGCGTTTACTAATTTTAGAAAAACAAAAGGACTTCGCGAACTTTCTTATGCTCCTCAAGGATACGATGCTTTGACTCCTGATATATTTGAAGAGGAAAATTACTTGAAAGAATTTGTTTCAAAAGTAATTGAGTTTCAGGTTGGCAATGGTTGCAACATTCTAACTGCACCATTTTTCTTTTTTAATAACACTTCTGATGAGTGGTTCCCAATTAATCTAAAACTTCTTAGAGAATCAATTGATTATGTCAGGACCAAGTATCCTCAATATCAGCTGTCGGGGGCGGTTTGCACCCAGGCGGAGATCTTGTGCCGTCCAAAAGAGCGAAAGACTATAATTGAAGATTACGGACATTGTAAAACAGATTATTTGCAGTTTTTTGTTGATAAGATTTCCGAAACCACTAACGATGCACAGCTTTATAACTTCATACTAACAGCCAAGTCTATCAAAGATTTTTCAGGAACAAAGATAATTGCTTGTCGCGTGCCAACTGTTGCGTTAGGACTATTAACAGTTGGATTTGACGCTATTACTTCAGGTTTGGGGGTAATCGATAATTTCACGAAAAGCATCATTATTAAGGACGATGAGGGAAGAATGCCCACAAGGCATTATTTTCCAGAGTTATTGAGCTGCATAATCATAAGTCCCAAAAGTAGAGCTTACCAAGATATTTTGGCGCAAGAAGAAGAAATAAAAAGAGAGTTTCCCGATATGAACATATCTCTTAGTTGTGACTGTAAAGGGTGCATCCATGATTCACTCACAGACTTTCAACGTCCGAGACGGCATTTTCTACACGCTATAAAACAGGATGTTCAAGCAATCAATAACCTTGGTTCCGCGGAAAGAAGAAAGTATTTTACTGACAGAATTAATAGAGCTTACCTTCTACAGCAAAAATTAATCGAGAGAGGTGTGAAATTGAATTCACCAGGTTATCTTCAAACTTGGAAAGAGATACTTCTCAAATTCTGAACAGTTGAACTTTCGTAAAGGAACAACTCTTTTGCAAATAAGCCTATAACTTCATCGTATATTGATACCAAGCTCTTTTTAAGAGGTTTGTGTTTTATCCAAATTTCGCCATTTTCCTCGTTAAATAATATTAGGCCAATACCGAATTGAGTGAGGTAGTGTTTATCAACATTCTTTTCGTATCGAGAAAGTATTGCCAAATAACATTCATCTGTATAGCTTTTATATCTTCTTGCCTGTAATATGCCTTGTTTCCAGTCTCGTAGCTTAACTTCAATAGCTACTAGCTTTTTAATAGGGTTTACAAGGGGAACATCTGTTTTGTAATAGAACTTACCGTGCTTAGAAATATAATCATCAAATGTCAAAATATTAGCAACATTACTGCCAATATTTTTTCCACCACCTGAAGCTTTGACAATATCATTTAGGGTGAAGGCTTTATTTTGAGGGAGGGATAAATAGCTTTTAAGAGCATAGTAGTTATTTAGTGGTTTTCTATCAATTATATTTTGATTTGTAAGAAAGTTTTTAGCAAAAACTAGGTCAGCAATTCCATATCCACCAGCAAATTCCTGGACAGCTATATCAGTATTAAAATTTCGCTTAAGGCCTGAAGCTAATAACTTAACCAGTTCTGCTTCAGATTGAATTTTACTGGACATCATATTAAGAATAGCACAATTCGAGTTACATTAGGCAATATAATACTAAAATAATCCTGTAAGAATATCAAGATTCTCACTGTCCGTATTCCAAAAACCTCGTACTTTCTTCGCTGTGTACTCCGGATACTCCAGCTCGCTCACCTAATCAATTCATCCAATTGTTTGAGGATAATTTTAATTAATTAACTTCTTTGTTATACTATTTTTAATATGAAATACTTTTTACCCCTCTTAACCCTTCTCTTTTTCGTAGTTGCCTTTGCGTTTCCGGTGACGACGCTTGCCTGGTTGCAGACGTATGAGGTTGGGCCGACTCGCGTATATGGATTTTGGCCGGGACTGATGCATGGGTTTATCGCACCCTTTGCTCTTATCGGACAATTGTTTGACAACACCATTGTGCTGTATTCATCAGTTAATAACGGCTTCTGGTACAACCTTGGATTCTTACTCGGGATTTCCTGTATTATCGGCGGTGGTTCAAAAGGCACCTGTATAAAACAGAAAAAAGACGACGATGAAAAAAAGTTTGTGGCATTTCTGAGGACCATAGGAATTATTGCCTTTTTATCTGCAATTGTGAATAAATGGGGGAAGAAATAACGTCGCGAGGCAAAATGTCTGATTGTCTAAAGCTATGCGTCTAATTGTCTGAGTAATATACGTCTGAGAGTCTCAATGTCTGATTGTCTGAATGTCTCAATACCCCTCAATGCGCGAGGTACTTTATGAACCTTGAAAGCTTTACTGAAATACTGATTAACCGTTTTCTCAACTGATCATATGCTTCCGCATTTATATATGAAAGCTTATGAGCGACCAAAAGCTGGGTTCGTACTTCACCCGCGGAGCCTTTGGCAATATAAAGAAATCTTTTAAAATCCATATCTGATTCTCTTTCAAATCCTTCGGATATATTGGACGGAATTGAAACTGCTGCCCTCCGTATTTGATCGGTTAATCCATAATCTTTGTGAAAGGAGGTGTAATTGGTTATTGAGTAAACTTTGCCTACAAGTTCAATAGCCTCTTTCCAGATACTAAGATCCTCAAAGTAACGAATAGTCGGCATATGTTTATCTAAGCAGAATCGTCACAATATACAACGGCTTATAAGCATCACATATCGACATTTAGACACTTAGACAATCAGACAATTAGACTCTTTGACACTCAGACACTTGGACAATCAGACAATCAGACTTTGTGACATTTAGACTCTTGAGTAATTTTTGTTACAATGTTCTCGTGCGCAACTTATTTTTTTCTGACCAAGTAAAAAAACTTGCTCCCCTCCTTATTATCCAAGTGGCGTTAGTCGCCGTAGTTATCATGACCGGATTGAATGAGAAACGGCTCAGTTCGTCTTCCAAGGCATCCGGTGTCGACTGCCCCCCGTACTCCGAGTCCCAGGGCACGTGGTGCGATTACCGGCATACGACGGACGAGAACAACCGGGATGCTCCTGTTCTCAATCCGAACTATTTGGATACGTACAACGACTGTTGGGATAAATGCGTGAAGCTCGACACTACTCAGTGCAATGGCGTGTGTCACTACGGAAGCGCTACCGTGTGTGTGCAAGAAGGTGTTTGGGCAGCAAATGCAACCCAGTGTAGCTATATCTGTAACTGGGCATGTTGTGGAGGAAAGCCCAAGATTTCCGCCTGTACCGGCGGCCCGGTTGAACCGATAGCAACAAGAGCGCCGCAACAGCCGACAACGCCTCCAGCTCAACCTACCCAGCCTCCCTATGTGCCGCCGACACAGCCGCCGTATGTTCCTCCCGTTCAGCCGACTACCCCACCGAGAATTACTATAGTCCAGCCTTCCACGCCTCCTCCCACCAGCATTCCTCAGGGAAACATCGACTTCAAACAGCTTGACCAGTATGCAAATCAGCCCACACAAAGTGTAGCTCCCCAGCAGAATACCGGTGACTTTTTAAGCGGAACGTCTGATTTTGTAAACGGAGTCGGGTCGCGCATTGCATTTGAGGCGAACCTGAACTCCAAACGCCTGTGGTACCTGCTGCAGGGAATCTGGTATACCGTCAGTAAACCCTTCCTCAAACCGTAAATTATTTTCACTTATTTCAACCGGGTGCCGAGTTTGGAAATGCCGAGTTTAGATTGTCGTGTCGGGAAATAGTCCTACTATATATGTTTTAGCAGAAGAACAACACCTCTGCCAATGGCAGACTAATGCCTACTCTGCTAAAAATATGCATCTAATACGTACCTGAATTTGGTTCAGGCTTATCTTCATGGTATAATGTATCTCGATGAAAAGTCAAGCATACTTTTGGCTTGCCCGCTACTTTCGGTTCTTTGCAAAACTGGTACTGCTGCGTTGGCATCCGAAAGTAATCGTGATTACCGGATCCGCCGGAAAAACTACTGCTCTGCAATTAACCTACCAGCTCGTTGTCCAGAAGTACCCTGTTAAGAAAAGTTATAAGGCAAATAGCGCGATAGGAGTGCCTTTGGACGTACTGGGCTTGCACTTCACCAACTACTCCCTCAAAGAGTGGTTTATTAATATTGTCAAGACTCCCGTTCGTGCGTTGAAACGTTTAGTTTACCCGTATGTGGAACGCTATTACCTGGTGGAACTGGATGTCGACCGTCCGAATGAAATGGAGTTCTTTTCTCAGTTTATCACCCCCCATATTATCTTCTGGGTCAGCAGTTATGCGACACATACTCAGAACTTTGAACCCCTGGTGAAACAGGGATTGTACCCGTCTGTTCAGGAAGCGGTTACCGGTGAATATGCCAAGATTCAGAAAGCTGCCAAAAAGAAAACACTGCTTATCACCAACGGCGACAGCAAACTGATGACGAAAGCGACCAACAAATACCCGTACAAAAAAATTTCCATCCGCGAATCGAAGGGTACGTACCAGTTTACCGACTGGACCATCTTCCGCAAGCGCACGGAATTTACCGTTAAACTTGGCAAACGTACGGAAGTAGTAACGGTCCCACACATGGTCCCCAAGAATTTCGGGTACACGTTGGTCGAACTGTTTTTGGTTGCCGAAGCGCTGGGAATTGACGAACGGATGATTAAGGTTGCCTTGGAGAACTACTCCCCCTTACCCGGAAGAAGTTCCGTATTCAAAGGCGTGAATGATTCAATGCTTATCGACTCTACTTATAATTCCAGTTACTATGCGTCGAGCGGGTTGCTGACCATGCTGCAGAATTTTCCGGGCAGACGGAAGATTGCCGTATTGGGTGACATGCGTGAATTGGGAAAAGAAACCAAATCGGAGCATCGCCGCTTGGCCCAACGGGTTGTCGAGTGCGCGGTAGACCAGGTGGTGTTGGTCGGTCCTCAGACAAAAGCATACGTCCTTCCCTACCTTCTCGATCACGGATACTCGGACTCAACCGTTCATCACTTTGACAACTCGTACCAAGCCGGACTGTTTATCAAAGAACGTCTGTCAAAATCGGGAGACGTTATTTTGCTGAAAGCCTCTCAGAATACGTTAATGTTTGAAATAATCGTTGAGATGTTGTTGGCGGACAAGTCGGATGTTGAAAAACTCTGTCGTCGCGAGTTGATCTGGGAAAAGAAGAGACAGCTTATAAAGAAGAGCTTTTATGATAGTTTGAATAGTTAAATGTCATGGATCACGAGTCACACGTCTAATTGTCTCAATGTCTGAATGTCTGAGCGTCACGAGTCGAGAGTCACGCGTCTCAATGTCAGAATGTCTGAAAGTCTAAATGTCTAATTTCCCGATGCAGATGCTTCCTGGAGTTTTTCGTTGAAGATTTTTTTCGCTTCTTCGGTTCCCACATAGCAGTTCCCTTTGTCGAATATGAAGGGTACACCCACACCTTTGGAGACATCGAACTTACAGACATCTACCGCTTCCTGAAGCAATGCCTGATTTTCTTTGTTCTCATATACTTCCAATTTTTGATAGGACACTTTTTTATCAATCCCCTGCTCGGTGAGATACTTGCTCAATTCGGTGCAATGCGGACACGTCGTACCATAAAAATAAATCAACGCGTTCTTATCCAGTTTGCCGGTGTCAGTTGTCGGTGATTTTTGTGAGATAAGGTAGACGATAGACGTTGCCCCGAGTATGAAAACCGAAATCAATATGCCGATAAACAATTTTTTCTTATCCATGGTTTTTATTTTACCTGACGGGTATATGCTTCAACAACATTTCTCATGAGGTACAAAAGCATAACGGGACCGGTTCCGTTTACTATCGGCGTATAATTCACTCCCTGTGTTTCCAGCTCCGTTTCATCATAATCACCTTTCGTCACGTTATCTTCCCGGCGATATCCGTAGTTAATCACCAGACAACCTGGCTTCATGGTTAACTTGTTAAGTATTGGCTGTCCGGTGGTTGCGATAACAATATCGGCCTGCTTGTAAAACATTTCCGGTGTCGGTGTCTGGCTGTGGGTAATCACAAGTGCCATTTTGTAGTGCACGAGTGTGTTGGCAATCGGTTGTCCTGTTGTTTCACCTCGTCCGGCAAGTACGACGAACCGTTTTTTGAAGTTCCGTTTAAAGTATTCCGCGTCTCCCCGTTTTATTTCCCATTTCTTTCCGTCGGTGTACACATATTTCAGTATGGATAGTGTTGTCATTCCGACCGGGCTGATGTATGGCGACTTATACTTTTGTCCTTCCACTTCTTTGGCAAGGGGAATAAAGTTGTCCAACGTTTGTGATGTTAATTCCGGTGGCAACGGTCGCTGAATGATAACCGCATGATAGTCTTTGCTTGAAGCGACACGTCGTAAATGAGATGCAAAGTCCTGAAACATGGGTGTTTTCGGATAGCTGAAGACCTCGATTTTTATACCGAGTCGGGCGGCAAGTTTTTTCTTCCGCTCAATAAAAATCTCCGTTAACGGGTCACTGCCCACATAAAATAACGCGACAGTCGGCGGATGGCTCTTTTTGTAAACCCCCTTTAATTTCTCCCGTACTTTTTGTTCAAGTTCGTGTGCTATGACACTGCAATCTATTTTCATAATCTGTCAGTTGTTAAACAACGGCAGCCGTTGTAATGTGGTCATCTTTTTCCGAGAACCTCATTACAATAACCCCCTGCGTATTCCGTGATAACGACGGAATAGATTGAATGGGAACCTTAACGGTTTGTCCCATTGCTGATGTCAAAATCAATTCACTGTCTTCCGGTGTCACCAGTTGCGAGAACACGATCGGTCCGGTCTTTGAAGTTACCTTGGCTGCTTTAATACCGACGCCTCCCCTGTTTTGTGCTCTGAATTTGTCGACGTCGACAAGTTTTCCGTGACCTTTTTCGGTGACGATCAAGAGTCTGCTTGATTTGATCTCGGCTTGCGGAATAACACTCATGGAAGTAACGACCTCTTCACCTTTCAATTTGATTCCGCGTACACCCTGAGCGGAACGTCCGAGCGGCCTGACGATGTGTTCGTTAAACGTAATCGCTTTACCTCCGATGCTTACAAGAAAGATGAAGTCGTTTTTCTTAATGAGTGCAACATCGATTAATTCGTCTTTTTCCGTTAGTTTGATGGCAATCAAGCCGCTGGTGCGGATATTGGTATATTCCTCAAGATTTGTTTTCTTCACGGTGCCGTCTTTGGTGACAAAAAATACTGCGACGGTATTTTTGATTTCGTCGACATTCTTCGGGCTGTAGCTGAAAAATGTACTTACTTTTTCATTTTCCTGCAGATTAATAAGATTGACGACTGCCTTTCCTTTGGATTGTCGGGAACTTTCGGGAACATCCCATGCACGAATCTGAAGTACGCGTCCCTGGTTCGTGAAGAACAACAGGTTGTCATGCGTGCTGCATGATTCTATTTTCTTGACGATATCACCTTCATTTGTTTTGATTGCGGAAATTCCCTTCCCTCCGCGTTTTTGCTGTTTGAACGATCCGGGAGGCAATTGCTTTATGTAGCCGTTGTCCGTTAATACGATGTACGCTTCTTTTTCTTCGATAAGCTCTTCTTCGGTAAACTCACCCGGTCGTGAGCGGACAACTTTTGTTTTCCGCTTGTCACCGTATTTTTCTTTTAACTGAATGAGTTCCGTTTTAATGTCATCGAGAATGTAGGTAAGGGACGAAAGCAGCTTTTCCAGTTTTGCAATTAACGCTTTCAAACCGGCAAGTTCGTCCAAGATTTTGTCTTTTTCAAGATTCGTCAATTTCTTCAATTGCATGTCCAAAATTGCCTGCGTCTGCACTTCACTGAATTTGAAACGGGCAATAAGCTTTGTTTTGGCAACTTCTTCACTTGCTGACTTTTTGATGATCTCGACAATCTCATCGATGTTATCTATCGCAATCAAAAGTCCCTCAAGTATATGTGCGCGGTCTTGTGCAACTTTCAGGTCAAATCGTGAACGGCGAATAACCACATCGGCACGGTGACGTAAGAAGAGTTCGAGAATGGTCTTCAGGGAAAGTGTTTGCGGTACTCCGTCGACCAGCGCAACAATATTTACCGGGAAGGTGGTCTGCAATGAGGTCTTCAAAAATAAGTTGTTAAGAATTTTTCGCGCAACGGCATCTCGCTTCAATTCAATGACAACACGGATACCTTTACGGTCAGACTCATCACGCAAATCGGAAATACCGATAAGCTTTTTCTCTTGTACCAGTTCGGCAATGCGTGCAACGAGTGTCGCTTTATTTACTTGGTACGGCAACTCGGTGATGATAATCGCTTGTCGTCCTTTGTTATCCATTTCTTCAATTTCGGCAACGCCGCGCATGATAATGGAATTTCTGCCGGTAAGATATGCTTGTTTAATGTCTTCATGTGAGTAAATAACGCCTCCCGTCGGGAAGTCGGGACCCTTGACGATCTTCAACAGGTCCTCCACATTAATGCCGAAACCGACGGTTTGTGCCGCTTCGTCTATCGTCAGTTTCTTATCAAACGCACGGGTATCAATCATATTGATCAGCGCTTCGGCAAGTTCACCCAAATTGTGTGGAGGAATCTTTGTTGCCATACCGACGGCAATACCTTCCGCACCATTAAGAAGCAGATTCGGAATGCGTGACGGCAGATAATCCGGTTCCTGTAATGTCCCGTCAAAATTGTCTCTGAATTCGACGGTATTTTTGTGCATGTCAAACAGCAATTCATCACTGATTTTTTCTAGTTTTGCTTCCGTGTAACGCATGGCAGCTGCCGAGTCTCCGTCTACGGAACCGAAGTTTCCCTGTCCCTTGATGAGGGTATAACGCATGGAGAATGTTTGAGCCATACGGACCAATGCTTCGTATACGGACGAGTCGCCGTGCGGATGATACTTACCTAAAACTTCTCCGACAACCTTTGCACATTTGGAATAATGACCACCGGAGTCCAAACCCAACTTGTGCATTGCGTAGATAATACGCCTCTGCACAGGCTTTAAGCCGTCTCTGACGTCCGGAAGGGCACGCGACACGATAACGCTCATCGCGTAATCGAGGTACGACCGCTTCATTTCGTCACTGACGTTGGTTTGAATTACTGTTGTCATATTTTTCTTTAATATACTTGTCTAAATGTCTAAATGTCTAAGTGTCTAAGTGTCTAAGTGTCTCGGTATTTCTCAGACCTTAAGACATTCGGACAATTAGACCTTCTGACGTTTTAGGCCTTCAGTCCCTTTTTAACTTCTGCTATAGCAACTTCTTTGCTCATGAACTTTTCTGTCTTAACCCATTTATTGGGTTCGAGTTCTTTGTAGTGGTCAAAGAAATGCTTAATCCGGTCGGTAACTGCTGCGGGCAAATCTTCGATGTTCTCATATACGCCGTACAGCGGATCAACTTTTTTTACGGGAACGGCAATAAGTTTGGTGTCCACACCTTCTTCGTCCTTCATTTCAAGCATTCCGATAAGTTTGCACTTTATCAATGCTCCGGCCATGACGGGTTCGGATGACAAAACCATAATGTCCTGTGGGTCGCCGTCTTCACCTTTGGTGTTCGGAACAAATCCGTAGTTAAACGGATACTTCATGGCAGTGTATAAAAACCTGTCCGCCATCATAAATCCGGTCTCTTCATCAATCTCGTATTTAACCATGCTGTCTTTTTCTATTTCAATAAAAGCCAAGAGCTCTGGGAGCTTTGCCGGGTCAAGTTTAATTTTCTTAAAATCCATACAATTTAAAATTAACTTTTAATTATTAAATGTCCAACGTAGCCATCTTTGCATGTGTCTGGATGAATTTTTTGCGGGGAGGCACTTCCTCACCCATCAACATGCTGAAAACCTTGTCCGCTTCTTCTGCGTCCGGAACTTGAATCTGCTTTAATACCCTATTTTCCGGATTCATAGTAGTCTCCCACAATTGTTCCGGGTTCATTTCGCCCAAACCTTTATACCTCTGTAACGTGTAGTTTGGTCCGAAGTCTTTCTTAATAACCGCATCTTTTTCATCATCCGAATATACATACACAAATCTCTTACCCTGTGAAATTTTGTACAACGGCGGTTGGGCAACAAAGATATGCCCTTTTTCGACTATAACCGGCATATGGCGGAAGAAGAACGTCAAAATGAGTGTCATGATGTGTTCACCGTCAACATCGGCGTCAGTCATGATGACTACTTTGTGATACCGGAGTTTTTCGTAGTTGAACATGTCCGAAATACCCGTTCCGAGCGCAACAACCAAGTCGCGAAGCTCTTTAAACTGCATGACTTTGTCGAGATATGACTTTTCGGAGTTCAAAATTTTTCCACGAAGGGGCAAAATTGCCTGAAATTTACGGTCCCTACCCTGCTTTGCGGAACCTCCTGCTGAGTCTCCCTCGACGATAAAGATTTCGGATTTTGCGGGATCTTTTTCTTTGCAGTCGGCGAGTTTTCCGGGAAGGGTCGAACCCTCAAGTGCGCTCTTTCTAATAACGGAATCACGAGCCGCTTTTGCAGCCAAGCGCGCCTGTTGTGTCAGAAGCGCCTTTGCCATAATCTCGCGGGCTTCGGACGGGTGTTCTTCAAAATATCGTTCAAGATGCTCTTTAGTTATCTGCTGCACAATAGTTTGGACTTCAGCATTCCCCAATTTCTCTTTGGTCTGTCCCTCAAATTGCAGGTTGGTGGACGGCATTTTGATATAGACAATGGCCGTCAGACCGTCGAGCGTATCTTCACCGGAGAGATTTTCTTTCTTAATGAAACCCTGTTTGTTTCCGTAGTCGTTCAGTACTTTCGTGAGCGCCATGCGGAATCCGGTTACATGTGTTCCGCCCTCTTTGGTATTAATGACGTTTACGAATGATAAGACGTTGTCTTTAATGGAATCGTTATACTGCATCGCAATTTCCACTTCCACGTCCCCTTTTGACTCTTTAAAGTAGATGATGTCATGGAATGCGTGTTTATTGAGATTAAGGTCTTCGACAAGTGAAACAATTCCGCCCTCAAAGAAATAACCTTTTTTGATGTTATTTATATCGTCATATACATAAAGGAAGACGCTCTTGGTTAAGAAAGCCCGCTCGCGCAACTGTTTCAGAACGCGTTTGGTGTCAAGCGTTATTCCCTGCAAAAAAATCTCTTTATCGAGCAAGAACGAAATTGCCGTTCCGGTTTCCGAAAATAATCCGAGTTCCGATTTTGCCATTACTTTTACCGGACCGGCAGGAATGCCACGGTGATATTCCTGTCGATATACTTTATTACCTCTTCTCACTTCAGCAATCATATGGTCGGACAATGCATTGACGACGCTTGAACCGACACCATGAAGTCCACCGGACACTTTGTATGAACGCGTGTCGAACTTTGCACCTGCATGAAGCTTGGTAAGAATAATTTCCAAAGCGCTCTTTTTGTATGCCGGCATTTCCTCCGTGGGAATACCACGGCCATTGTCCACGACAGTGAAATAACCGTTCTTTTCAATGCGTACGACTATCTTGGTACAGAACCCGGCAAGTGCTTCATCGATACAGTTGTCGATGATTTCATTCAGACAGTGATGGACACCATCGAGGGATGTTGTCCCTATGTACATTGCGGGTCGTTTTCTGACTGGTTCGAGGCCTTCGAGGACTACAACAGATTGTGCATCATACGTTGTGTTTGTTGAAACCATAGGGTATCAGTATAGCACGCACACCCCCCTACTTCAACAGAATGTGTGCTTGATTTAGCTTAATCTGACAATCTAAATAGAATATATATTATAGGATTATACATATCAAATATGCTTATTAACTTTGTACTATTTTGACAGGATAATCGTTAATAACAATGCTAAATAACGATAGTTATAACGATACTGCTTTAAGCATATTTTGGTACCCCATTACTTTTGTGGCGCTATTTTTGGTGATATACTATATATATGGAACCCACACGAGCAGCAGACAGGCCTGGTTTTAAATGGTTTGATATCATTCGCGCTCTGTGGTTATTTCTTGAGGGCCGAAGAGCAAGCTATGTATTTTGGACCGTGGTGCTTTTTGTGGTTTATTTTTACCAGATGGTTCCGGCACTCATTATTGCCCGTATCATTGATTTCTTTTCGAAGTATCACGCCGGTCAACCGCTCACCGAGTTCTATATATGGGCTATTGTCTTAGGCTTCGGCACGGGTATCGTCGGAATCATCAGGCTTACCGGCAAAAACAAGCTGGGCGATTTACAAACCCACGCACGGTACCTGATGCGCACCACGGGTTTTGAACGCTTAGTCGATTTCTCGGTGAAGTGGCACGATAAAGAGAATACGGGAAACAAAGTGCAACGGATTCAGCGGGGTGACCAGGCAATGGCTGACATTCAACAACTCATTCAGAGCGATTTGTTTTTGGTTGTAACTTCGTTTATCGGAGTGCTTATCGCATTTTTCTATCTTGATTATGTCTTCGTCATTTTCATGGTCATTTACCTCATCGGTTTTTTCGGCATCCAATCGTTTTTCTATAAGAAATTGGTTTTGTTGCAGAATGAGCGGAACAAACTGAATGAACAGGCAAGCGGTTCTTTTTTTGAGGGAGTCAACAACATTATGACCATCAAAACCCTCGGTGCACAGGATACATTTAAAACAAATATTTTCAACCGGGAAGAAAAATCGCGCGATCTGACTATTTTTATGAGGAAGACCGGTATCAATAAATGGAAAGCGTTTCAGGTATTCAATGCTATCGGTACGACCATATACATATTATTGGTAGGACGCGGGCTTTTGGCAGGAACCGTAACCATCGGAGCAATATATATCTACGGAGCGTACTTGACCAAGCTTGTCGATGCCGCCGCAAGCAGTACGGATGTGTTTGATGAGCTGATTGACTATCGTTCGGCGTTTGCGCGCATGATGCCGATATTCTGGGAAACAATCCCCAAAACCGACGGGACAGCCCTTTTCCCCGACAACTGGAACAGCATCGTCGTTAACGACGGTGTATTTGCATACCCTGCAAGCGACCCGGAAAAGAAACCGACGGCAAAGGGCAGATTTGCTCTCCGTCTCGGAAATTTTGAAATTACCCGCAACTGCCACCTGGGTGTTGTCGGACATTCCGGCAGCGGAAAGTCTACTTTGGCTAAAATACTTCTCGGTATATACCAGTTGCGCTCCGGAGAGTTTACTGTTGACGGTTTGCCGTATCAGAACATACGCCATGATGAAGTGACCAGGGCTATGACCATTGTTCTGCAGGATTCTGAAATGTTTAACCTTTCCTTGAAAGATAATATTACATTGATGAGGTCGGTTACTCCGGAATTGTTTGAAAAGGCTATCCGGATCAGTCAACTGGCGGAAGTTGTCGCAAAGCTCCCCAACGGTCTTGATACCTTAATCGGCGAAAAAGGATACCGTCTGTCCGGAGGTGAACGCCAACGCGTCGGGATTGCGCGGGCAATTTGCAAGAATTCCGGAATTATGGTGCTCGACGAGGCGACGTCTTCTTTGGACAGTAAGACTGAACAATTGATTCAGGAAGGCATCGATCATGAGCTGGCGGATAAAACGCTCATTGTCATCGCCCACCGCCTGTCGACACTCAAGAACTCCGACGTGATTTATGTTTTTGATCACGGTACGATTATAGAAACCGGTTCCTACTTAGAATTATTAAATAATCCCACTTCACATTTTTACTCGATCTACGAAGCTCAACGTCTCGCTCTTACCGAGGACAAAAAGCAAAAGGAAGCGTAATACTACCCATGTCAGACCTTACTACCATTTATATTGTCAGACACGGCGAGTCGGTGTGGAATGTCATGAAGATTCTCCAGGGGCAACGCAATTCTCCGTTAACCCGTCGGGGTAAAGAACAAGCAGTTCATCGAGCTTTAGAGTTGAAAGATATCGAGTTTTCTGCCATCTTTTCTTCCGACCTCGTGCGCGCGGAGCAAACGGCTCATGTTTTGGCGCTGAAACGGAAAATGGCCATTCAGACAACCAAAGCACTCAGGGAGCGCTATTTTGCAAAATTCGAAGGACGGCGTCCGGGAGTGGACAAAGAATTACGAAAGTTGTTCAAAGATTATGAGGCGGCATCTCCTACGGATAAATGGATAATGAATCGTGACGGTATTGAAAGTGATGAAGAAGTGGTAAGTCGGGTAATTACCCTGCTCCGTGAGGTTGCCGTCGCCTACGCGGGTAAAAACGTGCTGATGGTGAGTCATGGCGGCATGATGCATGTGCTGTTGGTGCATTTGGGATATGGTACCCACGAAGAGCTTCATCCGTGGTCCATAAGCAATCTCGCGTACATTACATTGGAATCAGACGGCGTTGAATTTACTATCAAAGAAGTACATGGAATAGTCAAAGACAGTACGGTATAATGGAAAAGAAGTCGCCGCCTTAGCTTAAGCGGTACCTGCCCGCAATGCTTCGCATAGCGATGCAGGCGGGGAGCAATCGATTTGAGCCGTTTTGCCGAAGTAGCTCAGGGGTAGAGCAATCGCTTTGTAAGCGATGGGTCGTGGGTCCAAATCCCACCTTCGGCTCAAATTAATATGCGATGGGTCGTCGGTTCCCTGCTCGCCATCGCTTCGCTCAGGCGTTAGCGGGCGAGAAATCCGACAGGCGGCTCACTATTCTCGTCGGTTCCCCGATTTGTGTAGCTCATCAATTGTTGGTTGATCAAATTCCATACAGTGCTTCATGCAAAATGGGTTTCTAAATTCTTAGATTTTTATAATGATACTCTAGGATGTGTTCTGCTATAATCAAAGTATTATGTGGAGTTGTAAATGAAATTACTTAAACTAAGAGTAAAGAATTACAAGTCAATTATTGACAGCGGCGAATGCAGTCTTGAAAAAGGAGTGACCATTTTTGCCGGCAAGAACGAAGCGGGGAAAACGGCACTGTTAGAGGCATTGGAAGATTTTAATCTAAATTCAAAAATAAAGATAGCAGCGGTTCCATTATTCAGGAAAAATAAACAGCCTCAGATTACATTAACATTTGCTGCTAGTGCATCTGAGCTGAACAATGCTCTGAGAGATTTTGGTCTCCCTCAATTTACAACAGAAACAGAAATAATACTAACAAAAATATATCCTGGCAATACATATGTCGTGCCTGATGAGACATTTATTAAATTAGGCATAAAAAATACAACTCTTACAGCCGAAGATGAAAAAGTCCTGAATGAGAAGTATAAACTTATAAAAGCTGAACTCGAACCGTTTTATCCAGCTATACATCAGCTTTTGCCTGAATTGAATCTTGAAAATCCGGAAATTACTAAAGCTAATTTTCAACAATTTATTAGTGCGCCAAAAATTGAGATAACTGATGAAGACTCAAAGTTAACTATTAATTCAATGTCTCAGGACTTTGTTGATGTTCTAAGTATTCCAACTTCAGACAGGATACGTGAGAAAATTACTGACGCTTTTACAAGAATAATCCCAACTTTCATACTTTTTAATTCCTTTGAAGACGTGTTTCCATCGACTATAACAATTGAAGAGGCTGCTAATAGTCCGCTGATGAAAGATCTGGATTTAATTAGTAACCTGAATCTTGATATTCTAAAAAACGGCAATCCTTCGGAGAAGATGGAACACAAATTGACACTTAATCAAAGAATGCGAGAGGAGTATCAAAAATATTGGACCCAAGATGTAACTAATCTTCAAGTTGATTATGACAGTGGTAAACTCAATTTTTTCATAGTAGAAGATGGTAAATACTACCCTCCCGTTGTTAGGAGCAAGGGTAAACAATGGCATTTGGCTTTCTATATTCGTGTTTCAGCTCGTTCAGCCGAGGATGTTACGAATATTATTCTTATTGATGAGCCCGGTCTGTTTTTACACGCTACTGCGCAGAAAGATATTCTACGAAAGCTTGAAGACTCTGCTAAAAGATCTCAAGTAATTTTTACTACTCACTCACCCTACCTTATTGAACAAGACAATTTTATTAGAATACGATTAGTCCAGCGAGGTGTTATTCCGAAGATAATCGAACAGAGTTCTCTGGAAGGGAAATTTAATGACAACAAAAATACTTACACAAAGTTAATTGAATTCTACGAAGTGAAGAATCATAAAGATGGCGGGAATTATTTTAAGCTTAGAGACAAAGAGTTAAATGAAGACGAAGAAAATGCGATAAGGAACATATTAATTCAGCTTGAATACAACATTGGGACCACTATCGAAGACAAACTCCATAAGGTTTCGGATAAGGAGACACTAACACCAATATTAACGGCTATTGGACTTGAGCTTACTGATGGAATTAATAGCACCGAAAAAGTTAGAAACGTTGTATGCGAAGGACTATCTGACGTATTTTATCTTCAAGCGTTTAAGAGACTAATAAACAATGCAGATAACAATTTTATATTTGGGGGAGGCTCTGGCAATATGCCAATTGTTGGCACTATTTTGTCGGGGTGGGGTTGTAAGATTCTATATCTTTACGATAATGACAAGGGTAAAAAGGATGGAGAAAAAAACCTTAAGAAAAATTGGTTAATTACAACAGGGCAAATTCTTTCTGTGGTTGAGAAGATTGGAGGAAGTGTTGAGGATGTCTTTGAACAGGTTGACTTTAAGAAATTTGTTCTTGAAGATGAAAAAACCTTAATCAAGAAAACTAACTCTGAATACATGAAAGTCGAAGGAAAAGACAAAGTTATGCATGCTAAAAATTTTTATCGTTTATGTGAAGCAAACAAGGTTGTTATGTCAGCTACTACTATGAAGAGAATTAAAGTTATTTTTGATGAATTTAGTAAGAGATTTAAGGAAGAATTCTAGGCTGTTAAATTGTATCGCACAAGCATTTTTTGTAGCGTGTTCTCGATAAGTGCTCTGAGCCTTTGTAACTTATTTTCGTAAGCTCTATAGCTGAAAGTTATAACTAAATATCTTATTAGTTATGGTATTTAGGTTATTTCGAATATACCGTTTCGCGTGTTATCGGTTCGGGTCGCAATCCGCCGATGCGCTTAAACGGAAATTTCTTTCCTTGAGGTTCAAGAGGTCCCATTTCACTACCCTCAATCCAGTATGCACTGGTTTCATCAGGATGTGCGGCTGGTTGCGTTCCGTAGCAAATTGCGGAGTTTGGTTGGACATATCTGATCTTACTCGGAGGTTCTGGCAAAATACCATCTGCAGGGCGATGATAGGTAAAAGTAACGAGCATTTTTCCCTTCATCTTGCCTATACCGTATGAGATTCCAAAAGCTTCGATTAAACACATCGGAATACGTTGGGTCGAGTCATTCTCGTCAAGATAAGCCAGCCACAACATGTCTACGAAATCACCCTGCGTTAAGTATGGGGCACGAACGATTCTGAGCGGGATAATGTTTTGCAACAACGTGCCATCGGTCAAACGGAGTGTTTCTCTCGGCAACTGAACACCCTCTTTCTGCCCGCGCATGTGTTGGACAACCTGACCATATTCTGCAGCCATGGGCAATTATACCATATTACAGCCTTGCTGCAGGCTTTTTCAGGAATACCAGCAACCCACCGACTGCTCCGAGCATCAGAACAATAAAGAATGCAAAAAGCGGAAGCAGCGCATTCTGTTGGTTTGCCGCACTCACCGATTCCTGTGACGGCATACCCGTTGGGCTGACCGGTGTTTGAGACACGGTACGGGCGAAACTCTGTTTGAGTGCTGTCACCAATTCCGTTTTCGGTTTATAGGCAGCGGTCAAGACTTGCTCATTGGTGGTTGTGTACATGTTCCGTTTTGTCTCTGCAAAGTACGCCTTGTTCACCCGTGCAAATTCCTGAGGAGAGAGCGTTACTTTGTTTTCAGGATTAGCAGGATCCGTAAAGCGGAGTACGAACGGAAATGTGGGGATTCTCTTGCCGTTGAAGACAAAGAAACCGTCCGCATCTGCATTAGTGAATGCATAAGAGGCATTCGCAAGCTTGGGAATAACTATTTCAACAATTGCCCGGGGTATAACTGCGCCGCTTTCACTGACTGCGAAACCGGTAACGGATGTCGGCATAAGTGCGACCTCGGTAGCGACAACCGCCTGTTTGGGTGGTATTGTAGCGGTACTGATGAGTGACAGTTTCTCTACTTCCAGTCCGATGTTACCGTCAAAGCCGTCAGGGAGTACCGATTCGGGAATCGTCAGGATGTATTGTCGGTCTGCGTCTGTCTGCATTTGGGTCTTAACGACTCCATTGATCAGCGCACGCACTATTGTTTTGGGATGTGAAACCATACCTTTGATGATGTAGTTCGTTTTGTCGTGCATGACATTTTTGGTTTCAATCAGCGCGTTCGAACCGGTATAATTCGCGTTTTTGGGCATTACCACAACGTCGCGTCTTTCAGGCATCCCGGCTTTTTCAACAATCTCCTCGTCAATCGATGAATACAAACGGGTAGTGTCAATATAAATACCGTTCGGGTCGATCACTTTCAACGAACGCACGACCTCTTCCAATGTTGCTGCATCGGTCGGAAACGTAAAATCATCTGACTTTGGAGTCAGATAATATGTTCCTGCAGGAATCGCAAAATTAAATGTTCCGTCAGCAACCGTCTTATACGGATTCAGGAACATCGGATTTTGCGGGTTTACGGTCTGAACCTTGTTGTTTCCTTGCTTGTTGAAAAGAGTTATCTCCATATTCTGAACCGGTTCAAGTGTCTTTGCGTCAATGACGCGTCCGTACGGGTCCCATTGCACCGAAACGCAGTTTGTTGCCGCGTCGGGCAGCTGTTGTTGTGGGGTAAATGTCGCCAATTTTAGTGCCAACCCGACAGCGTCAGTTTGTGCCGTGCCGGAAAGGTTGGTAAGAATCTGCATTCCGAAAAAATTCTGATCCAAAAATTGTGATGTCCAACTCATGACATGCGGAACCGTGAGTGTACCGTCACCCGCCGGCATGATGGCTGTTTTTGACTGATCCAAAACCTTAAAGTCCATTCCGTAGCCCTGACTTGCAAAGGTCGGAACCGTTGCATCAGGACATGTTGATACACCATCTTTATCAACTGCACAGGTAAATTCTCCCTGGTGTTCCCGTAAAATGCTTACCGATTTTGTCGGTTCGAATTTGTATACCTGAGTTCCGCTGACTTTGTTTTTAAGCATCGCGACATGGGCATAGATGTTGTTATCGGCCGAATTTCTCCATAAATGAAAATAATGTAATAACCCCTCGTCGTTAAAAAATTCCTCCTGATCATGTGTAAGAAGTAATCCGGCATATTGTGTCATTCGGCTGTCGTGCGGATCGGGTACTACATACGCGTCAAGACAGCTCACTAAGACATTTTGGGCAGTGTCAGCAGCATAGATGCGGGAAACCGGTCCGAGCAGAAATGTAATAACGAGAAGAAAGATCACCAGTAATTTCTTCATAATATATATAGAACTAATATGTACTAGTAAAACAATAGCATTTATGAGTTATTTGTCAAGAATCAGGCCGGAGATGACAACCCGTGTTCCTTGTGTTTTATTCGGTTCAACAGATATCCGTAACTGTCGTGCATCACAAATTTCTTTGACAATCGAAAGTCCGAGGCCGAATCCTTCGACTGCGCCGACAGTCGAACCGCGATAAAATTCTTCAAACCCATGAGCGAGGGCGTCCGGACTCATACCGGTGCCATTGTCGGAAACGGTCAGTATGCCGCCGGTACCGATTTTGCGCAGTGTTACACTGATTTTTGCCGGGGTTGTGCTGTATTTCAATGCGTTCGAGATAAGATTACCAAGTATTATTTTAAGTTCTTCCGTACTCAGTTGTACGGCCGAAACGGCGAATTTTGTCACGATACTGGCTTGTTTGGCTTTTATAAGGGTTGAATTCTGTTGCGTAATATACTTCAACACAGTACGGAGATTGGCCGTTGCCTCACGGGAAAAACCCTTCTTGATAGTAGCTTGAATAAGCAGTGTGTTGACCAGTTCATTCAGGTGGTGCAGGTCAGCTTTTATCAACGGCAACTCGCCCAAACCTTTTCGATATTGTTTATCCTTCAAATAGCGTGAGGCGATATCGATTGAGGAGATTGCCTGTGTAAGGGGAGTTTTCAGCTCGTGCGAAGCATGTGAAATAAAATTTTTCTGTTTTTCCACACCCTCCTCCAACCTGTCAAGCATGGCATTCAGCGAATGGGAAAGTTGAACAATTTCGTCATCCTTGGCGCCTTTGATCTCTATCCGCTTATGTAACGTGTCCGTCTCGATTTTTTGCATGAGTTTGAGTATTCGTCCCAGCGGAGCAAACGCACTGGTTACCGTCATACTGGCAAGTACGAAGCTGATTATCACACCGGAGGGAATAAAGAACAGCATCAACAGGTAGTTAAGATACAACAGCGAGTTGGTGCTACTCATATCTTTCCCGACCTGCAACACACCCAAGAAACCGGATTCATTTACGAGCGGTATAAGGATTGTTTCAAACTCCCCTATTTCTGCTTCCCGCTTGGTGATGTAAACGGGCTTCAAGGTTTTGCGGGCAGTGTTGATCGCCACTATTTCCGACGGCGAGTCTTCGTAGATCTCATCGCGCTCACTGGTCAGAAACGCTCCGTACCGCGCGACAGATTTGAGATTTTGGTCGTATATGGATGCGGAGAGACTTCGATACCTCAGCGAAGTTCCCAGAGTTTCTTCGTGAACGTTTTTTTTGAGAAATATCGCAGTACCCCGTAACACAACATGGTCACGGATCAGGTCGTTACCGCGACTGAGAAGTTCCTGCCGCGTGCTGTCCCGCACTACGAAACCGTACACAAACGAGAATAGGAGCGCTACGGTCGTTACCGCGAGTGCAATAAAAAACGAAAGTTGAATGGCAAGACGGGTTTTAGTTTTTATCTGAGAGAACATAGCCGACTCCTTTCACGGTTGTAATGGGAACGGTGATCCCGTTTTTTCTGAACTTTGTACGCAGGAACGCAACATGCACGTCAACGGTATTTGAAAACGGGTCTGCATTTTCATCCCAGGCATGGGACAAGAGTTGATCTCGCGTAAGTGCCTGGTTTTTATGAATTGCCAGATACTCGAGTAAACTGTATTCTTTCTGGGACAGCAAAATCGGTTTGTTTTTCCAAAATACTGAATGGTTGTTGGTGTCGATGAGCAGATTTCCGACAGCTATGGTCGGGTTACGCACTTCCCGTTCGTTCCGGCGGAGCAACGCACGCACCCGCGCACACAATTCTTCGGCGTCATACGGTTTTGTCACGTAGTCATCCGCTCCGGCATCTAGACCTTCAACTTTTTGTTCGAGCTGAGTTTTTGCTGTCAGCATGAGTATCGGTGTGTGTGATCCGTTTTCTCTGACAGTTGCACAGAAATCACGTCCGTCTCCATCCGGAAGCATCCTGTCCAACAGTATCAGGTCATAGGGTTCATCAGCCACTTTTTGCCGTGCCTCAGTAAGCGTATGACAAACATCGACGGCATATGTTTCATGCTTCAGAATTGTCTGAAGGTTATCCGCGAGACGTTTGTTGTCTTCTATGATGAGTATTTTCATTTAAATGCGGTATCGCTGCATTTGCTGAAATATACCGTCACCGTGTTCTCCATTGAAAATGTCAGTCATGTCAGCCCCGCACGAGAATATATTACCACCTGAGTGATCAAAACGGAATTGGGTTATATCAAACTGCTGACCACGCACGGTAACGATACATCGGTTGTCTACAACCGGTTGAGGTGCCGGGGTATCCGCTACGGGGGCCGGAACATCTGCAGCAACGGGAATTTCGGCTATCGGTTGTTGTTCTATCTGCTGAGGCTGAACCTCCTGCTGCACGGGTTCGGCAGGAACCGTTTCCGTTGAATTTGTCGCCGTTGTTGTTACAGGAGTTGTCGAGCCCATTGAAGAAATCGCTGATTTCAGTACGTCAGTTGGAGTGAGGGGAGATTGACTGACTGTTGGCGATGCCAATGCGTTGGTGTTTTTTTGCTTGGTGAGAGTACTTTGCCCAACAACCAGCACGGTAACTGTCAGGAAATTAAGTAAAACAACCAAAGCGGTGTAGCGGATGATAGAAAGTTTCATCGCAGGGCAAAATCTTCATAACTTATTTTACTTTTGCGTACCCCAAGTTGTATGAACTGTTCAGCCAGTGACTGCATCATGGTTTGCGGACCGCATAAGAAAACCATGACGTCTTTGATATTGAAACCGGTTTCTTTTTGTATCTTTTGTGCTGTGAGTCGCCCGTTCTCTTTGGTGTTGTTCAGAATATAATTCACCGGTTGCCCGGCAAGGTGCGCAAGCGACAGTTCCTGGTCAAAAACCGCTTCGTTTTTTGACGAAACACTGTAATAACAATACGTTTTTTTAACTCCGTCAGGCGTTGTCAGCGAACGGACCATACTTACGAGCGGCGCGATGCCTATTCCGCCTCCTACCAGAATTGATGTTTCTGTTGTCCCGAAGCGCTCACCGAATTGGCCGTGCGGGCCGTAAACGGTGACCTGTTCGCCTTTTTTTATATTCCGTAAGCGGAGGGTGTAATCTCCGTCAATTTTTACCGAAACCCGTAAACATGAATCGTGAATTCCCGAAGAAATGGAAAACGGGTGCGGCTCACGACCGATAGCGGGGTTTTTGACGGCAAGAAAAACAAATTGTCCGGGAACAAACTGGAATGATGAATGTGATAATCGAATAGAGATGTTAATAACGTCACCACTCCGCTCAACAGCTTCTATTTCCCCGTTCACATGCGGTCCAATAAACCGGTACAGAAATCGGATATACGCGTATGCTGAGAGGGCAAAAAAAAGCAACGCCAGCATCCATATCCGCAACGGCAGAAAATCGCTGACGTCACTCTCGATGGTGAATACATGCAGCAATCCCAAAAGTACGACTATGCCCACATATTCATGAGTCCGTTTCCATATATGGTACGGGAGCTTAACAAATAATGTCAATGAAATGAGAATAATAAAAAGCCAGAACGCGGCAATCCCGAACAAGTACGGCAGATTGTCAAACGACGGGATAAGGTAAATAAGCGTTACTTGTGCGTTCGGAATTGTTTTTAACATCAGGAAAAGCGGATGGTTAATGAGAAACATAAAAGCAAATGCACCGGTAATATGGTGTATCCTATAGACTTTATCCAATCCACCGAAAAGCTTTTCCAACACTTTAAAACGGACAGTCATCAAAAATGAAACAGCCAAAAGTGTTGTCCCGACAAGTGCGGCAACTTGATTCGCGACTGTTAACGGCGAGACTGACATAAAGTACCGGGGATCTTTCCCAAGAATATAAAGGGCAAGTGTATTTACTACTCCCAAAATAATAAGTGTTATTCCCAACATGATTGTATTCAGCGTAATATTCCGATGACAGAATATTTCTTTTTTATAATTCCCTCCCCCGCAATATGTAATTCAAAGGAAGCATCCCGTCCGGCAAGGGAATGGTACGGTCCGTTAATTTCATAGTATTTTCTGCCCTGTGACACGTCGTACACATACCCGTCAAGAGCAAGATATACGGGTTTGTGGGGATCTGTGCCATTATACTGAAGAAGATCGTTTTTTGTAAATACCGGCAGTTTTACCGAGTTCTTCGCCCGGGATTCTGCCCTGATTTGGCTATTCTGGAAGGCAAGAAACCCGAGCGTAACTGTAGCAGGAAGTACTATTCCTGCTACAATCACTCCCAACAACGGACGGAAAAACCTTTTCATGTTCAGTTTTCCGACTTGTGTTCGGGAACTTCTGTGGGCTCAGGTCTTTCAGTCGGATGCACCTCTGTCTTGTGTTCTTCTTTCTCTTCATTGTCCTCCTTTTTTTCCTCGTGTTCATAGAGCTTCTTCGAATCTTCGGTTTCGCTGTCCTCATCCTCATGTTCTTTCGAAATAGGCGTGAGTCGTGAAACAGCTGTCGATACCGAAGTCGGGACTGCAATACTCGCTTTTGCAGTTGCAGCCGTTGTTAACGAACTAGGGCTTGTTTTTGCCGGACTTGTCGGTTGTTTGGTCGGACTCGGTTGTGTGACCGCGACTCTCACTGCTGAACGGACGCTTGTCCCCGCCGCAAGCGTTCCCGTCGGCGTCGGCGTGGCAGATACGGTTCCTGTCGGCTCAGGTTTGTTGGCTTGTACCTGAGGAAGATTCTTTATTATTTTATAACTTGCTACTCCGCTCGTGCCGATCGATGTCGTGATGAATAGCAGAAGCAGCAGATTTGATCCCAGTTTTTGCAACATGGTTTTATGTATTAAATTTATAACAAGTGAAGTGTAAGAAAGAATCATTAAATGTATATTAAGAAAACAGGACACTTATTCGAAGAATTTTCTGTCTTTCAGTTTGGCTGGCAGAAACGGCAGATCTTTTTTCGGGCCGACATAGTTATCTGACCACGTATAATCTTTTGCGTATCCGAGGTTTTTCATCAGCTTTGTGGGAGCGTTTCTGAGGTGAAGAGGTATGGGTTCGTTTGGCAGGTCATACACAGCCTGTTTTGCTTTTTGCATTGCGTTTGCGACTGCCCGGGACTTCGGTGCACGGGCAAGGTAAATTGCAATGTGAGCGAGTGTCAATTGTGCTTCGGGCATGCCGATTTTATGTACTGCCTCAAAGCCGGCATTTGCCTGAATAAGTGCTCCGCGGTCTGCCAAGCCGATATCTTCAGACGCAAAAATAACCATCCGTCGGGCAATGAACTTCGGATCCTCACCATTCTCCAGCATGCGCATCAGATAATACAATGTACCGTCGACACTGCTGCCGCGCATGGACTTGATGAATGCACTGATAATATTGTAGTGTTCATCCGCCTTTTTGTCGTACAGCCCTGCTGACTTGGTTTGAAAAATATCCTGGACGGTTACCTCGGATATTTTCTTTTCTTTATAGGTAGTAACTGCCATCTCGAGAGCATTCAACATAATACGTGCATCTCCGCCTGAAAGGCGTATGAGCAATTCTTCAGCTTGTGGGGTTATGGTTTTTTTGTACTTCCCTACTCCGTTTACCGTATCCGTTAAGGCACGGTTTATCAGACTGGAAAGTTGTAGAGGTTCGAGGGGTTGCAGAACAAATACCTTGCAGCGGGAAAGAAGGGCTGAGATTACCTCAAAGGACGGGTTTTCCGTTGTTGCTCCGATAAGCGTGATGAGTCCCCGTTCGACATGCGGAAGCAATACATCTTGCTGCGCTTTATTCCAGCGATGGATTTCGTCTATAAACAAAATGGTCTTTTTTTGAAACAACTCATTTTCACGGGCTTTGTTTACGATTTCGACAAGATCCGCTTTGCCGCTCGATACACCGGACAGCATATGAAAGTCGGCGTCTGTTGCTTTGGCAATAAGATACGCAAGTGTGGTCTTGCCGCTTCCCGGAGGACCCCAGAACAATAGGGACACGAGTGTTTTACTTTCGATCATTTTTCGGAGGATTCCCTTTTTTCCGGCAAGATGATCCTGACCCACCAGATCATCAAGCGTTTGCGGTCGCATGCGATATGCAAGATTCATGGTGAAAACATTTTAGCACTTTTTAAAGTTGCAAGTGAATGATCGTTCACCTGTCACATGTCGCGCGTCACGGGTCACGAGTCTAAGAGTCTGAATGTCTGAATGTCTGAATGTCTAAGTGTCTAGGGCTGCTCAATTGTCAATGAAAGGAGTTTGTTGCCGTATTCGTACTCGGCTGAATAAGACACCGGAGGTTTGGTTTCGTCAAGCAGTATGGGTAATACCGTTTTTAATTCGGCAAGCAGACTGTCTTTTTGCAATATTTCTTCCTGAGTAAGCCAGACAAATTCCCCGTCTCCGTTTGGCTTGAGCGTTCCACTATCATAATCGGCAAGTAACAAGTGAAAAAAGAATTCCTCTTTCAAGTCGCCGATGTAGGCATTTCCTATTGCACGAACACGAAGGTTTTTAACTTTCAAACCGGTTTCTTCCATAACCTCCCTGCGCGCACAAGCGTACAGACCTTCATTAAATTCCAAATGTCCGCCTGCTGCCATCCATACGTTCGGCATGATCCGTTTTGTGGGGTTGCGGTGCAACATGAGGTATTTATTTCCCTTCTTAATAAAGCACTCGAGGGTAACGGCAATATTGCGGTCTTTCATTATGTCGGAGTGGGCGGACTTGAACCGCCGACCTCACGCTCCCAAAGCGTGCGTTCTAGCCATCTGAACTACACTCCGAATGATGCATTATACTATACTTTTCGCTAAGGAAGTGCGTGGAAATTTATTTTTTTGTTTAAAACAGCCTCGCGGTATGGATAAAGGCTTATGTGGTACTTGCGCTCAAAATAAGTAAAGGTATCCAATATATGTGACTGAAGAGCTGGAAAAAAAGGAAGCGCAACATTTGCCAGGTAATGCGCCGCATTATCGACTTGGGCACTGATTTCGTCATGTTCGAGTCTTTGCCGACTCCCGGGATATTGATTTCCCATAGCTGCGTCTTCGATATCGCCAACAATAGTAGACAACGTACCATTAGGTGTCGCAATCAAAAAATAGACAGAGAATACAAATCTGAAATTGTTCTGTATTGTCAAATCCACTAATTTTCTAAACTCATCAACAAAAACATCGGGGTTTTGTACCGGTTTATTTCGAGTACTTGTTGTCCACAGGTGTGCAATAGAATCGATGTCAACATTTTCTTCCGTTGAGCCATCGGGCTGTCGTGCAAATTTTAGAAAATCGGTAGCGGATACAACAAGGTTTTTCCCGCCGTTACTGACGTCATTCATCCTAATTTCGTGTTTATCAAAGTCAGGTTCGTATTTGTCAAAGGTTGGAATATGTGCAGCTAATAGCGCATTATAAACTGATAAAACAGAACGTACTGCACCGCTAGACCAATGAGAAAGCCGTTTTATGCACTCACCGTCTTTATTCCGAAATATTGTTCCATCCGCACCTCTGGGCATCACGAGTTCGACTGAGGTTTCGTCAAGCATGTGCCGGGGGCGGGACTCGGACCCGCACGACCGTGAGGTCACAGGATTTTAAGTCCTGCGTGTATACCATTTCACCACCCCGGCAAATTTAAGTCGTAAGTTGTAATAAAGCCTAAAGTTACAAGTTGTAATTCCTTGCAACTTAGTTAGTTACGGCTTTATTACAACTTACGACTCGCACCTTACGACTTGTCGTATAATTATAACATTCGGAAATCAGTTCTGTGAAGGTTTCAATCCCAAATGATCGTAAGCTTTAGGCGATGCTACTCTTCCCTGAGGAGTTCGCTTGATGAATCCTAATTGCAAGAGATATGGTTCCGTATATTCTTCCAGTGTTTGCCTGTCTTCGGAAAGCGCAGTCGCAAGTGTTTCAACTCCGACGGGCCCGCCTTCAAACTTTTCGATTAGAACTTTCAAATAGCGTTTATCTTCCGCAAATAGTCCTTCACTGTCCAGTTCCAATATTCCCCACAGTTTTTCGACAAGTATCTTATTAATCTCTTCAAAGGTGTCGGTTTGCAGCAGGTCACGCGCGCGCTTGAGAATTCTGTTTGCGATGCGGGGAGTTTTGCGTGAACGTTTGGCAATTTCAAACGCGGCATCTTCACTGATCGGCAGTTTCATCAGTTTCGCGTTGCGCATGACGATATGCGTGATTTCATCGGGAGTATAGTATTCGAGCCGGAGAATCAGTCCGAACCTGTCCCGCAGAGGAGAAGACAGTAATGCGACGCGCGTGGTCGCTCCGATAACCGTGATTTTGGGAACGGGCAATCGGACGGTTCGTGCCGCAGGACCTTTACCGATGATTATATCCAGGTGATATTCTTCCAAAACCGGGTACAGTGCTTCCTCAACCGGTTTCGGCATCCGATGAATTTCATCGATAAACAGGATATCACCATTTTTCAAGTTGGTAAGAATCGCGGCAAGATCTCCCGAGCGTTCCATAGCAGGGCCCGAAGTGATTTTTATATCGCCGTTCAGTTCGCGTGCAAGTATGTGTGCAAGTGTTGTTTTCCCGATTCCCGGAGGTCCGTAGAACAATAAATGTTCCGCGCTTTCGTTTCTTTTTTTTGCCGCATCGATAAAGAGTTGTAAACTTTTTTTTGCTTTTTCCTGCCCGAGATAATCACCCAGGGTTTTCGGCCGGAGTTGCACATCGATGTTTGTCGACTCGTCTGCCATGCTATTTCTTATTATTTAATAAATGTAACGCCTCAGTAATTTTTTCTTCGATTGATTTGTCGGGAGAAATCTTGTCCATTACGGTAAACGCTTCCGGACGAGTAAACCCGAGACTGACAAGTGCCTCTATCAGTGTTTTGTCGTCTTCAGTAAACGTTACTTTCGGAAGTTTGAATTCCACATCGAACTTGGCCGACAACTCCAACAGAATTTTTTGTGCCGTTTTTTTACCGATACCCGGAATGCCGGCAAAGTACTGATAATCCTGGGCGCGAACGGCAGTCATCAGCTTTTCAAGTTTGTTATACCCGAGTATGGTCATCCCCGACTTGGGACCAATGCCGGAAATTGCAATGAGCATATGGAAAACCTTCTGTTCCTCTTTGGTAATAAACCCGAATAGCCGCAGCTCGTCTTCCCGGACGTGTGTATAGATATAAAAAACAACAGACTGCTCTATTGTCAAATTGTTGGCGTGGCTAGCGGAAACAAGCACGTTGTAGCAAACGCCGTCTGCAGTTTTTACTAAAACACTCGTGCCTTCGATTTCGTCCACCGTCCCATAGAGTTTGCCAATCATGTGCTAAGTATACATAAATCTAGGGTAAATTACACAAATGACAAATTCACAAATATACAAATCAAATTCAAAATTAAAATGTTCAAAACGTTTTAATTTTTGTGTATTTATTATTTGAATTTGATTTGATGTTTGTTATTTGAATTTTGTGTAATTATTTAAGAAGTTTGTTCGTAGAAAAATACGTTATTCCGCATGCCAGCGCATCCGCCGTATCATCGAGTTTTATTTTTTCGGTCAGACCAAGAAGAACCATGACCATTTTTTCCACCTGTTGTTTTTGAGCGCTTCCGTAACCGGTTAATGTTTGCTTAATCTGCGAAGGAGTTACGAATGAAACCGTGAGATTACTTTCTGCGGCGGCAAGCAGCATCGCTCCCTGTGCTTGGCCGACAGTAATTGCGGTTGTCTGATTCGTATTGAAAAAAACCTGCTCAAGAACCATTGCCGTCGGCTTATACTTTTTTATCGTTTGTGACAAAAAATCATAAATTATTTTCAGGCGTTGTTCGGTCGGGGTTTTGCTTTTCGTTTCAATGCAACCGTAAGTCAACGGAATCATTTTTGATTTATCGTACTGCATTACCGCATAGCCGGTTCTTCCGATTCCCGGGTCAAGCGCAAGAATTGTTTCTGGCATGGCCTATTTTTACTTATGGCTTTCTCTTTTTACGGTAATCGTGCACTCGGTAAGAATTGCCGCGATTGCTCCGACTGCAGCGAGTACGGGTGCGACAACCGCCCCGACAACCCCAATAGTTACGGGCACTTCCATTACTGTTTTTCCTTCTTTACTTTTTATGATAATCCGACGCACGTTGCCTTCGTCCACGAGTTCTTTCACTTTATCAACCAGTTCCCTACCATGCAGCTTAAAGGATTCCACGCGACTCTTTTGTTTCTTTACCATGTGTATTTTTTTAATCGGGCGAAACAAGTTTCGCCCCTACTATTAACTATCAACCATCAACTATAAACTATATTATATCAATCCTACAAATGAAGCGCCAATGACAACTGCAAGGAGTATCGCCAACATATTTACCATGTCGACAATTTTCCAATTTTTGGTTGACGAGTGAAAATCTATCAGGAAGTAACCCATAACCAGAAGCAGCACTCCGGTGGTAACCCAACTGAAACCGACGAGCCCGGCGCAAAAAAGAAGTACGAATAAAAACAGGAAGGCTCCCATCATCTCAACATGTTCCATGGAAAAATTATAACACTACTGCTGTTTGTACACTTCTCTGATTATCGAATACCACTGTGAGTATTCAAGTTTGCTGCTGACGCGTCTAACTATCATTGCTAAACGGTTTTTTACTTCATCTGAGGTAATTCCAAAAATTGCAGCAATCTGATCTATTGACGCACCTTGTTCATATCTGTAATGCGCGATGTCTTGTAACCATGTGGGCAATCTATTTATAATTTCGTGAATTACCCCGGTCGAGATGTTTCGAAGAGCATCGAGTTCGATGTCCGGATCACCAATCAGCTGCTCGCCGAGAGTTTCAAATTCAACGGTTAATTCTCCGTCATCGTCACGAGTCTGAGTGCTCCGTACATCGCTCAGCGATATACCCTGATATCTTCCAAGAATACTAATGAGATGCTGGGTTCGTCTAGCCAATATTAAACGATAGCGATAGGCCTTTTTGCCCGTTGCAGTCCTGAGGCTTTCTGATACAGAAAGAAGTAATTCAACAGTTGGTCGTGCGACCGGCTTAGTCTTTTTCGAGTTCCTGTAGTCAATGAGAAGTGATGTCATCAGAAATACATCATCACGCGTAAACACCATTCCTACTTCTTGTTTCAATATATGATACGCCCGGAAGTACATGTGCAAGAGATTGAATTCACCCGGAGACAAGTCCGCAAACTCCCTGTTACCTTTTATTTTTCCCTGTGCGAAGAGCGGAATCGAAGCTAAGGCGTAGGTATTAAACTGAATCGGTTCTTTACTGCCGTTATGGTGAGGATTGTAGTTATATGCGGCTCTCCACAATCCTTCAAGGCAGAAGTGGGCAATGCTCGAGCGTAATTGCGCATCTACTTTGAATTCATCGGGAACCCGCGCGTACGCTTGTCCTGCAAGAGGTAAACTAGCAGTCACTAGAGTGTTTACTGTACGATTCATAATGCGGTAGTACGCCTCGACTCTTCCAAATACTTCCTCACCAACGGTGGCTCGTATTTTCTGCAAATCTACATTTTTCCTTGGAAGTTTATATGCTTTCCATATCTCTTCTAATCGGTCTCGTACTTTTGCAATTTTTTCTCCAAGCGCAATTTGTTCTTCTGCAGTTACAAGACGGATGGTACGCGCAGTTTCATAGACCGACCTGAACTCGGGTCTGTTGAGAGAAGATATGTATGGATTCACTTTTCCAGCGTATTTTTCTGGATCAATAAATAGTCTAGGCAGATCAATAACTGCGTCACTAATTGGACGAAACGGCAGTTGTGGTAGCGCCCGGTGTTCTGCTGAAGCCATGTCCTATATTATACACTATAGCTCTTGACTTGTTTTTTTCTTAAGTATGTGTAGAATATGCGAATGATAAAAACCAAAACCTCCAAACCCAAGAAGTCTGTTATGAATAAAGTAGTACGTGAAACGGTTGTTACGGAACCCGTAATGCCAAAGAAGAACATATTTGCCATGAACCCGCTTCCCAAGCTTTCCCCTTTTACCTATATCGTCGGTGCTGTCGTGGTAGTGGTTTTGGTCGGTGCGTTGTTTTTTAAGAATCTTTTTGTCGTTGCACTCGTGAATGGCCAACCGGTCAGTCGCATAGCACTTATACAGGAGCTGGAACGGCTCGGCGGTAAGCAGGCGCTTAATTCACTCGTGACTAAAACATTGATTGAACAAGAGGCATCAAAGAAAGGTGTGAAGGTAACGGACGTGGAAATAAACAAAGCGGTCACCGATCTGACTGCCAGTCTCAAAAAACAAGGTCAGGATTTAGACAAATTACTTGTTGCGCAGGGAATGACGAAAGCAACACTGATCGAACAGATGAGAGTACAGAAAGTTGTCGAGAAATTGTTTGATAAACAGGCAGTCGTCAGTGATAAAGATGTCACGGACTATCTGGAAAAAAATAAAGAATCACTTCCGGAAGGTCAGGATCCTGCAACGCTCAGAGACTCCGTGAAGGATCAACTGAAACAACAAAAGCTTTCGGAGGTATTCCAAACCTGGGTACAAGCATCAGAGAAAAACGCCAAGATATCTTATTTCATAAACTTCTGAACAAGTTTATAGTTTTTGGTTGATCTCGATGATGTTGCCTTCCGGGTCAGAGATATGAAAGGCTTTTATTCCCCACTCTTTGTATTCGGTTGTTTCCTTGAGGGGTGCTACATGCTTCTCACGGACGAAAAAGTTGTATGCTTTGTCGATGTCCTCAACGGAAAATACCAAAACATGTGATTGCGGTGAGACGGTACCTGTTGCCGATAGCTTTAACGATTCAAGCATTGCCCGAGCATCAAAAAGAGATATGAGTGTGTCACCTGTTTTTAATTCGGCATACTGATGTGTCTCGTCTTTAAAGCCTGCCTCAAATCCCATAATGGAAGTGTAGAACGTCAAACATTCGGCAAACTTAGTAACCAGTAAACGCTCGTGTGTAAATGACATTACCGGACGGGCAGCCTCTCCGCTCATAATAATGTGATCTGCCGCGCTCCATCCCGGTTCAGAATACACCCTTACCCACGTTTCCGTACCCATGGCGTAGTGGACTTCACCCGGCCTGATAATATCCACTTCACCTTCTTTCAGTACAGTGCTGCGCCCGTTCTTTACCAGTGTCAACGAGCCTTTGAGTACTTGGTAGATTTCAGCAGTTTTGTGATGAACGTGTGTTTCCGACTTGTCAATCACCGTAATGGCGATACTGTATTCCGGATGCGCAGATGCGGGTTCTGCTTCACAAAGAATCTCGGTAGGGTTCTTTTCATTGTTTACTATGATCTTTTTTCCGGGATACTGTTTTTCAAGCTCATTGGTTATTTTTTTTATATTCATGAGTGTATTTTATCATAAAAACGCGCCCTGAGCTTTTGTAACTCTGCCGGGTTGTTCTTGATTTGTAACAGTTCATAGGAAAATTGGTTGTATCCGAATTCCTTCGCGGTTACTTTTGCGACAAACTCATTAAAGGAGTATTGTCTGATTTCAATATTTTCGCCGGCGTCAAGGTGTGGCTCCTGAATTTTCCTGCAATTTTTGGCAATATAATAGTACAGTTCCCATTCCATTTTATGGAATGGTTCATGTACCGCAATTAAATCCCACTCTTCGCTGTACAGTCCGGATTCTTCGAGAAGTTCCCGTTTTGCGGCGCTGAGCGGTTGTTCACCTTCTTCCACTCTTCCTCCCAAGAAGCTGTCGTGCGCGGCAAAATTAGGTTGGCTTTCGAATGAAAGCCATATTTTGTCTCCAACGACCGGAATGACTTGCACGGTATCCGGACGCTTGAGCATTTCAAAGGTCGCGGTTGAGCCATCATACATTGTCTGTTCCCACTGATACGTGTGGAAAATTTTTCCTTTAAAAACAAGTTGAGCTTGTGGTGGTATTTTCATGTACCCATTGTACTAAATAGATTTACGGTACACTAGATACATGAAAAGAGTTATTGCCGGCATACTTATACTTGTCGGCACAATTTATTTTTTGTTCGTGTTGCTGGGCAGTTCTGTCAAGAATTTCTTTGATGAAGCAACTGTCGGTACCAATTTTCCGTCAGACAACACATCACAATCTGACATGAAAGACCCTACTCAAGCACAGAGTGTTATTGTCAACAATTCTGAATTCAGCTATTCATATATTATCTCCGAACCGTCACGGGTCAGTTTAGTTGAAAACAAATTACACGAGGACAGTCTTGAACTTGCTCAAAAAAATAATTGTACCCAGTTTACGAACGGAGGGTTCTATTCGACAAGCATTGTCCCGCTTGGGTTGTTCATCGTTGATGATGTGGAAAAGTACCCCGTACATGAAAGCGAAACATTAAACGGATTCGTCTGGATTAAAATGACAGGCGAAACGGGAATAACGCGTGCGCCTCCAAATGGGCGGCTCAGACTTGGTCTGCAAAGCGGACCGATTGTTTTTGAAAATGGGTTGCCTGTTCAGTTGTCCATTGCAACAGACTCGGATGAGCGCAGAGTGGTTGTCGGAGTAACCGAAGACAATCGGTTGGTTTTAATGACCGTCTATAATGGTCAATCCACCTATCTCGGACCCCGGCTCGGTGATCTTCCCGATGTTTTAGCGGAAATATTTAAGAAAGAAGCTCTCTCGATAACCAACGTTTTGAATCTTGATGGCGGTACTGCATCGGTATTTAATGATACTACCGCATTTCTCGGCGAGTTCAAGACAGTCGGAAGCATTTTTTGTATCCGGTAAAGCTGTTTTTTTACGTGTTCATAATTTTCCCGCGTGTATAATGAAAGTATGCTGTACTTTTCTGAACTTAACGGGTTGCCTGTTTATACCTCTGACAACGTATGTATCGGAACATTGAAAGATATGATTTTCGAACTTGATCAGACTCCCCGCATCAAGAAAATAGTTGTAGAGTACAAACATAAGACCTCCATTATCCATCTCAAGCTTGTACGGATTGCCGAAGGTAAGATTATCGTTAGTGCTCCCTACGAGAGCGCCGGCTACAGCGAAAACGAATTGTACGTCGGTAGTAATTTGTTGGACAAGCAGATAATTGATCTCGTCGGTAACAAGATGGTGCGGGTTAATGACGTCGTATTACTGGAAAGTTATAACACCGGCAGTTTTGACCTGTTTCTTATGGGTGTCGATATCGGAGTCCTCGGCATTATGCGGAGACTTCATCTGGAACGCCCCGTGCAGCAGATCATGTCTCTATTCTCCGTGAAACCTTCTTCACAGTTTCTTTCCTGGGCTGATATTCAGCCTCTGGAGTTATCAACGGGAGAAGTGAAACTCAAGAAAGTCGAAGGCAAACTGCGGAAAATGCGCCCCGAAGATTTAGCGGATTATCTGGAACGGACCAACGAGATGACGGTACATCATGTTTTGAAGATGCTCGGAACTAAACAAGCAACGGATGTCGTTGAAAATCTGGACGTTTCGTACCAGAAAGATTTGTTTACCCGCTGGGATTCAAAAGAAGCTTCCGAAATAATTGAGCACATGGATCCTGACGAAGCGGTTGACGTGTTGTCGATGATTCCGAAAGAAAAAGCACAAGAAGTCATCGGGCTGCTTTCTCTTCCGGTAAAAAAGAAGCTGCAACACTTGATACGGCTTTCGGTAACTCCCATCGGTGGTCTCGTTACCAACGACTTTATAACCGCGGACTCACACGCAACCTCACGTGACGTGATAAACAAAATCAGGAAAGAGTCCATGCAGTTTTCGTGCCTGAATACCGTATACGTTTTAAACGAGAAAGAACAGTTGGTTGGTGTTTTTAGTTTGCACGAGCTTTTACTTGCTAACCAAGATGAATTGATTTTTAAGTTTATGAACCAGAATTTGGTTGAAGTACTACTCACTACCCCGGTGCATATTGCCATACATAAAATGCTCAAATACCACGTCAGTGCGGTTCCCGTAATAGATAATGAGCGCCGCATGGTCGGGTTGCTCACCATAGACGACGTAAGTGAATATATTGAAAAAAAAATCTTTAAATGAAAAAACTGCCTTTTTTCTGGACTCTTTTCCGTAGACGTGTAGTCTTATTTTTCATGGTGTTCGGACCGGCAACCATTGCTGCAATGGCAGACAACGATGCCTCGGGGGTAGCAACGTATGCTATCGCTGGTGCGAAGCTCGGATATCCGGTGCTCTTTATACTAGGAATAGTCACTGTGCTTTTGGGAGTCACACAAGAAATGGGAATGAGACTGACTCTGGTAACGCGCAAAGGTCTCGGGGACCATATCCGCGAGCAAAAAGGTGTTCTGTTGGCAGTTTTGTTTTTCGTAGGCTTATTCATTGCAAATATGGGCACTATAATAGTAAATATTGCAGCTTTCAAAACCACCGCCAGTCTACTTCACTTACCCGCGATACCTTTGGTTGTAATACTGGTGTTGGTTGTCTTTGTTTTTGTAATAAAGGGAGATTATAAGCTAACCCAAAACATAATGTTGTTGTCTTGTTTTCTCTACTTTGCTTATATTTTTTCGGCGTTTAAGTCGCAGCCAAACTGGTTTGAAGCCGTCTCAAATCTCTTTTTCCCACACGGCGCTGTTCTTACCGGTGAATACGTCCGGAACTACGCTGTAATTGGTCTCGGGGTTCTGGGTACTACCATAACACCATGGGGACAGTTTTTTATCAGTTCGTTTGCGTATGACAAAAAGATTGATAAAGCTAAACTGAAATATTCGCAATTTGAAACGTATGTCGGTGCCTTTTTGACGGATTTCTTTTCTTTTTTCATGATTGTGGCTACCGCTGCAACGTTGTTTGTAAATAAAATCCCGTTGGTTTCCGGGGAGCAGGCGGCTATGGCAATTAAACCGTTTGCAGGCAATCTTGCTGCAATGCTGTTTGCTATTGGCATTATGAATGCCGGTTTTATGGGAGTTGTAGTTGTTTCGCTATCAACAGCGTACACATTTGCCGAATTTTTTGGTTTGTCCGGAAGTTTAGATACCAGCTTCAAAGAAAGTAAAGGGTTTTACACAATTTTTATTGTGCAGCTGTTGTTGGCTTCGTGTATCGCATTGTTACCGTTCATTTCACTTTTCAAACTTGCAATCGCTTCTCAAATATTTAACGCAATGCTCATGCCGTTTGTATTCTACTTCCTCATAAAATTTACCGACAGTAAAGAACTTATGGGTGAATTTACAAATCACGCATGGCAACGCACCATAGCTATAATCGGATCTGTAACTATATCCATAGTATCAGTTGTCGTTCTCATCTTTTCCATCTTCTTTTAGATGACCTCCGCTTGAAATGGCAATGGAAACGCGTTTATTGCGTTTACCCGTGCACTATGTGCGGCAATTCCCACCTTTCTACAATAATGTTCAAAAGCTGAAAGCTTTTGCGAAGTTGCATGCATACACCCCAGTGTTGCGGGGATATCATCCGTAAATAAGTCAATGGTAGGAACCGGGAAACCCATGAATATCGGAACCGGTGCAGAATTGACATAAAACGGATCTGAGACGTCAAAACCGAACCGTAAAGCCAACTCTCGGAGTCCCGGGGAAGTTGACCCTGCGATTTTGTGCGTACTTGTATTCTGTTGCGATTGGAGTTCTAATTGAGTCGTCAGGAGCAATGTGTCGGTGAGAAGAAGCAGTTCGGTCTCAAGGAGTCGTGCTCTGTTTTTTGATGGAGTGTCCTCGAAAAAAGGCACAAGGTGAATTGAGAAATATGGTTCATGTGCGTCTACCACATGAATGCGGTTCTCTACCCGTGACCTAAATCTCTGAGCATGCGCATATATGGTGCGGGCGAGCACTATCGATCCGGCCGGAAATAGCTCGACTTTTTCAAGACCGTCCGAGTACAGATCATAGTGGTGTTTGATGGTCATTGTGGTCAGCGTGGAATGAATGCGCATGAGTTCGTCAATCGGAGTCAATTCAAGTCTCCGGCGTAACTTTGCAAGAGCAGCTTTTGTGTGCGGAAGATGAACTTCGCCCTCCCACAGCAAATCTATTTTGGGTGCCATGAGTATATTATACTATAGGATTTAGTATTATTCATCTTCGGTACTGCTCACAAAATAATATTAAAACTCTTGACATTAATTATAAATATTCTATTATTTATCCTAATTATTAATTAAATTACTATAATATGTCAGATACTTCTCTTCGAACGTTTCTCGAGATTCCGTATGATGAGCTGGAAGCACGTAACGTCTCGGCACGGAAAGCTGCAATAACGGAAACTCAAGAAGCTTTGGAAAAGGAGTATCGTGCGTATCTTACCAAGGAAAAACGGATAAAAGCGGTAACGTTGTGTTTTACTGACATCGAAGGACGTTTTCATATGCTTGACTACGACAAGAAATTTTTTTTGAGTCACTCCGACAATCTGACTTTCGACGGTTCATCCATACGCGGATTTTCCGTTCTTAAGGAGTCGGATTTACGTTTGGAAATCGATTGGGCGAGTATACGCTGGTTACCTTCAGATATTTTCGGGCCGGGTAAAGTAGTCATGTTCGCATATGTCCAGAACAGAGACAGGAGTCCCTATTTGTCAGATTTCAGAAGCCGGCTGCGACTGTATACGGAAGAGTTGAAAAAAAAGCAGGGAGTAACGGCTTTTGCTTCAACAGAGATAGAAGGATTCGTTGTGCGGGGAGTTAATGCCGAGCAAATGTATACCGAGGAAAAAGGTTTTGAGTTAATCTCGGGCAGCGGGTACTATCACTCCCTTCCTCTTGATGAGCTGCGTGTTTTTATTGACCGCTCAGCGGAAGCACAACGGGCAATGGGATTTCAGAACGAGAAAGACCATCCCGAAGTTGCGCCGGCACAGTTTGAATTGAATTTCACGTTCACCGACGTTCTGACGCTCGCCGATACGATTCAGCTTTATAAATTGGTGTGTCGTCAGGTCGCAAACAATCTGGGAATGACCGCAACATTTTTACCGAAACCTGTTGCGGGGATAAACGGCAGCGGAATGCACATAAACTTGTCGTTGGGAAAAAACGGAAAGAATATTTTTTATAAAAAGAATGGAGCCGATGGTTTATCAAATGCCGCATGGGATGCGGTGAGCAAACTGTTGAATCATGCTCCGGAACTGTGCCTCCTTCTCAACCCGAGCGTTAATGCATATCGGAGACTTGATCCGCATTTCGAAGCACCGAATCAGATAAAAGTTTCTGCAATCGACCGGGGTTCCATGATCCGTATTCCCGTTGCCGACGAACGGAGTGCGCGGATAGAGATCCGGTCCGTTGCACCGGATGTAAACCCCTACGTTGCTTTATACAGCATATTGAAGATTATCAACGAAGGAAGCGCGCTGCAAAAGGACGAAGAAAAACGTGATCGGGTACGTTTTCTTCCCGGAAATATCTATGATGCTATCCGGCTTTTTAAGGCAAGTGATTTTATGGGAAAAATTCTCGGTGAAGACAATCAGGCAAAGTACGCTGCCTATAAACAGTCGGCTGCGGACAGAAGTCCGAAAGATCTCGGAACAATTGTCAAGAAGTCCGAAATAATCTACCACCACGAAGTGACGAACCAGATGTTGTGGAATAGATTTTAATAGACTAGTCACGAGTCTAAGAGTCTCAATGTCTGAATGTCTAAATGTCTGAATGTCTAAATGTCTAAAGTATAATACTGGTGTCTTCGATGCTGGAAGATTTGTTGAGAATATACACGTCGTTATCCATACTGTTGACACCGATGAACTCGGCCTTGTGTTGGAGGATAGCCTCCATCGGCTTACAGAAACTGCAACCCGTTTTGTGCGGACATTTAAATAAATTCAGCTTTCGTGCAAGCTTAATTTTTTTGGCAATTTCCAATACGGACGCAAACGATTCTTCTGCATCTGGTAACCGTTGTTCGGCAAGATCATCGGACCGCTCGATATACCAATAACTTGCCCTCTCTACCTTCCGTTTTTGGCAGTTGGTGACTAACAGATAGTAGATGGGAAGTTGTAACGATTCCGAATCTTCATCGTGTTTTCCGGTCTTAAAGTCTATAATGTGCACGCTGTCGGTTTCGGGAAAATATTCCAGCCAATCAATTTTGCCGCACAAAATAATGTTTTCTTCCGGTGAAAGAAAAAAATACGGCAAATCCATGCTTATTTTCACGGCTTTATTTTTCAAGGGCCCCGGATGTTTTTGCACGCGGGAAAGCATGGCTTCAGCACGATTTTTATACTCGAGTTCTGTTTCTTTGTTAGTAAAGCCACCTTTTTTTCCACTTATTTTCGACCATACAAAATCAAGCTTAACGGTTAACGGTTCGGCAAATCGCCGTTCGGAAGGAAGAATAGACAAAGATTCGAGAACTTCATGTACTGCACTTCCGAGAGCAAGCGGCGGACTCATCAGTTTTATTTTGTGCCCTGTCACCGGATCGCGGTACATATTCTTCAGGTAATACGAACGGGGGCATTTCAAAAAATCGCTGATTGAACTGTGTGAAACCCACGTGGCGGAATAACGGTCGGCGATCATAGGGATATTATAACGTATTCAATTACACAAATGACAAATTCACAAATACACAAATTAAATTCAAAATTCAAATGCTTAATCTCAAAAGAGTTCAAACTGTTCAAGAAGTTTTTTGTTTCCCTCAATCTGGTAACGCAATAAATCGGAATAGATTCCTTTTCGCGTTGAGAGTTCTTTCGGCTTACCGTAATCTACCACCTGACCGTTGTCGATCACGATGACTTTATCTACGTTTTGGATGGTCGAAAAACGGTGGGCAATGATAATCACCAACTTATCTTTCATCAGGTGCCTCATGCCTTCCTGCACTTCGTTTTCCGAACGGGAGTCAAGGCTTGAAGTTGCTTCGTCCAGAATCAGAATCGGAGCATTCTTGTAAGATGCGCGCGCAATCTGAATCCGCTGTTTTTGACCCCCCGACAGGCGCACTCCCCGTTCTCCCACTTCGCTGTCTATACCCTTCGGGAGTTTCATGACGAAGTCATAGGCATTTGCCTGTTTCAGTGACGCAAGAACTTTCTGTTCGTCATACTCCATGCCGTATGATACATTTTCTTTTATGGTCGTAGAAAATAATTCGTTCTCCTGAAACACGAGCGCAATGGATTCACGTACTGTCCGGTAATCCAAAGTCGAATACTTTTTTCCTGAGAGAAGCAGTGTTCCTTTCGTCGGTTCGTACAGCTTCAGTATGAGGTTAACAATGGTTGACTTCCCCACTCCACTGTGGCCGACAAGCGCAACCGATTCCTGTTTTCCGATGTCAAACGAAATGTTTTTTAACACCATGTCAGACGATTCGTATTTGAAAGAAACATTTTTAAACGCGAGCGTCGGGCTTTTTGACGGCTTACCCCGTTGAACTTTTGTGTAATCTTCCGTTGAGGGAAGTTTCATGATCTCGAAAAATTCGCGGGAACCACTTTCGGCCATTTGCACACGGGATAAAATGAAAGACATCGCAAATAACGGCCGTCTGGCAAGATTGACCATTTCGAGAATGAGTACCATTTCACTGATTGAAAGGTTACCCGAAAACGTGTTGTAGAAAACAAGGATGCTGACAATACTCAGTATGACAACGAGACTACCGTTCCGGAAAAAATCAACGGTATGATATACGGCACTTTGATGCGCATATATTTTATTACTTTCGTCTAACTTCTGAGAAACTGTCCGGGCTTCAGTACTTTCATTGAGAAAGCTTTTTACGAGTTTGATGTTGCTGATAACTTCCTGAATCCGACCGCGGGTGTAATCTTCAATAACATTCTTTTTCTTCTCTTCTTCCCCCCACCATTTTGCCGAGTAGTAACTGAGGATGAGGTAAATCGGAAATAAAAGCGACATAAAAAAAGCGATCCACACGTTAAAGTAGGCAATAATCGATATGGTCAGTATGCTCTGCAGAATTGAGGGAAGAATGAAGTTGGTTGCCGTATTCATAAAGTCATAAATGGTGCTGATTCCCCTGCTGAGTTGATTGAGGATCTTACCCGAGATTTCCGAATCAAAATAACTCTGCGGAAGCGTAAGTACTTTCGAATAGAACATATCTGTCAAAAATTTCCGCAGCTTACCGGCGAAATGATCTCCAAGCCGTTCATTCGCAATACTTATTGTCATGCCGAGAAAACTGGCGGCAAAAGCGATGACGATGAGTAAAGATACGGCACCGAGGTTGCCGCTCGAACTTTTTATCTGAAGCACGATCTGATCGATGACAAGTTTTGATAAAAGCGGTGCAATCATTTCCACCACGCCGCCGACGACGATGAGTAATGCAAGTGCCGCGATGAGATGATATAAGGGTTCTGATATTTGAATAATTTTCGCGATATTTTTCACTTAGCCATTATATCTAATTCCGTCGATTTTAGCCCGCTCATTTGTGTAGACAAGCCGTTCAACAAGCTTTTGGATATTATAACGAGGAGCTGGTGTTTCCCGAGCGATTGTAGCAGTTGGAGGCTTGTTGAATACCGCCACATCATTGCAAATTTTTCCGGCATCAATTATTTGCAATGGTGCGTGTGTCGCAACAAGTTGTGGTACTGTTGTCTCTGCCGTTGCGCGGACAGGCAATGTTACCACGGCAATCATATCGGTCCCTAAACCTTTGGCTAATTGCCAGAATGATGCTATTGCAGACGCGTCCATAAGTTTACGTGCTGTATGACCCTTGAGCAAATGAGCGGCTATATGGTCAATGCCGGACGTAATAAGCGGAGCTATGGCGTATGCTCCCCAAACAAATGACATGACGTAGGCAAGTTGGTGATCAGTCATATTCACTGTTTCTAATCCGTACATGACTGCGATACCTGTGCGGATAGTATCGTATAAAAAAGCCATCAGTTTAAGTTCCCGAAGTGATAATTTTTCAGCAAGATTGAGCGATTCGGAAATAGTTCTATCCGGAAGTCTTTCGAAGCACGGAATTCTGACGTGTATAATCCGTGAGTTCCGGTGCTCCAACCCACACAGCCCTCCGGGAACAACCAGCGTCAATTGCCGCGTTTCTTCGGAATTTTGTTTTTCCGAGAGGTGTGCAATCGCCGGGATAGTACCGTACGTAGGGACAAGTAAGCCATTGTCCAGAGGTGAATATCTCACTACTGGAAAAGAGACTAAGGAAGCATGCGTGCTGGAGAGTGTTTCTGCCACATGATGCTCGTTAATACGGGATGCGCCTCCGATTCCCCCAAGTCCATGTAAGGTTAAAATAAGAGCTATTGTATCGAGTGTATCCTTAGGATATTGCACTTCATGTCTGTTTATTTTGTTCGGAAATTCGCTGCTGGCCATTCGATAGTATAACAAACTATAGGATATCTTACAAGTGTTTTGGCCAGTGAATTTGGGGGACACCGAGTGTCGCAATTGCCATTGAAAGAAGTGCTTCTTTGTATCTTCCTTGGATTCCCAGTTCAGCAGCCGCCGTGATAAAACCGACAGACCATGCACCGAGAGCAAACGTCTCAATTTTGTCCCTCAGCGACAGTCTGCGTTGTTCATTTGACATAAGGTATTATATCAAAAACATCGATTTAGCTTTCAGGACGCCTCATACCTTCACTTAATTTTTTCCTGTTTTAGCCTGACCTTCTGTCATGACGAGTAATTTTCCCAATTCCTCAATAAACTTCATGGCATGCTCCCGGCTCATGCCGAGACGAGAAACAATCCGTACTTGGTTTGTTGTCCCAAGTCGTTGACAAACATCCAAAACTACTCCGAACTGATTGGTGGACATCAGGATACTGTCCGTGTACATGATGGGTGTCGTATCCAAGTTGACGTTTAAATTTACCTGTTCTTGCTTTGCCAGATCAGAGCTCTGTTTTGTCGTCATGAAAATAATGTAAACTAGTAACTACTGAGGTAATTCTAGCTTATTTCCCAAAAAAAAGTCTATTTGGTCCTCTGCGCAAGGGAGAGCGCATCTTCGAATCGGGAAAAAGTTTGGGAACGGAATGTTGACCAACCAATGTGTCGGTACGGTTGTGGACCGCTGGTTGACGGTTCAATCTTCTCCATTCTTCGCTCAACATAATACTGTTGCGGCGACTCTTTGCTTTTAAACACCAAAACCATGATGACGCGATTATCTGCAGTAAACGACCAATGATATACCGGGATATCCAGAGGGTCGGTAATTTTATTTGCACCTCTTTCTGCTGTTGATAATGATGTATACGTGCGCGATAGATGCGGAATCAAACGCGGGTTCTGAAGACGTTGAACAAGCGCATCATAGTGTGTAAAGCAGTTATCTTCACCCAATTTTCCGGTGCCAACAAGGTGATACAGAATTTTAACTGCAAGCTGGCGATCTTTTAATACTTTTTCACTAAACCACACCAGTTTATCCGCAAACTCGACAGCAAAGTCCAGGGTGTGTTTTGCATGACCGGCAATTTCTTTTGACCAAAAATCAATAAATATCAGCGCGTCTCCTTTTGCTTTTTGATCGGGACACGCATTCAGAATTTCAACCACCCCCCGAGGATAGCCGTAATTTAGCGGGTGACCGAGACCGCGCATGCACTGGCGTTCATCAAATGGTACGGAATCTTCCTCAAATTTGCCGATCGGCTCAAAAGGAAACCGTTTCTCCGGCCTTTCCATAAGGTCAACAAGTTGAGCATTCGCCGGTCTCATGTTTTCGAGCAGCCAGCGGTACCAAAAGTTTACGGTCGCGTACCGATTGCGCATTTCCAGTGCGCCTCTTTTTAAAATGAGCTCAAGCGGTATCGGGCAATTATTTCTTTTAGCCATTTCAAGTGCCTGCTCCTCCGGGGAAAGTGAGAGAAAAAAGTGGTCATCAAGCTCTCCAAGGTGCCCGCTTCCGCGAATCTCCGCTTCGGTAATTTCAGTTGGCATGCTCTATTATAGCACTCTGATAAGCTGAAATGATTTTTTTAATAACCGCTTGCTATTTATGCGAATATGCAGTATTTAATATAGGTAATAAATTTATGGAAAAAACATTGATCAAACGGAAACGAAAATACACCGTTGCCCTCCTCTACCACTTTGTACCGAAGACCGAGAAAGTACAGGATGAAGAGCACACTCTGACTGACGGAGAAACAGGTACCCTGATTCCCTATTTCAAACGAGTGTTTGAAAGTCATGATTTTAGGGTTCAGATTATTAAAATCCGAACAGACAACTACATGGCACTCAAAAAAGTCAAAGCGGATTATATTTTCAATTTGGTGGACAGTACAGAAATGTATTTGCGTATCGGGAAAATATTGACCAAGATGAGCATCCCGTTCTCCGGTGCCTCGTTGGTCGGAATGCGCATTTCAAGCAACAAACTGCTTATGAAACGGATGTTCGATAAATACAATATTTCGACCCCAAAATACACCATTATTCACATGAAAGACAGGATTACCCGTGACCTCGTGCCGTCAAAGTTTCCGGTAATCGTGAAACCGGCTTTTGAGCACTGCAGTATCGGTATAACCGTTGATTCGATTGCAACAAACTATCGGAACTTTCGGGCGGTCGTGAAAATGTTGCGGAGTAAATTCAACCAAACGTTACTCGCGGAAGAATTTATTGCGGGCCGCGAATTTCAAGTGACTGTTCTCGATACCCCCCGACGGACAATTGCGTTTCCGATCGCAGAGATTAAATTCCGCTACGGCAAGGGAAACAAATGGAATATTTACGGGTATGACGAAAAGTGGAATAAAAACGTCGAAAGTTATAAATACCGGTATTTTGTCGCCCCTGCTCCCGGAGTCCCGAAAGATATCATGTATAAAATTAAGAAAGAGTGTATTCGTTCGTTTCATGCGTTCAATATGCGCGATTATGCACGTTTTGATCTCCGCTATTCTCCGGAACGGAAAATGTGGTATTTTCTGGAAGCAAACGCAACGTGTGATCTGGACCCGAGTCCCAAAGAAGCTACTACCACCTCTGTCCGGGCACGCGGCATGACGCTTGATGAGTTCATCATCAGCATTGTGAACGATACGCTTGAAAAACGAGAGCAAACGATGCAATAATGATAGTATGAAAAACTTACTCCAAAACGTTACTCAACAGGCCAGAGACAATGAATATTTTAGAAGAGTTCTTGCAACCGGAAAGCATACACAGGTAGTTATTATGAGCATCGCGGTCGGTGAAGACATCGGTGAGGAAACACACGCGGAGAATGACCAGGTACTCTATCTACTTGAAGGTGAAGGCGAAGTTGTTCTGGATGGCGAGCGTTCCCCCTACAAAGCTGGTGATCTCGTACTTGTTTCTGCCGGTATAAAACATAATTTCATTAATACCGGCGAAGTCCCGTTGAAAATACTTACCACCTATTCTCCTTCCCATCATCCTGAAGGAACGGTACATAAAACGAAAGAAGAAGCGGAAAAGGCGGAATATTAGAATTACATTCTAGGGCCGGGCATGCCCGGCCCGTACGAATTTAACATTTTCATTTCCTTGGATTGTATTCAATATAGTTTCTGATTGCGGTTAATTCTTTTTCATTCCTGATGATTCGGTCATAAAATGATCGATGCCATTGAAAATTAATACCCAACAAATGAATTAATTTCGAAGATGTTGATTTGAATGACCCAATGATTGTCGGTAGTAGGGGCCGGGCATGCCCGGCCCGTGGAACAGAGAAGTTGTTTATTACAATAATTCCATGCACATGGTCCGGCATTACGATATGCCGGTCAATTGAAACGGATTCAAAATGTTCGGGGATTTGAAACCATGTTTGGTGCATGGTCGTTCCAATTGGGTTGACACATATGCGTCCATGTTTTATCTCACCGAATATATTTCCGCGTTCTTGTGCGCATATGGTAATAAAATACCACGCGTTTGAAGAATAATTGAAGTTTCTGTACATATTGGACTTACGAACAACAAAGACCACAAAACAAACTTATTCTAAGTCGAGCCTTATTACAACGGTTTATAAGCATCATTCTAATTCAAATTCTGCAAAAACAGGATAATGGTCGGTAAGAGCGTCTGACAGGATTTCGCTGTTAATATATTCCATGCCGCGATACAAAACGTGATCGTATTTTCTTCCCCTGGGTGTAGTCGAAGTAGTAAGGGGAACTTCAAAAATGCCCTGCTTACTCAACAACGGTGCAAATTGTTCCAACGAGTCACTATCAATATTGAAATCTCCGGTAAGAAGGAAATGTGGCGCGCTTTCATGAATTTTTTCGTAAAAATCCTCCCGTAATTTTGCAGCATCTTGCCCGAACGGGTCGATCCCCAGTTTCCTGAATGGTATGAGGTGTACTGTCTCAATCAACACTTTCCTTTTTTTCAATATATCTATAGTGACTTTGGTGACGCCCTTGTCGTGCGTAATCCAGGTTTTCCCGCTCATTTTAAAAGACAAATGCGGGTTTTTAAACAACGTGAAAGAATGATCTATTATTGGAAACCGGGATATAACACCCTGACTGAGCATCATCTGCGGATCAATGTGGGACTCCCCATAGGCATCGTGTCGCACGTAATGCAACTTTGTCATACTTGACAGTATCTGAAGCTGATCATATCCGCCCATTTTATGAGACTCCTGAAATGTAACAATATCAACGTTATACTTTTTGATCACCGAAGAAATATATGACAAATCAACCGTGGTGTAGCTTGCGTATACGGAAGAATCGGCGTTTTCCTCACGAATTCTGCCACCACCAATATTCCATTGTAATACTCGGATCTTCATAAAAAGAGTATATCACCTCTTTTATTCCAGCGGCTTTTTGACCAAACGGTAGTTGGGAACAATCTGGATAATGTTTCCGTTATCGTCTTCGATTGTTCTGGCGCCGGTTTTTTGAACATACTGTTCAAGGTAACCCGAAAGCATCTCATTGGCATGCTTCAACTCTTCACGAAGATTCTTCACTTTGTCTGCGACAGCAACTGTTCCCGGCTGTTGAGCGATTTTTTCTTTTGCGGCTGTTTTTACTTTTTTAACCTCTTTTTCTTTTTCGGTTGCTTCATGAAAATTGGCATCGTTCTCAAACGCGTCATTAAACATTGAACGTTGCTCCCTCATTTCTACTTTTAAGCGATTGATGTCACCCATATAACGCTTTATAAGCGTATCAAGCTGAAGCGATTGTTCCACTTCTCCATTGACTTCCGGAGTCAAATTTTGTGTCTCAGCAGTCTCCGGAACAATGGTTGCTTCTTCTGGGGTAATGGCAGTTTTGTCGTCATTCATAATAATATAATAGAACTAATAATGAGAATAATAACTATACTCGAAGAGTGCGGAACAAATCAAGGTGATAATTTCCCGGTAGGCGCTTTCAGCTTAATTTCAGTCAAATTGGTATAATTGACCCAATGAGAATTCTGGTCGTTGAGGATGAACATCGGATTGCAAATTCAATCAAAACCGGCCTTCAGCAGGAAAAGTACGCTGTCGATATCTGTTATTCGGGTGATGAAGGCTTTGACTTGGCGTCTACTGAAGAATATGATGCGATTATTCTGGATTTGATGCTTCCCGGAATGGACGGTCTGGCAATTTGCAGGAACCTTCGAAAATCCCGCATACACACTCCAATTCTTATGTTGACGGCTAAAGGTCAAATTCAAGATAAGGTGACCGGACTGGATGCCGGTGCTGATGATTATTTAACAAAACCCTTTTCATTTGAAGAGCTGTTGGCAAGACTGCGGGCGCTTGTTCGACGTCCTCGCGTAGCGCTTGAGACGGTACTATCCGTAGGCACGCTGAAGCTTGATCCTAAAGCTTATACGGTTACTAGAAGCGGAAACGCTCTCAGCCTCTCAAGTAAAGAGTTTTCGCTCCTGGAGTACCTCGTGCGAAACCAAGGCAAAATTCTGACGAAAGATCAGATTATCAGTCATGTCTGGGATTACGATGCGGATGTTCTACCCAACACCGTTGAAGTTTATATTCGTAATCTCCGAATTAAAATAGACGAACCGTTTAAAAAAGAAAAACCGCTCATTCGTACCGTGCGGGGTTTCGGTTACCAGATAGAAGAATAATTATGTTTCATGGAGCTCGATTAAAACTAACTGCCTGGTATCTGCTTATTGTCATGCTGGTAAGCATGGCATTCAGTGCTGTGATTTACCGGGGGCTCATGAGTGAGGTAGAACGATTTGCCCACACACAGGAGCTGCGGATCATGCGGGGTTTCCCGAATGATATTCGTGTTCCGTATCTTTTAATTGATAAAGATTTTATCAATGAAACACGCAGAAGACTTATTCTGACTCTTGTTTTTATTAACGGATCCATTTTTTTTGTATCGGGAGCACTCGGTTACTTATTATCGGGAAAAACGCTTGAGCCGATCAAAGAAATGGTGGATGAGCAGAACAGGTTTATAACTGATGCCTCACATGAATTGCGTACTCCGCTTACTGCCCTTAAAAGTTCGATGGAAGTTTATCTGAGAGGAAAAACTCCTACCCTCACTGAAGCAAAAACGCTTGTAGTTGACAGCATAGCTGATGTCAATAAGCTTCAATCCCTCTCCGAGAGTTTACTTCAACTGACACAGTACCAAAATAAGCCACAAGGTATAGTTTTTAAGAACGTATCGGTAGCTGAAATTGTTGAAGCCGCAAAAAAACAGATAAAAGCCGTTGCTGCGAAACGGGGGCTCACTATTAAAGATGATATTGCTGATATTTCGGTGAACGGTAATTCCGATAGCCTGACTGAATTACTGGTGATACTTTTGGACAACGCAGTGAAATACAGTTTGCCGGATAGTAAAACTATCCATATTGCGGCAAAGCGACTCGATGGAAATGCAGAAATCTCAGTTACGGATTCGGGAATAGGTATAAGTAAAAAAGATATTCCGCGAATTTTCGACAGGTTCTACCGTGCAGATGCAGCACGCACACGATCGAATTTCGGAGGCTATGGGCTTGGATTGGCAATTGCGCAAAAGATAGTCGCTCTGCACAACGGAACGATACGTGTACAGAGTGCTGAAGGAAACGGCAGTAAATTTACCATAACGCTTCCCGCTGCCGTCAGACAATATAGGAGCTAAACCCTTTAGTGAAAATTGCCATTCCGTTTTTATCAATCAGGTAACCTTCAAATCCCGGAAGCTTTTCTATAAACGCAATGCCTTTATACCCCATGGCAACTGCGGCAGTTGAAAAGCGGTCAGCTTCATACGCATTCGGACCGATGACTGAAAGACTGACAATATCCGTAATCTTTGTCTTCGGCTGTAACGGGTTATAAATCTGCTGGTCGCGTATATTTGTCCGTGAAGTTGCCAGAGCACAATCACGTAAAGTGATCACTTTTACCACTTGTTCGTGTTTAAACGGGTGCCGTATACCGACGTGCCACGGTTTTCCTTTATCGTTTTTACCATGTGCCTCTATATCACTGCCTGCTTCTATGTAAAAGTTTTCAAACCCATCCTCCGTGAGTAGTATTGAAGCATTGTGAATTGCCCAGCCCTTCACCATACCCGAAGGGTCTAGTTTCTTTCCATTTTGAATATTAAAATAACCCCCCGTTTCGTCTTTGGTATCTTCACATAAGGCAAGAACAGTACGCATGTCGTCGCTGTAAACCTCCTCCTCCAACTCTCCCCTGTTAATCTGTGACAGCTCGCTGTCTTTCTCATCGGGATCGAATGTATGATGAACGTAGCTGAAATAATCGAAGATTTTGTCGAAAGTTTTCTGAGTTACTTCGGCGTCATTAACTTCGACAGTAACGGGTATGTCCACTATAATTCGTGTTTCTTTCATGGCTTATTTATTCAACACGCCCACGTTTGTGCCGGCCGTTTTAAAAGCACTTACCAGCATTTCGACGTCGGCAACCGTATGAGAAGCCGAAAGCTGAACACGAAGTTCGTCCCGTCCGGCGGTGACTACCGGGTAACTCAAATTGGTTACCAGGAATTGTCGCTCAAACAGATTGTCAGCAAGTGCTCTGCATTTTGCGGCGTCACCTATTAAAACAGGTTGTATCGGGTGAACGGACTCTGCGGCAAATGTGAAGCCTGCCTTTTTCATCGCTGTTTTAAACAATTGTGTCATTTCCTGTAAGTGCGCAATCATTTTCTTCCCTGCCTTGCTATCTACAAGATTAATAGATGCCAAAGCCGCGCCGGCAGTGCCCGGAGAAATTGAATTTGAGTAAATATATGTTGCAGCAGATTCCCTCAAGTAATCGATGACTTTTTTTGAAGCAACAACGTATCCTCCATCGGCTCCGAACCCTTTGCCAAGTGTTCCGACCAACACGTCTGCTTGTGCAGTGCATAATTCTTCCGTGCCGCGACCGGTAGGACCAAATGCCGCAATTCCATGACAATCGTCAACAACCAACAGTACACCGTGTTCGTACTGCTCATCATATTTATCAACAACTTCCCGGATTTTCTTCAGGTCCTGATATTCACCGAGCATGCTGAATACTCCGTCGGTAACCACGAGGGCTCGCTTGACTGTATTCTTTCTGGCTTCCAATATTTCCTCCAAATGCGCGGCGTCCAAATGTCTGAAAACTTCCCGATGGTCTTTGGGAAGGTTTGCAACACGAATGCCGTCAATGATGCTGCGGTGGTTTAAGGCGTCCGATACAACAAGCACATCCGGGGTAACGGCGGTATCTTTCCGTTGTCCCTGAATTAAACAGAATAATACGGCCATATTGGTAGCAAACGCAGACGAAAAAACCATAGCGGCTTCACGGTTGTGAAATTTTGCTAAAGCGTTTTCGAGATCTACGTGCACTTTTAATGATCCGGAAATAAACCGCACTGCTCCCGGCCCTGAACCGTACGTTTCCGAAGCTTCATGCTCTGCAGCAATAAGGTCCGGGTGATGACGAAGTCCGAGGTAGTCATTGGAATTAAAAATTTTTACTTCCTTGCCACCCATGAGTGCATAGGAATGAGGATACTCCGTAAATCCATCAATAACTCTTTCATGACGTTTGGATGTTTTCACGCTGTCGATGGTTGCGACTTCCTTGTCAAGAAGTGCAAAAAAGTTAGTTTTACTCATGCTTTTTGAATTTTAATTTTTATATTTTTAAACATATCAATTGCCATTTCGTGGAGTCCGTAGGTATGTTTCCACCCCCAGTCTTTACGCGCCTGACTATCATCGATTTTTGTCGGCCAACTGTCCGCAATTGCCTGGTGAAAGTCGGGCTTATACTCACAGGTGAAACCCGGTACGAGTTTTTTGATCTCTGCTACAAGCTCCTCTGGTGCAAAGCTGAACGCGGCAAAATTATAGCTCGTGCGTACGGTCAAATTTCTGCTGTCTGCATTCATGAGATCTATGGTTCCTTTAATGGCATCCTCCATATACATCATGGGTAGCGAGGTTCCTTCTTTGAGGAAGCACTCAAAATGTTTGGTTTTTATGGCATCATAAAATATCTGAATGGCGTATTCTGTGGTGCCGGCTCCCGGAGCGGCTTTGTACCCCAATAAGCCAGGGTATCGCACACTTCGCACATCAACACCATATTTGAGATTGTAGTACTGACATAACAATTCTCCTGAAACCTTATTCACGCCGTACATGGTGGTCGGTTCAAGCACCGTGTGCTGCGGTGTGTTGTGCTTTGGAGTTGTCGTTCCGAACGCGGCAATGGAGCTTGGCCAAAATATCTTGAATTTACGGTCTATGGCAAGATCAAGTACATGTTTCAAACTTAAATAATTCACTTCCCACGCTAGCTGCGGATTCTTTTCACTGCCGCCGGACAATATTCCTGCAAGATGAAAAACGGTGTCAATCTGATGATCATCGATAATTTTTGCGAGACCCTCCTTGTCTGTGACACTTCCTTTTACGAGGATTCCGTCAAACCCCTCGTGGACTACCGAGTGACCGAGACAGATCACATTTTCCCGACCGTATTGTTTTTGGAGTGCTTCCACCAAGTCGGTACCGACGAGGCCGAATGCTCCGGTGACAAGTATTTTTTTCATATTTCTATTGTACAACTTTTAACCGTTTGCCAGTTGACCACATGCGGCTTTTATGTCATCGCCCATGGTCACCCGGACCGTATGTTGCAACCCGTATTTGCTCAAAATGTTTGAGAATTGACGTACAGCTTGAGGAGTTGAGCGTTGATACGAATTTCCTGCGACCGGGTTATACGGAATTAGATTTACATGTGTCAGATGGGTTCCGAGCAAATTAACCAATTCTTCAGCATGGTGCGGTGTATCATTCACGGAATCGATCAAAATGTACTCGAAGCTTACCCGTTTGTTTGTCCGCTGGGCATACTCATGGAATACGTCCAGCAGTTCCGGTAAGGGGAATTTTAATGCGACAGGCATAATTTTTTCCCGGAGTTTTTGATTCGGCGCATGCAGGCTTAAAGCGAGACGCCCTTTATATTCCGTCTTTAAAAGCTCTTTAAGATTCGGTGTAATTCCCGACGTAGAAATTGTTATGCGCCGCATGCTGAGAGCCAATTTTTCCGGGTCGCAGAATACACGGATAGCTTCCATAACGTTTTGTAAATTTATAAGCGGCTCACCCATTCCCATAAATACGATGTTGGTTACTTTTTCTTTGTCTTTTTTAAGAAATCGTTCGAAATACAAAACCTGATCAACAATTTCCCGTCCAGTTAGTTGCGCTTTAAAACCCATTTTTCCGGTAGCACAGAATGTACATCCGATCGGGCATCCGATCATACAACTTACACAAACGGTGTTTCTGCCGTCCCTGTGTCTCATAAGTACGGCTTCCAAAAATTGACCGTCTGAAACCCGGCTCAATAACACTTTCACCGTTTTTTTATCTGCTGACTCCAGCTCTTTAACCTTGTTTAGTGTGGAAAACGGAATTGTGTGAATTAATTTTTCACGCAATGCTTTCGGCCAAGTAGTTACTTCATCAATTGACTCGGCAAAATCAACATAAAAGGCCTGGTGAAATTGAGAGGCACGGTAAGCGGGTAGGTTATTATCCGTGATAAATTTTCCGATCATAGGTAAATTATACCAATTAGAATATGTACAGCTCATCAGTTGCACGGGTAACTGCGGTATACAGCCAGCGTTTCCAATCCGATTCAGTCATCTTTTTAAATCGTTCTTCGAAAAGTACGACGCGCTTTGCCTGACTTCCCTGCGCTTTGTGCACAGTAAGTGCGTACCCGAAATCAAACAAATCCCCGATTGAAGTTTCTTTGCGATTTTCCGTAAAATTAAAAGGTGTGAGTGCGTCAAATTGCGGTTTATACAGAAGACCGGAATAATTTTTATCTTCCCCATCCATCCGGATATCCGCCTCGTACCACATGATGTCTTTACTTTCTATCGTCATGATTGTTCCGAGCATGCCGTTAAAAATCTGATGTTGGTGATTGTTGCGCAAACAGATAACCCTATCCCCCGCTGAAGGTTCCGGATCTTCAAAACCGAGAGCTGTCCGAATAAATCGATTTAAGCGACGACGGGTATTGTTGTAACCGCACAATACCAATGTCTCGCTTGTATAGTTAGTCAAGAGTTCTGTCAAGAAATCACCCGCCTCCGTATCTTCCTTGGCATGTTTAATAACATATTGAGAATATCGTCCCACATCAATTACCCCTTTTGTTCGGGCGGCTATTGAAAGATCAATTATTGGGTCTCCTGCGGACTGGCGGTGAATCTGTTCCAAAAGAAGATTCGGTTTTTGCATCAGATTAAAATTCCCCGCAATCGGCGGGAGTTGTCCGTGGTCTCCGACGACGATCATCGGAATTTTGTACGAAACCAAATGATTCCAAATGGTGCTGTCTACCATGGATGCCTCATCGATAATAATAAGTTCTCGATCTATTTTTTCCTTTTTCTTCCACCCGGTAATTTCCTCCCGTTCGTTGATGACCGGTGTGTAAATAAGCGAGTGAATAGTGCCGATAGTATCTTGCGGGTAAAATGACTCGCTTTCCTTTATTTTAGTTTGCAATACTCGCGCAGCCTTACCGGTGTAGCTCGCAAAGCCCACCTTCAGTTTCGGATTTTTTTCATGAAGTGTATTTCTTAAAATAGAAATAAGTGTGGTTTTCCCCGTTCCTGCATAACCGCCGAGCGTTATGAATTGGCGGGTTAAACGCTCTTTTTCAAACCACGCGATGAGTGCGGAAAGTGCGTTCTCCTGGTCTTTCGATACCAGAAGTTTCTGAGCAGGAGTTGTCATGGACGTAGTCTAGCAAATTATCTGACACATTAGTAAATTAATATAGGATATTCATCCTAGTAAGTAGAGGAATCAGTCACCTCCTGGCAACTGCCGCAGTTGCCTCAGGGGGTAATGAAATCTTTTCTTTTGAAGAGGTAGAATTTGCCGATGTTACTTACCAGCTCATGCTCAGGGGAAATTGACATGGCTGCCACAATGTCCACATCTATCGGCTGATAGTTTCCCACAATTCTTTCCTCGGTAAGCACGGCCACAAAATCCGCTGAACTTGTCGCGTCAGGCATGGTGTAAGCGGTGAGCCGGTGAGTAAGATGTGGGCGCACATTACTGGACGCTGTAATAGACGCCGATTGCGGAATAGTTTGTAAAACTTTTTCGAAAGCAATGTCATCTGCGTCCGGACGGAACACCCGTTGCCAGGTAGATGGAGTTGAAGGTAAGGGGCTATGGTGATAGTTTACCCGCACGGCTCCTACAACAGTAAGGAATAGAAACAAATAGAATAAAATATTTCGAATTGCAGATTGTTTAACTAACCTACTCAGTATCTTTCGGACTATAAAAACTCCGAATATGGCAGCGATAACTAACGCAGGCGTTACGCCGCTGTCGTAGTGAAAAAAGGTACTGCGCATCTGAGCATGTGTGCTGATGATATTAATAATAAGCTCCGGTAAAGCCAAAATAAGAAACGGAAAGCCCACAAGCGGAAGGAAGATAAACGGCTTCAGCAAATTCACATAGTATGTCCACACATCAGGAGCTTTTAGAAAGCTGTCCAATAACCGATTGGAAGTGCTGGTGAATATGTCTTTCCCTGAATCGGAAAAGTTGTACCAGGAAAAAGCCCAATGAGCGTTGTTCGGGCTGAAATGAGGAATTACGATGAACACCGTTACATAAAACCACAGCGCGCCGGCGACAACCGTCAATGCTCCTATTTTTTTGTATTGCGAAAAAACTGTTAAATACAGCCCGATCATGACAATGAACAGGGATATTTCCTCTTTGGTTATGAGGGCTAAAAAGACGAATACAGTAAACCATGTCCACCTTCGTGAATACGCAAAGTAGAAAACAGAAATAAGTAACGGAATTGCCAAAGAAACTGCGTGAAAATCATACATATTCGTCCATTGCATTCCCGGATTCAATAAATAAAGTATGACAATTACGACCGCCGGAATTTTTTGCTTTAACACTTTTTGTGCCAAAAGATACGTCGGAATCGCTCCCAGCGCCAGAATCACCGACTGGGTTATGAGCAACATTCGTACGTTATTCCAGATAAGGTATATCGGTGACAGTAGCGCAAGCATTAAGTCCGCATGAATGGCAAAGCGTGAAATTACTCCGGAGCCACTCGTCAAACTAAAAAATCTACCGTTCAGGGTGCTCCATACTGTTTGATCCATGTTGGCCAGGTCGTAGTTGGAATTGAAAGATTCGTGCCGCAAAATAGTGTATTTCGAAAGGACAAGGGCATAGGCAACTATGAGTATTCCCACAACGATGATGTCCCAGTTCTTTTTCAGAAGCGTCAGAAAACCGTGCAAGGTAAGCGAGTTATTTTTTTTCATAATCTACCGGAATGTAATCTTTCATTTTATGTTGCCGAACCATAAGCTCGGCAATCAGTCCTATCGAAAACAACTGTAAACCCGCAAGCAGTAACAGTATTGATAGCATGAGTAATGGACGGTGTCCGATACTGATTCCCTGAAAATGTAATACGGATAAATACGAGCCAAAAAGCACGCCGAACATTATGCTGAGTAAACCGATCGAGCCAAAGAGGTGCATCGGCCTCTCGGAAAAACGGCTCAAGAAACCTGTCGTCATGTAATCGAAGAAACCTTGAAAAATTCGCGAACCACCATATTTGCTTTTCCCGTATTTACGTTCGTGGTGAATCACAGGTAGTTCTGTTACGGAAAAACCTTGTTGAAATGCCAAAAAAGGTATAAAACGGTGAAGTTCTCCATATAAAAACAACTCTGCAGTCACCGGAGTTTTGAACGCCTTCAAACCGGAGTTAAAGTCATGCAACTGTAAGCCGGAAGTTTTTTGCATAACGGCGTTAAACAACTTCGAGGCAAGCAGTTTGGTAAACGGATCTTTCCGGTTTTTCTTCCATCCAACCACCAAATCATACCCTTCTTTGAGTTTGCTTAAAAGTAAAGGAATATTTTCCGGTCCGTCCTGCAAATCACCGTCCATGGTGACCACAATGCTACCGCTGACACGTTTAAATCCTTCGTTAAGCGCTGTTGATTTTCCCAAGTTTTTTCTGAAACTGACAATTTTGAGACGGAAGCTCTGTGATGAAATCTCCTGCAAAATTTTAAGTGTGTTATCCGTCGAACCGTCGTTAATAAAGATCAATTCAAAAGTATATGCATGCAGTTTGGCGATACATTTTTCAGTTAAATACCGCAGAAGCTCCGGAATACTCCGAGATTCATTGTAAAGCGGAATGACTATCGAAATTAATTGTTTTTTTTGCATTATTCGAATCATCTGTACTTATTAAAGTACTGCGAATACACTTTTAAAGTGTATTGAAAACCCGTATGAAGATTTTGAGGTAGATCATCTAGACGAAACCATTTCAGTTCATCTGCTTTTTCGGTCTCATTAAGTCTCACTTCCTTTGCATTAACTAAAACGAAAAATGGCACAGCTACCCAATGAGTTTTCTTTCCGTCATGTACCCGTAAAATAGAATGTGCGGGAAGTTGTTCCTGTATTTTTCCTTTACACCCGTACTCTTCCTCGACTTCTCTCAGCACACTTTCTTCGAGTGTCTGCCCGAACTCCAGTTGCCCACTTCCCGGGTCCCATGCACCATGCTCATCACGGCAATTTTTGCTCCGTTTGTGCAGCACGAAGTTTCCGTTTCCATCATTACAGTAGAACGGAGTGCTCACGCCGATGTAATCGATGCCTATTTTCATTTGCTGCTATTTTAAACCCTTTATATAACTAAACAATTCTTCCTCATAGCCGATTCTGTTCCACTCGGGTTTTTTGTCCCATAGAATGATTTGTTCGAGCTCTTCCCTGTCAATAAGTCGGAGCTGGTCTATTTCTTCTTTTTCGAAAGCAATGTTTTCTATGTTGCATTCCCACTGCAATACAAATAAGCCGATAAACTCGTGAGCATGTGGAGCTTTAAAAACTCCGTATTGTTTGAGATCGCTCCTACTTATTCGCAAACCGAGCTCTTCACGCAGTTCTTGAGTAGCAGTCTCCGCGTAGCCGTCATGAGGTCCGAGATGGCCTCCGAAAAAAGGTTCCCACTTGCCCGGGCTGGAATCCTTTTGCAAGGAACGCTGTTGGCACAGTATCTCCTGTTTACCATTCACAATCCACACGTGAGCTGTCCGATGCCAATACCCTTTTTTATGGACAATCTCGCGCTTGAGCGGTTCAATGGGATGGTTATTTTCATCAACTACAAAAAGTATTTCGTCTTTATTTATCGTCATGGCTTTCTCCACGTACCGAACCCGTAATCTGCGGGGTACAAAACAATTTCGTTCTCCCGTTTTTCTGCTTTCAGTATCTCAATAAGCTTATTACTTACCCACTCCGGGGTGAAATATGCTGACCCTGCCTTGTTACGCTCTTTTTTTTGCTCAAGCGTCAGCGCTTCCCCGGTACCGAATGGAGTAAGCGTGCTGCCGAGGGTTATGAGGCAAAATGATGGCTCTCTTTCTTTAAATTCCTCAGCTAAACTGAGTGATAAACCACGAAGCGCAAACTTTGTTGAGCAATACAAAGATCTGTTTTTCATGGGAATAACACCCGCGCCTGATCCGATGTTTAAAACAATAGTTCCAGGATTGCTGAGTAATGGTAAAAGATTTTTCATAAGCACAAACGGTGCGGTAACATTTATGGCAAATGATGTTTCCCATTCTTCAACGGTTGCTTCCTCAATACTTTTGTAAATCCCAATTCCTGCAATATTAACTAGTACGTCAATTTTTGGAAAATCAGTTTTTATCCTACCAATTAGTTTTGAAAGCTCCTCTTTATTTGAAAGATCGCATGCATAATTCTTACATTTGTCAGGAAGTGTAGTAGCGATTTTTCTATGAGTAATAAGAATGAGTACAGCACCCTCTTCCAGCAATTTAGCAATAAGTGTGCTTCCAATTCCTCCATCTGCACCGGTGACAAGAATTGTTTTTCCTGATAATTCCACGAGATTAGTTTAGCAGATTTAAACACCCGAGTATATATTTGACTTATTGCAAATTATTTGCAATAATATTCACATGGATATTTCAGAAAACTTGAGAAGGCATGGGTGCAGAGTTACGAAACCTCGTTTGGAACTATTGAAGGTACTTGCTGACTTCCCACTGACTGTGCAGGAAATTTACGTAAGACTAGAAAAACGAAACAAACACATAGATCTTGCATCTGTTTACCGTTCTCTTGAGCTTTTTGCCGATATGGGAATAGTTAACACTATAGACCTTGGAGAAGACAAAAAACGGTATGAATTGGTTGGTAATTCACATCACCACCACGTGGTTTGCACTGAATGCAAGTCTATTCAAGATGTTGCTATGGATGAGCAACAGTTACTTGCGAGTGTAAAAATAAAGTCGAAGTTTAAGATAACTTCGCACAGTCTGGAATTTTTTGGTTTGTGTGAAAATTGTCAACACTCCAATTAATTGTTTAATCGAATAAATGAAAAGAATATATAAATATGCTGTCTTATTTGCTTCAGTAGTAGTGGTTGTGTGTTTCTTGGCATTGTTGACTAATAATGCCAAGCCGCGTGGCCCGTCTGACAAACTGCAAGTTTCAACATCATTCTATCCGTTGTATTTTTTTGCCTCCGAAATCGGCGGAAGCAATGCAACGGTGTATAACATAACGCCCGTCGGTGTGGAACCGCACGACTATGAACCAACTGCTCAGGATATTGCACGAATAGAAAACAACGATCTGTTGATTCTCAACGGAAAAGGATTGGAATCATGGGGAAATAGATTTACCAATTCGGGGTCGACGAAAGCGCATGTGGCTGTTGTGGGAGAGATTGATGCGACTTCAGATCCTCATGTGTGGTTAGATCCCAATCTTGCACGGATTGAAGTTCAAAAGATTGCTGACGCGTACACCAAGGTTGACCCGGCATATAGCAACGACTATATTTCCCGTACAGAAAAACTATTATTACAGCTTGACGAGCTTGATAAGGAGTTTACAGACGCGTTCAAGAATTGCTCACAGAAAAACTTTGTTACTTCACACGAAGCATTCGGATATTTAGCCAAGGCATACGGTTTAAAGCAAGTGCCTATAGCAGGCTTGTCTCCTGATGCTGAACCGTCGTCGCAACAGTTGGCGCGGGTAGCAAAATTCGCGAAAGATAATAACTTGAAGTTCATATTTTTTGAGAGTCTCGTCAGTCCGAAATTGGCAGAAACAATAGCACAGGAAGTCGCTGTAAAAACGCTGGTTCTTGACCCGCTTGAGGGAATAAGCGACACTGATAGTGCGGCAGGAAAAAATTACTTTACGGTAATGCGGCAAAACCTTTTAAATTTGAGAACGGCGTTATCATGCAAATAGACCATACTACAAACGTTATCGAGCTTAGAGACGTAAGTTTTTCCTATGGATCTGAAACGGTGCTTGATCATGTTAGTCTTAATGTTCACAAAGGTGATTATGTAGGTGTGATTGGCCCGAACGGCGGTGGGAAAACAACGCTTATCAAAATTCTGCTCGGTCTGTTGAAGCCGGATTCGGGAAGTGTGCGGCTTTTCGGTTCTGACATAGAAATATTTAAGCAACGTTCAAAGATAGGTTATGTTCCTCAGAAGGCCACGAGTTTTGATAATGCATTCCCCGCTTCGGTTTTTGAAGTTGTCTCCATGGGTTTGTATGGTAAAAAAGGCCTGTTCCATGGTCTTGAAGCTACAGACAGAGAAAAGATTGCACGGGCACTTAGGCAGGTCGAAATGCTCGACTACAAAGACAGAATCATGAGTGATCTTTCCGGTGGACAGCAGCAGCGGGTGTTTATTGCCCGCGCACTTGCTTCCCACCCTGAAGTAATTATTCTTGATGAGCCGACGGTAGGTGTCGATGCGAAGACCCAGGCTTCGTTTTACAAACTGCTGAAGAATCTGCATCAGAATTTCGGTTTAACCCTGGTTTTAGTATCACACGATGTTGAGGTTGTCGCTCATGAAACAACAGAACTTGCATGCGTAAATAAGACGCTTATTTACGACAGAAATCCGAAAGATTTCCTCGCCACGAACGGCCTTAAACGGATGTACAGCAAAGAAGTTAAATTAGTTTTTCATAATCACTAATGTTGGATATATTTCAGTACAGCTTTGTACTTCGCGGGTTTGAAGCGGGAATTATTGTTGCCATTATTGCACCGCTTATCGGAATATTTCTTGTCCTCAGAAGGTACTCTCTGATCGCAGATACGCTTGCGCATGTTTCGCTCGCCGGCATTGCCGTGGGGCTGCTTTTGAAAATTAATCCCGTGGTAACCGCACTCGTCTCATCAGTATTCTCATCATTGATTATAGAACGTCTGCGTATCAGCAAACGAGTCTATGGTGAATCCGCGCTTGCCATTTTTCTTTCCGGAAGTTTAGCTGTTGCGGTTATTCTGATCAGTCTTGCGAATGGATTCAGTAGTAACATTATGAACTACCTCTTTGGCTCAATTGTGACAGTTACGCAATCCGATATATATATTATCGCGGGGTTCGGAGCGCTCGTAGTTGCTCTGATTTTTGCATTTTACAAGGAACTTGTTTTTGTCAGCTTTGACGAGGAAGCTGCTCAAGTTGCCGGCATACCGACAAGATTCATCAATTCTCTGCTTATTGTATTGGCCGCGTTGACAGTTTCTTTAGCAATTCCCATTATCGGGGTTTTACTTATATCGGCACTGATGGTTATTCCTGTAGTCAGCGCACTGCAGTTTAAGAAAAGTTTTATCGCAACCATTTTTATTGCAGATGCTATTTCAATTTTTTCGGTGGTAGCCGGAATAATTCTGTCGTTCTATCTTAACTTGTCTACGGGGGGAACAGTAGTTTTGATAGCTATTGCCATTTTCATTCTTTCCCTTCTCAAAAATCAGAAGAGAGGGTAATCCAATATCGGCCGGTAGCGGGTTTATTGGGGTCTGACTGGATCGCGTTTTCAAGCATGCCGCCGTTTGCTTCGATAACTTTTTTCGAAGGTGTGTTCTCTACCGAACAAGTAACAAGCACTTTCTGCAACCCGATCTCTTTCGCTTTTTTCAATGCAAGTTCCAAAAGCTTCTTCCCCAACCCTTTTCCACGCATTGAAGGACGGATATCGTAACCAACATGACCGCCTTCACGCAATAAATAATCCGTGAGCTCATGACGAATGGCCACTCTGCCGATAATCTTTTCACCATCTACAAGCCAGAATGTTGATTGCGGAACGCGATCCGGCGGGAGATTCTCTCCCCGTGACTCTTTAAGAAGATGAGTTACATATACTTCAAAATCTTTTTCAAGATCTGCTACTTTCAGCTCATAGATATCTCTCCGGTAAGGTGATTCAACGGCTTGATATTCCTTTACGGCATCAATAAACGACTGTTTATATCGTACGTTTGGTTCTACGAGTTCCATGTGAGAATTATACCACTAAGGGATCAAGGTCTTCCTGTGCCGGACCCTTAATTACCTTACCTTCTTTGGAAAACTTAGATCCGTGGCAGGGACAAACCCAATTTTTGTCTTTACTGCTCCAGTCGACAACACATCCTAAGTGTGGGCATACGGGTGAAAGCATAACATTCTCTTTCTCACTTTTCTTATACACAGCAACTTTTTTTCCATTCTGTTGAACAACAGCTCCCTCACCTTGCTTAAGGTCAGCAATAGTCTTGTCTGTTTTTCCGAATCTGCCTTTTATAAAATTGCCGGGAAAGTTCAAACCTTGCTTAAGAATGTTGGAAATATTTGTCATGTTGCAATTATAGTCTCTTTTTATGTTACAAGTTCACGTTTGATTTATCGACTTCAATATCCTATAATATTGTATGCCAAAAGAGGTTAATTACCGAGAAGTGAAAGCAGAGAAACTGACGCCTTTATTTAAAGAAATAGAAATTGGGCATGGTCAGATACTTCCTCCACATTGCTGGGTTGAGTCTTCAGATTTCTACTACTGTGCTCTGCTTGTCGGAACAAATGGAGCCGGAGAAGTCCGTGTGGCGCACTCTAGCCCGAATGTAGAGCTGTATGATATTATGGCTTTCAGACATTTTACGTTCGGTTTCCCTCCAAACGTATTTCGGGAGCACCTGCCACAAATCTATCGGACTTTTGCACATATTGCCAAGTGCGATGCACAAGTACCGGGAATAGTTTACGCCTATGCGCGCCACGGAAGGGGTTATCTGTGGAACGATCTTGAACTGGCCCGGGATTTAGTTTTTGAGTATCCGGAAAACACTGACTTATATACGGAACTAGGGTGGAACTTAGATTTGTTACGAAGTGCTCGTTTTACTCATGAGCCAATTGATGGTTCGTGTAAAGTCCCTTTTCATGCTGTTGTAGGCCTACAACAGTTTGGCGAAATGAGGAGATTGATTACGAGCGTAACACAACCGGGAAAGCAATTGTACAGACATGTGATGGACTTTAGCTCTGTGATTACGAAAAATTAACCAGTCTCATACGCTCGTTTATTGCTTTGAAAATATCGGACAGCAGTACGTAAATTAAACCTGCTGTCACGGCAATTATGATCTCAATAATTCCAATAGGGGCAGTCTGAAAGGCTTTGTTAAGTGGCGTGTAGATAACCAGAAGCGTAATTCCCAGAGAAACAGCTGATGCTAGAAACAAGTATTTATTTACGAACAGCGACCGTGTCAAAACAGGAAACCTGAATGACCGGTAGATGAAAGCACCAGCAATTTCAAGGACTATTAGTGTAAATAAAAGTGTAGTGCGTGAAACGTCCGCTGAGTTTCCGAATATATTGAAGGAGATGTAGTATGCCGCAAGACTCATTGCACCCATGGTCATGCCACTTATTACTAATGAGGCATAGAGCGATCTTGTCAGGATATTGGCGTTACGTCGGGGCCGGTCACTCATGACATCTTTTGAAGAGTGATTCACGGCAAGCGTAATTGCCGGCAAATCGTCGGTTACCAAATTCATGAACAATATGTGGAGAGATAGAAGAATTGGTGTCTGCCAGCCTAAAAGCGGTGAAAATATAACGCTAAACAACAGTATCATCAGCTCTGCGTAATTACACGACAACTGGTATGTTACAAATTTGCGCAGATTATTGAAAATAGTCCTTCCTTCCCGGATAGCTTCGACAATTGTGACAAAATTGTCGTCTTTCAAAGTAAGATCCGCAACAGATCGGGAAACATCGGTTCCCGACTTCCCCATCGCGACTCCAATGTTGGCTTCTTTAAGTGCCGGTGCGTCGTTTACCCCGTCACCTGTCATCGTAACCACTTCACCGAGCTGTTTAAGCGTATTGACGATGCGTAATTTATGCTCGGGACGTACGCGCGCAAAAATAACCGCTTCCTGTAATGCAACCGCCAGTTCGCTGTCGCTCATTGCATCAAGTTCGTCTCCCTCGTAGGCTTTGCCGATGAGCCCTATTTGAGTGGCTATTGCGACCGCGGTAGTTTTATGATCGCCGGTAATCATTTTCACTCGAATTCCGGCGGCAGTACACACCTCGATAGTCTCCTTCACTCCTTCACGGGGGGGATCTTCAATCCCGACGATACCAAGAAACGTGAGCGGTGCTTTTTCGTGAGTAGGTTTCAATTCACAATAGGCAAGCGCCAAAGTTCTGTAAGAGTTATCAGATAATTCAGTGGTTTGTGCAAGCAGGGACTCCCGCTCTTTACTGTCGAGAGCAATCCGTTCATTGCCTTTAAATTGGTATCTTGAGAGCTTTACAATTACTTCCGGAGCGCCTTTGGCGTAAAGGTACGTCCGGCCGTGTATCTCGACTTTAGTGAACATGATCTTGGTCTCCGGTGTGAACGGTATTTCTTCGAGTATTCTATGTTGCAGGTCTTCCCGATAAATTTTTGCCTTGGCGGCAAGAATCAACAGTGCTACTTCTGTATGTGACCCGAGTGCTTTGTATTCAGTCGGGGTCTCTGTTTTCTGTATGCTCGCACTGTTACATACAACGCAACATCTCAGAAGTTCTGACAATTGTCTGTTACCCTCAATGGACACGGGCTGATTATTTAACGTGAACTCTCCCTGGTTGGAATAGCCGACTCCCGAAACATCAAGGACCTTTCCGTCCAGAACGATTTTCTTTACCGTCATTTCCCCTTTTGTGAGCGTGCCCGTTTTGTCCGTGCAGATTACGGTTGTCTCACCGAGAGTTTCGATTATGGACATGCGGTTGACGATTGCATTCTTCTTTGCCATCCGAGTCGTCCCGGCGGCAAGCGAAGTCATAAGCACTACCGGAAGGCCTTCCGGGAAGGCGGAAACGGCAAGGGCGATGGCAAGCACTAATATGTGCGTAAGGGTAGCAGAAGAAAAGTCTTTGGCTTGGAAAAGAAGTACGACCGAAATAAAAATCGAAATAGAGATTGCCACCACAACCATAATACCGGCGATTGCGTTAACTTTTTTCTGTAACGGAAGCTCTTTGACGGTTTCGGTGATGAGCGTTGATATTTGGCCGAATTTTGTGTTCATTCCGGTATGGGTCACCACAAACGTACATTTCCCATTCACAACATAACTTCCCATAAACAGTATGCTTTCATTTTTTGATGTACCGGATGCGCTTTTTAACGCACGCTTAGTCTGTTCGGCAGACTCCCCGGTGAGTATGGATTCGTCAACGCGCAAAGCGGTTTCATGAACAATCTTACCGTCAGCCGGTACGCGATCACCGCTTCTGATTACAACAACATCTCCCGGTACAACTGCTCTGGTTTCGATTTGCTGTTCTCTTCCGTCGCGAATCACCGTACAGGTAAGTACCATCATATTTTTCAAGGCCTCTATAGCAACATCCGCCTTATACTCCTGGACAAAAGAGATGGTTACGATGAGTGACAGCACCAACATGATTACAATTCCGGTTACCAGTTCGCCTACAAGAAGCGATACGACGGCTGCAAACAACAAAAGGTACACAATAAAATTGCTCTTGAGTGTTTTAACAAATCTGACAAGCGGAGAGGTGTGGTGGCTTTCCGCTATTTCGTTATTTCCCCATTTTTCAAGTCGCTCTTGTGCCTCAAACGTAGTAAGACCGGTTATAAGAGTATCCACAGTATCAGTATAAAGATCTAACAGAACTTTGACAACCTGCAAACTGCTATAATTTACTCATGGTGCTAGAAAAAGAAGATGGTGCTGATAGGCTTGGTGTCTCTCCGATAGACCAGCTTATATCTATGGCAGAACGTTTGGGTGTCGGCGAAACAATGGAGATGAGAACCGTGCGCGTAGAGGCATTGGCTGCTCTGGATTTGGTTACTCTGAAAACTCTGATTGTGAGATATCATGAATTGGGCGAATTGATTGTGAATGCCAAACCGGATAATCCGAAAGCTCAGATCGGTTTATCTCTTTTAATCACTGCCATCTATTTTTCCAAAGGAATGCGTGCCGATTACAAGGCAGGAATTGAAGATGCATTACTGTATGCAGAGCATATTGGTGAAACCGAGCTTGTGGAGTCTCTTACAAAGTTAATGCATCCTGCGCGGCCTTAAGATGTGTATTGTAAAATAAGGCAAGTTCAAACTCTCTTCGTGCTGCTTCGGGATTTCCCTGTTTTACAAAAACTTTTCCGCGTAACATATAGAGCTCGGAAAAAGCACGGTTACCATTCTTCAAAACCTGTTCAGTCAAATCTAAAACTTTACTATAATTACCCGCTACATAGTAGGACTGTATGGGCTCAATTTGATACCATAATGTCCGGAACGGAAGGTAGGCTTGCACGGTTTCAAACTCTTTAATGGAGCGCTGATAGTCTCCGGTGTGAAAAAGCGCTACGGAGAGATTGAATCTGGCGTTGTTGTCCCTCGGATCTGCAGTGAGTTCCTGCTCTGCGTTTTTGACGGCATCCTGCCACGCCTTATTCTTGTCGGTGTGTTCTTTGAGAATTTCTTTGAGAAGTTCTATTTTGTTTTTCGGAATGAGCACGAGATATTCATAATTGAATTTCTTCCACAGTTCACTAAACTCCTGAAATGTGTAAGTAAGACCGGCGCCTTGCAGTGAATCATCTTGTATGAATACACCCGTTGTTTCGTCAAAACCCTTTACAACGCGATAATGGCCTATATCGGTGTCCATTGTTAATAAGGTACGAGTAATTACCGGTAGCTCCTGTGCTATAAACTGTTTCAATATCTCCGGATTTCCCATCGGGCGGTGGTACGGTATGAGCCCATATTCGCGGGCCTTCTCTCCTAGCTCTTCGAGAGTAACCGACTTATCGTCGTTGTCTCCACTCTGGACTTGGTACGGGCGGAGAGTAGCTGCTAACTCCTCTTGGCTCGCCGAAATAGCATAGAATTTGAGCGCCATGGATAATGCCGCCGGCCCACAGTTATTGAACGACTGAAAAATATGGTAATCCGTAGCAAGAACTTTGCGTATCGGACCCGGTGTTGGCGTAGCAGGTTGTGGCGATTCACTTCGGGTGACTGAATCTGCAGGATTTTCATAAACACGTTCCCGCATTACCATACGGAAACCAATTACAAGTAACGTGATGAGAATCACAAACATATTTATTTTGATAAAATTTCTCATAAAAGTCGGTTAGTAATTTATTACATTATATAGCAATGCCTTCAGTTCAAAACAAAAAGATGAAAATTGCGGCGGGTGCAATACTAGTCTGCGCATCCCTGATTCTTGCACTTAGTCTTGTCAGGTCAACTGCGTTCAGAAATACCGGCAGTCCAGTGAGTCGGGTGGCAAAAGAATCACAGATTGAGCCTACACCATTTCCTTTTCAGGAAATGACAATTCCCTATCTCCGTTCGCGGGAGTACGAGAGTTCTCTTGGGGAGTTACGGCGCGTTACCCAGAACACGGATTATACTTCGTACATTACCGACTATGACTCGGACGGTTTGCTGATTCAAGCATACATAACAATTCCAACGGGTGAGAAACCACGTAAGGGCTGGCCGGCTGTTGTGTTCGTACATGGGTATATTCCTCCCCAAAACTACAGCACTTCCGATAGCTATAGTTCGTATGTAGATTATTTGGCCAGGAATAAATACGTGGTTTTTAAAATTGACTTACGCGGGCACGGAACCTCACACGGCGAACCTATGGGCGCATATTATTCGTCAGATTATATTATAGATACCCTCAATGCCCGCGCTGCTCTGCAGAGATCTGACTTAATCGACCCTCAGCGCATCGGGTTATACGGACACTCTATGGCAGGGAATGTCGTTACCCGAGCAATGGCTGCACGACCCGATATTCCCGCTGTCGCCGTTTGGGCGGGTGCAGTGTATACCTATGCAGATTTTTCAGAGTTCAGTATCAACGACAATTCATATCGCCCACCGTCGGACGATTCTCCCGGACGGAGACGAAGAAACGAAATGCTTTCGATGTACGGTGAGTTCAACGCTGAGAGTTTCTTTTGGAAGCTCGTGCCGATGACTAATTTTCTGAAGGACATGCAAGGCGCAATTCAGCTGAGCCATTGCGTGGATGACACGGTTGTCAGCGTAGATTACAGCAGGAATCTGAGCGCGCTACTTGATAAGGCCTCGATAGTGCACGAGAGTATCGAATACCCGAACGGTGGACACAACTTCACCGGAAAAACTTTTAACGTTGCAATGGACAGAACTATTGCTTTTTTTGATACATACCTTAAGTCTCGCTAATACTCGCTGTGCCATAACAATGTTTCAGTTGTGATATGCGTCACGATTTCAGGAGATTTTCAGGTATGATTGTTATATATATTATATGAACACACATATATTAAAGTTTGTAACTTTAGTTGCCTTTCTGTCAATCATTGGTTACGGCGCGTACTCGTATTCTACGAGGAATACTACATCTGGAAAATCGTCACTGCTTAATATAGAAAACCGCAAAAGGCAAAATGATGGTGGACCAGAAAAATTGGAACCCCACCCGCTTTCCATCGAAGCATTAAGAAATGGAGAGTACCCGGGCAGTGATGTAACCATTGAGCAGGAGTTATCCGACGGGAGTAACTATAAGCGGTATATTGCTTCATATAAATCCGAGGGTCTTAAAATTTATGCACTCCTCACCGTGCCGAACGGCCAAAAACCTAAGTCCGGATGGCCGGTTGTTATTTTTAACCACGGCTACATCCCTCCGAGTCAGTATGTTACTACGGAGCGGTACATAGCATACACTGATGCATTTTCAAGTAAAGGATATATAGTCTTCAGATCCGATTATCGTGGGCATGGAAATTCTGAGGGAGAAGGTAACAGTTACGGGTCAAACGGCTATACGATTGATATTCTGAACGCAGTGGCGACTATGAAAAAGTACTCGGAAGCTGACCCGAAAAGAATCGGAATGTGGGGTCATTCGATGGGCGGATATATTACGCTGCGGGCAATGGTTGCCAGCAAGGACATTAAGGCCGGCGTTATTTGGGCCGGTGTTGTCGCATCTTATCCGGATCTTCTTGCAAAGTGGCGCAGAGGAACAGGAAACCCTACTCCGTTCCCCACGACTTCTTCCCGAGGCGGTTGGCGCACGGGGTTGATTAGTGAGTTCGGTACGCCGGAAGAAAACCCTGAATTCTGGAATTCAATTTCTGCAAATTCATATCTTGCCGATATTTCCGGTCCGCTGCAATTGCATCATGGTACCGCCGACCATTCCGTGCCACACGCGTTTTCGGAAACTCTGGAGGACCAGATGAAAAAGGCGGGTAAAACAGTTGATTTACATATTTATCCGGGTGACGAGCATGACATCCCGAATAATTTTACTGTTGCCATGGAAAGATCGGTCGCTTTTTTTGACAAATATGTGAAGTCAAAATAAGATTGTTAGTACTTATCCGAAAGTAAACGCAAACAGTTCCGCATTGCTGTCTTCGAACTCGAGTCGGAGAACATGGCGTCCGGGAACCGTAAGATTAATCAGTTTGTAGAGGCGATCTTTATTTACAGTGACCGTACCTTTAACAACATCTTCCCCTGAATCTTGTATTTTGTCATCCAGATACACCCGGACTTTTGCCGGATCTCCTGTGGCCCGCATAACCAAAAACACTTCCTGAGAATCAAAATTTATCGTCAGAGATGCTCCCTTTTGAGGATTGGCATACTCTTCCATTACGGTCCACTTACCGGCGTAGGCAACCTGATCATACCCCAAGTTTTGAGGAGCCGTATATGTTTCAAGAGTGTTTTTCTTAATAGTTTCAGGTGAAGCAAAGTTCCGGATTCGCCCGTGTCCCAAGTAAGTTTCGGGAGTTTCTGCGTTAACCGTATACGTAGGATTATCTATTTTTTGCGTCACGTCGGAGAGGCCTGTCTCCTTCAGTAATTCCTGAATAATCTTTTCACTATCGTCGTATGCTCCTTCACCGAAATGCGTATATCTGATAGTGCCGTCTTTGTCGATAAAATATTTTGCCGGCCAATAACGGTTCTCATACGCATGCCACGTGGAAAAATCGTTATCTTGGACAATGGGATACGTAAGTTTAAAGTCTTTAATTGCTTGGGCAACATTCTCTTTGTTTTTCTCAAACTCAAACTCCGGAGTATGCACACCGATGATGACCAATCCTTTATCCTTATATTTCTCATTCCACTCTCGAAGATACGGGAGGGTTCTTTGACAATTTATGCATGTATATGTCCAGAAATCTATCAGTACAACTTTTCCCCTTAGTTCTGCGAGTGTCAAAGGGACGGTGTTAAACCACGCTCCACCCGGAATTATTTCCGGGGCTCGTGGACCTGTCGGTACTTCTTCTTTCAAATCAGTCCCTGAATTTTTGTCTAATTGATTGCGAATTAACTCGTTATCCTCAAATTTTGTAAGGCCGACGCCGTATTGCGGAAAAGCGTTTAATACAAATGTCTGGAATTTTCGATCTATATTAAACATAATGCCGATCGCAGTCATAATCATTAAGATCCCAAACAACTTTTGAAGTGTGCCCAGGTTTGATACCAGCCACGGTACCCGTCGTAAGGCGTTTTGTCCTCCCAGTATGATTAAAAACATCGGTATGGCAGTTCCAAGTGAATATGCAAGGGTGATGAGGAAGCTGTCAAAGGTAACGGTTCCCGTTATGGCGAGAGAAATAACCGACGCCAATATCGGGCCGACACAAGGAGTCCAGAGTAGGCCGACGGAAAGACCTATAAGTAACCCTCCACTAAAACCGGTTCGGTTCTGGTTGTGGGGCATAAAGCCGGCAAACTTGGAAAATATTCGTTCAATCTGCTCCTGAAATTGCGGAATGAGCAACGATGTTCCGAAGCCTGCAATCACCAGCACAGACAGTAATCGGAGAGACTCGGACGGAATGCCGCTGAGTCTGACTATCGTTGAAAGAAAAAGTGTAAAAAAAGTAAAGCTGAGCACGAACCCGATAACTACTCCCACCGGACGGGATTTTCCGGTGTTTACTCCCCCAACACTTGAAGAAAGAATGATCGGAAGTATAGGAAGAATACACGGTGAGAGTACGGTTATCAGCCCGGCTAAAAATGCAAACGCTATGAGTAAAATCATGTTACTTAAGATTAGAAAGCAATTCGTTTATTTGTCCGCCGTTCCACTTTGTCACTTCGTTACCGGTACTGTCTATCTGAATAAATGTGTGTTGGTACGTTATGCCATACTTTTGGGCCAAGTCTTTCTCTTCCTGGTCAGTATCTGGATCGTTATAATTAACTCGGAGAAGCGTTACATCTTCGGGAATCTTCGCGCTGTTTTGTGTAAAGCTCTCATCGGCCGGTCTGCATGTCGGACACCACGAAGCATAGAAAAACAAGACTCTCCGACCTGTTACAGCTTTCTCGAGGGCGGCGGCTGAATACTCAACATACCGTGAGGTTGCCATCATATTGTCCTCCGTTTTTTTCATCATCACCTCCCCTTCTTTTTTCATCATCGAGTCTGGTTCCGAAGGACTCTGAACAAGGGCAAAAGCACCGATTCCGAACACTAAAACAGCTGCGGTTATACCGAAAACGATTATTTGTTTTTTCATACAAACATCGTAGTAAATCAAAATAAAAATGTCAAGTCGACTTTACATTCTGAAGTGAGAATAGATTCGGGAGAGCAGCTTGGAGAACACCATTGCACACAGCGCGATAACGAGCCACGGATCAATTTCATGTTTGAGTGCTTGCATAATAATTCCGATAATTAATGTGCCGACCCCCACAAGATATGAGATTCTTCCTGCTGTTAGAATGTGCATCGACTCCCGTTCATCGGAAGATTTTTCTCTGAAAAGATATGCCGCGAATGTAAGAAAAGAAACTATGAATCCGACAATGAGCATGGACTGCAGACTATCTGGCATAGTCAAGTTTCCCGGGTTCAAAAACAGTAATGCAATTGCGAGTATTGCGATAGCGCTGACGGTTTCGATTATCATAATTACTCCACTATTGTAAACAATTTTTCGACGCTCGTGTCGAAATACTTGGCAATTTTTAATGCCAATAGAACTGAAGGTGTGTAGTTGCCTTTCTCGATTGCAATAATGGTCTGCCGAGTTACCCCAACGGCCATACCCAGCCCTTCTTGGGTAACTTTATTCTTGTTACGATAGTCCTGAACAAAATTACCGACGTATTGATTCATATGATGATTATATCACCGGACCGGGTATTGACTATCATGATTGTTCAATCCAAGTCGGAGAAATCCCTCAGTTCTTTCCAGTCCGTACGAAAATGTTTCAGGTCCTGTTTGTCGACGAATTTGTCATATTGGGAGTGAGCATTCTTGATTCTCCGATAATATTTTATCGGACACCAGTACCGTTCTGTTCGCCCTCCGATTTCAGCACTGTAGCGAATGAGATTGTTGACATAACTGCAATAGATGCAGTTAAATTTTTCCCAGAAATTCAAAAGCGAAAGCAGTTGACGGTCATAAGTGAAATATTGTTTGCGATCAACCAAGGGAATGCCGTAAAGGCGAAAACATACATTATGATAAACCTCAAGACAGACATGCCAGAAAATAGCCGGAAAAATCATAGAATAAATAAACGGAGCGCTCAGAAGATATCGCCAATTTACTGGAATTTCTAGAGTTTTGCTTTTTATCTTACAGATTTTCAAAGGCTCCTTCGGAACACTGACTTTTTGAGCTAACCCATGCTCCTTAATAAACTCATCGACTTTCTCGTCTATAGTTCTTTTTACTTCAGTCTGGAGCGATAAGAGCTTCTCCAAAATAGGGTTATTCTTAAACTTTCGCTGTTCCTCCTCGATCCACCTAAGAATGTCTGAGTTTTGCATAAGTCCCATTAAATCAGAAACTGAGGAAATATACTACTCAAATTAGATCCTTCGGCTAATGAGTAGTCTGTACTTGGTAGTATTAATAGTTTTACTACTCGGGAGGCATCAATTTTCCAGAGCTCTTGCCTTTTTTACCTGTTTTGCGTGAGTGCTTATGTGTCGGGCAATCATACTTAAGAAGTCAGCTGTTTCATAAGTTCTTCCCCCTTTGCTGTATGTCATTCTTGGGACTTTCTTAATAAGAATGCTCTTACGCAATGATTCGTGAGCTTTGTGCAATCTCTGTATCAGTTCTTTAATTGAGTATTTTTTCAAAGACATGACTCCGGCTGTGTTTATAGTGGACATTCCTTCAGGGAGCTGCGGATCTTTATGTTGAGCTAGAGCTTCGTAGTTTGCGGCGTAATTCTCATGCCAAAAGACTATATGGCACAACTCTTCTTTGACGGACCACTCACTTGTCGCCATTAATGTTGACTTTCTGCTACTTACTTCACTAATAAACGACTCGATGCTGTCGGTTAGTAAAGAAAATAATTTGCTATAACTGTTACTCATAGAGTTATTGTATCATTCGCAACTTAAACTGTGTCGCTTGCAAATAAGTAATCAACGATATAAACTATATGAATATGAGTTCATATAGTTGCTGTTCGTCATCCACACCTCAATCGAAACAAGTAGCTTCCCTAACCGGTCTTTTGAAAATGGTTTCCGAAGAAAGCCGCTTGAAACTGATGTGTATTCTCCGTCAAAGAGAACATTGTGTGTGTGAAATCATGAAACATGTAGATTTGTCTCAGAGTTTGATTTCCCATCACCTCAAAGACCTCAAAGATGCGGGCATAGTATCCGCTGAAAAGAAAGGTCTTCGCGTATATTACGCGTTGACAGAAAAAGGTAAACACATTATTAATTCACTATTCAAACTATGAAAATTCAAGTACTTGGAAGCGGTTGTCCTACATGTAAGAAGTTATATGAAATTACCCAAAAAGCAGTTACAGAGATCGGGCTGAATGAAAAGGTTGAGTATATAAGCGGAGCTGAAGGAACACGGGCTTTGATTGAAATTGGCTCTATGAGTAGCCCAGTTTTGGCGATTGATGGGAAAATAGCAATGACCGGATTCACTCCCGATATCAACAAAATAAAAAGTTTAATAACAGCAAAGTAAGTACTATGGATGTATTCAAGCCGATTCAGCTATTTGCAGATCTTATTACGTATCAGTGGCTACGGATTACTCCCCTTTCCTATTTGGGAAACGGAGTAAATTTCTTTGTGTATGATGTCATGAAAATCGGATTGTTACTTATCGTAATCAATTACATGATGGCAATTACGCGTTACTACTTCCCCATGGAAAGAGTACGGGATATTTTGACCAAAAGAAGGTGGTTCGGCCTCGATTATCTCTTCGCCGCTCTTCTTGGTGTAGTAACACCGTTCTGTTCCTGCTCTTCTATTCCCTTATTTATCGGTTTTGTCGGAGCGGGTATTCCGTTGGGTGTTACGTCCGCCTTTCTGATCGCCTCACCGCTGGTGAATGAGTCATCGCTATATCTGTTTCCCGCCATGTTTGGTTGGAAAGTAACCATAATTTATAACATTCTTGGTATGGCAGTAGCCATACTGGGAGGTATGATTATTCAAAAACTTGGTTTGGAAAAGTACATCAAACAAGACCTTTTGAAGTTTAAATCGCGACGTCAGGTTGAAACGGAAAATGGAGGCAATTCCTTGTCTGTAAAAGAGCAATTGAAATATTTTTGGACTGACGGTATGAATATTACGAAAACGGTTTTCCCATATGTGGTTCTGGGAGTTGGTGCTGGCGCACTTATTCACGGTTTTGTACCGGCGTCATTTGTCGAAAAATATTTGTCGAGTAAGGCATGGTGGGCAGTTCCGGTTGCAACATTGTTGGGCGCTCCACTTTACGCTAACTCTGTGAGTGTGATTCCCGTTATGGAGGCAATGGTCGGCAAGGGTGTTCCGTTGGGAACCGCTCTTTCATTTATGACTGCTATTGTTACCGTCTCTATTCCCGAATCCATGATTTTGAGAAAAGTAATGAAATGGCAACTCTTGGCTCTGTTTTTTGGCATCACAATAGCCGGCATCATGCTCATGGGCTACATATTTAATGCAATTTTATAAACTAAGATGTGCCCTTCAATTTGCCTTCCGTCGTTTCTATTTGCTCAGATAGGGATTTAGAATCAGTAAATAGCAGCGTTGACATCCCTACAGATTGAGCGGCCTTAATATTTTCCTCCTGGTCATCTATAAACAAAATTTCGTGTGGTCTTTTTCCTAATTTTGTTGCTACAGTATGGTAGGCTTGCGGATCTCTTTTAGCTATATTTAATTCTTCAGCTGAAAGTATGGTATCGAAAATACCGCTTAGTTCTTTTTGTACCTCAGGCGCATTTTGAATACTTCCGGAAGTAAACATATTCACAGAGAATTTACTTTTCAATGAATGATACAGTGATAATATTTCTTTATCTAATCTGTAATAGTCCCAGAAATTAAACGGTTTGCCGCTTGATAGTAAATCTTTATACAATCCGTTTAACGTTCCGCTATAGTGCGGGTCTTTAGGAAAGAGAATTACAAACGAAAAGTCGGAAAGGATAGTAGTGACCATACGGTGATTATATCACTAGTTTATAATTGCTTCCTATACCATACGACTTCAAAAGAGTTGCCTCCGCCCTCAGTGTAATATTCTTTTTCTTTCTCCATTTTCACGTATCCATTTTTCTCGTAAAAACTTTGTGCCATTTTTTGCTGTGTAGATGTTTTAAGTTGTATTTCGCTAAACTTGCTTTTTCTTGCCGCTTCCTCCAGTTTCTGAATTATCTGTTGTGCGTAACCTTTTCTTCTATGATCTGGATGAACCCTCATCCTCCGTATTTGCGCTATGTTATGAAGCATTTTTCTATACCCTCCCATAGCCACAATCTTATTATCAACTAAACCTACTAGGAATTCTCCGCCATTAAAATAATGTCCTTCCATATCGTTAAAATCTGCTTCCCAGGGTCCACTCCTATAGCCGATTTCAGAATGAATAGAACTAAGTTTATAAAGATTCCTTACGTTCTCATTGTCTGTATGTCGGTATCTTCTAATAATTAAGCTAGGCATACCTGAAGTATACCAAGTGCAAAAGAGAACTACCCAGGAAGTTGGGAAATTCTACTTGGTGCTATAATCACTGAATGGAATTGCCTAAAGTGATCAAAAACGTTGGTTTTGAGTTTAGTTGGAGCGAACCCAAGGTTTGGGCTCTGAATATTTCTACGGAGAAAATGGCCATTAACGAGCTTGTCTGGCATCTTGAAGTTCCATTTTGGTCTTCTGGTAAGGAGTCCTACAACCTAACTCCCAAGGAAGTGCTTCAAAACCCGAAGTTACATGATGCCGAATTTAAAAGAATATCTGACTCAAATACTTCATATCCTCTGGATATTATGTTTTGGAAGAATAGATGGTTATTGCTTGATGGACTACATCGTTTGGCTAAGCTGTTTAATGAAAACAAAACTGAAGTAAATGTCAGGATTGTCCCTCATAATAAAATCCCCGAGATTTTAACGAGTCCCGGACAAGCCAACCAGTCTTGGATAAATCCGAAGGCAAAAATACGGGAGTCCCCTATTGCAGGAAAGGGCTTGTTTGCAAAAGAAGATTTCATGGTTGGTGAGGTGGTAGTCGTGTGGAGCGGTCTTTATACCAATGCTACTGAGGCAGAGAAAGCACGAAAAGCAGGAAAATTAGTTACGCAATGGGATGAAGATTTATACAGTGTTGAGGATCGGGGCGATGATAGTGGTTACTTTGTGAACCACTCGTGCGATTCCCATTTATGGATGGAAGACGCATATACGCTTATTACCAGAAAACCTATTATGGCTGGCGAGGAAATAACAGCTGATTATGCGCTATGGGAAGCTGAAGATTATGTTTCAACGTGGAAATGCAAATGCGGTTTGCCAGATTGCAGAAAGACAATTACAGGAAAAGATTGGTTGCTCAAGTCTGTTCACAGTAGGTACCTGCACCACTTCTCTCCACTGATTAATAAAAGAATATAACGTCGGTCACTGTCACTTTAAGAATTTCCTCATTTCATGTTCGAACACCCTGCAAAACTCTTCCTCATATTTATTCAGATGAATTAACATAATTTTACTTGAAAATTGTGATGCAAGGGCAGCTTTGTCAACCGTTGTCGTGTCCGTTATCCATGGCATTTTGGTAACATATCGACTTGCAGGGATAATATAAGCAATTTCCGAGTACCCTGCCTGAGAGCAGGCGCTCATACACATAAGACAAGGCTCGACAACCGTAACCATTGCAAGTCCTGGTGTGTAGTTGCTACCCTTCAATTGACCAACCTTTGTTACGAGCATTCTTTCGGAGTGAGCAGACGCATCATGATTAGTAACAACCAGGCTCTCCGCAGAATCAATCAAAACTCCGTTTTCTAACACTAAACCAGAATTTGCGAGGTTACCTTTTTGAGCAGAGTTCTCCATTAACTCTTTAAGTAGCTCTATTTGGTCTGAAGTTAACTCCATACTGAAATTATATCACTAGTCCGAATCCAGGTTGGTGGAACCTCATATAAAGCTATATGGTTTCAGAAGCTAAGAAGTTCTCTATTTCTTTCATTACCATATCACAATCTTTTTGTGAAAATCTAAAATTATGCTCCATATTTTCTCCCCTAACCACGAAAGGATTATTCGCACTTGCAACAATTTTTTCTGTTTCTTCCTGCGAAATCTGTTTATCTGCCAATGCAATTAAGATCATAATCGGCTTATGCAATTCTTTAACTTCTTTTAAAGCAGAATACTGAAGTCCGTCCTCTACAAAAGTATAGGGTATTTCAAAATCTCTTATTTCTTGGGTATTTTCAGGTAAATCGCGTTTGGAATGTTTTGGAGCTTTCCCATTCCATTTCTTTGCTAAATTCGAGATATCAACCGGAGAGCACAGCGAAACTACTTTTGTTACAGATGCAATTCTATTTCCTGCAATAATTGAAACGAGTCCTCCCAAGCTATGACCGATGAGTATTACTTCATTTGGTTGCGGAGGCTGATAAAATAAGACTCTCTCCTCAACTTGTTTAAGATAGTTGGTCGTAGAGTAATCCTTTGTGTTTCCTGTAGCCCAAAGGTTGCACGGATCAATTCTTTCCACAGTGTATCCAAGTTCAATAAGTCTTTTTTCAAACGTTTTGAAGTGAAGATAATCTGGCGAGTCCAAGAAGCCAGGAAGCAATAAAGCAAGTTTCATATCTGAAAATTATATCACGAAGAATAGTGCTGTGGAAGTAACGGACGTGGACCAGGAGGGCCTTATAGTGGTGTCTCATATTTTAAGCTCAATTGATTACTTCGTACGAAGTAGCATCAATATTAGTCCAATTGTTCTATCTCTATCTTTAGGAGTACTTTCGGAGACAAGTATTGTTAACGCTGTTAGGGCTTCTGGAGTCAATTTTTGAGTATTTAATATATTGGTCTTTTTTAGAAACCAAACAAATACAAAAGCACCGCTTCTTTTATTTCCGTCCACAAATGGGTGACCTTTAACAATAAGATATAGAAGATTAGCTGCTTTTTCCTCTGCTGTAGGGTACAACTCTTTTCCATTGAATGTTTGAAACACAGTTCTAACAATCCCAGTTAGTCTTCCTTCTTCTTTCTCGCGACCGAAAAGGAGACCTGCTTCTTTATCTCCAATTAACTCTTCCTTTAGATTTACAATTAACTTACTGACTTGGCTGGCTGTAAGCTCAAAAACACTTTTAATCTTACCGGATTTAGGAAGAGAGTCTTTATCGTAGGTATCAAGAGAAAGCCATGTTGATGCAAAAGTTTTTATTAACTCAAGTGTGTTTTGTGTAGAAATCTGACTCTCTGGCAGTAACTCCTGCACTTCGTTAAGCACCTTAAGGAAAGTGTTATAATTTTTTTCTAAAATTCTTCTGTTGAGAGTGTAACCCTTTATAATATGTTGCTTGAGTGTCTTTGTTGCCCATTGACGGAATCTTGTAGCATTTATTGAGTTTACTCGATAACCAATAGAAAGAACAAGGTCCAAGTTATAATACTCAACTTTCCTCAAGATTTTTCTTGTTCCTTCAGTCTGAACTGTTTCCAAAACGGAAACAGTTGACTCTCTCTCAAGCTCACGAGTTGTAAAAATATTCTTAACATGTTTTGAGATAGCTCCTTTTTGTACGTTAAAAAGTTGAGCTACTTGCATCTGAGTAAGCAAAATCGTTTCATTAACAGCATCAAGCTGTACCTCTACTGCGCCGTTTTGAGCCTGATAGACCATAATTTGTTTACTTTCTTTTTCCATGTTTCAAAGTATAACAAAAAAGTGCTCAATCTAGATTAAGCAGTGTAGTTACAGGGATATAATCTGAGCTTACTTCTGAGTTTGTTGTGAGTAACGGATGCGAACCCGGAAGTTCTTATAGTGTTATAGATACAAGCATAACTAAGTAGATTTTTTAAATCCCCGATGAAGTCTTTAGTATAATGTGACTATGAAATTGCTATTAACTTCAGCAGGATTAACAAATCCATCAATTAGCCACGCAGCAGAAGAGCTGTTAGGCCAACCGGCTGAAGGAGTAAAGCTTGCTTTTATCCCGACTGCCGCCAACGTTGAGCCCGGTGACAAAAGTTGGATGATTCAAGACCTGAATAATTTTCAAAACGCAGGTTTTGAAGTAGATATTGTTGATATCTCAGCGGTTTCAAAGGATACATGGTTGCCAAGACTGCTGGAATCTAAAATCTTGTTTTTGGGAGGTGGAAATACATTTCATCTGATGCACTGGGTTCAAAAGTCAGGTTTACAGGAAGAACTTCCCTCTTTACTGAAAACGAGAGTATATGCCGGTATTAGTGCCGGAAGTTGCATTACGGGGCCTACCGTTTACAATTCAGTGCAAAACCTATTTGGTGAGAAATATGATCTTCAAATAAAAGCTGGTTTGGGTTTGGTTGGATTCCAATTTATTCCCCATCTGAACTCGGCATATTTTGACAAGATTCGGGAAGTAAACTTGCGAGAGGCATCTAAGAATCTTAAAGAGCCAGTATATGCTTTAGATGATAACTCTGCACTCAAGATTACCGATGATAAGGTGGAAATAATTAGTGAGGGAGAGTATTTGTTATTCAATGCCTGAGTCAGTTGCAGTTTGAAATTGTTGTGTCGTTATAACTCTTTCTACAAGACCAGTGCTGGGTTTTGCTGATAAAGTTGGAAAATTTTACCAACTATTATACTAAGCAAGTTCCGATCAACTCTACTATCCTGACAATATTTTTATCTATGTCACCATCTCTCATAAAGGCGTGTGGAATTTGCTCATCTTCGATGTATGAACCTTTATTTTTGTCTGGAGTAAAATCAAAAAAAGATTTAACCATTAACGTACTCAACCTCGGAAAATAACCAAATTTATCTGAACCCCTGTCAGCAACTGGTAGATACCCGTTCGGTCCATGGTTTCTCAGAAAAGAGTGAATCACATCAATTATTACTGAAGAAGAAATTTTTGCTAACTTTTGGCTTATAGTCTCCTTGTTTGGATTATAACTTTCAAATCCGCTCCATGTTTTGGGATTTAAGCTTTGAGCTTCAGTAATATAATAATCTGCAGGATCTATAAAAACCACTTTCGAGATAAAAGGATCAAATTGTTTATCTAACAGCGCCTCAGTTGTGCTATACGCACCCATGCTTGTACATAAAATAGCTATTGATGAAAACTTAAGCATAGATTTAGAATACTGCAATATCTCTAGGAGATCCGAAGTTTGTTGGTTTAGTGTCGGTTGTTTGTTTTCTTCGACGCCGCTGAAGGAAAAAGTGACAACTGGTCTGTTTGTTCGTTTTTGCAGTTCAAGTACTAAAGCGTTAAAAGTATTTCTCGTATCTCCACTTCCTCCGACGAATATAACTGCCTCGTTGCTACCACTTAATGGGAAGTAGTTCAGCGAAATAGGTCGCCCTGTAATTCTAGAAAGTGTCAGTTCTTGCATAGCTAAATTATACTAAAGTCCGAATCCTAGTTGGGTACTGTTGTTACAGGGATATACTGTAAGGCTAAATTTCTTGACAGGGATTAGTTGAAAATGGTAGCTAGTCTCGTGTTCAAGTACTGCACAAAACAGTTCTTTTCCTACTTGCTCTCCCCATAAGCTACCGAAATACTATTTAAGATATCCTATTTTGTAAGCAAATATTGTTCCTAATACACCTAACGCAGCACTTACTGTAGCTGTTACTAAATTAACGATAATCTGGTCTCCATTTCTCTTAAGAAAACCCTTCACGTCGTGCCTTTTTGACAAAACTATTTCACTGTGTTTAAACAATCTAATATAAAACACCCAAACCGTCCAGGCTAAGAACAGACAATAGAAATATAAAACAATCTGAGATATTACTCCATGTAATAATAGCCTGAAGACGAAAAAGCCAATATATCCGACCCATAAAGTGTAATCAGAGTATAGAAAACTTGGCTTTCGAGTGGTTGTCAAAATTATTCTGTCTAATTTGTAGAACAATCCTGCCCCAAGGTTATTATTTGATCCTACGTATAATCTGGTCCATAATTTATGCAGCTCTAAAGTCACGTACGGAGAACTTGAAGAAATTTTAAGATCAGTAATTGACTCATTTTCGTACTTCTTACATAGCTCTTTTACATTTGAGAATTCCAAACTCTTAGACACAATCTTATATCCGCTTTTTTCGACCAACAATAATTCCTCTATGGCCTCAAGTTGATCTACAAAGACTCTTATTGGTGAATATTTTCTTAGAAGTGGCTCATTAATTCTTTTCATTTTTCTTGGCTTACTTTCGTGCCATCAGAAAAAATTGCCTCTAACTTAGTAAAAACATCTGTTGGGTGCTGATCTTTTTGATCAAAAGAAAGCCTTTTTATTTCTGGTTCAACAAAAATTTGCGTTTTCTCTTTTTTCCCTTTTTCACCAGCATAGACGACAAGACGCAAACCAGTTTTTGATTCCATGAGTCTTGAAACAACAAAAAACCTATTGTCTTTCGAAGATACTTTGCTTTCAGCAATAGGAGTTGCTTCGTTATCAATATTAATAAAATGCATTGTTTTATAGGTCCTAGAGTTTATCTCCTTTAAGATAAATTGTTTCTCATAGTATACAAATCTAGGAATGGAATATATTTTATTACATTTCTCACATTGCAACTTCTTACTTGTATATTCGTTATCCGTATAATCGTCTAAATGTAGGTCTAATTCAATATAGTCCCTTGGACACAAGGGAACAGCTCTCGCGGGGCGCTGCCCTATGATCCACCTTACCCCATCGACAATAAAACCTACTTTTAACATTGTGCTGGGAGTAACGGATGTGGACCTGAAAGGCCTTATAACGGTGTCTCACCTTTGAGGCTAAATGGGACATTTGGTACAGTATAAAAAGAAACAACTCATCTTCATAAAATCTTAATTCATGTGGTTGTAGTATTTGACTATGTTTTATAAGAAAGAGATAGTTAAACAGCTAAACCTTTCTCAGCATACTGTTACAGATGTTATCAATGAACTTCCATCCGATTACGACTGGAAATTTCTCTGTCAGAAGATTGAGCTTGCGATAGTTAAACTTAACCGAGCTTCAGAACTGCTACGAATATACCATCTCGAGGTTTGTACCCTGAATAAACAAGATAGAACAAAAACCACTTTAGGTTCTCAGACTATCAGTGAAGTTATGAAAGCATATAAATTTTAGCAAGAAGATAAATATGAGCTCAAAAGTTATAATTACTCTTTGCGTTTTCTTCGGCGTAATGCTCGGACTTGTTTTCTTTATAACAACTGGTCAAAAGCCGGATCTGGCGTCTATTGTATATTCCGCTCAAGATACTAATCGGCCCAAAGTTGAGGCAAATAGCGTATTCAAAAACCTTGGGGAAATCAGCGTGTCCGATGTGAAAAAGCAGGACTTTTCTTTCAAAAATACAGGCACCAAGCCTCTTCAGATTCTCGGAATTAGTTCGAGCTGCGGCTGTACAACAGGTCAGCTAATTTACAAAGGTACAACTACAAAACCATACAGTATGCATGCCCAAAGCGGATTCATTACTAACATAGCGCCAGGTGAAAGTGCCATAGTTCGCCTCGTATACCGCCCCGCGACTATGCCTGTGTACGGTCTCGTTGAGCGCGAAGTGTATGTAACGACAAACGATCCTCTTAATCAGAAATTGGTGTTTAGCATTAAAGCAAAGGTGAGGTAAAAATGGATTCAAACTTTTTATTTGGCGTCTCATTGACAGCATCATTTCTCGCGGGAGTACTGGCACTATTTGCCCCGTGTTGTATAACATTTCTGTTCCCTTCATATCTTGGAACAATCTTCAAGGACGGCAAAAAGGTTATGTATTATACGTTTATCTTTGCGTTCGGCCTGGCCTTCGTCCTAGTTCCGATAGCACTTGGAATTAGGGCTGCTATATTCTTTCTCGACACATACCATACACAAGTTTACTATCTCGGTGCGTTGGTTATGATTCTGATGGGTTTTTTAACACTTAAACCCGTACTCCATCTACCTCAGATATTTCATGTCTCTAGCCCCCATGGAAAAAAAATTAACACAGGAACGGTTTTTGGATTAGGTCTTATGTCTGGACTAACTTCTGCCTGTTGCGCTCCAGTACTCTTTGCCGCTGTTACACTTACATCGCTGTCCCCCTCACTTTTACAGGCTTTTATCGTCTCAGCAGCATATATTGTCGGTATCGTCATGCCTTTGTTTATCATGTCAATGTTTTACGAAAAGGCAACTTCTCGGGTAACAGGAGCAAACAGACAGAAAATTTATCGGATTTTGAAGTTTGCGGGAGCCGCTTTATTTTTTCTTGCAGGTATACTGATAGCTTTATTCAATTTTTTTGGAAAAATACAGATGAACCAGATGGAACCATACAGCCAAAAAATTAGACTTATTTTTTTTGAAATTTCGAAATACTTCCAGAATCCGATAATCGACCTGGTAGTTTTTGGGATAGTTCTGCTTGCTTTTTACAAGTTACTACGTTATAAAGGCCATGAAAAAGAAGAATAATCTTTTGCCGGTAGTTATGGTTAGTGTTACTTTTAACGCGATTTTGGCTGCCATACTCATTACTCCCCGCGTCATAAGTTTAAAATCGACCCTTTTTAAACCACAGGTATCTCCATCGACAAAAACTGTGGTAACCACCAAAAACAACTTGTTTGATCAAATTAACCCGGTTGCGGGGTATGAAATAAATGCATTGTATAGAGATCTTGGCCCGAAACTTATAGCTTCGGGGGCAATAGATCGAGAGAAATTTCAAAGCACATATGAAAGATCTAGCCAACCGATGACAACAGAACAGAAACAAATTTTATTTAAAGGATCGAGCAAAAGAATAAAAGTAACCAGGGAAAACTCGTACTTTCTTCTTAATTTTTTCTGGGCTGTAGGGCTTGCCAATAAATCTAAAATTCTCGACGAAGGAGATATGGTGAAATATGGCGGTAAAAGTGGTGCGGGCAATTTTGCCTCTACCGGAGGGTGGAGTTTGGCAAAAAGTGAGGCAATGAATTACTATTCAAAGTCGGAACTTATTTCGTTGACTGCAGAACAAGAAGCTCTCGTCGCTCTGGTAGCATCAAATATTTTCAGGCCTTGTTGTGACAACTCAACGGCATTCCCGGACTGCAACCATGGGATGGCTTTATTGGGAGTCCTGCAACTTATGGCAGCAAACGGTGCAACTGAAAAAGACATGTATGAAGCGTCGAAATACTTCAACGCTTTTTGGTTCCCGGGAAACTATTATGATCTTGCATTATATTTTCAAAACAAGGAGGGAAAATCATTTAAAGATGTAGATGCAAAGATCTTATTAAGTAAAGATTTCTCATCTGCAACTGCATCTCAAAATATTAAGCAATGGCTTGCTAATAAAGGATTAGTCCAGCAACCACCGAAACAAGGTGGCGGATGCGGAGTATAATGCTCTTATGAGGATTCTGATCGTCGAGGATGAACAAAGACTTTCTAATATTGTTCGAAAAGGATTCATTGAGGATGGTTTTGCTGTAGACCAAGCATTCGACGGTGAAGAGGGACAATACCTTGCTGAAAGTGAAGAGTATGATCTTATTGTGTTGGATATTGCATTACCTAAAGTCGATGGACTAACTCTCTGTAAAGAACTTCGTAATAAACAAATAAGAACCCCCGTTCTAATTTTAACCGCAAAGTCGAAAACGGAAGATAAAATAGCAGGGCTTGACTCAGGAGCTGACGACTATATGACAAAACCATTTTCTTTTGCTGAATTTCGCTCCCGTGTACACGCTCTTATCAGAAGAAGCCATCAAAATTCATCCCCTGTTTTGGAAATTGAAGGTCTGGAGGTTGATCCATTGAAGCATATTGTGAAGAGAGACAGCAGGACAATAAGTTTGACTCCAAAGGAGTTTGCAATTTTAGAGCTATTGATGAGGCATAAGGGTGAAGTGGTAAGCAGAACTATGATTACAGAGCATGTCTGGGATTATAATTTCGAGGGAATGAGTAACGTTGTTGATGTTTTCGTTACCACATTACGAAAGAAAATTAATCGGGGGTCAAAACACAAGCTCATACAAACGATTCATGGAGTCGGTTATAAGGTTGGAAGCTAATATGAATACCAAAAGCATACGATTCCGCATAATCTTCTGGTTCAGTCTGGCAATGTTTCTTGCGGCTGCATTTATTTTTTCCAGTTTTTATCTGGTAACAACAAGGATACTTTTCAAACAAGTAGATAGCGAACTTTTGACACACGCGACTAAGTTATCACAGATCGTGACACGACAGGGTGTTAGTCTGCATGAGGTATTATTGCAACAACAATTATTCACCGAATTCAGCAATATTCCGGGTATGGTTGTAGCCTTACTGGATGAAAATGGTATTGCTGTTAGCAGCTCGCTAAGTATGGATAGGCCATACGTTTCATATAACTATCTTTTCCAGCTAGCTCGGGGTTCCGCAAAACCAGTCTACTTAAACCAGGAAATTAGCAATGTACCTATGAGATTCATTGCCCAGCCAATCAGAAGCGGATCGGATCTTGTAGGTATTGTACTCGTTGCACACCCTATTGATGCTATCCAGAAGTCTCTCAATACTCTTCTTACGACCCTCGCGATACTGCTGGGGCTGCTCGTAATTCCAACGGTTCTCGGCGGATTAGTCCTCGCCGGAAAAATCATGCAACCCATATCTCATATAACCAATAAAATTGACAAGATAAGTTCCGAACATCTTGAAGAGAGGGTGGATACATCCCGAACAGGGGATGAAATGGAAAAGCTTGGGGTTACCTTTAACAGTCTTCTAGATCGTCTTCAGGATTCGTTTCAACGGGAACGACAGTTCATCGGTGATGTTGCACATGAATTGAAGACCCCGGTTGCAACTCTTAAGAGCGGAATTGAACTCGCGCTTTTAAAAAACAGGACAAACGATGAATACAGACAATTCTTCAAGGAAACTCTTATTGATGTCAATAGATTATCTACAACAATCAAAAATATTCTTGATCTTGCTTGGCTCGGGGCGGAGAGCTCACAAATTTCTGAGAACAGTTTTAATTTGTCGGTAACGCTTACCGAATTAAGCGAGATTGCAACAAAACTAGCAGCTCAAAAACGTATAAGCATAAGAAACAATATTAGGCAAAATATATTTGTTATTGGAGTAGAAGACAAAATAACCAGAGCAATACTCAACATTATTGATAACGCGATCAAATACACTCCAGTGGATAAAACTGTCAGTATTACTTTGCACAAAAGAGGCGGTAGCGCTATCCTTGAAATAACTGATACCGGTATCGGTATTTCGGAAAAAGAGATAGATCATATCTTCGAACGTTTTTATCGTGGCGCAAAAACTGCAAAAACATTAGGCTCAGGTCTCGGACTTGCCATTGCGCAGGGTATTATAAAAGCCCATCGCGGTGAAATTGATGTGACTAGTAAAGTCGGCAAAGGAACCACAGTTTCTATTACCTTGCCTATCAAAGGCATTCTATCATAACCATCTTCACACTTTCCTAATGCTACTCATTATATAGTTCAAATATATATAGCAATTTAATATAATCAATATGGAGTACCATGAAGCACCAACGTACAACAGCAAAACGAGTGCAGTAATAACGTGGTTCCTTGTTTGTCTGTGTGCAGTTGTTGTTGTGGTTGTGGCGGTTACGGTGTTTAAGGTTAAGCTAAATAGCTTGTTGTATGTAGGAATTCTTTTACTATGTCCGCTCATACATTTTGTGATGATGAAAAGCGGCAGCCATAAGCATTAACTACGACAAAAAATAAACACAAAAGTGTTACGATAAAAGCATGAAAATGAATCATGAAACGATGACTCACGATATGCATGATATGCACAGTCAACATGATATGCATTCAATGAAACCTATGTCTGAATTGTCCTTCTGGGAAAAGCTAAAGATGAGTATGGCGATGAGTATGGGTATGGAACACACAGGTCTAGCCGGACGTGAGATGGCCAAACTTATGGAACTAGACATAAGAAATAAGTTTTTCTTTTCTTTGTTTCTAACACTACCCATTCTTCTCTACTCCATGGGAAATATGATTTTCAAGTTGAATTTACCGTCCCCTCTTCCCATTCCCTGGCTTCTGTTTGTACTAACAACCCCCGTCTTTTTTTACGGAGGTTGGTTGTTTCTGTATTCCTCATTTCTTGAATTGCGTAAACGGCAACTTGGTATGTCCGTTCTGATAGCAATTGGTATTACGGCTGCATATGGGTTCAGCGTTGTGTTGACACTAACCGGAAGCGCTGATTCGTACTATGAAGCAGCGGCAATGTTGATTACATTTGTACTTTTTGGGCATTGGATGGAAATGAAATCCAGGCGTGGAACCACTGACGCGCTTCAGGCTTTGTTTAACCTCGTTCCTCCTCAGGCACGACTCTGGAAAAACAACGTGGAAACGATAGTATCTACTTCTGAAATCAAACTTGGGGATATCCTTGTACTTAAACCTGGAGATAAGGTACCTGTTGATGGTGAAATTATTGAGGGAGAAACGGCAATTGATGAGTCGCTTGTTACGGGTGAATCAATCCCAGTTTTAAAGAAAATGGCCGATACCGTGATTGGTGGTTCTATCAACACGTCCGGTTCAGTAAAATTTAAGGCTACTAAAGTCGGAAATGATACGGCGCTTGCGCAAATTGTTAAAATGGTCGAGACCGCCCAAAACTCTAAGGCTCCCGGACAGAAATTGGCTGATACATTTGCAAAATATCTGGTTATTATTGCCGTAGGAGGTGGGTTATTGACATTCTTTACCTGGTTTTTTGTTTTAGGTCAACCGCTGGTTGTCGCATTGACATTTGCTATTTCCACCATCGTCATCGCGTGCCCAGATGCACTTGGTTTGGCAACACCTACCGCTGTAGCGGTTGGGACTGGTCTTGGTGCAAAGCACAATATCCTTATAAAGGATGCTCCCACACTTGAACAGGTGTCCAAGATTCAGACAGTTGTTCTCGATAAGACGGGAACGCTTACCGAGGGAAAGCCAAAAGTTACTGATACAGTAGCTGCCTCAGGTTTTTCTCAAAGCGAAGTTCTCAGACTGACCGCAGCTGCCGAAACGAAGTCTGGTCACCCTCTCAGCAAGGCTATTCTTGAAGAAGTACATAGACTTACATTAAGCATACCTTCGAATATCGACAAATTTAATTCCTTATCAGGTCTTGGGGTTGAGGCGTTTGTCGAAAATAGACATGTACTCGTCGGGACTATAAAACTTATGACCGATCGTAAGGTTGATATTTCTCCGCTTCAGAAAGATATCGACCGATTATTAGTAGAAGGCAAGACACTCATGATTCTAGCAATAGATAGTAAAATTGCGGGTGTGGTAGCTGCTGCTGACACGGTTAAACCTACTGCAAAAGACGCCATTACCGCAATGAGGCAATTAGGATTGGAGGTGGCTATGATTACTGGAGACAACAGACAAACAGCTGAGGCTGTTGGTACATTATTGGGCATTGACAGAATATTTTCCGAGGTACTACCGGCAGATAAAGAAACATACGTTAAAAAGCTTCAGGATGAGGGCAGATTCGTAGCAATGGTTGGTGATGGTGTCAATGATGCTCCGGCGCTTGCACGGGCAGATATAGGCATTGCCATAGGGGCAGGCACAGATGTTGCTATCGAGACAGCCAAGGTTGTTCTCATGAAATCGGATCCCGGAGATATTCTTCGTGCTATAAAATTATCAAAAGCAACAGTACGTAAAATGAAGGAAAATCTGGTGTGGGCAAGCATTTACAACGTTTTAGCGATTCCTATAGCTGCTGGAGTTCTCTATCCGACTTTTGGTATTACGTTACGACCGGAGTTTTCAGCCCTTCTCATGTCAGCCTCTTCAATTATTGTAGCAGTTAATGCTGTGTTGCTCAGAAGATCAGAAAAGGATCTAGTAACACTATAATTGCTGTCTTCAACGAAACTCTGAAATCTTCATAAAATCTTAACTGCCTGTCTTGTATGCTGTATTTTATGAAAAAATGTAACATCAATATCAAAGGCATGCACTGCCGATCATGTGAATTGTTAATAGAAGACGAATTACAAAAGGTACCCGGTATTGAACGGGTTTCAGTAAGCCACCAAACTGGGGTTGCCGAGTTATTCTACCGACACGGATTTAATGAACAGGCAGTTGCACATGCGATACAGAATGCCGGATACAGTATTGGGGTGAATGAAAAACCTCATATTTTTTCTCGGAACCACTGGGATTATGTTGATGTAGGAATTGCTTTCTTCATGGTAATGACCGTGTTTCTCCTTGCAAAAACATTCGGATTATTCAATTTGGGAAGTTCAATTTCGGGAAGCTACTCAAGCTTACCCATTGTGTTCATTGTCGGTCTCACCGCGGGAGTATCAACATGTATGGCAATGGTGGGCGGGTTGGTGCTCGGCGCTGCTGCTCGGTTTTCCGCGCAAAATCCAAATGCCAGCGCTCTCGAGAAATTCAAACCACATCTATTTTTTAATCTTGGAAGAATCACGTCATACACAGTTTTGGGAGGTGTGGTAGGTTTTGCTGGATCTCTGTTTCAGCTTTCTACTTCAGTTCTGGGAATTTTGACTGTTACAGTGGGGCTTGTCATGTTGCTTCTCGGAGGCCAACTTATCGAGATATTCCCTGTTTTAAAGCGAATATCGTTTACTTTACCCAAAGGGATTTCTCGTATACTTGGTATTAAGGAGCAGACTCAGTCTGAATACAGTGACAAAGGTGCTGCAATTATGGGGGCTTCGACTTTTTTTCTACCCTGTGGTTTCACTCAGGCAATGCAACTATTTGCCATGAGTACCGGCAGTCCCGTAACAGGCGCGTTAACCATGGGTGTTTTCGCACTTGGTACGGCGCCTGGATTGCTCAGTGTTGGTGGTCTTACATCCGTAATTAAAGGTGAGGCTGCGAAGATGTTTTTCAAGGTTGCTGGTGTTGTAGTTGTTCTGCTCGCCCTATTTAATATTTCAAATGGCCTTAACTTACTCGGGATTGGCCCGAACGTTCTTGGAGCTTTCAATACAAAGGCTGCAACGAATACAACAGCTACTGATTCAAATGTCACCATCGCTAATGGGGTTCAGGAAGTTCGGATGACGCAAGATTCTTCCGGTTACACGCCTAATAGCTTTACTATCAAAAAAGGTACTCCAGTGAAATGGATTGTTACTTCAACTGATGTTAATACCTGTGCAAGTAGCATTGTGTCACAGCAGTTAGGTGTGCGCCAAGCACTGCAGTTAGGTGAGAACATCATAAATTTTACTCCAACAGAAACCGGTACAATCCGCTTTTCATGCATGATGGGAATGTATAATGGATCGTTTAATGTAGTTGATGAGACTGAGACGTCGGCTGTTCCTTCTGTACTTGCCGCAGATGCAACGCCAGCGGGGGTGAGTGCGTTACCACTGCCAAGCACTACGACCACCAATGCAAAGTCATCATGTGGCGGTTCTGGTGGAGGTGGTTGTGGATGCGGCTCAAAGCGTGCAGTGCCTACTCCAAACCCTAGCCAACCTATCGCAGAAGCCGTTGTTGAGAATAATGTACAGGTAATTAAGGCCACGTACACAAGTCTCGGCGATATCTCGCCCAACTTTTTTATCGTTAAAGCAAATCAACCGGTACGTTTCGAAGTTGACGCGCAGGATAACGGCGAAGGTTGTATGGGCAGCATCACAGTTCCCAACCTGACAAATAAGGTGGATATTCTCACCAAAGGACAAAAGACGATTTTTGAATTTACACCCAGTACTCCGGGTAACTACAATATCACTTGCGGGATGGGAATTCCGAGAGGCCAAATACAAGTTATTTAGTTATTAACAAAACTATGCAATCAATGAAACTAACCGGACTTACTTGCAACGCTTGCAAGAAAGTCTCAGAAAAAAGGATCGGAGCAATAAGCGGAGTTCAAAAAGTTGATGTTTCCGTTGAATTGGGTGTAGCAGTCATAGATTCCGATAGGCTACTATCAGTATTAGAAGTTAACAAAGTGCTTCAAGACACACCTTATAAAGCACTCGAGAAATAGTATGAATAGAATAATTGATCTTAAAATTGAAGGAATGCATTGTCAGTCGTGCGAAATGTTAATCAAAGATGAGCTGTCTTCCCTTTCGGGTGTCAAAGACGTTAGTACTGACTATAAAACTGGCCGCGGAACAGTCACTTTAACCAATCGGGTTACTTCAGACGCGGCAATTCTTGACTCTGTAAAAAATGCAGGGTATGTGGCTTCTGTAATTACTTCCAATCATCTGAGTAACAACGTATCACAATTGCCACAAGAAAAGGGAACATTTGCTTTTTTGAATTTCCCAAAGGAAATAGGTCTTGAAGGAACAATCGGCAAGAATGCAGAAGGACAGGTGACCATTAAAGGTAAGTTACGATTTAATTCTAACGAAAGCGATGAACCTCACCAACTCGCTCAGCCGAATAACGTTGTCGAAAATAATACTTTTGCTGGTAAAACGGAACGAACTAGTTTGGTCATTATAGGAATGCATTGTTCCTCTTGTGCCGCAATTATTGAGAGACAGTTAAAAAAGGTGACTGGTGTATCAGAAGCAAAAGTTAATTTCGCTTCTGAAAAAGCATCTGTAGTTTACAATTCGGGCGTAACAAAGACAGAAGATTTAATAAAAGCAGTTGAAAAATCTGGATACAAAGCTGCTCCCGCTCATACTGAAGACTCACAAGCTCAAGCAAAACGCCAAACATCAGAAATAAAGCATCAATGGAACAGATTCATTATCAGCATGGTGTTGTCGTCCCCAATGATTTATTTCATGTTTCTTGATTTCTTTAATTTTCTACCGGGAACCAAGCTCATACTTCCCTACATTGGAATCATATCGTTTGTATTAGCAACACCCGTACAATTCATCATTGGCTCCAACTTTTACAAAGGAATGATTTCCGCCTTAAAGATGCGTACGTTTAACATGGATAGTTTAATAGCTATAGGGACATCCGTTGCCTATTTCTATAGCGCTGCTAACTTTATCCAATACTTTATAACCAACAATTCCTTAATTGGCCTTGCAGGAGCCAAAATTCCAGATTTGTACTTTGAAACTGCAGCATTCCTTATTACGTTTGTTATTCTAGGAAAATTCCTTGAAGCAAAAGCCAAAGGAAGGACATCTGAAGCGATTAAGAAACTCATGGGTTTGCAGGCAAAAACAGCACGAGTTATACGAAACGGAGAGACAGTTGATATTCCTGTTGACCAGGTTATCAAAAACGATATTATCATGGTTCGACCCGGAGAAAAAGTCCCCGTAGATGGAACGATTACGAAAGGCTCCTCTTCTATCGACGAATCAATGATAACCGGTGAGAGTCTTCCTGTTGAAAAACATGTTGAGGACACAGTTATCGGCGGCACAATAAATAAAGTCGGTAGCTTTGAGTTTATGGCAACACGAGTGGGGTCTGAAACTACGCTCGCCCAAATTATCCGCCTCGTTGAAGACGCACAGGGTTCTAAGGCACCCATTCAAGCTGTTGCCGATAAGATTTCTGCATACTTTGTTCCGGGTGTAATAGCACTTGCCGTTTTGACATTTGTTGTCTGGTTTTTCTTTTTAGGGTCAACGCTTTCTTTCGCTCTAATGGCATTTACGGCAGTTATTGTTATTGCCTGTCCTTGTGCTCTGGGCCTTGCCACCCCGACAGCCATAATGGTTGGAACGGGAGTTGGGGCTGAACATGGCATCTTAATCAAAGGTGGCGAACCATTGGAAAGTGCAAGTAAAATAAATACGATTGTTTTCGACAAAACAGGAACTATCACAAAAGGAAAGCCCGAAGTAACTGATGTTGAAGATGTTGGTTCGCTTGACGATAAAGAAGTGCTTGCTATTTCTGCAAGTCTTGAAAAGCAATCCGAACACCCCCTTGCTGAAGCAATATATTCTTACTCTCAAGAGGAAGGTGTGACTCTTAAAGAAGTTGAGAAGTTTAGTGCAATTCCAGGCCATGGCGTCAAAGGGACTATTGGAAACAAAGATTACTTTTTCGGAAATCGCAAGCTTATTACCGAAACGCTTGGTTTGGATATCGGTAAGTTTGAACGGAAGCTCGTACGACTCGAAGAACAGGGAAAAACAGCAATGATCCTATCTTCAAAAGACGAAGTGCTTGGACTGATTGCTGTTGCTGATACGATAAAAACCACTTCGAGAGAAGCTATTGAAAAACTCAAGAAGATGAAGATTGAAGTATGGATGATCACAGGGGACAATACCCGTACGGCTAAGGCAATTGCTGCACAAGTCGGTATTGACAATGTCCTCGCCGAAGTCTTGCCTCAAGATAAGGCCAACGAAGTAAAAAAACTTCAGGAACAAGGTAAAAAAGTAGCGATGGTAGGAGACGGTATTAATGACGCACCGGCACTTGCACAAGCTGAACTTGGAATTGCAATGGGTTCGGGAACTGATGTTGCCATGGAAGCCGGAGGAATCGTCATCATTAAGAATGATCTCAGAGATGTAGTTAATGCACTCGATCTTTCCAAGAGCGCCGTGCAAAAAATACAACAAAACATGTTCTTTGCTTTGTTCTATAACGTTATCGGCATTCCAATCGCTGCGCGTGTATTTATGTTCGCGGGCCTTGTGTTAAAGCCGGAACTTGCTGGTCTTGCGATGGCACTTAGTTCAGTTTCTGTAGTAAGCAACTCACTGCTTCTTCGGCGCTACCGTCCGGGAAAAAAGAACTATATATCTATGTTTGCACCGATTGTTATGATGATCGCTTTTACGTTACTGTTTATCGAATTTGCACGGTTTAGTTCCACTATGGCTGCACCAAAGAAGATGGATTCGAAAGTAACCAATTCTCGTGCAGTTAGTAATGTGGTAGAAATAAGCGCTCCCACTGGAGTTAAAAAACAGTTCTATATGGTAGGAAACAGTATTCCTACAGAGTTATCAGGTCAGATACAAATGGAGGCATTCAATCCGGTATATATTGCAGGAAAGAAGTATAGTCCGATTTTTATAGGGTATGACGAGGCTCAGGTTATGATTGAGGAAAAACTATTTTCTAAACCGGGTGATACTATTAAGAACTTTTTTGGTAATGACATTATTGTCTCAGGCGTCTTAGTAAAGACTAATTCAGTTTTTGATACGTATCATTTTGTCAAGGAAGGGTTCCAATTAAGGTGAATGAAATAAGTCTGCTATGAGGCCGATGTGCTGGGGGACGTGGATTCGGACCACGATAAACAGCTCCAAAGGCTGCTGTCCTACCATTAGACGATCCCCCAATTGAACAGCAATATTCTAACATACAAATATTATCTTATAAAGGTAAATAAGATTAGACTAGTGATATACTTTAGTTATGGCAAAGTACGATTTTAAGCCTTACTATTGTGAGTTTCCCAAGTTGTTTAAGGACGAACAACGTCGTCTTCGAAGTTTCCTTGGAAACAGCCCAGTAATTGAGCACTTCGGGAGCTCTGCTGTCCCTGGTCTTGGAGGAAAGGGGATCATCGATATTTTTGTTGCTGTTCCCAGAGATCAAATGAAATCGACGTCTGAGCTACTTCTAAAAGCAGGATACGGATATCGAGAAACTGGAGGTGACTCAGAACGATTGTTCCACCAACGTACTGTTTTGCATAGTGAGAATATCACTCAAATATACCATGTTCACGTTACTTTTCTTGAAAATGAGAATTTCAAGCAAGCAATTCTTTTTAGGAATTACTTACGAACACATGAGACTGATCGTCTTGAATATGCCCGAGTCAAAGAGATCGGTGCCAAGCTTGTAGAAGGTGTTGAAGACAAGAAATCGAAGAAAGAGCTCTACATGAAGGCTAAAGAGACTACGGTTGCAGCAATTCTTAAAAAAGCAATTGAAAGCAGTAAAAAATCCTGATTTTCACTTAAGTAAATTTAACTGCTTTCTTCTAATAATTAATAAAGTACTTTCAATAATATTGATTAATAAATTTGTTACCGGGTAAAGCCATGTGAGTAGGGAGTAATTTGCCAAAGCCAAAAGCCCCAAAAAGTTACGTACCGCACCCATCTTCCACGTAAAGAGTGTCTCGGAATGTGGATCTTTCCATGACTTTCGGATGGTGGGCAAGTTCGCAAGGGTGTTTATGGTAACGATCAAAACGGTTGAGATAACCGGTTCTTTCGCGAAAATCCACACGCATGTTGCTATGAGTGCGATAATGAAAGTTATCGTATCAAACTTAGTTATGTCTTTTTCTCCATTCTTGAGGCCTAAAATGTAAATGGTCAAGCAAAGAATAGCTGTGGCGAGGGTTGTATAGGCACCTGCACCACCTTTTCCTAAAATCTGAAGCGCAAAAATGATAAAAGTTACAAATGCCCAGATAAACCAACTGTATATATGGGGTTTAGTTTTGCCTTTTACAGTATCCCAGATGTACGGAGCATACCCAATGAAGGTTAAGATTACTGCTAGAGCCCCTAATACGTCTTTCATGCGCTTATTATACTAAAAGCTATTCTCAGGAAGTACGAACGTTATTAGTCTTACTCGATACCCATGTAACAAGAACACAACCAGGATTCGGACTAGTGATATAATTTTATAATGACGAAACTATTATCCTTGCTTCTGGCAATTTCCTTTGTGACTACTCCTAATGTATTTTTTCGTATTGCTAGTTACCTTGATCCACATGGGGGATTTGAAGACTTGGGCTTAGCTGTTTTTGTTTTCGGCTTGTCGATTATATTCATAACATTTTATGTATTCGTATTTGCCTATATCTACGTCAGAATATTTAAAAGAAAAGACTTTCAGAATATTTTTAAAGGCTCTGTGCTCTGGCTACTAGGACTTGCGCTTCTCGGCAATTTGTTTATTTTTCTTAAAAGCCTCTTACTTAAACACTAATTGTTTATTGCGAAGCGTAAAATTTCCCGACTTATTTTCTCGAATAACGATAATAGTATATTGAAAAACGATAAATCGTGGAATATACTGTCAATATGAAACGAGGTTCCACTTTATTTCTAAAGGTCGTAATTTTACTCACTGCCATTAGTGTGCTTACCGCCATGCTTTGGTTCCCTCAAACTGAGGGAAGAGCTGCTAACTTAGATCTAATCAGTATTTATACAGATCCCGTTATTATTTATATGTATATAGCATCAATTTCTTTCTTCATTGGGCTATATCAGGCATTTAAACTACTAAATCTTATTGACGCTAACAAAGCATTCTCCCAAGGTGCTGTTAATACACTCAAAAATATGAAGTTTTCCTCACTTACCCTTATCGGATTAATTGCAGTAGCTGAAGGCTATATCCGTTTCTTTGCACACGGCGACGATCCAGCTGGTCCGACAATGCTTGGTTTTTGTTTAGTAATAGCATTTGCCGTTATTGCCACAGCAGCCAGTGTCTTTCAAAAACTTCTCCAAAATGCTGTAGATATAAAATCAGAAATTGATTTAACTGTATAAGTCACAAATATGGCAATAATAATCAACATAGATGTAATGTTAGCTAAGCGAAAGATGAGTGTTACCGAACTTACTACTGAGGTGGGTATTACAATGGCTAATCTTTCAATTTTGAAGAATGGAAAAGCAAAAGCTATACGCTTCTCAACACTCGAAGCTATCTGCAAAGCCTTAGATTGCCAACCTGGAGATATTTTGGAATATAAAGAAACTTATGCGAGCCAAATTACTTAAATAATGAGAATTTCTTTTCATGGTATTTGCCCAGAGTAAAATTTCACAGCTTCATCAACAAAACCCAGCACTAGTCCTGTAAAACGAATTATAACGACTCTGAATAATGTTGTGATATAATAGTTTATGTTTTTAGAGCACTGGAAAAGGCTTTTTGCTGGCGACAGAGATAAGACTCATTTAACGAACGGAGGACTTGACTTGCGTGACGCTGAGCTTTTGGATGTTGCTGAATCGCGCGTTTTTAGAAAAGGTGGGTCTGTTTTAAAAATTTATGACACTCCTCTTTCAAGGGGAATAATTACTCGCTCCACGCTACAACTATACAAAAGGCTCACCGGACAAGTCTCACAAGAACTAACCCAAAGATCTGATGAGTGGTCGTTTTCAGGGCAATGTATTTCTATACACTGGAACGTGGTGGAAATAGACAATTTAGGAGAATTGCCTGGAACCGGAGATGCATGGTCTATGAGTAAATACGTGCCGGGAATTAATCTGAGAGATATGTATTACCCGCAGTGGGCTCGACGACAAGTTATACAACAAGCTGTCCTGAAAGGTCGCGAGGAGCAGATGAGAGGTTTATTGGACCGGGTATCGCTCGAAGTAAATGCACGGCTGAATACAGATTTAACAGACATAGATCTTACCAATGTCATCGTAGATGCTTCAAATACAGGCTTATTATTCAATGTAACCGATGTCTGTGGAATAGTTTCAAAGGTTGATGGTGGTTATGCAAGAGTTCCATTGATGTTTGAGTAATGCTATAAGGCCTTCTTGGTCCACATTCGTTACTCCCAGCCAATTCTTCGCTAAAGCTTCGAAGTCATTTTAATTTGATAAAATATTTTTATGAGAGTTGCATCCTACAATATATTAAGCGGTGGTTTTAATTCTTACAGTTATGATTCACCATTACCCGAGCGAATAGATATACTCAAAAAAGTAATTAAAAGTATTAATGCTGATTTTATTGGTCTTATAGATACTTTCAGGTGGGATAGTCTATATACCAACAAACAACTAGCCGAGCTTTTTTCGTATAAAAGTGCCTATTGTATAAATTTGAATGACCAACGCTTGATAAAGAAAGGTCACAATAACGGAATAACCGTATTAACTAATGTACCGGTTGATCATTTTGAAACAGTGAGGATCGAAACACGTAATGCAATTAAATCCACTCTTAAGATAAATAAAAACACTTTAGATATATTTACGGTTTATTTGGATGATTTAAGCGAAGATACGAGAATATTGCAATCAAAAAAGTTGTTACAAAATGTCAGTCAGGACAATCCAACTATAGTCATGGGAGATCTTAATACGCTCAGTGAACATGATATACCGAAAATTATTCCATTTATTGATCAATTAGCTACTGAAAGTCCTCAAATATATGAAGGCCTCCACTCAGTTTTAAGTGAAATGAAACGAGGGGAAGTAATAAAAATGTTTGAAGCTTATGGATTAAAAGATGCTGGAAAGAATGAAGGGCCCACTGCGCCTACAAGGTTAGTTCCAATGAAAATCGAAAATCCAATTCTAAGAATCGATTACGCTTTTCATACAGATAACATTCAGGTATTAAACTTCAAGATTTTGAAAGACACTATTTTCGACCAAGCATCAGATCATTATCCCATTGTTTTTGAGCTAGAGTATCTTGATTCATCCAATAGTTTCTAACTTCTTCCAATAGCCTCGGCAACCCGTTTTTGGTAGAATTGATATATGGATTTGAAACTACTCTCGGCCGAACTTGCCAAAGTATCGGACCAATATGCAAAAAAGTTCGACATTGAACGAAATGCGGATTGGTATATTCTTAAGTTGCAGGAAGAACTTGGCGAGCTGATTCAGAGCTATTTGATGATGGTTAAACAGGCACGCGTGAAAGGGAAAACCGACAGAGAACTAAAGGATGATTTTAATAAGGAAGTCGCCGATGTGTTCGGAATGGTACTCCTGCTCGCTCGGTTCCACAATGTTGATTTGGGTAAAGAGATAGAAGAAAAATGGTTAAAGTGGATTAAATAACCTCTATGACAGCTGAATTTAGATTGTCAGGTATAACCCTTGAGCAAGTTGTGCAACGTAACTGGTGGGTACCGGTAGTCATGGCTACTGCTCTCGATTGGAGCAAAGTTTCCGCAAACAGTTCAATGGTCTTTTTAGGGTGCGGTGCTGAGGCAGAAGAACTAGCCTGCATGCGTTTCTTACTCAGCGAAACGAGGAGAGCCGGCGCTATATATGGAGTAGATCTTCTTGAGCGGTCTCGGTTGGGAGATGAAATTGTTGCACTTGCCCGATCTCGCACAATAAAAGCCGACTATGCTGCCACTCCGGGTAGCATAATGAAGCAAATTCGTCGTCCCATTGGCGCCATCTTTATGCGCAACCCCAACGTTACTGTCCAAAATCCAGGGTACTCTGTTTCCGTAAGACGTCCGGAACTAGTTGATGCCGCCGTGCAGTGGGCAAAAATCGCGCGAGACTTTCATACCCAATTTGTCGTTACCACCGAACATCCTGAAACAAAAGAGCTGTTAAGCAAAGCTTTGCAGGCCGCAGGCCTTAATTTTCGACAAACAGAGAATAGATATTTTATTGACCATCCAACACCTTCCGATCGCAAAGCATTAGTAGCCCGTCCTGAGATAGAATTAGCAGTGAGAGATAATATTTTGCCGGATCAGTTTGTCTTCGTGGTTGCTTAGATTCCAAGCGCTATTGTCAAATAGTTACGCTATTTTTTCAACAATTGCCGGAAGTTTGATCATTTTTCCCGCCAAATAGTCCGTCAGGAGTACGCGCAACACCTTCACTCTCCATGCATGCAGTTTCGGAGTCTTCAGTAATTGTGATGCCATAAATATTCCTCTGCTGAGAATGAATTCTCCCGTGAAGTAGGTAAACCGAGGTATATTATTGTCAACGCTGACCTTATCCATTGCATACACGAATGTTGCCCGTTGGTTCTTGCTGAATTCATACGTCCGTAACGTTTCATACTCACCCATTTTTGGAAATAAATATGTGTTGTAGAGCGCAGTCACCATGTCGTAACCGAACGGAGAAACATGTTTCCCGTTTAATTCAAAGCTGCCGTCTACCGGAATACTTTCCGGCACAAAGCCATCTGTCATGGGCACGAACGGAAGAGATCCGAGTTTATTCTGAATTTTATCGACCGCTTGTGTCAAAAGTTCAGCAGAATCTTTAAGTTCAACCTTAACCATATCCACATTCAAAGAGTCTAAATACGACTCAAAACCGGATAATTTTTGTTTTTGTGACAGTTGTTTGGCTGCAAATTCCGAACATTTGGCAAGATAAAGTGAGAAGTTTTCTTCGGTTATGTACCCATACTTTATAAAATCTTCCTCGAACAGTTTAGAAAAGGTAGTTTTGTTTGTCATACTATGCATTGTACCAGATTGTTGATTGACTTATTGGGGTAATGTTGGTAGTGTTAAGTATTAGCAGTTTATATCGCCTTTATGAAAAAACGAGTTAAACCAATTGCAAAAAAACGTACATCGCTTATCAAGCCCAAGATGCACGGAACGGCTAAAAATTTGAAAAGACGCCGCAAAGCAAATAGAGGATAATCTGTTTTTAGTTTTATTAACATGTTAGTGATGAAGAAGTTTAATCTTTCGCTATTCCTTTTTTGTTTCTTAATCTGTGCTCTGGCAGGAGCTTTTGGTTCCCTGTTTACTTTCCAGGCAATTCCCACTTGGTACGTAACGCTTGTTAAACCGGCTTTAAACCCTCCGAATTTTGTATTCGGGCCTGCGTGGACACTTCTTTATTTTCTGATGAGTGTATCGCTCTACAAAGTACTTGTAGCCAAACTCCCACAGAAGCTACTTCATGTGAGACAGACAGGATTAATGTTGTTCTTTGCTCAACTTGTACTAAATGCATTGTGGTCACTCCTATTTTTCGGAGCTCATATGCTTTTGATTTCTTTTATAGAAATTGTTCTTTTATGGATAGCAATAGTCGGAACGATAGTTGTATTCAAAAGAATCTCGAAAGTTGCAGCACTGCTGCTCATACCGTATTTACTCTGGGTAACTTTTGCCGCCTACCTTAATTTTTCCGTATTTCAACTCAATACCCCCACTGTTCCGAGCAACTACGTATATTCTGTCCCCGACAACAAATAAATACTTCCGTAAACAACTTACTGCTGTGAAGGAGTTCCTGTCGGACGCACCAGTTGCCTGATTACCGGATTCAGTTGTACACTCTCAGCAGTAATGCTTCCGTCGGTATTTTCAGTGCCGAATACTGCAACTTTTTCGCCAACTTTCAAATCTGCCTTGGCGCCGGGAGTTGACTTGCTGACTGTGGATTTTCCGGTAAGAAGCACTATTTTTGTACTGCCATCTGCCATTTTAACGGTAACAGATTGCTCATCCGCACTGATAATCTCCCCTGCGGTTTGTCGCATTCCTATCCGTGCAGCATTTTGCGCTCCTGTTTGAATGCCGGGTGCACCTTGACCATTCATACCCAATTGTCCACCAAATTGAGCCATGCGCGTTCCACGGGACGACGCGGTTTGCATTTCCTGAAATTTCATTCCGCCGAAAAATGCTAATGCTCCGACTACCACTACTGCCAGGACAGTGACGATCATTGTGTTGTTTTTCATTGTTTCAATATTGGGCGAAACAAGTTTCGCCCCTACAAATTTTTAATTAATAATTATTCGTACCTTAATGCCTCAATCGGCTGAAGATTCGAGGCCTTCTTTGCCGGATACCAGCCGAACAGTATTCCGATACCAGCCGATACAACGAAGGCGATCAGCACAGAAATCGGAGACACGACAAATGCTGAACTGAGAACGATGGACAAGATAAATGAAACAGTTATTCCCAAAACTACGCCGATGATTCCCCCCGTAAAAGTAAGAATAATAGATTCCATCAGGAATTGGGTTGTAATAACGTTCTTTTTTGCACCGAGCGCTTTTCTGAGTCCTATTTCCCGAGTCCGTTCGGTAACTGTTACCAGCATTATATTCATAATACCTATTCCCCCGACCAGCAAAGAAATAGCAGCGATACCGGCAAGCAATGAGGTGAACATTCCGGTAATGGATGATGCTGAATTCAGAATGTCCTGTTGCGAGAATATGGAAAAATCGGCAGACGCCGGGTCACTTATTTTATGCCTGGCAAGCAGAAAATAGCCGACCTCGTCTTGTGCGGCTGTCATAACGTCTGAGCTTTGTGCTTCGAGTGCAATTGAACCTAAATAATCTACCCCGAACAGGACTTTTTGCGCTGTTGAAAGCGGCACGTAAATCATGTCGTCCTGATTCTGAAACCCGGTACCTCCTTTTGCCACCGTCACGCCGACTATCCGCAATGACTGTCCGTTTATCCTGATGGATTGACCGATAGGATCTGCACCTTCTCCGAACAAATCGGTAACTACCTGCGGACCGACAACCGCTACTTTATTAATGCCGTCAACATCGGTCTGAGAAATGAAACTCCCGGTACTGATGCTTACTTTATGTACTCCGGCATATTCGGGATATACACCGACGATTTGCGTGTTCGTGTTACTCCCGGCAGTGGTAACTTGCGTTCTGCGGCTTAACTCAGGAGAAACTGTCTTGACGGTGGTGACTTGTGTGGCATTTTTTATGGCAAGCGCATCTGCGAGAGTCAGAGTGGTTGATCCGCCCGCTGCTTCCCGGACCGCTCCCGAACGCAGTGAACCCGGCTGAACAGTAAGTAAGTTTGCACCCAAAGATTGTATTTGCTCCTGCACACTCTGTTGGGTTGCCTGACCGAGAGATACCAGAGCGATGACACTTCCGATTCCTATGACAATTCCCAGGATTGCCAAACCGGTTCTGGTTTTATTCAGCGTGAGCATTCCGAAGCTTTCTTTGAACAGTTCGAGAAAATCCATGGTTATATTTTCACCTTTCTTTGTTGATGATTATTGCCATCGTCGACAATTCTTCCATCACGAACATGAATAATGCGCTTGGCATGTTGTGCAATATCCGGTTCGTGGGTAATCATGACAATCGTATGGCCTTCGTTATTCAACTTCTGGAAGATAGCCATAACTTCTTCTGCCTGTGCGGACGCAATGTTTCCGGTCGGTTCGTCCGCGAGTAAGATCGCGGGGTTCATGACAAGTGCGCGGGCAATTGCTACCCGTTGCTGCTGACCTCCGGAAATCTGATTTGAGGTATGTTCTAACCGGTCACCCAAACCGACCATAGTCAAGAATTTTTTTGCTTTCTCTTCCCGTTCCTCTTTCGGTACGCCTGCATAAACCATCGGCAACATGACATTTCTCATTGTTGTCGTACGGGGAAGCAGGTTAAAAGCCTGGAATATAAAACCGATTTTTCTGTTTCTGATATCGGCAAGTTCGTCATCAGACATTTTTTCCACGTTTTCGCCATCCAAAAGATATGTTCCTTTGGTCGGCAAATCAAGCGCTCCAAGAATATGCATGAGTGTCGACTTGCCGGAACCGGAAGGGCCCATGATTGCAACAAACTCACCTTTTTTAATGGTGAAAGAAACATTGTCCAACGCAACCGTCTCCACATCATTGCCGGTCGTATAAATCTTCGACAGATGATTTGTTTGGATAATCGAAGTGGTATTCATAAAATTACCTGCTTATTCGGGTTGCTCCTCCACCACCACCGAACGAACTAAATACCGAGCGGGTACTTGAAGATGATGTTGTGGCAGTGCTTGTGGTACTGGTAACTACTACGTCGTTCTCAGAAATCCCCGTCAATATTTCCGTGTCAGTCGAAGACGAAGCTCCGGTTGTTACGGTCACCGATTGAGGTTTGCCGTTCTTCATCACCTGAACCGTTAACTGTTCATTTGTAGTGCGGACCGCCGCAGAAGGAACCGTAATTACATCATTCTTAATGTCGGTTATTATGCTCGCTTGTGCAGACATATTTGAAAGCATTGAAGGTTCTTGCGTGTCCAACTGAATCACTGCAGGGTATGTCGTTACGCCGGAAGTGGTCTGACCTGACGTATCGATGCTGACTATTTTTCCCGTAAATGTCTTACCCGCAAACGCGTCTAAAGTAACCGTGGCCTTGTTTCCTTCTTTAACTTTCGTAACATCGATCTCGGTTAAATTAATCGTAATTGTCGGCGCTGCGGTCGTTTTAACGCTGGCGATTTTTGTATTTGTTTGAGTGGTGGAACTTTGACTGCTTGAGGCAGAAATTACCGATCCGACTTGCAAAGAAAATCCGGTTATTTGGCCAGAAATCGGGGCATAGATTGTCGGTGAGTCAAGTTGGTAGGCAAGCCATGCTGCGTTCAGTGACGTTTGTGCCTGATTTACCACACCCTGCTGGTTCTTATATTTGGCCTCTGCCGCTAACCAATTATCCTGTGATTCAATAAATTCGGGTAACAGTCTGTTGTCGTTGTTGTACGACCCGTCGCTGTTGGTGTATTTGCCATCCTGTGTAATATTATTATACGTATCCCAATTTGCATACATAGACGATCTGAGCGTATACAGCGAAGCTTGCGCATTGTTGAGATTATTTTGAGCACTTTGGTAATTTGACCAGGCTTGTGCAGAGTTTTGTTTGCCTGAAAGGTCAAGTTCGATTTCGGCTATCTTATCTCCCGCAGTTACCATGTCACCTTCTTTGACATGCAGCGTTGCCACTACACCCGAAGCTTGGGTATACACCGGAGCACTGTTTGCTGTGGAAACCTGTCCCGAACCGGAGACAGAGACAATGAGCGTTCCTCTTTGTGCGGTCGCTGTCACATACTGTACTTTTGCAGCAGTGCTGGGAAACAGAAGACGACTCCCCAACCACACCGTACCGATCGCGGCAATGATAATGAGTGCCTTCACGAACAAAGTACGTTTCAAAAACCAGTTTTTCATTCCCAAAACGCGTTGTTTTAGTACATTATTTTTATTCATGCCGAGAGTTTAACGCCTGAAACTGAAAAAAAGCTTAACAGTAACACTGGTAAGATTGTAGCATTATGTCTGATTTCACTTGATATTTCTCTTGAACACTTTACACTGATAATAAACCACTTGGTTGGGGTTATATGTGATATTATGAACACTCTTTTGAAAGGCGTCGGCGTTACTTCATATAGCAATAGGGTATATATGTATTTTATTGCCGGTGAAAATATGTTTTCTTTTAATGTGGCCACTTCAGAAGACGGATTCAACTTCGAGCTTACTGCAAAGCAACAGGAAATAGGTACGCGTCGGGGAGGAAAAAAGTCTTTTTTGCCGACAGAGAAATTTTCTTTTTTCAGCACACATGACGGCAGTGCTCCATCTCACAAGCTTCTTTTTAAATGCAGTCCCCGATACTGCGTCGCGGATTCTGAAGATTTTACTTCCTGGACATATTCGTCCTTTGCCGGCGGACTTTCATCACGGGGAATTGTAGTGTCCGAATTCAAATACCGTAATAAGTACGTGTTGTATGGCGGTGATTCAGCAGTTTCCGTTTCATATTCTTCTGACGCAATCAAATGGTCTTCCCGAAAAAAAATACTGCTTGAGTCCCGCCCTGATAAATTTGATTCCGGAGAATTGGGTTTGGAGAACGTGTTTGTAAGCTCCAAAGGATTACTGCTACTCTATCACAGCAAGGTTATTTCTCACGGAAAAATTTCATGGAAGGTTGGTGCAGCGCTTTTTGACAGCACCAATCCGGAAAAACTGCTCTGGCGGTCGGATGAAGCTTTATGGGATTCCGGGAAAGAATGGGGAGCACGAGCAGTGTCTCCTATTGGTGTCGTAAAATTCAGAAACCGGCTTATCTCCTATTGGGATATGGAAGGTGAAGGTATTTTTGCCGTTGTTTACTCATTTCTGAACATTCACATTCCCACAGTCACTTCGCATGTTTCCCTTAACCTCAAGAAGCCTGCCGGAAACCCGATTATATCTCCCCGCGCAGAAAATTCTTGGGAAGCATTTACTACATTCAATGCGGGAACAGTTAAAATTAACAACGAAGTGCACATTTTGTACCGCGCACAAGGATATGATTATGTTTCCACAGTCGGCTATGCAAGAAGCAAAGACGGAGTGAATATTGATGAGCGGCTACATTACCCCGTGTATGTACCGCGACTGCCGTTCGAGTCTATGTCAGGTTCTCCACACGCGTCACCCAATACTGACCAGTTTGCTTCGGGGGGTGGATATGGCGGTTGTGAAGATCCCCGCGTAACAAAGGTCGGCAATCGGCTTTATATGGTTTTTGTGGCCAATGACGGGTCAAGTTTACGTCTCGCATTAACTTCCATCTCGGTGAAAGATTTTCTCGCTCACCGCTGGTTTTGGGAACGGCCGATTCTTATATCTCCACCGGGCGTCGTAGACAAAAGCGGCTGCATATTGCCGGAGAAGATTAACGGTAAATATGTAATATTTCACCGTGTTTTCCCGGACATTCTTATTGACTACGTCGACAACCTTCAGTTTACGGGCAATTCGTGGCTCAAGGGGGAGTTTCGCATTCCGGCGCGGGAAAAAATGTGGGACAGCAGAAAGATAGGGGCAGGAGCGCCACCCATAAAGACAAAGGACGGTTGGCTGCTTATTTATTACGCGGTTGACGACAAAGACTCGTCGAAATATAAAATAGGAGCCATGCTTCTCGACCTCAAAGATCCGGCAAAAGTCCTGCACCGTACCAATGCCCCCATACTCGAACCGACAGAAGTTTATGAAAATGAAGGATTTAAACCCGGTGTCACCTATCCGTGTGGTGCTGTAGTTCTGGGCAAAACACTCTTGGTTTACTATGGTGGCGCTGACTCTGTTGTATGCGTAGCTTCTGCTCCGCTTGATCATTTTTTGAGCGAACTAAAACATTCGGAAATTGCTAAACTGGATACTGCGATTATAAAACAGGTGCTTTAATATGTTGCCGATTAAACGATATCTACACAACCCGATTCTCTTGCCGGACAAAGGTCAGAAATGGGAGGAATACTCTGCCTTCAACGGAGCCGTCATTAAAGTCGGCGACCAATTTCATATACTCTACCGTGCCATGTCTGAAGAGATGGATTATCATGACAGGCGACTGCGATTGTCTTCCATCGGGCACGCCGTCAGTCGTGACGGTATTCACTTCACTGACAGAGAACAGTTCATTAAACCTGAGCTTGAGTGGGAACGCTACGGCTGCGAAGATCCGCGGACGACGTATTTTGAGGGAAAATACTACACATTTTACACGGCAATTTCCTCTTATCCGCCCGATGCAAACGGCATAAAGGTCGGACTCGCTATAAGCGATGACATGAAGACTGTCACAGAGAAGCATCCGGTGACACCGTTTAATGCCAAAGCAATGGTCCTTTTGCCCGAACGGATAAACGGGAAAATCACCGTGCTTCTTACCGTCAATACCGATTTGCCGCCTGCTCACATTGCGTATGCCCAATTCGATAAGATCGAGGACTTGTGGTCTGACGAACTGTGGCACGAATGGTACCTGGATGTCAGTAAACACCGGGTACATCTGAAGAAAATGAAAAAAGATCAGGTAGAAGTCGGTGCAGTCCCCGTAAAGACTGAATTCGGATGGCTCTTTGTGTATTCGTACATCAGTAATTATTTTACGGGTAAGCCGGAATTCAAAGTGGAAGCGGCGATGCTCGATACAGACAACATCTCAAAAGTGATTGCAATAGCCCAGGAGCCGCTTTTGAAACCTGAGGAATTGTATGAGCTTGAAGGAACCGTCAGAAATGTAGTTTTCCCCACGGGAGCAGTTGTCAACGGAGAAACGCTTTTCATATACTATGGAGCTGCTGATACATCCTGTTGCCTTGCCACTGTTCCGCTGATCAGTTTGTTGAAACGCATGTCATTGACACATAGTGATATGCCCCGTCACAACCGGTATGTGGGAAACCCAATCCTGCTGCCCAAGCCCTGGCATGCGTGGGAAGCAAAAGCTGTGTCGAATGCGGGGGTAGTGAGAATAGAAGAAGAAACATTCATTCTCTACCGCGGGCTCAGCGAAGATAATACATCATCGATCGGATGTGCCATCACCCGCGATGGAATTCATATTGACGAACGTTTTCGCGACCCTATCTATGTACCCCGCATGGAGTTTGAAAAAAAGCAGGCACAGAATGTCGGTTCAGGATGCGAAGATCCTCGCCTTACCAGAATCGACGATACGGTGTATATGTGCTACACCGCATATGACGGTGTTAATAATCCGCGCGTTGCATTAACTTCCATACTCGTTGATGACCTTAAAAATAGGAAATGGATCTGGACAAAGCCACAGCTCGTTTCACCCCCTGGAATAGATGATAAGGATGCGTGTTTATTTCCGGAAAAAATTAACGGTAAATTCGTATTTATGCATCGTATTGAGCCTGATATTGTTTTGGATTATGTTGACAAGCTTGACTTTAGTGAAAACAAATGGCTACAAATTCGAGACGTCATACCGCCGCGGCGAAATTCCTGGGACAGTATAAAAATAGGCATTTCCGCACCTCCGATTAAATCCAAAGACGGCTGGGTACTTTTTTACCACGGCATAAATCTAGCGGATCATGAGTATCGAGTTGGAGTAATGCTGTTGGATTTATCAAACCCCGGTACCGTTTTATCCCGAAGTGAATACCCTCTCATGGAACCAGAAACGGAGTATGAAAAAAATGGAATCGTTAATAATGTTGTGTTTCCGTGTGGTGTAGCGCTGCAAAACGATACTGCTTATATATACTACGGAGCAGCGGACAAAGTGGTATGCCTTTCTACTATAGATTTTCCGGCTTTAGTTGCCTATCTTAAAGAAGGCAGCACCTCAACGTATCTGCTTCAATAAGGTATTACAGAGAAAGCCTGACGAACTCACCGACCTTTATGTTTTCCCCAAGTTTGGTGATGTGTTCCTTAATAAGCTGGCCGACTGTTTTTGCAGAATCGCGAATATACGCCTGAGCTAACAGTTCTTCGGAGGTTTTTGGCTGCATGGAAGCAATTTGCATAGCGATTTCATTCCCAAGTTTTATAAAACCCTCGTTTTTTGCCACAAAGTCAGTTTCACACAACAGGGTGACAGTAGCCCCGAACCTTCTGTTGTGATGAATATACGAAGCAATAATTCCCTGCTCGGTGCCACGATCAGACTTCTTGTCTGCAATCTCGGTACCCCATTTCGCCAGAAGAACCTTTGCCTTCTCCATATTATCCTTACTCTCATTGAGTGCCTTGTTGCACAAAGCAATGGATACTCCGGTATCGGCACGAAGCTTCTTTACTAGTTCTACGTTAGCCATATTATTTTTTCGATTTAACTTTTGTTACTTTGTCTTTCTTTTTTTCCACAGGTGCGCTTTTCTCCTCAGACTTCTTCTCCTCGTGCTTCTTTTCTTCGGGTTTTGTCACTTCAGCCTTTTTCTCCTCGACCGCAGTCGGAGCTACCTCTTCTGTCTTCACCTGTTTTCTTCCTTCAAGATATGAATTAAGCAAATGCGTCAAGACATATTCCAAGGTAAGAGCCGAGTCATCGTTGACAACGATTGGGAAATCAACTTCGTTCGGGTCGGCATTTGTATCTGCAACGCCGATGATTTTTAAACCTTCTTTTCCTTCCAACAATTGCTGCAATTGTATTTTTTTTGCTTCCGAAAGCGCGTTACGCTCTTTCTTTACGTCAACAATCACGATGACACTGGGGATTTTGGCCATTTCCAAAACACCGCGGTACACTTTAAGAATTTTGTTAATTTCTTTCTCAAGTTTTACGCGCTGATGCTTTATCATGCTGTCCAATTCTCCCGTTTTTTGCTTAAGCAGGTGCTCGTTGGCTTTTTTGATGTTCTTGTGAACCTCTTCAAAATTGGTAAAAAAACCACCGACCCATTTTTCAGTCATGTAGTTTAAATTATTTTTCTGACAATATTCGGCAAGAAACGATTTGATAATACGTTTAGTTGCGATTACCAACATCTGTTCGCCAGACGCAGCTGCCGTTTCCAACGCTTTCATTGCATTCTCTATCGACGTCTTTGTTTTGAACAAGTCGATAATATAGATCCCATTCTGGGCTTTGTGGGTGTAGGGCAGTGCTCGAGGATTAGTTCGTGCTACCTTATGACCGAAATACGCTCCCTTTTCTAAAAGTTCCTTTACATCTACTGTATTCATGTGTTTGCTCCTCCTTATAATACCCTCTTTTCATCCTTATTAATTCAGGAGGAATAGAAAAGAGTACATTAAATAACTGATAATAGTAACAAGCTATTATATAGGACAGAGTGCAAAAAGACAACTATCTTTTCAAAACCTGTTCCAGAAAATCTCTGAATTCCCCGTTGATTTCTTCGTGTCGCAAAGCAAATTCAACAACCGTCTTCATATATTCAAGTTTGTTTCCCGTGTCGAAGTACTGCCCGTTTTCAACTTCACAGGCATAGACGGGCATACCTGCTTCCTGAAGCTTATTTATCCCGTCAACCAACCAAATTTCTCCGCCCTTCCCCGGTTTAACTTGTTTCAGAGCACCGATTACCTCAGGAGGAAGTATATAAGCACCGACTAAAGCCAGGTTTGATGGTGCCTCATCGGGGTTAGGTTTCTCTACAATACGCTTGATTTTAAAGACGTGACTGTCAACCGGTTCAATGTCTGCAATTCCGTAGCGACTGAGTGAGGCTTTATCCTCTATGCGGACTCCGGAGACGACAATTCCACCGTATTTTTCCCACACCTTAATCATTTGTGCAAGACGGGGCGGTTTAGAAGATATGAACTCATCACCCCACATAACGGCAAACGGGTCGCTACCGATAACAGATTCCGCAGATAAAACCGGCGTTCCGTTGCCATACGGGCCTTTCTGACGTATATATATGAAGTTGGCCAGATTTGCAATTTTTTCTATCGCTTCAATAAGCGGCTCTTTCTTTGGTCCTCCCATACGGAGATTTTCCAAAAGCTCTTTATTCGGCAAATCAAAATGATCCTCAATTGTCCGCTTCAGTGCACCGGTAACCAGAATAATATCCTGAATTCCGGACTCAACCGCTTCCTCTACGACGTACTGAATAACGGGCTTGTCAACAATGGGAAGCATTTCCTTCGGCATGGCCTTTGTTTGTGGCAGAAAGCGAGTCCCGAACCCTGCTGCAGGAATAACGGCCTTTGTTATTGTTTTCATGGGAAATAATGCTAAAACTTATAGTTAATTATTTGGCTGCTCGCTAAATTTTATAGTGAGCGGTTGTGATGTCTGTTGCCCGTCAATTACCCCCGATATAAGCGCTTCTCCTGGAACCCGTGAGCTTAATTTAAAAATAACACGCCCATATTTGTCCGTCAGACCTTGTGAAACATCAAGCGATCCGAGCGTTGTTGAAAGTGAAACGGCTTTGCTGTCCAACGTCCTTCCGTCCTTATTGCGTACAAAAACGGTAATTGTTACGGGTGTACCGGAAATGGAAGATTCCAAAGTGCTGGCGAGCAATACGGATCGCTCAATTGAGACAATATCCTGGCCGGCACGGGTGACGTTTCTGATCGGACCCCTAAAGACTGCAATTCCCACTGTCATGGTAAATAGCAGCACAAACGCGAAAAAAAACGCATATAGTTTTTTGTCGTTCATGTTATGTATAATTATAACACAGTATTTTTATAAATTTGTCAAAAGCCACGGTGAAATTTTTTGTAGTTGCTAATAAGCTGAACCCTAACCTATCGACAGTCTTGCGTATGGTTGATTTCTTACAACAGCGGGGACATGACATTGTATACTTTCAACCCCTGCAGAAAACTGCGACTTTCAATTTTGAACACAAGCTTGAACTTCTAAAAAGTTGCGATCGGTTAATCTTTGAAGCATCATTCGGTGATTTCGATGACGGCTTTCTTGTATCGCTTGCAACAAGTAAGCTGATAAAAAAAACCCTCATCATATACAATGTTACTAATGCTGACATCGTGCCCGAGGTAATACGCGGATGCACATACCCGCACGTATATATAAAACCATATAACACATGGCAAGACTTGCAAAATATATTAACTCTATTGCAGTTTTAATACGTCATCATCGTACCTACCTTCTTTTCTTACTCGGGGTTTTGCTGGTTTATACCAGATTTGTAAACTTGCCATGGGGGTTTCCGAACCTTATGCACCCCGATGAAAATAATATGATGAGTTCGGTGATGCAATTGCAGTGTGATGTGCGAAACGTGCGTGATTGTCTGAATCCGCATTTTTTTGCCTACGGACAGTTTTCGATTTATCTTGCTTCCGCATTGTCCCACCTATTGAAGAGTATTCTGCGTGAGCCGGTTCTATCACCGCTACATGTTTCTCTCACGCTCAGGTTTATCTCGGCAGTGAGCTCTGTTATCACCGGTTTTTATTTGTACAAATTCACCAAGAAAAAAATAAGATCGGACTGGATCTCTCTGTTATCGCTATTCTTTTACGTTTGCACTCCTCTTTTTATCCAGGCAGCTCACTTCGGAACTACTGAGAGCTTACTGATGCTTCTTTTGATGCTTACGGTCTATTACGAGCAAGCGGTTTTATTACAGGCTTTTTTCGTAGGATTGGCAGTAGCCGTCAAACCATCAGGTTTATTGTTCGGTATTGTTCCGCTTTTAACACTCGTGGTTCAGTTTCAAAAAAGAAAGAATATTTTCCGATTTATGTTCCGTGGAATTCTTGCCGCTATGATTATCGTCATTACCACATTTATCGGCTCGCCCCACTATTTTATTCATTTTACTGACTTTATCGGTACGTTCCAATACGAGAGTTCCGTTGCAACAGGGGCAATGCGAGTTTTCTATACAGAACAGTTTGCTCAAACCCTTCCGATAGTATTTCAATTTCACCGCGTTCTACCATATACTATCGGGTGGGGCACGATGTTGTTGGGTGTCGTGGGAATGGTCATAAGTTTGAAAAAATATCGCTTCCACGTGTTTGTATTCAGTCTGTTTTTCTTGTACAATTCCCTGCTCTATGCTAAGTGGACACGGTTCATCGTTCCCTATATGCCCCTTTTCATTTTCTTTGCAATGGTCTCGACGTATACGCTCTACGTTAACCTTAAAAAACACACGAACATTGTCATCGCCACAATCTTTTTGTTGGTATTTTCAGTTTACCAGATGATCATCGGTGTCGCGTACCTGTCGATTTACCAATCGCCCGATGTCCGGACAACAGCAACAAATTGGATTATTGCCACTTTGCCTCAAAACAAAAAAATGCTTTCGGAAAGTGCCAATGTAGTTGACGTTCCTCTTGGCTATACCGGTAAGTATCAGTACTACAACCCATTTATTAATGACATCGACGGCAACCAAGAGTTGCGGAAATCCGTAATGAGTGCACTACGAACAACCGATTTTCTTATTATTCCTTCGAGGCGGGTATTTGCTGATTACACATGTTACCGCTCCGTTAATTACAAAAAAACGGGCAATATAGTCAGGACAAGTATTTACAGTTCGCACATCAGCTTGGACAAAGATTGTAACAAAACCGAGCTGTCGTACCCAGCCCTCCACGAATACTATACCGAGGTGCTGGGCAACAAGAACGCTTATGAATTGTTGGCCGAATTCAGTTCATATCCGAAACTGACCGTATTAAACATTACGTTGCTTGAATTTCCGGACGAACTTGCGGAGGAAACATGGACAGTGTTTGATCATCCTGTTATCAGGGTTTATCGACGAGTTAATTCCGGTATACCTCTATGATAGTTTCGGTTGCCGGACTCATCAGTGTATTGTTCTACTGGCTTGTCATTAATTTTCACCTTGACGGCGCATACAATCAGGATCTGGGAAGACATCTTAAGCTTGGTGAAATTATTGTGAACACCGGCACGGTCCCCTTTACAAACCTTTTTACCTATACCCACACGGAGTATCCGTTTGTTAATCATCATTGGTTATCTGAGGTCGTGTACTACTTCACACACACATTGGGTGGAGATACCGCTTTGTTGATCCAGAAGATTGTGTTGCTTATTTTGATAAGTATTCTTATCTGGGTATTTCTGGGCAGAAGTAAAGACAAAATCATCTGGTTTGTCTTAAGTCACATTATATTTCTACCCTTGTTTCTCGAAAGACCGGATACTCGTCCCGAAATTTTCGGTTATGTATTTTTTACATATCTGCTCTGCGTATTGGTTGAAAAGAGGCGCATAGCATACCTCATTCCCATACCTATATGTATGGCTTTATGGGTAAATATGCACATCACATTTGTATTCGGCTATTTTCTGCTGTTTTTTGTTGCAATTACTTATGGGCGGAAAAGTTATCCGATAGTTTTTCTTTCATTTGCTGCGACACTGCTAAACCCCCGATTTTTATACGGAGCCGTGTTCCCGTTTTTCATATTTAAAGATTATGGGTACACAATTGCCGAGAATCAAAGTATTTCGCTCCTGTTGCAAGTCACCAATAACTCTAATCTTAAGTACATTTTACTATTGCTGCCTGCGTTTTTTTCGGCTTTGTTTTCTGCTATTTATGCAAAAAAGTATGCCCTTTTTCTTATCGGTCTTACTTTTATGATTCTCACCGCGTTTCAAGCTCGGCACCTCCCATTTTTTGTCATCACAATTCTTGTTGCGTCAGTTTACTTGGGAAATTTGCCATGGCATTTGTTTCCTGCACGAATGGTAGGCTATTTGAGTGACAACCGGTATCTTTTTGTGAGTGTACTGCTGATAGGATACAGTAGTTTCGTGCTACTTTTTTACGGAAACATGAATGAGCAGAATTTATTCGGAACTTTCGGTTACAGTAAAGACTACGAGCGCTCTACACGGTTCTTAATGGAGAACCGTCTACCCGGTCCACTCTTCAATAATTTTGACAATGGCGGATATCTTGACTACAAACTGTATCCGACGTATCTCACCTTTGTTGACAACCGCCCGGACGCCTTCCCCGGGAATTTTTTCAAAGAAACATATATACCGATGCAGGAAAACTCGGAAGCGTGGGAAAAAGCGGAAAAAAAATATAAGTTCAAAACAATAATTTTTTCGTATACCGACCAAACCCCGTGGGCACAGAGCTTTATTAAGTTTATCTTGTCCCGCGCTGAATGGAAATTGGTTTATCTTGACGGAACTTCTTTCATTCTTACCCGGTCGGGTAACTATATCGATATCCGCAGTCAGCCGGGAAAACTGGACAGCATTATCGATGCTGAAGGAAACTATAAAGCTCTTGTTTACCTGTCGCTCCTATTGTCATCCATAAAGCAAAACAAGTTGTCCGTCAGAGCTTTCATAAAAGCCCAAAGTATCAATCCGGATTCGTGCTCAGTAGGAAGGGTGGAACAAATCTATTATTCGGAGCTGAATACGAATTATTATTCAAACTTAGCTGCTCAGAGCAAAGCACGGCATTGGTATTGTTTTTAGGGAAGCGGAAATCTTTTTGCAAACACAACTGTTTCTTTGAATGTTTTTGCTATCCACGTATCAACCCGTAATCTCCGGGTAAGATCTTTCAAGTATGGTGCCCTTTTCTCTTTTTCTGCGGGCAGTTTCTCGTTCCGCATGTGCTCAATAAGATCTGCAATCTTGTTACCGACAAACACCATTTCTTTTTCCTTCATTTTTCGGGTAGTTGCAGCGGGAGTTCCCAGTCTGATTCCTGAAGGGTAATACGGAGAACTCGGGTCTTTGGGAATTGTATTTTTGTTGACAGTCAAACCGATAGCATCAAGTCCTTTCTCAATGATTGCCCCACCTCCGGGACCAAATAAGGGAACGAGGTTCAAAAGAAGCATATGATTCTCGGTTCCGTTACCGACGAGAGATATGCCTCTTTTTTTGAGCGTTTCGCCGAGAGTTTTCGCATTTTTAACAATCTGATGAGCATAATTCGAAAAAGCCTTTGTTGAATCTTCTCCGAGAGCTATTCCAATTGCCGCTGTCTGATGGTTATGAGGTCCTCCCTGAAACCCCGGGAAAATAGCTTTGTCAATTTTCATTCCCAGCTCAGGATCTTTATTAAGCCCTTTTTCCGTTACCATTATCATTCCTCCACGTGGTCCACGGAGCGTCTTATGCGTAGTAGTGGTTACGATGTGAGCATACGGCACCGGAGATACGTGTGCACCGCCAACGACAAGTCCTGCAATATGGGCAATGTCTGACGCTAGATAGGCGCCGACAGAATCCGCAATTTCTGCAAACGAAGCGAAATCATATTCGTAAACATATGCAGTAGCTCCGGTCCAGATCAGTTTGGGTTTGTGTTCTTTTGCGAGCTTCCATACTTCATCAATATCCAATCTGCCATCCTCCGTTACATGATATGGGACACTTTTGTAAAATAATGCAGTCGCCGAAACTTTCCAACCGTGCGTCAGATGACCGCCGTCGGGCAGGTTAAGCCCCATCACAGTGTCTCCCGGATTGCAGGTAGCCAGGTACACGGCGAAATTAGCCGGCGAACCCGAGTAGGGCTGAACATTAACAAACGGCACATTGAAAAGTTTCTTTGCTCTGTCCTGTGTCTCCAGTTCGATTCTGTCTATAAATTCGTTACCTCCGTAATACCGCTTGTTCGGGTAACCTTCTGAATACTTGTTAGTAAGAATCGAACCCATAGCTGTTCTCACTGCCTTTGAAGCGTAGTTCTCCGACGGAATGAGCTCTAAGCCCTCTTTCTGACGCTTAAACTCTCTCTGGATAAGTTGTTGTATTCTATCCACGGGCATACTCTATCAAAGCGAGAAAAAAATAGCAATGTGCATTAAGGGATGAGGTGTTTTTCTCTCAGAGTCAGCAAAATTTTCTGATGAATATCTTCTTTAGAGAGCATTTTCCCGTTCTTGATACAGTCTATCTTGACCCAGTGTTTTTTTGTCTTGCACAGCGAAAGAAACATCTCTTCGGAGTTGATTCGGAACTGAATGTCACTTTCATGGATATCAAGCTTCATACCCTTAGTATAACTTCGGGCTGATTTCTGCTTCGTAAGTTCCAAGCCGATCTGCCACGGAACGTATAGATAAATGACAATGTCTTCAACCGGGATTTTGTGAATTTTATATTCAAGTTCGTACACCCATTTCAGAAACTTTTGTCGCTCAAGCGGGTTCGGAATGCGACCGGCTTGATGCCCCATATTTGAAGTCGCGTACCTATTCGAAATTATTACTCCCCCTTTTTTAAGAAAGTCACGCATCTCCGTTTTAACCGAGGCCCTATCCAGAGCATATGCTAATGAAGCAAGGTAGGGAGAGATTGTGTTCAAAGTACCAAATTCACCGGATAACAAACGGCCGACGATGGCGCCATGAAACGATGAATAGTATTGGGGAAAATCATATACCCTATGTACTACTTTCTGATTATCCAGGTATTTGGCCAGGAGCTCCGTTTGAGTTGCTTTGCCGGACCCGTCACCACCGTCTATTACAATCAGCTTTCCGATATTTCTCGATAAGAATGTAACGTGGTCAAAATAATTCTCCAATATGTACTTGAGATTTTTATCATCATAATGCTCCAGAAATAAATTTTCGGAAGGGTTACCGCTGAGCATCGGTGTAATCTCATCCGCATTCTCCTTATAAATGAGTGACAATACGGGTTTGTCGATAGTAAGAGCATAGACAATCTGGCCGCCAACATCCGTTGAAGGATGCGTAACTTCCGCGATAATACAATCTGCTTCCTCAATTGCCTTTTTTTGTGCAATAAAATAAGCGGAATCGGACTGGGGTTTTTTCCGGATAGTCTCAACTACTTGTACTTTGTGACGTTTGAGATGCTGGAGTATGGTTGTCCTTGTATCTTTGTCCGTTGTTTCGCCGTCCTGTGACTGTGCAAAAACAACTTTCATCCTTACTCTTGAAGAATAAGTAATTGAACTGAAGGACTCATCGTGGTCTTAACAAATGCTTTGTCGATATTCTTCGGAGCGACCGCGGCGATAAAAGCTTCGATATTCTCCATCAGTTGGGCCTCCGTAAAGCTGATCTTTCCGACTACCTGGTGCATTATCGGAAACTTGGGTTCAGATTTGAAATTGACCGCGCCAGCGGCGAACTTTTTACGAGCCGATTCCACATCGTCCAACAAAGTGCCTTTTTTTGGTGAAGGCATCAGACCTTTTGGACCTAACACTTTTGCAAATTTGACAAGTGATTTCATGTCCGATGGCCGTGCTATAAGTACGTCAAAATCAAACACGCCGGCAGTTAATTGTGCTTCAACTTCGGAAGTAAAGACGGCAATCCGAACTTCTTTCCCTGTTCCGTGTGGAAGAGTAACTTCACCCTTCAATCCCATTTCTTTAACGTTGATGTGTAACTCAACGGTTGCGTCAAACGCCTCAAATTTTCCCTTTTTCAGAAGCGCGATCGCCTCTTTGACTGAGTACTTCTTGGTTTTGTCAATGGTTTTCGTCATTTTTAAATATTTTTTTCCGTGTGTTCGAACAGTCGAACCCGTGTTTTTCTTCTTTTCCTGTTTTTCTGTCTTCGCCTCTACAGCCTCTTCTGCCTGCTCGACTTTTTGAACAGTTTTAGCCGATTCCCGTTCTTTTTCCTGCTTTTTAAGTTCATTACGCTTCTTAGCTTTTTCTTTTTGTTCTTGTTCTACCTCATCTATTCCCAGTACTTTAGTTTTTGTTTTTCCCATTGTATTCCTTAATTAGTAACGTCAACACCCATGCTTCGGGCCGTTCCCGCAACAACCTTCTCAGCAGCTGCAACAGTCGTTGCATTAAGATCTTTCAACTTGGCTTCTGCGATTTCAGTGACCTGCTTCTTTGAAAGTGTTCCGACCTTGTCTTTGTTGGGAACTCCTGAACCTTTTTTAATTCCAAGTTTCTGCTTGATCATTTCAGCAACGGGCGGTAATTTGGTCACGAACGTAAAAGACCTGTCTTTATAGACGGTAATGACGACAGGAATAATCTGTCCCTTCTGGTTTTTGGTTGCTTCATTATATTGCTTGATGAAGTCCATGATCGGAACACCGTGCTGACCTAACGCAGGTCCTGCCGGAGGAGCCGCCGTTGCCGCACCCGCTGCCAAATTAAGTTTGATAAGTGCTTTAATTTCCTTTGCCATTATATTTTTTGAATTTGTAAGAAATCAAGATCTACGGGCGTCTCACGTCCGAAAATTGAAATAAGAACTTTGACTTTTCCCTGATCGTCATCTACGGAAGAAATTGTTCCCAAGAAATCAGTGAACGGACCATCAACAATTTTGACAGCTTCGCCGGTCGAAAACTTGGTCTTAAACTTCGGTGCCTCTTGGCTTGCAAACTTAAGAATAGCCTCAACTTCTTTTTCGGAAATCGGAGTCGGTTTATTGCCTGCTCCGACAAAACCGGTGACACCTTCCGTTGTTCTGACAACAAGCCAGCTATCATCATTCATAACCATATGGACAAGAATATATCCCGGAAAAAGCTTCTCTTTAACCTGCTTTTTTTTACCTTGTTTTATCGTGATAATATCACGCATCGGAATTATAATCTCGTACAGCTGCTCCGCGAAACCGAGCGTCTTTATCCGTTCTTCAAGAGCCTTTTTGGTTTTTTGTTCATAACCGGATTGTGTGTGCACAACATACCAACGTGCATCAGGATGAATTTTCGGTGCTTCCGTAATCACAAGATCAGTCATATTATTTTTTCAAGTTAATTAATAGCGTCAGGAGCTTGGTGAATCCAAAATCGAGTACACCAATATATACCCCAATTAGAAGAGATAGTATAACAACGACAAAGGTAAGATGCAAGGCCTCTTGGCGCTTCGGCCATTCAACCTTTTTCAGCTCATCAGCAATACCTTTGAAAATTGCCGGAGAAACAGTCGTCTTCATGATTACCCATTATAAAGCATAATAACGGTTTTGACAATGGAGTGTGGATTACGGTGTTGTTGTCGGAGAAGCTGACACTGCAGTTGGCGTAGGAGGTTGCGGCGTAGCCGATGGAAGCGCTTCCTGATTCACTCCAATCAGAATATCCTTTTGTGTTGTTTGATTCTTGTTATTTGTAGCAACAAACGATAACGAGTATACTCCGTCCGAAAACTGAAACGTTTCATCAATAACCGAGTCCGTTGTTTCTTTCTTAAGTGACCCGTTTACATAAAATTTAAATGAAGAAATCGGAGCTATCGAAACAGCCTGTGCCAACACACTTACCGAATTTGATCCGAGCTTCTCCCGATCACCGGGGCGTGTAAGCTTGATACTTATGCTGTCGGCGTTTGTGTCCGATGTATCCCGGGGAGCTTTCCAATGATCGTCAGACTGCGTAGCGGCCCATGCGTCGATTCCTTCCTGCCATCTGTTATGCCCGTCCACCGAAACAGGGTCTTGCTCGGTTACCACATAATAATCCTTCTCGTCGTAATTACCCGAGGCAATTTCTATTGCATTTGCAAGTTTACCGGTTGATTTTGAGATTTTTACTTTCTTGTAAAACGGCGAAACGGCATTCGGTTCGGTTCCATTAACAAAATACTCGGAACGCTTTGAATCGCCCCCATGTGGTTGCCCACCGAAAAGTGCATCGATTTCAACGGCTTTCACGCCGGATGGCGTTTCACCGATACCGTCTTTGTACCCGTGTGCAAAGGCATACTGCATGGTGCGATACCAAATGGGAGCCGCTCCACTTACACCCGATGCAAGAGATTCGTTCATTTGCGTATTATCGTTGTTTCCGACCCAGACTCCCACAATAATGTCTCTGCTGTAACCAACGGTCCAATTATCCCGTTTATCGTCTGTAGTTCCTGTTTTCACTGCTACCGTTTTGCCGGGAACGTTCAAATAGCTGTTTGTACCGAATGTAAGTGCCCGTGCATTGTTGTCACTTAGAATATGCGAAATAAGGAATGCCGTTTCTGAAGTAAAAACCTGTTCCGATGTGTTTTTATCTGCTTCATAGATCATTTTACTTTGGTAATCGCGCACTTCCCGCAATGACTGCGGCTTAACCGTCTTGCCTCCATTTGCAAACACGGAATACGAGCTTACTAAATCCAACAGGCGGACTTCCCCTCCTCCTAAAGTCAGCGATAAACCAAACCGCTTCAGGTTTGCATCAGTCGGCGCTAGCGTGTGCAGCCCTGCGTCACTGATTTTTTGTAAAAACGTCGGAAGACCAACAAGTGCAAGCGCCTTAACCGCAGGAATATTAATGGAATTACCCAAGGCAAATCTCAATTGAATGGGTCCGTGAAATTTACCGTCATAATTCACCGGTGCATATGCCGGCTCGTCATCTTCTGTTTTCTGGGTTGTGAACTGCGTCGAAACATCCATAAGCACGGAAGCCGGCGTTAAACCCTTCTCAAGTGCCATTGCATACGTAAAAGGTTTCAGTGTTGAGCCTGGCTGGCGCAAACCAAGAGCGGCGTTGAATTTCCCGAACTTGTCATTGTTATAATCGACAGAGCCGACCATCGCAAGTATGTTGCCCGTCTTCGGGTCTATTGCAACTATGGCAGTATTGCTGATACTGAGGCCTTTTGCTTTTGCGATCTCTTCTTTGGCAATTTTCTCTATCTCCTGTTGAAGGCCGAGATCAAGTGTTGTTTTAATTACCAAACCTTTCTGAAGCAAGGCGTCATTTGCCAACAGATTGTCCAAAGCATCTTTCACATAAAAGACAAAATGCAACGCCGGTATTTGATTTTTGGATGTCTTGAACTTCAGCAACGGAAGTTGCGCAAGCAATTTTTTTTCTTCTGTTGTCGTAATATACTTATCTTCCCGCATTCGTCTTAAGACCTGCTTCGTTCTGTCAAGGTACGCATCTTTCACGCCAAAAAAGGGAGAATAAATGTTGGGGTTCTGCGGCAATCCTGCAAGAACCGCTGCTTGAAGCAGTGTCAGATCTTTTGCGTGTACGCCGAAGTAGTATTGGGAACCTGACTCAATTCCCCACGCAGTGCCGCCGTAAGGTATCTGATTCAGATACATCTCGAGAATCTGATTTTTTGTAAATCGACGCTCCAACTCTACCGCAAGAATAAATTCTTTAATCTTACGGGTGAGCGTCTTTTCGCTGGTTAATAGCGTGTTCTTAATGAGTTGTTGCGTCATAGTAGAACCGCCCGCTCCGCTGCGAAAAATAAAGTCAACCACGAGAGCTCTCAGGATACCGGGAATAGAGAAACCTCCGTGCTGAAAAAAATTCTTATCTTCAATTGCTATTGTCGCCTTACTCACATAGGCAGGCAGGCTGGCAAGAGAAACGGGAATGATATTCTTGTTTTCAAAGATCTGGTAGATGACCTTATCGTTTTTATCAAGTATTGTTGACGAGTATCGGGCATCCTGGACTATTCTGTTAGGCGTAGGCAATTCCCGAACAATCCAGGCAATTGATACAAACGGAAGAACGATAAAACAGAATATCGCGGCACCGATCAGTATGCCTACTTTTTTTGCATTCATCCTCATACGCGACGTGAAATTGCCTCTCCGATGTCTGCCTCCACCAAATGTAACGGCAAAATCTTTTCTCATATTGTATGATACAATTATATACTATACGATTGAAAAAACATGCGTACAATACACCGCTTTCTGAAAAAACTTAATATCGGAAAAATACTTATCGTCATTGCTTCGGTATTGCTTTTAATGTCGTCAGTACTTCCCTACTTTTTACGATGACCCAGCGTTTGGCGCTTAATGATTTATTGACTTCCGTCCGCGGCATAGGACCGTCAACGTTTCTGAAATTCCAAAAAAAGAATGTCGAACGAGTTATTGACCTGCTTAAGATATTTCCCACACGATACGAAGATTTTCGAACGAAAGTTTCCGCAAAAGCAATAAGGGCAGGGGAAAAAGCGACCCTTGTCGGAACCGTGTCGGATGCTATCGTACTTGTTACCAAGCGACGTGGTCTGACAATAACAAAAGCCACGTTATACGACGATTCCGGCAGTATTGACATACTGTGGTTTAATCAGCCATACATAAGAAATAATCTTGCCGAAGATGTTGTTTATTCCGTTTCGGGTACCTGTGATTTTTTTTCTGGCAAGCGCGTATTGAAGGTTTCTGACTATGAGGAAAACGGTTCCGACCTGCTTCATACGGGCAGAATAGTTCCTTATTACAGTGAATCCTACGGGGTTACGCAAAAAATGATCCGCAACAAAATACATACATTACTTACGGAGTTACCGGGCGATCTGTTTACGGAATACTTACCGTCTCAGATTTTAAAAAAAGAAAAGCTTGTTTCACCCCTGAGGTTCTTTCGTATGATTCATGAACCCTCAACAAATGAAGAAGTAATAAAAGCACGTCTGAGGATTGCTTATGAAGAACTTCTTTCGGCAATGCTAACTCAAGAGAAGATACGCAAAACCTTACATGATCTGCATGCTCCCGCTATCAAAATAGACGATTTTAAAAAGCTGCTGAAGGAATTTACCGCAAACCTGCCGTTTCAATTGACCCCAGCCCAGGAGAAAGCAGCCCTTGAAATAACGACTGACATGGGCGGAACATATCCGATGAACCGTCTTCTCTTGGGTGACGTCGGTTCCGGGAAAACTATCGTAATGGCATTCGCTATTTTTATGACTGTGAAAGCCGGGTATCGTGCGATAGTTCTTGTGCCGACAGAGACGCTTGCCAATCAACACGAGCAAACGCTGCGCAAAGTATTGAGTCAGTATAAAATTACAGTCGGGCTGCACACGGCCAAACAGAAAATGAGTTCTTTTGCAGCCGTCGATGTCATAGTTTCCACTCATGCGGTTTTATACGATCAGAAAGGGATCGACAATGTCGGGATCATTTTAATAGACGAGCAGCATAAATTCGGCGTGAGTCAACGGAACGAGCTCATAAAACGGAATTCGGGTCCGATGAGTCCTCATATGCTTTTTGTGTCCGCCACCCCAATACCCCGGTCACTTGCTCTTACCTTATTCGGCAGTCTGGAGATATCGTATATAAACGAAATGCCCCATGACAGAAAACCGGTAAAGACTTATGTTGTCCCCGAGCACAAACGGAATAACGGGTATGCGTGGATACTGAAAACGCTGAAAGCAAACAAGTCACAGATGTATGTCGTATGTCCCCTGATCCAAAATTCGGACAATGAGCGGATGAGTGAAAAAAAATCTGTCACCGAAGAACTTGAGCATTTAAAAAAAGTTTTCCCGTCATTGAGTCTGGCCGCAATACACAGTAAAGAAAAGAACAAAGAAGAGGTATTTGCACTATTCAAGCAGGGAAAAATAGACATACTCGTTTCAACGACGGTAATCGAAGTAGGGATAGATGTTCCGAATGCTTCAATAATGCTCATTGAGGATGCGGACAGGTTCGGATTGTCTCAATTGCATCAACTTCGCGGCCGTGTGGGAAGAGGAACAGAACAGTCGTTCTGTCTACTTTTCACTTCCTCAACGTCCGAGACTGCTCTTCAGCGGTTGAGCGCGCTTGAAAAACACCATGACGGCCTTGCTCTCGCAGAAATTGATCTGAGGCTTCGCGGTTCAGGAAATCTCTTTGGGCTTGAACAGCACGGATTCAGTTCTTTTGTCGAAGAATTTCTCTTTGACGTTGCCCTTTTACAAAGAATTAAGGAATCGGCACAAGAGTTACTTGCAATAGATGGTAACTTCAATTATAATTCACTGGTGCGTGTTCAGAACACGCCGAACGAAAAGTCTGATATTAATTTAAATTAGATAGCATGGCAGCTCAACCAAAACGCAAAATATCTACTTACAGAGGAGGCAAACGATATGCGGCAAAGAAAATAGGGCTTGTCGGTACCGTAAAGTGCAAAAACTGTAATCAGATGAAAAGACATCATCATCGTTGCCCCAACTGCGGCAAATAGTTGACGTATGAAGACACAACAAGATCCTCGTCATCAGCGACGAATTGCTATCATGCAAGCTTTGTACTCCATTATGTACCAACCGACCCTGCCACCGGAACTCGAACAGGATGTTTTAACCGAGGTTGAGGAGATCGTCCGACGCAAGACTGAAATAAATGCGGCAATTGACTCATATGCCACTTCCTTCACAACAGAAAAAATGTCCCGGATAGATCTGGCGATTCTGCAGCTTGGCGTATATGAACTCCTGTTTGATAAAAAAGAGCCCTTCCGTGTTGTCATAGATGAGGCAATCGAACTGGCAAAGGAGTTCGGAAGTTCCAATTCACAGAAGTTCGTCAACGGCATTCTCGGACACTTAATAGTAAAAGATCCCATAAACCATGACTGATATCAAAAAACTGGAAAAAAAGATCGGTTTTACATTTACTAAACCTTCCCTTATCCAATCGGCACTGACTCACGAGTCGTATTTAAACGAGCATGAAATTACACACGACTCATACGAACGACTTGAATTCTTTGGCGATGCGATACTCGAGTTTGTAGCTTCGGAGTACATCTATAAGCATTTCAAAAAGATCAGGGAAGGCCGTTTAACTGAAATACGTGCCGCACTTGTACGCACGGAAACGCTTGCCAAGTGTGCGAAAAAACTTGAACTTGGCACGTATCTGCAACTTTCCAAGGGCGAAGAGGCAAATAACGGCAGATTGAATGACAACATTCTGGCAGACGCTGTTGAGGCGCTTATTGCAGTGATATACCTGGATAAAGGCATCGAAGCCTCACGCAGGTTTTTCGATAACTTCTTGCGGGAGGAAGTTGAGGAAATTGTTACTAAAGAGCTATTTGTCGACCCGAAGTCCAAGTTCCAAGAGTTTGTTCAAGAAAAGTTGAAAGTCACCCCGCAATATAAGCTGATTGCCGAGAAAACTGAAGGATCTGATACCGTTTTCACTATGGGTTTGTACGTAAGCGACAAGCTTATCTCAGAGGGCGACGGAAAAAATAAAAAGATTGCCGAGCGAAACGCAGCAATAAATGCGCTTGGCAAATTAAGTGAGTTATGATATAGTTTGCAAATGGCAGTAAAAATCAGACTCATGCGCATTGGGAAGCGAATGAGCCCAAAATACCGAATCATAGTCATTGAGGAGCACAAGAAACGGAACTCTAGTTATATAGAGAAGGTCGGTTTTTATGACCCTTCACTCACAAAAGACGCTGTTACTGTCGATAACGACCGGGTAAAATACTGGTTGTCTGTCGGAGCGCAGTTCTCCTTTGGTCTTCGCAAACTTATCGGGAAAAAGTATTAATACTGTATTTACTTTCCTGCAAACGGATCCTCTTTAGCGGTGTAATCATCTTCAAGGGACGTAGTGGTCGCAGTTTGAACGTAATCCGATATCACATCAATTATGCTTTTTTCTTCTTTAGTCAAATTTTTCATATCCGGTAATGCATTCAAATCAATTTTCGGTTTATACGAGTACATCGTGATCGATAAATCACTGATCACTTTTTCCTTTCCGCTCAAGCTGATTGCGCCGATACTCATTGCCTGACCGGTTATCACTTTATAATCTTTCAGAAACCCGAGAAACGCTTCAAAACTACCTGAAGCTGTCAGGGAGATTCTTTTTGACAATAAGGCTCCTTCCACCGGCTTCTCGGCACCGAGTGTAACAGCCTGGATGCGAAAATCTGTACGCTCACCAATCTCTTCTATCGTCGAGAGGGCGACCAGCAAATCGAATTCGCTCGGCATGAAGCTGTTTAAAATTCTATCTTTACCCCCCAGCTCCTGAATCAGATTAGTGCTAACTGCAAACGAAGATTTGATTTTGGACAGTTGTCGAGTTGTATCATTGATCTTGGTTTGAGTTTCCGCCATTCTGTTATAAGTACCGAATGAAAGCACTGCAATAATCAGAACGCTGAATGCGCTGACGATGAGCAGGTTTCTGTGATGTTTCAATATGAACATCACCAGCGCCTGATCAAATGTCAGCTTCATTGAATGCTCCGGTAAACTGAATAACAAAACTAGCACTATAGGTATTCTCAAAATTGCCGAGATCGTCCTTTGCCGCCCGCAATGCAACGCTATTGACTTTAAGAATGTTGAAATTGGTTTTGATAGCATCGGAATCAAATCGCTTGATCAACGAAAACACCTCGTTGATACTGGAGCTGGTAACAGCCAAACTTACATTATTACTGTTATCCAGAGAAAAATTATCAATCGTGAATTTGCCGGTATCAGAAAGAATTCCCAATAAATACTTGTATTGTTTGTAGTACTCCGGGGAATTGAGGTATATGCCTTCGATCATCTGCAGCTTTTGGTAACTGAAAGCTGTTTTGCCGAGCGTGTCGGTATCTTGCGGTGATGACCTGAGTTCGGCCGGAATCTGCTCATACAATTTGGTGTAGCGATTTAATTGAAGGTTAAGCGTAATAATAAAGCCGATAAGAATAATAAAAGAGATCGATACCGCCGACAAAACGCTTATCTTTGTATAATACGCATACTTTTTATATGTGCCGAAGCGCGCCGTATCAGAAAAAAGATTGATTCTACGCATAACTCAAATCGATGTTGCAATCGAGCCTACAAACATTGTGAGCTTCGTCTTGTCAACAGTCGCTGCAAATTTTAATGGCGACTTAGCATCGAACAGTGCTGCCGTGATTTGAAAAGTCTGGTTATTCAACATTAGCGTTGAGTTTTTAAAGAGATTGGTGATTACCCCCTCGGGATCTGGTTCCATGACATAGAGTGCTTTTGGCATCAAACTGATCTTTTCCGTGGATGCTATAAGTATTTTTTGGACTTCTTTGCTATATTCCGCAAATAGCGGGCTGATAATTTTTTCATACAAATCCCCGCTCGTCTTCATGGTTGCCAGCTGTTTCTCCGCATCTTCTGCCGGAACGTTCAGGTTCGTCTGGATAGCTTTGACAAAGAAATTCATCCCCAAATTAAAATCATGCATCATTAATATAAGTTTGTTCTTCATATCGAGAATTGCGGCTTGGGAACTCTTGTCACCGGCACTGATGAGCAGTATCAGATCCTGAGGAACCGAAAAATAACCGTTAAATATTATTCTGATCACGGAAATAAATTGCGGCTCAAGGGACGTCGGGTACAACCCGCAATCAAGTATGAAGTTGCTTAACCGCTCGGCAATTTTTTTGTAGGTGGCAACGACTAAAACTGACATCTCGCGTTCCTTTTCGTCCGTTACCAGTATTTGATAGTCAAAATTTGCTTCGTCTACCGGGTAGGGAATAAATTCTTCGGCCTGTAACTCTATGGCTGAGATTATTTCTTTTTCTGAAACAAGGGGCAGTTTTAAAATTCTCACGGAACAGTATTCATCCGGTAACGTCACAAAAAGTTCCGTGTCCCCGATTTTCTTTGCTTTCAGTGTACTCTTGATTACTCCCGAGGTTTTAATGAGCTGCTTTTCCTCATCGACCGTCAAATTTCCAAAGAGATTATTCACACCCAGTGCCACAGAGAAAGCGTCACTTACCTGAAGCACGGGATCAGCCTTCGAATAAGCTAAATAGGCATTTTTACTATCAAAAGAAATACCCAGACGAGTCTTCATATAAACCAGTATACAACAGATAAATATTAGTTGCGCAAGTACGTGTAGAATTGATATACCATCGACTGTTCTGGCAGATAGTTAACCCTCGGAGTGTATACAACCGTGTATTTGAATTGCGCTGTTCTTGAATCAATTATCGAAAACGAAGGAAACATGATACGGATGGGAATATCTTTGTCAGTATTTGATCGTAACAGTTGAAGAGGTGAAGCGAGTGCCGCACTGTAGGAAGCGACATTTGCGCTCGCATCCACCGCATATCCGAACGGCGTACTGTTTGAGTCGTAAAAACAAAGCACTGTCTGGTCTGCCGGAATCAAAGAAAGCCCGGCACAGGTAGAGTTGATGAGTGTTGCGCTGTTACGGACGGTGTTTATGATCTGGTTCTGAACATAATCGCCCTCCTCCTTCAGTTGTTGAGTAATGAGGAGCTGCATTTGCAATCTGGTTATATTGAAGAATATCGAGATAAACATCGGTAACATAAAGCCGATCACCGCAATCACTACGACTATCTCGATTATAGTAAACGCTTTTTTCATATTAGTGATTGGTTAATAAAGAGACTATTTGCGAACTTCTCACAAAACCCACACTGTTCCAAGAAGTTGTCACGGTAGCGGTCAATTCAGAATTATCAGCCGCCCGTGAAAGTAGCAGCTCCCGCCTGAAAAAGTTATTCAGTGAAAAAGTGGTACAGGAACCCACAGCAGGCCAAACAATCTCGGTGCTGTTAAAACAGTACGTTGTTCCACCAACCGAGGCACGGGATAGGATACTGGGGTATCCCTGGCTTTCATTCTGATACTTCAACCATTCGGACAGTTCCTCTGAAGCATGAGATGCCATTATTTTATATTGAGCATTTTTCAAACCCAAACCCGCGTAGTTAACTGACGCAAATATCAGGACGATTGATACGGTAAAGAGGGCAACAAACACTACTACCTCGATGAGAGTAAACGCCCGATTACGGACACGTGGTTTGGTTGTCATACGATTCAATACTTCCATTTGATAAGACTACAATTCTCGAAAATTTTGACAGAGCGGACTGTTGTAAACAAACGGTAATATCAGTACCGGTATTTGTTACGCCGGTAAGACGCTTAAAGAAGAAATTGGCAACCGGTGCGGCACCGCTATTGAATGCCGTTACTGCAACTCCACCATATTTTGTGCCCAGTGCCAGTGAACGCAATGGGGTACCCGCAATAGCCGGACAGAAATATGACAGGCTAACGGTATTTGTTCCGATGTTCGCCGCCATGCCATACCCCTGAAACGTGTCGGCAGTACAGCTCGGCTGAATTTGATTTGCTTGAGTCTGTTGTCGCGCAAGACGGATCATTTCCAGAACTTCAGTCTTAGCCGAAGCAAGGTTTTTTGATTGGTTCGTAATGACGTAATTCATAACCGCCATTCCGGTGAAAACTCCCACCAAGGCAATCACTACAACCAACTCGATAAGCGTAAATGCTTTCTTCACACTATTGAGATCCAAGTGGAGTCAACTTATACATACAGTTTGACGATCCACACATCGCACAACAGGACTTAAGTGACCCGCCTGACTCAAGCGTTGAACAAAGGTCATAATTGATCACGTTCCCCGATCCGTCCGTGGCCGGACAGTACACATAACTTGCCGTCCCCGACTTCGGATCCGCGGGTACAGCAATGAGATACTTACTCGGAACAAGTGTCGTCATCAATCCCGGGTAATAGTTAGTATCATTCTTATACTGCTCGAGTGCCGCACGGACATTCTCCAAATCACCTTTTCGCTTCGCGTCCCGTGATTGCTTACCCAGTGATGCGTAGGTTGTAATTCCCAGTGTCGCGAGCAAAGAAATAATGGTTGTTACGACAAGAAGTTCTATTATTGTGAATCCTCTCTTTTTTATCATTGTTGATTGGATACACAGATTGAACTTTCAATTTCTGCGTCTGCGCAGAGAGTAAACTGCGTATTGTCACAGGTTCCGCTACAATCATATGCGGTGCCATCCTTCGGATCAAAAGGAATCTGACCGGTCGGTAATATTGTCAGAGCTGAAGCTGCACAGACAATTGCCGTATTAACACCGGTTCCCGGAAAAACAGTCGGGTACAAATTTCCGCAAACTGCATAATATTGTTCCATGGATTGTTGCAACGTTTTCAGATCACCTCTGCGTTTTGCATCCCTACTCTTTCTTTGAATGGATGAGTAACTTGCAGCTCCGATTGCTAACAAAACCGCGATTATGCCGATAACAACTAAAAGTTCGAGAAGGCTAAAGCCTTTTTTGCTCACATTCATGTTAGTAAGTAAAATTTAAAACTAATTATGGCTCAGTTACAATATACCACGTTTGAGTCGTGCATCCCGACCAACTTGTCCCGACGGGAGCATTGTCCTGCGTTTCAGGATCGCTTGCGTCCTCCAGACACGCTCCGAGATAATATGTTGTCGGGTCAACCGCAGCATCGGAGTAATAACGATACGAATACATACCGGGGTTCGATGCGTATAACGGGTCCGTCGGCATAGTCATATACTTTACATTATTGTAAATCCATACCTGACCGGGTTGGGGTATGTCCACAGGATCAGGATATGCAGGCAATGGTTGGTTATTCTTGTAAAGCTCCAAGGCTTGAGCAAACCCCCGTAGATCAGCCTTGCGTTTCTCGTCGCGTGCTTTCAGTCTGGCTTCGTTTAAATTTGGCAGTAAAACACCGATCAATATCGCAACGATAGTTATAACGATAAGTATCTCGATGAGCGAAAAGGCTTTGTTTTTTTTAGGGAACTGCATTCCCGCTAGATATTCCATAGTTGCATATGTTACCGCACTTTACGCCGCAATTCGGCACCGGGTTCGGGTTAATTTCATTGTAACTGTAATCCAGATTATTCTCAAGACAAGAATACAATTTGTATGAAGTGCCGTCGGATTGCAATACGTAGTTGTACCCGTTATCAACGGGGTCTTGCGGCAGTTTCTGCATGTACACCTTCGGGACTGCGCGTGTATCCTGAAAGACTTGAGACCAGTTCATTCCCCCCGTGTATGCCGGGTCCGCTGTCGGATATACGTTATTCTCAGAATAGTAGACTTCGAGAGCTTTGCCGATATTATCAAGATCCTGCTTTCGTTTACTGTCTCTGCCTTTGGACAGCGCTGAAGTAAAGTTGCTGAAAATAATCCCTGCAAGAACTGTCAAAATAGCCATGACTGTCATAAGCTCCAAAAGCGTAAATCCTTGTTTTTTCATAATTTTTTCATAATAACTATTGATTACAATATTGCAGGCACCAATTGGCTTGGCAATAAATACGTGCATATCCTCCACAATTCATATTGGGACAACCTCTACAATACGTAGTTGTTCCGGGATAGCATCCGATATATTGCGTAGGCTGACATGCGGGTAGCGTGAGACTTGGAGAAGTGACATCGTAATTGAAAAAGTTTTCAGAGATGGAAGAAGCAGGATACTGTTGATCCAAATAATAGCTGCAACCCATGTTACAAGCAGATGTCTTGAGCGTGGGATCATTTTTGTTCTTCAATATAACAAATACCGCATAGTCTTGTCCGCCGTTCGTCAAAAAGTAAACATAATCATTCGTCGGAGAATCCGGGCTACAGGGCAGTTCCCTCGTATAGGGAGCAATTCCGCTGCCGATGAATTTGCTCCCGCACACCCGTCCGGCGGTTGGAGTGTCTGTCATGGTCACATAGGTCATTTCCGACACCGGGGGGTACACATGATTATCAGCGTAATACTCTTCAGCAATACGTTGAATCGACGCCATGTCTTCTTTTTTCTTTGTGTCCATCGCTTTTTGTATCTGAAAATAGTAGTTAGTAGTCAACATGATACCGAATATTATGATCGCAAGAATGAAGACGACCATCAGCTCCATGAGCGTCACACCGTTAAGTTTTCTTATAGCCATAATGCACAGAGCAATCCGATAACTAAAAATGGACCCAAAGCAATTCTCGATTGCAGTTTTTTAAACCTCCCTATAAGCAGTATTACAGAGAGGACGCCACCTGTCAAGAACGCAATGTACAGCGCGAGAAACAGGTTTGGTAAGGTCAACAGAAAACCCATAGCAAAGACAAGTTTGACGTCGGCATACCCCATTGCCTGCCCCGAACTCAACACATGAAGCAATAGAAATAAGGTAGCCGCTATAAGGCTTCCTCCTAAGTAAAAGGGTAGCAATGATGCTGTAGTAATAAGCCCTATTGCCAATAGTGGAATCAGTGCTTCGTCGAGAATAATTTGCCATTTTATGTCGGTAATAAGAATAACAACCGCACACGAAGAAACAACAATTAATTTCAGTAAATTGAGATCGAGCAGATACTGATTCCGCACAAAACTGATTACAAAGAGCACCCCGGTAAGAATTTCTACAAGAAAATACTGCGACGAAATTTTTTTATGACAATAGCGACACGTTCCCATCGTGGAAAAATATGAAACAACGGGAATCAGATCGAACCATTGCAGAGTTTTATGACAATAATCACAGTGCGATCTGCCATTAATACTCTCACCTGCCGGCACCCGTTCCGCAACCACATTCAGAAAAGATCCGATACACATCCCGAATACAAACACAAAAAACGTAAACATTGGGAGCAGGTTACTTTCCACCATTTCGTACAGACTCCGCATACTTATAAACAATGTTCCAAAAATTCGCTTGCCGCAAGTCTTTGAAACACGCCGCCGACAGTTGTGACAGACGTTCTGCAACCAGCGGTTCCGCATACACTTTGAATGCCTTCTCCCACATCTTATATGCATTCCGACAATCATTCTGTTTATAGTAAAGCACCCCCATTGCATACATGGTCTCATTACTCGGATCTGCGCTGTTGAGAACCTTATAGAACTTCAATGCATAGTTGTAGTTCTTTTTCGCGTTATAGTGGTTGATGAAAAAGTTCAACGATTTTACCAGATATTTCTTGACTTCCAAAATGCCGTAAAGCGGAAACATTTCGCGTGAAACTCCGGTAATATATTTTATGTCGTGATAAAAGGCGAGTGCTTTTGTGCTGTCAATCGCGACTGGTTGCTCACTGACCTGGTATAGCGGCCCCATTTGCTTGTAGCGTTTAAAGCCCTCGATATGGAAGTTCGTAAATACCGGACGCGTGCGCGAATTCAGTAGCACCAGATCATTCAAGAGATCTTTTGACTTCTTAGGCATCAGAATCTTACGGGAGGTCAGATACTTTCTGTTTGCTTCGTAAAGTTCTTCGTGTTCTGCGTGCATCGCAATAAACACCGTCACATCTGGACGATAGCCTTGAACCACCGAAACATATTGGATGGGCATGGCAAACGGATCGCTTTTCACAACGAGCAGACTGTTCTTTGGTAGCAGATTAAGGACATTACGCGCATATCGTTCAAGACCGGTATAATGAGACAGCTCCCGAAAATAGGTAAAATATTTAAGAAAAAGCAAACCCGCGACAAAAAATACTGTCAGGCCAACACACCAGCTCAGCAATTTACCTTTCTTGGTCAGAGTACTGAGTTTGAGTTCGATCTGGGAAATTCCGATAAAAATGAATAACGAAATTACCGGAAATGAGTACAGTAGAAATCGTTGTGATATTGCTCTGCTCATATAATTGGTCAAAGGCAAGGGGTAGACAAAGTAAAGCAGCGGGCCGAACAGTAAAAAAATCCCCAGCAGGACCCCCCCGGTCAAATTACTTTTTCGCACACTGACAATAATCCCGAATAACGCAATCACCAGCAGAATGGAAAACATCTCAAATAATTCGTTAAGGTATGTTCCGAGCGAAATAAATCTGGTTGAGAAATCGGAGAATCTCGGGTCACTAAAAAGACTTAACGTGCCATACGGCATACGAAGCGCAATAAAGAAAAGCTTCGCCAAGGAGTCTGTCGGAAACCATAGGTGCGGCACTGTGCTTTGGACAGTTTTCCCGAGAAACACCACGTATGGTGTAAATCCAGCAACTGCAGCTAGAAAGAGTCCGCTCAAATCAACCAATCGAGCAACTCGGTATTTATACAAGTATGCAAAGATATAGAAAGGTAGTAGCAGAACGAGAATATACTGATGAAAAATCCCGAAAAACAGAACAATAAGTCCCATGAAAAACTCTTTCCGGGAGACATTCTCCTTTATCAGAGCACGGGTAATAATCAGAACGACAAAGCTGAGAAAAAAAATTGTCCACATAAATACTTCCTGAGAAATCGAATACAACCACCACAGGGGGGTAAAATAGGTTATAAGTAACGCTCCTGCCGACAGATACCACGGGCAATCTTTGCCAAAAAAATGACGATAGACGTGTCGATACAGTTTGTAGAGAACAATGAGGGTTAAAACGGAAGCGACGGCAGAACTGAGAGACAAGACATACGTAACGGAGAAAGACGGCAACAAGTTTTTCAACATCCCTCCGAACACAAGATATAGCGGATATCCCGGAGGATGTGCTATCTGCCCCAAGAATAATGAGGTTGCCAAGTCCCCCGCATCAACTGTCCACAAATAACGAAGCAGCGTGCTCGCGAGCACGCTGCTTACTAATGCGACAAGTATCACTATTTGCATACCTTAGTTCCGGAGCATTAATATATGCACCAGTAACACGGTGTTGTTCCCCCGTTGGAGGTACACGTACCTACCGGCGGTGTTCCCGTGACAGTGTCCGTGGCAACCGCATAGCTACCGGACAACGTAACGTCCGTAAATTTCGTATTCTTATCAGCTTGCTGAAACGACTTTGACTGCGGCATAAAACAGACCAGTAATGTTGAATCTTGTACGGACATTGCCATGTTCGACAATTGAGTCTGTGCAAGTTCATAAAAATTCGCTTTCAGCTCCCCTGCACCGATAAGCGGGCTCAGGTAGTTAGAAATAAATGTAAGATCGCTCATGTCCGGAATATTAACCGGTGCTCCAGGCTGACCTGCCGTCGCAGACGTAGGTACCGCCCATGTGGTCGGCCAGCTTGTCCGTTGTGCATAATAACGGATGCCTGCGTTATAAAACTCCTGGACCGTATTACGTACGCCAGTATCAGTACCTTTCTTAAATTGTTCAAATGGATCTATGGCCGCAAGAAGCGCTACAGCCAGTGTACCCAAAAGAGCAATTACGATCAAAAGCTCGATGAGTGTAAAACCTCTTTTGTTCATGGTTTTCATATAATTTTTAACAGTTACTACCAGCCTAGAAGATATTCGGATGGTTGTCAAGAGTCATTTTTGACTGGTTGACATGTTACAAACAATCAGTACAATGAATGTATGAGCGTATATTCAGTGAATAAATTTCTTGATTACTTTGCCCAGAACAAATTAATCGACCCGAAGACTCTTGAGACGATCCAAATGGATATACTCAAGTCGGATATTTCAGCCGAGGAGTATCTGCGAAAAAAACGTCTCGCTTCGGAAAGCGAACTTATGAACGCAAAAGCTTTTGCACTCGGAGTTGAATTTATCGATCTTCAAAGCACCGCTGCTTCTCCTGAAGCGCTCAACCTGGTTCCCGAACTCATATCACGAGAATTTGATATTTTTCCGTTTGAATACGACCAGAAAAACGAATTGGTCAGAATTGCCAGTGAAGACCCTCTGAATCTTGAAACAATCAGCTTTCTCGAGAAGAAAACCGGAAAAAAAGTGCTCCCGTATCTGGCAACCAAAACAGATATCGATGACGCAATTCGTTTGCAATACCGTCAGAACATCAGTCCTACCGTAGTAAATGCACTGCAGGAGAACACTCCGAAAGACAAGGATAAACAATTTGAGGTACAACGGAACAAAGATCAGACTGTCGTAAAAGAGCCGCCCATAGCCCGTTTGGTAAATACAATTCTCGAGTATGCCGTGAAAGGAAGAGCCTCAGATATTCACATTGAACCTCAAGAATTGAAAACCCGTGTCCGGTACCGGATTGACGGCATTCTCTACGAAAAACTCAGCCTTCCAAAATCCCTGCAAGACTCGCTTATTTCGCGCATCAAAATCCTTTCCGAAATGCGCATCGACGAGCGGCGTATTCCGCAAGACGGCCGATTTACGTTTAAAATCGGTGATCAGGAAGTTGATTTGCGTGTATCAAGCCTTCCGACAGTGCACGGTGAAAAAATCGTTATGCGTTTGCTTAAAAAAACAGGAGGAATTCCGTCGTTGCCCGATCTAGGTTTGGGCAATGTCACCCTTCAAAACCTGGAAGCCGCAATTACAAAACCGTACGGCATTGTTCTTATCACCGGACCTACCGGATCCGGTAAAACAACAACACTGTATTCCATTTTGTCCCGATTAAACAAGCCGAGTGTAAATATTATGACGCTCGAAGACCCTGTCGAATATGAAATTCCAGGTCTCAACCAAGTGCAAATACATCCACAGGCCGGCTTAACGTTTGCAACCGGACTCCGATCGTTTCTCAGACAAGATCCGAATATTATTCTCGTCGGAGAAATTCGTGATAAAGAGACAACTGCACTTGCAATTCAAGCCGCACTTACCGGGCATCTTGTTTTCTCAACACTGCACACAAATGATGCAGCTACTGCCATACCGCGTTTAATAGACCTGGGAGCTGAACCGTTTCTTATCGCTTCCGTGCTTGCTGCAGTTGCGGGTCAGCGTATTTTGAGAAGAATATGTCAGAATTGCAAGATGAAGTACAACCCGACACCGGAGATCGAACAGGCAATCCGAAAAACGCTTGGAGAGCTTGTTCCTGCCGACTTTAAAGACAAGCCTCTGGAGTTATACAAAGGAAAAGGTTGTGATGAATGCGGAAGCAGCGGCTACTTCGGTCGGATTGGTATTTACGAGTTAATACCGGTAAATTCTCAAATCTCCCACCTTATATTAAAAAGTGCAACTGCAGGAGAAATAGAAACTGAGGCACGGAAATACGGACTCATCACCATGAAACAAGACGGATTCCTCAAAGCGCTTTCCGGCATGACAACCATCGAAGAAGTTATGAGAGTTGCAGAAGAATAATATGGAAATAAATGCACAAGCACTACTGCAGGAGGTAATTAATCGGGAGGCATCGGATCTGCATATCATTCAAGGATACCCGCCAACCGTTCGCGTGAATGGACAATTGATCCAATTGACCTTATACCCTGCTCTCACACCGAAAGACATTCAAACTTTTTTCTTGTCTTTCAGTTCTAAAGAACAGCAGGAATCTTTTTCCCTCAACAAGGAACTTGACTTTGGTCTTGTGTTTCAGGATTATCGTTTCAGAGTCAACGCTTATTACGAACGGGACAGTATCGCAATCTCCTTGCGACTTATTCCCAAAAACATACGTACAATCGATCAGCTTGAGCTGCCCGCCATTCTGCACGAAATCAGTGACTTTCAACAGGGATTTGTTTTGCTTACGGGTCAGACAGGTCAGGGTAAATCGACAACGCTTGCCGGCATTTTGAATGAGATCAATTATAAACGTAAAGTTCACATCATAACAATCGAGGATCCTATTGAGTTCATGTATCCGAAAGGAAAATCGATCATTTCCCAGCGTGAAATTAAAAAAGACACGCTATCGTTCAATAAAGCGCTTCGATCCGTGCTTCGTGAAGACCCGGATATCATCGTAATCGGAGAGATGCGTGACTACGAAACCATTTCCATCGCACTGACATTGGCAGAAACGGGACACCTTGTCTTTTCCACTCTGCATACCAATACAGCGCCACAGACAATTGACCGTATTATTGACGTTTTCCCCGAGGAGCAACAACCGCAGATTCGTACACAACTCGCGAACGTTCTCAAGAGTATCGTGTGCCAACGTCTGGTACCAACCACCTTGGGTGATCAGCGTACCGTTGCGTGTGAAATTTTATTTAACAATACAGCCATTTCGTCACTCATCCGTGAAGGTAAGACCTACCAGATTGACAACGTTATCCAAACGTCCGGCGAAGAAAAAATGATTATATTCGAGCGATACCTGAAAGCGCTCATTACCAATGCTAAGATCAGTCCTGAAATTGCCCTCAAATACGCATTCAGACCCAAGTTAATGAAAGGTTTAATTTCGTAATATGCTTTTTGAATATACGGCGATCGACCTGCACCACCGGAAAATACGTGGAATACTCGAGGGGGTGAATGAACAGGAAGTCAAATTGCTGTTGAAAGAAAAAAAACTATTCATTATTGCGATCGAGGAAAAAAGGACCGTGTTTCCTTTTCAAATTGGTCAGAAACAAAAAGGGAAATTGAACTTCAATCAACTAGTGGACTTTACCCGTCAAATGGGTATTATGATTAATGCCGGCTTAAGTATCGTTGATGCTCTCAGCATTATGTCGACCCAGTCGACTAATTTTAACGAAAAGCTGGTTATCACCAAACTGGAAGATCACATCAAAAGCGGTAACACGCTTTCCGGGGCAATGCATGATTTTCCCGAAACATTCCCATCATATTATCTGTCGTTGATCAAGGCCGGAGAATCTTCAGGGAAGTTAGATGACGTTTTTATGCGACTTGCCGATAACTTGGAAAAATCAAAAGAATTCCGCGGCAAAGTGATGGGTGCACTCATCTACCCCATTGTTGTCGTTATTGCAATTGTCGTCGTCGCTTTCATTATGATGACGTTCGTTTTGCCGAAGTTGCTTGACCTTTATAAAAACTTCAATGTCGAGCTGCCGATTACTACCAAATTCATTATGGCTGTCTCCAAGTTCTGTCAGGACTTCTGGCCTCTGATCATTGTTGCTTCTATCGTATCTGTAGTTGGTCTGAAATCAGTTTTGAAAAACCCGAAATACCGTAAAAAGATGGATCGTTATATGCTTAAAATACCTGTTTTCGGCAGTATTATCAAAAAATCTATTTTGGTTGAGGCAACACGAACTCTCGGTGTTCTGATCCGGTCGGGCGTACCGATTTTAGAAGGAATTGACATTATCAAAAATACAACAGACAATGAAGTTTACCGCGATGCGTTTGCCATGATTCATTTATCCGTAGAAAAAGGTCGGACACTCGGTGACGCGCTTGCAGACACCGATTTATTCCCATCGATTATGATCCAGATGGCATCGGTCGGTGAGCGATCGGGAAAAATGGATGAAACGCTTTTTCGGTTGTCAAACTACTTTCAGATGGAAACGGAAATTGCGGTGAAAACTGCTACTACGCTGATTGAACCGGCAATCCTGGTAGTTTTAGGTTTGGGAGTCGGGTTTTTAGTCGTCTCGGTACTTACCCCAATTTATAACCTCACATCTTCCTTCGGCGCCGCACAATAGTCTTTACTGTCTGGCACATGCAGATTTGTTTGGGAGATTTCAGGTCCTTCTGATAAAAAACATCACCAACAGGATAAGTGTTGCGGGTATTAAAGATACTCCGATCACTACCGGAATCAGGTTTGAATCCTTTTTTTCTACAATGACATGCAGATCAAAGCGTGCGACGTTTCCTTTTAAGTTTATCGCTTGTTCACCTTTATAATCGTCGTATGCGATAAGCACTCTATGATTTCCCGAAGCAACGTTTTTGAATACTGCAATGCCGCGAGTATCTGTTTGTTGGACTTGAACTTTCGAATGAATTGTAACAGTTGCACCGGCTACTGGTTTTTTGTTGGTATCTACGACCGCTACTTTCAGTTCGTAACCGGTTCCGAGAACTTCAGATTTATCCTTTTCTTGCGCCGGTTTCGAAGTTTTACCATCATCAGGACAATCGTACCGGAGCTCCCATCCGACGTTAATGTTTTTTGTGTCTTTGAGGGATGGATAGTGAGAAAGGTTTGCCGTAACCAACTCCTGATATTTTTCACCCGCTCCAAACAACTTTTCGGCAATTGACCACAGCGTGTCACCAGACGTAACCGTATACAGACTGCATACAAGGGGCGTGGCAGTTAATGTTGAGTCGACAAATTTAAGTTCCCGAATGAGAGTCGGACTCGAAGTCGTGGCGGAAATTTCATTTGACCACTCGCCTGTCTTACAACCGTTCACTGCGCGTATTCGAAAATAATAGGTCGTTCCGCTCTGCAGCGATTTCACTATATATTCGGAAGTGCCTTTACCTCCGATAGTATCGGCACCATACGTATAATTTCCGGATGACTCTCCAAATTGCAACGAATAGTGATCCGTCGGATCAGATGCCGCTGAAAATTGTAACCTGATCGAATGATCATCCATGATAACCGCAGAATATATTCCGGGAACAGTTTTCCCTACATCCTGATCACTGCACACAGGAGCAGCGACAGAACTCGATGTCTGGGAAACAGTTGAACTTGGCGCATGTGAGACAGGTGTCGGTGATGCATCAGGCAACGGAATTGGGGTAACCGTTGGGGTTGGTGTCGACGTAGGTGTGGAAGTGGGCAAAACTGTCGGAGTTGCTTCAAGTATGGATACTAAATGTTGAATGTGGAACATATCTCCGCGTACGAAATTGGGCGCATCAAGGAAACTGCGGAGCTTTTGCCGACTTGCCCCGAGAATCCACGCCTGCGCATTAAAGAGAGCGTCGTAATCGTACAGTGTTTCAACAGAACTTTCACCATACGCTTGACTGTAAAACCCGATCATCCAGTACGGCGCCACGGTGTTATACAGATTATATGCTGTCAGCATTGTGCTGCTGATATTTTGGGACAAGTGCGCACCTAATTCAGGGGTTAGGAACATAAAATTTCTTGCCACTGCGATACTTCTCTGACTGTTGTGTGAATCCGGGCTAAACGGAAAATTAAGAGTGACCGGAAAGTTGCTGACACGAAGAGCTAATAATCGGTTCAACTCCGTCTCTTGCGTAGCATAGGGTTGATTTGCAAGTTTTGCAAGCTCTACATACCCTTTGTATCCGGCGATCCACGCGTTGAGAGCTTCGGGATACGCTTCGAGAGTTGTGTCAGACGGCGGAGTTCCGAGCTTGCCACTACAGGAAGTAAACAGTGTTGCAGGATTTGCTCCCGTGTTTTGTGCATATTTCCACACAGCATATAACGGATACGGCGGCCATGCCCACCCTGCAAAATTAGTACCCCAATCGGCAGGGTTTGTTCCGGTATTGATTTCAACATCCGGAGGGAGGTCAAAACCGGCAAGCGCCGACCCCATGGAATTTCTGCTTGCTCCACCCCAACCGTTATTACGATAGGTACACGGAGAATAGCTTGCCATCTCGGATTGCAAGTATGTCTGAATTGAAGTTTGTAGACCCGACGACACATGGGGGTATGCGTTTGAGAGGGCGAGAACAGTATCTGCGGTATTATGAAAATAATCCGTCAGATCGTCTCCGTATTGCTCAAGAGTCGCTGGATCAAACCCGCCGTGAGTACTGTATCCGGGACGTAAATGCCCGGCCGCAATCACTTTTGTGATTTCATTTTCGAGGCGTGCCGTGATATCTGCCGTATCAACTTCCGGGAGACCTTGGGAAGTCGAAGTCACCGTCGCATCAGGAAGTTGTAACCCACCACCCGCTGCTGAAAAAACAACAATGGCATTTCCTTCTTTCGTATAGACTCTTCCCGTACTATCACTCGCAATATACGGAATGGGTGGACTCTGTTCGCCATGATAGCCGTATACGCCATTCTGACCGAGAGCTGCCCCATTGTAACCGGTCCCAGCTGTTTTTGAACCAAAAACTTCAACGGATTTGTCTTGGTCGGTACCCATGGTTTTGATGTTGTAGCCGGGAGCTTGAGAATCTATTCCTGCATACTCATAGTACAACCAATTTGTTCCCGTAGTGGTATGTGCTGCCCCGACTGCACGATCACAACACATAGAGTAGTAAATTACGTTTCCTCCGGCTGAAAAAGCGATCGGTTCATCATTTGCCCGCGTCTGAGTGAATGGTGTTTTGATGTACGGTGTACCGATATCCCACCCGACAGCGTGCCCCCGTGTTACTGAAACGGTATTCACAAAATACGTATTTGCAAGATAAATCAGATTGTCCCCGCCGATGACAGCAGGGTAGCGCATCCCACTACGCGTGCCTGTCCAGAAAAACGGAGCGTAATCGGCACTCCCGTTGCTGTTGATATCAAACGTAACTTCACCCCCTGATGTGGCATCCAGAACAAAGACCGTTCTTCTCCACGGTTTGTGATTGTCCCGCGCTAAGCCATTTGGATCACTAGATTGTTCCAAAGCAGTTGGTGTTTCCCAATACGCAGCTGCTGAAGAAATATCCATAAGTTGTTGACCGTCACGCGGTCCGATTTCGCCGCTGGTCCCGTACGTCGGCCCAAGAAACTCGTTAGCATCCAAGTTTTGCAGATCTACATAGTTGGAGCCGGGAAGTTTCATTCTGTACGGTTGGTTCCCCGTAAAAATAAGCGTGTCGGTACCGGAATGAGGATTGGTATAAATAACCGGCCACCATGTCTGCATAAGTGTTACTGGCAGTTTACTTGCGGATTTCCAAACGAGTGTACCGTTTGTCGCATTCAACGCATACGCAAAAGAATCTGAAGCTGCGAAATACAAAATGCTGTTTTTATAAGCCGCTGAAATGTTAATCGGGTGTCCTACATTGTATCTCCAATCCAATTCTCCCTTGTTTACTGCATCATCGTTCGAGTAAATAGAGTAGAAATAACCGTCCCTATTCCCCAAATAGACACGGTTACCGACGACAACGGGGTTTGTTACATAACCCTGCCCCGCTCCGTCGTACGACCACAGTTTTTGGCCGTTGGTAATGTCGATTGCGTAGAGTCTTTTATCCACTCCTCCCACATATGCCACGCCGTTTACGATAGTCGGCGAATTTCCCAACGACATTTCCGTCGGAAAAACCCATTTAACACTTCCGGTAATTGCGTCCAGTGCGTACAACCCGCGGGAAGTAGAAACATATAAGGTGTCATCTATGACAACCAGTTGCACATTGTGTGGAATATACGCATCAAACGGTTTGTACCATTCTACGGATAACTGACCCGACACCTCCGCCGCCGTCCACGATGTCCGCTGCAAGTTTGCACCTGCCATGTACCATGTATCGGTGAGATTGTCGCTCGCCTGAACATCCTGAGTTTTCCTCAATAAGAAGTTGCTGACAAAAAGAGAAATGACGCCTACCGCCACAAAAGTCATAAGGATATGGAAAGCAATTTTTTCTCGCATTTAGAAACATTGTATAACTTTTGTGACGAACATCACTAAAATTATAACTGAGTTTTCAATAAATGCGCAAGTCCGTATTTATAGAAAAAATCATTTGGATCCTCATTTGCATAGTATAAGGGTGCCATTTGCTGATATTGAACGATTAGCGTCTCAATCCATTTTTTTCCCGCATTTAAAATATACGCTTTACGTTTTTCAGGCGAAGCAATGTGACCACATCCACTTGTCCAGTTAATCGTGGCACTGGCGTTTTCAGCATAGTTTTCTAGCCCTCCCCAACCACAGTTCAACCAGACTAATGTACGTGCTAACTTAAGGGATGCGCCGTCGAAAGTAAGTCTTGTATCAAAATCAACAGGGTAACAGGCAATTCTCGAAAGGTCTTCATGAGCAGTAATAATGTTCATATCAACTCTCAGATAAGGGAATACCACTTTACCTCCTGTTGCATTACGACCGCTGGAAAACCAGTTTATCGTAGTATCAATCGGAAGCGCTGTTCCAAGACGGTAGATGACGTTGAAATAGGGTCCGGTAAAACGAAATCGAAGTGGGTTACCATTGAATTTTCTTCCAAAAGCTAACCTAACCTGGTTAACATACTTTGCTTTGTCTAAGAAGGATGGTAATTTTTCGGCTGTCATGTGTAATGGTGGGTCAGCTAAGCTGACCAATCACCACGCTGAGCGTGGTGGGTCCAGCGGGACTTGCTCAACTGACCGTTGACGAGCCTTCAGGAGTCTTACGGGCAGTTAGTCCTGACTATGTCAGGGGAATCTGCTGTTACTTTGTGGGTCCAGCCCCGATTATATCGGGACAACCAACCCCGACTACGTCGGGACTGCTCTGCTGATTAATTTAGGTGGGTCCAGCGGGACTTGAACCCGCAACCAACTCCTTAAGAGGGAGCTGCTCTACCAATTGAGCTATAGACCCATTATGCCTTTTAAGTAGACCTTATTCTTCAACCCCTTCAAGTATCGCTCTCTCTTTACTGCCTCACCTCTCGTAAGAAAGTCCTCTGTATAGACAAGAACCCACGGCTTTCTAGTACTTGTATACTTATGCCTGCAACAATTATGCTCGACCAATCTTCTGTCTACATCATTAGTCGACCCAATATAAAATGACTTATCTTTTTCGCTCTGCAAAACATATATATGAAACATATACAGTGTCCGCAACCAACCCCGACTACGTCGGGACTGCTCTGCCAATTGAGCTATAGACCCGAAAATACAAGGAAAATTATAGCATAAAATGCGCTTTCAGGTCGTGATAGTTAACCATACCGACCCAAGAATAACAACGAATATGGTCGCAAAAGGAATCCTGTATAAGACCATCTCAAACAAAAGCATTACACACAACGTGTTTACCGCAAAGAAAAAATACGCAATTTTTTTTATTATTTCTGGTGACATACGACGAGCTTCCTGATTAGCTATCGGAATACTCGACGACCAGAATAATACCCTGTTCGTTTAGTCTGCCGCTTCGAATTTTCTATCTAATATAAAAACCTCCAATCGCTCTCCACTTCGGGTGCTAATGTCGCTGTGGGAGCCGACCACTTTATAACCGAGGATTTTCGCGATTTCCGGACCCAATTCCTTTGTCGTTACTTCGTGTAACTGTTTTCTGAGATCTTTAACTATTCTATAACCGTGTTCCGCCTTTAAAAGCATTTCTTCCATCGGCATCAAACGCCCTTTCAGTCTCACGATCACCATATCGTCTACTATGTAAACGCGGGTTTCTCTCGGCCCAAAGCCAATATTTTTGGAGTAAAACGCAGCGACAATTTTGGAAACCGCATCTTCGTATTGACGTTTAGTTCTCGGTGTGACTGTCATAGAAGGGTAAATTATACCTGAGCCGATGTGATACTGTCAACGCTTTTGAACTTCCTGCAAGGGTTAAACCCTTTAAGGGTTTAACCCTTAAAGAAGTCTGGTGCCGGAGGGAATTGTTCCGATGCTGTTTTCGAGAAACGAGTAATTACAGCATCGTGAATCCTCGACGCAGTCGGGAAACCCTTTATATATAGGTTCTGTGCTTCCGGAGGGAATTGAACCCTCATCACTGGTTCCGAAGACCAGTACTCTATCCATTGAGCTACAGAAGCAGTCGACTACCCTATATGGTAAAATTATAACACATGAAGTCCTTCACTTTCGAAATAAAACAGCGCTCCCCGGTAAGTAAAACCCGACTTGGCACTATCCATACACCCCATGGTGATATTGAAACTCCAGCGTTTGTTCCCGTCGGCACGAAGGCCACGGTTAAAAGCCTTATTCCCTCGGAAATTTCAAACTTAGGATATAACCTGCACTTTGTTAACACGTACCATATGCTTGTTCATCCGGGTCCTGAAGTTGTCAAAAAAGCTGGTGGTCTCCATAAATTTATGAATTGGGACAATTGTTTGATAACAGACAGTGGCGGCTTTCAAGTATTCTCCCTCGCTTCTGTTATATTAAAGAAAAATGAGCATGGAGTTTTGTTCCGGGATCATTATTCGGGACAAACCATAGATTTAACACCCCGGTTCTCTATTGAGACCCAAAGGTCACTTGGAGCGGACATCATCTTGCCGCTTGACGATTGCACTCCCTACCCTGTTACGGAAAAGAAAGCGCAAAAATCTCTTGCATTAACTCAAAACTGGTTTCTTCAATCATACGAAACGTATAAACAAACCACTTCCGTGACTAAAAAACACCAGGCGTTGTACAAGATTATTCAAGGCAGCCTATTTGAGAATTTAAGAAAAGAGTCCATCAAATTTTATCGTGATAATAACATCGAAACGGATGGCTGGGCTATTGGTGGTGTTTCTGTTGGAGAATCTAAACCGGATATTTATGATATCACTAATGTGTGCATGGATCTTATCACGGGAGATAATCAGCCGGTACATCTCTTGGGAGTTGGAGAAGTCGATGACGTTTTTGACATTCTTCATGCCGGTATCGACACCTTTGACTGCGTGCAACCGACACGCCTTGCCCGCATGGGTATGGCGTATAACTTTTCTATACCCAAATACTCCTTTTCAATAGAGGAAATGAAATACAAAGAAGACTTTAACCCTCTTGATTCACAATGCGGTTGCTATACCTGCACACACCATTCACGGTCGTATATTCATCACTTGTTTAAAATGAAAGAACTTACCGGTTACCGCCTGATAACTATTCATAACCTCTTCATGATGCAAAAGCTTGTGCAAAGTATTAGAATAGCTGTTATTAACAATACGTGGGAAGCAATTTACCATCAGTTCAAGCATGACGAGTTTACCGACCTTCACAAAATCTTTAATTGAGGCAATTACCGGAATAACGGAGAAAAAAACTGCGGACGACCTCGAAGCGGTAGACGTTTCAAAAACCGTTTCGTTTTTTGCGCTCATCTATGAGAAGATCCGTAATGTCATAGAATTCAAGGACGAGCATATCGTGCGCAGAAATGCGATAAACCGCATCGTAAACCGTCGACTGGTGTTCAACCCTAATCTGACTGACGAAGGCCTGTCTATAGCCAAAGAAATTGCGTGGGCCGGGTACTACAAGGGCGACAAGATTCCTGAAACAAAAATCACACAACTTGAGAATGCCGTGTCGTGGTATACCAGTCTCCGCCAGAATCTCGTCCGAGGGGAATCAGGCGCCAACGCCAAGTATTACGCAGGTTTTATCCGTGACCTTTTGGTTTGCCAAATTGAGGAAATATTCGCGGAGAAAGAGTTTCAGCTTATACGGACATTTCTTTTTTACTTCTACCAGGTTCTAAACCCGAATATTATTATTCAGGGTGAAGAAAAAAATAACAAAGATCTTACCTTTTATGTTGCGTGTGAACAGGTTTTTCTCAAAAGCGATAAGCCCTACCTGCGTTTTCATCTGTTCAAACTACTTTTTGAAGATTACCTGAAAGTGAAAGAAAAGGATATGGTTACCAAACTCCCTGATTTCAAAAAAGCGTTCAAGTATATCGACAAACAAATCGATCGGCCTATTAACAGGAAAATATTCAGGTATCTCCGAAACCAACGACCCGCATACCTTGTTCTTAAAGAGTTGGTATTGACTCATGCACACGAGTTGTCAACACTGTTCGACGATGAAGAAAAATTGAATGCAACAATCGATGCTTTGTGTCGTGAAAAATACGAAGCTTCCCGTGAAAAACTTAAGCGTGCGGGAGTCAGAAGTTTTCTATACATTCTGTGCACGAAAATGATTTTTGTCATCGTTCTTGAGTATCCGATTATGGTTGCCGCGGGTGGACTTAACCTGGTTGCTCTCGGAATTAATGCGGCACTTCCGCCGGTGCTTATGGCACTTTTTGTCTTATTGGTCTCTTTACCCAATGAAGAAAATACAAAAAAAATTATTGAGCGAATCGGTCAAGTGGTATATGGCCGGGAAATAGTCGACGTTACGTTCAAAGTAAGCCGATACCGCCCTCGAAGCTTCTTCTCAACGGCAGCATTCTGGACATTCTATCTTCTGACATTTGCAGTAACGTACTTGGGAATTGACCTGATTCTCGATGTATTTGAATTTGAGTGGTTCAGTAAGATCGTATTTTTCTTCTTCATCACTGCCGTATCTTTTTTCGGTTACCGCGTGAGACAGATGGCCATGGAATACACGATAAAAGAAAAAGAAAGCATTCTTACCCCTGTTGTGGACTTCTTTATGATCCCTCTTATCTCTGTTGGAAAATGGCTTTCCAGTGAAATTTCGAGAATCAATGTTCTTATTTTTGTATTCGACTTCATAATAGAAGCCCCCTTCAAGGTGCTCTTCGAGGTAATCGAGGAATGGATTCACTTCGTCAATCGACGAAAAGAGGATATTGTGTAGCTCACCTTTCCTTAAATTTTGAATTTCAAATTTTGAATTTTGAATTTCTCGCGTGTGCCCCCGGACGGATTCGAACCGTCGACCTACTGCTTAGAAGGCAGTCGCTCTATCCAACTGAGCTACGGGAGCATTAACAATTACCGATTATTATAACACGGCCTGCTATAATTCTACTGTGTTAAACTTTTTAAGAAAAGAGCTCGAGCATTACGGTAAAATGCCGAAGAATGCTCAACGCCTATTGCTTTCATATCTATTTAACGGTGCAGCGAATCCCCTACTGTCAGTTTTTTTAAATGCGTACATCTGGCGAGTAGAACAAGATATTTTGCTTCTGGTGTACTATAACTTCAGCACGTTTATTGCCCTTATTATCGGCTTCTTTCTCAACGGATACTTTATCCGTAAGATAAAAGTGTCATACATGTATGCTATCGGCATAGTGCTTCTTGCAATCGGCTCCCTTTCCATTTTGTTTTTCACAGACATCAGTCCACTAACCATTACCATTTTCGGTTTCATTTCGGGATTAGGAAACGCATTTTATTGGGCAAACAGAAACTTTCTTTCACAGCTTGTGACAAAAAGTGAATTTCGTAACTACTTTTCCGGGCTAGAAATGGCTCAGGATACTACCACGTATGTAATTGTACCTATCGTGCTTGGATGGTTTCTGGTTACTGGAGAATTTTTGCACTTGTACTCGACGCAAAACGCATACGCAGTGGCGTCTATCGGAGCAATGATACTACTTGGCATCTCAGCAACAATTGTCTTAGTAGATACCTATCATCCTGTTGAAATTGAAAATATATTTTTAAAGAACGTAACTGACACCTGGATGGTGACACGCCTTATAACCTTCGGTGAGGGTTTGCTTAACGGAATTTCTTTCTTCCTGCCTACTGTATTAATACTGATGTTTGTTGGTAAAGAAAATGTACTTGGAACAGTAGATTCGGCACTTGCGTTTATAACAATATTTATGAGTTATATTATTGGTCGTCATATTCGTATACAAGATCGGTATAAATTGATTATTATTTCTGCTGTGGTTACATTGCTGGGAGGAGCTTCTCTCTTATTTTTCTTTAATTCGATTGGAGTACTCGCCTATAATTTATTGAACGGTCTGGGAGTAACGTTTCTCTATTTGTCATCGAACCCAATGATCATGGATATAACCGACGACAGCCATAAAATTACCAACGGTAGTTTATATGCGTATGTTTTTGACCGTGAATTATTCCTGAATCTCGGAAGAATCACCGGTAGTTCCGTATTTCTGATACTGTTTGTATATCTTAATTTGACTGCAACACGAATAGCACCTGTTCTCATTGCTGGTGTAGAGCTTGTACTGGTTCTTGCTGGTTTACTGCTATTGAAACTTCACGCTAAGCGAGTTCCTGTGTTAAAATAGAGACTGGTGTTTTTATATTGGTGGCTCCCGCCCGCCACGCAAGACGAGCTTGCGAGGCTTTGCGGGCAGGGTAGCTCAATGAGATGTTATACTTTACATACGTCTTAAAAAGCACTGTCGATAATAAGTTATATGTTGGGTGGACTAATAATCTTAGGCAAAGATTTGAAAGCCATAATAAAGGTTTGGTCGAAGCTACTAAGCATAGACGTCCGTTAACATTAATTTATTACGAGGCAGGAATAAGCAAAGAAAAAGCAATAAGTAGAGAGAAATACTTTAAAACAGGCTTTGGCAGACGTTTTTTGTTAAGCAGAATTTAAATAATTGGTGGCTGTAGCTCAATTGGTTAGAGCGCTGCCCTGTGGAGGCAGAGGTTGCGGGTTCAAGTCCCGTCAGCCACCCATTCAACTGTAAGGGTTAAACCCTTAATGACCCACGAAATCCCCGGGCGGCGTAGTAAGAATCCGCACCGTTGTGGAAGACAAAAACACGGTTAAAACGACGGTCTGCAAACAAAGCACCACCGAGTTTCCGTACCTCGGGAGGTGTTTCTACCCAACTGGATGTTGTGGTATCAAACTCCCCAAGTTCTTGCAGATATTCGTATTCTTCCTCTGTTAAGAGCTCAATCCCCATGGCGGCCGCCACGTCGAGGGCCGTATCTTTCGGTTTAGCAGTTTTGCGGTCTTCCCATGCTTTGTGGTCATAACACAAGCTACGTCTGCCCTGAGGGCTTTGTGGTGAACAATCAATAAAAATACACTCATTGGATTTTTTATCAAAAACAACAACATCCGGTTCACCCCCCGTTTTTTCCATCTCGTGCAAAGACCATAGCTTTTCCGTCTTTTCTTCCAACCGTTTCTGAATACTGGCCCATTCGCAAATTGAGTGACGTTTCATATTCTTCTCGAAACGGGTTTTCAATACTCCCAGCAACCTTTCACGATCTTCGGTTGAAAGTGTTTTTTGTTGTTTCATAAAAATATTGTAACAAAGATCACAATGTCAGTCAGGCGTATCCAGCACTAAGCCTTATAACAGCCTGTATGATATAATTACACTCATGACAGTCGCAAAAGCAGACTTAGCAGCGCATATAGATGATCTTCCTGAAATGGCAGATCTTGTCGCATTACATGAAGCTCGAGTCGCTGAATTAACCAGATCTCTCTTCTTCAGATTAGATCGTATGGCAGCTAGTCTTATTGGTTTCAAAGGAGGAACTATTATTGAAGAAATTTTCAGGCGAAAAGCACCGGTTAACATGGACGGCCCAAGCGATATAAACCTGGACGGAATAGATCCAGTACTCAGACCTTTTATCCAAGATTGGAGATTTATGTGCCACGTTACCACTGCAGACGGACGAAAAGTTGCGTACTCCATAAATTGTTTCCGGGGTTATATGAACCCGGAAATAATGGTCCCCGCAGACAATGGGTGGATTAGTTTTAACGTCCCCGTTGTAATTGACCCAAACGGATTTGCCAGAGTACATATTACCCGATATATTCATGACGCAGAAGACCAGTTCCAGAGAGCTGAATCATTAAAAACTTTCCAGGGAAATTACCAACGAGGCAATCCAATGTATGTCCTCATCAAAGAACTCCGTCAGAAATCGCAAAAATCCATTGAAATGCATTATGGCCTTCCAGACGAGAGAGGTGACATTAGCTTAATGGACGGCGAAACTGTTGTGGGTCTTGGACACGGTATCGGGCGCTTCAACAGTAGACAACGTACAGTAGATTGGAATCACTCATTAAGCAGGGGTCAGGAGCCACAAACAACTACTGCCGGAAACACATTGACTCTTAATTACGGCGGGACAGATGTCTTCGCTTATCCTATTCAGACGAATGTGTATGATGAAATCCGAGCAATTGTCGGTCCGGGACTACTGCAACTTACCGGCGGAGGAAACTAACAGATATTTCTTTTCCCACTCTTTCACAACTTGTAAGGCTTCTTCCTCTAGTTCGGGAACGTGGACCATTTCTATTTTCTCATTAAAGCTTTCCGTTAATGCATGTGTGTCTGCGTGTGTTTCGTAATAATCTCCGGAAACTTGGGATTTTGGAATAGCGTAGACAATTCTTCGGAGACCCGACCAATATGCGACCCCCATACACATAAGGCACGATTCAAGTCCTATGTACAAAGTTGCTCCTTTAAGCGATCCTGTTTGATTGAATGCTTTCGTTAGTGCATTTGAATCTGCATGAAAAAGTCCGGGGTACGGCACACTTACTTCAGATGACAAAACCTTACCATCTTTTACGACAACTGCGCCAGCCGGAAATCTGCCTTCCTCAAAAGATCTGAGGGAGTTTTCAATAGCAAGCTTGAGATATTTTAGATCCTCTTCTTGTGTCATGAAGAAATTATAACAAACTGTACTTATATTTATTCTTTGCTATACTGTTTTCTTGTATCAGGAGCGATAGGGATTTACTCCCTATCCAGCAACCGTGCGTAGTGCAGCGGTGCTCATCCCGCCCATGGCGGGAGATACGCCAATTATTATAAATTATTGGAAACATATGAAAATCTTCACTTCCGAGAGCGTGTGTGCCGGTCATCCCGATAAAATTTGCGATCAGATTTCAGACTCTGTTCTGGACGCAGCATTAGAACAGGACCCCATGTCCCGCGTTGCCGTAGAGACCATGGTGGGAAAAGATATCTGTGTGATTATGGGTGAAGTCACCACTCACGCAAAGTTGAACTACGAACTTATTGCACGAGAAAGAATTGAAAAACTTGGGTATACCAAAGCGTCATACGGATTTTCAAACAAGTCGAAAATAGAAGTCCATATCCACGAACAGTCCGTAGAGATAGCGGAAGGTGTGGATGACAAAGGTGCCGGCGACCAGGGAATGATGTACGGGTATGCATGTAATGAAACAGCAGAGCTTATGCCCATGCCTATTTCCATAGCCCATAAGCTCGCCAAAAGAATAGACGAAGTCCGTGAAAAAGCCATTCTTAAATATCTTAAACCGGACGGAAAAACGCAGGTATCGATCGCGTATGAAAATAATATACCGAAAGTCATAACCGGAATAGTAATTGCAGTTCCACACGAAAAAAGCATTAAACTAGAACAGGTAAAAAAAGATCTTTACGAAAACGTAGTTATTCCGGTGGTGGAAAAATATGCAATTCCTTATAAGGATTGTCTATACATAGTAAATGGAACAGGAGTATGGCATAATGGCGGTCCAGCTTCAGACACGGGCCTTACCGGAAGAAAAATAGTAGTAGATACCTACGGAGGAGTCGGGAGGATTGGGGGCGGGGCATTTTCCGGAAAAGATCCCACAAAAGTAGATCGTTCCGGCGCATATGCAGCGCGTTACCTTGCTAAAAATATTGTCGCACATTCATTTGCCAAAAAAGCTGAGGTCCGTTTGGCTTATTTTATTGGGGCAAAAGAGCCGGTGATGCTGGAGTTTGAAACATTCGGTACGGAGAAAGCCTCTGAAAAAGTAATTCATGACTTTCTCAAAGAAACGCTTGATACATCCGTCAGCGGAATTATAAAAGCATTCAATTTACGAAGACCTATCTACGTTCAAACCGCAGCATATGGCCATTTCGGGAAGGAAGGATTACCATGGGAAAAGATTGTCGGATAAGTTTTAACGTCCTTTGTGCCCTTTAATGATTTTGATTCCGCGTAGTCCCATAATGAGCATGAGTAATATGGCAATTTTTTCGGCGTAGTAGTCATTTTGATTCAAAAACATCTTCATAAAAGGTGTATTTTGGTTAAAAGCCACATGGAAGAGTATCGAAATAGGTACGGTCAACCACAGCCATGACGACCGCGGAATCATGATACGTATCTTAAGAAAAAGCTTACTCAGAAGAGGCGCGAGCAGAAAAACTCCGACATACGCAAGTATGGTATCAAAAAGCGTAATTTCCCCAATTCTGAACTGCCGTATATAAGCTAAGTAATCCACGTAGTAAGAGTACCATAATTTCGCGAAGGTTTACCGACAAAGCCACATCAGACAATTTCTCTCTTAAGACTCTCAGCAAGATGCACCATCAAATCATACGGAATCGTTTTACATATTCTCGCCAGCTCGCACATACAATTTTTGGCGGTCGGTATGTCGCTTATTATGATCACTTCATCGCCAACTTCCGGCTTTTTTACACCCGAAAGATCAATGGCGGTGATATTCATAGAAATCCTTCCTAAAATTTTACACTCGGTGTTTTTCACTAAAACCAACCCCTTATTAGATAACCTTCGATCAATCCCATCATAATACCCCGCGGGTATAACTCCGATCACCATGTCCTTCGTTGCAGTGAATGTACATGAATATCCGACTTTTTCGCCCTTTTTTAATGGCTTTATTTGGGCTATGGTTGACATAAAACTCAGCACCGGTTTCAAATCTATTTTTCCGAAAGATCGATCCGATTTCTCCAACGGGCTGATCCCGTAGCTGACAATCCCCGCACGTACGAGGTTAAATACATCATCTTTTACTTTATGCGCGCCGCCGGAAGCAGATATATGTCTCCACTGAGGAAAAACTTCATTTTTCCTCAGGATTTGAAGAGCCTGCTTAAAACACGCAACCTGGCTATAGGTAAACGTGTTCTCATGAGGGTTGTCTGCATCGGCAAGGTGAGAAGCCAACCCGACTATGCGGAGGTTTTTCAATTGCTTCACGTGCCTTACAAAATCTTCAAGTTTATCAAGCATTACGCCTTCCCTGTGCATCCCCGTATCGACAAAAATATGCACCGGACAATTTCTTTGCCCCTTGTTTAAGGCTCGGGCGGATTCTATGTCGAATATAGTAAAGTGGAACGGCAAGCGCTTCACCACATAGTTTTGCGGATCAGTATAACCAAGAATTAATATCGGAGTTTTTAGATGCAAGGAATTCAATTCATAAGCCTCATAAAGACTATCTACTGCCAAAAAAGCCGGTGAAAAAGAATCAAAAATAGGCGCAACGGTTTTAAGACCGTGTCCATAGGCATTACTTTTTAAGACCGGTGCGACTGCAAGACCTGGTTGAGAAGCCAACAGTTGGTTGTGATTGAATAAAAGTGCATTCTTGCTTACCAAGATCCTGTTCAGGTGCTTGTACTGCTTCCTACCGGGCAATGCAACCATACTGCAATTATACTCCCCAGAAGTTAATTAAACTAATAATTTCTATTTAAAGGAAAATTATCTGGTAGCATACTTATCCCTCCAAACTCTTTGACAACAACTGATTTGATTCGGCTTTTCAAGTCTTCCCTAATATGCGGATAGGTCATCTCGGATTCTCCGCCGATACTTTCACAATCGTCCTCAATAACAATATCGGGCATTAAACGTTCTGCAACGTCTTTGTATTGTTCTCCTGTTTTCCGATATAAGAGGTTTTGGACATCGGGAAAACCGTACTTTGTGAGAACTCCACGAATTATCTCTATTTCTTGTTCCGTATCCCTTGACGTTAAATAATATATTTCGGCGCCTCGTGACTTCCACATTTTTATCTTATCCACCGAGTTGTCATTGGGCACATAGTTCTCAAATTTATGAACGATTTGGTCTTGATTTATTGTCATTCTCACCCGCTCTTCACGTGAAACACTCTTGCCGAAGTTTGGCATAATTACTGTTCCTTCTGTAAAAATGAGTATCTTCATTAAGATATTATGCCACGTGCGCGAAGACTACGCAGTAGTTATGACCGAATTTCTGGGAGCACTTCGGACAGTAGGCATAGTGAACATAATATTTCTTTGCCCGCAAATTCTTTTTTGCCAGGCGGGAATCCATATCTCTGAGCCATAAGGGAACGGCCTGATACGGACCATCGTATACTCTGGTTAAAAAAGTACCGGACATTTGTACCATTTTGCCGTCAGGGATGGTTTTACTGACAGTCATGTTTATTTCGGACTTCCACGAAGACGGGTCATAACATAACATAAGAAAATCATTTTTCTTCGGCATTGCCTTTGCCTCCTCAATTTGCTGGGACATTTTTGTTATAACCGCGCCCATATTCAAGGGAATATGCATAATCTGAAGAACTGTGCCTTGCAGAAACAATTTATCTTTCCAGGTAAACTTTTTATCGTCGTATCGCTGAGGATCAAACCGAGAACAACAGATTTTGGTTTTCATATGCCCGATGATATACCATGAACCGACAGTACAACAATGATCGGGATCACATACTCCGGGTCTATGCCAAGAAAGAAAGAAGAATTATGCCTGCGAGCGCGGTAACAACACCTGCTATCTGCTGCATTTTTAATCGGTCTTTGAATACAAAATATGCCAGAACCGCAAACAACACCGGGTATGAGCTTGCAATCGGAGCAACTACCGCCGTTTGTCCATTGGCTGCCGCCAGATTGTATGCAAATAATGCAGCAGTGAGTAAAAGTACATTGATTGTCATAAATACTATGTTCTTCCTGCCTGTTGGTAATTCAAATTTAATCGATTTTGCTTTCATGAATAACAAGACAAGTGGAAAACCTGCCCACGAAATATACGCCGGCCAAAACCAGCCGATATTTCTTATGGGAATTTTAACGAAGGTAAAATACACTCCCCACGTCACCAACGAAACAAGAGCAAACGGTATTCCTTTATCCGACAAAAGTTTTTTTAAGTTTGAATTCATAAAATCAAACGAAGAAAGTAAAAGTCCGACAAAGATAACCACCACGGAAAACACTTGGATCAAACTGATCCGTTCACCCAAAAAAATAACCGAGAGAATAACCACCAAACCTCCGAAGGAACCTGCAATAGTTCCAACAAGTGATGCGTTTCCTACTTTTATGCCCTCATAAAGTGACAGAAGGGGAATAACTCCGATAGGAATCAGCACAACAAGCCATACAGCAGTCTCTAACGTTATTTTAGTGAGTTCAGGAATTGCAAATGGCACGTATAATGTGGCAATTACCATGCTCAGTATGTATGACCAGACTGCAGATGAGTACCCGCCGATTTTGCGCGCAACTAACCCGCCGAAAATATCAGCCGTTCCCCACCCGACCAGTGCCGTCAGCGCAAATAAAATTGCAATCATGTTATTTATTCTAACAAATAGTCCGTAAATTAATGCTCCTTGTTATTACAACAAAAGTCTGCTATGATACCTGTATTGGGAAATTTTAATAGAAACGAAAGATCAGGACCCCGCAGAGATGCCCCCCGTAGAGACTTCGGTGGTAATAGAGGTGGAGGATTCGGAGGAAACAGAGGACCGGCAGAAATGCATGACGCAGTCTGTGATAGCTGCGGAAAACAATGCCAAGTACCATTCAGACCAAATGGAAGCAAACCCGTATATTGTAGTGACTGCTTTAAGCAAATGGGTGGTGGACAAGATTCCGGTAGATTTCAAGACAGAGCACCACGTCGACCAGATTTCGATAGACAACCGAATTTTGAGCGTCGATCAGACACAAGACCACAAGGTAATGATCAAACGTCGGAAATAAATCGTAAATTGGATCAGATATTGAAAATATTAACCCCGGCACCCGTAAAATCGGCCCCTGTGATCATGGCTGAACCGAAAGCTGAAAAAGTTGTTAAAGAAGACGTAAATGTTACCGTATTTGCTCCGAAAGTGAAGGCTGCCAAAAAAGTCGCAGCTACACCAGTAGTGGTGGAAGAATAATCTCCGCAAGCATATTCCCTTTATTTTTTGTGTGTTTTTGGTGCCCTACATACCAGAACTACGTTCCAGCACAACGGTCCGAGAATCGGAAACAGCCCCAGTAATATCTTATCTGCAAACTCCAGAGGCATATAAAGCGGCTTCCATGAATTCCCTTCCTCAACAACTTTTTTCCACAACCGTGTTTTATTTGGATCCCTCCGCATAACTACAACCATCAAGCAAAAAATCACGAGCGTTGTCAGCCAAAACCATTTCACAGTAACATTTTTGAAATAGCTGTGAAAAACATCGATATCTGCTAAACGGATCGGACGCTCATCCTTTGAACGGACGCTTGTAGCAATTCTCCGGTATAAATTTATAACCGGGTTGTAATCAACCGGTTCCCAACACACCAAAGTTCCGTCTTTCTTCAGGTGCGGTAGCAATTGATCTAGAGCCTGGGGAATATTTATATGATGAAAAACATTGCCTGCATAAATAACATCAAATTTTTGTGATTTTTTAAGATTGAGGTACTCAATAGCCCCCTGAACCGTACTGACTTTTGTTTTATAGTTTTTAGCTATGCGTTGTGTTGTTTTCAACATCTCTTTGGAGAGGTCAAGGGCGGTCACATGAGCGCCTTTTAAGGCAAAATATACACTTGCTTCTCCGAGTCCCGAACCGATATCAAGAAGCGTCTTGCCTTTAATATTACCGAGAACTTGTGTTATATACCGCATTTCGGGTGCCGTGCACGCTTCGTTGGTACGGATGACATCTATTTTTTTCGGGTCCGTGTTTTTAGCCCACGCATCAAACAACCGTTCTTCATCCGCAAAATGTTCTAGCAGCCGCTCATCAAGTTTTTTTGGAATAGAAGACAGTTTGGAAACCGAGAGACCAGCTTTTTTGCTTATTTTAATAACAACTGTCAAGAACCAATCTCTATTATCCGACTGGATTTTATCCTCGTGGAATTGGAGATGCTTTTTCTTTTGTATTTTGACCGCATCCGGCGTATCACCTCGGAAATACCATATGAGTTTACGTGTGGAAATATACTCCACTCCCTTTCTGGGGTGTGTCCACGACACGGTCACGCTTTCGGAGCCGGAATATTTAAATTCAAGAGAACGTATAAAGTCACTCCATGCATCATAAGATGACGGGTCTAGAGCCCGCTCCTTTTCTGCAATAATACGAGCACTTAATAAAAATTGATGCCTGAAGCTTTCAAATTGGGGTTGTTTGGGCATGTTAGTGTTTCTTTTTTGATAACTTTTCTACGGTTGCCAGCATATTTTCATATGTTAACGGCCAGGGTTTTTTTGGTGCTTCGGTTATAAAGGTTTTAATTCTCTGGACGGTGGCATCCAAAAAACGCATGGAAATAGTCATCTCAGGGTAACTCCCATACATACATCCGGAACATGCGCTCGTTATTGCAAACACTTCCTTCCTGAATACGTGATCCCTATATACCTGCGGAAAGTCTGAAGAGTAGGTGTAGTATGCACTCGGCATTCTCCAATCACAGCACGGTGAAAACGAACCGTTCGGCAGAATAGCAAAATACAGATTAGGGCTGTCACAAACATTATTATTTTTGCTTCTCCATGACGTTGACTCGTTACGGACAAAACGCTTGATATCATCCAGATATTGATCACTGTCATAAAGAAGATACCCTTCCGTACGCATTGATCTTACCCGCTCGACAACTTTGTCCACACCTTTGTATTCCTCTGGCTTAAAACGCAGAGAGGTGTCGTATGAGCGGAAGCCGAGAGGATGAAAATTGGTTGAGACATGAATGGGCACAAGAGAAGTAAACCATCCGATTGCCGTACCGAATTTGATTACGTCTTCTATGTCGTACAAATTCTTACGCTGCAAAACACAACCGAGAGACGCAAAGCTTTTTTCCTTCGGTAAGTATTTCGTAAAGTGCGCCATTGCTTTTAATGCCCGGTGCCACGATTGTGGGAATCCTCCATTAATCGCATCTTGGGTAAGCGGATTTATGGAATCGAGAGAAATAGATATGTCACGTCCCCCATATTCGACCACCTTATGAATGGCTTCTTCGGAGGCAAGACCGTTGGTTTGCATTCGGACATGAACACCTCGGGACTCGAATTCACGTATAATTTCGGGCAGATCAGTACGCGTAAACGGTTCCCCTCCTGTCAAGAGTACCATCGCCACATTCATTTTTGCGAAGTTTTCCGCTATACGTTTTATCTCGTCCAGCGTACATTCCCGCATATCCGCATTGGCATACCGGATGTTGCATTGCACACAGGTAAGATTGCATCGGGCGGTAATATAGAACTGCACATACACAGGACTGTTCTTTGTAAGTACACCCTTGGTCAGTGATTGTGTGGATTTAATTGAAAACATACTTTCAGTTATTTATACGATGGTAGATATTGTATCCTTTTATTTGTTTTTTTAGAAAGTAGTGATTCTTTAAAGCCGACACAATCGCGTCAACGTCCATGTACCCTTTTTCCGTCGTGTGTAAATAGTCGGTTTTCACGATAACCCATTTGACGTTGTGCGTCTCGATTTCTGCGCTGTAATCGAGTGGCGAGTATGGAAAAGTCTGTTCAGCGTACTGCGTATATGCTAGCGGAGGAATTCTCCCGGTTACAAAATAAAAGGGATCTATTCCGGGAAGAGCTACCACAGAATCTTTAAGCGGGATATTCTTTTTCACATACCTTAACATAGCAGCGACATCCGCTTCCCATGTCTCCGGAACAACCCCCGGATAGCTTGTAACACGAACCGAACGAGCTGTTATCGATTGTTTACTAACCACTCCTAAAGGCACCCCTATAAGCAAGAGATGGCTTTCGATAAGCGAGAAACACAACGCGATTGCCGTACCGCCAGCTATCGATCCCACCACTTTTCCCCACGCAAAACTCGGAAAGAACTTGCATAACCGGTTATATAAAAGTATGAGCAATACTGCAAAAAGAGGATACGAATACATGGTAGCGGCTTCAATGGGGTGCAACATAAACGGTGATAAAGAAAAAACAATAACACACCATGAAAACACAAACATAAACCAATCAGTTTTTGATTCGATTTTTTTGGTACTCAAACTAAAAAGTAAAAGGAAGACGAGACCGAAAATCACCACATACCACACTGACGTAGAAAACATATACACAAAACCAGGTATAAAAGACATGTCCGTGGAAATTCCTCTGTTGCGTACGAACAGAAATGAAGCATACACAATCGGTGAGATGACCGCTCCATAGATTGCCAATAAAAAAATCTTTGTATTAGTAGCTTTTTTAACCAATATCAGTAATGATATTACTAAAAATGGGAAATAATAAAATAAGCTTCTTGGTCTAAAAACATCCGCAAATGTCGCAAAGAAAACAGATCCGGGGCGCCGTACTGTTATGGGAAATGTGAGCGTCTGATACACAAATTCTCGCAAAGAATTCGTTAAAAGCAGGTTTCCCAAAAATACAAAGAGGATAGTGAGCATTCCGCCCATTAACAATAAAAGTCGTTTTACTTTGCCTTCTGTTTCAAAAAAATAAATGTTAAATCCTCCTAAAAAGAACATAAGTACCGTGTATATAAGCCCGGTATTTTGCTTGAATAATATGGTAACTGCTGACAATATTCCGATAAAAAAATAGTTTTTACTCCCCGCGCTTTTACCCATTGTTTTCAACAATATATATATTCCGAAAAGAGATACGAGCATCATGTTAACGTCATATGAGGGAAACGGGTATCGGGCATGCCCGGAAAAAACCAACGGTAATAGTACAAGAAGATTAACCAACCTGTTTTTACCGACAAGGCTAAGAACCTTATATGTAATTACTACGGTAAGAAATGAAACAGACATCGAGTAGAAAACTTGATAGATATACACTGAACCGAAAACTTTCATAATTAAAGCCGAAATATAGTACGTTCCCGGTGTAAGTACCAACACAAAATCTTTGTAGGGAATCTGTCCGATAAATATCCGGTAAGAATTTTCGATAAAGTATGCAAAGTCTCCGTACAATGTAGTTCTCCCGCTCTGCCAAAATGTGACAAGTGCTGAGATTATCCCTATGGCATAAACCATGAAATTTATCATATCAGTGACATTCTATCATTCATACATTTTTGGCGTATGGCTACTCAAGGAAAAATGGGAAAAGGTGTATCCCAGCAGCTGATGTGACGCAACAATAGTTTCAGATTGTGATCTACGTCATTGAAATTCTAATTAGAGTTCGTTAGAATTCGTAAATAAAATATTTTAAAATAAGTTCCCTTCTAAGAACTCTTCCTTTTTTTGCATTATTTGTTCTAACATATTTCGTAGTTACTCCCCAATATCATCTCGGTGACAGTAATCAGGTCGAACAATTGCCATTTATTCTTTCCCGAATTGATTCCACATATCTGGTACGAGATTTTTACGTTGTCTACACTCGGGAAATCGGGCCACGGTTCTATCACGCGTTTTTATTATCCTCAATAATAAGGGTTCTCCCCATGGAGTATGCTTTTTATCTGCTTACATTCATTTTTCACTTTTTTATTTATGCAGTTGTATTTCGTTTAGCCGGATTATTCACGAAAAATATGCCCATTAAGTTATTTGCAGTACTCCTGCTTGCTCGCTCACAGTTCAGGAATCTCGGCGACGCAGGGAACATAAACGACAATTACATAACGCCTCAGTTGCTGGCAATGCCATTTGCATTGAGTGGTATTTATTTTGCTGCGAAAGAAAAATACTTCTTGGCTTTCTTTTCAATACTCATTGCCCTACCCATACACCCTTCCTTAACAATACTTACCGGTATTACAATTGCTGCAAGTTTGATTCTTGTACGATTTTCTCTGCCACGATTTTCGAAAAGCTTACTTTTTCTCGCTGTAACAGCCGCATTATCATATTTGTTTTTTCTGCAGTTTTCCGGAAAGCGCCTCGTATCCGATGGTCTTTATATATACATACTAGCCTATCTGAGACACCCCCATCATTACATTCCTTCGACATTCCCACTATGGGATTATGTCGTTTTCTCCCTCATGGCCGTGGCCGTACCTGTTTCACTCAAGTATCTACCGGCAACCAAAACAGTAAAAAAATCTATCATCAGTATGTATGTAGTTGCGCTGACATTAGTTGTTTTCGGCTATATGTTTGTAGAAATTATTCCTATCCGAACAATGGTCGAACTTCAATTGTTCCGAATTGTTTTTCTGGTCCGCTTGTTTGCAATTTTGGTAGTCATTGTTGCACTCGCGGGAGCTTTGGTACGAAAGATCGGATTGAGACCGACGTATGTAATGTTGGGATTTGCGAGCATTCCACTTTTATTTTTTTCGTTCTCCAAAGGAGTCCGTCTTATACCAAACCTGCCTATGCAGTTTGAATCGGATCGTATGTTACTGTATGAATTCGTAGCCAAAAAAACTGAGTCATCGGCACTTTTCCTGACACCTCCAAATTTTGGTAGCATGCGGATTATTCCGAAACGGGCAATCGTAGTAGATTGGAAATCGTTTCCGTTTATTGAAAAATACATGCTTATATGGCATCAAAGAATAGAGGCATGTTATGGAAAAGGTGATCTTTTTCAAAATTACCGTAATATAACCGATACCAAATTGCTTTCATTGAAAAAAACGTTTCAGTTTGATTATGTAATCCTTTATTCGTCTACCAAAACCAAATTCAGGGTACTTTACGAAGATTCCATTTACAAAGTCGTGAGACCACTTTAATTTTGAATCTTATAGGCGTATACTACCGTTATGTACGACAGAGAAAAGTATATTGCAGCAATTAAAACCGAACTTGCAGAAAATATTGTTAAACACTCCCTTGCATTAGAGGCCTGCATGGGTGCATTGTATGATTATCTGAGCACTCAAGGGCAGTTAACCCCAGCGGATGAAGCCCGTGACGAATGGATGCTTTCCGGAATTATTCATGACATTGATTTCTCAGAAAGTTATAAGGAAACGCATCCGCTGAAAACATTGGAAGTGTTAACCAAGCACAACCTGACCATCCCTGAATCGGTAGACCAGATAGTGAAAGCGCATGCTCCTGAGCGTACAGGTAAACAACCTGTTACAAAAGCGCAGTGGGCACTATTTTGTGCAGACAGTCTTACCGGCCTTATTATTGCCGTTGCGCTTATACTTCCCACCAAGAAACTTGCGGACGTCAAACTTTCTTCGGTTATGAAACGCTTTCTAAAAGATCCGCGATTTGCTGCAGGTACCCGCCGCGAAGAAGTTGCTATGTGTGAAAAACCGGAAGGTCTAAACATAAAGTTGGAAACATTCATAGATATTTGTCTTAAGGCCATGCAGGGAATTGCTTCGGATATCGGATATTAATTTACCAATGCGGAACATAGTGAGTTATCATGGGTGGATTACTGCTTGAGAGTTGTTTAATGAGATCATCCGGACCCTCCAGATAAAGCACATCCTCATCTTCATAATGCTTCTTACCTTGTTCGTCAATGTGGACAAAATACTTCTGTGCATCATATAAAATCGAATAACCACATTTTAAATAAAATTCGCTGACGCTTTTGCCACAAAAGCCGATCATCGTTCGGGGATACTTTTTTACGTAATCCTTAATTGAGAACATGAGTTGCTTCCCGTACCCTTTGAATTTTTCTACTGCCGCAATCATCGCGATTCCCCAGATCTCGTACTTTTTTTCTCCAATATATACCTCAAGAGGACGCAGTCTTCCAAAAGCAACTATTTTTTCGCCTTCCTTGTTGAGAAAAAAAACACTATCATAAAACGGTTTATTCTGAGGTCCCCCGAGTATGGTGTCAGAATTAAATTCTTTTTTTCTCCACGCATTAATCACGGCGAGCTCTTCAGATGTTAAATCAGGAGCATTTTTAACAATTACTTTAGTCATAAGTTGTAAGTATACCCTTTCTACTTGCCGAAAATCGGGAGTTTCTGAGGAGACTTTACATAATTCGCGTATAGTTCAAGATCGCTATAATGATCAAATGCTACGGTTTGCTCAGGGGGTAACGCGTCGAGAGAAAACCATTGCAGTTTTTGCACTTCTTCGTCGGATTCTCCAATCTTCTTCGCCGGATGCGCTGTAAAGACGAATTCAACATTTGCACGATCTTCACCTTTTCGGTGCGGATTATCTTTAATGCGAAAGAGCGTTAGGTCTTGGACTTCAAAACCACTCTCTTCGCGGATTTCCCGTCTGATAGCTTGTTCCAACGTTTCTCCATGTTCAAAAAAACCACCGATAAGTGACCATTTACCACTTTCCATCAGCGGCTTACCCTTAATTGTCCCCCGCAAACCCAACAATACTTTCCCATCGTCTACAATTAGAGCGTTCACCGTAACATGACGCAATTTCCCTTTGCCACCATCTTCGAATGTGCACGTAATCATACGTGCATTGTATCAGATTTAATCACCACAGCACGGATCCTTAAACCCACAATTTTTACAAATGCTTGTTACAGAACCCTTCATGCCATATAAAGATAACAGCCTACATTGAGGACATTCACGGATATTTTCAAAGAACCGCTCTTTTGGTAAGACTTTATTTTCCTTTTTTTGATCCTGCACTTTTGGTTGCATGTGAGTCAAGTGGTGCGTTGGTAACGTGCAACTTTTGAAGCTGTTTTGAGAAATCGACAAACGTTATCCCCGTAGGCACTACAAACACAGAGTCCTGAATCTTGGCTTTTGAGCAATGTTTTTGATACTGATTGACTGTTTTTAACACTTCCGCTTTGCTTTGATCAAGTTTTTTTTGCGTAGCCGGGTTTTTAGAGACAAGGGAGACTACCGTTCCCGTTTTCGAGTTTTTAGTCCACAAATACATTTTGTTATTGACTATAAGCACGTTCCCGGTTGATTTATAACCCATAGAGAAGCCTGACGCGCGAATATTCTTATTTTTAAGATATATTGTGATTTTTTGTGTCTTCCCGACTTCATACGAACATTTAACTGAAAGTTGTGAAGGCGTGGGTGTTGCCGCAAAAACACTTGTTCCCCAACAGTTTAACAATATAACAATAGTACATACAAACAAAACTAATTTCATGAGTACTAGTATACGATTTTTCTTAGTTTGAGGAGTTGCGGGAAGCGACGTGTCGGAGCGACGTGTTGAGAATTTTTTTTCTGATACGAACGGATGTGGGGGTGACTTCCAAAACCTCGTCATCGTTTATGAAATCCAATGATTGCTCGAGTGACAAAACAGTTGCCGGAGTAACCTGAACAGACACACCTTCTCCGGAGGAACGGTTGTTGGTAAGTTGTTTCGCGCGGCAGACATTCACTTCGATATCTTTATCCCTATTACCGAGACCGACAACCATACCTTCATACACCTCGTCCTTCGGACTTACAAATAATGCTCCGCGCTCCTGTGCATTGCCGATACCATATGACATGACCGTGCCTGCCTGCGAAGCGACGAGCGCACCTGATCTCAGTGATTCGGTGTGAGCCTCCTTCGGGGCATATCCCAAAAAGTACGAGCTGATTATTGCCGTTCCTCGGGTTTTCGTCATGAGTATTGTCTGTGTTCCGATTAAGTTATGATCTGAAATACGATAAATCAAGCGGTTTGTTGTTCCTCTCAAAGTCGTCATATCTTTCAATTCACCTTTTCGTTTACCGAATTCTTCTGTTACGGCACCCAAATATTCTTGAGGGACATCAACGGTAACCTCTTCAAACGGTTCTGAAACAACTCCGTCGATAGTCTGATAAATAACGTGCGGTTTCGAAACTTCGAGCTCAAACCCTTCTCGACGCATTGTCTCAATAAGAATCGAGAGATGAAGTTCTCCTCTTCCAAACACGACAAAGTTCACTCCTTGAGAATCCTCTTCTATTTTCAAACCGAGGTTTGTTTCCTTTTCGCGAAGCAGACGTTCTTTAATTTGACGGGAAGTTCCGAATTTTCCTTCTTTGCCTGAAAAAGGACTCGTGTTCGGACCAAGAGTTATTTTTATAGTCGGTTCGCTGATTTTAATTGCTGGAAGACTTTCCGGATCTGATGGATCCGTCAACGTCTGTCCGATTGTTAACTCGGGAATACCCGCGATCGAGACAATGTCCCCTGATGTTACCGTTTCTGCTTCAACCCGATTAAGGCCTTCGGTAGTATATAGTTTCTGAACTTTGTAGTTGCCCAAAACCTTGCCTTCAGAGACAACCGAAACGGTATCATTTCTGTTGAGTTTACCCCTCATAACTTTACCTATGCACAATTTACCGACATAATTATCATAATCAAGCGTGGAAACTACCATTTGGAACGGTCTGTCCTCGTTGATATTCGCTGTCGGAGTTTCCTGAAGAATAGACTCAAAAAGCGGTTCGAGGCTGCCGGGCGCTTCCGAATCATAGTGTTCCGGGAGTTCATAAAACGCTTTTCCGTCTCTTCCGACTGCATAGAGAATACAGAAATGGAGCGAAGACATGTCATCAGCAAGTTCCAAAAACAAATCCTCAACCTCTTTGATTACTTCCGCAGACCGTGCATCACGCTTATCTATTTTATTGATAACCAAGATGATCTTCAGCCCGGTATCAAGCGCCTTTTTAAGCACGAATTTCGTTTGAGGAAGGGGGCCTTCTGCAGCGTCGACCAGTAAAACCGCTGCACTTGCCATATTGATAACACGCTCAACTTCACCTCCGAAATCCGCATGTCCGGGAGTGTCGAGTATATTGATTTTTGTATTCTTATAGAAAACAGAGGTGTTTTTGGCAAGAATAGTAATGCCTTTTTCGCGCTCTAGATCATTCGAGTCCATAATGAGCGTATCGGTCATTTCTTTCTGATTATCCCTAAAGGTATGTGTTTGCTTCAAAAGAGCGTCGACGAGAGTCGTTTTACCATGGTCGACGTGAGCTATGATTGCAATGTTTTTTATGTCCATAACCTATGAAGTATATCATACAATAACCAAATGTACCAGTGACAAATGACGACGCCGGGGATAACTATTTCTGATTTAAGAGTTCTTTATTCCGAATTTTGCCGTATAATATACAACTGTTATGAGAAAAAAATGGAATCCACGGGGATCTCTGGTAATCGGAATTGTTGTGGTGTTACTTGGTATCGCTGTCATTACCCGAGCTGTCACATTCATGAAAAATATCGGTGTACGCAGCACCGGAACAACTCAAAGTAATACTCCTCAAACCGAGTTCAACATTGCGCTTTTAGGCTTCGGGGGTGGAAACCATGAGGGGGCCTATCTTACCGATACCATTATCGTCGCTCACATTGACACAGCAAAAAATAAAGTCCTGATGATCTCAATTCCGCGTGATTTGTGGGTGCAAATTCCGACAAAGTCAAAAACACCCTATTATCAGAAGATAAATGCGGTCTACGAAATGGGACTATTTCCCAGCGATTTTCCCGACCTGACTCCCAAATACGCCAAAAAAGACCCAAACGGGTTATTATTGAAAGAAATTCTGAAAAATATCACCGGGTTGCGAATTGATAACTATTTTGCAGCGGATTTTTCAGCATTCACAAAAACAATCGACCTTTTGGGAGGAATAGACATTGTTGTCGACACTGCATTCGTCGACCCCGTCTACCCCATCGACGGGAAAGAAAACGATCTGTGCGGCAAAGACGAACAGTTCAAAAAAATAGAACCCTACCTTACCCAGCCGGATCAAGCCGCCATGGATGCTTTGTTTAAAGATAACAATGAACTTAAAGAGTTTTTTATCAACATTACCGACGCACCCGAAAAAGCATTCCCGTGTCGCTATGAAACCTTAGAGTTTGCCAAAGGAGCGGTCCATTTAACCGGAGCCGAGGCGTTGAAGTTCGTCCGCTCGAGACATTCGCTTCAGGACGGATCTGATTTTGGACGGGCAGCCCGACAGCAAAAAGTGATCATTGCCATCAAGAATAAAGTGCTTTCCATCGGTTTTATACCCAGAATACTACCCCTTATTAAGGAACTTGAGGGTCATATTGTGACAGATCTGAGTTATGATGAAATCGGAAAGTCCGTTACGGAGGTTAAAGATGCTTCCTCATACAAAGTTAATAAGCTCGTTCTTTCCGATAAAAATTATCTGACAAATGATTTTGCAAGTACGGGGCAATTCATTTTGAGACCGAAAGCAGGAGATCAGGTATGGACAACCATTCACCGGGAAATCAATAACACTATTCTGGACATCACCCCAACACCGTCAGTCTCGCCAAAAATTTCAAACGGAATCAGTTCTCAGAAACTGAAAAAGTAGTACTTATTTGAATACGACGGGAATCCGACAGCAGCACTTTTTCCGCTCCGTCTTTCGCACTCACATCTACAAATTCGACCGTGTGCATACCCCTATCAGTCGGAGGGTACGAAAATGCCTGTTGAAATGAAGCAAATCGGGAATAATTATCAGTCGTCGCGTTAATATTTTCGCTTAATTTGACACTCCCCTTGCTATCTAAAATCCGGAACAACATGGTTCCTTCGTAGAAACCTTTCATTTTTCCGGCAACCTGTACTACCCCGTCTGTAAGAACCTCGTTGGCGGTTGGCCGGTAGATTACCAATCTGTCTTTAAATACCGTAGCAGGAGTAACCCCCATCTTCATAGGCTTTGATTGTTTTTGTCTCTCAGGGATTAATACAAGTGCCAGTAGCAAACCGATAATGATACATGTCTCTACACCTATCATTAAAGCTACTTTTCGCGATTTTTTCTCGTGAGTATCCACACTTGTATTGTAGCAAGTGTCATGGCGATATTTTACAAAGTCGTGTAAAATCCTTCTGATGTTTCATTTAATCCTGATACTGGGTGCCCAAATTCTACTTTTATTTGTACTATTGGCGCTTATATATTATTTTCTGAGCATGATTATTTCAGACGTATTCGGCGTCCCGTTCGTCCCGACAACAGGACGGTCGGTAAAGCGCATTTTTGATTCGATTTCTTTAAAGAAATCGGACATTTTTTACGATCTGGGGTGTGGAGACGGCAGACTTGTTTTTTTTGTTGCGAAAAAATACGGTGTGAGAGCAGTCGGCGTAGAACGCAACCCATTATTAAACTTTGTATCAAATATCCGCAAACAAGTATTGAAGATACCCCACGTTGAATTTTTGCGAAAGAACCTGTTCGACGTAAATCTATCAGAAGCTACCATCATTTACCTTTTCCTCTTTCCCGAAGTAGTGGAAAAATTAAAAGGAAAACTGCTTACCGAATGCAAAAAGAATACGATTATTGTCTCACATGGCTTTAAAATCAATGGCTGGACAAAACGCTTATACTTCACGCGTGAAGAAAAACCTTTTCTGACATTCTACTACCGTATATAACTATCGGAGTTTAGCTCTGAATTTCTTTTCCAGATGCTCAATGATTGAGTTGCGAATAGGCAGCACATGTGACGCTTCAAGAGCCCCTTCTGCCTGACTGTACGTTATGTTGAGAAAAACCGATTTAGTTTTGTTGTCGAGTATACGCGGATCTTCTCCTAACGTAACTTTTGAAACAAGCGGTGATGTATTTTTAACTTCAGTTACCACTTCACCTACCGCAGTATCTGCCGGAACCACGAGAGAAAGATCTTCCCGGACAATCTGCGGAGGATTGGTAAGCACAGACACCATGCGCGAAACAGGCAGTGACAGTAATTTCGACAAAGAGATTTGGAAATAATATGTCGGGGTGTTACCGTCAATTTCCACGTACACAACAAAGTTTTCCTGATATGTACGCTCTAAACGTTCGAATAAAAGTTCAGCAACTCCCCTGGCATTCCTAAACTGTAAACCGTCCCGTGAGAGTATGCCTGCAACAACGTCTTCTTCCACATATTCGCCTTGTTCACGGTAATATATCTTCCCTACCTCAAACAAAGCAATGTTTGTGTTGCGATATTTGCGCTGAGTTTCTGCCGCATGGACAAGCATTTCCTGCAAAGATGTCCGTAACATAGTTTTTTCGCTGTTCAAAGAATTTTCAAGCACTACCGGCTCAAGTTGGGGATTATTCTCCCTAGTCAATGGTTCCGTAATTACTTCAGTAAGGCCGGCTGAAACAAGAATATCCCGTACTTTTTCGCTCAGCAAAAACATTTTCGACTGTATATCTTTCGGAACTGCCGTCGCTGGCATGTGCTCCGGTATTTTGTCATAACCGTAAATACGTAAGACTTCTTCGACTAAATCCGCTTCCTGATCAATATCGGTCCGGTAATACGGAATCACTACCTGAAAAATTGAAGGAGCTGTTTTCGTTACCTGCATACCGAGCGATTTTAGGATTGATTCCACCTTTTTATCGGTAACCGTAATCCCTCCAAGCGCTTCAATGGCTGAAAGAGACAAAGTAACATTCTTTTCGGCAAACGGTTTATCATAGCTCTCGGTGTGATCAATCATTTTTCCGCCACACAATTCCATTATGAGACCGTATGCTCGTCTCAACGCGATATCACTCACTTGAGGATTTAGAAACTTCTCGTGGCGAAGAGACGCTTCGGTTCGAAGACTATGCCGCAAGCTTGTTCTGCGAATATATGCCTGATTGTATGTGGCAGCCTCTAGAAGAATACTTGTCGTGTTCTTATCTACCGCCTCCTCGGCACCGCCAATAACTCCGGCAAGACCACGTATTTTATCGGCATCGGTAATCACCAGGTCGTCGTTAGTTAAATTGATTTTTTTCCCGCCAAGAACAGTTAATTGTTCGCCTTTACGGGCCAAACGCATAACAAGTTTCTTACCTGCGATGCTGGACAGATTAAATACATGCAACGGTTCACCATATTCGACCATTACAAAGTTCGTGATATCAACGATGTTATTAATGGTTTTAATTCCATACGCTATTAAACGATCTTTCAGCCATTGTGGTGATTCCTTAACCGTTATGCCGCTGAAACTAATGCTGTTGAAACGATAACACTGTTCCGGCGCCTTGTTCTCGATAATTACACCCGAACTTAACGCAGGTAATTCAGCGATGACTTTCGGTTCACGGTATTCCACACCGAACACTGCAGCCGTTTCACGGGCAAGTCCGATAAGCGACAAACAGTCGGATCTGTTTTGCCGTACTTCAAGATCAAGAACTGTAGTTCCTGCAACGGTTTCAGGACGGTGATCCTGCATATATCCGATCGAAGTCAATTTGTTGGTCAAAACAGTAAGATTCTCGGGGACGTCCACGTAGTCTTTGAGCCATAAAATAGGTAATTTCATAGTTACTCCTGAAAAACGAGTTCTCCACTATACAACTTTCTAATGTCTGAAATTCCATATTTCGTCATAACCATACGATCAAGTCCGAGACCAAACGCAAACCCGGACCATTCTGCAGGGTCGATGCCACAATTTCTCAATTCGTTTGGATGAACCATTCCGGAACCTAAAACCTCAATCCATCCACGGTATTTGCAGACCAGACAGCCTTTACCCTGACAAAATGTGCATTGAATATCCAAGCCGGCTCCCGGTTCTACTTGGGGATAGTATTTACAACGGAAACGCGTTTTCACATCGTCTCCATACAAATATCTTACCAGCGCGTTCAACGTTCCTTTCAAGTCCGCCATAGTAATTCCCTTATCTACCAGAAGCCCTTCATATTGATAAAACATTGCCCCGTTTGTGGCGTTCGTTGTTTCATTACGATAGACTTTTCCCGGCACCACTATGCGGATCGGGAGTTCTTCCTTCGTCATAGCCCGAGCTTCAACAGAGGATGTGTGCGTACGCAAAAGCACTTCCGGTTCGGAGATATATAGTGTGTCTGCAAGTTCTCGCGCCGGATGGTCTTTCGGCAGGTTCAGTTTCTCGAAATTAAATTCATTTGTCTCAATCTCGGGTCCTTCGTATACACTGTAACCCAAGTAGCGAAAAAAAGCGTTTAACGTACGGGTAATAACGGTGGTCGGATGCAAATGCCCGACAACAGGTTTGAGTCCGGGAATCGACGTATCAAGAGGTAGTTTTGCGACCGTTTCTTTCCCGAGTTTGGTTTCGGCATCGCTGAAAGCTCTCTCAAGCTCTGCACGAATTTCGTTCAGAAGTTTTCCGTAGTTCTTTTTTTCACTCACATCCGATATGTTTTTTATTTCCTTGGACCAGATGTTGAACTGACCGTTTCTGCCGAAAACTTCTACGTGCAAATCCAATATTTCTTTATGCGTTGAGGCACTACATATACGTTCAATAAGTTGAGAGGATGCGGTGTGAAGCGCTTTGCTGTCCATGTTACATTTCCTTCAGGGATTTGATCGCGCGCTCAAACAACGTTGGTTGTTGAGCAAGATATGACCAAATCTTCCGATCAACAAGGACATTGTTTTTCCTGAGAAGGTGAATGAATTCGCTATACTTTAACCCGCCTAAGCGTAAAGCCGCGTTAATGCGAATAATCCATAGCCTTCTGAATTGTCGTTTTCGTTGCTTTCTTCCTGCGAAGGCGTATTCTCCTGCATGAAGAACAGCTTCGGTTGCCACTTTAATAAGACGGCTTTTTGTCATCCTGAACCCTTTGGCAAGTTCCAGAACCTTTTTATGTTTTGCTCGCGTTATAACGCCACGTTTTATACGTACCATATTATTTTCCTAATACTTTTTTAACTTTTATTGCGATCGAATTAAACAATGATTTTACTTGTTTCAGTCTGCGGATTTGTCCGTTTGATTTGGAGGAACGCAAATGACGGAGGTTGTGACTGCGGTGTAGCACCTTTCCGTTTTTTGTTACTCGAAATCGCTTAATGACCGATTTTTTAGTCTTTCTTTTCTTCATGTTTTGTTTTGTCTAAAGTTATAACAGCTCTCATTACTTTGCCCTGCAAAAGCGGACCACTTGTTATTTTAGCTTTTTCAACCTTCTCTGTAAAGTGCTTAATCACTTCCATCGCCAGATCTTTTTTAATGATCTCGCGACCTTTCAACCATAAACTGATACGTACCTGATTACCTTCTTTCAAAAACTCTCCTGCCCGAGATGCAAACCGGAGAAGATCGTTCTCCGCCATGAACAAACCTATTTTCAATTCCTTCGTCTCCGTTTTGCCCTTCTTGTCACCGGACTTATCCCGTTTGGCAAGTTGGTACAAATACTTGTTAAAGTTAATGACCTTAGCAACCGGCGGCACCGCTCTCGGGGCTATCTCTACAAGATCAAGCCCTACGTCACGTGCCTTCTGCAGCGCTTCGTTCCGCGACATTACACCAATAAAGTTGTTCTCGTCATCTAGCACCCGGAGTTCTGCTGCCCGGATATATTCGTTCGTAGCTATGCTCCGTTTAAGAAGTAGCTTTTTACTCGGTTGTCTTTGTGCCAATAGATTCTTGTAACTTACTGATAAAGTCGTTTACTTCCAAAACTCCGAGATCTTTCCCGGCTCTGGTCCGGACCGTAACTCTTTGTACGGGAAGGGCATGCCCGTCCCCTACACTATCCGAACTTTCTTTGTCACCAATTATACACAGATATGGCACCTTTTGCAATGTCCATTCACGTATTTTAGCCCCAAGCGTCTTATTGCTTTCATCAAGTTCTGTCCGTATACCAGACGCTTTAAAGAGATCAAAGCTACGCCGTGCCGTTTCCACATGTCGATCCGCAACAGGAAGAATCGCCACTTGCGTCGGTGCCAACCACAACGGAAATGCACCGCCGTAATGCTCGATAAGAACCATCATGAGCCGTTCGGCTGACCCGAGAATTGCCCGATGAAGCATTACCGGACGTTTGTCTTGACCATCAGAATCGGTATACGTCAATTTGAACCGTTCGGGCATAAAGAAATCTATCTGAACGGTCGATAATTGCCATTCTCGTCCGAGAGCATCGGTCGCCATCAGGTCCATTTTTGGTGCATAAAAAGCAGCCTCGCCCGGACCGTCATAATATTCGATATTGTTTCGTTTCATGATTTCAACGGCCCATTTCTCCAATTTGTCCCACACTTTCGGATCACCGATATATTTTTCAGGGTGAGCTAGGTCTCGCGTCGACAAACGGTAACGATACTTAAAACCGAATGTTTTCATGATTTTTTTCGTCATAGCCAGTGCACGATCGATTTCCTCATCCACCTGATCTTCACGACAAAACACATGACAGTCATCTTGTGAAAATGACCGGACTCGTGCAAGCCCGTTTAATTCTCCCGGTCGCTCATCCCGATACAACATGGCAAAATCAGTCATACGGATGGGCAGATCACGATAGCTACGGGGTTTGGAAGCGTAAATCTGTGTATGTTGTGGACAGTTCATCGGTTTCAAATACATTTCTTCATCCGAGTAATTTGACACCACGCGAAACATGTCTGCTTTGTACTTGTCGTAGTGGCCGGAAGTTTTGAACAGATCCGCTTTCGCTATCTGTGGAGTCCACACCTGGGAGTAACCCTCTTTCCGTTGCGTCTCTTCAACATAATCATTTAACAAGCGACGTATCAGGGCACCACGCGGAGTATATAACGGCAACCCGCTTCCAATAAGCGGAGAAAACGTAAATAAATCAAGTTCTTTACCGAGTTTTCTGTGATCCCGTTTCTTAGCCTCTTCAAGTAACTTAAAGTGATTTTCAAGTTCTTCCCTTGAGGGGAAAATGGTTCCATAAATGCGGGTAAGCATTTTATTCTTCTCGTCACCCCGCCAATATGCACCGGCAACAGAAGTCAACCTAAAATATTTCAGTTCATCTTTCGGATTTTCGCTGTGACCGCCCCGGCATAGATCCTCGAAATTACCTGATTTATAAAATGAGAGTTTTTCTCCTTTGCCCGCAAACTCTTCAATAAGTTCCTTTTTGTATTCATTGCCTTCAACACGTCTCAACGCCTCTTCCTTCGTAACCTCGTCTCGTTCAAAACCATTCCATTTTTTCACTAATTCGTGCATCTTCTGTTCGATTCTGACAAAGTCTTTTTCGGAGATGGGGTTCACGAATTCAAAATCATAATAAAACCCGTTCTCTATCGATGGACCAATTGTTCTCTTCGTATCTGGCCAGATTTCCATAACAGCAGCTGCCAAGAGATGTGCACATGAATGACGTAAGTGATCAAGTGCTTCCTGATTATTTTGATTATTGTTTTTCATATTTTTAATTGTATCAATTTCTAATTCTTTTTTCGGGTTTGCCTCGCCGAAGTCTCGACGCAGGCGGGCATAAAAAAACTCCCTTTCGGGAGCAAAAGTGTTTCTGCCACAAAACACGCTCCCCTATAAGGAGACCGTAGTAGTGGTAAAAACAGCAAACAATTCCATAGCGAAGAGTTTATTCTATGGCACATACTTTGTCAAGAGTTCATTACTTCGTTACTTCTTGAGTATGAACACCGAGCACACTTTCCGACTGTTCTAGGGACATTGCTTTGCGGTTATTGACGACAATCGCTGTGATTAAAAGTAAAAGCGCCGCCAAACCGTACATCACAACATACACGAACATGTTTTGTTGAGGCTCTTTTTGCATTCTGACGCGATGCACAGTATGAGTCTTTTTAACACTGCGATGAACTTTCTTTGCCATTCTAGTAATATTGTTAACTAATAACCATCAACCAGTAACTATAAACCCTAAACTATCTACCATTAACTAGTTATATCGTTACAAATTCTTACTTTCTTGTCAAGAAGCAGTTACTTTGTCGGTCCCGCTACGGAGAAGTCTTTCACTAAAACCGTTTCGGTAACAGTGTTATTCGCTCTGTCCCAGAGTCCCCGTACAACCACTTTGTCACCAATCTTCATATCTGCAAGCGTTATAACCTGTTGCTTGTTTTGACCGTACACTTTTGTTTCGGAAGTAATCGTAACTGTTTGCTGATCTGTCCGTTTGTTCGGTTGGAATACAAAAGAGTTACCCGCCGAATTCACCGACACGACAGATCCGGTAAACGTGCCACGGTATCTCTGAATTGACTGGTTCCTGATGACCAGCGCACTCATGGATGTTTGGCTGTTATCCGTCCATTCCCCGACTGCCTGCAACCAATCGTTTACCTGAAACTCAGAGAGAGCTGAAACGGCGCCGAGACGACGATACAGTCTCGTGTTGGCAGTAACCTGAAGTTGAAATGTCTTCCCTGTTGTTGTCGTGACAGTCAGTGCAGTGCCATTCATGGCAGTCAGCGTAACCCAGCGTACCGCACGGAGCCGCATGGCAGGCGTACCGCTTAACCGCATCTCCTTGCGTTCTGCGTTTATAGACGGGCGGATGCCCAGCTGCCGTCGCACAGCAGGATTCTCAGCAAAAACACTGGGAATAAATGCTAACGAAAGCGAAAGAACGGTAAGTCCCATAAGTGACTTCTTCATAGTAGTAAATAAATTTGTAACTAACGATGCATTAATAGTATGCCGAAACACGAAAAATAGTTTCAATATCAGCAGACATATCTGATACGCACGTATTTTCAGTCATCTATTGACTCTACAGCATCCAGGGATATAATTGTATATATTATAGGATAGGTTCCTATAGTTCTTTAACAACCCAAAGAGCATAAGATAAAGCATAAAAACCGTTTAGGATCGGAGAAGAGGGATGGTTTATTGTTTATAGTTGATAGTCAAGGGTTTAGAGTTAATGGTCACTATTAACCATCAACCATAAACTATCAACAATTAACCCTTTCTTTTTTCCGATCTTAAACTTAGAAGAAAAGGCCCCAGAGGTGGCCAAACATGAAGACAAGACTTGGCCGCTTGGCGGCCACAATACTGCCCGCCCTTGGGGCCGCAGTAGTTTTGCTCGCCGCGACGGCGAGCCCGAAGTTGACCGCGCGTAGCGCGGAAGAAGTTAGTCCTGCGCAGTCCGCGCAGGTGATTACCATGAGCGTTTATCCCTGGGAGGCGTGGTGTCCTCCTGGGGTGTTGTTGACGTTTCATGCGAAGGTTTTTGTTGGTGGCACCGAAGTCGTTACCGACGTCGGCTGGATAGCCGACCGAGGGACCGTTAATGGCTGGGGCAACTATTTTGCCCCCTACAAAACTGGCCCGGACACCATAACGGTTATCCTGGCCAGTGACTACGGTATTTCGGCAACGGCGCTCGTGCACGTGGTGCCGGGCGCCCAAATGACCGTTACGGCAGTGTTGCCGAACGGCCCCGTTTTTCCGGCCGGGGTTCCCCAGCCGGTATCGTTCTTAATCGTCGACGAGTGGGGCAACCCACTACCGGAGTGGACGAACGTCACGCTCGGCCTCCCGGCCGAGCTGACGTACAGCGGCGGCGAACTCGTCGGCCTCAAGGCCGGCGGGTTCACCACGGTCATGACCGTAGCCCTCCCGGGCCCAGTCGTGACCGGAACGTTCGGCGTCACGGTAACGGCGCCCACGCCGACCATCACGCCGACGCCGACGCCCAGCCCAACGCCGACCAGAACGCCCACCGCGACACCGACGGCAACGGCTACACCCGTGCCCCCGCCGGCGTACAAGTTTTTCCTCCCCCTCATCCGTCGCTAGACGGCTGAGGGGTTAGCGTGCCCCGACGCTTTTTACCAAGGTCGGGGCACAAAATGCAAAATCCTTTCATGCACTGCAACTCGAGCAAATTGCTGTTCGGGATACCGCAGGGTGTGACTGCTGCTCTTTGGGTCTTGCATTTTCAATTCCGCTCTTCATATACTCCAATTAAACAATTAAATGGAGTGAATATACGTAAGACACTTAGAATCCTTCTGTATGAGTTGCTTCTCTTTTTCTGTGTAATGCTTCGCAAGCAAGATTTGATTGCGTTGGTTGAGTAAGTGGTTTATCTAGAAACTCAAAAACCAGCTCTTCCAAAAAGAGCTTAATTTCTTCACTTCTCTGGGCTTGCTGCATGACTGCCTTGATAATATGTGAACGTTCATAGAGAATTGCGAATTTTGCAATTGTTGAGAGCGACACGTGCAGGTTTTTCTTGATTACAGCATAATCAATATCCTTCTCGAGCAGGAACATAATTGCTATTCGTTTTGCAAATACCAATCTCTCGGAATAAGACATGAGCTCAAGAAGAGTATTCATAAATTCTTCTTTGTTTTGTTTTCTCCCGAATACCAGAAAGAATAGATTGAATATCTTTTCCAGTTTATCCGGCTGCACTGCAATTTTTGATAATCTGATCATAATTCCAATTAAACAATTAAATGAAATGAAAATCTACGGTCTATATACATCATTTGGACTATGGTAAGGATATCTTGCAAACCAGTACCGATTAAGTACAATAGATGCTATGGTTCCCCAATTGAATATGGCACTTGAGTTGATTAAAGATCATGGACTGCTTGCGTCTTCCCTGCTCCTCATGATTGAAGAAGTCGGCGTTCCTCTTCCCTTTCCCGGTGACTTGGTCATTGCGTTTGTCGGATATCAGGTAGCGCTCGGCAGATATACATTCATGGAAGCATTCCTTTCGTTCTTTTTAGTCGTGCTCGGAAGCTCATCTGTACTTTATTTTCTGGCAAGCAAATACGGTGAATTTTTGGTACTGAAAGTGTTTAAGCTCATCCATGTGTCTCCGGAAACGCTGGAAAAAATCGAGCACGCGTTCCGCAAGCACGGTTCCTGGGTAATGATTTCCGGACGATTTTTTTATTGGTTTCGGGTGCCGCTTACTATTTTTGCCGGTATGTCCGAGATGAAATATTCCTGGTTTATAACTCGCGTCGCGATTTCAACTGCCGTCTGGCTCGTGGCTTGTCTCGGATTAGGAATGTACCTCGGCCCACAAACCATCCGCTTTTTTAAACACTCACCGATTGAATACCTGCCAATACTCGGAATTGTGTTGCTTGCGTTTATAGTTTTCTTTATATCTCGAAGAAACAAGCAGGCTAAAAAATCCTAAAAAACATTCGTTTGTCAGCTTCTTTTCGGCTGAACAAAAACGATTCCGCAGCGCTTTTCTCCATCAGAATGTCTTAAACACACAATCGCATGAGGATCGGGGAGCTCTTGCATAACTGAAGTAGGTGGTGGTGACTGATCGAAATACGACAATTGCCTTGGCAGTGAATCGTTCTGACCAGTCTCTCTAATTACACCAAGCTGGGCAAGTGTTTCCGCATCTAGATGTTCAACTGCTGCCCGAAGTGATCCGAATGTCTTTATAGCAAATGCCAGCATTGCAAGTGGACATACATTTTTATCAGCTATGCCTTCGCATCGCCGTGTGTCGTAGATGTAACTACCGGGACGAATGTCCCAATCTTGGTCAGTTACCTTCATATCAGCAGTCATTTGAGTCCATAGTATAGACTACAAAACATCAAAGTCAAGATGAGTCGAGACAGAATGTGTGAAAACTGGATCAGTGAAGATTTTGCAGTGCAGTAAAATCAGCCAGCGTACCCACATCCAACGTAAGTCCTTCGGTGATGGACGCATGAACAGGAAAGCCCATTTTGATCAGGTATGGAATAATGTTTCCCGGTGCATCCCGGTTGTTTGCCGGATCCGCAAGGTATTTCTTCAAAAGCTTGACAGCTTCTAGTGGGTAGTAATAAAACGGAACTGCACCCAACCAGAAATCACCCCGGGAGTCATGATTGGCAGGTGGATCATCAGGTTTTTCGAGAAATTCGGTAACTCGGTCACCATCCATACGCGCACATCCCAACCTTCCCTTCACACTGTCCGGAGAATCGAATCGACGCATAACAGTCGCAAAATCGTGCGGGTGCGTTTTAATTACCCTCTCAAAATTCTCAAAAAAACCGGGCTCCTCGAAAATTGTATCTATCGACAAGACTAACAGAGGTTTATCCCGAAGAACCGCATGATTCAACGCGTCACCGAGATCAACAAGTGCCCCACGTTTTTTCTGATCCGTTGCTGTTAGCACGCCATTGCTTATCAGGTGGACCGTAAATTGTTCGCGATACTTTTGAAATACAGCCTCGTATTCTGCTGCGAATTTTTCGTTGGTAATCATGGCAAACGAGACCATTCCGAGAGACCCGGATAACTTTCGGATAAGATGTTCGATGATTGTCGAGCCTTTATACTCCAGAAGTCCTTTTGCCTTTCCTTCACTTCCACCAATTCTGGTACCAAAACCGGCGCCAAGAAGCACTACCTCAAACGGTACTTTGCTTTTTGTCATGTGGACCTGAGAGGACTTGAACCTCTGACCTACCGGATGTAAACCGGTCGCTCTAACCAACTGAGCTACAGGTCCAAACTTACGGACTACACTCTAACTCCAACCAGAGGCTGGTCGGCTTTTGGCCGAAACTGACCCGCTCGCCATCGCTACGCTCAGGCGTTAGCGGGCGAGGCTACAGGTCCGCTCATTTATTGTAACACACGACCGCTTTTCCTTGGAAACAGATAGTAGTAAACAATCGGGATGAAAAAAAGCATAATAATCCCGGAAAATGTCAGTCCGGCTATTATCGCACCGCCCAAACCTCGCCACAAGGGGTCGGACAAGGTAATGGGAATCAATCCGATTATTTGTGAAATTGAGGTCAAAGCTATAGGTTCCAATCTGCTTGCACCCGCTTCAGAAATGGCATCCATTTCGGGAATCCCGGCAGCTAAATTTTTGTTTATCTTCTCGACGATCAGAATTGAGTTTGCGACAACTATTCCGAATAATGCGAGCGTACCGATAAGCGCAGGAAAAGAAAGAGGCGTTCCGGTAAGTGCAAACCACAAAAATACACCGGAAACAGCCAGAGGAATAACCAACATGACAATAAATGCTTTACGAAACGAACCGAGTTGAATAACCATCGTAGCCATGATGAGGATTGCGGATATTGCCATCGCATTCAGAATAGATTGAACCGATTTGGCGTTTTCTTCATTCGAACCTCCCGTTTGCCAGGAATAACCCTTTTCCATTTTGAGTCGGTTATCCGCATAGTCAACAAGACTCTTGTTAAGTATGGTCGGATTGTATCCGGGCAATGCCCCTGCAGTTACCGAAATTGTCCGCTGACCATTTTCTCTTGTTATGACTGTCGGATTATTACTCAACGTAATCTCTCCCAATTCTGTGAGAGGAATTGGTCCTTGTGTGGAATTAACATGCAAAATACCGATATCCTCCGGACTGGGAACGGTTTCGAACATACGATACACCACATTCAGTTCTTTATCATTGAGCGTAACTTTGCCTAACGTAAAACCACTTGCAAAAGTTCTCAAAGAAAATCCGATTTGCGACTCAGAAATTCCATGTTCACTGAGCTCTGTTTTATCGGGAACAAATGTCAGTTTCGGTACACCGGATTTTATAGACCGGTCAACGTTGACGGTTCCCGGAAGATCTTGCAAAAACTTCTGCGTTTTTTGCGCATAATTCTGGAGCACATTCAAGTCGTTACCCAAAAGCTTTATTTGTACGTCGGACCCCACAGGCGGGCCGCTCGAAGCTTCTACTACCTGAAGCGACCCTTCGGAAAAAGCGGCATACTTCTTGCGTAATCTTTGAGCAAATTTTACCGAGTTTTCCGATCGCGTGGCTTTGTCCTCAAGTTCAAATGTATATGCCAGGATATTACTCGAACTTCCACCACCGGAGAAACCGCTTTGCACACGGGAACCGATGCGGGCATAGACCGTTTTAACATTATTTTCGAATCTAAACTGTTCCAGCAAATTCAGTGCAACTGCCTTCATCTTGGTTCTATTTGTTCCTGCGGGTAACTCTACCTGCACGTACACATAATCTTCATCTGCTTTGGGAAAGAACTCATTTTCCACTAAACCGAGAGGTACCAGTAAATATGAAATAACAGAAAAAACAATGACGATCGCAAGCGTTTTTAAGCGCATATTCCTGGTCGCTAACAAAACATCGATAATTGTTCTGTACCGTTCGCTGATTGCATGCATACTTATAAATCCTTCATCAATACCCAAACGGAATCGACGTACAAGCACGCGGACCACGGATGTTGTTTTGAAACGAGCCTTCAAACCATCCCAGAAGCTTTGCCTGAACAAATAACTGATAATACAAAGGACTATTCCGATGCACAGGGTGAATACATACAAAGGTGAAGGAGGAATAACGGTAATCAAGACAATAAAAGCCGCGATTGCACCTATTAATCCCAATAACACTTTCAATCTCTGCGGCAGTACCGGAGCCATTATAAACATCGTTGCGGGCAACGTAAACAAAAAAGCGACCAGAACCGAAGACATCATTGCCGCAGAAACTATGATCGGTATGGGTTTTATAAATTCACCGATGATTCCGGTTGCAAGAAGTAACGGCAGAAATGCCCAAATAGTAACCAAGTTAATTGAGAAAAGATCGATGAAATAGTCCTTCCACACTAGTAATCCCGCTTCCAGAGACGTAAATTTTTTACTCCGCATGAGTGATGCGTAGCCCTGGACAATAACCACATTATTATCGACAAACAAACCGAGAGCAATTAACAAGGAAAAAAATGAGAGAAAATTAAGCGTGAGACCCGCAGCTTCCATGACAGAAAAAAGTATCAATAACGTCAAAGGGATAGCCAGAGACGCAACAAGCGCCATACGGGCACCGAAGAGCAACAGCATTGAAATAAAAACCAGTGCGATAGTCTGCAAAAAATTGTTATACAAATCGAAAAACTGATCATCTATCAGTTTGGAATAATCCTGAATGTCATCCAGCACATATGCTTTTTTATACGGAGACAAGACTTCTTCCAACTTCTCACGCGTAGCGCTCACCGTCTCGTTTATTTTTGCGCTTCTCGTCCGATACACTGAAAATATTACGACCGGGCGGGCCTGATGGTCTCTGCTCGCACTATATGATAATGTGAGGTCTGGTTTTGACCGTTCCTCAACAGTTGTCACATCTCCGAGTGCGATAACTTGACCGTTCAAACGCAGTTGCAAAGAACGTATATCGCTTACGGTGTTTATTGTCTGTTCAACATTTAAGGGATATGAGTAATTTCCCACTTCTAAATTGCCCGCCGGAAATGACCCTGCGGCATTTTTCAGCGCTTGGGAAATTCCGAAGGGATCGATACCTTTTTCACGCATTTCTGTCGGGTGAGCTCGGACATATATTTCCTGTGTATCGTATCCTGAAAGTTCAACCCGATCTACTTTAGAAATATCCTCAATGGCATCTTTGAGTCGATCAGCCAGTCTCATGAGACTGGAGACTTCCCCACCGTTAGCGTTTGTGAGAGCAAACGTCCATACGGGAACGTCTTCAAAATCAATATCAGTCACCGACGGATCCTGAACATCCGACGGAAAATTACCAATACTGTCAACTGCCCGCTGCACTTCATCCCGTGCTTTCGAAGGATCCGTACCAGCCGCAAATTCAAGAGATACAACAGATACGTTTTCCTGAGAAGACGACTCATAATTATTGATTCCTTTAATCCGTTTGACGGCATTTTCGACCGGAACTGTGACAAGCGATTCGATATCTTTCGGACCTGCGCCGGGTAAAACAGTTGATACGATTACATAGGGAATTTTAACTTCCGGGTTAAGGTTTCTTGGAATCCGTATCAGGCTTGAAACACCCAAAAATACAAATGCCAACACGACAAGCAGTGCGAGACGTTTGTTCTGCAAATATCTGCCAAAAAACGAACCCAACAATTTGGGATCGAACTTCAGCTTATCAAGATAGGTAATTTTCTTTTGTGCCATAGCCTATTTTTTTGGAATCACAGAATCGCCGGCGACAACTGTTCTGTCGAGAATAACCTGATCTCTGTCTTTTAACCCTTCACTCACTTCTACCAGCTGGCCATAGACAGTCCCAAGAACGACACGTCGTTCTCGCGCTTTGCCGCTCTCAACGAGGAAAACGGTCGTATTGTCATTTGTTATGTACACCGAGTCCAGTGGTATAAACGGTACCGACTTGCTGGTGTCCGGATACCCTACCGGAATATGGACTTCAACAAACTCGTTGTCGGTTACCGAGAGTAGTTCTGCATCTTCGAGTTTGAAGATTACAGAATACAGCGTACCCTCAGTTGCTTCAGCAGAAACATAAAACGGAAGTGCTTTGAGCGAATTTTGTCCGATAAAAATATCCGACTCTTCTATCCGGGAAACTCGTGCTGCCACATCTTTGGGTAGAAGCGCAACAGCTTGAACGTCGGTTACAGAACCTGAAAGTGTTACGAGGACTGTCCCGGGATTGACAAGTTGTCCCTTTTGGACATGTACACGTTCTACGATGCCTTCGATTGGTGAAGCAGGATACATCAAACTTTCAGTAATAAGTGCGAGGTGATATTGCAATTTACTTATCTCTACTCCCAACTCTAATGACTTTTCCTGAAGTTCCAATTGCTTAAGAGTTGTTTCCTTCTGTAGTGTGCTGAGCTCTGTAATCGGTTTGGTATCGTCAGTTTGGTACTCAGTATTCCGCAGACCGCTCTTCAATTGATTCAAGCCGGAAAGATATTGCGATTTAAGTTGCTTAGTCGAGGTAATCATACTGCTATTTGTACCTGCAGAATTAGTTGCTGCATACAAAGCGAGATTCGCGTCCAGTGTGGTTATAATCTCTTCATTCAGACTGATGAGGGCTTTAGTTTCAGATACAGAAGCTTCGGATATAGCCCTGAGCTCATCGGAATTTGTGGCATTTTTCTCGGCAATTTTCCGTTGTTTCTCAACTAAGTCCTTTTGAAGTGGAAGCGAATCTGTTACGTTCTTATATTGTGCTTCTGATATTTGTCTCTGAATCGAGAACGCATTTGCGCCCTGATAATTAGTGGATAGCCAAACGAGCGTCTGTCCTCGGTAAATTGAGTCTCCCTCTGCAACCGGAAGTTCTTGAACTATCCCACTTGTCTGCGCAACAATTTTGACAACGTTGCCTTTTTCGATTTTTGCCTGAACACGCACTTTTGGTACACTGCCGATTCGATAGACCTCAACAGCACTGGGATACGTTATCTCAGATGTTTTCTCTACAGTATTTTTACGCAAAAAGTTTCCGAGAACTATGAGGCCGAGGGTCAAAAGAAACAGACCAGTAATAACCGCCAGTGGCCGACGTTCGATAAACCGTGCAGATTTCTTACCTGCAGCTTTCAACCTGCCAACAATTCGGGATACTTTCGAGCTTAAAAAATGTGGTTTGATTTTTTTTATAGGTTTTGCCATAGAACCGGCATTATACCAAAAAAGACAGAGGATTGGCAAGCTGGGAGATGAAAGGAATCGGTGGTGACCGCCGGTGGACTTGTTAAACTGTCCGTTGACGAGGCTTTGCGAGTCTTACGGACAGTTAATCCCGATGAGCGTGCGTGAATCGGGGAACCACCGAGAATAAGAGTGACCGCCGGTGGACTTGAACCACCGACCTTCGCAATGTCAATGCGACGCTCTAACCAACTGAGCTAGGCGGTCAATTTTGCAACAAGTTTGTTGCCTACGACTTTTTCTATTTTAACACGATAGAACACTTTATCCAACTGTTTATCGGTGGGAGTTCACTATATTCGGATAATGGTAAGAGCAGTAGCAGAAAAAGTTTCTTGTCAGCCTCTTTTGAGGGATCCCATACTTGCCAGTACAGCAGTTATATCTTCGGTTCTGTTTTGTCGCGCTTGCCTCATAAGCTTCTCACGGACTTTACCGAAACCGAGGTAGTGATTAGCCATATACCCCACACCATAAGCGACAATCGAAAGAGCCGTAATCGCAGCTGTAGGAAGAAGTAACTGTTCATTTAGTGCAATTAACCCTAAAACAGGTAAGGCAGGAGCAGTGTAATCAGCAACTGCTAGGAGTTTGTCGGTCCGATTGCCGGTTTGCATAGCTGCTTGTATCTGTCTCCAGGCAAGCTTATGCTCTCTTTTCAAATGCTGATCACTCGCTCTATCAGTAGTTATTTGATCAAGAAGACCGAGTGCGATGCGTGAATCCTGAACACTTTGTGCTGCGCTTAAAAGTGTTTGCTCAACATTCGGTGTGGTTTGTTCAGTTGTCATTTTTTACTTTAAATACTTAACCCGGCGTGTTTGCCTGTGTTAATTCTTTTGACATTGAAAATGCCGTTCCTTTGCGTTTTGCTAGCGAACGGTGTTTCCGTTTGCCTTTTTTCTCAAAAGAAGCATCAAGCCACAAACGACCTTCACTCATTTTCCGCCGGATTGACCGGAGTATTTTGATGATAAATTCAAGAAAACGAAGATGATAGATGCCTGGTTTTGCAGGAAGCTCCTCTACGGTCATTTTGGAAATATCACTTACCAACCCGCTGTTTTCCATTTTCAACATTTCAATTTCCTGCTTCACCGACTTCATAAGCTCACGAATCTCGCTCATCACACGCCGTTCCTCAACAGCTTCACGATAGTTGAAAATCATTTCAACTTTTCGAGGTCGAACCGGCTCTTTTTTTTCGTTACCGAACGGTGATTTACCGAACTGTTCAAAACCTTTGCCGAACTGGTCCATTCCGTCAAATCCACTACCCGGACTTTGATTAAAAGGATCCGATTTCGGTGTTGAAGCAGGTGAGTTGAAAAACGAGTTGTTCAAATCCTGAAAGGAGTCAGTGAATGCATTTTTAACACCACCAACCACATCAGAGCCAATGTCTTCAAATGCATTCTTTATTTCCTTCAGTGGACCGCCTTTTGAGCTCTTCTGACCAAATTTCATAGAGCCATATTATACTATAGGACCTATAGGTTTGTCAAGAAGTCTAGTGTTTTCTGCTTCCTGATAAGCCGCGTATAAAAATAAGCGTTCTGTTTTAGCTCTTCCTTATCCTTGTCCGTCTTGGCGGTTTTGTAGACAGGTTCAAGTTCTTTCTCTTCCACGGTGATTTTTGCCTCATCCGCAATTTTGTCGAGTACAAACTCCGACTTATACATGTCTGTCACTTCTTTTGCAGCCTTTGCACGGATACTTTCGGCCGTTTCTTTCCGAGCTGCAAGATATTGTTCTACCGTCATGCCGAGCTTTTTGATCTCGTCATACATGGAAACAAGACGACGATTGGTTTCTTCGTCAAGGATAAGCGGGGAGATTTCAATATCTGACTGCTCCACCACATCATTAAATACTCTCTGCAGTTTTTCGTTTTTCTTCTTCTCAACATCTTCCGGTTTCTGATCTTTTGCAGCATCTTTACCGGGAACCCAGATTTCATCTTTTTTTGCCTCGCCCTTGAGCTTTTCGGCAATAGCTTTGTAATCTGCGAGTTTCGTTAAAACAGGAGCCTCTGCAACCTCAAAAAGCACGTGCCATTCCGTTTTTTCTTTCGCATCTAAGAGGGACACTTTGGGGTCAATGTATGGCTTGATGTCGTGCTTTTTCAATACATCTACATATATGTGCGACAGAAGATGACGAATTCCTTCATCAAGAAGCCGTTCTTCACCTAGCTTCTCGCGAACAAGTTTTGCAGGTGCTTTTCCTTTTCTGAAGCCTTCAACTTCCGTTGTAAGCGTCAATTCCTTAAGCGCTTCCTCCTTGCTTTCTTCGATTTCCGACCAGGGAATACTGACGGTGATTTTATAAGTTTGTTTGGGTAGTTTTTCTACCTTTTCTGTAAATTTCATGGAAGCATTATAGCATAGCGAGCGTAAAAGTAAATGAATTTACTCGAGAGTCCGAGCAACCCTCACTGTTTCGTTCGTTGACGGAAGTGTGTGCAGCTTGAGTATCTCATCGAGCGTAAACCAATCATATTCCGAGGCCTCTTCATTGAGCGTTATTGAGTTATTCTCATCTTTCAGAGCACAAAGATAGGTACAAAAAACTCCCTGCCAATTTTCACGAATTACAGTATGTACTTCAGGGAAAAGTTGTTTAATAACTATCTCGCAGCCGATTTCTTCCCTCATTTCCCGTCGTAAAGCCTCTTCGGGAGTTTCGCCAAATTCAACTCCGCCTCCCGGGAATTGCCAACAATTATGGAATTTTTCATGAGTCGGCTCGAGATCTCTGCGTTTCGTCATGAGGTATTTTCCCGCCGTGTTTCGAATAACAGCTATCACGGCAAGCTGAACGCGTTTTGTCATGATTGCGCCTCCCACCGGCCAAAAATACCGGTCGAAAGCTGTCGACCGCCAGTTGATTCTTCCAACACAAGTTCTCCGCAGCTTGTTGAGCCTTTCTGATTGCGCAAAGCAGTCTGCAACGTATTTTCAAGCATAATTGACGACGCAGAAACAGCATACGCATTAACTACCACAAACAACGGGTGCTCGGAGAGAACTTGCTGGCATAAATTCAGAAGTTTGGGAAGATCTCTCATCAGATCCCACGTTTCGCCAGTCGGTCCATGACCATATATGGGTGGGTCAAGAATTATCCCGTCGTAACGAACACCCCGCTTGATCTCGCGGGAAACAAACTTCATCGCATCATCAAGTATCCAACGCACTGGCTTTTCGGATAACCCAGACATAGCTTGGTTTTCACGCGCCCAAGAGATAGCAGATTTTGAGGCGTCGACATGTGTTACTTTTGCTCCCTCAGCTGCTGCAGCAAGCGTCGCGCCGCCCGTATACGCAAACAGATTAAGGATATTCACCTCACTTTCTACTTTAGACCTTCTACTTTTTACTTTCCCCCTCATCCAGTCCCATTGAACATGTTGTTCGGGAAACAGTCCGGTATGCTTAAAGGGGCTGAGTTTCAGTTTGAATTTCAAATCCTTATATATGACTTCCCAACTCTCGGGCATTTCGGTTTTAACTTTCCAGGATCCCCGTTCGCTCGATTCTTTATAGAATTCAGCATCGGCCATTTCCCAGTCTTGTTGAGACAACCGGGGAATCCAGATGCATTGCGGGTCCGGTCTGAGAAGGGTATATTTTCCGAAGCGTTCAAGCCGCTCTTCATTTCCCGAATCAAGTAGTTCGTAGTCACTCCACCCACGGGTCGAAAGAATGTCCATGTGCCGCGGGTGGGAGTCGAACCCACACGATTGTTAAGATCACAGGTTTTTGAGACCTGCGTGTCTGCCAGTTCCACCACCGCGGCAAAATTAAGCCTAAAGGCTAAATATTTAAGCCTTATTAAAGCTTTAAGTTTAAATATTTAAGCTTTATTCAGGCTTTAGTCTTAAAGCTTTGTACTTTATACCAGATGATTATATCAAAAGATTCTACAGAATAGCTTTTCCTGTTATGAGTCTCCGAATTTCAAGAAGTGCCGAGTAATTTGCAAGAATTACAACATTATTTTCCTGTGCTTTCCGGATTTCCCTGACAGCCGCAGTGACTTCCGGTGTCAAATTTATTGTTCTGATGCCCTCCACTTTCAACCGCACCGCCATGTCATACGCCCGATCCCCATACACAAATATTTTTGAATTTTGAATTTTGAATTTTGAATTTATCTCCGTGTCCCATATCCACGACACATCATGTCCGTCCGGGTCTCTGTTGTTGAGCCCAAGAACGAGCAGTGTATCTTTATTCAATTCTTTCAACGATTCAAACACAACCGTCCAGCTGGATGGATTTTTCCCCAAATAGAATATATACCGTTTCCCTCCTTCTGAAATTGATTCTCCTCTTCCAAAAGCCGGCTCCCATTTCGCAAGAGCCGTAAAAAGACTTTCCTGAGATAAACCAATTTCGCCAAGTGCCAAATAGACTGCCTCGGAATTAATGACTAAATAATTTGGAAGACTCGATAAATCCTTAAGCCTCTTTTCGTTATAGGTGAACATTTTCGGACGTTTAAAGTCTCCTTTTGGACACGCCCATGACCCCATATGCGAGACATAAATTCCAGTGTACGTCAGTTTCGTACCGCATCGCGGACAATACAGGTAATCTCCGAAAACTTTAAAGTCTTTTTGCATAAAAACGTCCGGTACGCCGTAGTACTTCTTAACGGTTTCTCCGAGTTCTTCTCCAAGTGCATAAATACCCGGATCCGAAGCATTGGTGATAAGTACAGCTTTCGGGTTTGAGACAAAGACTTGTTTCCATTTTTCAGTGATGCTCGCAACTTCCCCGTATCTGTCCATCTGATCGCGAAACAGATTCAAAACAATAACAATGTTCGGCGGAAAAACAGCAGCAACGGACGGAAAATAGTTTTCATCTACCTCAAACACACCGATATATTTTGTATCCGATGAGTATTCTTTTTGAATAAGAATATTGGAGATTATCCCATTCAGTTGATTGGCACCGGATGGGTTGGTAATCACGTTTTTCCCTTGCGATTTTAAAACCTGAACAAGCAGTTTGGTTGTTGAAGTTTTTCCGTTCGTACCGATCACATAAATTACTTTTTCGAAACAGCTTTGTAATTTGTGTCCGATATTCGGATCAAGTTTAAGAGCTATCTCACCGGGCCATGTCTCACCACCCCGCTTGAGGACTTTTTGTGAAAATCGTGAAAATAGTTTGGCAAAAAATGCAGCTAGTTCTGTTGTCATCGTCTTCTATTCTAAGATATTCACAAAAAATTGCACGCCGCCGAGCCAATTATTGTGATTGCTGGGGTTATACTTAACCATAATCTGTTCTGGTGTAACAAAACCTTTATCAATATAATTCTTTTTCAATCCACGGGCAACCGTGTCTATTCCCTCGTCATATGAAGCAAAGCGCGTAACTTTACCGCCATATATTCCCCACCCCCAACAGTTAAACGAGTTTTCCGGTATCTTTCGACACAACCCCGACTCTTGCATAGCAATTGCAGGCAACAGGGCATAATGAAAACCGTATTGATCAGAAATGGCAACAATTTTGTCAGCATACGGGTAAAGAGGCGAATTGTGTTTCTCGAAAAACTTCTGTAGAGATTGAACACGACTATCAGCATAAACAACACCCGTTGTCTCTCCCAAAACAAGAGGACCTTTACTGGCATTCATTGACCGTTGCGTCTCGGAAAAAAGTTCCGAAAGCACGATATCGCGTTTTTCTATATAGTTAATACCGATAATGCTGATCAGGAAGTTCAATGCGATGAGTACGAGTACCAATCCTAAGCGGCTCGCCACAGAAAAAACGTGCTTCTTCAGCATATACATGGGAATATTATGAAGAAAAACAGGAAAAAAAGCAAGGCTTATGACTCTATCGGAGTAATCTCTGCCCCTATTTTTTTCAGCCGATCAATCAAGAGTTCGTAGCCTCGTTCGATCTGTTCAACACCTTCGACCAAACTTTTGCCTTTCGACAAGAGAGCGGCAAAAAGCATACACGCACCGGCGCGAATATCCGTCATTTTGGCAACCCCGTTATGCAACCGTGCCGGGCCGCTTATAACTATTGCTTGTTTTTTCGCTTCTTTTGCCGACCAATTGAATTGATACACCTCGGCAGGATTTGTTACTTCCGGTTGGAAGAATGACAATTTAGCTCCGAAGCGCTTCAACTCTTCAACATACCCAAACCGATCTTCAAATACTGTTTCGTGAATAATACTCTTCCCTTTTGCCTGTGTCATAAGAAGTGCCCACAATGGCTGCCAATCGGTCATAAACTCCGGATGAGGACCGGTTACAATATCGACCGGCTTAATTACTTCCGGAACCATAACCCTGAACAAGCCATCGTTTATCGAATAATTAAAACCCGCCAACTTAAATGCTTCAAGAAATGTTTGGATAGTATCAAGTTCGACATTACGGATCACAATTTTCCCTCCGAACAATGCCGAAAGGACGATAAGCGAAATCGCTTCATTTCTATCATATTGAGTCTTGATTACCGATGGTTTCAGCACCGCACTACCTTCAATTTCTATCGATTCCCCCTTTCGCACAATATGTGCGCCACCCTGATTAAAGAAACGTATAAGATCGTCGATTTCCGGTTCCTGTGCGGCATTGTGAATAGTTGTTTTCTCGGAAACCCGGGACGCCATCATGATCGCAAGCTCGGTCCCCGTATGGGTTTTCTTATTGAACGTGATGTTCCCGCCATTCGTTTGTGAAAGCTCCGCATAGTAAAAACCATCCTCCGGATTATATTTTACTGATGCTCCGAAATCCCTGACGCTGTTGACCAGACGATCAACCGGACGTGCACCGAGCCGGCAACCACCCGGATTGGGAATTTTTGCTTTACCGAACGTAAATAGTATCGGGGCAATGAGCATAAATGAAACTCTGGTACGAACGCCGTATTCAAACGGTATCTCGCTTTTTGTCAGCGTATTTTCAACGGTAATCGTATGATCATCGAGAAATTTTACAGTTCCTCCCAGATGATTAATAATGTCGATAAGTGACATGACATCACGTATTCGCGGAACGTTTTCAATTGTTGATTTACCCTTGACAAGCAGAGCGGCAATGATAAGCTTCAAAGCCACATTTTTTGCTCCGGCAAGTGAAATCTCACCCTGTAGCTCTTTTCCTCCGTTAATTATGTATTCCATTGTTTTCAACAAACATAACTTCTTCCCGAAGCACTACACCAAATTTATCACGTACGGTACTTTTAATCAAATCTACCAATTCCGCGTAATCATGTGCAGTAGCAGTACCTGTATTCACGAAAAAGTTCGCGTGTACCGGTGAAACCAGCAAGCCACCGAATTTTCTGTCTTTAAACCCGGTTACGTCAATAAGATATCCCGCTGAACGTGAAGGCAAATCAAAACGGACACGTTCTTCTTCGCTGATGTTCTTGAAAACACAACCGGCCGTCAGAACGCCTGTTGGTTGCGTATCATGACGGTATTTCATGACGTCGAGACACAGTTGTTTGATTTCAGATTTGTTTTTTTCCACCAGTCGGAAGGTCGCCGAAAGAACAAGTCCCTTTTTATATTGAAACTCCGAGAATCCATATCCGAACTTTGTGTGTTCTTTATCATATACTTTGACATCACCTGTTTCCGACAAATAGGAAACACTTTCCACAGTATCCGAGATTGCATAGTGGTTTTTGGGCCATTTTGAATTCATATATATTGCACCTCCGACACTTCCGGGCAATCCGTATAAGTACTCGAATCCTGACAAGCCTTCGTCTGCGAGTTTAACCGCTGCCAGATTCACAACATAGCCGGCTCCTAAAGTAAGCAGCGCACCTCCTTTCTTCTTCTCCAGTTGATATTGCATATCCGATACTTTAAGGACGACACCGTCAAAGCCTTCGTCGGAAAAAAGAATATTCGAACCCCCCCCTAAAACAAACAGGGGAATCTTGTGTTCCTTGCAATAAAGAAGTACTGAAGACAGTTCGACAACATCGGAAGTTTGAACAAACACCCGTGCGGGTCCCCCGATTTTTATTGAGGTAAGAGCTTTCAGTGGAAAGTCTTTTTTTACTGTTCCACGGCGGACAAGTGATGAGATTTTGTTGATGTGTTCGAGTAATAACTTCATAACAAATTTTTTTTAACAACAGCTAGCTTATTATACACATCGCCGGCTCCCATAGTAACAATAACCTGTAACGGATATTTTTCATGAAGTTTGCTCATGACAAACGACAACTCCGCGTCTGTAGTAACATACTCAAATCCAGTGTAGCCCTTTTTTTGAGCCTCCATCACCAGTTGATCACTGGTAACGGAAAAGCGGCCAACAGATTCCCTGGCAGACCCGAATATCGGCAACAGAATCGCCGTATCCGCTTGTTTTAAACTCTCGATAAATTCTTCCTTAAGTTTTTCCGTTCTGCTGTAGGTGTGCGGTTGAAAAATAACAGTAACGTGATATCGTGGATAACGTTTTTTGAGTGCAGCAAGACTTGCTACAATTTCAGCCGGGTGATGTGCATAATCGTCGTATAACAATGAGCCCGCGATCTGCTCGTGAAATTCTATCCGTCGGGACACTCCGGTAAAATCTTGTAATGCTATTTGTATGTCTGAGGAGGAATACTTCAAAACTGTGTAAAGTACTATTGCAGCAGTTGCATTGTATACGTTATGAACTCCGAGAAGTTTAGTCGAAAATGTCCCCAATTTTTCACGGTTATGCGTTACACTAAAAGATAAATCTGTTCCTGATTCCTCAATATTCGAAATACGATAATCGCTCCCCTCACCTTCCCCGTATGTGTAGACAGTTTTGCCTGAGTTCCGCGCTAATTGCAATAGACGTGTGTCGTCTCCGTTGACTACCAAAAAGCCGTCTTGTTGCACATTCATGAAAAACTTTCCAAACGCCGCTTCGACTTCATCAAGATCTTTAAAAACGTCGGGGTGATCAAAATCAATATTGGTACAAACTACCGCATACGGAGCGAGATATAAAAATTTGGGGGTACGATCCGCGATTGGGTCTGCCACATACTCGTCTGATTCGACAACGAAAAAATCACCGCTATCCCAACGACCGGAAGGTTTTCCCATAAATGACGGAACTCCTATATAGTAACTCATGGATAAACGCAATTGGTTTCCCATATGGGCGATGAGTGCAGAAGTGGTCGATTTTCCATGGCACCCACAGACCGAGATCGTCTTTTTCTCCTCAGATAATTTACCCACAAACTCTGCTAAAGAAAAGTTCGGTAAACCCTTACTCTGAGCTGCCTCTACCTCAATATTGGATTTTCCTCCATTTGCACCGCTATAAACCAACATGTCAGCATCTCTCAGATTTTTTTCAGAAAAGGGATAAGCAACGGGAATTTGCCGTAATTTGAGTTCGCTTGCAGTAAGATAATCATCACTAGTATCTGATCCTGTTACACTATTCCCCATGTCTGAAAGGATGAGTGCCAAAGCTGTCATCCCTACCCCACATATACCTACTAAGTGATATCTACTATAATTTCGAATTTCGAATTTCGAATTTCGAATTTTTGTCATATAGATATATAGGATATCATATTTGTAACACCCCTTCCCTCACTGCGGTAGGAGGTAAAAAGATCTTTCTGGCATTTGGTACAGAATAACCGCCAATCGATTGCCTCTTTTGACACCCCTCCTTGTAGAAGCGTCGTATAGACTGCCTTCAGAAGATTAAACTTGACCAAATTCTCTCGATTCTCAACACTTTCCTCAAATGCATCGAATAATATCTGTTCACGATCCGGGTTTATGTTATAGCAACAACTACCGATCGCAGGTCCTATTGCTATGGCAATGTCTTGAGGTTTGCTGCCCAGCGACAGAAATCGATCCAATGCAGAGTGTGCCACGTTGACATTACAACCCTTCCATCCGCTATGGACAACGCCGACAATCTGACGCCTACTGTCCTCCATGATTATAGGTACGCAATCTGCTGTTCGTACACTGACGGTTATTTTGTTCCGTCGATCTTTTTTATACACCAAGCCGTCAGCTTCCTTTGTTGTCACTCTTCCGAAGTCTTTTTCCTTATTCAGGGAAAGAACAATATTTCCATGAACTTGTCTGACCCAATAAAAATTAGTTGCAGTAATGCTTTCAGGAATATTCTGTGTGCCGTTACGGGTCAGAAAACCATGGGGAGTATGAATGAGTGTCGAATAAAATTGCTGTCTTTTTTCGTCAAATTTAATCATACATCCCTTTATACTTTAAGCTTTAAGCTTAAGACTTAAAGCAATGTCCACCGCTTTATATTCATCCCATGGAAATTCTTTTTTTCCACGTGCCAGGCTCTGCTCGTGCGCTTTTCCGGTCAGCACAACAACGTCGCCGTTTCTTGCAAAACCGACTGCCTTATTTACCGCTTCCTGTCGGTCTTCAACAAAGTAGTATGTTTTGTCTTTCACGCTGTCTTTTACTTTTCTAAATCCTTTTTCGATTTGGGAAAAAATGGTTTCAATTTTTTCAGTTCGGTAATCTTCTTCGGTAACAATACTTAAATCAGCGTTCTGCGCTGATAACTGTCCCATTGGCAGCCGTTTTGATTTATCTCGAAGACCTGCGCAGCCAAACACATGAATAATGCGCAGTGGCTTTACGCTTTTTTTGATTGCTGAAAAAAGCTGCTTAAATGCCGCAGGCGTATGCGCAAAATCTACCATAAACCGCACGCCGCCTTTTTCAAACAGATCAAACCGTCCTTTTACACGTTCGAACGAGTTTAATGCGTGGGCGATTTTCTTACTGTCAAAACCGAGTAATTTACAAACGCCGTATGCAACAGTCGCGTTTTCTTGTTCAAAAACAACGAAACGGTCTTTCAGTCCGTTATCTACCAGTTCCTGATACATAATATCCGCTGTCTTTTCGACGCCGGTAGACCACATATTCTTGTTATGGATATAGTCTTTGTATTTGTAATACGTAGAAGGTTCAACGTTTACAACACCAATCTCAGCCTGGTTCACCAATTTCATTTTCGCCCGCGCATAATTGGTGTAATTCTTGTGCCAGTCGAGGTGTTCGTTGGTTATATTGGTAAGCGCTGCGATTTTATACCGACATCCCCACACGCGCAACTGATCAAGTGCATGGGACGTTGTTTCCAACACAAAAAAACGGTCACCTTTTTTAACAGCCTGTCGAATCATTTTCTGAATAAAAAAAGGCGAAGGAGTTGTCACATGGAAACCGAGTGGATAAGAAGTCCCCGCAACGTGAGCATGTACTGTTGTAATATAAGAGGCTTTTTCGTTCAGGGAAGCTAAAATATGATAAATCATGCTGGTCGTCGAAGTTTTACCGTCGGTACCAGTGACACCAATGAGCGTAATCTCCCGAGAGGGAAATCCGTACAGGATATTTGCAATAAGTGCTTTGAGAAACCAATATATTTTTTTAAGGTGGATCATTTTAAAAAGATGGTGTTATAGTATAGTACAAAATAAGTGATTTTGCGATATCAAAGAAGGTGGGAGCTGCAGTTTCCGAACCCCACGGAGAGCTCTTTGGCTCACGATAGATTACCAATGTCAGAAATCGCGGATTATCGCACGGTAGAAAGCCTATAAATGATGCTATCGTTTTGTTTGGATCGTAGTAACCTTGGATCGGAACCTGTGCTGTCCCGGTTTTACCGCAGAAAGAAAATCCTTTTGGCATATTCGGCCAGTGAGCCTCGGAGTGATTAACGCTTGCCGAAAGCAACTCGCGCATCTGGGAAATGGTCTTCTCAGAGAATACCCGTACCGGTCGGGCCGTCTGTTTGGGAATTGTACTGTCGTTACGTTTATCATATAAGTGATCGACGACAGTTGGCTTTACGAGATAGCCCCCGTTAGCGAGTACTGCAAATGCACGAATGAGTTGTAGCGGGGTAATAGCAATTCCTTGACCGAAGGAAAGCGTCGCATAGTCAATGGGATACCATTCCTTCTGATTTTTAATTAAGCTATTCGTTTCCCCCTCAAGCTCAATCCCACTAACACTGTATAATCCAAGCTCTTCGAGATATTTACTGACCACGTCTTTTTTCAATTTCTGAATAATTTTAACCATTCCAACGTTTGAAGATTTTTCGAGTATTTGTGATACATCAATTTTTCCATGATACGTGCTGTCCCATGTCTTTACTTCGTAATCTCCGATTTTCACCGGACCGGATTCATCAAACTTTGTTGAAGGTTTGATCTTATTCTCCTCCAAAGCCATGGCAACTATCAGCGGCTTGAAGGTCGAACCAGGTTCATAGACAGCAGAAACAAGCGGGTTAGTAAAGTCCGAATCCGTGTACTTTGAATAGTTACGGACATCAAATGCGGGGACACAACTTAATGCAGTTATTTTGCCAGTTGCAGGTTCCATAACGATTGCGCAACCTTGTTTTGCGTCATAAAGTTCTACCCCCTCATACAACTCTTTTTCAACTATTTTTTGCACACGACTATCAATAGTCGTATGAATATCCAAACCGCGTTGTGTTTGTCGGTCACCAAGCACCCCGCCGATGAATGAAATTCCGAAAAAATCCGCTTCGTTTTCAGAGAGTGTCGGCAAGCCCGCGAGTTCCTGGTCGAAATACCCTTCTAAACCAACATAGCCTTTCGGTTCGCCCGCTTCATCACGACCAACAAAACCCAATAAGTATGCTGACGAGGACGCTTCAGGATAATAGCGCGTCCACGATTCTTCGAAGTTCAGGTATGTTGGGTAGTACTTCTGCAGCGCATCCTTCTTTGCCTGAGCAACTGCATATTTGATACGCCTCCATTTATCAAGGCGCAATAAAGCACTCATGGTTGACTCCCGAATGCTCAGTGTCTGCTGCAGTTTATCTTGCAAAGGCTTGTTGTCTTTCAGCAAATCAATGTTGGCATACACATCGTAAACTTTCCGGTCAAGAACCAGCGGTATATTACTCTGTCCGTAAATTTCGCCACGAAGAGCGGGTGATTTTTGCACATGCACAAAGCGTTGCAGTGGTAAAGATTTGTCCGGATTTACTACCTGAATAAGAAAAAGCCGATAAATAACGGTGAGAAACCCGATAAGGAATAAGAAGAAAACAATTGTGGTTCTACTCATTTCGCGCAAGTTTATCAGTTGTATCAAGATACATGACGGATGGATTCTCTGAAAAACCTAATGAGATTGCCAGTGGTAAAACAGTCTCTGTCGATTCGCGCTTGGCTACCTGTACTTCCAATTCTTTGTTCTGCCTATCAAGAATCTGTATGTCATTATCAACAAGAGCAAGTTGCACATTGGTAAGAAATACTCCTTGAGAAAGTACAACGGCGCTGATAAAAAGCATCATGACCACTCCACCTAAACAGACAAGTAATTTTTTGGTTGTCATAATTTTTTGTAAATTCGTAATTTGGCCCCTTTTGCAAACGAAAACTGCGTGTTTTTTGATGGTTTTCCCAGCATTTCAAATTCACTGTTTCCTTTAAAAAACAATTTTACAAGTCTGTCTTCCGTTGAATAGAAAGTAACAATAAACACGATCCCTCCGGTTTTTAATACGTTCGATAAACTCGATAAGATTCCTTTTACATTCTCCACTTCACCGTTAACGATTATCCGAAGTCCCTGCAATACTTTGCGAAGAAAATTGGTTTGTTCTTTATCGCTCATGTTTAATGTCGCAATGATTTTTTTAAGTGCACCGACCGTCGAGATTTTGCTGTGGAACCGTTCGTGAACAAGAGCATCCACAAATCTGACAGTAGCGATGTCTTCAATATTTTTCGTAAAAAGTTCATATAAATCTTCTTTTGAATTTCCGTTTATAACATCCGCTGCAGTTATTCCCTGTTCTTTGTCTATCCGTAAATCAAGCGGCTCGTCACCTTTTACCGTAAACCCTCGTCCGCTATGCCTCAGCTGTC
>JBAYJK010000004.1:0-189719 GCA_041665145.1 Patescibacteria group bacterium
GCACGGGTTTCAACACTCTGGCAGATACTACTTCTTGACCACCTTACTTGTCTACCAACCATGAACCGCTCTGGGTTCATGGCCCTGCACCCAACGTGGTGCACGGGTTTCAACACTCTGGCAATCAATTTTGATTATAACATGAAACGATGTTATACTTTTGCCATGTCTCTACCACAGAGGTTGTTTCACATCGTGCGGGCAGGTCGTCCAAACCAGTGGATCAAAAACCTCATTGTTTATACGGCTATACTGTTTAACGCGAAACTGTTCGAACTTCCCCTGCTCGTAAATTCCACGTTTGCTTTCATTATCCTCTGCATGATTTCGTCAGCCTCATACATGATCAACGACATTATCGACGCCCCGCTCGACAGATTGCACCCGACTAAAAAGAATCGGCCCATTGCAAGCGGAAAAGTAAGCATGCAGGACGCCACGTTCGTTCTATTCCTGCTCATTATACTCGCCCTCACCAGTGCTCTTTTCCTGCGTATCGGCCTTGCGATCATCATCATTATTTTCTTCGGTCTGCACGTTACCTATTCGTTGTATCTTAAGAAACATATACTGTTTGATCTCTTTGGTATTTCATTATCATTCATGCTCCGGCTGTTTGCCGGCGAAGTGGTAACCGGATATCATGTTCCTATCTGGCTGTGGCTCACAACCTTTTTCTTTGCTCTTTTTATCGCCTCCGTAAAACGGCACAGTGAATTTATCAACCAAGGAACCAAAACCAGACCGGCGCTTAAAAACTATTCCGAGCAATTGTTTCTTTTCCTCGTAAACTCGTTCTCCGTTCTCGCCATCGTTTCGTATTCCATGTATGCATTTGTCGAGAAACCGCCGCACATCGGATCGAAGCTTTCCGGGATGTTTCAGTCCATATTAAGAACGGAAGAACCGCGAAAATGGTTCACCCTGACCGTTCCGTTGGTTGTTTTCGGAGTCAGCAGGTATGCACAATTACTCTATGAGAAGCGACAAGGCGAACAGCCGGAGCGCATTATTACCAGAGATTTCGTACTGATGGCAACTATTCTCGTGTGGGGAATCTTACTCGTCGGGTTGATATATATATTTTAAGTTGCAAGGCGTAAGTTGTATTAAAGCTGTAATTGGTTAAGTTGTAAGTGTTTATAAAACAACTCCGACTTTTTACTTGGCATATTTACAACTTTATTACGACTTACATCTTTCGACTTACTACTTAATTTCCGCTATACTGAATTCATGGCCGATACGAAACCCGTTCAAAATGATGCTGAACGCTCAGAATACCTTACTGCACGAGGCAGGGCAGTTGCTGCGGCAATGCAGAAATCTCCGCTTGATGTCTTTAGAAAAGCACCGGACAAAGAAATTATCGCCATGAATAAGCAGATCCGGGAACAACTGATAGCAGCCGTCACTAAAGTCGGGTCGGAAACCGAGCGGTTCTTCACCACCCGTCGCGGAGAGATGCAAAGTACCGTCAATTCCAGAATGGAAGCATTGGACAATCTTGTCAAAGATTTGCAAGCCACACCGGAACTTCAGGCGGAATTATTCGATCCTGCAAAGCACCACGAAATAGAAAAACGTATTCGATTCATGCTTGCAGAAAATGACCCCGGGAAAAAACAGCGCTACCAGGCACTGAATATTCCCGAATTCACCGACCCCCTGCGCGGAGCAGATTACAACCTGCTTGCAGAAACGCTCGGGCAAACACAGGAATATTATGCACGGGCAAACCGCGAAAAATATTTAGCTCTCGAACAGAAAGTCCGTCAGAAAAAAGCGGATAAGAACGATCCTCTCGATAAGCTGCTCGAGAAGCAGCGGGTGGATTTTGTCGTCGCTCATCGTGATCGCATGAATTCCAAAGACCCGAAAGATGCCGCATCCAAACCCCTCCGATCGATTTACCTTGATAATCGCTTATTGCAAAGACTGCTGAAAGAGGCCATCCAGAAACGGCAGGAGGGAGAAAACCTAACTGCGGCAGTTGCCACCATGTATGCCGGTGCGAGAGGTCTGACCGAAATGAACCAAGATCAGGTGGTACTCATAAACGATCTGGTGAACCGATGGGAAATGCACGAGTTAAAGAGTAAGGAAGCAGAAAAAAGTCACGAGTCACAAGTCACGAGTCAAGAAAGTATGCGTAGGGGCGAGGTTACCTCGCCCGTTGTAAACATTCCATCATCATCAACACCACCACCAACGCCGGTTTCCCCCTCCTTCGGGGCAGGTTCATGGACCAAAGAACAAATGCGGGCTGATGCGCAAAAAAGGCAGCAGCGCGCTGTCAATAATTATCAGGACGCATTCCGAAGGATTTTGGATACCATACCGACCCCTTCCCCACAACGCTTTGTTACCCGTTTGGTACCACAGGCGGTTTCTAACGTCGCCGAAGCGGGTTACAACTCCTTTATGTCCCCCGGAGGTTCAATGTCAAGCACGTTCAATAACATTCGAAGCGCAGCAAATACCGCAAAAAATGCTGTCGATACCGCGAAGAAAATCAGTTCTGCAGTAAAAGCTGCCGGTGTACTCGGCAACCCTGTCGTCTTAACTATTATTATCGCCGGCGCGATCGTGCTTCTTTTTCTTATGATTATCCAGAGTAACAACTCGACGACAGCAGCTCAACCGCACGCAGTACAACAGAACGGCCCCACACATGGACCGATGCCCACAGACATACCACCAGTTCAAACTACGCCCGGTCCGACCATTCCCCCGGTTCAAGGCCCGCCGATAGAACAGATACCGACAACACTGCAGGCAGTTATTACTACTGCTGCGCAGGCCGCATGTATTCCCAGTGAGATGCTTGCGGCAATCTCCAGTCACGAAGCAAGCGGTACCTGGAGAATGAACGAAACGGACTTTAATTTTTACAACACACCAGGATGGTGGACACAGGGCATTACCAAAGTACAAGCATGTAGAGGATATGATTACAACACCTGCACCAACGCTATTTTAATTGATACTGTCGGTTTGCAGGGTCAATACTGCGGCAGAGGACCGATTCAACTTCCCTGTTATCCGAATGCGGTTGTTTCCGGGCCGATGCAATTTGAGGCGGCAACCTGGGGAGCATTTCGGGGAAGAGTCGAAGCCGCAACGGGAAGAACGGCTGACCAGCGGGTAATTTCCGATGCGTTTATGGGTGCGGCATTCAAAATAAAATCAGACAGCAGAAACACCGCAACCACCAGTTGTACCCAATGGACGAGTACAACATGGTCTCTGACAGATTTTCAGAAAGCTTCTCAAGGATATATGGGGGGAACGGGACACCCATGTATTGACACCAGCACCGGCACGACACATAATGTGTGCGGTGAGTTTTGTGATCTGTATAATGAACGGGTTGTGCAAAACAGCGGTATGAGTTCACCACAAAAACTGAATTGTGAATATTTCTGGACAACATATGGGAGACCGTAATCATGAATAAATTTACAAAAATATTTATTGCTATCGCTTCAGTTCTTGTTATCGGAGGAACGATTGTGCTTGCAATATTCGGACCGAGGGAATCGGGAAATATCGAATCTCGAAATCCGAATATCGATATAAGTGCATCCCCTTATATTCCTGATGTGAAACAGAGAATAACTCCCAAAGTTCCGAAACAAGTGCTCACTAATGAATTGCGCCAGAAAATTACTGCCCAATTGCCATACGTAGGCAATGGCTTCGTGGTCGAATATTTGCCGACAGCACAAAAATTTTATGTACGTATGGGTGTACCCACCAAGGACTCCGAAGAATATCGCGCCGCGCTTATGTGGTTGAAAAATGTAGGGATTGCCGATCCGGAAGACACGAGTGACATCCAATTCACGTTTCCGATAATCAAAAAGTAGTTCTTAGTTCTCATTTCTTAGTTCTTAAAGAGTTCTCAGTTCTTAAGTACCAAACTGAATCGTTTAAAAATTATTACTTAAGAAATCTTTGAGAACTGCGAACTAGAAATTGAGAACTGTAAACTATGAACTAAAAACTATTTTTGCGTGTTATAATGAGGCTTACCGGGCCCTTAGCTCAGTTGGCTAGAGCGTCGCACTGGCAGTGCGAAGGCCAGGGGTTCAAGTCCCCTAGGGTCCACTCTTTATTAATCGGGGTTTCCCGATATTGCTACGCTCATCGGGACTAACTGACCGTACAGACTCCCAAAGGCTCGTCAACGGTCAGTTGAGCAAGTCCCCTAGGGTCCACTCGTTTTCTATTTTGGCCAGGCAATGAGAAACGTTTCAAAAACAAGGTGGTACGGGTTCAGCTTCCGTATCATAAATCGGTACTTCCCCGGCGCGTATGATTCGATAAGCGGTTTAATAAGAAAAAAGTCTTCCGGCCGATGATAGAGGGCAACAGACAGTATCGGCACGTCTTTCTTGATAGTTTTCTTCGCCCCGCGTATAACCTCATACTCAGCTCCCTCAATGTCCAACTTGATGAGACCGACCGGCAGCGCAAGTTTCCCCGAGAAATCATCGATAGTAATAGCCGGTTTCTTGCTTCCGAGCGCTCTGTTGTGCATATGCACCGTTGACAGTTTCAGTGCCCGAATATTCTCGACACCTTTTTTGAAGACCGCTTTATCCGGTTCAAAAGAATGAACCGCTTTGCAGTGATATTTTTCGGAGAATATATATGCCGAGTCACCCATATACCCTCCCCCGTCAACTACGGTAGTTGCCAAGAGAGTATTGTGACAGGCTGGCGGGACAAATTTTAAACCGTTATCGTAAAAGAAAACCGACGGCTCGAGAGGAAAGGAATGCTTCCAGAGACCATGATATTTCTGAGGTACCACATCTATTTTATGAAGCGCACGCTCATCGGCCGTAAAGAGTTTCTTATCAATAAGATTGTGCGTAAAGAGATAGAAGTAGCGTGAAATGATTGACTCAGCAACAATAATACTCTCTGTATCAAGGCCGCGAAGTACGCCATGCCACTGAGCATCCATATCTTCGCGGGAAATATATGAAACAAAGCGGGATGCGAATTCGTATTCCGCGCTATTACGCAATACATATCCCTGTTTGTTCTTCCATAATTCCCGCACGACAGCTAGTCCATCGTACAATCTGGCACTTTGGGCTTTACCGAAAAGCCGATCTATAAGGCCGCGCATGGGGAAAGTATAGCAGGAATAGTTTTCAGTTTACAATTTCCAGTTTCTAATCAATTTTTAAAACACAGTTTTCACTGAAAATTTCTCCATTGAAAACTGAATAGAAATTGAAAACTGAAAATTGAAAATTAATTTAAAGTCGTGCTCTCTGCGTTATTTCCTGTTCGACGATCTCGACCGGCTTAGCGTATTTCAAACGGGAGAGTTGGACAATTGCTTCTGCCACTTTCTTATTGCGCTTAGCTTCTTCCTTTACCATGTCTTTGGTCATATCGACATGAAATGGAGGCACCGGATCGTTGTCAATATTGGTCTTCATATATGCGCTGAAGCGGTCAACATTGATTAAATCCACCTCATTGAATACCGGGGAAAACTCATGCTGCAAATAGTTTGCGTCCGTGACGCCAACCCTGAAACCGATGATCGAACCGACGTTACCGAAAATAGCGTTTTTGACTTCCTCTTCCATCTGTCCGATAAACTGGTTTGCGACTACCAAATTCAAACGGTATTTACGGGCCTCAGAAAGTATGGTCGCAAAATCCGGTGTGGCAAAGTTCTGAAACTCGTCGACATACAGGAAGAAGTCCTTACGATCCTCTTCGGGCATATCCGCACGACTCATCGCGGCGGCAAGGATCTTCGGAATAAGCACGAGACCCAAAAAGCTTGAATTCTCTTCCCCGAGCTTACCCTTCGACAGATTGATAATAAGTATCTTTCCTTCATCCATGACTTTCCTGAAATCAAACGAACTTTTGCTCTGACCGATGATGTTTCTGATCATTTTGTTGGTAACAAACCGACCGAATTTGGATGCGATATAGTCGAGTACTTCCGATTTATGAAAGTCGGATGTTTGGGCTATCTGATCGGTCCAATAACGCCGGATTATCGGGTCTTTTACCTTCGGTAACAGCATGTTCACGAATTTCGGGTCGGTAAGAATACGGTTCACCTCAATGAATGTATTACCCTCCTCGCTCATGACCGTAAGCATCGCGTTACGCACGGCATGCTCGAAACGAGGTCCGACGATACCGGTGCGCTGCGGGTCGTACAGTTTATACATAAGATTAATAATTGCCGAACACATAAAATGTTTTTGCTCTTCCGTATGTGCTTCCATGATATTCAAACCCATCGGACGGTCCGAATCTGAAGGATCAAAGTACACAACGTCTTCCGCACGTTCGGGAGGAATAAATTCGAGTAGCGCCTCGGCTGCATCACCGTGAGGGTCAATAAAACATAAACCTCGTCCTTTTTTAATATCCTGCGCAAGCATCGAAACCAGAAGCTGCGTCTTACCCATACCGGTCTTACCGATAATATACAAATGCCTGCGACGATCCGACGGCCCGATAAACACGGGGACCTTCACGCCGCGGTACTTGGAAAACCCGATAAATATGCCGGTACTGGGCATATTGGCCGGTGCGGGAGCACGCTTCGCCTTGATCCATTTGATGTTCGGTGTTTCAACGCTTTTATTGGGAAAGTGATAGAGCGTCGCCAGTTCGTCCGGCGAAAGGATTGAAACCTCGTGCCATCGCCAAAAATCGATGAAACCAAATGACCGGTAGACGAAATTAAACATAAACGTCGGCTTCAAAAATATGTGCACTTTGGTAAATTGATTCAGTTCGGAATTAAACTGGGCAAACGCGGATTTGATGTTTGCGATATGCATATCGGCAGAATCTTTAGTTTCCGCATTTACCGCAAAACGGATTACGGTTTCAAAACCGGGTTTTTGGCATTTCTCATCAATCTTGTCGAGGGTTTTCTGGTCAACCTTGTACGTTGCCTTCTCAGGATTTGTTTCGTTTTTACGAGTCTGCGAGACATAATTTTTACCTTCTTTTTTCCAGGTTGCTCTGGCGGGGCGTACGAGAAATTGGATGAGCGCTCCTTCGCCTTCGTTCATTTTTGACAGCGCAGACGTTAAACCTGAGAGTGAGTCGTTCGGCAAGTCTTTGTAAGTTTTGATCGGTTGATACGCAGTTTCCTTCTGAACCAAAGCGCCGAACGCCACCTTCCCCTGCTCCGTGAAAATGTTCGGCTCCTCACTGGTGGAAATATCGGCCGAAGGATAATTTGCGTAGATCTGTTTTTCGACTAAATCTTTGATTTTCAACGGAACATGTACATAAAACAGAATCTCTCCATATCGGGCGACGATTTCAAACGCAAGCATTGTTTCGATATCCATCATGGTAAACAAATCCGGAAGGAAGTCGTATGATTTTTTGATGGAGTACAGTGATGCAAAAAACTGCTCCGCAGCATCTATTTTCACTTCATTATCCTTGGACATTTTCACCTGCAGAACCGCCATGTCCAAAGACATTTCTTCACGTTTCTCAATCTTGTGAAACAACACTGCCAAGCGGAACAAAATATAGAGCGTTATGACAATGGACACGCCTACCATAAACAAGGTTAAATAGTAGAAGAGATTACTGACAATTTCCGGTGGTATAGCTGCAGAGAACATATACATTCAGTATAACAGGATTGAATAAAAGTTGAAAGTTGTAAGGCGTAAGCCTTAATAAAGCCTAAAGTTGTAAGACATAAGTTGAAATAACGGCCAAAATTAAACGTTGCATTGATTTAAATACTTATGGCTTAAAAGTTACAGCTTTATTACAACTTAACGCTTACGACTTACAACTTAAATTTACCAGTTTCTTCCAAATCCATAACTTACTCCCCCCGCTCCGAAGAACGAGTACATGAGATAGTACGGCGGGTAATGGGCTGTAGAGTAAAAATATTTGATTCTTCGTACTACCTGTGTATCAAGCTCCTGTACCGATGCGGTTGACGTAATATACGAACCTTGGACCGGAAAGTTCGCACCTGCTCCCGAGCTTTGTATAGAGATCCCTGTTGCAGCATACAGCGGAACAATCGTCATGTAGCTGTACAAATATGTACCTACGGGCAACGTGATGGTAGAAAAGTACATATTCGAAAGTCCGCACGCAGATCCGTATGATGCTGTGGTCCCACCGTTTATTTGCGGATTTTGACCTCCTGTTGAGTTGAATGCATAGTGAGCAAGATACGTCGTCTCACTTATTGTATTCGTATACAAAAGCGTGCTTTGAATTGAACTTGTTGAGGTTCCCCAACAAACAGTAATAGTGGTTCCCGTATACCCCGTTAAATCAACGTACAACGGCTGTCCGGGATTCAAGGTAACACCCGGGAGAGAAAATGTTTGACCACCTCCCGCGCTTGATGACGAGACATTCACCGTTGCGGTACCGACCGTAGTTGTACCGGGAATTCCCGCACCCGATTCCAAGCTCTGGATTGCTTTTTCAATTCCCGATTCAGCGGCAAAATACGCTTTTTGAGTTTTATCTTCAAGCGTCGCTTTCTTCTGTTCGAAAACCATCTGAGTCGTCACGGACGCACCCACCAAAGCAAATGTTGCCAACAATAATAAGGTGATGATAATCAGCTGTCCGCTATTTTTTCGTAATCTCATGTGTTTGTCTCCAACTTTTTACTTTTTACTTTAAACTTTATTTAGACTTTAGGCTTTATCCTTTAGACTTTACCCTAGTACTCTCCCTGATAGTATAAAGCTCCTACTGATAATCCGCTATCTGCGTTCTTTAACGCCTCCAGCATGTCCGGTCGCGCCTGAAAAATAACCGATGGCGCAGCATTATTTCCCGCACCCATCGAACGATTAATGTATGTTGCTCCCCCAACGGCAACCGACCCCTGTACGGTCAGCTGTTCGGAGATATCGGTAACATCATAGTTCGGCTGAGGAGGTACGGAGTCGGCAAATGTCAGCGTTCCATCCGGCACAATAAGAATTCCCGCAAATGCGGTTACATTGTCCGAAACGGTAACATCTCCGCTCACAATAAACACGATAAAGTTATCTACAGCCACCGACAGATCACGTTCGATATTCAGATCACCATTAATAAAATACACCGACCCCGGCTGCGGGTTGATGCCGGTAAGTGTTCGGTCGCCTGTGAGTTCCGTGTATGTTCCTCCCTCAAATTGGCCCCTGAGGGATGTGTACCCGGGAATAGAGTGCGAAAGATACGGCAAACGTTGCGGCGCACCACCTGCTGCTGCGTACCAGTTATTCGGCGAACCGTAGCGACTGTTCAGGTTTGCATCAAATGCGCCGTTTGCAACAGGAAGTCCGTTTGTCGACGAAGCATTCCTGACGGTAAAGTAACAATCAACACCTGTACACGTGGAGGTTTCGATAGCAGACGAAACACCGCTGTTGGCAAAAAAATCTCCGTCAACTGAACGCGACCATACTTGACTGATCTGCTTGACGGCAAACGCCGCATCATCATGACTTGAATCAGCAGGACGATACCCTCCGCGGGGCATCGACATATTCTCGATGGCACCGTTGACAACATTCAGCTCGCATGTTCCACCATACCGAATAAGATCCAATCCGACAATAAAATAATCAGCTGCTGTTGAGAGCGGCGCGTATGTCACGGTGTATCCAACATTACCGTTGCCGGCGTAGTTGTAATAATAATACGGCTGGTACATGTTCGTGCCCGACCAATTGTTTCCTGTCGTTTCCCACGACCCCGCGTTATTCGGAGAATAGGTAATGGTCATCGGAACACTTCCGACCGAGGTCAACCCCGTACGGTCCCCCGAGCAAATGTCTCCGGCAATATCAACACGATATGTTCCCCCGGTAATAGCAATGTCGCGTCCGTTCCAGAAATCAACAGCGTTAGTAATCGGTCCGCTGATATCCGTTAACACGAAATTGCCTGACCCGACCTGCATGTTACCGCTCGCGAGCAATGCAGCTCCGGCAAGATCAATGGCTCCGGTATACACATTACTCAAAAACGCCTGATTACCCGCCATCGTCGAAAAATCCAAGGTAAAACGAAGCGTGAGTATGTTTGATCCGAGGCTTCGGGACGACGTTCCCACTGTATCCTGATTGCTGCTTGATACGGGACTCTCTATCGATATTCCATTGGGTGTACCGGGCAAATTCCGCGCATCTGTGCCGGACGTAACCAAGCTCCAGGTGCCATTTCCATTATCCTGATACCGAACGCCGAAATGCACCGTACCTGCAGGGTTGTTGTTGGCATCGAATGAATTATTCTGGCTGAAATACATGTCTGCCGTACGGATATTGCTGTAATAGAGCGTGTCAGGATCGGAAACAGCATTGTTGACATCCGAAAATTGCAACACTATCGGAATCTTCTGCGCGGTAGTCGGCGGATAGCCCGCAACAAAACCCGTGATAATGTTCCTACTATTGCATGTAGAACCACCACAAGTTGAATTCCCAATAACCGGAACTCCCCCTGACGGAGTATTTTCGACATATTTTATGATCATGTTATCCTGCCCGTTTCTGAATCCGCCGTTTGTGACATGGTTGGTATCGAAATTAGTTGCAGTATTTTTAGACGGAACTACGGTGGTGTTTGCACCTCCGTGATTGGTGAAATCGGTTCCCGTAAGATAGAATCCGGACGTGTTTCCGCGTATCGGCGTCAAGTTACAGTTTGCGGTACTTCCCAAGTTGTAATATGGAAGCCTGAATTGTTGGCTCGGAACCGTGCTGAGAGCAAGCGTCGTTTGTCCAGCATCTCCGGTGTATTCCAGGGCGCAACTCGAAGAAATACTGTAGCGCGCGGAGTAACTGAAGGGGACATTGTAATTTCCCTGACTGGTGAGACTTCCGATGCCACACACCGTTTTCCCGCCCCACACATCGAGCGCACCCGCCGCATTCGCGTCGGAAAGTGTGGTGAAAGCACCGAGACCGATACGCCGGTCAACATCTGACGTCAATGCAAAATCAGACGCAACCATATAGGCATTTGTTAAAAAATCATCGGTACAATCGGTCATGCTTGCCAAATTAATGGTGAAATTCAATGTGAGCACTCCGCCGCTGAACGACCGCGAGGACGTCCCGACTGTGTTTACCGCACTGCTATTAACGGTATTTACGAGAGCGATATTTTGAGTTCCCGTCGAAGTAAGCGACCAGGTCCCATTCGCGTTGTCCGTATAGACCACCCGATACTGTACTGATGCACCCGGATCCTGCACCTGTCCGCTCATATTCGTATTATTAAACACGATGAACGCATACTGAATATCAGTATATCGACCGGCAATAATACCATCCGGATCAGCAAACGTTGCAGTAATAGATACCTGCCGATTTCTGTTACCGTCATAATCGACGACAATATTTTTGCCATCACAGGTGTTTGGGGCTCCAGGAGTGCTTGTGCACTGTCCCGCACCACCTGAATCAATAGTGAAATTGGTATTAACCGGGGTAGAATTGGTAATAGTAACCGTTCTCGTGCCGATATTCCATGCGGCGCAGTCTCCTCCTTCACGGGGAATCGCACGCAGACGGATAGTATGGTTACCGACAAACGGAACACCGGCAAACGTCGCGAGATTTGCCGTCATGGTAGTCGAGAAATTCCCCGTTGCGGCATCAACGGCAAGTGTTGTTCTGAGTGTTTCGTCTATATACACTTCGACGGATTGAACTCCTGCTACAGTACCGTTCGAGTCAGTGGCGGATCCTGAAACAGTGAACGTGGTGTCGTGTCCGATACTTGCACCTGCTGCCGGTGACGTCCAGTTTGCACTACGATAATCATCTTCTTGACCACAATCGCCTCCGCACGGGTCATCGGGAATATTGCTCCCACAGTAAGGCGCCGAACCCGTACCACAGTTGCCAATATCCGAGCTTGATTCATTTCCACAATCTAACCCACATATGTCAGTACCTAGTGATGAGCCGCACCACGGGGCAGAGCCGGTACCACAACCGGTACCAACACTTGAAGTTGATTCGTATCCACAAGAATTACCGCAGTCGTTATTCGGAATTGCAGTTCCGCAATACGGGTATGTGCCCGTACCACAGGTACTGTCACACGTCCATGTACACGAACCACTCGGTCCGCAAGAACACGGCGCACCACAGGTACCACTCACGCAACTATCATAACCTCGTGTTGCACAGCCATTACACGTCCACACAGTGCCATCACAAACAGTGGAAATATCACAACCACCAGGATCTCCAACACTACACCCTGGAGGGTCATAGACAACGCTTTCATGAGAAGTGCACGTTCCCATACTCCCAGTGCAAATTGCCCGGGTATTCGTTACGTGAACCGAAAGAAAAATAAGTAACAAAAAAACGAACCACCATACGTATTTGTGCAAACGAATCTGAAATACTTTTTTAAAAACCATTATTTATTAGTTACTGAAAAAACAGACTGTTCATAAAAGGCCTTTTTCTGCATAGTTGATACGATAAAATTAACATAAATCGGGCTACTCTCCTGAAGTTGCCAATCATGTTTTGCTCTAAAGATTGCTTGCCAAAACAGATTCTCGATTGTGCGGACCTGTTTGCTATATTCAAGCGTGTAAAAAAAATCACCGAGCCCGATCCACACCGTCAATACACCATCTTTTGTTATAGTTGATTTCAGACTAACCACCTCTTGTCGCTGGGAAGTAAGTTGAACATAGTAGGAATCACCAAGTTGAGAAGTGGGAACAAATTCAAGACGTATCTTTTTCAGAGTAATCGCCGAGGGACTGCTATTATCCGCCAGATTTTCTTTGAGGACACCCTGTTTTAATACCCCGATTTTATTCAATGTCTGTTGTAGCCATTCATTGTTCGACAGAGTTATTTTTTTCTGTGGCAGGCTTGAAATAATTTGGATTGGAACCCTTACAAAGCTGTAACGTGGAATATTTTTAGATTGAGAAACCAATTTGAACACAACAAAGCCACATAAAGCAACTACTACAACAAAAACAAAAATGAATAGGTTTCTTTTGATTAACATACAAAACTCCCTTACTCAAATATACCTTTATTGGGAGATTATGTCAACCGTGGGAAGGGTTGTCGCAGTGCGACAGAAGCTATTTGCAGTACTACAACCGAACTTGTTCCATACTGGATCTACATTCACACTAATAGAACCTTTACCATCACCAAACTTGCCTTCACCAATTGCGACTGCCCCTCCAAGTGCAGCAAAGGAACTTGAGGGTCCATCTCTCAGAATATTATATGCAATACTGTAACCCTTGCTTGGCGTTGATACTTTAGCCTCTAAACGTATGCCCCGTGTTACCATAACAAGCCTTCCATTGTGAAAAAAAGTTAATGCAAGACCATCTTTTCGGGTTGCACCCTGATCCATGGTAAAAACCCTAGCGAACAATGAGGAATTCGTCGAGTCGAAGAGCGCATCAAGTTGCGCAAATTCTTGATTAGTCACCACAAATTGATCAATAGTTTTGAGTGTTCCGGTAATCAAACCGTCTCCCATAAATCCACCGCCCTCAGAGCTTGGTTGGACACCACTCAATTTTACATCAGCGCCAACTGGCTTACCGGCAACCGTATATACGTGCTTGATCATTTGATCCAACGAAAAATCCAAAACAGCTTGATCCAACAACTCTAAATTCTGAACATTGCTTCTATCAAGAAGAGAATTGCTATACCTAATCGTGTATTCTCCAGATTCTGACACCAGTTCACCGCGATCACTAAACTTTGCAGCTTGTTCAAGGTATTTAAATAATTGTTCTGATGTAACAACCTCCTGCGTCGCAGTTGCATCTTTGGTAGCTGTTTTTGTCGGAGCTGGCGTAGCTGTTTTGGTGGCAACAGCTGTAGGAGAAGCATTTACCGCGTCAATTGTCGGCGTCAACGACGGCAGCGCTGTTGGGTTTGGGGCTTGTTCAGAGCCCGCAGCATAAGCAACCTTTGTGGTAAATAAATCTGCAAGGAGATCACCGAGTGTCTTACCTTTTTTCGCGGGGACACTTGCGGACCGGCCGTCGAGAAGATTCTTTACTTCTATCTCACCGACCATCTCTGCCCGATTCAAAACACCCATCAAATCATCAGATTTTAAAAACTTACCTATCAGAAAATCATGATATGCTTGATCAGACATTCCCGAAGGTCTTTGGTATTCTTTCGGCAACGTTGTCGAATTGACGGTGAAACTGAGGGCAGTTTCTCCGGCGTGTTTATTCCATAATCCAGCGTTTTCACTACCATCATCTTTTACACGTTGCGTAACGAACGACACTTTAAGCACATTATCAACAACTCCCAGGGTCTCACCAAACGGTCCGCTGACGACCTTAAAGTTACCCGGTGCGCCGTCTTGCGGTACCTTCATAGCAAGAACAGGTTGCCTACCAGTTTCCCGTCCTGACGCGTCTTTTGTTACTGCAGTCGCAAAAGAAACCGCAGCAATTTTTTTCGGATCCTTATCGGCACCGGTATCGATTGCCAAAATACTTCCAATATCTACTAAATTACCGACAGCATCTTGTCTTGAAGTTTCATAAGTTTCAGTTTGATTCGGGTTTATTTTCACGTCAACATCGCCAGGACTCATGCTTCCTGCAATCGGCGTAGGCTCAATGGGAGCGGCACTTGTAGAAGCGCTGGTACAACCCCCTGCCATTCCCATTGCTATAACAAACGAGAGAACTACAAGAGTTGCGCGAAGCGACAACGGAAAACGGTCTGCGGCTTTATCCAAAACTTGAAATATAAGATTTGCCAGATGATTCTGGTGATACTGTAATTGGAGTTCCCTGTTTGTTTCCCATGCGGCTTCCTGCAACCGAGAACTTGGTTGTCCCGCTATGCCAAACAGATTGTCTTTAACTCTGTTCAATAAAGTAGGTTGAGCTTCTGCAACGATTCTTCTGAGTGCGGCCCTGTTTGATGGATCTGAGAGCACTTCCACAACGGCTGGTTGTAAATTTGCTCCCTGCCAATCATATGTTAAAAACCTATCTACAGCAGCAAGCATCCCTTGTCGTGCCCTGTTCAGCAATTCACCGGATGTGGGATTGTGGCCACGCTCCTTAACGGCTACTTGGCCACGTGATAGTTGTAAACCCTCTGCACTCATGTCTATCATTATATCCTATAGCAAACTTTTGTCAAGATAATATTGAATTAATATACATATCCCCTACATACGCTGTCCTGACAACCCAATTTGTTACTCAGACAAGAGTAACTACTATTACCCAGTGTAACAAAAAAATAATAACAAAACACTGCCTTATTTATGTGCTTTACGTCACATACTACGGGACGCAAAAGTCCCGGCCAAGATGATGCATATAAACGGCTGTATGGCAGGAAAAACGGTGTATAATGGATTGGTATGGCAAGCTGCCTACCCACCTCCCCCACATTTGCAGAACTTTTTAAAAAATACCGGTTGAGAAGTGAGATCGAAACATTGAATGATTTCGCGCAAGAAATGCAAAACCGCGGGTTGCAATATGAGGAAAGCATCTATTCGCACTGGCAAAGAGGAACAAGAATACCAAGAGACAGGAATCTTCTCCTAATTGTTATCAAAATATTTATCGAGAGAGGCGGTATTACAACTGCGAAGGAAGTAAATACTTTGCTCGAATCGGCAGAACAAGGGTATTTAACTGAAAAAGAAATAAATAAGCTTCCCAGAGAGTTACTGCCACAAGCGCCATTCTTGGCACCAAGAGAAATAAGATTATTTACTGGTCGAAAAGCCTTTTTAGAGGAAGCGGAAAAATATATATTAACTGGAACTTCTTTGCTTATTTCTGGATGTGCAGGTGTAGGAAAATCGAGCTGTGCTATCAAGCTTGCACACAAGCTTGCAGAACATTTCCCTGATGGAGTACTTTGGTACCGCCTGGACACCTCAACGCCCGAATCAATACTTAACTCAATTGCATACACATATGGAGAAAACATTTCACAAACCCAAGATATTAATCATAAGTCATCGTTCATCCGGTCGTTGTTATCAAAAAAAAGAGTATTAATTGTGTTTGACAACTTGGAACGTAGCTTCCCGTTGGACTTGCTGTTACCCAATTCAGATTCGTGCGTAGTACTAGTGACAACGCGAGACGAAGACCTGGCAGACAAATTCTCTTTAAAAAATTTGTCATTAGCTTCCTTTGATCAATGGGAAACGAAGTTGCTACAGAGGAGTATCTTAGGAGATGATTATGTTCAAAAGTATCATATCGAATTAGACGAGTTGTCCTTGTATTTGGGACATCTGCCACTTGCTGTCAACCTGATTGCTCACGAATTATGTAAACCATACCAACAACCAAAAAAATTACTAAAAAGGATAATTGCAAAAAAGCTTAAGCTCGCAGAACTTAAGTATGAGAATCAAGATCTTTTATCATCACTTAACCTTGTCTATAATGCATTATCTGAAGAGGATAAAAAGCTTTTTGTAACTCTTGGAGTTTTCGCAGGTACCGACTTCGCGCTTGAGGCTGTAGCAGCAATAAATAATTTAAATAAAGACAGGACAGAAAAACAACTCAGGGACTTAATCAACTCTTCCCTCGTTGAATATTCGTCGAATGACAGATTCCGATTACATCCAGTTATCAAATTTTTCGTTGAAGGCAAACTCAAGAACCAAACGATATATAAAAGAGCCGCCGAATACTATTATTTGCTTATGAAAAAGAAACGGAAAAAGATAAATTATTTTAAGCTTCTCAGCATAGAAACAATTAGCATTACTTGCGTATTTAAAAAATGCATCAAACTGAACTACGCTGTTAACGTTGAAGCGCTCTGGACAGACCTCTTTTACTTCCTGTGGGACATGGGAGAGTGGAATTATGTTGAAAGCCTCGCAAAATTGACTTATGGTTTTGCTACTAAACATAATCATCATTACCTCAAAGCACTATGCTGCGTTGAAGGCCTTGGTTGGGTTTATTACTGGACTGGTAGAACCAATTTGGCAGTGGATTACATACGGAAAGCACTTAGTATAGGTATAAAAACTAATAACGCATTTCTCATCGCTTATGCAAAACAAAGACTCGGCAGAACTTTGCAGGGCATAGGAAAGTTCAAGAAGTCTATGACTCTGCTCAAAGAGTCTTTGCAATATTTTAAGAAAGTTAAAGACTACCGAATTATTGGTAATAACTACAGGTACTTATCAGAAACATCGTCTTTTATGGGAAATAATACTCAAGCAAAAAAATATTTACACGAAGCACTTAACATCTTAAACAAATTTAAAAATAAATTTATATTAACGGAGATGTATAAGAACCTAATCAATGCTCATATAGGAGCTCTTTTGTTACTTGAAGGTAAAAATGATGAGGCTGAATTGTATTTTACCGAGGGCTTAAATATTGACACAAAGGCTGGAACAAAAACAGTAGGGTTGATGTGGAGCAATATCGGATTAGGTCTTGTTTTTGAAAAAAGGAATGATTTTATTAGAGCCAACCTGCACTTTCAAAAAGCAAAAAAAATTATGAGTACTTTTAACCTAGGTAGAAATATAAAGAAACGCCACGTCTTTATCAATGTACTTTACGATGAACTTGGACAAAGCTGCTACTTACCCCGTGAATTCCTCACCACTTGACTTAATACTATAGGTTATATATAATATGACCCTTATGCCTATGCCTAAAATAAACAGCACCACAAAGACTGAGATGAATTTGAGTAACTGGTATACTAAACTAAAGATGCCAAAAGTAGCTTTACAGCAAGAAACAATATTACACTTGTTGTCTGCTCTCAAAGATAACAAAGCTAATTTGTTTGTGAGAGAAGCATACAAGGAACACTACATTCACCATTTCTATTCACGCCGGCACGCCATATTAGCTATGATCGAGGAGATGTTCGGTCTTCTTAACGAAGCCGTCTCAAGTCGCTATCCTACAGAGGCCCTTAAAAGTGTAATTACTACAATTCCAGAAGACATTTTTAGAAATAAAGAGAGAACATTTTGGTTCAATCGAATGTACATGTACTACAAAAAATACACTCGAGCAGACTTGGAGTACCAACAAATTAAACCTTTCATTAAAGGAACTAAAATATTAGATTTTGGTAGTGGGGCTGGATTTTTTTCCTTAAAACTTCAAGAAAACGAACTTGACGTTTCTTCTTGTGATGTCCTGGATTATCGAATCTCTGATACAATACATATACCATTCAAACAGATGTACCAACCTACAACTATTGAATACAAAGATAAGTCTTTCGATACGATCACGGTCAAAGCAGTGCTTCATCACATTGATCCTGAATATCTTCCTGCAATATTCTCAGAGCTTAAAAGAGTTGGGCATAGGATTATTATCGAGGAAACCGTGTATGGATTAGACAATAATATAGAAGGAGTTAACCTGCTGAGCAATAAACAATCCTTGCTATCTGAGTTTCTTAGATTAAATCTAAAGCAACAGAAAAATGCACTTATGATTATCGACTACATAACAAACATACTTGTATTCGGAGAACAGAATATAAACATGCCCTTTGCCTACAAAACTCTACCTGAGTGGAGAAAAATACTGGAAGAAAATAATATTAGAGTTGTCACAATCGAACCACTTGGATTTGAGAAAGAAAGAGTTACTCCTGATTGTAGGGCTTTAATTGTATGCGAAACAATTAGTTAAGAAACTTTATTTGCTTTCTGTTTATGCTCAATAATCAAGTTCCGAATAAACTTTGACTTTGTCACACCTAATTGTTTACTCGTCTCTTCCAAATACTCAAGTAATTTATCACTAATAAAAAAGTTAAACCGTTTGTCCCGCTTCTCACTAGCTTGTTCCAATGCCTCCTCAAGCACTTCTTTAAGGTTTGTGTCTGTATAGCTGACTAACAACAACTTTTCTTCGTCAGAACCACTTAGAAACAGAGGAGCACTGTTTTCAAAGTATAATAATATGGTAGGTTTGTTCATTTCTAGAGACTTCTTAATAACAAACCCTATTGATAAACTATGTTTAGACACTTCAAAAACATTTACGTCGGCTTCCTGCATACGATCAATTTCTTGGTTATAAAATTCGACCGAAGCCTCCCTACCACCCTCTTTGAAGTTCTTGTAAAAATCCTTAGTTTTAACAGACATTAGGTCATCGTCGAGTAGACGATAGCCTTTCTCCTTAATAATCGAGATGATTTGTTTGTAATATTTTTCAAATTCTTCCTTCCCTCTCTGCGATGCGGTAAAAAATACTTTCATATACTTACCATTATACACAATGAAAAGCAAATCATCTGAGAAATACTCATGGCACATAATCGGATCATTGCAGCAATCTAAAGATACAGTTCTGTGGAACATATGCCGTGGCGCCAAACCTCTCACTCGCGTAACATGAAGGGCGAGACCCTGACATGCCACAAAAAAATGTCCGCAAACCATACGTCGAAAACGGTTATTACCACATCTACAATCGTGGGGTAAATAAAGAGCTGATCTTCTGCGATGAATCTGACTACCGCATGTTTCTTTTTATAGTAAAACTATATCTAATTCCGCCAGAAGAAGCTTTACGGCAACTCTCAAATAATCATTTCCCGCACCCACGGCATTTGGAGAATTTCCATAAACAGTTAACCGTAGTGGCTTTTTGCCTCATGCCAAACCACTTCCATTTTTTACTCCATCAAACAGATCAAAAAACAATAATAAATTTCATGCACGCATTGAGCACCAAATACTCAATGTACTTTAATAAAAAATACGCACGGGTTGGGCCAATGTTTCAAGGTGCCTATAAAGGAATTCTCATCGAGAATGACATGTATCTTTTATATCTTTCAAGTTATATTCATCGCAATCCCACTAAATACGTATCATACCCATTCTCTAGCTATTCGTGGTTTTTAAAAAAATTAAGAAATGACTGGTTTGACCCTGGTGCTATTCTAGACTTCTTTTCCCAACGTTCTATTTTTATACCCAAAACTAGCGCGTCGTATCAATCTTTTGTGAGCAGTTACGATGGAGAGTGCGATGACAATCTAAAGCCCTTAACGTTTGAGGGCTGAAGGGCGAGACCCTTACGGCTGCTACTCCATGAAGTCGCGGTAGTTGCGGTCGTTGACGATGAATTTATTGCCCTCGCCGTTGAGCATTTTCCATGCAACGATACGGGCCATGCCCTCTACTTCCCGTTTAAGGGTACGAATTCCCGCATCAAACCCGAGCGGACGGATAAGCACCGGCCATACTTTTTCATCTATTTGCAGACTGTCCGGAGGAAGCCCCGCTTCTTTAATTGCATGCGGTAATAGGTATTCCCGTGCAATATGCAGCTTCTCATCATCCGTATATGACGGCATCTGAATGACTTCCATACGGTCCATGACCGCCGTTGCAACCTTCGCGACATTGTTTGCCGTCGCGACAAAAATGGCATCCGACAAATCAAACGGGTAGTCTATGTAGTGATCGACAAACGCTTGGTTCTGGGACGGATCAAGAAGTTCAACCAACACACCCATAATTTCCTGCCGTTTTTCGTCTGAGACACGATCCAACTCGTCAAGAAGGATCACGGGGTTTTTGACATTCACCCTCCTGAGCGATTTCATGATTACTCCGGGTTCCGCTTCCGGATGAATACGGGACAAGCCCCGAAGATCCAATGCCGAGGCAAGTCCACCGAACGGTATGCGAACCAGCTGTCGGTTTAGGGCTTCAGCAATGGATACTGCCATAGTGGTCTTTCCGGTGCCTACTAGTCCGACAAAACACAATATCGGCGAATGAAGATGCCCCGAGTATTGTGCAAGTTTCGTGATCTGTGTAAACTGTTCTGCGCCTTGTGATGAGCTTACCATATTTGCCAGATTTTGCTTCTTTTGGAGAATGATGACGGAGAGAAATTCCAAGATACGCTTCTTGATGTTTTCAAGACCATAATGATTTTTATCGAAGATTTGTTTTGCTTTTTTGATGTCCAAAATGTCTTCGCTTTTTTTACTCCAGGGAAGATTTACCATCCATTCCACATAACTGTCCACCTGCTCATACGTCCCGAACCCCGCTCCGCCACCCATATGCAGGGCATTTGCCAGGCGTTCGATTTGTTGCAGAAGTTTTGCCTCCAGCTCTTTGGCAAGATGCGCATTCAGGATTTTTTGCTTCAATTCCAGTACATGAGGATCCATATAGAATCAGTATAGCAGAAGAAAAACAACACTACTCGAGTAATAGATCGGAATCGCCTTTTGGCTGTCCGTATCCTCTGTCCACAAGGAGTTGACTCATGACTGCTGACGACTCAAACTCCGGAAGATGATGTCCGAAAAATTGTTTCACCAACTTATCAAGTGCCTGTTCCAATTCCAGTGGAATATCTTTTCCCTGAGTACGGCTCAAATACGGAAGTGCACCGAACAGTTCTTGAAGAAAAGCTATCTCCGTCGCCTGATCTTCTGCGAGCCACCGTGCGTCGGTGCGTACATCCTTAATCAACTTCTGTGCAACCGATTTATGGGGAGAATTCTGCTTATCGGCATACACAACCGCTTCAGCCAAAAAGCTGCAGAAACGCTGTACGAGATTTGCCGCTTTATCTGTGTACTTGCTGCGATCTTTCATATACTCCAGTGCCTGATTTCTGCCAAGGTTATCTTTACGGGAGAGTATCTCGAGAAGATCTATCAGCTCTTTGTCTTTTGCCAGATGAGCTCGTGCCTGAGGGGTTTTGCCGTATTCGGCAAGCACGGGATACATGGTGAAATCATAGCTATGCACAAAAGACCGCGCAAAAAGCTCAGCATCCGCCCTGCGTCTGATGTTTAGATTAGGGCCTATTGCCGCAACTCCTGCACTATATCCGGTAGACAGAGCGGTCATGAATTCCCCTTCGCCGGCACCGAGATTTGAGACCTGACCATATTGGCCATCAACGATCGGCGCCTCATCGGGAACAAGCACTCCGCCGGTTTTCCGTGCCAACGCCTTCAGCGCGGCATTGCCCGAAAGCGTGTCAATCGCCGGAACAACTCCCGCTCCCATACGCGCATCGGCTGTCTCCTGAAATAAAAGAAGCGCCGATTCCGCAAACACCGGCAACAGCTCGGACCCGCTGACTCCTTTTGCTTTACATGCGGAAAAAAACTCCGGTTGAAAATGATGCCAAAAGTCAGCAAACGACTCAAAACGCTCTCCGGTATTGAGGTAATTGAAAACCACTTCCTTAATGGAGGTAAATACCGGGAGACCATATACGCCGAGCGTGCTCACGAAAAGTCGGTGAGCGTCCCGTCCGGGAACCGCACAGACCGCATTCGCCCGTTCGGAAACGGCAGTAATACTTGCGGCGAGCGCCCACGTTGCTAATTGCTTGGGGACAATCAACGACTCTGCCACCTTCACTAACGCTGCAATGTCCGCTTCGGGGACATGGCGTTCTTTCATGAGCCGAGTAGTAAGCGCCCGAATCTCCGGGGGACTGACCCGCCGATCATCAACACGCAATGCTCTGTTTACCTCCGTTCTTCCATTTGCAGAGAGTGCGACAAACGCTTCGTTTTTTGTCAGTGTTACGTTATATTCCGTTGCTCCTAAAATTCGGGCAATTGAGGCGTCGTGCCCCAACATACTGTCAAGCGTATGCCGGGCTACTGATGAACCGATTCCCCGGGGAGGGTATTTATATACCTCCGTCTTGAGCTTAAAACCCATCGCATCCCGAACAGGATCATCAGCGTCCGGATGAGGAAAATCAATTCGCTCATGCTCCGCTACCGGCACATTCTCCATTGCTCGCACTGCAGTATCTACTACCGTTTTCGCATCCGACCCGTCAATTGCGAGATGTCCGAAATAAATACGAACTCCCTTTATCGCTTCTCCGAAATGCCTGCGTTCTTTGCGGGTTGCGCCGTCTGGACCATACGGATTTGCAACCTCGACCATCGGTGAAAACAGGCCGGTTTCAAGCTCCAAAGTTGCAAGCTCCCTTCCCGCACCCGCCATATGAAACCACGATTGATTTTCGTGAACAGAGTCTTTTGATTGGCTCGGTTTCGCAAGGCGGACGGAGAGTAATGGTTGTTTTTTTCCATGAGGATCCCACTCACTGAATGATTGTGGTTTTTGTAAAGCGGCAAGAACCCGCTGTGCAACATCAGCGTCCTGCTGCTGTTTTGACAAACCCGGTGTATTCCTGATTATCGAATCTTCTATGACTTTGTCCGGCAGGGCGCTTGTGAGAAACGCCTGATACATGGCTGCTTTCGGATCATTCGGGCGATCATTCTGAAGATACAAAGCCGCATCTTCCCGTGTTTTCTTGAGGATGTTCATTGCGGTAAGCCGCACACTATCCCGAATGTCCAAATACGCGGTTTGTGCTGCCTGCACGTCACCACGGGTAAGTTTTCCGGCGACTGTCGGTGGAAGCGCAAGAAAATCCGACACAATAACGTCACAATACCCGTTATCGTCAAGCAGTATCCGTAGCGTTTCCTGTGCCGGGTCAGCACGAAGTTGAAATTCTCCCTGAACCATATACATTCCCCAATTACTTCCAACACCCGCTCGATCACAAAGTTCAATCGAACGCTTGAGCACATCTTTTTCTGAAGCTCCCGCAAATGAATGGTGGGTATCGCGCACCTGTTGAATGCGTGCCTGGTTATCACAATACGCTTCATAAATCGTACGCACGCCTGCCTGCATGACAACTCCCGTATTTCTGTCGTCACCGGATGGGGAATGTTCGACATGCTCATCTTCAGTCGACCGGTGGGTACTGGTGCGAATGACATTACGAAAGTCCCTGTCAAGCCGGTACACTGCAAACGGTCCGGTCAAACCCCGCTCAACCATCATCTCACCCCGCAGCTTATCCGCCACCCTGACGAACTCCTGTCGGAATCGGTTCCACCAGAACGTTCCGGGGTCGGTAATTCCCGTTAACCATTCAGGTGCGATTTTAACTGTCGCGATGGTTGCCTGCATCAGGGAAGTGCCGATATCTTTTTTTTGCTCAGCAAGACGGGAAAGGGTACCGAATATATGGCGAAGGAAAGGCGCCAACTGACCCTGCTTGATAACTCCGTGTTCGACCAGGTCCAAAGCCGGACTGATCAGCGCGCCACATGTACCTAGCTCGTCCCGCTCTTGTTGTGAAAGGCCGGATAAGAACGCCGTCACCCGATCAAATTTAGTGGCCTTATTTTCTGCGCCAACAGATTCGCCTTCAACATCGACAGCACCGGCTACAAATACACCCATACGTTGATTTTAGCAGATACATGAAACCTACGGCAGCAGTTTAAACACCTTCCACCAGGCTGAAATATAGTCTGCCCTCCGGTTCTGATACCGCAGATAGTAGGCATGTTCCCACACATCCAACCCGAACACCGGAATGTGACCTTTCTGAAACGGTGAATCCTGGTTCGGAAGTGCATACGAGACAAGCTTCCCCACTTCGTCACGGGCGAGAAACGCCCAGCCGCTTCCGAATTGTTTTAACGCCAGATCAGAAAACATTTTTTTAAATTCTTCCAACGAACTATACGTCGCCACAATGTCCGCCACGAGTTTTTCATCCACTTCCTTTTCAGGACCCATGATGGTCCAAAAGAGAGAATGGTTCAGGTGGCCCCCCGCATTGTTTTTAAACATAGTTTTGTCTTGAGGAGATAAGTCTAATGAGTCCATTGAGACTAATAGGTCCGGTAGGGATCGGTCAGAAACCTGAGGATACTTTTCGAGAACCGTATTCACATTATTAATGTATGCCTGATGGTGCTTGGTATGGTGAATCTCCATAGTTTCCTTATCAATAGAGCCCTCAAGTGCGTCATATGCGTACGGCAGTTTCGGTAGTTTATATATCATATATAGTGTGACAAACTAATAACAAACCCTATATACAGGGTAGCACTCATAGGAAATTTGTCAAGTCATTTTGTGATTCTCATCACATTACCTCTTTTTGACAAGGAATAATTCCTCTTTTTTAAAGAGGTGGAGTTTGTTAAGCAGCTTGAAGATTTTGTAAATCATGTCGAAGTCGTGTTTCTGGGAAACATGGGCTTTGGCCGAAGCGACCTTTGTATCCCACACGGATGTGACGTCCACAATTTTATCTACCTTGTCCCGGTCATACCCTTCGGGGAAGTAGATAAAATAATCGGGAACAAATTTTCTGAAACTTTTGTTATTACAAAAATACCAGACCTCTTTAATATATTTCAGTTTTTCGAAAAGAAACGTCACAACCATGCTGACAGTTATATGATCGATATGTCCGGAGACACCCAACATCTCGAATGTAATAACTCTTTCGGGTTTGTACTTTTCAAGATACGGCTTAATAGCGCTTGCAAATTTATGATACACGTTATTACACAGCGTTCCGTCTGCAAAACCTAAAAAATGAACAGCTTTAATTCCCAAGATCTTCGCAGAATTCAGTAATTCACCTTCCCTAATATTTCCCGCATTTTTTCCGCCCGCCCCTGCCTCGCCTTTTGTTGCACATAAGAGATACACGTTGTACTCTTTCGCCAGGAGGGCGAGTGTCCCGGACGGACCGAATGCTTCGTCATCGGGATGAGCGAAGACGGCGACGATATTCTTGATTTTCAATTTCTAATTTCTAATTTTTAATCAATGTTTAATTTAAAATTTTCAAGTAATTGTAACATGCGATACGAAAAGGGCCCCGCAAAACGCGGGGCCCTTTCAGGTAAAACGTATTCAATTGTCTTCAACCCACGCTGAGCGTGGGGCTACGGACCAAAATGCGTTGGTCCGGGTGGGCTCCACCAGAGCTGCCACCCAGAACAACGCACCGTCTCCCAAACAACCCATGTGTATGGGCTGCAATTGGTGAGAGTGGCTGAATAACCGCCCCCCCACATATCCCATCGGGGCGTCCCGACAGCGGGATCCCCGGAATATGGGTCCTCCCGGTACCATTGGTTTGCAGGGAGCCTGCGGTAGTCATAAATCCCAGATTGACTACCGAACTCTTGCATGCTTACCTCTCCCGCCAGGGGAGTGTAAGCATGCTGCCCGAACTGGTAGTTACCTAACAGTTGGGATTCATTGGGAACCATGGTCGCACCTGGTGGTGGCAATTGCTCGGGCTGCGAAACACAGACCGAGCCATTCCACTGGGTTCCCTCGGGACAAGGGGCCCAGCAGGTCTGCCCGTCCCAGTTGTTCGGAACGGGACAATACGCCGGACGGTCATCGGCCAGGACAAGACCTTGTGGCGCCCCGAGCAGCGCCGCGACGATAACTACAGCAACTACTCGGAGTAGTCGCTTCCACTTTGGGTTCATCAGGCCTCCTTTTTCCCCCGCTCAGCGGGGGGATTTGATATTTACCGATCGACCCAACGGCCGGAGCCGTACGGGTCGCACTGAATCGTTGGGTTTTGCGCGGGCGCCAATGCACCCGGCAGAACCATTTCTCGGGTTTCCCGGTACCAGCAAGATTTTTGTACGAACTTGCTTTGGCCCAACGGCAAACCGTCAGGACCGAAGCACCCAACGGGACCGGGAAGGTCCACGAGCCCGGACTGGTCCCTCTGGTACGCCCAGAGAGCACAGTCCTCTCGCTGCCACGCCCCCATGTATGATGGGAGCTTATCTTCCGGGATGAACTCCGGAAGAACTACGGGCGGCAAAGCAGTCGGCTGCGGCTGTACGGCTGGAAAGCCGTCTGGAGTCGGCGACGCTGCCGTCTCAAAAAATCCGGGGAACGACATCCCGGGCGCCGCCGTAATTACGATGAGCGGAACCTCAGTCTGCTCAGGTGTCGGCCAGAAACCTGGCGCCGCCACCGGCGGCAGCGTCGGAATGGCCTGAACGCCGGTAGATTGCGCCGGCTGCTGGGCCGGTGACGGCGTCCTCGGGGCATTCCCTTCGGACGCCACTACCACCAGCCCGAGAATCAGGCCGAATGTGACCACGGCTCGCCGTAGCGAGCCGAACATCAATCTCAGTAACGCAGGTCCTGCTTTCTTCATGTTATTCACCTCCTGTGCTCTTATAGATTTTTTTGTCAAGAGCCAGAGATTAGTAGTTTGGCGATTACTAATTTCTGACTCTTAACTCTTTTCGAATACGTTTTCCTGTTAAAGAACATTTGTACAACAACACCTGTCTCAGCATAGCAAGACAGGACGCTGTACAAATTACACGATCAATGGGTGTATTATACTATAGGAGCCTTATAGAAGCCTAAAGTAGGGATGATTGGTCTAAATGTCTGATTGTCTGAAGAGTCTTACTATTTTTCAACTTCCTGCCGTTTGGCTTCGATTATCGAACGAAGCTTCTCCATGGTTTCCGCTTCTTTGCCGGTTGCATTCAACAGCACATAATCGCAGTCTTCCGTCTGTTCTACTTCCCAGTTGGCAAGGGCAACGCTTGTTTTCATTACTTCTTCCGTCAGCTGATCTGCAGCGCGACGGTCCCTAATTCTTTTTTCAAGTTCCGCAATACTTTCAGGAACGATCATAACGATAAGGACATTCTTAAATAGCCGAATGGCTTTTTGCCGCACGTTCTTCATTCCGCGCACATCGATGCGCCAAATAACGTCTTTTCCCGATTTAAGCGCTTCTTCGACATGTTTCTTTTGGCCGCCCTTGTAATGGCCGAGATACTCCACCCACTCAATAAACCCGTCTTCCGCAATAAGTTTTTCAAATTCGTCACGACTGACAAAGTAGTAGTCTTTACCCTCGATTTCACCATCACGCATCGGTCGGGAGTTGGTTGTTATGAGATGAACGGCGTCGGGATATTTTGCAAGATACCCGTCCATGACTGTATCTTTGCCCGCACCCGTCGGGCCGGTAAGAATCACAAGAATATTTTTGGATTTCTGATTGTTTGCGACTTCGAATGCATTCATGACCATGGGATATGGTAACACATACGAATCAAAAGTTTCAAGGCTTAATGTTTAAGGCAATTAAGTCTTACTGACTTACGACTTGAAAATTGAATAGAAATTAGAAATTGAGAATTAAAAATTAATTTTGTGTATGTGGAGCTGCGCCGGACAGGGCGCAGCTCCACGGTTTCGGCCGCACGAGAGAGGGCTAGGGCATCAGGGGGAAGTTGTCCCCCGCAACACATACCCAGTCATCCTGGGATGTAATTTGATACCCCCGAATTTGGTTGTTCCCGTCATAAAACTCGACGGTTACAACCAGTCCGCCCTTTTGGGCGGACCACTTCCAGAGGGCAATTTCTTGCCCTCGATTGTCAAGAGGCGGGTTGCCCACAACCGCCTCAAGACTGTACGCGTCAGCTTTCAGCCAGATGCGCTGAAACGCGCCGATCCGGCTGCACTCGGCCACCGAGCCAAGTGAGAAATGCTCATTTGTCCCCGACTTCTTCGTCGGGACGGTGAATGTGGCCGGGATGCACAAGTTGCGCCCGGCCTCGACGTAGTTGGCGTTGTCGATCCCATTGATGCGGACCAACGACGCCAAAGAGACGCTCTCGGCTTGGGCGATGCCGAGGAGCGTCTCCCCGCTTAAAACCTTGTGCCTCTTGGCACAGATCGAGGCGGTTTTCGTCGGTTGCGGCTGCGCCGTAGGCTGAGGCACAACCTGGGCGGCAACTGCGGCAGTTGCCGGGGGGGTCTGTCCACCCCCACTCGGCGCCACGCTGAGCGTGGGAGCCGCCGCCGGTGCACAGGCCGACAGCCATATCGCCGCGCACAGCGCGGCCACCAACTTCAACACGTTCATTTTCTTCCTCCTTCAAATTTCTCGCCTACACAGGCGAGTCTGAAATAAAGATGATTTCTTGAATCTGGATCCCCGCTTCCGCGGGGATGACAACCAATAGACTGACAGCACTTGAAAACACCCTTATCTCAGACTTCCTGTAAGACAAGATTCGTGCGGCCTGTTAAAGAACCAGTTTCTAGGCGCATATATCGCGCCATGCATAACAGGCGCGCATACGTACCGTATATGTATTTTATCCTATAGTTAGCAGAAAATCAACTAGTCATACGGAAAACTTCCCTACCCTATAGCAGTAAACAAAGACCGTATTATTATGAATAACATAAGTAAACAATACGCATTAATGATGCTTATAAACCGTTGTTTTACGATATGTAAAGAATTACAGTTTTTGCAGAATTTTGTCAGGAACAGGCAAAATTCGTGGCGACCCAAACGGGGATGGGGGTTTAATGGTTATTTTCCCCGTAAATCTTCGGGGCAACCTCGTTCCGCATTGGCATTCGTCGTCCATCCGAACCCGGGCTCTACCATCGACGTACCGTCGCTCGACCGAGTGACCGGATACCGCGAACCCTGCATGGAAGCGTCAAAATAACCAAATGAGGCTCCAAACGGCATGGGGGCGGGATACAAAACCAAACGCATATTGCGGGAAAACCCTACCGACCATGAGCCGTCAGACTGTTTGGTACAGTAGACGTTGACCGTATCAGGGAGATCGACCCATTCCTGCTTATGCCCAGCAAGCCCGCGCATGGGATCCGGGTTAACGAGGTGCACCATTTGCGTTGCCGAAACGAAGATATATCCGTCACGACGGGTCACGGAAATACGGATCGGTTGCCCATCGGACCCGTGACTATTGGGGCCCATACTGGAAAAAACAGAACCAAGGGCTGCTGCTTTACTAGTGAGCAAATCATATGCAAGGCCGAGGATATCGGTGCGGTGGGGCCATTTGAGGGGTATGGTCCGGCCGTCGAGACCGATAACGAATGCATATTCACCTGTTACGGTATCTTTCAGCGTAAATTCGTCAAATACGGGAGCTGCCGGTTCGGGAACTTTTGTCGGATCTGGAGCTTTCGGTTGAGCTGTGGGTGTTGCAACTGTCGGTGTTGTGTCAGAAGGGAGGCAATAAGTTGAAGATGTTAGACCCGGAAGAATTCTTGTTTTACTTACTGGAGGATTTGTTGACCAGTCTGCATGCCCGTTCGTACATATAAGATAAGCTGTTGGTCCGCCATCATTCCGTTTTATGTACATAAGTAATCCACTCGCCTGTTCACCATAGGGAATTGAATTATCACCGGTATACCGGTATCCATTGAAATCAAAGTTCATAAGAAACTGGTTGCCTCTTCCAGGTATGTAAGCGCTAACCGCGTTTCCATTGTGTCGGTACACTCCATCGGTTGCTCCTTGCTCCGGCCGTACATCTGGTACAAATGTTGGTTGAACTGTTGGTGCGGTCTCCGGGACAAATTGTGCTCCTGTGGGAGTTGCACCGGGAACAGGTTCAAATCGGGGATACCCTGGTAGAAGTCTGCAATCGGAATCATACTTTAAGTACTCGCCGGTCATGTTTTGATTCCACTCTCCATTTCCCCGACAGAATACACCTCCGGCGGCAATCGTATAATCGCCTGCATTAAAACCCATACACCCTCCGAAAATTCCTAAGTCAATGTAACAGGTACTGCCGTTTTGTTGAACGGGTAAATGAGAGACACCAAACAAATGAGCGAGGTCAGGACTTAACGCCATCATATACGACGCATTCCCGAGGTCGCTCAACTGGGGTTGGTTATGTTGCTGCGCGACTGCTTGATATGCTCCAAAGGCGAGCGCTCCGGCAGCAAGACGAACTATTCCATGCGCAATCTTTCGTAGTCTTTCCTCTTGTTTTCGCTTTTCTGTTTCTTCAACGTGTAATCTGTTTTGATTGAGGAGACTTCTTGTGCGAGCCGTTTGGTATAACGGAGAATTTGCTTCGCTGGGATAATCAAAATTCCATACGCCGGAATAACGATCGTCTGTCGGCACCGTTACATTTGGCGATACTCTGCCGTAATTCAATTGAGGATTGTTAACCGAAACCGGGTGTGCACCCGTTTCTATGTTTGGCATGGTATTGGGGGGATTATAGCACCGTACATATCCGATATGCAACAAAAAAGGCCCCGGCTTTCGCCGGGGTCTTTTTAACTTTTTACCATTCAATTTTCTTTTGTACGGACAAGGCATGCCTTGTCCCTACGCACAGAATGTTTTAATACATTCCTCCCATGCCACCCATTCCTCCCATACCGCCCATATCACCACCTGCCGGGCCGGCTTTCTTTTCTTCGGGAATTTCGGCAATTCCTGCTTCCGTGGTCAGAATCATGGCTGCAACCGAGATTGCATTCTGTACTGCGGTACGGACAACCTTTGCCGGGTCGATAATTCCTGCTTTGACCATGTCGACGGGAACGGCGGTTAATGTCGAATCTGTGCTCATAACGTCAAACCCGAGACCCTTTGCACTACCTTCACGGGCCTTGGCAATCAGCTCTCCGGCGTTGAGTCCGGCGTTTTCCATGAGCTTCGTAAACGGCGCTTCGATTGCACGTTTCACAATCTCAAAACCGAATATTTCGTCACGGCTCGCCTTGGCAGTTTCGAGAGCTTTTGAACTCATGCGTTGGCTGATGTCAAGAAGCGCGACTGCTCCTCCGGGGACAATTCCTTCTTCAAGAGCAGCTTTGGTTGCTGCGACTGCATCATTAACGCGTTCTTTTTTATCTTTCAACTCGACCTCGGTTGCTGCACCAACTTTGATAACTGCAACACCGCCGGTAAGTTTTGCCAAACGTTCTTGAAGCTTTTCCTTATCAAAGTCGGATGTTGAAAGACCAATTTCTTTCCTGATCTGGGCAACGCGACCGTCGATGGCTTTTTTGTCTCCCTTGCCGCCGATGACTCGGGTGTTGTCTTTATCAACCTCAAGTCGTTCGGCTCGACCACAGTCTTCAATCTCAACACTGTCGAGTTTGCGACCGAGATCTTCAGAAATGACCGTTCCTCCCGTAAGGATAGCAATATCTTCGAGCATTGCTTTTCGTCTGTCTCCAAAACCGGGAGCTTTGATTGCGATTGCGTTAAAGACACCTTTCATTTTATTAACAACGAGAACCGCTAATGCTTCGCTTTCTACTTCATCGGCAATGATCACCAGGTTTTTGGAAACCTTCACGAACTTTTCCAAAAATGGCAGAAGATCGGCGATAGCAGAAATCTTTTTATCCGTAATTAAAATGTACGGATCTTCAAGCTCTGCAACCATTTTGTCGGGATTCGTGACAAAATAAGCGCTGGCATAGCCACGATCAAATTCCATACCTTCTTTGAATTCGAGATCTGTGGTGAGCCCTTTTCCTTCTTCAACAGTAACCACACCATTTTTACCGACTTTCTTGAGTGCATCGGCAATAAGTTTTCCGAGCGTTTCATCGGCAGCGGAAATAGTGGCAACGGATGCGACTTCTGTCTGTTTGATATCTTTGCGCATAAGCTTTAATTCACCGACGATATAATCACTGGCTTTCACGAGACCCCGACGCATAACCATGGGGTTGGCTCCGGCTGTAATCATTTTGATTCCTTCTTCGACGATTGCGCGGGCAAGAACGGTTGACGTGGTGGTTCCGTCTCCGGCAACATCCGCGGTTTTGCTGGCTGCTTCTTTGACAAGCTGCGCACCCATATTTTCATAGGCATCAGCAAATTCCAATTCTTTGGCAACGCTTACACCGTCATGAATAACTTGCGGTCCGCCCCATTTGCGGTCAATTGCAACGTTGCGGCCTTTTGGTCCGAGTGTGGTACCGACAGCGTCGGCCATTTTACGGACACCTTCAAACATTTTTTGTCGGAGCTCTGCTCCATAGAGTACTTTTTTTGCCATGTATATAGGTTAATTTATAATGAAAATTTATTCGACGATTGCCATAACTTCTTTTTGCTCAACAAGGAGCCATTCTTCCATACCGACTTTTACTTCATTGCCTGCCCATTTCTTGTAAAGAATTTTCTGTCCCTTTTTAAGAATCATCGGGCTGCTGGCGCATTCACCGGCACCACCGCATTCACACTGTTTTCCGGGACCGACCGCCATCACTTCACCTACCTGGGGTTTCTCTTTTGCAGAATCCGGGAGCACGATGCCTGAAGCGGTTTTTGTTGCACCTTCAAGGGGTTTAATTAACACGTAATCGAACAAAGGTTTGATTGTTGTACCTTTCATAGAGCCAAATATAAACTTTTAAATGAGTATCTATTTTTAACAAATTTCGCTTAGGTTGTCAAGCGGTGTTCTTGAGTGCTAATGATTAAATTCCCAGGTTCGGGAACTGCATATAGGTAGATGGAGTGCCCGATTGCCAGATATGTTGCAGGTTAACCCGGTCCCGTATCATGAGTAGTGCTGTGTCCCGAGTACCAACTTGATGACATTGAATATGACTTGCCATATTGGGCTGATCGATTGCAACGTGCCGGACCAGCCATAACCCTTCGTGCGGACCGGGTCCGAGTTGCAGCGCTCCCGATTCCTCATGTCCAACAAACGCTATAGCTATTTCGGTCGGAGTAAGAAGCGGAGGCAAATCTTCTTGATACTGAGACCGATATGCCAGGCGCATATGGGCAATAGGTTGTCCGTTCGGCAGCATGACCGGCGAAAGATAGGTGATGTACCAGGGGGGATGACGGAGAACGCCATGAGTACGAGCACTCAGTCGCGGATCAAGCCACGGTACAACTGCAGAAAAATTATCCCGTGCGACAATTGGAATGGTCGGAGCAAGAGCTAATGCACTCGCGTGCAGAGAAAACTCGGGAGCAGTGAGAATATGACTGTCATCAAACCGGGAAAAATAGCCCATTTGTGCACGGAGTCCCCGCAACACCTGTTCAACATCGGTCGAGAAGCGCGTTCTGCCTTCCTCTCCCGGGTAAGAAGTGTCGAGTGTTTCGGCAACAAGTTGCGCTTCATCTGCATAGCGGTCTTCATAACGAAATTGATGCGGAGATATTGAGCGTCGGCGATCAACAGTCATTTCGCATAGTATACCCTATTGCGTCAAGCTCAGTCGTATTTCAACTGGTCGGCTTTGTTTTTTTCCCGGGGAATATAGGTAAACGTAACAGGAATTTTCAATTCATTTAATAATGTGTGAATCTGCAGAATAAACTCCCGCATACGCGCTTCTTTTACTTTCCACCGACCGTTTAATTGTTCAACAACCAGTTTGGAATCCAAAAGAAAACTAATTGGTTCTGAAGGATTGGACTCATGAGTCTTATAAGACTCATTGGACTTATTTGACAAATACTCCAATGCGTATATTACAGCCAAATACTCTGCTTCGTTGTTGGTGCAATGCTCTAATCGAACACGGTTTTGGATGTTTCGAGTTTCGGATTTCGAGTTTCGGATTTCAATTACGTACATCGCCCACCCGGGACCGGGGTTTCCAGAAGATGCGCCATCGGTATAAACAGTGATCATATTTAATTAAAACTCAAAATTCAAATGTCAAATAATACCAAATCTCGTGAAACAGTTTGTTATTTGTCATTTAAGCTTGATTTGTTATTTGTGGATTTGAGCTTTGAATTTGCAATCAAAATCCCCCCCAACATCACCAATATCAACCCTTCTCCGACAATGGTCATCCAGGTTGACGCAAGATAGCTGTAGCGCGGGATAAAATACAGATTGCCGATTACATTAATCACAAATCCGACAAGGTATACCCATACGAGGAGCATTTCTTTTTTCTGCAGAAACAGGAGCCACGTTAACGCACTTGTCACAAAAAAGATGGGGTATGAGAGCCCCAGAATCTGCAGCGGAACGATTGAAGCATGATAGTCACTTTTGATAAGTACCAGAAACGGAGCGATAAAATATGTCCCGACCGTAAACACCAATGACGCAACAAGCAGTAACGCCATTGCCTTGGTAAACACCGATGTAAACCGCTCGCGGTTGTCCTGATAGAGTTTCACATAGTGGGGAAAAATCGCGTTTGCAAAAAACGTTGCAAATGCCAAGGGAAATTCAAAAAATTTATAGGCAAGTTGGTACACTCCGATATCCGCGTTAGTTTTAAGTGCAGAAAGAACAAACACGTCGGCACGGAAATACATGGTGTTCAGAAAAAGCATCAACCCGACCGGAGCAGCCTCTTTCATCAGCAACCATAATTCCTCAATAAGAAACGGTTCTTTAAAGAAATGCACATCCAAATATTTCCGCGCCAAGAGATATCCGACAACAACCGTCAGGAGGCTTCCACCGACCAGAGACAACACCATCATCGGCAACCCGAATGGCATCGCAACCAGCATAGACAACAACCCTCCCGCACTACCGACGAGTGCCGCAATGACCGAAAGATCGTAGCGAAGCAACAACTGAAACAGTAAATTAATACTGGTGAAATAGCCGAAGAACAGAATGCTCGGAACAAACAAAACAACGATCAGTTTTTCACTGTGTTGAAAAAAAGTTTGCCGGGTAAATAACAGAAACGCTCCGATAACCAGAACGGACATGAGAAAGAACATGGTCCGCAACGCGTTCAATGTTGAATAGTGCGAAAGGTCTTCTTTATATTTTCGAATATACACGGCGTTTAAGCCGAAGTCCACAAACAGATAGAAAAAAGCGACGAGTGCATACGCCTTCGCGTATACCCCGTACCCTGCCGCACCCAAGTATCGCGCAATAATAACCGTGGTGACGAAGCCCAAAAAAGAGGTGCCGAACCGCCCGACAAATTGAATAAACGTATTGTATAAAACTCGTTGTTTGAGCGACGGCATGGAAGTATTATACTCAAATGCAATTTTCAATTTGCAGTTTTCAATTTTCATTCAATTTTGAAATTGATTAAAAACTGGAAACTAAAAACTGAAAACTGTGCGTCAGCTTGCTCTTCTGACGCACATATGCTATACTATAAGTCATGTCAGATCTTAAATCAGTCATCGCATTTTTTATCGGCCTTGTTTTCTTTGTGGTACTTGTCGTATTTGCAATCGGAAGAATCCGTGGCGGAGCCAAGCCTACTTCGGTCAGCGCTTCCATTACGGCTACCATTACACAAGCACCGTCGCCGACTCCTGTGGGTTTACAGGCTGCAAAGAAACCCTCTTTTATTGACAGAATAAAGAGCTTTTTCACTGCCCGAAAGGTAACTCCTACCCCAACAACTCCAGTGCCAAATCCAACTGCGGCAGTTGCCAACGGGGCATCAAATAGTCCTAATTTCCAACTTAAGGACGCAGTAAGACCAACAGTTATTCTCTATACCCAAACAAAAGGTGGAGTAAAACAACCGTCGGTGAATACTGTTTCCGGCGTTGCAACAATTCCTGAAACCGGTGCAGAGACATTCGTGTTACCGCTTGCCAGCGCGTTGGGAGGACTGGGAATCTATTTGAAGAAAAGAAAATAATCTTCTGATTCCGTTTCTAATTCCTAGTTTTTAGTTTCTATTGAAGTATTAGTTTCTAGGTGTTAATTTACAAACGTTTGCAAAATAGAAAATAGAAATTGGTAACTCAATAGAAACCAGTAATTAGAAACTAAAAACTAAGCTTTCTTCTTCGTTTCCTTCCACGCTTCCTGAATCTGCCATTCCCGGATTTTTTTGGGGTCTCCTGATATTAAAACATCAGGAACTTTTTTTCCCCGAAATTCGCGAGGTAAGGTATATTGAGGATACTCGAGTAAAGAGATCTTTGCAGAGTTTCCAGTTTTCAATTTACAATTTTCAGTGAAGGTGGGATTAGAATCATCAGTCTGAAGGTCGGGATCATGAGTGATTGTAAATAATTCTTCCCGGTCGATTTCAAAAAAGGTTTCGTTAACCGTTGCGTCTTCTTTTTTAAGAACTCCCGGAATTAGTCGTACTAGAGCGTCAATTACCACCATTGCCGCCGCTTCCCCGCTGGAGAGAACGTAGTTACCGATGGACAACTCTTCATCTATATAGTCTACGATTCGTGCGTCGAATCCTTCGTAGTGGCCGCAGATTAATAAAACATGATCACGTATCACGCATCGCGCATCATTCATCTGATCCGTACCGTTCGTTTCGAGATCCGCGATCCGAGATTCGAGATGCGAGATTCTGTCCCGTGCCCAGGATTGGGTAAGTAAAGTTCCCTTTGGTGAAAGAGCGATTTTATAGGCTTTGCCGAATTGTTTCTCGATATGTTCAATTGCTTCAACAAGCGGTTCAATTTTCAGAAGCATCCCCGCGCCCCCACCGAACGGGTGATCATCCACCGTCTTATGTTTGTCATGAGCAAAATCCCGCAGCTGCACTACATTAAATGTAACAAGTCCTTTTTCCACTGCCCGGTTGATAATGCTGTGGTGCAAAAACGGTTCTACGACTTCGGGGAATAGTGTTAGTACTGTAATGTTCATTGGCAACGTAAAATATCCTGTTGTAACTTAATGAAGTTATCACGATTCGGATCCAGTTTAAGTGCAATCGCAATATCTTCTTCCGCCTGCTCACACTGATGCAATTTAAAATACATGACGCTGCGGTATGCATAGCCGTCGGCATAGTTGGGGTGATCTTTCAGAATAAGCGTTATTTTTCTGACCATTTCGTGTAGTTTATTTTTCTCTTCCTGAACAGTAACCGCAACTTCCTCTTCCCCGTTTTCCGCAAGCAGAGAAATAATGTCTCCGTTTATTTGTTGGTCTGTCGAATTTCTGAGAACCATTTGCAGCGCCTGTTTGTCCAACGGGTTTTCCAAAAGTGTTTTCACTGAATCGGGCAGCGCCAGCTGCATAAAAATGTTCATGAAGATTAACAAGAACAAACCGGCAACAATGAGAAATGGAGCATTATTACGCGAAAACACAGCTCTAAAGTGGTTAACTAACCTGCTTTTGCTGAAGTTCCAGCGAGGCACGGCGGGAATAGAGCGGGAATTCTGCGGGGATCCTCCGTCCCGCTCAGCGGGACTTTGCTTCCCAAGAGAATCTTTTTTTTTGTGCTTGGACATGGGGGAATTATACACGATTAAGTTCTTAGCCTAAAGTTTAAAACTAAAAGGAAGGTGGAAAGTTAAAAGGTCTGAAAGTAGGAAAATTGCTGAATTGCTAAATTGTTAAATTGTTAAATTGCTATATTGTTAGTATGCGCACATACGATATGTTCCATGGGCTTTTGCATCATCAGGCAAAGCAGGAACGGCTTACTCTATTATATGTGGCGTACATTCTGCGATCCGCATTGTTTGCATTCTTAAGTTTGTTTATTCCCATTTATTATTACCAGGCCGCTGCGGGTCTGGGGTTTGTCGGCAACCAAGGATGGGCGATTATGATTTGCCTCATGATGGTTGTCTATGCGACAAATATTGTTGCTGCATACAGTGCCGCAAAGTTACTCCGCAAACTCGGGTTGCACCACAATTACCTCATCAGCGTGATGTTCTTGTCGCTGTTTATCGGCGGGATTATTATGTTTCACTCGTTACTCGGGCTCGTGATCACCGCAGTATTGCTTGGCATACACTTCGGATTCTGGTGGACAACGTATCATGTTGATTTTATTCATAACGGAAAGCCGCATGAGTTTGGGAGAGAAGTAGGAGCCGTCCAGGGTCTGGGAATACTTGCCGGCGTATTGAGCCCGCTTGTTGCCGGATTCATCGTACAATCATACGGATTCTTAATTCTGTTTTCCTCCAGTTCGTTATTGGTCCTCCTTTTGGCACTGACGTTAATGGCGATACGGGAAGAGCGCATGGTACAGCCGGTGAATCTCAAAATCATGCTCGGTGAATTTACCGCTAATAAAAAAGACACCCTCTCTAACCTCGCGCTCGGAGGGGAAAGCACCATAGCCCAAGACTTATGGCCACTGTTTGTTTTTCTCCTTTTGAAAGAGCCGCTGTTAGTGGGAATACTTGCCACAGTCGTGACACTCGTCAGCTTTTTGTCACGGATATACGGAGGACTCATTTCGGATAGTTTCAACAAGAAGCATCTGGAGATCTTTGGAGCCTTCTCTGTTTCAGCAAGCTGGACGGGGAAATTTTTGTTTCCCATACCGTTCGGACTCGTGTTTTTTGAATTTATGCATAAGGCAACCAGTTCTTTTTTTTACGTATCAAATCAGGCACTTGCATATGTTCATTCGCTGACTCAGAACAAAACGGCGTATATTACGTCGCGGGAAATAAGTATTATGGCGGGGAAAATAATTGTGTTATTCGGGTGTCTGGTAATAATTGCGCTTGATATATCCATCTGGTCCATACTCCTCTTGGGCGCTATCAGCCCGCTGTTTGTATACTTCATATCCAAATCGAGAAAATAATTTCACAGCTACTATAACAAAATTGAATCAATTTCGGTAATAACGCGGGTAAAGTGCGGGAATAGGGGTAAAGAAGATCCCAAAGAGCAACTGAAACCTTCCGCTTCCGGGCCCGCCAGAACTCTGGCGGGCCCGGACTAACCTCTCGTCGAGCGCGCTAGCGCGAGACGAGAGGAATGTAATTGTAGTATTCGACACTGCAGGCAAACGTTTTCCACCCGGATACCGCGCTAAAATCCGCGGCGGCGGCAATCCGCAGCTGCCCTGCATCGCAGCTCTTGACAGTCATGGTGGCCGTCAATCCATTGTTCACCAACGTCGCAAATTGAGCGCCGTACCAGTTCATCGATTGACCTTCCTGCAGGCTAATGCCATTGCCATACGCGTCGAACAGGTCGGCGCGAAGGCTGTAGCTCTGGCCAGGATGGACCGTGGTCAACCCCTCGGGGACCGAGTCGATAACGATCGACGCCAGCTTCGCCGGCAGAACGGTAAATGACAACGTCGCCGCCGTCTCGCAACCATACCGGTTACAGGCCGTGACATTTGCCACGTATTGTCCCGCAACGGTGATTGTGGTCGTCGCCCAGTTTCCGTACTGAACCATAGTTGTTCCCGTGATCGCGAACGTCCAGGTAACGCCCGATTGCGTCGAGCTCAAGCCAGCGGCGCATGTAATTACTTCGCCGGCTTTTTTACCGTCGTCGCACGCTGCGACCAGACCCTCAATGGGCTGGGGCAACTCGACATACATCGGCGACACCGCCGGCAAGCCGGCAGAGGCGTTCGACGTCGTAAACAACGTGCGGGTCATCCCACTCTGAAAAAACTGGATGACCTCGCGGTCCGGGACATAGCTGCTCGGGGACAGTCCTACGCAGAATCCATTATTGCAGTTCGGCTGGAAAGTCGTGGTCACTAACACACGGCTTGGGTTGCCCGCTCGATACACATGCGTATCGGGACCAGCTTTTGCTTCGTAAACAAGACCGCCCGCGTCGTCGAACGCGGGAAAGTTCTGGTCATTGCCTACATCGGCCGGGGCATACCAGCTCCCGGGCGCACCCGGGACTTGTTGCCGAATTGCGTAAATATAGCTGTAGCGGCAACTTGCCGCAATCAGTCCGCCGGGCACCCAACTCGGGTTCCGGCATGCGGCGAATGAAGCATCAACTCGGGCAACATTACTCAGCGTTACGTTGCTGTCCGATACTACCAGACTAGCAGTCATAAGATGGTTCGTCTGACCGTCTCCAACGGCCTGAACAAAAACCATCTTTTTGGTAAGCCGATCGATCGCCGGCATGTAGCCGGTAATCCCCAACGTCTGGGTCAGCCCGGTCCAGATATCGTAAACGGCCAACTCCTGGTCCAACCAGCTGATTTTGCTATACACAACGTACCTGGTGTCCAGCCACGTCGGCCGGCTCGAGAGAGATTCCGACGTCGTCAGGATGTTCCCAACCGAGTCATGCACCTCGAGAAAGCCAGACTCATTCATGAGCGCCACTGTGGGCGTGATGCCCCACATCGATTGCGGTCCCGCGCTCAGCGCGGCTGCCGTCTGAGCATTCCCGCCCAGCAAGGTAACAGACAAAACGATTGCCAACAACGCGGCTGCGGCCATCGTGGCCGCCAACAGATGGGTGAAACGAGTCTTGTTCATTTTAATCGCCCTCCTCCTGAGGGGTGCTGCGTTACTAAAATTTATTAGTCCAGTTTTGTGCCTACTTCTCCCAAGCACACAAGGGGCCCATTTAGGGTCAGAGAGCAGAAAGAGAAAACTCAAAATCCAAATATACAAATGACAAATGAAGCACAAAATTCAAATATTAATCATATATTGGAATTTTTTTAGTTTTTAAATTTCAATTGAATTTTGTCATTTGAATTTTGAATTTGTTATTTTCCCATATTTCCTCCTCTCCAACCCTAAATGGTCGTTTAATTTTTGTTGCTCTTTGGGATGTTAAAGATCTAATCTCTTCGAGCCCATAATAATCCAGCAATTAGGATTGTTTGGACTCAAGTTATATCCTATAATTGTATACATACTGCGTGCGTATGTCAAGTTAAAAGTATAAAGTAAAAGGTCTGAAGCAAAGTGAGAAGTAGGAAGGGTAAAGTAAGAAATTCTAGGAGATATGGGAGAAAGGTGAAATGAGGGTAATGAGGAAATAACGCGGGTAAAATGCGGGAATAAAGGAAAGATCCCAAAGAGCAACTGAAACCTTTCCTTTTGAACCAACAGCTCGAGGCGGCGTGCATAGTGCCGCCTCGAGCTGGATAGGCCCCCTAGCGTAGAGCGAGGGGGAGGAAGAGGGTATGCGGCGGGCGGCACTCGAGCGCCCAGGGCGCCGACACCGACGTGCCCGTCGCGGTCATCGTGCCGGTCAACATCTTGCCGGGCAAGCAGACGGGCGCATGCAAAACACCGGCGTCGTCGAACGAGCCTGATCCTTCGTCGGCCAACCAGGTAATCGGCCAGATGATCAGCACGCCGTACTGGTTAAACACTTCGCCGTAGCTCTGAATCGAGCCACTCGAGTATACCCAGTTGGCGCTCGGGAAGCCGCCATGAATGCGCCCGGGCAGGCCCCAGATCACTTCGACCGTGGCCGTGCCCGTCACATTACTATAGCTGGCCGAAAGCTCGTGCGACCCCGCCGTATAGCAACTCAGAATCGAGCCCACGACGTTGCAGTCGGCGGGTACGGTCACATCAAAGTCGCCGATGTTGCTGGTGACAATGTTACCGTATTGATCGAGCGCCTTGATCGTCGCCGTCACAGGCTGCCCAGCCTCGATAGGCGAGGGCAAATCCCACGTAACGCTGACCGTGGGGCCGGGCAGGAAGGTCACGGTGTTCGTCGTGACTAAACTACCAAAACCTGCCGTAATCACGACCGATTCCGCTACAGTATCGGTTACCGCAACCTTACTGCAGGTCGCGTGGCCGGAGCAGGTTACCGCAATCCATTCCGAGTTGCCTTCTACGATCAAGTTCATGAACTGATCGTAGATTGTGGTCCACATCGGAACAGACTGCCCAGCCGTAGCCACAGTCGTCGAGAAATCCGTATGGACATACGTCCACATGTTCGGGTATGTTTCGAACGGCGCGTAGCCGCTCTTGCACCCGAACCGGTTGCAGGCATCAACCACAGCGGTCAAGTGCCCCGCGGCCGTGATAACGGCCGTCACATCCTGCCCAGACAACACTGTGTTGTGAGGCAGATGCCACGTGTAGCTGACATCAGCCTGCTCAGGCAACACCGTCGCGCTAAACGTGACTGTCACGGGAACTTGTTGCGCATGTGGCCCCGCGTCCGCCACTGCGATCACCTGCGTGATCGGCTGGGGAACGTGGTATTCACCGTGGCTCAGCATTGGCCCGGAGAACGTCACACTGTTTGTCGCAATTGTACTGGTCAGACCCATCCTCGTATCGAGAAGGACGAGTTCAGCTGCCGGCGCGCTTGTCGTCCAGACGCACCAGTAGTTGACACAATTCGGATAGTACCCTAATGCAATCGCGGCGGCCGTTCCCGTAATCGTCTGGGAGTAGATCTTCCCATCGCTCGCGAACAGTAGGTGGCCGTCAGGACTAAACGTTGGGCTCGTATGCGATCCGACAACGTTTTGATCACTGACCGTTGCCCAGGTTCCATCTTGCACCTGGCAACGTATGTCAATGTTGTTAAAGACGTACTCTTGTGTCACGCATAGACGGCCGGTCGTCGGGTCGATAGCCGGGTCAAATGCCCCCGACCACATTGCGTCGGTAACCTGGACTCGCGTCGTCGTAATCGGCGTACCGCCTTCGAAAGTGACATTGGAAGTATAGATCTGATTCTGATTCCAGCCCCAGGCAACCTGGGACTGATACACCAGAATCGTCCCCGAGAAGACGGGCTTTGTGCCCGTCAAACCCAGAGAAACAGTGACGCCCGTGTTGGTGTTGTATGCGACCAACAGCGGGAGATTTCCCGTTTGCGGGACGGGGCAGACATTCCATTGGTCGTCTGCAGACCACGCGCAGCGCGCATTCGCGCCCACGACGGTTGCCGTTTGCACGCCGGAAGAATCGAGGAGACTGGCACTGATAACGCCGGTCATCCGGATAAAGCTTACGGCCGGCGTGTATTCCGTCGTGTTCGCCACGGCGGTCAAATTCGAGTTCGGTCCGGCCGAAGCGGCCGAGACCGTCTGAGCAGACCCGCCCAGCAAGGTAACAGACAAAACGACCAACGCGACTGCGGCCACTATAGGCGCCAACAAACGAGCAAAACGATTAGTCTTGGACATTGTCCCTTCTCCTTAAGAGGGGATGTTGCGTATCTTATTTTAATTCATCGATCGAGTTCATTTTGTGCCTCAAACTCCCTAGGCACCAAGGGTCTCAAGTAGATAAAAGCAGAATTGCTTTGTACCTCCTTAGGTTTGATTTCCACTTGAGATTGGAGAGCAGGACAGAAATTACACAAATAACAAATGACAAATCCACAAATCAAATTCAAAAAATGTCATTCCCGGCACACATGACCGGGAATCCAGATACTTATTCCTGGATCCCCGCCTACGCGGGAATGACACTATACTTGTGTAATTTCATAAAATCCTCCTCTCCAACCCCAAGCGGGTTGTTAAAATTTTGTTGCTCTTTGGGATGTTAAAGATCTAGACTCTTCGGGCCCATAACAACCCAGCAATTAGGATTGTTTGGACTCAAGTTATATCCTATAATTATATACATACTGGGTGCGTATGTCAAGACTGAAAGAACTTAAGGGGAATATGGGAGAGAGGTAAAATGAGGGTGATTAGGGAATAAAGCGGGGAATATGCGGGAATTACGTACCTTCGATAATTTCTTTCTCGTGAGGGGCGGCGATAACGCGCAGAGCAACATGTGCCTGCCCGGCAAAAAACAATCCTTCACCGACACCCGAGGAGAGCAAAAAGTGTTTTTCCCCTGAGGTGAGGTAGAAAATCTCGGTCAACTTATCGATGGCAACCGGCGACTGCTTCAACAGAATCTGTAAACTCGAATTGGTGATAATCGCTTTACCTTCATTTGTCGCCAAAAAGTCCTCGACATCCTGAGTAATAGTAGTTAATCCTAATCCGTATTTTCGAGCTCGTTTTGCAAAATTAAAGATGTATTCGGCCGTATCTTTTTGCTTAATGAGGTACCACGCCTCGTCGACAATAAGTATGCGTTTTTTCTTTTCATGCTTGATCTTCGTCCAAATGTAGTCGAGAACGATATACATGGCAACCGGCCGTAAATTCTCTTCAAGATCCCGAATACCGAAAATAGTGAGTTTGTTTTTAAAGGCAAAATTCGATTGGGAATTGAAGATCCCGGCAGCTGACCCTTTAATGAACTTTTCGAACTTGAACGACATATTTTGCGCCGCCTCTTGCTCCATACCGATGAGCACTTTATACAGATCTTCCATGAGCGGCGGTTCCAACGTGTGCGTTGCCGGGTCCTGGGTGATTCCCTTCAACATATAGGTTTGAATGAGCGCTTTATCCAGCAGCGCATCTTCCTCGGGAGTAAGTTCGCCCATAATGACTTTCATCAGCGTGTGCAGATTCAACACATTATTGGCCATCGCGTCGTCACCTTCTTCCTGCACGGGAAGATCGAACGGATTGAGGCGGATCGGGGAACTTGAGGAAAACTGGACGTACTCACCGCCGAATTTCTGACAGATTCCCTGATATTCGTTTTCCGGGTCGATAATGATTACTTCAGCACCGATCATGATCTGACGCATAACCTCGAGCTTCATCATAAAGCTTTTTCCGCCACCGGACTTTCCGAGGACAACCATATTAGCGTTTTCGAGGGTAAACCGGTCGAAAATAACCAAACTTGAGTCTGATTCGTTAATTCCGTAAATGATTCCTTCCGACGTCGAAAGAGATGATGTGACAAACGGGAAGGTCATGGCAAGAGAAGTGGTATCCATATTGCGCCACACACCCAGTTTGTCGGCAAAGATGGGTAACGTTGATTTGAAGCCTTCTTCTGCCTCCAGAACCGCCCGCTTGGAGATAATAAGGAGCCCTGACAATAACCCTTCCACTTCTTTGGTTAAGCGCTCCAATTCTTCTTTGCTGTCTGCAGGAATGGTGATGTACAAGCCGTACTGAAAGAAGCGTTCGGCACCTTTGGCAATTTCCGCCTGCAAGGAAAGTGCGTCGTCAAGCGCCACCTGAACGGTAGGATCGACAACTTTCCCTTTTTTGACCTCACCCTCAAGCGTCGCTTCCATCTCGGAGATTTTACGTTTCAGGTCGTCCAAAACGACATTCGACTGCGTCGGGTAAATGAACATCGAGATAAACAACGGATACTCAAACGTAATCAGCTGATTGAGCCAGTTGGGACCGACATACCGCGGATAACCGACAACAAACAGCGTGGTATAAAACGCTTCATTAATTTTAATGTGGGAAAAGTCCACTTCAACGTACGACGGAGCGACAATGTCGAGGACGCTCGTCATACCGGCTGCAAATTTCTTGCCGATTTTATCCGTTTTTGTTGTCGGAGCTGGACCTTTTTTGGTAGCAGAGGTAATAGAGGGCGAGGGGGGTGATATGGGAGAAGCGGGAGATACGGGGGCAGAGAGAGGAGCTGCCATTGGAGGCATCGATGAATTAATCGGCGCTGCTGACGCTATCTGTATATCCGGAGCGTTCGGTGCAAAATGTGTAGGTTTATTGGTGTGATCCATGTTGTTTATTGTCCGTGTACAAGATAACTTTCAAAGATTGATGCGTCAATCAAATCAATTCCGGTCGCTGACGGGTTATACAGGTTGTAGTAGAAGTTGACGAGCTTTGTTTTATCCAGAACTTCCGCCCGCAAACCGAGACGCGCGAGGAGCCGCAACACATGGTCTCGCTTCGGGTACAGCGCAGTTTTTGCCCGTTGCAAAATATATTCCGGTGTCATGCCACTTGCCGCCGCACCTTTTGCTCCCATTTCAAGAGCGGAAAACGGAACGATAATAAAAAAACGCTTTTTCAGCACGGTGTTTTTCTTGACAATGTTTTTTGTAAAATCGATGTACTTTACCAGCCATTCACGAATAATGGGGTTGTTCTGCTTTTGCATTTTGTTCTGCAGGTATTCAAGATAATCCGAAATATTCATACGCGTCGAAAAAATGAGAATCTGAATGGCAAATGACAAAGAATTAAGCATGGAGGAGAACGAGTAGACCAACGAATCCTGCTCTTCCTCCGAAAGAAGCGAATAATTAATTGCCGACGTTTCGACGACCGTTGCACAGGAACCGTCTTTCAGCATAACAACATCATCCGTAATCTGTCTGATCTCTATAAAATCCTGTGTGGTCGCCTTAATCGGGGCTGTTGGTTTTTTATTCATATGTTCAGTAATATACTTGTCTAAATGTCTCAATGTCTTAATGTCTAATTGTCTTAGACTTTCGGACCTTCAGACCTTATGACACTCAGACGGATACGCTATGATTGCTTGTGTGCAAACACCACAATATTCGGTAATGTTCCGTCTATTTTCATTGTATCAAAGGAATATATTTTGCGGGGGTCTTCGAGATTTAATACATAGTCGCCCTTCGGAATGGGCAAGTTGTTCACAAATACTCCGTGAGCGTCCGTACGGAAGAGCCGGACTATTTTGTCGCCCTGTTTGACGTAGGCAAGAATTCCCTCAAGAGGCAGACCTGTTCCCGCATACACTTCACCGCGGACCACAAAGCTAGTTGATGGCTGAGGGTCGCGGGTCGCGGGTCGCGGGTCACTGGTCACGGGTCGGGGATCTGTGGTTACCGGTTGCGTGTCGCGGGTCGCGGGTCGCGGATCAACAGACTTTGTGTCTGATTGTCTTAATGTCTGAATGTCTTGTTGATCTGTCAAAGGTAAAACAGGAGTCTTTGGCTCAAGGCTCAGGGTTCCTGGCTCCGGACTCACGACGCGCGACTCGTGACTCGTGACCGAGGTCCCCATCATCACCGCCTGCAACTTTTTCTTTTTCTCATCATACGCTTTATCAATGACATCCATATCTTCTTTGGGAGTGGCCCGCGGCTTATTCTGCAAGTACGTATTCAGTTTCTGCTGTGCCAACAGATGTTGCTGCAAAACGTCACGTGGTGGCAATGTAATCCCCAGCATTATTTTTGGCGGAGCATTGTTTTTTTTAAAATAGTATTGCGTTGGTGAAGTAAGACGTTTAATCATATTTCTCAACCATATATCCATGGGACGGTCGTTGATCGGGACAAACGCAAACCCGATTCCAAGCAGAGCGGGAAGTGCCGCAATTGCGATGTTAATATACAACACGGCGGGAACGGCAAAGTACAAGACCAGTGCAAGCACGCTTCCGAATGCAAGATACACAAACTGATGAATAGTGAGCTCTCCAATGAGCTTAAATTCAAAGGTGGTTATTTGCCGCGGTAAAGAATGTTCCTGCATATTATTCATTATATACATTTTGGTGAAGAAGGAAGAGGTGGTAAATAAAGGAAACCCTCCTTCGCAAAAAGCTTCGGCGGGCAAAGGCAATTGACATTATGGAAGAGAATTGCCACAATGAATGTATATGGTACGGCGATTTTTCGTATTCTTTTTGATTGCTTTTTTTACGTTTTCGGCGTTCTCTGCCAAACCTGCTTCGGCTGAACAAAATGTACAAGTACAACAGTCAGAATCCTGGTACAACGGAGGATTTACCGGTGTGAATAACGCGATTAACGACACAACCACCAATAATAGCGTCAGCAAAGAACCTCTTGATATTTACAGTATTTCGACTACATTTCCTATCGGAATAATTTCCGCCATCTCTGGTTTTCACGGACAAACAACCGTTACCGCGTGGTTGAACGATTATAAAAAAAGTGCGCTCGGGCAGACTTCAAATATGATGGCGGCTATGTACGTTCAGCCTCCTGCTTCGACAACCGAGTATCTTGCGGATGTATTTAACAGAACCGGTGTGATCCCCCAAGCTTATGCCCAGGGTATAACCTACTCACGCCTTATTCCGATTCTTCCCATGTGGAAAGCTTTTCGCGATATTGCCTACATTATGTTGACGCTTATTATGTTGTTTGCGGGACTCATGATCATGATGCGACAGAAGATTAATCCACAGACCGTCGCTTCGATCGAGAACACCATTCCATCCGTGATTGTGACGTTGGTTTTGATAACCTTTTCGTTTCCCATTGCGTCACTGATACTCGACTTTATGTACATCATCATTGCTGCGGGAATCCAGGTAATCGGAAGCACGATCAGCGATCCTAATCTGGGGGATGCGATCAAGGCATACTCGTCGGGTACCGCCATTAATTTGTTCGACAAAGCGGTATTTGCTCCTATTGCGCCGTTTATGCCGAGTTTTGTTCAATCGGGAACGGGGGCGGCAGTAGGTGCCGTAGGTGCCGTCGGCATTGGGGCAATTGTCGGACTGGGTGTTTTGGCCCCATTGCTCGCAATCATCGGAGGTATGATCGGAGCCGTTGCGGCAAGCGGTGGGGACCTCATGACAACACTCAGCCCGTTGTTGGTTTTGATAATATTTGTCGTATTATTTTTCGGTGTTTTCAAGATTTTTTTTATGCTCTTGATGAATTACATCCAGATAGTCGTATTCATCATTTTCGCTCCGTTTATTCTGATGATGAATGCCGTGCCCGGTAAAAGCACCTGGTCATATTGGTGGAAAAATATTGCCGGAAACGCAATCAGTTTTGTGGTTGTTTCCATTATGTTGTACCTCGGATACGCCATAAATTTGCGGGTGGTCGAAACGAAGGGATTCTGGGTAGCGCCGTTCATCGGCTTGTCAAACGGCGATGCTGCTTCACGTATGGTAGTGGGTTTAATCTCGCTCGGAATAGTTTTGATGATTCCCCAATTTGTGCAGATGGCAAAGGGTATATTCAACGTGAAGCCGTTTGCCAATGTCGGACCCGGTATGATTGTGGCCCCATTGACTCAGAGCCTCGGACAAATCAGCGGACTTGGCCAACAATTTAGGGCATGGGATCAGACTGCCCGCGAAAGTGGAGGTATTGTCGGCAAGGTGCTACGAGGGGTCGGCTTGGGAAAGAAAAACTAAATAGAAGATTATTTCTTCGAATCTAATTCCTTGGAACCTTGCTGAACAGCAATGAGAGTTATTGCGGCTATGGCAATTGCAAAGTAGACACCAAATTGGAGCAGTCCTTTGAAGTTATTCAAACCCAAACCCTCTTTGATTCGTTTGGCGTTAAAGGCATACACATCGTCTTTATATTTAACCCCGAGACCAAAGGGATGCATCGCTCCCACTTTCTCGGCAACGTGGTAGAAACTCAATTTTTGCTTCTCCCACCAGGTAAGACGCTCCTTTTCCGGTATAGTCGTATCATTTGCCTTAATCTCCAGGTCTTCCAACTCTTTATCTATTTTTTTAAATAAGCTTTTGGCAAACACTTCTTTGAGAGGTTGTGCTTTTTTGTCGACGTCCTCGCCTCGGGAGCTTGGGGGCAACAGACCGAGTTTTACCGCTTTGAAAATGAAGTTTTCCATACGGGTAACGTCCATATGAAACTCCGATCCCAGTTTATTGAGTCCGAGAAACCCGTGCTCACGATTGGCGATTTCTGCAAGACTCTTGCCCGATAACAATTGTCGTGACAAAGCACCGCCGTATTTAATATCCGCACCGAGCTTGCCCGGAGTGCGACCCATGAGAAGCCACATCTCAACCATGTGGGCACCGACTTCGTATTTTTTGCCCGGCGGGTTGTAGGAAAAGACTGTCTTTACGGCCATCGCTTGGGCTTTCTTTAGATACGCATCTTCTGCAGCTTCGTATTCTTTGGTGGTTTGCGCTCGCACCGCTTCTTCCATGATTTCCGTTGCCTCATTGAATTCCTTCAAACCCGCAAGTTGTTTTTGAAAATCGGCAAACATACGAACATCGACACTCTTACCAGAATCCGGAGCACCGAGTATCTGCGGGTTGTAAATCGTCGGATCTTTCAAACCAAAATTCTCATAATACATATCAAACACCGGACCGGTAAACTTTCTCTCAACCCCCTGCATCAGATCAATCAGACTCACTTTTTTTTCACGAGCTGCCTGAGACGCTTGTCCAAGATCATAATATTTTGCACCATCTAACAAACCCCGAGAAACCTCGGTATTGAGAGTAACTTGACCGTTTGCCGTAATCGTACGTTTCACCCCCTCGCTTTTCCCACCGTAGAGCGTCTGAAACAAATAGTGGGCATAGTCACGCATAACCCGAAGTTCATTGTCGCTATTTATTGGCAAACCATGTTGTGTTACAGACAATTGTAAGAATTTTTGCAACGTTCGAAATGCTGAATCCCTGGTAATGAAATTTGTATACGTTGTGTGCAGCTCTCGGATTTCCGCAGTGGCGCCATCTTCCTTAAAAGCTTTATGTTTTGCGCTCGTATAACCTGCTTGCAAAAACTTATCAAGGTCTTTAATGAGCTCACTAAGTTCACCGCGGAGCGTGGGGGGAACGTATTCTGCTCCCATTGCCTGTGTAATCACTCCCTCGGTAACCCCAGCCTCATTACGTTTGTGCATAACAAACTTCTCAAGTACAATCATTCCTTCAAGCATATTTTGTTGAATAATACGACTATCAATCTCATCTTTTTGAAAGTCGGCCCACGATCCTTTCATCGCAGTCACATATTCTTCCCTCCGTTTACCGTCTTCTGCTAAAAACATATTACATAAGCCGTTCGGACCTTCCGAACGGTACTTTGTTAAGATATCGTACCTCCAATCTTCCATAAAAACGCGGTCTTCTTGGTGAGTAAAACGCCGGAAGTCTGGACGCATAACAAAAAGGGAGGGGAATTGTTCGTAGGCCATGTTGTAAACATATTTTTTCAGATCTTTGGCAACATCCCCGGCTTTTTTTACAGCATCGTGGCCTTTGAGACCATATGTCCGTTCTACATAGTCAAGAAGAAATTTATTAAACTCTGGATCAGCCTTCAGGCCGCTAAATGTTCCCAACTTTTCCACAATTAGTGTTGCAGTACGCGGACCTACCTGCATTCCTAAGTCGACAAACGTATACGGATTGAAGTTTTCTGTTTGTGACAAATATTTGGCTAATAAAGCGTTTAGCTGAACCGCGTCATCACGCCAGCCCCCCCGTTCACCCATCCCTAGACCGGGTACAAGTTGGGTTAATCGATACATCATGGGCCATTTGCCTTCAAGTCGCTGCCGTAGAACTTCTGTAGTCATTCCATCCGACAACGTGGTGAGCTCATCATCGTATAGGTGTAAAATTTCCAAAGGGTCAGTTAATGTCTTATGCGAGTTATAGGGAAGAAATGATTGGAAAGCCCTTTTTAATTTGTACCCAATTTTGCCGGTAGTAGTCTCCGGTTTTGCATCTTCTTCAATATTATATCCGCCGGCAAACAACATGTGTTGAACTTTGGTATCTTCCCTCATTTTTCCCCAGAGAAGAAAAAGTATCGGGTTTGCTTGCTGTAGAAGTCCACGAGCATACTCGTCGTAGAACGTCGTCGACAATTTACGACGCACCCGATGTTTATAGAACCATTTCACGAGATCCATTTCCTTTTTGGCTTTCTCATACGGCTTAAGACTTTCGTAACCGGGTTGTTTTTTGAGTTCAGCAATTCGTTCATTTAATTCGGCTTGGCGTTTACCGAGATTCGGAGTTTCTACTTTCATGGGAGGCAAATAACGCGCAAGCTGAGGAAGAATATCACCGATACTCCACATAAGCATTTCGGCCATCGCACCGTATACGCGTGCAACGTTTTCTTCCTGCTCGGGGTACAGGGCAGTGATAGAGCGGAACATTTCAAGATCTTGCGGGGTTGCCATACTGGAATCATTTACCCCAAAAAAAGAGGGACGGATCTGGCCGTCTGCCATGGCGACATTCATACGGAACGTATCCATGCGTTGAGCCATTGCCAAAAGAATGACCGGCGACTCGCTGGTTAGTTTCGATAACACGAAGTTTGTTACTTCACTCGCAATTTTACCGATATTCTCTGCGTTACCACTTGCGATGCTTTTTTTGAACTCACCGGCTTTTCCTGCAAGGTGCACTACTTCACGCACGTGTGTTCCGAACGTCTGCATCAGGTCTCCCATATTCTGATGGTTCGCATCTTCTGCACCCTGTTGAACTGTGGATACGCCTCTTTCGGATGACTGCGTCATTACCTCGCTGACGCCTGAGGACAATACGGCAACCCGCTTTGTTATGTTCGACTCTCCGGCAATGCCACCTAAAAAACGAATATCTGCACGGGGATTCGTCGGAGAAGAAGTACTGAATTCTTTTAGTGTCATGATGTCGTCAAGCCGGCGAGTCATCATGCCAAACGCCTGCGGTTCCTGGGTACCTGTCATCCGAAACGCCGCCTGATTAATATAGATACGTTTTAAGTCACCAAAAACATAGTTCTCCATGGCGTGGTAATCTATACCAACAGCACCATGTCCATTCGCACCGAGAGCAGCCTCTTGGGCGTGATGGCCATGTTTATTGTGCTCCATGAAAGATTTTATTTTGAAGTGCGTATAAATATCCTTCGCGTCTTTGTCGGAGCTTTCAAAAAACATAAAGGCAAGAAGCGAAGAGTCATAGGCATCCAGATGAAAAGCAGCGCGTAAGTCTTCTCCTTGGAACCTGAAACTCCCTTGTGAAGGACTGTAGTTTGCCATAAACTTTTGCTTTATTTTCACCGCTTCCCTGAAATTTCTGAAGTAGGCTTGCCACTTGTTCTGCAGATCGGCAGATAACCCATATTTACGACACTTGGCAAGGTATTCTTTCTCAACATCACTCCATACCCCTTCGCGATACTCTTCTGATTGATTCACCTTCATACGATTAAGGATGTCGTCAATGTCAATTTCCAAAATATCGTACATCACCTGACGCTTTTTACCGTCATCAAGGGACAGATCTTCAAGAATTGCCGTTTCCACCTCTTTGTAACCCGCGGTAAACTTACGCACCACATCGTCTCCTTCACGATCAAGATTTTCGCGGTCGACATCTCGTTTGTTTTTCTCCCATTCCTGATACACTTTGGTAAAATCTTTGATATCAGCACCTTTCATGACCAGCGAATGAACGTTATCACGAATGGCCCGCATCTCGCTGCTTCCCAATTGGAACCTGTTTGCCGAAACATCGGCTGCTATCAGGGCAACGAACGATTTGAGCTGTTGCGGAGTAATGTCGGATTGTTCGAGAAGAATCGAACATAACAGTTCTACGCGCTGCTGAACTGCAGACGGATCAGTGGAAGTAAGAATGTCTTTCTGGATCACCTGATCAAGGTAACGACCGAGGGGCAATGCAGAAGTCTCGTCAACTTTTTGACCAGTTTCGGCAAGCGCTTCTCCCATATAGCTTGATTGACTATTTTTAGCGAGAATATCAGCAGCTTCCTGAGCGATATCCGCTACCACTGTTTTAATTTCAGTTCGATTCACCTCTGAAGAGCTTGCGGAAACCAACGACTTGAAAAGCGTCAGGTTTTCTTTAACCGATTGGACACGCTTGGCAGGCTCCTCCGGAAGCGGTCGATCAAGATAATTTTCTGCCTGTGTTTGTCGTGCCGGAGAAACTTTTGCTTTGACTTTCGCAACCAAACGATCTTTAACTTCCTTTAACTTTGCACGCAACTCCACTTGAGTTTCGCCGGACTCCGCATTTCCTATTGGTGGGTATTCGGGGGCATCCATCATGTTTTAATGTGATGAACTACTACTTTTGTCCAGACGCCTTTTTTGACAATGTCACCCCAGCCGCAATTTAAGCATTCGTCTTTGGTGGTCGCCATATAGAGGATCAGGTCGAGAAGAAAGGAAAAGGGAAGCATGAGGAGGAGTGGTGCCCTCGCCAACTGTTGCAACCTGGAGCGTGACATTTTGTTTTTCACGTTCGGTTGTATAACTTATAGTATTTTATCACACCACACGAAGATAAGCAAATTTCTGACATGAAATCATTATATAGAGAAAAGCTGAAAGTTGAAAGGTGTAAGTTGTAGTAAAGTTGTAACGAGGGAAGTTAAAAGTCAGAGTCGTTTTACTTAAGGCTTGCAGCTTTAGACTTTATTTCAACTTTCGCCTTACGACTTACAACTTCTTGAGCAGGTTTCTTTTTCAACTGTTGCCAGTATTGCCATACACCGAAAAGAGTAAAGATATTCCAATAGAGTGCTAGACCGACAGGGAAATTAAACGACATCCATCCGATCATGAGCGGGAAGATGATCATCATCTGCTTCTGCATCGTAACGGCCATATCGGGCTCTTTCTTTTCTTCTTTGCCGTCAACAGATTTCGGTTCTTCTTTTTTGGCGCTAGTTGTACTCTTCAGGGTGAGATATGACTGCAGAAGCTGCAATCCTCCGGTAACCACGGGAATAATGAGATACCACCAGCCGAGTTTTTGCCAGGCGCTCGGGTGTTGATCAAGCTGAAAACCGAAAAACGAAACATCCATGCGGGTGATATGCAAAAAGGAGAAGTAAAAGCGGGCGTTTAATCCATCGATTACTTTTTGTGCCGTACCGTTGACGACTGCTTGCGAAAGCGCCGTATACAACCCGATGAATAGAGGCATTTGTATAATGAGCATGAGACAACCGAGACCCGGATTTATTTTCTTTTCTTTATACAGTTCCATTTGAGCTGCCTGCAATTTTGCCGGTTCATCTTTGTATTTCTTCTGCAGTTTCGAGATCAAGGGTTGCAATTCCTGCATTTTTGCGGACTGTTCAATCTGGTGTTTCATTAATGGGTTAACGGCAAGACGAATGGCGACAGTTGCGGCAATGATGGCAAAACCGAGCGTACCGGGAATGTGCAAAATTTCAAACCCTTTATAGAATAGAAACAAAATGTTCGTAATGGGATTGATGAGCAGAACGTCAAAAAAGTTCATTAGGGGAATAGTATAACACACAAGTTGTAAGTTGAAAGGTGAAAGTTGAAATAAAGTCTAAAGCTGCAAGGTTGAAGTAAAGCAATTCTGACTTACAACTTCTCCAATTACGGCTTTATTACAACTTACGACTTACGAGTTACAACTTTTCCGCAAATTTCCCTTGACAGTTGAAGGTGGCCTCGCTATAATACCTTTCACCGTATGACAATACGTTAACTTCTGGGCAGGATGGAGGCCTCATTCTAGGTTCTCCTAAACACCCCAAGCAATGGCAGTTTAGAAACAAGAAAGCTGGCTCTTTTGGCCGTTATGGTTTATGGGGCTATAGCTCAATTGGTAGAGCGTTCGGTTTGCATCCGAAAGGTTGAGGGTTCGAGTCCCTTTAGCTCCACCAAGCTGAGCAATAGAAGAAATTATGTTTTTTTGGGTAGTAGTTAGTCCTGGCTCGCTACTACCCACGAGAATGTAATTTCTGCCTCGTTCGCAGATACGTGATCTTTAACAGGGGAATACAAAAAACAAACAAACAAGTAGGCCACTTCATGTCAAGATAATTGATTATGAAGGGCTAAATGGAAGCATCTAAAAAATATATATGAATTCTATTGTTGTAATAAACACGCAAAGAAATTGCAATTAATTTTGCAAATGTACCTTGTATACCAAAATACAAGGTTTGGGAATAAATAAAGCACATAGTGGATGCCCTGGCACTAGAAGCCGAGAAAAGACGTATGCTTGATTACGAAATTGTCGGTAAGACATCACGCAGTCATTACCAGCCGACAGTCTCTGAATGGGACAACCCATCCTTTTTAAAGGATATCTTCTCGATTTATCGATGAAGATGGGAACCCGGAGAACTGAAACATCTAAGTATCCGGAGGAAAAGAGACCTCTCTAGGTATTCCGTTAGTAGCGGCGAGCGAAAGCGGAGAAGCCCAAACCATGGTCGCAAGACTGTGGGGTTTTGGAGCCACATCAATAATAATTTTTGATAGTAAAAAGCTTTGGAATAAGCTGCCATAGACGGTGAAAGCCCTGTATATGAAATCGAAAATTATTATGTGGATTTCCCGAGTACCGCGGAGCACGGCAACTCTGTGGGAAAACGGCCGGGCCACCGGCCAAGGCTAAATACTTCTAGTGACCGATAGTGAACGAGTACCGTGAGGGAAAGGTGAAAAGTCCCCCGTAAGGGGAGTGAAATAGTACCTGAAACCGTGTGCTAACAATCAGTCAGAGTCCCGATTTATCGGGATGATGGCGTGCCTATTGAAGAATGAGTTGGTGAGTTTTTGTCCGCCGCTTGCTTAAGCACTTCAAAGTGTGTAGGCGTAGCGAAAGCGATCCTGCCTACGGGCGGGATGGTCTGAATAGGGCCATTGTGGCGGATAAAAGACCCGAAACCGGGTGAGCTAACCATGGGCAGGGTGAACCCCATCGAAGGATGGGGGAAGGCCCGAACCCGTCGTCGGTGAAAAGACGTGGGATGACCTGTGGTTAGGGGTAATATGCTAATCGAACCCGGAGATAGCTGGTTCTCCTCGAAATACGTATAGGCATAGCGTCACTTGTTAAACTCTAGGGGTAGAGCTACTGAATGATGTGGGGTGTCTTATGATGCTCACCGTCAATCAAACTCCGAATACTAGAGTGTATCTTGTGGCAGTCAGTCCGACTCGGATAAGCGAGCCCGGGCAAAAGGGAAACAGCCCAGATTTCCGTCTAAGGTCTTTAAATCTATTCTTAGTGGGAAAGGAAGTGGAAGTTCTCAGACAGTCGGGAGGTTGGCTCAGAAGCAGCCATCCTTTAAAGAGTGCGTAACAGCTCACCGAAGAAGAATTTCTGCGCCGAAAACGATTCGAGTCTCAAGGATAGTACCGAAGACGAAGATTTCTTGACTTTTAGTCAAGGAGTGGTAGAGGAGCGTTCTGTATGCGGTGAAGTTAAACTGTAAGGTTTGATGGAGCGTACAGAAGTGAGAATGCCAACATGAGTAGCGTGAAAATTCCAGTGAGAATCTGGAACGCCGTAAACCTCAGGTTTCCTACGCAACGTTCGTCGACGTAGGGTAAGGCGGATCTAAGGCAAACCCGCTGTTTGGCGGGGTAGCTCGATGTACAGCAGGTTAATATTCCTGCCCTCTATTAAGAGTTTTATATTTCTGACGAGGTTGTCGCTTTATTGCATGGCTATTGATCATGCTGTGTCGCTGGTAGGTTTCCTATCGGGGCAATCTCACCGCAAGGTGGGAAAGTATAAAGCCAAGACCCCCAAGAAAAAGAAGTATGGTTATATCTTAATAGATCCGTACCGTAATCTGACACAAGTGGGTTCCGGGAAGTCTCGGAAGGCGTGCGGACAACAGTAGCTCAAGGAACTCGGCAAAAAAGCTAGGCGTAACATTTGGAGATGCCTTGTCCCGCTTTAAGCGGGATCGCAGAAAATGATTATCAACCGACTGTTTAACTAAAACACAGGTCCCTGCAAACTCCCATAGAGGAAGTATAGGGGCTGAAACCTGACCAGTATCGGTAAGTCAACCACTGAGTGTGACAGCAGCGATTTATCGCTGCAAGAGCTCTCGGTGTAAGCTCCGGTAAACGTCAGCGGTAACTCTGACCGTTCTAAGGTAGCGTAGTCCCTTGCCGGGTAAGTTCCGGCCCGCATGAATGGAACAACGAGTTGATAACTGTCTTGAGCTGCTATCCGGCGAAATTGAAATGGCTGTGAAGATGCGGCCTACTTGCATCAGGACAAAAAGACCCCATGAAGCTTTACTGTAGCTTAATATTGAGAAAAGATATTTAACTGTCGAGTGTAGGAGGGAGGGCTTTGCCCGTCAATGGAACACCTCTCTTTGAATATTTTGACCCTAACCCTTACAAAGGGGACAGTGTTTGGTGGGCAGTTTTACTGGGGCGGTAACCTCCAAAAGTGTAACGGAGGTGCACAAAGGTACCCTTATTCCGTAAAGAAATCGGAACTAAAAGTGCAAAGGCGTTAAGGGTGCTTGACTGTGAGACAAACAGGTCAAACAGAGACGAAAGTCGGTCTTAGTGATCTCCGATTCCGACGTGGTTGTCGGAACGGACTTAACGGATAAAAGCTACTCTGGGGATAACAGGCTAGTCACACCCGAGCGTCCACAGCGACGGTGTGGTTCGGCACCTCGATGTCGGCTCATCGCATCCTGGAGCTGTAGAAGGTTCCAAGGGTCGGGCTGTTCGCCCGTTAAAGCGGTACGCGAGCTGGGTTCAGAACGTCGTGAGACAGTTCGGTCTCTATCCGATGCAAGCGTTTGGATTCTTGAGGGGGCCCTTTCCTAGTACGAGAGGACCGGAAAGGAGAAATCCCTGGTGTACCAGTTGTTCCTGATCTGGAGCATTGCTGGGTAGCTAAATTTCTACGTGATAAGTACTGAAAGCATCTTAAGTACGAAGCATACCCCAAGATAAGGAATCCTTAGACCCCTCGGAGATGGACGAGGTTGATAGGCAGCAGGTGTACGATCCGTAAGGATTTAAGCCAAGCTGTACTAATGGTCGAATCCCAAACTTTGTATTTTGTTGTACAGGGTTTATTACATCAGTTTTTGTATTCCCCGTTGGATCCCAGTCGAATATTGCATAGCTTTTTTCGGACGATGCACGATTTCCACAGGCAAACCCAATTCTTTTCCGACAAGACGAGAAATGTATTTCTCTTGTCCGTTATGAATAAGAAGATCTTCCGGCACAGAGAGCGCAAAATCCATAAACTCTTTGGCAAGATACGGATGAATTAATTGTATTTCCCATCGTTTAGCCATAGCTCCATCACGTTTTCCATCAATTTCCAGTAAAGGTAAGTCTTTCAAGATTTCCTTTCGGATTTCGATATTCGAATTTCGAATTTTCTTGTATTTACTATATCCTGCAAAAAGAATATCTGGTCCCTGACCAGTAAAAACTGTACGAATCCCCAGTTTGTGGGCGTACTCAAATGCTGCATAATAAACAGAGGCTAGGGCTTTCTGCATCTGGTTAGTTTCAACTCCGGAAACGGTCAGTAAATCGCTTACGTCAAGTTGAATTGAATTCAAGTAATCCTGATCAACTTCGACAAATTCTATTTTCTTTTTGAAGTGTGCTCCGAGCATAGTTGCAAACGGTCGGTCAAGGCTTTTGTCTGTCGCAACACTAAGAAAATATGCTTCCGAAAAATATTTATTTACAAAATACGCTATCAAAGAAGAATCTATGCCACCCGAAACCACAACACCAATGGCACCCAAGTTGCTCTTGCTAAAGTGCGCAAATTGATCCTCCAGTAACGATTTATATATCTCTGTTTGTTGTGCTGTCATAGTGCGCTATAATTATACACCATGCAATACCCGCAGCAATTTTCCAAAAGCAGTGAAAAAAACTTGATTTTAATCTTGAAACAACTTCAAGAGGAAGGAAAAAAAATAACGACATTACATGAATTTGATCGAGCGATCAAATTAATAGTTAAACGTAAGAACTTAGCGCTCCCCGCACTATGGCATTTCAGATTTATACTCGGCCGGCACAAAGACTTATTTACTTCCACATTTATTGCCAACTTAAAATCTATTCTCGTCAAAACACAAGTCCGCTCGTGGTCTGGTATTGTCCCCGTATCAATTTTTACCGCAGGTGTCGGTTGCCCATTTCATTGTATTTATTGTGCAAATGAACCCGATATGCCCAAAAGTTATTTTTCAGATGAGCCTTCAGTTATGCGAGCAGTGCGTTTTAAATTTGATCCCTACAAACAAGTGCTCGGGCGATTGCAAATGTTCTATCTTTCAGGTCATCCGCTCGACAAAATCGATCTCATAATACAAGGGGGAACCTTTTCATTTTACGATCGAAAGTATCGAGAGTGGTTTCTAAAACGCTGCTACGACGCCGCAAACACGAGCATAGAAACTCTTGTCAATGAAGGAAGACGTGTTGCCGACACAAGCCGCACCCTTCAGCAAGCACAGTTCAAAAACGAAACGGCTCAACAAAGAATAATCGGAGTTACCATTGAAACACGACCCGATTATATTACGGAGAACGAGTTACAGTTTCTCAGAAAATTGGGAGTTACCCGTGTTGAAATTGGTGTCCAGGCACCAGATGACAAAATTTTAGAGACAATCAATCGGGGCCATGGGGTAGAAGAGATTGTCAAAGCAACAAGATTATTACGGTCCTTTGGATTTAAAATAACATATCATCTTATGCCAGGACTCCCGGGAAGCTCTTTGAAAAAGGACATCACAATGCTCAAGGAAATCTTCACGAACCCAAAATTTAAACCGGATAATATTAAGTTTTACCCAACGTCCGTCGTTAAGTATTCACCGTTAGAACAATGGTTTAAGGATGGTAAGTATAAGCCGTATGACAATGATACACTCACAAAACTTGTATTGGAATTCAAGAAAAACATTGTGCCCCGTTGGTTACGCATACAACGACTTGTCCGTGATTTAACGGTAAATGATATCGTCTACGACACGTTTCCTTCAAACTTTCGACAAAACATTGAATCAGAACTAAGGAAAAAGAGAATTCGATGTATGTGCATCCGCTGCCGCGAGATTAAAAATGATCTCAAACTCCCGGATCTTTCGTTAAAAATTTTAAATTATAAAGTGAACGGTGGGACAGAAAACTTCCTTGAATATGTCGATAAAAATGACCGGTTATACGGTTTGCTTCGGCTTTATGTTTCTGACGAGAAAAAAGCTACTATTCGTGAATTGCATGTGTATGGTGGTGCGCTGGCCATAGGGAAATACAGCACAAAACAAGCTCAACATCAGGGTCTCGGCACAAAACTCATCCAAGAGGCGGAAAATATAGTTCGTAAAGAAGAAATTCCACAACTTTCGATTATTGCGGGTGTCGGTACCCGTGAGTATTACAGAAAGTTTGGGTACACACTAAAACAGACCTATATGACCAAAACACTGCCTTAAGAAACTTTTTGGGTGGTTCGTGCATATACTATGTGTTACCAATTAAACAATTAAATGAATAAATACACAGTTGCGCTTATTTTTGCAGTTACGATTCTTTCTTTATTACCTCACTCAGTATATGCTCAGAACAGAGGACGTGAGCGGGAAAATACCATTAATCCTGTAACTCCGCAACAATTCTGGAATAATGAAAGAAACCGACGGGATGAATTCTTAAGCAAAACCCCCGAAGAACGACGGATCATGCGCCAACAAGTGGCATCTGATAAAAAGAACAAGACCCCAACCGTATCCATAACTCCGTCAGTTACGAACACACCCTCTACAACCATTTCCCCCACACCGCCGTTGGTTATTACCAAGATTCAGTCCTTGTGGAATGAATTTTGGGAAATGCTCAAAAAACCCGCACCACGCTCCAGATCCGCACGGTAACAGAATGGTATAATATGAACCGTGAAATACTTCATCATTACGTTTGGCTGTCAACAAAACAAAGCGGATTCAGAGCGTATTGACCGTGCCTTCAAAAATAGAGGTTTCACCAAAGCACGAAGTTATAAAAACTCCAATTATGTCATCGTTAATACCTGTATGGTGCGTGAAAGTGCTGAGAATCGAGTTTACGGATTGGTCAATAACCTCGGTGTAATTAAAGAATCTGCACTCAAAAAGGGTATTCTATATAAGATCATTATTACTGGTTGTATGATCGGATTGGCATACCGCGATAAAACCGGAAAGTTTCTTAAGAAAATAAAGAACGCGATGCCGGCGGTTGATGAATTCATGCCGATTGAAGAAGTGGGGTTTGATTCCGAGCCGGTGCGGACCGATAAAAAGACTGCTTGGGTTACCATCTCTAACGGTTGTAATAATTTTTGCACGTTTTGTGTTGTTCCTATGACACGGGGAAGAGAGGTTAGCCGACCATATGAAGACATACTGGAAGAATGCAAAGAACTGAAAAAACAAGGGTACACATACGTCACGCTTTTGGGACAAAACGTCAACTCATATGGAGCAGATCTCATTCTCGGACAAGAAAATATTCAAGCCATGAGAGATTTGGATAAAGTATATTTTGATAATCCGAAGCACGAATTCCGAAATACGAAACAAGCTTCAAAATTAGAAGATTCGAAACCTTCGGGTTTGTCTCGAATTTCGGATTTCGGATTTCGAGATTTAAAGCCCGTGTATGTCAAGCACCTCGGCCGTTACCGTTTACCGACGCTTTTTCCACACCTGCTTGACGCAGTGGCAAAACTCGGATTCAAAACTGTTGATTTTATCTCTTCAAATCCGTGGGATTTTTCTGACGAGCTTATTGATGTTATAGCACGAAATAGCAACATATCTCGTACTATTCATTTTGCTCTGCAATCCGGAGATAATAACGTTCTCAAAAGGATGAACCGATGGTACACACGCGAAAAATATTTGGAACTCGTGGAAAAAATGAGAACAAAAATTCCCGGTATCAGATTTACTACAGATATAATTGTCGGCTTTTGTGGAGAGACTGAAGAAGAGTATCAAAATACGGTTGATCTGTGCAAGAAAGTTGGATTTTATAAGGCGTTCATTGCACGTTATTCACTCCGTCCTTTGACGGCTGCAACAAAAGTAATGAAAGATGACATTCCGGCAACCGTCAAGAAAAAACGCTGGCAGGAGCTTGATAGAATCGTGAACTTCCAGTACTACTAGCTACGTTTTTTAAACATGATCATTACCATTCCCAGTAGCACCACCAATACGCAGCCGAGAAAAAGTGCAAACGTGTTGGGACTGTAGTTGTCGATAAAATATCCCACAGGAACAGAAAGCAGAGCAAACGGCATTTGGGTTAATAATTTTAGACTGGAGATAGCCGTTGCCCTATTTTTTGACGAAACAAAGCTGTTGAGAAGTGACGATTTCACATTGTTAAACGTAGTCGAACTTGCAATCCGCATCATTATGAGAAACACGCCGGCAGAAAGTCCCACAAAGCGGGCAAAAATAAACGAACAGATAAGAATAATAGCAGCTCCGACCACAAGTCCTTGTGCACCAAACTTCTTTTTGAGGAATGGGTAAAACTGTGAGGCTGTTGCAGAAAATAAGTAGGCGATACCCCAAGTAACACCCACGCTCACGCTATTCATTCCGTATTCTTTCAACTGCGAAATCCCCAAGATATTAGCTGCAACTGTGTACCCAAACCCTACAATTGCAAGAACCAGGGTTATTCGTACAATACGCTTATTTTGAAACAATTCTTTGAAGCCGATAATGTTTTGTGTAAGTACCTGATTCATAGAATACTTCTCGGTATCCAAGCGGGGCTCTTGAAGGAAGAGTGCAATAATTGCGGCACATCCGTATATCACTCCCTGAATAATATAGGGCGCTTGAAACCAAACCATGTAAATAGATCCCCCTAAAATAGATGCGATTGCCAAACCTATCCAGGTAATAGTCTGTGTATGTGCAATAACTTGGTCATACTCGCGTTCTTGCTTCGTCTCTTTAAGAGAATCGTACACCAGTGCTTCCATGCTTCCCGAATATAATGCATTTCCCAGAGCCTTTACGAGCTCTAAAATGATAAATACCCACAAGGTTGTTGAGAAAGCCCACATAGTCATGGCAACAGCGCAAAGTGCAAAACTAATGACTACAGATATTTTTCTTCCAAACATATCTGCGAATGCGCCAGTTGGAACTTCCAAAGCATTCTCAGCAACCATTTTGACCATCGTAATCAAACCAATCTCGGTAAACGTGAGGAAGCGTAAGTAGAAGAAAAGCCAGATTGCGATAGGAAAATAACAGTCGCTTAAAAAGTTAAGTATATAACCGATTAATACGTTCCTTCGCGCCAATCGTTTGTCCATAGGTAAGATTATACCGCTTCAGAGCCCAAACTGGTATAATATCGGCATGATAAACCTTGATAAAATCACTAACCCAGAGGCGCTGAGGTTTGCACATGTGTTTTTAAATGACCGCCTGATAAACAGGGAATTCTACCTACGAGTTCCTGAGGATAAGCTCGACTTCCAGATGACTCCGAAATCGGATTCCATCCGCAAGAGTTTGATCCATCAGATTGATATTACGCGAGAATACATTCATGGGATTACGTCCGGAAAACTTGAGTTTCATTCGCTGAAAAGCTATTACGTCACCGGTGGAGACAAACAGACAAAATTAGACCTGCTGAAAGAGCTTGATAAAACAGAATTGGAACTCATCACCGTATTGGAAGATCCGAATATTGCCGAGAAAACCGTCAGTGTGCCGTGGGTAAACAAACCCATTCCCGCACTCACCTCATTGTGGGGAATGGATTCTCACGAAATTCTTCACACCGGTTGGAATCTTGCACTTATGGATCACCTCGGAATAGAACGGTTTCCCGAGCTTAAAGCCATGTGGGGATAAACGCAGCAAAGCTGCGTAAGCCTTAAGACTAAAGACTAAATATTTAATATTCTTTTATCTGCTTAGAAAATCCTCGAGCAATTCCTTTTGTTCCTTTTGAGGAAGGGAGAAGTCTTTCCCGTGGCGGGAACGATACATTTCCGATAAAAAGATTGCTGTCGAAACCGACACATTCAAGCTTTGCACCATACCCTGCATGGGAATCAACACATGATAATCAGCAAGTTCAAGCGCCTCTTGAGATAACCCTCCATGCTCATTTCCAACTAACAGAGCAACCTTCTCCGGCCATTTAAACTCATAGAGGTCAATTGCCTTGTCCGTAAGCGCCGTCGCAACTATCGTGTACCCTTCCTTTTTAAGTTTTTTTAGACATTGGGCGATTGGTGCTTGTTCCGGATTTCGCATTTCGAGCTTCGAATTTTTACTCCAAATCGTAAAATCAATCCACTTATTCGCACTGCTACTCGTCGCTTTTCCCACTTTTCGAGGCTTAAATGGCTCTGTGGTATCGAAAATAATGTGTACGTGCTGTATTCCGAACGCGTCGCACGTGCGAAAAATCGCTTCAACATTGTGGGGGTCAAAAATATCCTCTAAGACCACCGTAATATCACGTTGCCGTCGCGCCACGACTCCCTTCATCTTATCCGTCCTTTGTGCTGTCACCATAGCCAAATTTTACCATAGGTGGTATAATTAAACATGGTTAGAGTAGAAAATCCGAGACCAGAAATTGCAAAAGAGCCTCTCCGTACTCAGTTTTTCCAGTGGTTTCAACACGCTGGGTTAGTAGAGGGCGTACCAATTCAGAATACCGACCATATTCGTGAAATAACACCTGATGATCTGGAAGATCTATTCTCTTTTGGAATAGCGCCATATTTTGATTCCTTTCCTCCGCTGTTGAATGATCAATTCATCATCGCAGTCGCGGCAAAAGCGTTTGAATTACAAAGATATGAGCGTAAAGCAAGCAAGAAATTATACGTCCGGCATGTACTTGCCGTTCTCGGTGAATTGTGGAAAAGCGCCATCGAGCCGTATCTTGAACTGGGAGATATCCAAAGTGCTCGGATACTCATCATGGGTGCTTTTCTACATGATACGGTAGAACTCCAACGAAAATATCATATCGATTATACGCTGAAAAATCTCCGTGGTTCGCTAACCGAGATTGACCAGGAGACTGAGCCAATTTCCACCAGAGTGGAAGAAATAGATCGTCTTACGAGGATAACTGAAGAATTTACACCACACGAAACACCAAGTCACATTAGAGATCGTGCTTTATGGTTATTGGCAAAATTAGAGCCTTTTGAGGCAAAACTACACCTTAATATAGGGATAAATACCCATCCTTTTCTACTTATTGAGGCAGCGGATATATGTGCAAACATATATGAAACAATTACCGATTTCAACCTAGAACTCGATGGTGGTATGGATAGGCCATTATCCGACCGCTTGTTCGTTTTTAGAAGAAGAATAGAGATGTACCTGATGAAATTTCCGAATGGACTTATGAGTAGACAACTCATAGTAGCTTATGACTCAGTACGGAGACTTGAAGCTGCAATCGCCTCCGATTACCAAGCTCAGTCTTAAAAACTATTTACTTACTTTTTCAAACCTCTTTATTTTCTTTCCGTCCCGAACAATAGTTTCCAAAAACATGGCCGCCGGGCGAATCCATAACGAACCATCATCCATATGCTTGTATACAACGTATTCTTCAAGCGTTTCGCTGTGTTTTGCGGTGCCAACAACTTCATAAAGCCCCCCTTTAAAATGCTTGTAAAATCCCGTTTCTATTCTCACATTAGGATTGTAACATTTCTTTTTACTGCCGTTTGGCACGGTTTACAAACACACATGATAAAACACTTTGGCTTGCTACAACAACATAATAAATTATAAATACTAAATAAAGTATCTAAATAGTACATTGTGTGCTATAATATACCAATTGTTTTGATAGAGCCTATCCGTTCTCACTCGCACACGGTTGCAATCTATTGCAACAATCCTTATAAATTTTAATTACTTGTATGTATAGAAATACAATGCGTAAGCGTAGTTTTGGTAGTGGTAGAAGTTCATTTAGTAGAAGCAACCGTTTTTCTGGCGGTGGCAAAAATTTTAGTCAACATATCGACAGTAACCGGTATGTTCGACATGCCGTGCCCATAATCGAGCACGAAGTACTTAGCACGATGGTGTTTGAAAGCCTTCCGATTAATCCCCGACTAAAATCTAATATTCATGGAAAAGGGTACCGTAACTTGACCCCTATTCAAGAGAAGCTGATTCTTCCGATTTTGGAAGGACGGGATGTTATTGGTATGGCTAACACCGGAACAGGAAAAACCGGAGCGTTTCTTATCCCGCTCATCGAGAGAACCGTACAGGTTGCTACAAAAATAACACTTATTTTGGTTCCTACCCGTGAACTTGCGTTCCAAGTTAATGCCGAATTGCAGGAGTTTTCAGCCATGTTACATATGCGCTCAGCGCTTTGTATCGGTGGAGAATCGATTCACCGACAGATGTCGATGCTTCGTGAACACCCGCAGTTTATTATCGGTACACCAGGACGCATGCTTGACCTTTTGAAGCGTCGTGCGTTATCGGTAACAGCAATCGGATTCTTTGTCTTGGACGAAGTCGACCGAATGCTTGATATGGGTTTCGTGAATGACATCAAAAATATCATTCGTGATATGCCTGCTGAGAAACAATCATTATTCTTCTCAGCAACCATGAGCTCAACAATAAACTCTCTTGCACATAGCTTTATGAGAGATCCGTTGACCGTTTCCGTTGTTACCCGGGAGACCGCGGAGAACGTTGAACAAAACGTTGTACGGGTACAGGGTGAGGAGGGAAAGTTGGGAACCTTATCAACCATGCTTACTCAACCAGAATTCAAAAAAGTATTGATATTTGGAAGAACCAAACATGGTGTTGAACGACTTTCAAAGACTTTACAAGCTAAAGGATTTAAAGCCGCCTCTATTCACGGCAACAAGCAACAGAATGCTCGCGCCCGTGCCATTAAAGCTTTTAAAGAAGATATGATCAGGGTGCTTGTTGCAACAGATGTTGCCGCCCGCGGACTTGATATTCCCGATATTACCCACGTCATAAATTACGACGAGCCCGCAACATACGAGGACTATATTCATCGTATAGGAAGAACGGGAAGAGGAAACCAATTGGGAAATGCGTTGACCTTTATCGGTTAAGCAAGTTCCACTTTTTCAACCTTAGCTTCGTAAACAGTGAGGGACATGTCCCGAAGTTTAAATCCGTGAAACATTTGAATAGCTTTTTTAGCATCTTTCTCGGTAGACATGTCGATATATGCATAGCCGCTCGGCTTGTTGGAATATCGGCGGGTTGCAATTTTAACAGAACGGACAGAGCCTGCCTTAGTAAACAATGCTTTTAATTCCGAATTATTTGTATCTACTGGTAGTGAACCGACGAACAATTTTTTATTCATTGAATAGCCCTATTATACACCATTTGGGGAATCTTGGCTTGCAATCTACTTGTGGTGTTCGTTCATTTTCTTCCAGTTCCACGTCCGGGTCTTGTTAAATTCAATTTTTTTTGAGTATCGCCACTTCAATATCAATTCCCAGCACCCCGCATAAATGAAGAATGCGTTGCACCGCATCGCCCAATTCCTCCTTGAATCCGTCTTTCCCGTCAATATTTTCATGTCGATATGCCTCATAAGCTTCAGAGATCTCCGAATGGATTAGCGCTATTTTCTCCGGTACCGATATTTCATCGGGAAGAGTACCAAAACCTTTTTCTTTTGCCTGGTCCATAATGAGATCTGTTAATTGTGTAACCGTTAATGATTTTTTCATACTCATAGTATACCGCGGATCTACTTGACTTTTTTGCTTTACTATATTAAACTTACATATAGTATGAGAAAAAACTGTTCGAAGGTTGTTTTGGAGAAGTTTTTTGAGCCCTGTGTTTTGTATCTGTTGTTCAAACAAAAAACATATGGTTACGAGCTGCAAAAACAACTAGAGGAACATTGTTGTTGTTCGGTAAATATTGGAAATTTATACAGAAGCCTGGGAAAATTGGAAAAAAGCGGTGACATATCAAAAAGTAAAGAAGCAGGAGTAGGTGGACCGGAACGGATTACGTACTCTTTAACCGAGAAGGGGAAAGAACTGCTTTCCGAATGGATAACCGAACTTGAAGAACAGAATAAAAATATTGCAAAACTTATTACAAATTACAAAAAATTAACACATGTTACATCTCGATCAAGCAAGCTTTAAAAAAGAGGTTGCCGAATTTAAGGGAGTCGTCTTAGTAGATTTCTTCGCTCATTGGTGTCCTCCTTGTAAAATGTTGTCGCCTCTTCTTGAAGAAATGGATAAAGAGAACAAAAGCAGTGACGTAAAATTTGCCAAGGTGGACGTCGATGTCAATCAAGAACTTTCCGGACAGTATGGGGTTCAAAGCATCCCGACAGTTATTATCTTCAAAGACGGAAAGCAAGTTGCCCAGAAAGTCGGATTTGGTCCAAAAGAAATGTATCTCGAGGCTATAAATAGCGTGAGAAAATAAGTAGGTCAGCGATAGGTTATTACGAGCTGGGGCGCTTGACTGACGTTTCCATTATACGTCCTAAAGACACGTCTGCCGGTTGCAAGACCAACGTTGGATGCGATGATTGACAAACTGTTCCCGCTATTCCAATCGCTTCTGTTTATGATTTCCTGAACAATCGGCGCAAGGTTGGGAAGTGAGTACCATTGAGCACTCGTCCATGGCGCAGCAATGCTTGCATAGTACGTTGCAAGTGTGGAAGTTCGCGTAGCCGGTTTATTTGTAGAGGAAAACGCCGCGCTATTTCCGGAAGCATCAGCGTATAGCGTGACAGTTGTGGCTGCGGTTTGGTTTGCGGTTGAGTACACCCTGAGGTACGCATCAACTATGGTTGCATTCCTGGGAATGGCAAGCCCGGTGAAACGGAATCCGGTATAGCTATTTGTTTCCGTAGTCGACCTTCCTAAATATGTGGTTGTTGCTGTCAAATTTAGTGTATTCACTACCTGCCGAGCATCATCATTACCCACGGCTATCGACTTGATCATTATCACACTACTATCTTCTTTTACTTCAACATCATCTATGTACCAACCTGAGCCTGAAGTTCCATCATCAGACACCATTCTGAACCTGATGACCGCAGTATTACCAATATAAGGAGCAAGGTTGACAACAACCTGTGACATTGTTCCCAACGTACCTCCGGTCCATGCACTCCTCAGATTAATCGCGCTTAATGTAGCATTATTTATTATTCCGTTATAAGCGCCTGAGGTAATTTGCGGACCTAAATCCACAAAGTTACTACCTCCGTCAATTGATATCTCAATAACCGCTCCATCTGCAGAAACTTCCGTCTGATATGTGTGCCTGAAACTCAGTTTTCCATTTGCGGGAACAACAAATGGGCGCGTAGTAAGTCGGGAGTCTCTCGGAGTACTCACTTCAGCCGCAAAATAAGAATGCGTAGGACTACTTGATCTTGATGTAGACAGAACCCAATCACTTGTTCCACCGGTAAATGATGAAGTCCATGTTTCGGAAACGGGATCAAAACTATCAGACAATACTGATCCTGCAGGAGGCGTCGGGGTGGGTGTTACTGTTGGAGTCATGGTTGGAGTAGGAGTAGCCGTAGGCGTGGGTGTTGTTGTTGGCGTAAGTGTGATTGTTGGTGTCGGAGTAGGTGTGCTTGTCTGTGTGGGTGTTGGAGTATTGGTTGGTGCTGATGTTACGGTAGGTGTGGGTGAGGCTGAAGGCGTTGGAGATGCCGAGGGAGTAGGTGTAATAGTTGGTGTGAGTGTAGGTGTGGGAGTAAACGCTGTTGTTGGCGTAAGTGTTATGGATGGTGTTGCCGAGGGTGTGGGAGTAACACTGTTCGATGGGGCCTGTAAAGTTGCCACTAAATCCTGTATGTAAAAATAATCTCCCCGCACAAAAGTGGGAGAGTCCAAATATTGGGCTAGTTCATCTTTGCTTGCATCCATAATCCAAGCTTTGGCAAGGAACATCGAATTTGTATCATAAAGCGGTGCGAGTATGGATTCACCGTATGAAGCTTCAAATCGGGAAGCCATCCAGTAGGGAGCCGTATTATTGTACAGGTTGAACGCAGTGATTACATTCTGCGCACTTGCAGAATTTGTCTTCAAATATTGTGCTGTTTCCGGTGTCAGAAACATAAAGTTACGAGCAACAGCAAGTAATCTTCTCGAATCATGTGAATCCGGCCCCCAGGGAACATTTATTGTTTGCGCGAGATTCACTGCTCGACTCCGGGATCCGGTTGTAAGGTCGTTCAGGAGTGTCTGCTTCGCTGACGCCTCAGTTTGATTTCCGGCTAGCTTCGCAAGTTCTACATACCCCGTTAATCCGGCGATCCACGCGTTGTGTGCTTCTGGATATGTCAACAAAACACTATTTGTCGGAGGTGTCCCGAGACTAGATCTACACGCATTGAAAAGTGTCGTGGCATTCCCGCTGATTTGAGCATACTTCCAGAGTGCGTAAAACAAATGAGGAGGCCAACTCCAACCCGGATATCCATACATATCGGACTCGGAAGGTTGAAAATTGGGGATGACAGCAGTTACTTCCGGAGGCATTTCGACACCCGAATCCGTAACCCCGAGACTTTCTCGACTTGCCCCAACCCAACCGTTCGTGCGGTACGTACAAGGAGAGTAATTCGACATTTCAGAAGACAAGTAGCTGAGAACTTGACTTTGTAAGTTTGAATTCAAATGCGGATACGCCAGTGTCAGTGTGTAGAGTGTATCTATAGTACTATGAAAATAGTCCATAAAAACATCCCCGAAGTTGTAGAAAAAAGTTTCTGTGAAATAACCGTGTATGCCGTACCCCGGTCGCAAATGCCCCGCAGCAATAATTTTTTGCACTTCCGCTTCCAGTTTTTGTGTCAAGGTGTTTGAATCCGCAATCAAAGGGGTACCAGAAGCCTGACCAATAACCACAGGTGTCAATTCGTCTCTGGTTGGATTATTTGGTGCAAATGCAATTAGCGCGTTTCCTCTGTGCATATATAATCTTCCTTTGTAGGGAATCGGTGGATTAACGTCTCCATGTGACCCGTAAATTCCATTTTGTCCTTCTGGTTGATTGTTCCACCCTGTGCCAGCTCTACTGTCCCCGTATACCATAACCGCATTTGACTCATCCGTTCCGGTTGATTTCACATTATAATTTGGGGCGATTGATGCCAGGTTATATTCAAAGTACCACTGCTTATCGCTACCGTCCATTTTTGTCGAACCGGACGCCCTATCACAGCAGAGATTCCAATATATTCTGTCTCCACCTGCAGAATAGGCCATCGGTTCATCGTTAGCCTGCATTGATGAGCCATATGGTGTAGTTATAAATGGGGTCCCATAATCCCAACCTACGATCTGCCCCCGAGTTGCATACTGTCCATTTACATAATATGTCTGAGCTTGATAAAGTTTTTGGTCAGCGCCGACAATTGCCGGATACCGCGTTCCCGATCGTGTACCCCACCAAAAGAATGGAGCATAATCCTTACGTCCATCTGAATCCAAATCAAAAGTTTTTTCAATTCCGGTACTGGCATCCAAAATAAAATATGTCCTTCTCCATGCTTTGCGGAGGCCTGCAGTGTCGGTTGCAGTAGGGACCTCATAATATTCCGATGCGCTCGATATATTCATTTTTTCATTTATACGCGGCCCGATCTCCCCTTGAGACCCATATCTGGGTACCAAAAAATCATTGGTATCCAGATTCTGTAGACCCTCAGTATCATAAGGATCCGAGTATCGATAGTTGTCTGAGCCAACCAACAGTACAACATCACTGTTGCTTGCTGTGTCATGATATACGACAGGCCACCAGGAATTAAAACCGGTCACGGGAAGTTTCTGATTACCTGCCGCAACAGGGTCGGTGTCAGATTTCCATAGAAGCGATCCTGTATTTAAGTCAAGCGCATAAACATACGAGTCACTTGATGCAACATACACCTTGCCGTCTTTATATGCTGCTGAAAAATGCACCTGTCCGCCGGTCTGATACTTCCATGCAAGCGTCCCTTTTCTCAGCAAATCATCATTTGAATACACCGCATAAACCGCTCCATCCCTGTTTCCCATTATCACTAAACTGTTAATCACTAATGGGTTAGTATCATAACCTGCACCAGCCTCATCAAAAGTCCATAGCTTAAGACCGGAATTGGCATCTATAGCATGTAGTTTGTGGTCAAATCCACCAACATAGGCAACCGAGTTGACAACAGTCGGAGAATTGCCGAGAGGGAGTTGAGTAGGATACGCCCACAATTGGGCACCATCTGTCGGGTTAAAAGCAAGCAAGCCTTTTGAGGTAGATAAAAATATCTTATTCTCAGCACCGATTATCTGCACTTTACCGGGTATAAAGTGATCTATTGGTCTATACCAATCAACACCAAGCGCACCGGACACCTCTTCAGCTACCCAAGAAGTGCGCTGGGGATTTGCGCCGGCCATATACCATTCGGAATCAGTCGCAGCTTTCGTCGTCCGGATATTACGCGCAAATAAGAGAACCCCGATTACTATGAATGCGAACAAAAATTTAGTTCTCATTAACTATGAGGATAAACCACCGTTCATATAATTACCCCGTAGTATACATAAAACATCAACGTGTGCAAATGATGTTGATCACTATTCAATCGGAAGATATATCTCAAAGAATTGCTGGGAAGGGTTTACTGAAACTTTCCGATAAATCTCGAAATCAGGACATGTTGTTCGTGGCTTCAATTTGTTTAATCCGGCAAACTTCTCGAGCTCCTTCCAAAAATATGATAAAAGAGATCCGGATCCATTATGAGTGTAGGTGAGAACTTTCCCCGGTGCAAATTCGTAAAACTTTACTGTTCCCCGAAACTCCGGCATAATGCGCATACCATCTGTTGATAACGCCCCGATCCTGATGTGACTCCTCTTGGGTTTGTATCCTTGCTCTTCAAATATGGCAAGTGTGGTAAAGTCAGCACCTTGTTCTGCAAACATTCCCCTCAACTCATCACAATATTTTCCGATTGATGCATACGACCCAGTTCGCTCTATATAATAAACGCCGAAGGAAGGGAGTACTTTTAGTTGCGGATTCACCATCGTTCCGTTCGCTTCTAAGTTCTCCTGAAATTTAGTAAGGTTTCTCAGATTGAATCCGAGAGACTCAATTTCTTTCTCGATCAACCCTCTTTTTTCGCTGAACAACGCAAAAAGGTTACCGCGCTTCTTGAGATATTCTTTCATTTCATTGAGAGAAACGCCAAGAGTAGATAAGAGCAAAATCAACTGATAGTCGATTATTTGATGCTCTTCATAGAGACGATACTTAGTTTTTGTTATCTTAACGGGCTTCAAAACTCCTTTTTCATCATAAAAATGTATTGTCCTTTTGGTTGTTCCGGCAAGCCGAGCAAGTTCTCCGGCAGTGATTAAGTTATTCATAAACTTGACTATAACGTAACGTTATACTTTATAATAGCAAGACTAGAAGCTTTTGTCAACTATATGAACAAAATAATAATAAAAGGAGCCAGAGAGAACAACCTGAAGAACATTAACCTTACTGTTCCGAGAAATAAGGTGGTGTGTTTTGTGGGAGTGTCCGGGTCCGGCAAGTCTACTATCGCTTTCGATATAATTGCGCGTGAGGGTGAGCGGCAATATTTTGAGTCTTTGCCATCATATGCGCGTCGTTACCTTCACAAGAACAACAGACCGGATGTTGATGAAATCCGGGGCGTGTCTGCTTCAATCATAATCAGTCAAGATAGAGTTCGAGGTAATCCGCGTTCAACAGTTGGAACACTTACTGAAGCGTACACCTATCTTCGCATGTTATATTCCCGTGTTGGTCTGCCATCAATGGATTCATCATACTATTCGTTTAACCATCCGTATGGGTATTGTAAAAAATGCAAAGGTTTGGGAAGAGCTGTAGAGGTTAATTTAGACAAAGTTGTAGACATGAATAAGAGTCTTAACGAAGGAGCCCTTTTGCCGGGAGATTGGTATATAGGAGGACGCCAATGGAGCATTGTGAAGGCATCTCGTCATTTTAACATGGATAAAAAGCTGAGCGATTACTCGCCGAATGAACTTGATAATCTTTTATACGCACAGCCTGAACTCCTAGAGTCGGTAAGTGGAGAGTTTATCGATCGCTGGACATTCCAAGGTATCGTGCATCGCATCATTCATCGCAATAACAACACGCATCGCAACCTATCTGAAAATGATATGAAGTATTTTAGTTTGGTTGATTGCCCAGAATGTCATGGCGGTCGTTTAAACAACACATCGTTGGAAGTGCGACTTAATGGTAGGAACATCGGTGAAGTGGGCAATATGCCCCTTCCTGAATGTTTGGCGTTCATACAAAGCATCGTTCATAAGAATGCCGATGCCATCAAACCCCGACTCGTCCAAGAGCTACAAGGGTTGATCGCTGTGGGTGTCGGATACTTGTCCCTCAACCGATCAGCCGACACACTTTCGGGAGGTGAAGCGCAACGGGTTAAAATGGCCCGACAGCTCGGATGTGATCTTATCGAGACAGTATACGTTCTAGACGAGCCCACGGCCGGACTTCACCCGAGAGACGTGGTGAACGTTGTAGAGAACCTTAGAAAACTTAAAAATAATGGCAATAGCGTGATTGTTGTCGAGCATGATGAAACGGTTATCAGAAATGCCGATTTTGCAGTCGAAGTCGGACCGGGAGGTGGGAAAAAGGGTGGAGAGATCGTTGCAACAGGATCAATCGATCAAATTATGAATAACCCCACATCTCTTACCGGAAAGTACCTAAGTAAAGAAAAGAGCATTCCAGCAAAGCAAACCTACCGCCATCCCACCGGTTTTTTGACCATCACAAACGCTCGTCGCCACAACCTGAAGAGTCTCACCCTTACAGTTCCAACCGGGGTGCTTGTAGCACTGACCGGCGTGTCGGGATCGGGAAAAAGCTCGCTGGTCGAGGAGATTGTTGACCAACAGGAAAGCAACGTAATAGTTGTCGATCAAAAAGCCGTTGGAGCAAATAAGCGCGGGTGCATCGCAACATATCTAGGTGCGTTTGATACCATTCGTCAACACTTTGCAGATACGCACCACCTGCACCCCAGTTTCTTCAGTTATAACTCAAAAGGAGGTTGCGAACTATGCAAAGGAGTCGGGTTTGTTGAAATGGACATGAACTTTTTGGGAGATGTAAAAATTAAGTGCGAAAGTTGTAACGGTCGAAGATATAGAGAAGAAGTATTGGAATATTTGTATAACGGCAAAAATATCGCAGAAGTGCTTGCTATGACCGCAACGGAGATTAAAGAGTTTTTTAATGACCCAAATATTGCAACACAAATGAAGTTGCTTGAAGAGGTGGGTCTTGATTATATGGAAATGGGACAAACCCTCGACACGCTCTCAGGAGGAGAATCCCAGCGACTGAAACTTGCGAGTCGTTTGCAAGCCAGAGGTGAATTTTATATTTTAGATGAGCCAACATCCGGCTTGCATTTTGCTGATGTAGAAAAACTTTTGGTGCTTCTGAATAAACTAGTCGATAACGGTAACACGGTACTGGTGGTCGAGCATAATTTGGATGTTATTAAGAATGCCGATTGGATTATAGACCTCGGGCCGGAAGGCGGGGAAAAAGGAGGAGGAATAGTCGCCCAAGGAACACCGTGGGAGATCGCCCAGGTTTCCCGGTCGTACACCGGACATTATTTGCAAAGAGTCTTGTGATTTTTATTTGTGTTGTTCGTTCATTTTCTTCCAATCCCATGAACGGGATTTATTGAAGTCGAGCTTTTTCAGAATCGCCGCTTCGATGTCAATTCCCAACACGCCACACAAATGGAGAATCCGCTGAATCGCATCTCCCAATTCTTCTTTAAATCCGTCCTTACCATCAAAGTTCTGATGACGATACGCTTCAAATGCTTCCGAAATTTCCGAATGGATAAGCGCAATTTTCTCAGGTACCGAGACATCTTCCGGCTTTATTCCAAAACCTTTTTCCTGTGCCTGTAGCATAATAAGATCAGAAAGTTCCTTGACTGTTAAGCTTTTCATAAAAAATTTGAAACTGCTAATTAAATTTCATCAGAACCTCATCCGAAACAATTGTCCTGTTTTTTAACTGCCGTTTGGTATCCATACTCCAATTGTACCAGAGTGGTCATATAGTATACTTTTCTCATGCATCACGGATATCACATCGTTTTTATTCCCGGTCTGCATGACCAGCATCCGCTTCAAAAAGCACTATTATCCCTTCTGCCGTCAGTATGGAGATTGTTTGGGCTTCGTATGCATATTGTCTATCCCGAATGGGAAAAGGGAAACAGTTTCACGCCAAAACTGGAACGGATACTTGCAAAAATCGACTCGTTGCTCGATGCGGGTTATTCTGTAGCAGTTGCCGGACAAAGTGCTGGCGGAAGTGCCGCGGGAAATGCTTTTATACAACGAAAAAACAAACTTGCAGGATTCGTAAATATTACAGGAAGACTGAAAGAGGGAAACAATGTTACACCAACTCTTGCAAAGGTCTCAAAAAACAGTCCTGCGTTTGCCGAATCGGTTCGTCAATTTGAAAGAGATGAAAAGAAATTGTCCAAGACTGACAGAAAGAGAATGCTGACTATTCGTCCTTTACGCGATTATGTCGTGCCCGCGGCAACTGCCGCAGTTGCCGGGGGAACAAATCTTATCAGTCCATTTCCCGGACATGCGACGGGAGGAATTTATATCAATATCTTTTATGCGAGAAGAATTCGCGAGTTCCTGGAGAATTGCAGAGAAACATACGAGATAAAACACAAATTGACCTAGTTACAACAGATTAAGAGATATAATAAAGATATGATCACGCTATCCACAGCCAAAAAATCAGAATCACTTGAAGAGGAGTGGAAACTATTTAGTAAAGGGAAGTACGGGCCCACAGCTCATTGGCTGGAAAAACATTTTCGCTTCAAGGCAGTTGAGGATGGAGAACTTGTTGGTACTATTGAGGGAAAAATTGAGGGGGATGTTGTGTATATTGCAGCCCTCATGGTCAAACCAACCGTACGGGGAAAAGGTGTTGGCCAGATGCTTGTTAATCGGGCAGAATTATTCGGTAAAAAGCACAAAGCAACAAAAACATGGTTGCTTACCGGTGCTAACTGGGAATCAAACGGCTTTTACCAAAAGATGGGTTTTACAAAATCTGCAACTATTCCTAAATTGTTTTTCAATGTCGACTTCAACGCGTACATCAGAATAATAAAGCAATGATGTCTATAAACCGTGGACAAATATTTAACTACTTGGTAGTATCTTTTCAATGTTAACCAAAAAAGACTTACAGCAAATCGCACGTCTCTTTGACGGGCAGTTTGAGCGTATAGACAGCCGATTCGTTCATATAGAGAAAACGCTCGATAGACATAGTAAAGAGCTACGTACATTAAGACAAGACCAGAAGATTATGCTCAATCTTCTTGACCGTGAACAAATGTTTCAGCGCAGGCGCCTTGATAGAGTAGAAACTCACCTACAATTGCCCTCTCTCACGCAAGACTGAGTGTCTTCATAAGAACTCCTGTGATAAAATATATCCAGTCTTTTGATTTGCCCGATCGTCTAATGGTAGGACGAACGGCTCTGAACCGTTTAATGGTGGTTCGAATCCATCTCGGGCAGCCAGGCACAACTCTATGCCGTGCAAAGTTTTTTTGAAATGAGTGATTTTAAACAACAACTCAAAGCTGCCTACGATTTAGATTCCAAAGAGAGACTTGCTTTAGAGGGTGTAAGAGATGAATGGAAAAGTGTGGTAAGACGCGAGTTAGCCCTAGTTTTTAGGTCCAAGAATGTTAGAAATATCCTTGAACTTGGCTCCGGTGTAGGGACGGATGCAAAATTCTTCCAAGACTCAGGCTTTAATGTTTTGGCAACAGATTTTTCAAATGGGATGGTTAAAATTTGTAAAGAAAAAGGTTTAGATACAATGAATTTAGACCTCTACGACATAGCGACATTACAAAAAAAATTCGATGCCGTTTACACATTAAACACGCTGCTTCATGTTCCAAAAAAAGACCTAGACGTAGTGCTGTCAGACATACATAATGTTTTAAACCCCGGAGGCATTTTCTTTTATGGTGTATATGGTGGAAAGGACGAAGAACAAATAAGATCAGACAAAGGCAGGGTAAAATTACCGAGATTTTTCTCTTTTTTGTCAGACGACTCACTGCTAAGAGTAGTCAAAGATAAATTTAAGATCTTTGAATTTAAAACCATAGACACGGGGAGCAAAATCCCATGGTTCCATTTTCAATCCCTAACACTCATTAAGTGAGTTGTTAGTTTTTCAACCTCTTATCCGGCACGAGGTATTTGGGGTCAATGGGATTGGGCTCGTCGTCATTATAGTTTAGGAACAGCTCTTCTCCGGAACGGACATCTTGTATCGTAGTAAATACCACTTCCTTTTTTCCATAATCAAAGTCTATCTCTACGTTACGGTTGTAGCTATGATTGAGGACAGCGCCATACCCTAAAACCAGTGAGTCATGTTCGTCATCCCAATCGAAGATATACCTGCTGAATATAGTCTTCTCAACGTGTTCATCATCTCTTTTATACACAACAGCCGGACACCGTTCGATAACCGTTCCTTTTTTAATGTCTTCCGTCGCAATCAGTCCACGGATATGTAGTGTCGGGGAAATCCCCACTCTGAAAGGCAGTTTGATTCCTTCTCCCATATGGTCAATATTATCAAATTAATAGTAGAATAGAGAACGAGACATATTAATCCAATTAAACTTATGACCAACACAGAAGAATTTAACCGACAAGTTGAAAACCTGTTGCAAAAAGAATATCCGAAACATGCGGGGATTTCTGTTGATTCTTTCCGTAAACAAACAGAAGCTCTGAAACTAAAATTGCCACAAAGACTAGAAAAAAGTAGCGGTCAGATTCCCTTTGTAATTGTCGTAAAAGGAGAACTGGTTTCTCCGCACGTTGCCCTACCGCTTATTGAAATCAAAGGTGAAAAGGGAGTGGTGAACATGGAGCCTGTGGAACCTGAAGATTTCAATCCCATCAGCGGATTGTCCATCCCAATCTCATCGCTCTATTTACTTGTCGATGTCAGCACAGGAAGAGATACTTTAAATGTCCGACCGGAGGATGCGCTTAAAACAATACTTTCTTGCGGGCGTTTTCCGCTTACCATTGATGAAGGCGTTTCGTTGCTCACTCAGTTTCCTGAAATCTTAACGGACAAGAAAAAATACAACGCCTTTCAAATGTGCGGCTCAAGACGAGCGGATCAGCGAGTTCCATCAATCTGGACAAGCTACGGAAAACCCCGTCTCGGGTGGTGTTGGGACCGCAACCCACATACGTGGCTCGGCTCCGCATCATGCGCTGTCCGAATTGGTTAAGTGATTATTGGTACTGCAGTGCATCAATTGGAGACAGGTTAGCGGCACGGCGTGCCGGATATAGCCCGAAAACAATACCAACACCCGTAGAAACCCCGACAGCAATAACAATCGCCGGAATACTCACAATAAACGGTATGTGAAAGGCGAGTGAAATAAGTAATGCAAACCCCGATCCCAAAGATATTCCAACAACTCCTCCGATAAGCGTCATCACCATCGATTCAAACAGAAACTGTGTCAATATATCTTTATCCTTTGCACCGATTGCTTTTAACAAGCCTATTTCCTTAGTACGTTCCGTTACAGAAACAAGCATGATATTCATAACCCCGACACCTCCGACTACCAGGGAAATAGCTGAAATCGCCACAATCATCGCCGTCAAAAGCGAGGTGATTGTTTGGGTGGTTGAAAGAATATCTTGCGCACTCGACATCTGGAAATTATTGTCAATACCTTCTTTCAAATTATGTTGGTCCCTTAATAATTGTGTTACATCCTCCATGGTCTGATTAATAGTATCCTGGTCATAAACACTCACATCAATTTCCATTAAACTGTCATCGCCGGTAAGATTTTGTGATGCAACAGAAACAGGAACAAACAAAGAATTGTTCAAAAACGAACCCGCGAGAACCGATGCTGAGTGGATAACTCCACTCACCCGATATGTCCGGTTATCTATGGTAAGCGACTCATTAATCGGGGACGAATCATTTCCAAAAAAATTGTCAGCAGCTTCACTGCCCATTACTACTACTTGTTCGGATGAGGATTGCTGCTCATCTGTAAGAAACTCCCCATATCGCACCTCTGGCCTTAAGATATTTTGAGCATCCGCTGTTGTACCGTATACTGAGAGTTCGTCTTCTTCGCCATTTGCAGACACAATGACTGACGCGAGCGCAAACGGTGCAACACGTTTAACATTTGTGAGAGATTCATCATCTCTTATAGCGTTATAATCGTCCATTGTCAGTGCTTGTGAACCTGCAAATGTACTAATTTGGCTTTTTCCCGGATTGATTTGGAAATAATCTGTCCCAAATGAGGCAAGTTCTTCCGTAATAAACGCGACCGCCCCTTGTCCGATGGAGTAGATAAGAATTACGGAAGTAATTCCGATAATTATACCCAGCATCGTGAGTGACGTTCTCAGCTTGTTTGCTTTTAACGCCTGCAATGCGGAACGAACAATTTCTATATATTCCATATTATTTTTTAGTATCCGAAACAATGGATCCGTCTACAATCCTGATAATTCTTTTTGCATAGGCAGCAATGTCATTTTCATGAGTAATCAAAACGACGGTTCGACCGGACTTATTGAGTTTCGTAAAAAAACCCATTATCTCCGACGAAGTTTTGGTATCCAGGTTTCCCGTCGGCTCGTCAGCAAGGACAATAGCTGGGTTCATGACAATCGCCCGTGCAATTGCAACCCGTTGAATTTGTCCGCCGGAAATATGGTTTGAAATATTGTTTGCTTTGTCTTCAATCCCAACCAGTCGTAATGCTTCAAGTGCGCGCCGGGTACGCTCCTCCTGTTTTACACCCGCATAAATCATAGGGCGCTCCACATTCTTAAGCACCGTTGTTCGAGGAAGTAGATTGAACGTTTGGAACACGAATCCGATTTCCTTGTTCCGCAGCTCGGCCAACTGATCACTCGTATACTGGCTGATATTTTTCCCTTTGAGCGAATATGTCCCTGATGTTGGGGTATCAAGCGCTCCAATGATGTGCATGGTGGTTGATTTTCCACTTCCGGATGGGCCCATAATAGCGACAAACTCTCCTTCATGGATAGAAAGCGACACGCCATTAAGTGCCTGGTAAAATTCCCCCGTTGCCAAGGGATATCGTTTGGTAACTGTATCGAGACGAATAAGCGGTTCTGTGTGCAGCATAATTAGTTTCCCAATAATCCCGGTCGTTTAATCTGTTCGTTGGAAAGAGTGGTAATTATCTCTTGGTTTTCTTTTACGCCTTTGACAATCTCTGTGTACGCTTTGCCTCGCACTCCAATCTCCACCGGCACATACGTAATAGCTCCGTTTTTACCGGGTACACGAATTGCCCGACCTCCCTGATAGGGTTTAACGGCAGAGTTGGGGACTCTCAAAACATTTGTCTTATTGTTTGTGGTAATAGTTATGTCTGCACTCATACCAGGACGGATAAACTTGTCTGCGTTGGCAATTTGCATATACGCGTTATACCGCATAACACCTTTCACATCGCTCCCGACCGTATCGACACGGGTTATAAAACCATGATATTTCTTATGAGAAACCGCCTTCACATCTATCAATACCGATTGATTCTCGGCAACCTTGGCAATTGAATACTCGCTGAGAGAAACAATTACCTCCGTAAGCGCAGAGCCGGCAATAAGAGCAAGGGGTTTTGCGACCGAAGCAGTGACCGCACTTCCGCTTGAAACCGAGAGATTCTCGATTATACCGTCTGCCGTTGCTTTCACTGTTGCGTTCTGTGTTGCCGTATACAACAAATACGTGCTTGAGACTGCGGCTTTTGCCTGTGAGATTACGTTCTGCTGTTGTTTATAGTCCTGTTCCGCAGCAAGCCATTGTTTTTCAGGTATATGAAATTCTGGTAATGACCTGTTTTCATATTTTGGATTACCGTCTGAGGTTTCATACGTGTCATTTGTTGCAAGTTCCCGAAACGTATCCCACTTATCGAACATTACTGCCTGAAGCTTCAGTGCCATAGAGTTTGCCGCGTCTAACGCACTTTTTGCGGCCAGATAGTTTGCAAGTGCCAATGACTTCTCCTGTTCTGTTGCTGAGCTTTTAATTGCAAATAACGTATCGCCCGTTTTGACAACATCTCCATTTTTTACGGACACGTCAGTTACCACTCCTGTTGAGGGCGAAGTTACCGTAACCACATTTGTGGAATTAATTATTCCCGTCTCGGAAACCAACTCAGTAATGCTGCCACGTTTTACTTTGTCCGTAATGAATTTCGAACCACCCGAAGAAGTTAATGATACGAATGCAAAAATAACCACAATCGCAATCACGACAATAACAAGAAGCTTTTTTTTCTTTGAAAGTTTGCGAAAACGTTTAAATACCATAACAACACATAGGCTACTAATTAAAACATGATAGCATGTTTTACCGAAAACCGTAATTGATGGCGGTCACATAAACGTGGTGTATAATTTACCCAATATGAACCTGTCACTCGTTCAATTTCACAGCAGTGTTGGTGTAGAACTCCCGGGTCTTTTGTATGAACAAAATAGCAAGTCTGACAAAGTGGCCATCTACCTGCATGGAAACGGAAGTGCTGGAGGATTTTATAGTGTTGAGTTACAAAATACGCTGGGTAAAACGCTTACCGACAACGGAATTTCATATCTGTCATTCACAAACACAGGAGGGCATCTTATACAAAGCTTCGATAAAGTAGTTGGAGATAAACGTGAACGCTACAAAGCCGGTGTTGCATATGAATTAATTAAGGATTGTATCCAGGATATCGACGGTGCAGTCAATTTTGCTAAAAGCAAAGGATACAAACATATATACCTGCTCGGTTCTTCAACAGGGGCAAACAAGATTTGTGTATACGACTGGTACAAGAAACAAAATGACATAGAGAAATATGTTCTCTTTAGCGGAGGCGACGATTCGGGTTTCTATTATCAATCCATTGGGGATGACAGGTTCGAACATGTGTTGAAACTTTGTGAATCGAGAATTAAATCCGGAAAGGGCAGGAATTTTGTTCCTAAATATATTTCCGAAATGCCGATTTCGTTTCAATCACTCTATGATCAGATAAATCCGGAAGGCGATTATAATTGCTTCCCGTACTATTGGATGCTAAACAGCATCAAAATTATGAAGAAAGAACCGTTCCGAGAAATCAAAAGCATAACCAAACCTTCGCTTGTTTTATATGGCGGACAAGACGAGTTCTGTTACGGAAAAGTACCCGAGTGTGTAGACATCCTTAAGAAGGCGCTTTCTGGAAAAAGTAATTTTCAGTATGGAATAATTCCCGACGCTGATCATTCCTTTTTCGGCAAACGACCAGAACTGGCACAAATAATTAAAAAGTTCCTTAAAGAGTAATTATAATTTCGTTACAAATATGAAAACAGTATTTCTTTGTACTCCCCATAAACTAGGTGAGTTAAATTTTGAATTAATAAATAGAATTAAGGCTCTTGGTTTCGAAGTTCTGTGTGCAGTAACACATAGTCCACAAAATGTTTCTCACGATAAAATGTTTGAAACCAATGTTGGACTTATCCGTAAGGCAGATATCTTTGTTGCAGTTCTTAAGGATTACGGAAAAGATCTGACAGCAGAGGTGGGAATGGCTTACGCATGGAATATGCCCCGTATCGGAGTAAACTACACCGCAGATGAAAAAGACATAATGTGCTACTACGCACTCGATCAAATTGTAAAACCAGATCAATTAGAAGAAACTCTCAGAGAATACTTATCAGATAATTAATTACTAATCTAAAGAAACCATGTCCCAAGATTTCACAAAAAGATTATCAATCATTATCGACAGAAGTCTTCCCGCATGGAAGGCAATGAATACGGTGGCACATATTTCCGCGTATTTTGGCCACACGTTTAAAGAAAATTTCGGTACAGGCGAGTTTTTCAATACAAAGGACGGAGCAGATTTACCCCGGAATACACAATATCCGATTATCATCTTCGCTGCTGAGCACGACGCTGTTCAATCTTTTGCAAAAGATATCAGGGAGAATACTAATGTCCAAAAGATGTTCTTTACGAACGAAATGGTCGAATCTACCGATGATGAAGAAATACAAACAATTACTACACAAAAGGCTTTTGATGAGGTAGAAATTTTGGGTGTAGGAATATTCGGAGAACATGCAACCGTTAAAACCTTGACCAAGAAATTCAAGCTCTGGTCGTAAAGATCACAGAATCTGGTTTAGCCCTCTCTGGTTTGCCAAACCTATAGTATAGGAGTATACTATAGAGATGTCACAAGAAACTGTGCATTTGTGGGTAGCGGGCGCAGATGGTAACGGTGGGGCAATGACGGCCCTGCGGCTGGCTTTTGGTGAAAAGGGCTACGTGACCAGTTCGCTTCTTCCCACCTCGCTTCGTTCCGTTCAAGATGCATTTCCATTACGTCCTGGTGAACGTTCAAAAGAGCAACACTACCATAACACCGCTACTGCAATTCAGGAGAAATTAGGTTCCCAAAATCATATTGTTATCGAGCTTCATTCGGGTGGATTGTGGGAGTTTATCCAGATGGCTCCACATATAGATACAAGTTTTTGGCAGGGGAAGGAAATTGATGTTGTAATTCTTGGTGGAGCGGGAATTGCCGAAAAAGGTCTCCGTTCTTTTTTTAAGCGTCTCGGTAACGTCGCCGAGAGCATGAAATACGGCGAACAACACTCTGTATTCCCCATAGATTCAGAACACTACTACGAAACTATGCAAAAAGAGTACCCTAACACATATGGTGATACTAAAGAGAGTCGTGCAGATCGAAGAGCTCGGTTCCTCAAAGTTTTTCAAACCCTCGAACCAGATGTGAGGCATCGCCAGAAAATACTGAATCGTATCGCAGAAATAGACAACCGCATGCATTACGTTTCGAGAGAAGAAATTGATGTGTACATAGATCAACGAGCACACATATTGGCACCATATATTACGAAGATGTTTCATGGAGATCATATTCCGGCACAAACCCACCAACGAGTAATGCAAGAATACGGCGAAGTAATGGGTACCCGAGAAAAACTAAAGATACTTGCACCATCTGTTATCGCGGGATTATCTCTGCTTGCTACGTCTCTCCAACAAACTCGCCGTGGGATAGATACATATCTATTACAAATATTGAGCCGCATTGAAGACAGTGGCGCAGAAGTACGGTTGCATGCGGTTGTCCCCGAATTTGATGCGATGGTTTCGCCACGAGACATAGATTTTACGGGTCCTCCACAAATTGCTAGTAATGGGTTACCATTAAACAGTGTGTTTGTAGCTCGGAATTTCAGTCATGGGAGTTGGGGAATAAACGAAGACGCTATAAGAAATGCCTTACGGAATCTATTTGGTTAACAAGTACAATCTAATTTCCCATAAGTTCGAAGATTTTTCTTGTCGTATTGTAATTGCGCATTGTGAGATCCTGGTATATTTTCTTCCCGACAAGTTTGGTAAACCCGCTTTTTGTGAGACCACTCGTAAGCGTGGTCATATACACAACACCCGGCCCGGTCTTCACAAAGTCCACACCATCTTTCAGTTTAATTTCTTTCACCACATCTTCCTCCGTGACAGGCTCCCTCACAAAAGCAACATAACACCGGATATCGTCTCGAGTTTTCCATTCATGAGGAACATCAGTAAGTACCGTTCTCAATTCGTCATAAGACCTCACCATAACCCGCAAGGACATTACAAACGTTTCGGACAGTAATTTCTCAAGTTTTTTGGAAACACTTGTACTATTGTCATCATCCGATTCAAACAGCACATTTCCGCTTTGAATATATGTACTGACGTTTTGAAAACCTCCGTCTTCAAAAACCGCTTTCAAATCTGCCATTTTAATAAGATTGTTTCCTCCAACGTTTATTCCCCGAAGTAAAGCGATGTATTTCATGGTCTGTGTTTATTTGAGTGCTTCTACATTCACTCTGATAATTTTATCATCTCCGAAGCGGGGAAGTGCCCGTCCATCGCGATTACTCGTTGTTAGATACAGATAACCGTCAGGACCGGTAACTGCGGCTCTCAATCTCCCATATGTGCCCTGCAAATACCTACTGAGGGAAACCTTATTCCCGGCTCCGATTGTTGCTTTATAAAGAGATTCTCCCCGAAGACCGGAGAAATATAAGTTTCCGTCCACGAACGTGAGTCCGGAAGGCGCCCAGGTATCCTGACTGCCGGAATGGATAACGGGAACTATCATTTCATTTTTTTGCTGGTCACCCTTGATAATTGGCCAACCGTAATTCCCGCCTTTTTTGATAATATTGAGCTCGTCGTAACCCGTTTCAAGTCCTGACGGGCCGTGCTCTGTTTCCCACAGTGTTCTGCTTGCATCCCATACAAGTCCCTGTGGATTCCGATGTCCGTATGAATACACTGCATTCCCGAACGGATTGTCTTTGGGAATTGATCCGTCATCCGTTATTCTGAGTATCTTGCCGTTGAGTGATGTAGTGTCCTGTGCTGAGCTGGGGTTTTCCGCGTCGCCCGTTGTGATATATAGATATCCATCAGGACCGAACGCAATCCTCCCGCCGTCATGATTTGCGGATCCCTTTATTCCCTCAAGAATAACCACACGGTTAGTCAGGGTATCCTTTATAAATTTATAGCGCTCAACGCGATTTGTTATTCCACCCGCAGTTCGTGTCGTTGAATAGAGATACACATAATGATTTGTCTTAAAATTGGGGTGGAGCGCCATTCCCAGAAGTCCGCCTTCTCCGATATGAGCTACACCCGCAATCTCCTGGACAACCTGAGTTCTTGCTCCCACCCTGAGTAACTTCCCCGAACGTTCGGTCACCAGCATATCTCCCTCCGGCAAGAAAACAATTTCCCAGGGAATCTCAAGGTTCTCTGCTAAAACTTCTGGGTTGACAGATTTTGTCGGAACAGGTGACGCTGAGCGTATTGAATTACCTGGACGGTTTCCTTCTTGCTTTGTTGGAAGACGGAAATAAAACCATAAACCCCCGAATAATGTCATCAAAACCAGAAGAGCAACTCCTTTCTTCATCATCTACAGGTTACCATAAAAATTACTTGTTACAATCTGTACTATGCACTATTTCTATATGGTCCGTTGTGCCGATAATTCTTTGTATTGTGGTCAGACAACCGACTTGAAAAGAAGAGTTGAAGAACATAATTCGGACGACAAGAGATCTGCTAAATACACCAAAAGCAGACGGCCCGTAAAACTGGTTCATTCCGAACAGTTTACGACCGCAAGCGAAGCATTGAAACGTGAATATGAGGTGAAACAATGGAGTAAACTTGAAAAAGAAAAACTTGTATCTGGTATACTGAAAATATCGTGAATAAGATATTCAAGTCTGCTTTTATTAATGTCTCGTTAACGTTTCTTTATATCGTCGCCGTTGCTGCTTTCATGTACTATGCCGGTGAGAATAAAATCGGGCAGGTAAAAACTATTGCAGCACCAATTGCATTATTGCTACTGTTTGTCTTTTCTGCTGCATTTACCGGATATTTCATATTCGGCCGTCCGGCAATCATGTTCCTTGATGGGAAAAAGAAAGAGGCGATTGCGTTGCTTACCTACACCTTTATCTTATTTTTTGCAGTAACTCTCATCGCTCTTATATCTCTTATCGCACTCGGAAAATAACTATTAATTTCCTTGAAAGAAAATACCCCTCTCATGTGTATTACTGGTAGAAAGGAGATGAAACACATGAAGAAAACACTTTTAACTTTAACAGCACTCAGCATCGTTGCAGGAGGATTGCTTATATCTTCACCAAGCGTACGTGCGTATAGAGGAGACCCTGCAGTACAAGGTCCCAACTACACGGCAGAACGACACGAAGCAATGGAGAAAGCATTCGCTACAAATGACTACAATGCGTGGAAGAATCTTATGCAGGGCCGCGGACGCGTTACCCAGGTTGTCAACAAAGATAACTTTGCAAAATTTGCAAAAGCTCACGAGCTCGCAGAAGATGGTAAGACTCAAGAAGCTGCTGCCATCCGAACAGAACTCGGACTTGGTCTGCAGAATGGCTCCGGACGTAACGGAGGAGGTATGGGAAGAAATTTCAGTAAGTAAATCTGCTGTTCGCCATGTCCCGATATTCGTATCGGGATTTTGGCGTACACGGAGTACATGAAAGAAATAACAGGGTTAACTTGTATTACAATACATACATGGAGAAGCATGATCACTACACCGACGAAGAACTGGTTGAGTTGGTACGTAAACAAGATACCGAAATGTACCGCGAACTGGTTATGCGCTATGAGGCAAAGCTCATTAAATACGCCACCTATTTGATACGGGACGAGCACATTGCGAAAGATGCCGTGCAGGAATCTTTTATAAAGGCATATGTTAATTTGCAGAGCTTTGATTGTAAAAAGAAGTTTTCCAGCTGGCTCTATCGCATTGTACATAACGAAACTATGAACGCGGTAAAAAAATATAAAAAGGAGATTCCGATGGCAGAGCATTTTGAGAAGGCAGATGAGGGAAACATTGAGGAAGATTTCGGTACGAAAGAAATGCAGCGGCGTGCACACAAGTGTTTGGAATCCATGCCGACGCTTTACGCAGAACCATTAGTCTTGTATTACATGGATGACAAATCGTATGAAGAAATAAGCGATGTACTACGTCTCCCCATGGGAACAGTCGCTACACGAATCAATCGCGCAAAAGTTATAATGAAAAAAATATGCGAAAAAAACAAATAACACAAAACCTGAAGGATCTTAAAATAACAGACACCGTCATGAGTAAGATAGAAAAAGGCGAAATTTCCATGAAGCCGAAAATATATTTTTTGGCCGGTTCACTGTTTGCCGGAATCGGTTTGGCTGCAAGTATTGTCGCCTCAACCTTTCTGATCGCACTGTTCCGCTTCTCACTGCGGACTCATGGCCCGATGGGTGAATACCGCTTCCAGGAATTAGTAACAAATTTCCCGTGGTGGGCTTTGATACTTGCAATCGTGGGCATGGTTGCAGGAATCAAGTTACTCCGAAAATATGATTTTTCGTACAAACACAATTTCCTGTTCGTCGTCGCCCTATTCATCGCATCAATTATTCTCGCCGGCTTCCTCGTTGATATGAGCGGATTAAACGATGTCTGGTTTCGACAGGGTCCGATGAGAGGCGTTATGCAAAAATACGGCCAGATTCAAGGTGCGGAATTCAAAAGAAATCGTTACTAGAAACCTCCGGAGTATATTATAATACCGTTGTGATTAAGAAGCTGCTGTTTGTCATACTCCTTTTCGGGATAGCTGGGGGAATTCTTGGTAGTTATTTATTTTTTACTCGTCCCGAAACAATCCTTCCTCAAGGAAAGAAAGTCATCGGTTTTTTGCCATATTGGCTCTTGAGCAGAGCAAAAGCCGATTACTCACCATATGTAACCCAGCTTTCATACTTCGGAGTAACGGTTCATGAGGACGGGACGGTTCTGCGCCTGCAAAATGCGCAAGAGACAGAACCGGGATGGCTTGCATTGAAAACCGGGAAAGTGGATACATTCCTGGAATCAGCCAAGAATAAAAATATTTCGCTCTCCCTTACGGCTTTTAACGGAGATGTTGACTCGATTAACCGTCTCATGGAACACCCAAAAGTTCATGCACGGAATCTTGTGCGCGACATTGCCCCTGTCATGCGACAATACGGATTTACCGACCTGAATCTGGATATCGAGAGTGTTGCTGACGCTTCTTCGGAGGGTCAATTGCGATTCGTACAGTTTGTCCGGGAGCTGAAAGAGAATATGGATAGGGAAAAATTAGGAACGCTAACAGTAGACATCACCGCATCATCGTTAATAAGAAAGAATCTTATCAATCCGTTTCTGATTGCTCCGTATGTTGACTACATTATTATCATGGCCTACGATTTCCACTATTCCGGCTCATACGTTACCGGACCTGTTGCTCCGTTAAAAGGAACAGAAACCGTTGCAGAGCTCGATAGCAATGTGGTAGTTAAAGAGGCGCTATCAAAAATACCGTCTCATAAAATCATCCTTGGAATTCCGCTTTACGGCTACAAATGGGAAACGCTCAACTCTGAACCACGAGCTGCAATAATCCCCGGAACAGGACTGGCTATCAGCTCTCAGAATGTCGAGCAATTTCTCGCAGACTGTGCGTCATGTAGTGCACAAATTGACCAAGCAGCAGAAGAAAAGTACATAGTTTACAAAGATGAAGAAACCGGAACTTTTTATCAAATATTTTACCCAGATAAAAATTCCACTTCGCAAAAAATTAAGTATGTTGAGGCTAATTCTCTCGGGGGTGTTGCGTTATGGGCACTTGGATATGAAGATAGTTCTATTCTTGACCCGCTCAAGAACTTCAAATAACCATTAACCATTAACTCTTAACTCTCAGCTATTAACTATCTACTCTGTACTATTAACTAAGTCTGTTTCTCTCGTTTCGTCATTGTAATACAATATATTACCTTCAGGTATTTTTATTACCTGACTTACTACATACAGATTATTGAATCCGACGGTTGCTTCTCCGGACACGGCTTCCACGGAAACAATCGGTCTATCCGGATTAACTGTTATCGTCGCGGTACCCTCGCTCATTTCCACCAACATTCCCCGCACCCGTACTGAAAGAGGAGTTGCCCCGAGTCTCACGTACGTTGCATTTCCGCTTCTTTGCTGTACAACGAAGCTTGCGGGCAAGGTCTGCACAAAGTTTACGTGTGATTCGGCCGATAATTTGACTATAGCCATATCCCGGAATTCCACATCGACTGTCCCGTTCCTTGTCTGTAGTTCTTCTCCCTGTTTTACCATCTGCGGTCTTGTTATCACCGCCCCGTCCGTTGCCGAGCGCGACTGCCACAATACCTCACCGGAAAGATCGGTAATTGTGCCACGGGCAGACTCTTTTGGGGGGGTGCTGATTGAATACGGCACAAAAGGCGTCGGCACAACTGTCGGTTGTGAAATCAAATTCAAGCCTGAGAATAATGAAACAAAAAAAGCAACAAACTCTTTCATGGTTTCAGCAGCCCTTTTACGGTTGCCGCAAGGTCACCGTTTTGTCCGGTAAACATTTCACCGTTAACAAAAAAAGTTGGTGTCTGATTAATGGCGAGCGCATTACCGTCGTTCATATCTTGACGGATTTTTCCTTCGTATTTATTTGCTTTCACTTCTTTCTGGAATCTGTCTGTATTTAATTTTAGAGATGTGGCATATTTGACAAATATCTGCAAAGGGGAAGTGCTTTCGCTCCATTCAGCCTGTTTTTCAAACAACAAATCATGCATCTCCCAGTATTTACCTTGAGCACCAGCAGCCTCGGCAGCCTCGGCTGCTATTTGTGCATTCGGATGTTGTGGAAGGGGGTAGTTTCTGAAAACATATGTGATTTTTCCTTTGTGTTCGGCGAGTATTTTTTTTACTAACGGTTGCACTGCACTACAGGCAGGGCATTGGTAATCTCCGAATTCGACAATAGTAACTTTGGCATTGGGAACTTCTTTTTTATCGCTCGTTTTCCTAATGAGCACGGCAGGATCAGCAGAAGTGGTTGATGTGCTCAGCGGGTTCGAGCTGCTCGCAAAGAAAGCTGCACCTCCGAGAAGCAGAACTACGGCCGCAATTATAATTGAGAGCATCTTTGTTTCGTTACTCATGTTTTTTTAGAATTTATATAAAAAAATACACTCAAGGAAATAGCCAAGAATGCAACGAATGACAAGAAAGGTATTGTCACAAAACCATACCACTCGATAAACTTTGTTGTACATGAAATGCCTTGTACACACGGCTTTATACTTTCGGGAAGCAATTTGTAGTACAACAGATTATGGTAAACAGCTATGAGCGCACCCGCAATGCTGAGAGGTAATATGTACCATCTAAGGTCGCTTGTTTTTTTGATAATAGCGACCGCAATAATCGGTACCAGCGGATACATGAAGATTCTCTGATACCAACAGAGCACACAGGGGGGGTATTTCAATACTTCGCTGAAATACAAACTACCCAACATTGAGAGCAAGGCAACAGTCCACGCAACATACAGTAGATTCTTTCTTACAAAACCGATCATTGGTATCACGTATTATACAAAAATCTGCATGCTTTCAAATCTACTTCACCGTCAACGTCCCAAACATCCCAAGCTTTCGATGTGAACCCACGCTACAATAATACTGAAACGATCCCACCTTGTCCGCGACGAATGTAACCGTTTCGCTTGTTCCTGTTTGTATGGTTTGCGATTTAACATCCAACTCGTCGATGATGAAGTCGTGCATACCTCCGTCATTTTTAAAAACAATGGTCACCGTATCGCCTTTATTAACCATGATTGAATTCGGTACGAAATAAAAATTTCCTCCATTTATTGTAAAAGTTTTGTTTGTGGTTGTCGTTGCAGTCCCCGAGGCAATTTCCTGCTTTTGCAATTCAGTAAGAGGGGGTGTAGGTTGTGGCTCCATCATTCCACCGGCTCCACCCATTTTTCTTCCCCCGGGATTATTTCGACCCTCATCACGGGCTCCCCGCATCATTCCTGCCTGATACCCCTGGCCGAACCACGAACGTGCTTTATACTTCTGGTATCCGATCACACCTCCGACAACCGCTAATACAGCTACTACCACTACAACCGGAACAACAGGAAACACAGCACTCTTCTGTGTTACCGTATTTTTTTCTTCTGCCATTTTTTGATAATTTTAATTAATAATATAAATTGATTCTTAAACTAACCCCCGCGTCAGTTTGTTGAATTACAACAAAATTTGCTGAAAACTAACTGAAATAGTACACTGATTATCATGATTAATAGTTATTTAGCGTATATGCAAGACACTCAGTGGAGAATTGTTTTTATACTTATTGCTCTCTGGGACCTTATTTGGAAGGGAATGGCGTTATGGAAAGCCGCTCAAAACAAACAGCGTAACTGGTTTATTCTTCTTTTGCTTGTTAACTCGCTCGGCATAGTCCCGATACTTTACATCAGATTTTTTCAGAAAAGCTCAGTAAAAAAGCATCGTTGATATACTACTCACACAAGTTAGCTTGTGCATATGATGCAAAATAAAGATACTCTTGTAATAGTAACCCCGGATCATTCACTCGGTTGCGCCGGCCAGACAATTCAGATATTTGCAAAAGAACTTGCCAAAAAAGGCCGGGATGTCAAAGTTTTTTTTCTTGATTCCATTGGCTACGACGCGCTACAACACTATGTAGAAACAAACAAAGTCCGCACGATTTTGACCAACAGTATTTACTTTGATGATGGTGAAAAATATAACAATGCGGTTCAATTTCTAAAGTACTGTAAAAAACGCTCCATACAAGTTATCGATATTGCCCATTTCGGGAAGTTTGATCCCACTGTCGATGCGTTACTTTATAAACGGCTGTTTGTTTCTCAGACGCTTCTTCTCAAATACTGCTTGATCGCCCAAAAAAACGGCTTTTCTATTGAAAGGTATGATTATCTTTACAATCCTTTAGACCTTAAACTTCCTGCCTCGCCATCAGGCGGGTTTACTTTAGACTTCAGTTCTTCAACAAAAAAGTTTTTTACTGTGGGTCGTATCGGGCGCGCAAATAAGGACAAATGGGATGATGCTATCATCAAGATCGCGCCCTATGTTCTGAAAAGAATTCCTAATTGCCGATTCATAGTCCGTTCGCTGCCGGACGATTACCGGACGAGAATTCCACATCAATTGCTCGAGAAGTTCACAATTCTTCCGGAGACGACAAATCGGAAAGAAATAGTAAAAACGATAAGAGCCTGTGATGTGTTGCTACAGACAAGCCAGATCGGAGAAAGTTTCGGCTGTGCAATTGCAGAAGGAATGGCTCTTGGGAAACCCATAATTACAAACAGCACCGACTTTTTGGCGCCGGTTTTTTTTGATCGAGATAACGCTCAAGTTGAATTGGTAGAAGATACAATGAACGGATTTGTAGAGAATACGCCGGAAAAAATGGCACAGCGAATAATCGAGCTTTATAATAATCGGTCACTTTACGAAAAAATCTCTCGAGCAAATATACAGAAAGCACGGGAACTTTTTAATACAGAAAAACTTACCAACCGGCTTGAAGGTTTCCTTGGCGGGAACATTGACAGTGGTCAATTTCTTCCTTTACCTCTTTCCGAATACAAAAACAGACTCAAAAAGGAACCGCTTCTTGCAATCATCAAATTGAATTTTCACTATCTCCTGCGACGTATGAAAAGAAAATTGACCCACGTTGGATTGTTAGAGTGTTGCTAGTATACTATGCGTATGGCCCCCAAAATAATTTTAGTTATGGGAACAATTTTGCTTGGAATATGTGTGATTTTATTTCTCCTTGCGTACTACGTATTAAACGGTATGGTGAGCGTTCACATGCAAGCTTCCTCGGGGACACCCTCAGATTACAACCTACCTTTTGAAAAGGTTGTGTTTAAAAGCTCCGACAAGACTTTAATTAGCGGCTGGTACATAAAAACTCCGAATCCAAAAGGCGCTGTTGTGGTCGTGCATGGATATCTCAATCCAGGAGGCAGGAGTACTATGCTAGGTCATGCTGCATATTTATATGATGCAGGATATAGTTCTTTACTTATCGACCTTGGGGGCTTTGGAGAAAGTAACAGATCTAAAGTAACACTCGGTATCCTCGAGTCTGAAGATGTTTTATATGCATACAAATATTTGCTTTCATTACCCGAAAATCACAGTATTCCCGTTGGGTTGCTTGGTTACTCTATGGGAGCTGTGTCAGTTATGAACGCGAGTGGGAAACATCACGTAGGGGATTTTGTTATCGAATTAGATGGTTATAGAAGCATTGACGCTCTGCTTGCGGTTGAGTTATCAAAACGTGGCCTCCCAGCTCCATTACTACTGCCATTTATGCAAATTTCATCAATAGCGCTTCTTGGTAGTAGTTACCCCACATATGCACCGGAACGTTTAGTTTCCGATATTCGTGTTCCATTACTCATTATTCATGGCTCAAAAGACACCGCCGTACCAGTCGAGCAAGGACAATATTTGTATTCAATTGCAAACGAGCCAAAAAAAATCGTTATTCTTTCCACCTCCCACGATATCTTTACGGAAGATCCTACAGGAGTCAAACAAGCTGTACTTCTATTTTTAGACAGTGTACATAAATGAAAAAATACACTACCTTAGAAACTGCACTCTTCGTCTTATTAGCGTTTTCAATCATATTTTTTGTTTTTTTGGTTCCACCGTTCCAAAAACCGGATGAAGAAGTACATTTTTACCGCGCCCTGAACCTTGCATCAGGAAATGTATTCTGCACGAAAGCCAGAGGAAATACACTTAAAATACACTCTCAATATGTAGAATTTGTGGATAAGATTCATAAAATGGACTTGCCTCTTCATAAGAACAATAAATTCGACATCTCCTTATACTCAAAATCTCAAACAATACCATTAAACAGCAAAATCTATAACATTGACTACCAATGTTCCTTTCCCCTAATAAGCTATATACCACAAACAGTTGGAGTATTAATTGGGAGTGCTTTATCACTAGGGGCTGTTCAGATATTTTTTTTGGGTAGATTTGTTCTTGCTTTGATTGTATTTGTATGGATGTTTGTTTTGTATAAAAAGTGTATAAAGGAATTGAGACCACTGCTTACTCTCGTATACTTTACACCCGTTTTTCTCCAACAAGTAACTTCATATGGTTATGACGCTATTAATCTACTAGCCGCCGTGACGTTTTTCGTCCTTGTTTCGCAATATTCAAAAAATATGCTTGCGCTACTTTTGAGCCTCCTCCTTGTTTTCATAACTAAACCCGGTGGGTATGAACCTCTGATATTTCTCATTTTCCTTATTCCTTACCAGACATATTCAAAGAGCAAACTAAGTTATGTAAAGAAAATCGTAATGTTTTTATTTATTCTCGGAATTTCATACGCTGCCGCGAAAAGCAATATGTGGTCCGCATATAAGGGAATAGAACAGCTCCGCACCGACATTTCTCCTCTGGCTAATGCTCTTGCGCTTACCAGTAATCCGCTCAACTCCTTATTATTAATCATAAGAACAACAATTGATCGCGGACCGTTTTACATACAAAGTACCATTGGTATCCTGGGGTGGCTTGAGTATTCTGTCGGATTACTGGGGTACGCAACCTACGGATTATTATTAGTGTATGTACTCGTAACTACAAAAATCCCTCAGGCTTTGTTATACACAAAAAAGCAAATAATCTATGGATCGTCGTTTATCGGCGGCTACTATGTTTTTTTTCTCGCGTTGTATTACGTTATATGGAATCCTGCTGACACATTGATAATTGACGGTATTCAGGGCAGATATTTCCTCCCGCTTCTTCCATTCTTCTATTTGACATTGATACAACTGAGGCACATAACAGCACCGAAGTTCAATCTGTCTTCAAGACCGGCAGCCATGCTGCTTCTTGCTTTTTTTATGATACTCGTCACCATGTTTGCTATTTTTAGCAGGTACTATTAGGATTTCCAAAAAATTAGTATAATGACACCATGTCTCATAGTCTTACCGATGCGGAAATTATCCAGCACATTTGTAATGGGGAACTCGACTACTTTGAACATTTGACCCGTCAATATACCAAACACATCTACCACTTCATTAAAAGCAGGCTTTTTGAGAAAGAGAATGTGGAAGATCTTGTTCAGAATACTTTTCTAAGCTTTTATAAAGCGCTCGTTCGGTTCGATAAGAACCGGCCTGTTTTGCCCTACCTGTATCAGATCGCAAAAAATGAACTTAAGATGTACTATCGCTCACACAAGAATACATCGTCATTAACGGAAACAGCATCGCCGACGCAGGATGAAATTTTGCCGGATGTAGCGATTACAGAAATTCCGGAGTTAAAAACTCTTTCGCACGAGCAACAGGACGCGCTTCGTCTGATGAGCGAAGGATACAGCTACCAGGAAATAGCCGATAAACTGAATCATCCGATTAACACAGTCCGCACAATAATTCACCGTGCCCGATTATCAATTTCAAAAAAGCATAACACATGAAAAAGCTTGAAGACAAGATACTGAATAAGGTTTATGTGTTCGAAACAAAGAAAACGTTTATGAGTGCGATGGTAAAAATCATGAGTGTTTGTATGTTGCTTGTTGCCACCGGCACGTTCGCATACATGATTATTCAGACCTTCATTGAAAGAGAAACAATGTCTGTGATAGATATCTTTCAGGAAAATATGCAGGCATTGCATACATACATACTGGATGTCGCGTATGTCATCCTCATCGAAACACCCCAACCACACATGGCGTTTTTTATTATCGGAATAGTGGCCTTATTCATCACACTGTGGGTATTTATCAGAAACAGGTCCCGCATCAGCAATAAAATTCGTTCGCTTGTCCGTTATTGGGGCCGTAAAAATAAACAGTAAATATTCCTTGACATCACGGTCAATTCTTACTACTATTAGAGCATGGATAAAGAAAAATTTAACGGAAGTATTCTCTTCGGTGTAATCATTGTGGTCGCCGCACTGTGGTTTGTTAAAACATTCAATATTGCATACCCCATTACCATAACCACCGCCTCACAATCTACTGAGCTTTCGGTAGTAGGCGAAGGCAAGGTTGATGTCGTCCCGGACGTCGCTTACATCAACGTCGGAATTACTGTCAACAACAAAACATCGGTCAATGAAGCGCGTAGCGGTATTGATTCCGTCAACAATAAAATCATTGAGTCGTTGAAAAATCTTGGTATAGACAAAAAAGACATCAAAACCAACAACTATTCAGTCAATCCTAATTATGTCTACGAGAATAACGAAAACAGGATCAATGGATACAACGGCAACGCATATTTAAGCATAAAAGTAACTAAAATTGATCTTGTATCTCAAGTCATCGAAGCTGCCTCTGCCGCAGGCGCCAATGAGATTCAAGGAACAAGTTTTGCAGTCGACAAACCGGAGAATTATCGTGAAGAGGCCCGAAACAAAGCAATCGCCAATGCTAAGGAGCAGGCGGGGAAGCTCGCCAAGTCGCTTGGTATCAAACTCGGAAAGATAACCAACATCGTAGAATCGAATAATAACGGCACCGTTGCACCCATGTATGATCGGGCAGTTATGAGCTCGGGGTTTGGTGGTGGGGGAGGTTCGCCCTCAATTGAACCGGGATCCCAAACAATCACTTCTGTCGTAACCCTGTACTTTGAAAAACGCTGATAAGGGCAACTAAATCACTTGTTTTATAAAGTTGACTTTGGGAGCGCTAGTGTGGTCGAGAGTAACTTCATACATTGGAAGTCCTTTTGCCAAACGCTGCAAAGTAGCATTAAGCTGATCTGCAAAAACTCTCAGAAAAGCTGTGTCAAAAACCTCCAGAGCATCTCTTCGGCTTTGTGTCGGTTTGATCTTATAGGCAAGATGTGCAACAGTGTCAGCGAGCCCATTCATTATGTCGTTCATACATTTCATAGCCACATCAGGCGTATAACGAAACACCTGAACTTCGCCGAATCCGCCATTATTACTCACCGGTCGGAGATTGTGTCCATGACTTCTAACTATGATCACCGCCTGCTCGGCATGTTTCCCGGGAAGGTTCTCTGGAGTACGGGCATGCCCAGATTCTGCTAACTTATGCAATTCTTGAACTTTATGGACAATAAACGCCATATCTTTTTCATCCAGGCCATAGGCTTTTGCGTCTTGCATTGCCCGCATCATGTGGCCACAACCAGGACACGAAGACCCGGCGTGAGTATCAGTGTGCGAAGCAAATTTTTGTGGACCACCCATAATTTTTAAAATCTGCTCCCATAGTTGCTCCCTCATGGCATCGGTAAACAATTCTCTAGGACTGAACGCTTCTCTGACACTCTCCGTATATGCTCTAAAACCTCCAAAGACTGCCATAACAAACCCCACATCTCCCCCCGGAATCGCATAAGGTTGAATCTCACCCTTCAGATAACCGTATCGGGGGTCCACACAAGCAATATCAGCATAATTAATGCTGGCAGGCTCGCTTTTGACTTCGGTAAGCCCGGTTCTGACAACCCGCGCAGCGTCTTGTGGGCTTAATTTCGGTTTCTCCAAAACAGCAATTAATTCTGTTGTGTGCTTCCCCAATTCGGAAAACTTTTTCCTCCATTGATCCCTAATCCACTCCAAAATAATTTTGTCTCGCCCGGCAAATGACAGTTCTGCAGCATGGTTTGAGACTACAGTTGCAAATCCTTCAAATGCCCGTTGTTGATCGGTGTTGAGGACTATTTCACTACTATCGCCGTGCAGTTTTAATCCTCCCAGGACCGATGTTAGCAGCTGCAATAATCTCTGGAAATCAAAACTGCGTAATTGCTCCTGCCGACGATTAAAACTCGTATCGTCAAAAACTTCTGCCAGCTGCTTTTCCGCAGCAACAAAAACAGATTCTGCGGAAAAAAGGGTTAATGTTTCACGTGCAGGTTCCGCGCGCATTTGTGTTTTGTTATAAAGAGCCAAGAGTCTCTCAAGATGAGCTTCATCTCTTGCACCAGTTTGTCGCAGATACAAAATGTAGCCTTCAACCATCTCCGAATCCAGTCCGATATCCCTGCTGTGCGCATATTTAAAATACACATCGCGTCTGGCTGAATAAGCTTCTTCTGTTGCTTCCACCTGTTCCGCTTCTGCCGCGTCCAGTGCATCCAATCTTACTCTGTTGAGAAGTTTAAACGCCAATGCACTATTGACAACTTCATAGTGTTCTTCTATTTCACTGTGCACCGCAACACCGTGAATAATAGTAAGCGCTCGTGGTCGAGGTATGTTTGAAAGCCTCATTTCCGCTTCACTGATACTTGGTCCGCGAGGATCTAAAGAACGAGGATTGGTATACGTCAACAGCGCCTGGAGTAGCTGCTCATAAGGAAAACGTATTTTGCCGCCAGTTGCCGCCTCAGCTGCGACTGCCGCATCTACACAAAGGAGTGCCTCACGCATCGCCGTACCCATACTTAATTCCCGATTATCATGACTGTCTCTACGCAAAGCTTTACGTAAATCTTTATAGGCAGCTGCTAATCGTCCTAAATCGTTGCCGATTCTCTGAGCTTCAACAGGTGTCAGTTCAGTGTGTCGTTCCATACAAGCAACCAGTAAGCGGGCAGTTTGCAGAAAATAATTAAGGTCGTTTTTTAGAATAAATCCCTCCGCTCTTTGTAGAAGACTACTTATCGGCGGTAAGGCTTGGGGGGCAAGTTCTGCTGTCATATTGGTCTAAATTATACCATCCATGAAACACGGGTTGCAACTTCAGGTGCGATTAAGTAATCTATCTCTGTATTATTAGTTACGTTTTATTTATGGCACATATTTGTGATGCGGCAGTCGTCGCATGTATCGATTTCCGTTTTCAGAAGTTTATCCGCGACTGGACAGACAAAGAATTAGCGGGGAAGAAATTTGATTACATCGGATTTGCCGGAAGTACGAAAAACCTTGATACCGTTCTTGGCCAAATCGACATATCTGTACGTTTGCATCAGATAAAACAAGTAGTTTTAATTCATCACGAAGAATGTGGAGCCTACGGAGCAGAGAGCACTCCAGAGCGACATACTACTGACCTTAAAAAAGCGCAGGAAACAGTTTTAGGCAAATGGCCCCAACTAACTGTTGATTTATACTACCTGCACCTCGACGGAACGTTTGAAAAAGTAGTATAGTAATTTTATGAATATCAAAAAAGTTACCTCAATCGAGATCTTGGATTCGCGGGGTTTCCCGACATTAAAAACATTCGTTCATTTGGAAAACGGAGTGGTCGGGTGGGCTGCAATTCCCTCCGGAGCGTCCACCGGTACTTATGAGGCAGTTGAGCTGCGTGACGGGGACAAAAAACGTTATGGAGGTAAGGGAGTTCTTATGGCAAAACATAACGTCGACGTTCTTCTCTCGGATGCGGTAGCCGGAATGAATGTATTCGACCAGGCTGCTCTCGATAGAAAAATGATCGAAACAGACGGTACGCCAAACAAGGGCAAGCTCGGCGCGAACGCAATCCTTTCTATTTCACTTGCTGCCGCACGAGCTGCCGCACTCACTAAAGAGCAAGAATTATATGAATACCTTATGGAATTCTTTGGAGCCAAGATAGTAACATTACCCATTCCTATGATTAATGTGATTAACGGAGGTAAACATGCAGAACAATCGAGCGACTTCCAGGAATATATGCTCATACCGTACGGTTTCTCGAAATTCTCAGAAGCTCTCCGCGCATCATCTGAAGTCTTCCACATACTCAAGAAAAAACTGAGTGCATCTGGCATGCCCACGGGTGTCGGAGATGAGGGTGGATACACATTGAAATGCGGTACCAACAAAGAGCCTCTGCAGTTTCTGATAGATGCCATAACTGAAACAGGATATGTACCAGGACAGGAATTCGGACTCGGACTGGACGTTGCTGCTTCCGAAATTTACAGCAACGACACATATAATCTTACGCGCGACGGAAAAAAAATGACCCGTGAAGAACTGGGTGATTATTACGTGGAGATGAAAAAACAATTCCCACTATGTTCTCTTGAGGATGGTTTCGCAGAGGATGATTGGGAAGGGTTCTCTGCATTCCAAAAAAAACTCGGAAGTAAAATACAAACTGTTGGTGACGACTTATATGTAACAAATAGTGACCGGTTACGAAAAGGCATTGCAGAAAGTGCAACAAACGCGATCCTTATCAAGGTGAACCAAATCGGCACGCTTACCGAGACCATAGAAACAATGCAGCTGGCACGAGAAGCGGGCATGCAATGCATTGTTTCTCATAGATCTGGTGAAACAGAGGATCCGTTTATTGCGGACCTGGTTGTTGCCGCAGGAACCGGACAGATAAAAACCGGTTCAATGTCTCGTTCCGAACGCTTAGCCAAATATAATCGTCTTCTTGAGATTGAAGACAGAGAGAAGGAGCTGCGTCCGAAACAACTAAAATTTTACGAGTTTCCGTATAAGACCAACGGGTTCTGATAGTTATTTGCACTAATGGATATTCATCGCCGCGTAGTTCTCATTATCGCTGACGGCTGGGGTGTCGCGCCTCCAAGTCCGGGGAATTACATCAGTCAGGCAAAGACACCAAATTTCGACAATTTTCTTGTAAAATACCCTAATTCGACGAATGTGGCAGCCGGAAATGCTGTTGGAGTCCCTGAAGGTTCACAAGGCAATTCAGAGATTGGACATCTGCATATCGGAGCGGGAAGGATCGTCTGGCAAATGCTTACACTCGTCAATAAAGCAATTGACGATGGGTCGCTTTTCGAAAAAGAGAACCTGAAAACCGCTCTAGAAAAAGTGAAAAATGACAACTCGTCACTCCACATTTTTGGCATGTTCTCTGACGAGGGAATACATTCTCATATTAATCATGCAAAAGCTCTCCTTACATACGCACAGAAAATGGGTATTCAAAAAATCTATATTCATTTTATTGCAGACGGACGCGATGTACCAGAAAAATCTGCCCAGACATATGTTGATGATATTGAAAAGTTGGGAATCGGAAAAATTGCCTCAGTCGTTGGGAGATATTATGCGATGGATCGCGATAATAATTGGGACCGAACGCAAAAAGCATACGATATGTTAACGCTCGGAAAAGGATTCACAGCACAAACAGCGACCGAAGCTGTTAGTAACGCTTATGCGCGAGGTGATAAAACCGATTATTATATTCAGCCTACGGTTATCGTCGATCAGAGCAACGCCCCTGTTTCTGTTCTCCAAGATAACGATCTTGTTATATTTTTTAACTTCAGGACAGACCGTCCACGACAACTAAGTCACGCACTAAAGGACTCTATTTTTGATAAGTTTAATCGAGAGAAACATCCAACCGTATCATTACTTACTATGACTCCTTATGATACGTCATTAGAAGAAAATGCAATTCTTCATTTTCACGAACAACCTGTTGTTAATAATTTAGGATCAATCCTTTCACAAAATAATCTGAAACAGTTACGACTTGCAGAAACCGATAAATATGCCCATGTAACTTATTTCTTTAATTCGGAAATTGAAAAACCATTTTCTGGAGAAGATAGAATTTTAATACCAAGTCCAAAAGTACCTTCGTACGACTTAGAACCAGAGATGTCTGCCCGCGAAATTACTAAAACCGCACTACAAAAAATTTCGGAAAACACATACGACTTTATGCTTATTAATTTCGCAAATTGCGATTTAGTTGGACACGCTGCTGTTAAAAAAGCAGTTATAACAGCCGTTGAGACAGTCGACCAATGCGTAGGAACCGTTGTTACAGCAGCACTGGCAACTGGCTATACGGTGATATTTACAGCAGATCACGGCAATGCAGAGGATAAGCTCTATAGCAATGGGCAACCGAGACCATCTCACTCTACAAATCCGGTTCCATTTATACTCATCTCGAGGGATCTTGAATTGCAAAGGGTAGCATTAAAATCGGGTGGTCAACAAGACGTTGCACCTACAATTCTCGAGATTATGGGATTACCGAAACCTCCTGAAATGACTGGGACTAGTCTTATTCATAAATAACGACCGGCATTCCGATTTCCGCCCAATTGTACACAAGTTGCGCTTCTCCAACATCAAGCGACACACAGCCACCTGTGTGAGGTGATCCGATAAAGTCCCGGGGTCTGCGTATCTGGGTACCGTCACCCGTTACCCAATAGGGAAGTTCATGAATCCCGAGATACGCATTAATCTTCGGATCTAAATAAAACGCCATCCAATACGGCATCCATACATGATAAATGTCAGAGAATGCGTTCGGTGCTTTGTTCATTATTTTGTAAGTTCCCGGTGGAGTCGGGTAATAAAGTCCGGAAGAAATCCGGTGCGTTGCAATATTCTGCCCGTTTTCCCATAAGTACATCATCTGTTGGCGGATATCGATTTCGATATATTTTTTCGCAATCTCCCCATGACTTTGTGCGGTTTGTATTACGGACGCCTGGACTACCGACGCATCGAATGCATTAAACCGGCTTGTCGCAAGTGATACTAAATTTTTTTTCAGATCCTGCATATCTACGGTCAGATCTTTTCTCTGCAAAACAGCTGTAAGCTGAGCTTGTACATATTGTTTCAGACTGTCTTCATCTATATCTATGCTCAATTGCTGTAAAACGCCGTTGTATCGGACACGCAAAAGCTTTTTAAACTCCTCGTGCTGGATAGTTAGTGAGGAACCCACATAAGGAAGCGAGATCACGACCGGTTTGGCAGTAATTCTTCCAAGATTCTCATTGTAGGTATTTACCGTAACAGACTTTTCCGGAGATGTAACCTTTATGAAGTTTGCCTTGATAGGAACGGCCTTCCCAAATTGGGCGGTGATTGTCTGCGCAAGAGACTTTGGTTCGACAGAATATTTCTCTTCGTATGATCTAAACACTAATTGTTTACCTTCATCATTAACGGAGATTTCATCGGGTTTTGCCGAAAAATCAAATACGGTATTACTGAACCGCTCATAGAATTCTTGAGTAAACACCAGCTGGGGTTGAATCATCCGCTGGGAGTACAATGCAGTTACATATGTGATGATATTCTTCGGAAAGCCTTCGTGTTCGTAAAAGAACACCGCATCAACGGTTTTGTTGATATCAAAAACAATACCAAGTTCCGATAAGCTATAGGTATATATTCTTCCTTTGATATCAATGGTGATTGGCGTTGCCTCTGTACGCGCGAGCATCTTTAATACTGCATCTTTCGGAAGATATGACACGTTCACTGAGTCAAAGAACGTATTGGGAAAGACGTGCTTTGTTACGTAGTTGCTGAAGTACGAAATCAAACATATCACAAAGACAATTCCCAACAAAAGAATCTTCTTCATATATGCATGATACAGTTTTTCTACGTCAGGATTTCGTTTTCAGTTCCCGCAAAGCTTTCTACAACTTTTTTTATTTTGGGAACAGATGTTTTTTTTGCAACCAAGAGGACATCTTTTGTATCTACTACCAGCAGTTCATCAAGATCAATGCCGACGATAAGTTTCTTCTCATCATAGTTGTATACAAGCGTATCCTTGGAGTCGGTGAGGTACACTTTTCCTTTGGTAATGTTTTCACCGGGAAAATTTTCCAAAGCCTCTTTCAGTGCTTCCCACGCTCCCACATCACTCCACCCAATATCATCGACAGAGACAAGTGCTTCTTTTTTATCAAGTTGCTCGAGTATCGCATTATCAAAGCTTATCGACTCGATTTTCGAATATTCCTTCTTGTACACTGCCTCAAATTTATCTGTTCCCAATGCCGCAAGAATCCTCTCAACACTTTCGTGTATGGAAGGAGCGAAACGCTTGAATGCGTCATAGATAAATTTCGGCGTGGTGACAAAATAACCCAGATTCCACGCATGTCGTCCTGAGTGAAAATATTCCTCAGCCATTGTAGGATCCGGTCGGTATTTAAAACCTTCAAAAGAGTGAAGAGACACATTTCCTTTGTGCTCCACCACATTGCCATAATGAATCCAACCCAAATTCTGGCTCGCAAAGCGGGGAGTGTGACCAATAAAGACTATTTTATTCGGGTGTTCGGTCGTGTATTCACTTGCCGCCGCAATAATCTGCTTAAAACGTTTGTCTTTTTTAACTATATGGTCGCTCCACAGTATCACAACGGGTTCATTGATTCCCTTTTTCAGAAGCATCCCCATTGCCAAGGCTACAGCCGGTCCCACGTCTTTTTTTTCGGGTTCAAAGATAAAATTCTCTTTCGGGACTTCGGGTAATTGCTCAACAATTATGTCTTTATATACGGCATTTGTTGAAAGAAAAATATCTTCCGGCTTAAAATCCGGGTACAGCCGTTCAACCGCAAGCTGAAGTGTTGATTTATCACCGATAATTTTTTCAAATTGCTTCGGCGATTTTTTTCGAGATAACGGCCATAATCGGGTACCAGCTCCACCGGCAAAAATAATTGCTTTCATCTTAAATAGAAAAACTGTTAATTAGTTTGAAATTTGCTGTTTAATTTTCGTTATGAATTTCTTTTTGGAGAACATCTCAACTACACTTGTGTCCATATTGTAATCTGAAACACGAAATTTCTCAACTTGCTTCACAATTTCAGACGCGGTTTGCTCAGAAAACAAAATTCCATTTCCTTTGTTCCGGACAAATTCCGCCACGCCGCTTTTAGCGTAACTCATGACAGGAGTTTTGAAAAACACACTTTCGAGAGCCGTGTATCCAAAATCTTCCGACTGAGGCATCAGAAGAGCGGTTGCGTGTCGGTAAACATAAGCAAGTTCAAAGTCGGATAAATTCGAATACACTGTTATATTGTTAAAATTGCTGATAGATTTACGGATTTTGGGCAGTTCAGATCCTGAACCGATTATTACCAAATTCTGATGCGGCATTTTGGAGAACGCATCGGTGAGAAGATCGATCCGTTTGTACGGTTCGAGGCGCCCTACAAAAAGAAAATAGTTCTGAGGTAGAGAGATTGAGGGTTTCTTACTATTTCTTTTCAGATTCTCATAATAGTCCATGTCAAAAGGCGGATAAACAACAGTAGATGGTAGATAGTAGATAGTAGATAGTAAATGCTGAGTATGTTTAGAAAGAGTAAGGATTTTATCGGGCCGCTTACTTGCTATCTTATCCCAGTCTTGCAACCATTTAACAATTCCAGCAATATAACCATGATTGGTATATCGTTCTTTCTCATGCCACAAAAAACGTGTCGGTGCAAAAATATAAGAAATATGTTTCGTTTCCGGCCGCGTTAATACCCCTTTTGCAAACGCTGATGAAATCGATAAGACCACATCGTATGCTGATAAATTAAGTGACTCGATCGCATAGGGCATAAACGGAGCTAAGAATTGTTTGTGGGGGACAAGGTTATACCACGACTGCAGAAATGTTGTTTTAATACGATTGCTGTATTTTTTTGCCCACACAGCTTTGCGGTAATCGGCGTACAGCGTGTAAATATCAGCCGCCGGGTAAAGATCAAACAGTGTACTCAATATCCTTTCCGCACCACCCCACGAGTCTATCCAGTCATAGACAATAGCCAGTTTCATAATATTGTAATTAGTAGACAGTAGCCTGCTTGTCTCGCTGTAAAGCGGATGGTCAGGACAGCGCGTCTTTATACACTTGTAATGTATCTTTGGACATTTTTTCAAACGAGAAGCGATCGAAATACTGCTTTCCCGGTTCGATGTGTTTTGGTGTTCTGGCTAATTTTTCTGCCAGATCTTTTTCATCGCGGGGATTAAAAAAAACAGTACCCGGTAATGCGATTTCGTGAAATACCGGGATATCAGAGAGCAAAAGAGGGCAATGAAAATACACAGCCTCTACAATTGGCAATCCGAACCCCTCAAACAACGAAGGTAGTACAAGTGCCTGAGCGTGGGTGTACAAATACTTAAGGTTTTCGTCTGAGGGCCGGGAAACAAAAGAAACCGAGCGCGACAGACCAAGTTCCTCAACCACCAATCGTATGCGATTAGTAAAAAAATCATTAGGGCCGGCAAGCACAAGATGATTGGGTTGTTTCAGATGTTTAAACGAACGCAAAAGAAACTCCACATTCTTATGAGGATAAAAATTACCAACGTACAAATAGTATTTCTCGGGAATCTTATCCAATGGGTTTTCTTCGCGCATATCGGACATGTTTTCACCGACACCTTCGTAAGTCACGACAATTCTATCCGGCTGTGTATGGTATCTTTTTTCAATATCTTTTTTAACAAAATCTGTCGGGACGATTATTTTTTTTGACCCGTTTATTGCATGTTGCAACGCAACTAAATAGCCTAATCTTTTAGCCAAATATACTAGCGGGTTTTTGGTTGTGGCTTTGCCGGTTGCAAAATGAAGTATAGTCAGGTCATGAATCGTAACGACGAAAGGTCGCCGATAAAATATGGGGTGTGAGAAGTAGGGAAAATGTACTAAGTCGTAATCATCTTCCTCAAGTTCTTTCCAAAATTTCATCTGTTCATCAAAAGAATGCCATTTTGCCTCAGTTTTCTTTATTTTGAAATTAGAACTTTGTTTCGGATTTCGAGATTCGAAATTCGAGTTTTCGCACGTCCATAGCGTGTACTCATTTTCTCTATCGAGATCCGACAGATAATAAACGAAGTTCCGTATATATCTTCCAACACCACCCTCCTCAGCCAAACGGCAGTCAATGGCAATTCTTTTCATATTATTTCTTAAGAACAGACATAATTTTTATTCCCAAACGGACAAAAAATGTTATGAAGAGCGGGTACTTTGTGGTGTAGTGTTTTTCATAAAACATCCCCATGGAAGAAAAAAAATATGATTTGCTTCTTACACGAGCAGAACTATCAACACTCTTCTGGCCACTTTGGTATTTCAAGTGTTGTGCTTGGTAGGAAGGATAGAACCAAATTGAGTAGCCTAATTTTTTAATGCGATAACACAGGTCGATATCTTCAGCATAAAAGAAATAGTCGGAATCGAAGCCTTTCACTTCAGTGAAAACTGAACGCTTCATCAGAAAAAAAGCAGCACTTGGACAGTCGATTTCATGAATAGTCGTCAGATCAGCGTCTGTGAGATGGTAGGTTCCCCCCATAAGTTTCTCCAACCCGGAAAAGTATACGAAAGAGTTTAGTGGTGTAGGAAATCCCCGATGACATGCTTTGTCCATTTTTCCGTCGGGTGTATTAAGACGGATTGCCAGTGCAGCCCGTCGTTTTTCTTTTGCCAGAAATGACAAAAGTACCGGAAAGTCGATGGGATGATCAAGGTAGACATCCGAATTCAAAAGCAATAGGAAATCACCTGCAGAATGTGCAACTCCGGTGTTATTTCCCACGCCGAATCCGGTATTTTCGGGAAGAAGCACGGAAATTATATTTTTCTGCTTTTTTAGAAAGGGTACCGTCTCATCCGTTGAGGCGTTGTCAACAACCACGATTTCGTACATTTTTGAGCTTGGAAAAGACTGATTGAGCTGTTCTCTTAACAACTCAAGACACCGGGGGATCACATGAAACGAGTTATGCGTTACAATAATAACCGACAGTTGCATACAAGTATTATACTGTAAACATGTTCGAAATAGATTTTCGCTTTTGCCCCGCATGCCGTGGAGAGTTTAAAAAAGAAGGAGTCAATTTTTTGCGCTGCACTCAGTGTGATCTCCGCTATTACGTTAATCCGCATCCCTGCAACGCGGTAATCATAGAAAACAGCAAGAAGGAAATTATGTTGATCGAACGGAAAATCGACCCAAAAAAAGGGATGCTTGATCTGCCCGGCGGGTTTGTCGATTTAAACGAATCCTTCGAAGACTCGGTGACCCGTGAGATTAAAGAAGAGTTGCAGGTAGTGATTACCGACTTAAAATACTTCGGATCATATTACGATCTCTACGGATATGGACAGATTACATACCATACGCTCTGTTGTGTTTTTTTGGGTTCCATCGGAGAACAACAGCCGATCCCAACAGACGATGTTGCCGCAATACAATATTTTCCGAAAGACCGCATCCCATTTGACAAGCTCGCTTTCGACGGATTACGTCAGGCAATCGGAGACTATTTACACAAATAGACCACTGGAACAGCGAGAACAAATTCTCCTTGACAAGTGAACAATTGTTCACTATAGTGGTCACATGCAAAAACAACTAGAGGATCGGTTATCGGCACTGAAAGATTTTTTTCATCACAGTAAGCGCTTACCAAGTTATAGTGAATTACAAAAACTGTGGGACCTTGCTTCCAAGAATGCCGTATTCAAAGCAATTCACAATCTTATCGAAGAAGGTTTCTTGCAAAAAGATACACACAACAAACTTGCACCGACCCCGTTATTTTTTGCTCTCAACCTATACGGTCAGGTTCCTGCTGGTTTTCCGGTACCGACACCCGATGATCAGGCAGATGCATTGTCTCTTGAGTCGTACCTCATCGAAAAGCCCAGTGCGACATTTCTTTTAAAAGTAAGTGGAGATTCTCTGAAGGATCTCGGAATTCTCCCCGGTGACTTAGCACTTTTAGAAAAAACAAAAAACGCCCGACGCGGACAAGTTGTTCTCGCCCGGGTTGATGGGGAGTGGACATTAAAGATCTTGGCCAAGGATAAAAACAGATTATATCTGCAACCGGCAAACAGCAATTATGCTCCCATCATTCCAAAAAATGAGTTAAGCATTTATGGAGTGGTTAAGGGAGTGGTGAGAAAGTACATTTAAATAAGTTGTAAGGTGTAAGTTGAAAGTTGTATTAAAACTGTAACTGATTAAGTTGTAAGTATTTATTGCGCTCTCAATACAACTTACAGCTTGTAGCTTTAGACTTTATTACAACTTACACCTTACGACTTTCAACTTTATTTCATGCTTCAATCCTATTCCTGGCCCACAGCAATTTTGCATCTTGATGGTAACGCCTTTTTTGCCTCTGTCATGCAGGCTGTCCGTCCAGAATTACAGGGAAAGCCTGTTGTCGTCGGAGCCGAGCGGGGTATTGCTACTGCCATTTCCTACGAAGCCAAAAAATATGGTGTCACTCGTGGCATGCGCATGTTTGAAATCAAAAAGATATGTCCGCAGTGCGTGTGTCTTGAGGGAGATTACGAGCTCTTCTCGCTGTTCTCAAAAAGAATGTTTTCGTTTATGCGTCAATATTCTCCGGTTGTAGAAGAATATTCTGTTGATGAGGGATTTGCAGACATCTATGGACTCAGACGCCCATTGCATAAAACTTATAAAGATATCGGCGCCTCACTACAGCAAGAAATTCAGAAAGAGCTTGGTATTCCTGTTTCGGTCGGAATTTCTCTCACCAAGAGCCTCGCGAAACTGGCAAGCGAATATAAAAAACCTTCGGGTCTCACGTTGGTTGAGGGCAGAGAGATAGAAAATTTCCTTAAGCACATCCGCATTGACGAGGTATGGGGCATTGGTCCAGCGACAAGTTCGTATTTACAAAAACTAGGTATTAAGACCGCTCTCGACTTTGTCGATAAACCTGAAACATTTGTCCATGAGCATCTGTCAAAACCATACTATGATATTTGGAGAGAGCTTCGGGGAATTCCTGTGTACGTTATAAATCCAGAGGCAAAAAATACATATAAAAGCATGAGCTCCACTGGAACCTTTCACCCCGCGACAAATGACATAGACTTTTTGTGGTCAGAACTACGGAAACATGTAGAAACGGCGTTTTCTCGGGCACGTAAGTACGGATATTATGTAAAGCGCATGGGTATATTTCTAAAAACCCAACAATTCAGATACAAAACCGCAGAACTTATTTTTACCGGCAAACAACAATATCCACTATCCGTTATTAGTGACATACACAGATCTTTTCTTTCTATATACGATGCGCAAGATGTGTATCGCACTACTGGTTGTACTATCGCCGAATTTTCAGAGAACAGTATTGAGCAGGTTTCTTTGTTTGGAGAAGAAACAGAAATTAGGAAAGACAAAATTCAAAAAGTATATGCCGCGCTTGAAAAAGAAAAACAACACGTGGACTTTGGGACAAAGCTTTGGAGCAGAAATGCTGTAAGGAGCAAATCGTCAGCCCGTTTATCTATCCCCCTCTTGGAACTTTAAACTTTATACTTTATACTTTAGACTTCGGACTTTATTGTATAATCCTTCCATGCGATATTCACAAAGCTTTGTCAAAACAAATAAAAACGCCAAAGATTTAGATTCGATAAATGCAACTCTCCTTATTAAGGCTGGTTTTGTTGACCAATTAATGGCAGGGGTTTATTCCTACCTTCCTCTTGGCACACGTGTATTGCAAAAGGTGGAACAGATCGTGCGGGAAGAAATGGATAAGATTGCCGTAGAGGTTCTGATGCCGTCACTTGCACCTATTGCCCAATGGCAACAGTCAGGAAGATTTGAGACTGTGGATGTTCTTATGAAAACCGTTCCGGCAAATAAAGCTGCTGAGCAGAAACATAACGCAAGTTACGTCCTGAACCCTACGCATGAAGACATCATCACACCGATCGCAAAAAAATTCAATGTGAGTTATCGTGATCTGCCGACAGCAGCATATCAGATCCAGACAAAATTTCGTAATGAGCCGCGTGCTAAGTCGGGAATCTTGCGCGGAAGAGAATTTCGCATGAAAGATCTCTATAGCTTTCACACCACCGAAGCTGATTTAATGCGGTATTACAAAATCGTTGCCGAAGCATACTGGAAAGTGTACGAGCGATTGGGTCTTAAAGAACAAACCGTATATACATACGCGTCGGGGGGCGACTTCACTAAAGAGTATTCCCATGAATTTCAGACGTTTCTTGAATCCGGGGAAGACACGATTTATCTTGATAGAAAAAATAACATTGCGTACAACAAGGAAATTGTAACAGATGAGGACAGCAAAAAGCTCGGCGTTGATTTCTCGAAAATGGAAGCCGTAAGAGCGTCGGAAGTTGGTAATATATTTCCTCTGGGAACCCGGTTCAGCGATGCGTTCGATTACCGTTTTACCGATAAGGATGGAACACAAAAGCCGGTATATATGGGATGCTACGGAATCGGTACGAGCCGTATCATCGGCGTCATCGCGGAGAAGTTTCATGACGACAAAGGTTTGGTCTGGCCAAAAAATGTCGCTCCATTTACCGTACATCTTGTCGGACTGGATTTAGTAACAGACAACAGGCAACAAACGACAGGAAGTATCTATGACCAACTTACCAAAGCGGGAATAGAGGTCTTTTACGACGATCGGATAGACGTCTCAGCAGGTGGTAAATTCACCGATGCGGATCTGATCGGTATCCCATATCGTGCCGTGGTTTCGAAACGTACCGAAGGTAAAATAGAATTCAAAAAACGCGATAGTAAAGAAAGTTCGCTTGTGTCATTAGATGAATTTCTAAAATTAATTTCGTGAAACGATTATTAATTTCTCTTGTCTTTCTTTTCTTCATATTTCTTTCAGGATCTTTAAAATCGGTTAACGCCGAAGAAATAACTTCCTACCAAAACAAAGTTGCAGTTAATAAAGACGGAACTATTCAGGTAACCGAAACAATAAGTTACGATTTCGGTATGGAATCAAGACATGGTATTTTCAGGTATATCCCGTTCGTAAAAAAGAACGATGCAGGAACGAAATACAGAATGGATATTCGCTTAGAGTCTGTTCGCAATGCTAGTGGCGCATCTTATCCATACAAACTAACATCTGTTGGAGAAGAATTCCGTGTTCAGATCGGAGATAAAGATAAGCTGATAACCGGTATGCAAACCTACGTAATTACGTACCGTGTAAAAGGTGCATTAACATACTTTCCGGACTACGATGAATTGTATTGGAATTCGACCGGTAACGGATGGGAAATTCCCATACGGGCAGCAAACACAACTATAGAGTTGCCGACAGACATACCCGCAAATACCCTAGAAGCTATCTGTTATACGGGCCCGTACAACAATACCGCGCAGAATTGTACCGCTACAGTAACCGGTAATACCGTCGACGTTTCAACCACACAAGAGCTTGTCGCGCATGACGGACTCACATTCGCCGTGAAGTTTCCCAAAGGGTTTGTCGCCGTACTCGAACCAGTCAAATATGTCCCGTTTTCAGAAACTCCTCTCGGTCAAGCACTTATCTTTCTACTTTTTACTTTAGCTTTTCTACTTTCTTTATGGTGGTATGTCATATACCCGATATGGATTCCGATTAAGTGGCTGAGATACGGCAGGGACCCGACAATCAGCGGGCCGGCGACCGCATGGTATTCCCCCCCAAAAAACAAATCCGGAAGAGAACTCACCCCGAGTGAAACCGGAACCATTATTGACGAACGGGTGGATATGAATGACATTTGTGCCAGCATTGTTGATCTCGCGCGACGCGGATATCTTAAAATTGTCGAGAAGAAAAAGGGGGATTTCACATTTGTCCGCCTCAAGGATTCGGACAGTGACAAGACTCTTCAGAAATTTGAACAGGAACTTTTGGGTGGAATTTTTGGTGGAAAGCCTGAGGTGCGTATAAAAGATAAACGATTATACGAAACCGTTGAGGCAACAAAAAAACTTATTTACACGTCGCTTACCAGTGAGGGATTTTTTCCCATAAATCCCGACCATCAGCGAAAATACTACCTGGCAATACTGTCATTTGCTGTACTTACCATGAATATCCCGCTGGTTATTGTCTGCTTAATGTTCGGTCTGTCCATGCCGAGAAAAACAATTTTTGGTAAACAACAGTCGCACATAGCCGAGTCTTTGCGCAGATTTCTGGTCTCCCAAGAACGGCAATTGGAATTTCAGGCAAAAGAGCAGTATTGGTTTGAAAAACTTCTTCCCTATGCCGTCGCGTTCGGCGTCGAAAAAGTATGGGCCAAACGCTTCGAGAAAATCGATATTACTCCTCCCGATTGGTATCAGGGTCATGGCCAGAATCATTTCAACACATTGCTTTTCGTTACCGCTATGAACAACTCGTTTTCAAGTGTCCGGACTAGTTCTTTACCGCCATCATCAACAGGAACATCTTCCGGTTTCAGTGGTGGTTTCTCGGGGGGCGGTGGCGGGGGAGGCGGCGGAGGAAGTTGGTAATTGATTATGGATAGTCACACTGAAAAACTTAAAAAGATCAAAGAGGAAGTAATAAATCTTACAGCATCTCCTTTATATTCGTATCGTACAGAGAACCATTATCACCCGGTAATCGGTGAGGGCGACCACTATGCAAAAATTATATTTGTCGGAGAAGCTCCCGGAAAAAACGAAGCCGAGCAGGGAAGACCATTTTGTGGAGCATCCGGCCGCATACTTGACGAGCTTCTCGCAGCAGCCGCAATTGACCGAAAAACTGTGTATATTACTAACATAGTAAAGGATAGGCCGCCCGATAACCGGGATCCGCTTCCGGCAGAGATTGACTTGTACTCTCCGTTTCTCGATCGACAAATCAATATCATACAACCGAAAGTTGTTGCAACTCTCGGACGATATTCCATGGCATATATTATGCAGCGGTATGGACTTTCCGGTGAATTAAAGTCGATCAGTCAAATTCACGGGAAGGTATTTAAAACTACGGCGGATTATGGAGAGTTTACGTATATTCCTTTTTATCATCCGGCAGTTGCCGCGTATCAATTCTCCATGAGAGAAACCCTGAAAAAAGATTTCCAAATCCTGCGGGAGTATGCAAAGTAATCAAACCGTTAGTCCGATTACTCTATAACAATTTCCAAACTTCGAAGCAAAGAGGCCGCTTCCGGCAGGGAAAAGTGTGCTTTTTTGATATTATTTGCGCGCGCATCAATACTGTAGTTAAACGCCCCAACAAAGCTAGACTTTGATACATTGGTTTTAAAGAAAACCGTTCCGGCAAAATCAGTCCGACTGAAATCACTCTCATGCAGATCACACTCCGTAAAATCTGCCTCATGAACCACGCAGTCTGTCATTGTCGTTTTGGGAATCTTTGTAAACCGAAAATTGCAATAATCCAGTTGGCTGGTGATGAATTGAGGAAAATTGAACGTTTTTAAAAGGGTCCAATCAATACCGATGACTTTTGAGTCAATAAATTTCGGGTCGATAATTGACGAATTGGTAAGTTTAATGGCGCTTAATGTGCATTCAATAAACTTGCAGTCTATAAACCTACATTTAGTGAATGAACTGTTAACAAACGAGCACTTCCGAAACGTACACTGTTCAAAGTCCTTTTCTGATAATACGTTATGTTCTCCATTAAGACTCTCAAATAGCTGATTCGTTAACGATGATGAACTGCCAAATATATCCATATTATTTTTTGCGTGCCAATTCGGTAATTTCACGAACAAATTCAGTTTTTGCTTTGGTATATGCTACACGATCATTGCGAAACCTTGCTGCTAAACCTAGTTTTAAGTCCCCATAATAATTAACTTGTTCTGCATGCGTTCGTAAATAGTCTCTAAACAATAAGCGATCCCACATTTTTGAGTCTTTCGTAATCATATGAATATGATGAGTGCGTTGACCGTTTTTATCTCGTTTAATAAACCATGCATACATTGGCGGCTTGTCAAATTCAGGGCGCCAAAAATAATCGTAGCCAAGTTCTGTGAGAACAGGCACTATTTTAGCTTTAACATCTTTATATGAAGTCACTTCTACCAACATGTCTATAATCGGCTTTGCGGCAAGGTTAACAACGGCAGTGCTTCCAAAATGTTCAATACGCTTGATAACTAGAGGAAACTTGCCGCTGAGAAAACGTGCCTCATTTTCAAACAGCTGTGGCCATTTTGAATTGTAAGGAACAATAGCAATCTCTTCTTTGACTGCTTTATCTATGCGTTCCTGAAGTGATTGGCTTGCGAACATATTTGGTTGTTATATAAATTCTTTTTCGAGAATCACCCGTGCTTTTTGCAGCGCTTTTCCCCGATGGCTTACCGAGTTCTTTTCTTCCAATGTCATTTGTGCATTAGTCTTCTTTAAAGTAGTGTTATAAAAAACAGGGTCATATCCGAAACCATGTTCCCCGGATGGGCCAAACGCTATTTTTCCTTCGTAAATTCCTTCACAGGTACGCACTTTATCAGTTTGGGGATCGTACAAAGCAATTACCGTAATAAATTTTGCTGTTCGTTTCTCTTCGGGGACGTTCTTCAGCTCTTCAAGCAATTTATTGTATCGGTCAGCATCCGTTCCTGGGGCATATCGCGCACTCCACACTCCCGGTCTTCCTCCAAGAGCATCCACGCAAAGTCCGGCGTCATCAGCAAGGGTAAGTATGCCTGTTTTCCTACCAAGCGTCATAGCTTTGATAAGTGCGTTTCCTTCAAACGTAGAGCCGGATTCTTCAACTTCATAAGCTTGAGGCAGCTCCGGAATATCGTTTAAATTGAGAAATTCAAACGGAATACCGGCTAGTCCTGCCACAATTTCAGGAAATTTACCTTTCGATCGAGTTGCGATAAGCAGTTTTTTCATGCTTTGATATTATAACCCAAGTAACCAGTATCAGTAAAGATAATGCGGATATAGCAACACCTGCAAAAAAAGTGTACGGCCGATACTGAAATACAATAATATGTTTTCCTTTCGGTATACTGACTGCACGGAATGTATAGTTGGCTCGTATAATCTTTGCTGATTTACCATCAACAGCGACCTCCCACCCGGGATAATGAGTATCCGATAAAAACAAGACTCCCGGGCGTGCTGCCTCCGCAGCAATGACAACCTCCCCGGCAGCATATTTCACAATCCTAGCCGGTGTTGGAACTTGATCAGAGGAGGGTAGACTAGGATTCTCTTCTAGAAGGAGCTTTGTTTTATAGTGAAAACGGGGATTAAATAATCGTGAAATAAGCGCGCTTTTTTCTGTTTGAACCTCATAATCATAGAATACGGCAGCTCTTGGCAAGGAATCTCTGTTCTCGTATATTTTCCATTTGTACTCCTGGTAAATAAGTTTGAATCGGGAAGGAGGATACTGCAGTGGATACGGGCTCCACACAACGGGTGCATCATCATCTTTAGCCAGAATATACTTTACGCCAAGGATATTCAATAATACCTGTTTTGGGTACGTGTCTTTTGTGGGGACAGATTCTGGCAATAGTGCGTCTGATCGTGGAACATATCCATCCAGCCTACCGGACTTTCCTGCCTGCATAAGTTCCCCATACCGCCGCACATACAAAGGGTCATATCCTTCAGGAGTCATGACTCTCCATTGGACACCGATATTAGTCATAATACTTGCTCCACCATGCCCATACGTCCGTTCGTTACTTTGTTTCGTCATCCTGGATAACTGATTAATCAACGGATGGTCGGGAAATGCGTATTTCACTGACGCATAAGGCAAATACTTGTTCAATGTGTATGCATATTCCATACCCATGAGAGAAAATATAACTACCCAGAGTACCACTGTGAACTGGGGCAATTTCCTAACAATGAAAATGCCAGCGATCACACTAAATATAGTTACCGACGGAAGCAGGAGGTTACGTTTCATAGTCGTTACGTGGGTTGGATCTATATTGAATACAAACAATGAACCCCATAACAAAACATATGCAAAAATAAGAATAACTGCTGGAAGTACGATAGCTATTAATTTTTTTCGCTGGCGAAGCGCCTCCACGCCATAGGCTGAAGCTATTACCAAACACACAGAAACAACAAACAGCGCTCGCGAAGGAATACTGGTGCTCAGAACCGGAATCCCCGAATAAAAAAGAAGTTCTGAGAAAAAAGTCGGCAAAGCAACCAACATCGAGACTATTAAACTCACGAGCAACAATCTCATATTTCTGCGTTTAATATACGTAAAGAACCCGATAGCTGCGCACAGCAAAACAACAATTCCCGTATAGCCATTCAATTCGCCATAATCTTTACCGATGAAATTTCCCGTTGCGGGATTTCCCAGAATATCCGGAGCAAGAAACATGGTAAGGTGTGACCACGGAATTTGGAAGTTATGATATGCTGCATAAGAATTGATCGCCCCGCGGGCAGCGTGTATCATGAGTTCAAGGCTCGGAAGGAGTTGCAATGCACTTAAGGTCACACCAAGCACAAAAGCAACAATACCGGAGAAAAAGCTTTGCCAATTTAATTTTTTATAGCCTGTACAAATAAAATACGCAAAGGTAAAAATTAGCACATACAGTGCTGTTTGAGCGTGCCCTGCAAGAATGGAACAGGCAAGAGCACAAGAGACAACAGCGAGAAAGATGGTTTTTCTCGCATCAACAAACTTGGTAATTCCCCAAAGAATCAACGGTAGCCACAGGGCAGAATGTCCAACAACGCCCATTTCAAACCACACCCATGAAACTCCATACGCAAATCCGATGGCAGCAACTAACGCAGCCACACGCGACAGGTGCAAACTCCGAATATATGCATACATAAACATACCTGCAAGAAGCGGCTGAATTAAAATATAAAGCACCCAACCCGGCAACGAAGGAAGAATAAAAAACAAAATATTAAACGGGTACCACACCGCAGACTGCAAATTTGCCATCAGTGGGGTGCCTGAAAATGAATAAATATTCCATAACGGCAACTCACCGTGTTTGATAAGATCCATGGCGAGCGTTCTCCACGGAAACATCTGACGTATAACGTCGGCAAGTATGAATTCTTTGTGACTCACCCAACCGGTAAAACCTTCCCATCCTCCGCTCGGGTACGGAAACGAACCGGAAACCAACAAATCACCGGGGAAAGGAATAAGAGGGGAGAACGGCCGGAAAAAAGTCTTGTAAAAAACCAGGATATATATTCCGCTGAATACAAGAATCGGCCAGGAGTTACGCAGAAATTTGAATATTTGCTTCACCACAGAAACCAGTATAGAAACCGGTCATGGAAATAGCAAATCAGACAAACCCAGCTAGCCAGTTGCTGATTGTGGAATGCGCTTTTTCAATCGGAAAATCATTCGGAACATGTAGAAATGCAAGTTTTGTAAAGAGACTACTTTTATGTATGGCGTCTAAGAGTAGGTAGGCAGAGCGGTTACAGGGGCCGATATTGGCATTTTCTGATTCAACTACAAGATCTTGTTCAGACAGATCCCAATTTGCTAATAAAACTGGTTCACCATCGGGAAGAATAGGTTTTCTGCCCCTCAGATTCCTGAATTTTTTTTCTACTCTCATTGTTTTTATCCCTTTCCGCATACTCCCTATACCCAAAATGTAATCATACTTTTCGGCAACAATGTGTTTAACCAGGCTATTTATGTTCCCTAGATAATATTTTTTAACCGGTTCGGTCAGTGAGTCAAGAAGTTGAAATGATATATGGCGCTGATTATAAAAACTATAAACGAGGATTTTACTCATATCTAGCGTTTAACGAGTCCTTGTGAAGTGGTATCCCAGCATTCAGGAACAAGCGTGGTTGAGAAATCGGGATACTGCGTAAGATCAGTGCATTGAATAACACCGTTACCATCCCAGACCAGTTTCCATTCGCTGTTGGTTTTTGCTGCAAACCAAATACCGCCGCCGCTTCCGTCCGAAACCATGCCTTTTGCCGAGGTGCCGTCTATTTGGGAAACGGTTACCGTAAGATTGCTTCCGTCGCTGTTAAACTTAGTAGCCAGCTGAGCTTTTATTGTCGTCTGCAGCAACACTTTCTCGTCAATAGTCGGGCTTGGTGGTGATATTGAAGGAACCGAGGTGAACTTTACGGTACTCAACATTTTTTCATACACTTCTAAATCTTCTTCTCTGTCTAAAGTAACTCTCACCAGCATTGTTTTGTTTCCCGGTAACTCAAAGTAGGTAATAGGCAGGGATGTTGACGGACCGGAACCCGTTCCTGCCATTGCCTGAACAGTCCAGGTCGTTTCATACCCCGCGACACCTTCGGTAGTTGTTACCTTTTTAAGCGACACCAATTTGCCGTAATTTTGGATTTCCTGGCTTGCTGCTGTTTTTACATATTCTTCAAAAGTTACATTTGTAGAACTTCCTACTATTTGACCTGCATAAATCGAGATCGAATCGCTTTTATCCGGGTAACCGGGTTTGTCGGTCGGATTGAACGCTGCTCCGTTTTTGGAATCGGGTGACTCTCTGAACATCCAATTGCTCGGATAATCAATCGAATAACCGTACTTTGTATTCGTATACGTTTCCCAAGTAACGGTTTTTTTTAATTCCGAAGTCGGGGAAGGCTCTGTTGTGACTTGTGGAATTTCTGAATTAGGTACTAGGTTTTTACTGACCACAAAGCCCATAACAGCACTTATCATCATAAGTGCCACAATCGCCCCGATCATCAATAAAACAAGAGTCCATTTCGGAAACGATGACCCGGTATTATTAGAAGGAGAAGTCATCTCTTCAATTTGTGCAGATTTATCTTTATCCATATGCCAATCATCTCAGAAAGACAATTCCAAGTCAAATAAAGGTTGGGGTACTCCGTTCTTTGACGAATCCGATACGTTTGTTTTTCGCAGTCATCATAATAAAATAGTTCAATGCTTTTCGATACATACCGACACCATGCCGTTTTCTGCTTTCAATGTAGGCGATCCGAATACGTTTATACGACATGGGCAGCTTCTGAAAATTCTTCCAGGCATCGGGATTTGCTTTTAATGCTTTCAGAATTCCTTCCGAAATAACAAACGGTTCCTGAACAATTTTCTCGGGATCGTATACATGAGCAAGTGCTTTCAAACCGGCATCAGTCATGAGATGTTGTTCCATAAGCTCCCGTATTCTCTCTTTGTTCATCTGGGATAGCACACTGGTCGGTTTACGTGGCGAAAACCGTTGGGCAAATTTGGTGTCGTCAATTTTTTTACATATGCTGTCAATCCATCCGAAACAGAGAGCTTCCAAGACTGAATCGTCATACGATATCCGCGGTTTCCCGGAATCTTTACGATAGTAAATAAGCCAAATCTCCGATTCCGTGTCGTGGTGTTTCGCAAGCCAGTCATGCCAATCTTTCCGGGTAGTTATGTAGAGCGTTTTGCCAAGCAACATAGAATAATTGTATCATCTGTCACTCTATTATGAGGTGTGAAGTAGCCATAGATGCGTCAGGTATATTGTTGTTACAATTGAGACTACGGTAAGACACTGCCAATAGGTTTGGTATACAAAAAAAATGGCATTACTCTTAAGTAAGCCGTATCCCATCACTTTTTCGCAATACTTGTTGTCTTTCACAAATTGCTGGTTCATCCAATAAATCGTCTCGCCGAGACTGCGCACAATCCAAAATACTGAAACAATGAGCAGAAACAGTAGCCAATCATTAATATATAGCGAGATGAGGGAAGCAAGAAACCAGAAAAATCCGATGGTAAGCGCATCTCCCCACACAAATATTCCCATCCAAGACAATAATAATGTTTCTTTATAGGGATTCCTCTTTTTAATGGATTGATAAATTCCTAAAACAAAAACCATTAACGATAAAACACTATACAAACCAACTACAATAGTCTGCCATAACTCCATATTTTCATTATACAACGGATATTGGCCTAAAATGTGCGCGCGTCGCTTGCATTTCTCCAAAATAGGCGACTATACTGGGCGTATGTCGGTACAAGAAAAGGTTAAAAATATGCTTACATGGGGATTTGTACTTTGGGTAACCGGGTACATCGCGGGATTTGTTCTGTTTTTTGTCGTTCCAAAAGACTATATTGGGTGGGTTATTACTCCCTTCGCAATATTATTCACTGTGTGGGTATTGTTTAAAAAAGTAAAACGGCCGGAACTTATGTGTTATTTTGGTACCGGATTAATTTGGACGCTTATGGCAATGATCCTGGACTATATCTTCATTGTTATGCTTTTGAAGACCGGGACTTCGTATTACAAACCGGATGTGTTCCTGTATTACGGGCTCACGTTCCTGCTTCCGATACTCGTCGGGTACTGGAAATTCAAACATAAACTGCCAAAAGCTAAATTGTTCTAAATAACTGAAACATCAATAATTCTGGAGCCCTACAAAACTAGGCCGGGTGATTTCTCAGCTAATTTGATAATTATTTTTAAAGTATCCAAATTCAAATCTTCGAGTTTTTTGAAACGGATGCAACTTTTACCTACACTAACTTTCCCTAAATCATTCTTATATTGTTCGGCAATATAGCCACCGGTATCAACTGCGCAAAGATACAGGCTTATATAATCTTTTTGACTTGCTATCGCGATGGTTGGCCAATCAAGCATTTCTTTTTTGTAGTTTTTATACTTAAAACTACCATAGCCGGGCATATTATAGAGAAAGTTCGGTTTAAGACTGGGGGCATTGGTCTTTATAAATTTATCCAAAAATTCCAGTATCTTTCTCCGTTCTTCGGGAAGAGCATCAAAATATTCCTGACTCGACTTTGCTTTGACAGGTTTAAACATATTCATAATCTGATTATATCAAGAGGCGCTTGCTGGTATTTTTATTCACCTAGTAGTTTCATTACTTGCTTGACTCGGGTTTCCGGTGTTCCGGAAACAACAAAGAAGTTTTTGGTACATGAGGACCCGAATTCACCGTAGTGTTTCTCTACTGCGTTGCGAAAGTTGTGATTAATAGGTCGGAAACCGTCATCTTCCAATTCCAAAACATTAGGGCAATAGATAATGAAGTCATACGCTTTGGCTTCTTTTTTATTCAGTTCTTTCCAATAAGAGAGAGTCTTTTTGTCGTAACTATGGTTAAGATCTGGCCGCAGCTGTGAGTAACAGGCGAGGTGTGTAAATTGACTGAAAGCTGAATCTACGATGATTATTTCCGTGGATGCTTTCTCCACTTTTTCTTTTTGGTATTCATAGAATATTTCCTGCAGTTGGAGAAATTCCGCAGGATCAAGGTGCCCTGTAGATTCTTTTTTCAGTTTCTTTCTCGTGATATCCCGGACATTCTCATCGATCTCCCATGCCTTTTTGCCCATAAGTTTGCAAAGATCACGTGTCAGCGTGGTTTTGCCGGTACTGAATGTGCCGATTATTGCTACCTTTTTCATGTTCTAAATTATATCAAAGAGTTTGAACATCCAGGACAGGGTATGAGAAAATTGAGACTAGAGTGATGAAGTTGCTCAGTTGGCTAGTTTTCTCTTTTTAAGTTTAACCACGCCAATCACCAAAATAAGTAAAACCACGCTTCCCCCGATGAAGTAAAACATTTTGTAATTTAGATTATTGTCTCTGGACGATTTTTGCCCAGTCGGAACACCGATTGTTTGCCAACTTTTTTCTTCTACTGAAGTATCGAATGTCGTTTTTTCCGATAAACCGTTAACGGTGGCTGTCACTGACTCTCCTGACGCGACATCAACACCGGTACCTGTAGCAAGACTTTCAAAATTAACCACACCCTCAATCACTTTAATCGTCGACTCCGATCCTGTCTCGGTCATGACAAACACTGTGCCTTTGATTCCGGCGACAGCCTGACTCATATGGCCTTCCATAGTCCCGTCTTTTATCATCTTTTTAACATTAACCCAAATATTCCCCGTTATAAGTTTCCACTTGGAATCTTTTTCAGGGGGAGTGTCTATGACTATTTCAGATTCCGCTTTCAGCTCAAATGTAGTCATATCGGAAAGTGAAATAACCGCTTTGCTGTCTTCCCCGGTTTTGATATGACAATCCACATAAATTACTCTACCCATCTTCATCACGTCCCAAGCTTCCAAGTCAGGAGGACAGGCAATTTCTACTTGGCCGCTTAAATCGCTGACTCGAGCCCCACTGTCACGAGTCTCTGCATTTTCAGTCCATGCGTCAAAAATGGAAGGATCGGTAACGGTGAGCTCCATTGTTATTCCTTGCGTAGAAAACGTAAAGATTTTACCATCAGTCAGTTGGAACGTCAGCTTACTTCCCGAATCAGATGCAAATACAGCCTCTCCATGAGGTCCTCCCGTAAATGTTCCTTTCAGAAATAGTCCTTCACAATGTTCTCCGCCGGCTGTATCCACTGTAGTCATATCGCATACGGTGGTCAGCTCGGCATCTCCTCCAGTGTTTACAAAATAAAGCGTACCTGTTCCACTAAACGAACCCTGGAAGGTAAATGTTCCCGTTGCTTCACCTTTGATCGACTCAAAAGCATACGCAGGAGAGGCAAAAACGAAGAAGAACAGGAGCAATAGAAACGTTATCTTGCTCATAGTTAAGAATATTATACATTCAGAGAAGGAAATTAGTAGAAATTGAAGTTCTTCTTGCTTCCGATTGAAACTTTCTTTGCTCCCACTAGTAGACTTGTCCCGGAAGAGAGAAGTTAAGTTAGACAGATTTGATTTTGATAAAATCGAAATAGATGAAAGTACTTTTACTTGCAGATTTGCACGTTGGTGAGTCGAGGGAATCCACTACTCACCTTGGAATAATTCGACAGGCAAATTCAGATTCATTAAATTCCTTAGAGAAGTTAATTCCTCTATTTAATACTAAGAATTATGATGCAATTTTTCAAATGGGTGACTATATAAGAGAGGTAAAGGATCACGAAAAAAATCTTATTACGTTTGCAAACTACGCTTCAGTTATCGCAAAATTAACCCCATCAGTAATTAACATTCTTGGAAATCACGATCTACTAGCTTTTCCCTTAGAAGAGACGAGTCAATTATTTCTAAAAAGGAACTTGATCACTAATTTCTTTGGTGTAAAAAAGTATGATTCGTTTCAGATTGTTTGGCTTGATTTTGAAAGAAACCAAGGCAATGAGACAATTCTTTCGTCGGAACGATTAAATTGGCTGGAAAAAGAAATTGACGCTAAAATTCCGACAATTATTTTTACTCATTATTCAGTCATTCCACAGCAAACAACAGGAAACTTTCTCTTTGAGGAAAACCCGTCTGGAGCAACATATTCAAATAGCAAAGAAATTCTTAGAGCATTCTCTAAATTAAATACAAAGTTGGTGATTAGCGCACACAGTCACTGGATTGGTGTACAAGAAGTAAATAGCACACACTTTGCATCAGTCCCTTCATTCAGTGAGCATTTATTAATTTCAGAGGATGTTGAGAAGTGCCCTTCGGTATACTCCGAACTCTATTTAGAAAATTCCTCAATAATACTCAAATCATGGAGCGGGGAATTCTGCCTGTTTAATTTCGAACTTAAACTTTAATTTCATACGCCTTATAAAAGTACGAAATATCTGCTTCGGCCTTTAAGTCTTTTCGTGGAAAAACGTTTTCTAAATCTAATAGATTATTTGCTCTAAGTACATTCCTCAAAAATCCCTCAACTAAATCATTTTTTTACTTGTCCGTATTTATCAACACAATAACCTAACGCCGAACCTAAAATTAAAGTCATGATACTAATAGGAATCAGAGCCAGCGGTTCTTTCCAACCAATAAGTATTGCTGTAGGAAGTAACATAAGGAACGAAACTATTATTCCTTTTACAATACCTGTAACTTTAAGACTAGTGTGAGCAATAAAAAAACCTGAGACAACCCAGAGAGAGAAAGCTGACAAATTAGCATCCCACGTTAGGTTTTGAAGCATCATCGGGATTACGTCAATTATCCCTGCAAGGACTCCAAGCATAATCCCGAGTTTAGTTTTCGTCATGGGAAGATTTTAAGCTATTTCTGAAGAAATTCATAGAAATCCGTAGAAATGCTCCCGCATTGGGACAGTACTTGAATAGAGAAGTGGCTAAAACAATTTATTTAACTAACAAACTTTCCAGTCTAGAAAAAGCCAACCTATTTCTTAAATGAAATGAAAGCGCTTCCTCAAAAGAGCCCCATCTCTCTCCAAGAAATGTCATATCGAACGATCTAGATGGTCCGCTCAAATCTTCGGTCATACGGGGAAAAGCAAATAATTTAAATGGAGCATATGGTGAGTTAAAAATCGGAGCTGATCCTTTAGGAAACTCTCTTGATATGGTAAAACGTTCATCTCGTAATAATTGCTCATAAACTTGTTGAACGAATTTAAAACGAACATGTTTGTCTTTAGGACAAAAAAGTAAATCTATATCACCATATAGCGCTTTCAAATCTGCACTTGAGCCAACAGCAAGAACATGAAGAGCAGTGCTCATTGCGGTTGCAACTGATTGTGCATGTTGGAGAATAATTGCTAGACACAGTCTGTCTACTGAATCCAACCGCTCTAAGTAGTCTGGCTCTCTTACTTCTCCGGTTATATGGTAAGGCTTGTCGCTCTTTCCAAGTAAGAGTCTGGGGTCTTCGACTTGTGTCATGAGTGCTATCATTATAGCATGAGGAGGGTACTAATACTCTAAACAGAAGTTTGCTCCCACAGTGGAATAGTGCTCGAATAGAGAAGTGGATAAAAAGTTTTCTTACTCCCAAAGTTTTTCTGAATACTTGGGATACCTTAGTATAACTTCAATCTGTTTCTGTATTTCCTGAATGTCACCCTCATTTAAGGGAATAAAGTTATCATAAAATCCAGTCCCTCTGTCTGGAAGATATACGGATTCGGGAAAAGGTTGGTGAGGCGCTCCTAAAACACGGCCGAATATATGGTAATGCAGAAACGGTTTTTTTCCCTCTTTGTATGACCAGTTTCCCATATCCTGGTAATTTACCTTAACCACCTTAACTCCTTGAACATTCATTGCTTTTTCTAAAGCTTCTCCGGCAACCATAGATATTCTCATAAATTCTTTCGCAACAGCAGGGGAGAGCATTGTTCTATCGAGAACAGATACGTCTTTAACCCGAATTCTAATATGTCCACCTTCTTCTCGAGGAACAAATGGTCTTTCTTGTGATTCAACTATAAAATTGGGTGTTTCGTAGATAAACATTGAGTTTCAGTATAACAAAAGAATGTGCCTAATTATATAAGGTCACGCGAGCCCAAGCAATAGGGCATATTCAGACGAACTGACTGGGCAAGTTACCTGAAATGTCCAAGACTAACAAATAAAGAAGCAAAACGTTTTCTTGGGCTTAATCAAGTTTTCTCACTTTTTTAACTAACTTTCCTAACGCATACTGGTTCGTCCATGCCTTCTACTTGTAATTGAAATCCGTCAATACCATCAACAATAGTTGCCTGGGGTCTATAGGCATAATAATAAGAGTGTTTAGCTTCACTTTGTTCCCACACTTGACCATTATTAAACTTAAATATTGCTCCCTGTTTAAAACCTCTAAAATCCGAAACTATTGAACCCTCAACAACAATGCTAACTTGCGTAACTTCGACTGGCTCGTCTACACCCTCTACCTCCATTAAATAAGAGCCTAAACTACCTGCATATATCCGTACACGAGGACAATAGGCATAATGATATTTGTACTTATATTTACTTTGTTGCCACACCTGCCCGTTGGCTAACTTGAAAATAACCCCATCATTATAACCAGCAAACTCACCATCTATTTGACTAATAATTTGTTGTGTCATTTTAATTTTCTCTGTCCTTCGGCGGATTGGGATCGCGCCTATTTATGGTATCTTTGCTACGGATTTGGCCATGTTGATCTTGGGTAACCAATTCTCCACCACTGTTGTTTTTCATAATATTTCGAGCAAAATCTTCAGCTTGCCGCTGAGTATCAAAAACACCCGCTGCTTTTGAAGCTCCTTCTCTCTTTGCTTTCCAGTCATTTCCCGTTGGGGAAACCCAGTAATTATTTTTTACCATCAGAACTCACCTCCTTCTTTTGTTTCATCAAATTTGTAATTTTGTCTTCCCATTCTTCTGAATGGATAATTCTGTCTTTTTGCAACTTTTCGTTTAATATCTCAGCTTTAGTCCTTTTTGATAATTCTTCCCATTTTTCCCCAAAAACATATGTAGCATTACCGTAATAGATACTTTCTAAAACAAAAAGACCTCTATTGGAAAATCCATGGATTATATACCCATGAAAACCACCTCTACCAATGGCACGAAAGTCTGGTTCATAGCCATTAATTGTTTCCAGGCGATATTCCAAAACAGGCCGATTTCCTTTTGGGGCCAGTTTGATCAATGGATCAAGATGTTTTTTAAATTGTTGCCAGGGCATTTCTCCTCTGGGAAGAATCTCCCAGTTCAACCGAACTACCGTTGTTTTAATAATTGAGTCGAATGTGTTGGTAAAAAATTGACATTCCCCGAAAAGCTCAAGAAACAAATTAATCGTATGTTTTATTAAATTCTCATTTTCCGTGGTTTTTTGGTACGGCAATGAAACTAAAAGTAAATTACCGTCTTGATCCTCCGAAAAATTAAGCTCAATTCCCGGGGGAGGGTCGAACGAACGTGGATATCTTGGATATGGAATATCTACAATTTTTGATCTCTCAACCGTTTCGTAGCGGCCGGCCCATTCTTTCCAATGCCATATGGCTTGGCGGTAGACAGTTTCCATCGGCTTATCTCGATGGACAATCTCTTTACCCTCAGCGTTATATGAACTTACAGGTCCGCTTCCTTTCGGTAACAAAGAATCACCTTTCTTAAAGGGACTCGGAAATCCGACGCTTTCAAGAATCAAAGCAAATCTTTCCGGCGAACTTATGCCGATAATAAATTTGGAGCCTTCGGCTATGTGGCTGATATAGGGATATATGTTTCGAATACGTTTTTTTTGTATGATCATTTTCTTGTTTATATTTGTAACGGCCTCTTTCCGACAAAAAGAGAAATTGGTCGACGGCTGAATTGTATGAAATCTCTCATGAAAAGTCAAGTGGTCAAATTGTAATTTGATATACACTTTGACATATAAAAATTGTGATATAATAACAACATGTTACATAAAAACCAAGTAAAGATTTTGGAGCTTGCTAAAAGCATAAATCTTGCCGAACTTACTTTACAGGAAATTGCCTCACATGCAAAAATCGAAAAAGCAAGCAAACAACTCATAGCATTTCATATAGATAAATTGAAGAAAAAGGGGTTTTTAACTCCGGATGGCAAGGTAATCGATCAAGATTCAAAATTGATCGCGATTCCGTTTTTTGGGGCCGCAAACGCAGGTCCCGCAACACTTTTGGCCGACGATCAAATTCAAGGCTACATAAAAGTATCAAAATCCATGCTTGGCAAGCACAATAATATTTTTTCTATCAAAGTAACCGGTAACTCCATGAACAAAGAGAAGATAGAAGGAAAAGAAATTAAAGACGGTAGTTATTTAGTTGTCGAAAAATTGTCGAACCCCAAACCAAATGATGTAGTTGTTACAGTCGTTGAGGGACTTGTAAACATAAAAAAATATAGGAAAATCGATGATAGTACCATCGCCCTTATTTCAAATTCGTCGGAAGAATATCCTCCAATTTTTCTTACACAGAAAGATAATCCGTATATAGTAGGTAAAGTCATTCAAGTACTTGGAAATGCGGACATGACTTAGTCGCTTCAGGCTCAATCTTTAAGGAGTTGTTATCCACCCTATATCAGTGACAAAACAAGTAGACCTGAATATACTAATAAACAATGTTAACAATAGCTTAACGAAATAGAGCCGTTTCTTAAAGGAGGATATTCGCTATATTTAGCGATCAGTAAAGCTGAACTTATAAAACAGAAGACTACTATTTACGAAAAGTTAAGGTTAAAAGATTGGTTTTCGAAAATAAGACACTTTAAAAAGCTTGTAGAATGTTAGCTGCTACTTATTCCACTTATTCTTCTGGAAATAGTGTTTTAACATTTGGTCAATTTCTTTTTTCCCATTCCCACCTTTCAAATATATTTCTCGGTTTTTAGCGTCTTGCTCGTTAAGAAATGCTTCGTAATGAATAAGAGAAACAGGGAGACGGGATTTGGTTGAGAAAACAAAACCGCCATGGTGCGCTTTTAATCTATTTTTTAAATCCGGAGTATACCCAGTATAAAGCTTCTCATCTTTCGCGGAGTGGAGAATGTAAATGTAGAACATAAAGAGAGTCTAGCGAGAAAAGGGGGTGGTGTCTGCAGACTATAGTCAACAAACAAGATCGAATGCAGCTCTACCACCTAAAGATTATCTTTCGTGGCTCACCCGCTGAGCGGGTTGTGAATCAAGTTGAGTGGCTCGTGCGCTCAGCGCACTGTAAGCCACGCTGAGCGTGGCTCCCCCGAGAGGATTCGGACCTCTAACCTTCGCCTTACACTTACCCTCTATTTTCACAGAGGCGTGGACTATCTCTTCATCCTCTTGTGTAGGATGCGGGGCGCTCTAGGGTGTACTCACCTAGTCTCTGCACCCACCCCGACTTCGCGTCGTGGGCTTGGCTCAGGATCACCATATGGTTTTGCGTTCTCCACGTAGGGTTCCCTGAATTCACCCCGTTTTCAATTCGAATTACTTCGAAAGGCTGCCTCATGACAGGGCGCTGCTCTACCGTTGAGCTACAGGGGAACTGTAGTTTTGAAATTATATCTCAAAAATGCCAGAAATCCAACCTGTTCCACATTTCTGCTATACTCAATTCATGCTTATTGATTTCATCGCTCAGACAGATATTCCCGCCGTGCTGCTTGCGAAGGCCCTCACGAGTAAAACCGAATTCGACGATATGCTTTCCAGCGACACACTCTTACAAGAACGATTGAAAGAAATAGGGTACGTCTTGAAATTAAGTCCGGGACGAGAGAATGAACTCAAATCTAAGTTGCATGACGAGTCGGCACGGGCAAAAACAGTAAAGGACAAAATAACTCACCGGGCACATGTGTTTGCTGTTTTGTTGACAAACCTACTTAAAAAGATGGCAGAGAAGTCGCCTGAAAATACTGACTTAATCTACAATTTGTCGCAGATAGTTTTTCTCTGGGATGAGTTTATAGATTTTGATGATTATCAGCAAAACAAAGGGGACGTAACCAAAATCAGGGAAAGTGTTTTTTACCGGGCAGCATCGGGAATATTACAGAATATGTCCGACACGGATGTCGACACACTGGAAAAATTGGATTTCCACATGCCGGCATTTGAACGGGCGTTTTATAAACTGCAGATAATGAACGGAGAGAAACGGCTCACGGCAGATGAGTCTTATGTTGTTATTGAAACCTTACAAAACGAAAAGCTGACAGACCCTGAAAAAGTATTTTTTTTGCTGGTAGTAGAAGCCGCGCTATTCGTCAAGATCGCAGAAGAACTTGTCGTAAAAGCCAAGAAAGAAGAACTCGCTGTGTTTTTAACAACGTCCGATCTGAAAAACGCAATATCCCAAGTACAAAACTTATTTGCTCTATCCGCAAGCGGATTAGAGACGCTTCTTGAAGAAAAATCACGCATCCTGCTTTTGGAAATAAGTGCTAGTATATTTTTATAATGATAACTACAAACACAGCTCAATCGGACGGGGAAAGCAAAGAGAAAACAGTTAACAAACAGCCCGAATCCACACCTCCTCTTTCAACTGAAGAAATAAAAAACAGTGCGCAATCGGCTGCTGATCGATGGAAACATCGCGAATATCATGGCCTCTTGGATAAAATGAAGGCAACTGACGCTCAGAACGCTAAATTTGAGAAACTCGGTGAGGAACTCCGTGCTTTGGAGAGTGTTTACCGTCCGACCAAAGAACAAGCAGCGGAGTTGACGAGAAAACAAATTGAGTATGGCGGAATGCTTTCTGACCGACAAGAAGTTTCGCAATTGAAACGCCCTGATGGAACAGTGAAAACAGCAGAAGAATTTGCAGCAGAGCAGGAGGCACACAAACAAAAAATGGAGGATGAGATGAAAGAAGGGTATGCTCGCCAAGCACAAATTCATGAAGATACTGTAGAGATTGATAAGTTAAGAAGACTAAAGGCTCGATTAGAGCATGAGGGTTCTTTCCCGGGAGTTCGGGAAATGTTGCGGGTGGTGGGATATCTTATTGCACCAGAGAAAGATTTGCCAAAAGATAGGGAGATGGAGCTGGCTGTAGAATCTCTGCATGGTTTAGACTGGGCAGAGAAAATGACACGGGCACTTGGTCATACCGGGTTTTATGGAGCGGGGTTAATGGGAATTTTGGGAGGCATGGCTTCAGGGTGGCCGGGGTTGGTTGTTGGTACCGGTGTCGGCTTAGGATCGATTGTCGTCGCTGTGTTGTCTGGTATGGGAATTGAATTTGCCCAGGATGTGCTTTCAGATAGGCCTGACAAAATCATTAAAGAAGCAGAAGAATTACAAAGGAAACCGGAAAAATGAAAAATATTCTAATCAAAATGGCGAGTCTGCTGGGAATGTCTTCCACTGAGACAGAGCAGTTTATTGAGGGTTATAATACGCATATATCGACTCTTTTCTTAAAGAATTCTGGCGTATCAACTAGCAAACTACAGCCGATTCTTAATCAGTCCACAGACATGGAAAAGCGAATACAGAACGTTTGGAAGGCAATTACCGATAAAAAGGTTTTTGTGAAAGATTTTGATGCCGCGTTACTTGCATTCCATAAGCAGATTTTCGACGAGTTTAAAAAACACGCAAGCAAAGAACAATTGGTACAGTTGCAAACATATGTCCAAACACTTGAGAAACAGAATTCGCTTGCTTGAATAAATTCTTTACCCGATTAAATATTCACAAACAGGTTATACTGTACGCACATGACTACTAAATCGTTGCAGAGCGTCAGCTATTTCAAAAATCTGGCCGAGGCAGATTTTCGGGAATTGAAAAATATGGTTCAGATAAAAACCTTAGTGCGAGGTGAAATTCTTATAGAACAAGGCAGTGAAGACAAGAATATATATTATATAGAAAAAGGTCTCGTGCGAGTCTTTAGAACACAGGTCGATGGCTCAGCGGTTCCTTTCAGCATTATCGGAAAAGGTGAGTTCGTCGGTGAAATGAGTATTTTGGATGGGGGACCGAGAAGTGCTACTGTTGAGGCATTGGAGGAAACCAAAGTTCTCATGTTTGACCACCGTCCGTTTCTTATTTTCCTGGAAAAACATCCGGATATCCTCGTGGCTTTGCTGAAAACAGCCGTCACTAGGCTGCGCGATATTCATAAGAAAATTGAAGAAGCTGCTTCACTTCCTCTGGTAGACCGTACCTGGAACTCGTTGCAAATCTTGTCTGTGCATTTCCCTAAAAAAATGATTCCGTTGTCTCACGAAGAGCTTGCAGATATTATCGGCGCCACACGTGCGCGCGTCAGCGAAGCACTCGAAGCTCTTCACAAAGAAGGCAAGATCAACCTCTCTTATCGCGCAATTACCATCATCTGAGATTGTTCTTTAAAGAACTGCGCCTCAAGAAGTCCTATTATAGGATACTTGCATGGTAGGATTTTTCTCTAAACTATTCCGATTAGTCACCAACAGGTGCATTTTTTGTGGCGGTTCACTGCTCATCTATAGCTACGACAACGCTCACTGTGTCGTATGCGGAGAAAGAAACTAATCATACAACCTGTATGATTATATCCTTGTCATTTTCACCGGAATATTTAATACTTAGCATATGTTTGTTCTAGCACTCATTCCATTAGCGCTTTTCACAACACTGCTTGTGTTCACTAAATCCCGCTTGTTGTGGACTTCGCTCCTCACGTTTTTTGTCACCTGCGGTCTTGTTTTTTTTGCTTGGCATATGAATGCTGCGGCAATACAGACTTCTGTGTGGAAGGGAATTACTATTGCCTTCGATATTCTGCTTATTATTGTAGGGGCTGTTTTTTTTCTAGAGACATTAAACAGTGCGCATATTATTCGTCGGCTATGTATTTATCTTGAGACCTTTTCAAAAGATTACCGTATCCAAGCGTTATTACTTGCATGGTTCTTGGAAAGTTTTTTTGAGGGAACCGCTGGGTTTGGAGCCCCTCTCACTATTGTAGCCCCGCTTTTGGTTGGTATAGGATTAGCGCCGATGCAGGCACTTGTCGTTACGCTGCTCGGAAACAGTGCGTCGGGAATATTTGGTGCGGCAGGAACTCCGATCAGAACCGGTCTTGCCGGTCTTCCGATTCTCAATGTCCCACTGTACGCGGCTACACTCAATTTGGTCGGATTCCTTGTTCCAGTTTTTATGCTGTGGACCGTCACGCGCTCACAGAAAAAAGAAAATGTGCAATTTTTTGAAGCACTCCCTTTTGCTCTTGTCTCCGGGCTTGCGTTCGTGGTTCCCTCAGTTTTACTTGTTCCACTTGGCCAGGAGTTTCCAACTATACTCGGCTCTGTTATTGGCCTGCTCATCATGCTTCTTTTTATCAAGTTCGGATTTCTTGTTCCCAAAACAACACGAACTTTGAAAGAAGAGCATTTGCCTCATGATACTATGCCGCTTTATAAAGTATTTATACCGTATGGTTTGCTTATATCGCTCATGGTTGGTGGGAAGTTTATGGTCGGATCTTTTAACCCGGGGTTTGCTTTTGTTGTTGCCGCACTACCCGTATTGCTTCTCTGGAAGGAAAAAACACTATCTATCAAGACTGTTGTCTTAACATCATTAAAGCGATCGTGGGAACCGTTTGTTGTCATTGCGGCCGTGTCCGCAATGGTGCAATTAATGATTAATTCTGGTCAGAATTCGGCACAGCTTCCCTCTATTCTCGATACCATGACCCGGAATCTGCCATATGACATCCTTCATTTTCTCTCGCCGGCGATTGGCGCTTTTGGAAGTTTTGTGACAGGCTCAACAACCGTCTCTAATATTATGTTTGGCGGACTCCTTAAACAAGCTGCAGAAAATGCAGGCTATGGCGTCACGCTTATCTTGTCGTTGCAACTTGTCGGAGCGGCTGCCGGCAACATGATATCAATTGCCGATGTGCTGCCGGCACAAGCTGTAGTCGGACTAAACGGAAGAGAGCGTGAAGTGATTAGAAAAGTTCTCCTCCCCTGTATCACTTACGTAACACTCATCATTCTTGCCGGAATGCTGCTAGAAATGGTGCTCTAGCTGGTTGTTGTGCTTTCAATCACATAAATTCGGAAGACCGTTCACTATAATTTGGTCATGAAAAAAATACTCCGTGGCTTGCTCGTCGTCGTGGTTTTATTGGTTATCTGCTTCGTGCTTGTCTTGGGACTTCTCGGTTTTATTCCAGGAATTTCAAGCGTCTTCGGAAGCAACAAACCCCGTAATCTCGGCGTAACTTTCACAGAGCGGGACCATGATAACGCATACAAAAAGAATGGTGTTGCGGCTTTTCCGATACTTGCATCCAGCGACATAACGGACAGCATCCGTTATGAGGGGGAAAAAGAGATTATTTTTTCCATGAATTCTGCTGAGATTACTGCGTTAATAAATAATAATGACTGGAAATATATGCCAATATCTCATGTCCAAATACGCGTAGACAATGATAACGGCGAGGTTTCAGGAATTCTACATATAGATAAAATACTGCCGTTTATTTCGCTTACACATTCCACTGATCAAGTAAAAACAGCTATGAAGAAATACCACATAGCGGGCAACCCACCCTTCTACGTAAAAGGGAAAGTGCTCGTCACCAACAATCAGGTTACATTGAAACCCGAAAAGGTTGAGATAGGCAGGTTAACCATACCGGCCTTTCTTATCGACCAAAATATCTCCGCATTAACAGACTTTATTGAAAGAAGAATCGCTAACGTTCCGAACCTATTAATCCGCTCGTTGCGTTTATACAATAACAGCGTCAATTTCAACGGAACCGTGCCGGAAAAGGAATTTAAGGCAGAAAAATGATATAGTGTAAGCAAACTCACTTATCATGAAACGAGCGACGCTGTGTTTTCTACTTAAAGAACAATCTGTTTGTTTGGCAATGAAAAAAAGAGGTTTTGGCGTGGGAAACTGGAATGGTAGCGGTGGTAAGATAGGTGATAAGGAAGGCTATGAAAAAGAATCCGTGACAGATGCAACTATCAGAGAAGTCCGGGAAGAATTGGGAGTAACCATTAATAAACTCGTTCCTCGAGGGGAAATATATTTTGAATTTCTTCATAACCCTGAATGGGATGCAATTGTTTACATTTTTACTTCCAAAAATTGGGTGGGAAACCCTACCGAAAGCGACGAGATGCGGCCGCAGTGGTTTAATTATGCAGATATTCCTTATGACCAAATGTGGGATGCTGACAGAATTTGGTTACCTAAAGTCCTTTCTGGAAAAAGCGTATTTGCCAGATTTGTGTTTAATGCCACAAATAGGGTTGTCCGCCATTCCCTGAGGACAAAGTAGTACAAAATGTCTCTAGCAATGCCAGAAATATTCCACTATACTGAATATAGTTAAAAGTTTTTTAATCACTATGAAAATTAAAAAAATCCTTGCCATGGTAGCTGCAGCTGTTGGACTTTCTGTTGGTGGTTATGCTCTTGCCAAAGAGGTAACTAAAAAACCAGTCAAAAAGGCTGCTCCAAAAAAAGTACCAGCAAAAAAAGCTAAAAAGGCCAAAAAGTCGAAATAACTTAGAAAAATAATTTGATGGTGAAAGCGAAAGATCAAAAAATTTTGGATCGGTATAAACACCAGAATCCGTGGGGTATGTCCATGTCTGTTGATTTATATGATTGTAATCCCAAAACCATCCGTAGCAGAAAAAGCATAGCTGAGTTTGTCGATGCATTGTGCAAATTAATCAAAGTAACGAAATTTGGAAAGACTGTTATTGTCAACTTTGGAGAAAACAAACGGGTCGCAGGATATTCTATGACCCAACTTATCGAAACATCGCTTATTTCGGGACATTTTGCCAATGAGTCGAATTGCGTATATCTTGATATCTTCAGCTGTAAAGAGTATCCTCCCCATGAAGCTGCAGCATTCTGTAAATCTTTTTTTGAAGCAAAAAAAATGCGTTCCAAAATAACATTCCGGCAATAATATGATCAAGGTTATTCTTTTTGATGTTGATGGGGTGATTGTCCATACAGAGCGTTTCAGTATACATTTTTCTCGAGAATATAATATTCCCTTAGATATTGTCTTGCAGTTTTTTACCGGGGAGCTTAAAGATTGTGTCGCGGGAAAGGCGGATCTAAAAGTAGAACTCAAGAAGTACCTTGGTAAATGGAATTGGAATGGAACTGTTGAGGACTTCCTTCATTACTGGTTTACCACAGAGCACAAAATTGACCAAACACTTGTAACCTATGTTCAGAAATTAAGAGAAAGCGGAATCCGATGTTATGTTGCGACTAATCAGGAAAAGCACCGTACACAGTATATGCTCAAAGAAATGGGTTTTGAAAAAAGTTTTGATGGAGTATTTTCGTCATCAACAATCGGCTTTAGAAAACCTCATAAAAGTTTTTTCAATCATATTTTAGTGAAATTGGAGGGAGTTAAACCTTCGGAAATCTTGTTTTGGGACAATAGTCCTGAACATGTTCAGGTCGCCAATAATCTTGGTATTCGTGGAGAAGTGTACACAAACTTCCCAATGTTTGTTAAGACAATGGAAAAGTATAAAAAAGTTTCACGTTAATCACGCCAGAAGCAAAACTCCCATGGTCACCAATGTGGTAGCGACGAGTTTCTTTTTCATATTTTTTCGCTCCCCCAAAAATATAGCAGAGAAGAGCACAACTAAAACTATTTCCGACCTGGTAATCGGGGCCATTTGAGAAACGCCGGCGCCTTTTGAAAGCGCTAAATAATAGGTTATTGCTTGGATTGAGTAGAAGAAACAATATGACAGCATGTTCTTTAAGGTTTTAGGTATTAATAATTCTTTTAATTGGAGCAGCGCCCGCGGTTTAGCAACAGATAAAATAACTCCCGGCAAAAAAGACATAAGCGCAACATAAGATACGGGATCGTACACCCGGATTACATACATATCATTAACACCCGCAAGGGCGTACAAAACCGCTGACCCGATCGCATACCATGCCCCGTTGGAAAAATGCAATTTCTTCCCGGTGTATAAATAAATAATCGATCCCAATATTAGTACCGCCCCAATGAAACGGGAAAAACCAAATAGTTCATGTAACAGGAAAACTCCCAGAACAATTGAGACAACCGAGCCGATGGTTGAAACTATCGTCAACTCTGATGCTCCGATTTTCTTTGCTGCAGTAAAACCCAAGTATGTCCCGGTTCCATATAAAACAGCGCTGAACAGATAGCGTGGCCAAAGCGAAAGCGGAGGAATAACAAAGCCCTGATAGAGAGCGTATATCATGATGATAAAAGCAAGAGTAAATTGAAAGAAAATCGAAGACGCAATCGGATTACTGTCTTCTTCCTTCATGGTGACTCGCAGGTAAAGAACGGAAACAGAGAGCGACAGAGTGCTTATTACCGCAAGAGTGAACCACGACATTCGTTTATTGTAACAAATCTATCTCACGAAAATCATTTTCACTGCGATAAAAAGTATCAGGAATCCAAAAATTCTGGTGAGCACATGCGCCGGAATTTGTGTCATAACCCGTGCACCGATCAGGCTGCCAAGAATAAATCCGAGTGCAATAAAAAGAGCTGCATGAATATTCACATACCCATGTTTGTAGTAAGACAAAACAGCAAGTAACCCAAGCGGGGGGACCAACAGAGCAAGAGTTGTTCCTTGCGCCTGCTGCTGTGCAAATCCAAATAAGAAAACGAGCGCCGGTACGATAATTACCCCACCACCAATTCCGATAAGTCCGCTGAGTATTCCAGCAACAACTCCGAGAAGCATGAGACCGATGATAACCTGCATGAGAAGAAGTATATGGATTTTAGAAACAAATGCAAGCAGTTCGGATTGTTCTGACGTGATGTTCGTCACCATAAACAACAGGTCAGAATCCCAGCGCTTCCTTAATGGTGAGCCAGAACTTGCCCCAAAAACCGGCTTTTTGAAACCGGTTGTATGCCTGTTTTTTATAGTAGTCATCCGTACCGTAATAGGGAGGATCTATCCAGCATGATATAACCACTTTTTCCCCTTTTTCATTCACTTTGACAATCGCCGTCACCTTCGACTTGCCAAAACGCTTTTCATATTCAGTAGTTCCGGATTGCTTTCCATCCCGATACGTATCATATTGCACAACCGCGGACCACGCCATCTCTTGATTTAACCCACGTTGACCGATCCGTTCAAGCGCATGGTTCGTCCAAATAAGATCTCCGTACGTATTTGATGCCATGCACCTATTGTACCTAAAAATTCGGCCACTTGACTTTTGTTGATGATAGTGTGATATAATAGTCGTTAGAGAAAAGGTTGACTGGTAATAGCGTTCGTTCAGACATACCCAGAGCACCTCAATAAACATGCGTTCAAAAGTATCAAACCCCAATGAAAGGAGATGAGTGTTAATGGATCAAGGAAATAAATTATACGTCGGAAATCTACCATATTCAGTAGACCAAACCAAACTTCAAGCTTTATTTGAGGTTTTCGGTGAACTCACTGAAGTTGTTGTAATTTCAGATCGTTTTTCAGGAAAATCAAAAGGTTTCGGTTTCGTAACGTTTAAAAACGCAGCCGATGCTGAGAAAGCTTTGAAAGAAATGAATGAAAAAGAAGTCGATGGACGCAAACTCATGGTGAGCGTCGCACGACCTAAAAAAGAGTTCAAAGAGAGGAAAAGCTTCTAATCTGAAATAAAGTGTTAATTATTCGGTCCCGATGAAAATCGGGGCCGAATTTTTTTATACTACTTTTCTTGCACGGATTGCCATAAATAAGGGGATTTCGTTTCTGCTTCTGTTTTCCATTTTCGCCGCCCGTCCGACACTTTCTTTATCCGAACTCCATTCTTCCATTCTCTCGATCACAAATCCTGCCTTGAATAAATATGTACTGATGTCTTGCAACGGAACATGAAATGACCATGTTTGAATCGAGCGACTTCGAGTTCCCGGGTTTATATCAATAGGAATCTGCATAGGGGACATATAGCGATTTATCCTGCGGTATTGTAATTTATTCTTTTCGTCAATACCCCAACTCGACTGGCGGGGAATACGGAAGCAGGGATGGTTGAGTACCATAACAAGTATTCCTGAGCGGTCAAGATAGTGAGAAGCGGTGATAAGAGCCTTCTCCGGAAATTCTATGTTTTGGAGCGCGAGAACAATTGCTGCATGGCTGAAGTCGCGTTTTGAAATGGGAAGAACTTTGGTAATATCTCCGATGGCATACCGGTGATTACTGTTCTTGTCCGATTCTTGCGCCTTTTTTATAAGAAACGATGCGGCATCGACACCCTGGTAAAACACATTCCTGGGAATTTTTCTCGCCAAAACCCCCTGACCGCACCCCAAATCCAGAAGCGAAGAGTTGTCCCGTAAGGCCAACAATTTCAGTGTATTCGGTAACACAACATGTTCGTGATAGTATTGCCCTTTATCACCGACCAGGTTGTTGTACCAGGGACCGGCCTGTTGCCATGAGGTTTTCATGGTTCTATTATCTCATACCCGCTTTGAAAAAACGAAGAATACTCGCTATACTTAACGATAATCAATACGCTGTGGCCATACTAAAAAGATTTCACCTCATCATTCTCTTTTTGTTAATTGCCGGGATTTCTGTCTATTTTCATACGGTAAATCTGCATGCAGACCCTCCCATAGAAACGTTTCTTGAGGCGGGTGATGAAGGAACACATTCATATGCCGCTCGCCAGCTATATCTGAAGGGCGATTGGGCGACAGATGGTGTGTATTTTGGTGGCATGATGCCGGTATATCCATTATTGCAGGTAACCGGTGTTGTTATTTTCGGAGTTCACAATTATGCGTTTCGCTTTGTAAATGTCGTTTTCTCGCTTGCCACATCGGTAGTATTGTTCTGGTTTCTCAGTCGAGAAGTCGGGAAAAAGTCTGCCTTTATCGGTTTTGCTTCATTGGGGTTGAGCTTCTTCTTCACTTTGTATAGCAAAACAGGACTCCCGGAAGCGACAATGGTCTTTTTCTCTTTATGTTCATTTATTTCGTACTACTATGCGCTCGTTGCAGAAAAAAAATACTTCCTTCACGGAGTCGTGACCGGATTGTTCCTTGTTCTTGCATTTTTCACCAAACAATCAAGCGCATCGCTTGTTGGAATGATAGGGTTGACCGGTTCCGTTTTCTATATCAGGGAGTACTTTAGAACCCGCGTTGTATATAACAAATATGCCAGAATCGCAGTGGGAATAGCCGTTGTCTGGGTGGTATTTATCGGAATGTATGTAGTAACCTGTGTCCTGCCGGCATACGACAAATGGTTAAAGAACATACCGGGAACATGGGGCGGAAACCGTCCCCGACGAGCCCTTCTTCAACCACTGTACAGTCTGGAGCAATTGCGTTTTACGCTTTTTAACCCTCTGTGGTCGTATTTACATTTTGTTACTGTCGGAACATGTACATACCTTGGGATGATGTTTACCAGAATATACCGCTGGCAAAACCATAGAGGAATAACCCTTCTTGAAATGATTACTGTTGCGTGGTTGTTGATTTTTCTCGGCTATATGTTTGTAATACCACTTAAAGGAGCTCGCTTCTTTATTCTCATAATTATCCCCATGACTCTTTTGTACTCGTATCTTTTCAAGAAAGAGCATTTAAACTTTTTGCACAAAAGGTTTGGGTTTATTTTTGTATCTATGATGACACTGTTTGTCGTAATTGAGCTTATCGTGAATATCGGTTACAACACGTGGTACTTTGTGTACCAACCCCAATTCCAGACATTCGATTCACTCAAAAAACTTGAACGTTATGTACCAAAAAATGAAAAATCAAATCTCCCGGTGCAGTGGATAATGAACGATACCTACGATAATATTAATTCGTTTCTTGTGCCTGTGGACGACAGAAAAATTGATGCGTACTATTCCCGTTACGGATGGCCGCACTATATGGTAATTATTAATCGCCAAATTGAGATGTACAAAAAAAATGCCCCAAAATTTTACAAAAGACTTGTGTTCGTGACGGTGGTTAACGGGTATACTGTGTACAGTATAAAACAACCATGAGAAAAACATACGGCGTCGGCGTGTTTGTGTTTATTGTCCTTGGAATGTTTTATATGGCATATAATGTATTCGTTCCACAAAAGTTCCTTTCGCCGATAGGTACGGTCCGGGATAAACCTCTGACTAAATATACGTTCAGTGCTTTGAAAAAACGGCAGTATCTCGGAAGTGAAATCACGATTGAAAAACAGGTCAAATCAACAGATACTTTCATATCATACATATTTACATTTAAATCCGATGGGAAAAAGGTCAGCGGACTTATAAATCTGCCGATCATCGCAAAACAGGTTCCGATAATCATTCTGATTCGGGGTTTTGTTGATAAGCAGATTTACTCCCCGGGGGTTGGAACCGAACGTGTCGGAGAAGCACTTGCTTCAAACGGATATATCACACTCGCCCCTGATTACTTAGGTTTCGGGACCTCAGAGAACCCTTCACATAACTCTATCGAGGAGCGATTTCAGACCTATACAACAACCCTCAATTTGCTTGCCTCACTTAACAGGTTGAATGATGCACTCAAACCGCTTGAGAAATCACCACAGGCTGATATTGTGAAAGTAGGCATATGGGGACACAGTAACGGTGGCCACATAGCCCTATCAACACTTGCGTTGTCGGGGAAAGATATTCCTTCTGTCTTATGGGCTCCCGTATCGAAACCGTTCCCTTTTTCCATACTGTATTTCACCGACGATATTCCCGACCACGGAAAAGCTTTGCGAAAGGCCGTTGCATCTTTTGAGAAAGACTACGATATTGAAGAATATTCGCCGACAAACTTCTTTTTCTGGATTCATGCCCCGATACAAATTCACCAAGGAACACAAGATGACGCGGTTCCACTCAGCTGGTCGGACAATCTGTATCTTGAACTCAAAAAACTTGGACTCTCCGTTGATTATTTTACATACACAGGCGCCGATCATAACCTCATGCCGGATGGGTGGGCAAGCGCTGTTAATCGTATGCTGGTGTTTTTTCAAGAGGAGTTGAATCAATGAAAAAGTACGTACTGTTATTCTTAATTTGCCTGGTTATATACGGTGCTCATTTCATCCACGCCGGGCACGGAATCTATGGAGATGGCAACGGGTACTGGAGTTATACTCACTCGCTGTACTTTCAACACAACCTCGACCTGAAACCTATTTATGCCCATCTAAAAAATTTCACCATCAATGAACGGCCTGTTCCCCGACTATTTTGGGGTGTGCAGCCGACAAAAACCGGAGCGCTTCCGAATCACTGGCTTATCGGGACAAGTCTTTTGTGGTTACCTGGCATGGTTGTGTTGGGAATATTAACGCACATGATGAGTATTACATTTTCTCCCTACCACTTGTTATGGGAGATTGTTCCCGGGATCAGCGGTGTTTTGATGGGTGTTGTCGGATTATATTTTATTGAGAAAACCATTTCGCGTCTTTGGAATAACGGTGTAGCCGTGAAAGTTGCCTTTATATTATTTGCAACTTCCAACCTGATTTACTATGTTGCCATTGAGCCTGCGCTTTCTCACAGCGCTATTTTTTGTATCAATTCTGTTTTCGTTTATACGTGGGTCAGACTGAACCCGAAATACCGCAGAACATGGCTTATCTGGGGTTTGTTGGTGGGATTGAGTGCAATCATCCGAATAACCGGTATTCTTATTGCAGTTTTGCCCCTCTATACGTTTCTGAGGCAGGTGGCCGCACCGGAGAAACATACACGAAGGCATGTGGCGCTTTTTTTCTTGTATATACTCGGTATTTTCATTTCACTTACTCCACAGCTTATCGTACAACAGGTAATTTACGGGTCCGTTTTTTCCCAACCATACGCCCGATTTTATGTTACGCAACAGGGAGTCTCTGCTTGGTGGCTGCCACAGGCGTTGTTCTCGGCTGAGCGTGGGTTATTTGTATGGAATCCTGTTTACCTTATTGCCTTGTGGGGACTGATAAGATGGTCAAAGACAAACGTTTGGGGGCGTTTATCCCTGACATATCTACTATTACTGCTTGTGGCTGTCGGTTTTTGGGGAGGGGTTCTTTCAGCCGGGTTCGGCAACCGGTTTTTCATTGAGGCTTTACCTATCTTTGCACTTGGTTTGGCACATACAATCAGCCGCATCAGTACTAAGAACTTGTACTTACTGTACGGTAGTTTGTTCATCTGGAATATGCTGCTTATCATTCAATTTTTCGGAGACAGACCGCGACTTGTAGATCAAAAAGGGTTGACATATGCAAACCTAATCAGCGGTCAATTCAGTGTTCCTTTGCAAATAATTCTCAAGAGATTACAATGATTGTATTAGCAGTTGCTTACTAATTATGAAACGAAAAACAAGACAACATGTTACTAAACACTCAAAAAGCCTGTTTGATTCAGCGAGGGCAGCGTTCATTCTTACCGCTATAATCGGAATCTTCTTGTTTCTCGGATACGTGGTAAGGAACCAAAGTGCATCGGCACTTGATGCTGCAGCCGATGTGACAGTCAGCGCTGCTATCAGTCCGAACACGAACTCTGGAAGTTGGCCTGTGTGGTCAAGTAATGCGATTAAGGCAATACAGTCCGGGGCGACAACAATGGGGGACTCGAGTTTGCCGTCGTATTACAAAGAGATCTTGCCAACCGATATTGTCACATCTTCCATGGTAATCTCTTCGCCGTTTAATTCTTGGCTTGGCAAATCTGATCCCGCTACTGTTTTTGGGGGCTCTTTTTCATATGAGAAGGGGAATACGCTGCGCTTCGTATATATGCTCAAAGCGAAACCGGGAACTAAAATAGATGTTGCGAATGGCGTTGTGTTCTCGATATTACCCAACAGCTGGAAACCAAACGGTCTCGGACCTTTTACCTATCACGAATATGTTAGTACGCTTCCGCAACCGAATGTCCTTGTTGGAGTAGATTATGGCGCCGATGGAGAATATGGTGGCGGCGATGATACACTATTTACTTCGGGCACCGGACCGGTTGACGCTATCATCGGAACATTCACTACTTCAGCAGAACTCAGTACGGCAGCATCTACTACACCCCAGAATCCGAATGAGCAGGAAGCATTGGACAGGGCAATTAATGAGACAGAGACTGTTGGGTATGTCAGCAACATCTTTCAGATTGCTTACAGCTCGGATCCTGCGGTTCAGGTAAGTGGGAACATCGGTGTAGAACCGACCCCCACACCCACAACCATACCGACACCGACTGATGTTGTTTTACCTACCGTAACTATTTTGCCAACACCTGTTGTCTTACCGGTGAAAATTGACATACGTCCGAGTAGTTATAAAAATATCATCAACCTGAAGAGTCGCGGACTGCTTGGAGTTGCGATTCTATCGTCATCAACCCTCAATCCCAAAAATGTCGATTCGGACACGGTTCTCTTTGCTGGAGCTCCCCCTGTCCGGGTAAATATGAGGGACGTCAATAGGGATAGGGTGAAGGATATGGTTATGTATTTCAAAATCCGTCAATTACAACTTGATAATTCATCGACATCAGGGATGCTTGTTGGCAAACTGAAAAATGGAACTGCCATTTCAGGAACAGATTCGGTCACTATTGTTCCCAAAATACACGAGGTTGATGAGGAGGATTTAGAAGACTGAGCCTATTCCCGACAACAGTCAAGTACTTTGCCAACAACTGAGGAAACCTTGGCAAAAAGAGTGTTTTTACCGAAGTCGAGTGGTTGCTCTTTCTTTTCAGTCTCGGCATTTCTCAAACCTTTTGTGTCGGTAAGACCCAGAATGATACCCCAGAACAGATTGTATACTTGGTACGACTTATTAAATAGGTCGTGCGCTTTGGCAGCGTCACCTTTTTTAAGGGCTTTTGTTCCAACCTCCATAATTCTCATCGAAGCTGCCAAAAAGTGTTTACTAATACACCACTCTTCACCCTTGGTGTCCTTTACCAAACCTTTCATAAGCTCTGTGCGCATTTTTCGCACCTCATTTAACATACCATAATATTTGCCGTTACCTGTCTTACCGCCGGAAAAGAACAGATGCTCTTCTATTGAAATCAGGTTCATGACGGCTATTGACAAATCCTCTCCCGATGATAAATCAAGCTTCTCGCTTTTTTCCATTTTCTTAACTTTTTCAATGAGCGCGGCAACTTGTTTTGAATCCACCATGGTTACGGTTTAATTGGTAATAAAAATTTGAACAACAGTGTGGTAAGAACGAGCATCGCCAAGGGGACAACTACTTTCTGATAGGGAAAATACACTTTGTTGTTGTGTGATTTGCGCAACAGCTGGTCAACGCCGATTGCAGAAAGCGAAACTACAAGTCCGAGCAACATGCCAAGCAGCACTTTATCGATACCCAGAAACATGTTTTGAGGATGTCCTATCTGCTTTGAAAAATACAGATAGGTAATCGAAGTTAAAAAAAAGCCGAGCGTCCAAAGCAAAGGGTTCCTCAAAAATCGATTTTTCATGGAGCGGGCTATCCAAAAGGAGAGAGCAGTGTTGAGTCCGGATATCCAAATCGACACCAAAAGATCATCTATTCCCAGTTTTTTTGCAATCAACAACCCGCCGCCAACAGTAACAATACAAACTGGACACTGCGCATATGCTTCGGGAACCAGAAAAGACATGTTCTTTATTATATGCTATATGTGAACTAATTGCAGCCTGTCTGTTTTCCGAAACTCCGACCCCAAAAAAAACTTCGTCAGCTTTTCATATCGGACATTGAGATCGGTAGCGTAATAGCTCCGTCGGCCGGTCTTACTAAGTTTCGTTGCGATCTCCACATGCAATTGCAGATATTCCTTCAGTTTTTGTGCAACCACTGACCCTTCAGAGATGAGTGAAACATGTGGTCCGATAATTTTCTGAATGATTTTCTCTATAAGTCCGTAATGGGTACAACCCAATACTAACGAGTCGATTTTCTTTTTTGAAAAGGGGCGCAAATACTTCTCAAGTATGAGACATAACCCTTCCCACTCCAGTTCTCCTTCTTCAATAATCGGCACCAGCAATGGGCATGCCTGTTGGTATACATGTGCCTTAGGAAGTACTTTGTGGATTTCACGGACAAAACTTTTTGATTCAATCGTCGTGTAAGTACCAATGACCCCGACCTTTTTTGCATTACCGGCTTTTATTGCCTCAACTGCGGGCAAAATCACTCCCAGCACTTTGCAGGTCGGATGATGCCGTGGAACATATTCCTGCTGCAATTTTTTAAGTGCGGCAGCTGTCGCAGTATTACAGGCGAGAATAATAAGAGAGCACTGTTTGCTGGCTAAAAAATCGACCGCTTTTGCAGTAAACTCATAGATAATTTCAGGGGAGCGACCTCCGTAGGGAACCCGTGCGTTGTCACCGAGATATACATAGTTGTATTCGGGAAGTTTTATTAAAATCTCTTTCAAGATTGCGAGACCTCCCAGACTAGAATCAAAAACTCCTATATTCATAAGGAAGATAATTGTAGCACACCACGTCCGTGATACAATTATCACATGGGGAAAACGCTGTTGTTTTTGCTGAGCTTGGTTGTTGCAAGCTTTATTGTTCATTCCTTCATTATTACAGTAGCATCTCAAGTTATTCCGTTTGCAGGAACATTCGCATACCCTGAATTACTTCAAAACTACGGCGTACCTCAGGTGTTGTATTCGAGAGCAAACTTTGATGGGGTTCACTACTTGCTGATTGCCCAACACGGATACATGCAGTATCAACAGGCATTTTTCCCGCTTTACCCGTTAGGTATCCGTCTGGTAACACACGCGATGAATGGTAACTATTTTATTTCAGGGTTATTCATCTCGATCACATGCTTTGTTGCTGCTTTATGGTTACTATTCAAACTTGTTAAAGAGACTTTGCCAAAATGTAACCCCTTCCTTTTTATAGTTTTTCTCATGGCCTTTCCAACATCTTTTTTCTTCATGTCTGTCTATACCGAGGGGTTATTCTTGTTCTTGTTGACATTGGTTCTTTTCTTCTTATCACAACGGAAACTAATTTCTGCCGCATTCGTAGCTGGAGTTGCTTCGGGGACTCGGCTCGTCGGGGTCTTTGCTGTTGTTCCTATCCTGGTTACCGCCTACTTTCTCAACCCTGCACGGAAGATCTCGTGGTTGATGATTCTCGCATCAATGATTCCGTTTATCGGAGTAGCTATCTATATGCTATATCTTGCTCAAACAACAGGCGACCCATTGTTTTTTCTTAATGCGCAACCCGCATTCGGGGCGATGCGTTCAAATCATGTAGTTTTATTACCTCAAGTTTACTTTCGGTATCTGAAGATTTTTTTTACCGCTGCGTTTGATTACCATTACTATATTGCGGTTGTCGAGTTTGCGATTTTCAATATTATGCTTGTTTTCTCTTTCTCCGAACTTATCAAACAGTTCGGTAGAAAGAACCTCTTGTGGGTCGGTATAGGAATATTTTCGGTCGCAAATCTGATCTTGCCGACCCTGACGGGAACTTTTTCTTCTGTACCTCGATATAGTTTGATGTCGTTGTCTGCTTTTGCATACATGGCGGGAATTGAGAACAAAACCGTCCGGTCAATCATACTCATATCTCTTGCACTGCTCCAGGCTGTGTTTCTTGCTTTTTTTACTCAAGGATATTTTGTTAGTTGATTTAAACAAATCCCATGTGCTACAGTACTTGTTATGCCGCAACCAGTAGTTTTTGACGTCGAAACTCAGTTCTCTTTTCGTGAAATGAGTAACGACACTGAGAAATTGCGTGTTTCGGTTGCGGTCGCTTACGATTATGCGACGCAGCAAGCATACTCATTCACTGAAGACAAAATCGGCGGATTGTTCAGTCTGTTTGAAAAAGCTTCTGTTGTTATCGGATTTAACAGCAATAATTTTGACCTGGTGGTACTCAAGCCATACTATGTCGGTAATTTGATGTCGTTCTCGCGGTTTGACCTCTTGGAAAGCGTTAAGGAGAAAACGGGCAGGAGATATCCTTTGGACGACCTGGTACACGCAACGCTTGGAAAAGGTAAATCTGGGCACGGTTTGCAGGCAATCGAGTTTTTCAGAGAAGGAAAAATGAAAGAGCTTATATCGTACTGCACCGATGATGTACTACTAACAAAAGAACTTTTTGACTTTGGGGTTACCAATGGGTTTATCTATTTACCAACCGCATTAAGCAAATTGAAAATCCCTGTCGATTGGAAAAGAGTGATTGAACAAAAGCAAAGAGAGACGGGAAATCACAACTTAACACTCGGGTTTTGAGATTCCGACCATAACACTCCCGGTATTTCGACCAATAATTCCGTAGTCGTAAAATACGGACCTTTCGTTTCGTATAGCAGCTCCGCCGTTTTCTTTATGACATACGAGGCAATACTTGCTGAAGTTACGCTGTCATTATTAACGTACAACGAAGCAACAAGCGCCGCTAAAAGATCTCCCGTTCCTCCCTTTGTCAATCCGCTGTTTCCTCCTGAAATACGGACAACATCGGGGTGGTTTCGGTAGTACACATAGTCTGTTCCTTGTCTCTTGAGAAGCCATGTGGCATGATAATCTTTCACCAAAGACAACATCTCTTCAATGGTAAAGTTAGAATTCTCCTTACGGGGAAACAGTCGATAGAACTCCTGCTGATGGGGAGTAAGAATACATGAATCCGTGATATTAGTGAGTTCTAGTTCCTGCAACGCTCCTGCATCAACAACCCATTTTTTTAATGGATATTTAGCAACAAGCGTATTCACCAAAAAATACGACAACAACCCCTCGTCGTTTATATCTAGTAGAGAGGTTGTCGCATTAATATACCTTGAGTAATCGTGAGAAACGCGCAGGTTTTGACGACGGAGACCCGGTCCGATCAGCACCACATCAGCCTCCTTCACGTACTCTTCCAGCTCTTCACCCAAGACAACTATCCCATTCAGAAATCGTTTTTTATTTTGCGTCAAAATATCACGATTAATGGAGTTTGGTGAATAGTAAAAAACATGATCAACAAAATGCGCCACAAGCTCAGCTGCCCATAAGCTTGCTGAGTGAAACAACTCGGATCCGCCAATTACAAGAACCTTGCCGTTGTCACCTTTGTGCGATCGGGGTGCCATTTTCTTTATATGCTGAACCGCTGATTTATTGAAATCTTTTATTGGCTTCATAGATTGTTATTGTAACATGTCGTGTGAGTATCCAGTATAATGTGATTGTGATATCTCTAGCAAAAAGACTGAGTTCGATACGATTATGGGTCTTTGTTTTTATTATTCTGGGGTTTGTTGGTTTTGTATGGATTTCCGTCCAACCAAAACAATTGGTCTCATCAAAAGGAATCTCCCTGAAAAAGGCTGTTGTGATTCCTAAAAACATCGAAAATATTATTAGTCTTTCAGGAACGGTAGACGCAAACGAAAAAGTAACCTTACAATTTCAAACATCCGGCAGACTTGCGTGGGTAGGAGTAAAAGAAGGCGATGTGGTTAAAAAGGGGCAGATAATCGCTTCTCTTGATCAGAGAAACATAAGAAAGAACCTGGAAAAAGATCTTAAGGATTTCTCAAACCAACGGTTATCGTTTGATCAGTTCCGTGATGATAACAAATCAAAGAATATCGGATCACCCAACACCTATCTTACCGACCAATTAAGTCGCTTGGCAGAACAAAACCAAAATACACTGGATAAGACGGTAATAAACGTGGAGTTGGACAGCCTGTCTCTCGAATTATCGAACCTTATTACCCCAATCTCCGGAATAATTACGCACATTGACCAGAAAGTAGCAGGTCTCAACATTACACCCGCAACAGCCAGATTTGAGGTGGTAAACCCGGACAGTCTCTATATACTCGGAACTGTTGATCAACAAGATATTGCGCGGATCAAGCAAAACGCATCTGCTTCAATTGTTTTCGACGCCCTCCCTAACAGCGTGCATTACGGAAAAGTCTCATATATAGCGTTTTCCCCTGAAGCCGGAGATGATAATGCATATTCCATTAAAATCAGCATTCCACAAAAAATAATCCCGCAACTTCGGCTCTCAATGGGTGCTGAAGTATCCATAACCACTGACACGCGAAAAAAAGTACTCAGCGTTCCACTGGAAGCAATTATTGATGAGGGAAACAAGAAATATGTTTTGGTATTGGCAAAAGAAAAACAGGAAAAGAGAAGGGTATTTATCGGACTTGAAACCGATAATGATGTTGAAATTATCAAAGGACTCAGAGCTAATGAAACTGTCGTGTATTAATACAATCCGCCATGATCCGATTAGACAAGATTACAAAAAACTATCAACCGTCAAAAGATGTAGTGGTACAGGCGCTTAAAAATATCTCAATCACTATAAATAGCGGTGAGTTCGTCGCGCTTTTGGGAAACTCCGGCTCAGGAAAGTCAACGCTATTATATATAATTGGGCTTTTGGAAAAGGCCACCAGCGGGTCAATCTTTATTAAAGATAAAAATATTTCGGAACTTAATGACGCGCAGATTTCACGTATCAGAAACAAAACAATTGGGTTTGTATTCCAACAATTTAATCTTATTACAAAGTTAACCGTACTCGAGAACGTCTTGTTACCCGCAGCTTATTCTGCCTATGGTATCCAAAAAGAAAACAAAGACTATGCGCGGTATCTGCTTGAAACATTCGGCATCCTTGAAAAAGGAAACTCGTTTCCCAACCAGTTATCCGGCGGCCAACAACAGCGCGTGGCAATAGCACGGGCTTTGATAAACAAACCCGAGGTGATTATCGCTGACGAACCGACGGGAAACCTGGACTCCAAAACAGGCATCCAGATCATGGACTTGATTAAAGAAATACATTTAAAAGAAAAAAAGACGATTGTGTTGGTGACACATGATGAGCATATAGCTCGCTATGCAAAAAGAATCGTTAGAATTGTTGATGGAGGGATCACCACATGACAAAACTGGGTTTGTATTTTACAGAGGGGATTAATGATCTGCTCAAAAATAAAGGTCGCACATTTCTGACCTCCCTCGGAATAATTATCGGGGTGTATAGTGTTGTCTTGCTGCTTTCCTTCGGAGAAGGTCTGAAACTCTATATCAACCAGCAATTTGAATCACTGGGTACAAATCTGATTTACATATTACCGGGAAAGATCTCCGGCAGCTCACCAAGTCTTCTGGGAGGAAAAAAATTTACTTTCAGTGATTATCGGAAACTTCGCAGCCTGCTGAATAATTCACAAGTAGTCCCGGTGACCACCAAAAACGTCAGCATAGAAACTCCGTCAAAATCAGAGTCCACCTCACTCATGGGCAGTACGGTGGATTTTTTCGGAACCCGCAACCTTACACTCACAGAAGGACGTTATTTCTCCCGCAGCGATGAGGCAAGTGGAAGGAAGGTAGCAGTTATCGGCCCGAAAATAGCTGAAAAGCTTTTCGGGAATCAGAACCCCGTGCGTAAATCGGTAAAAATACAAGGGTTGCGCTTCTTAATCATTGGGGTTACCGAGCCAAAAGGCGGTGGAGGACTTGGCGGTCCTGATATTGATAATTATGTTTTTATTCCTTACAAGACCGCATGGATTTTGACGAATGACAAAAGTTTTTTGAGCTTTTATATTGAGCCGCCTGATAAAGAAAGTATCCCGGTGGTTGTTGAAAAAGCGACCAGATTGTTGCTTGAGAAGTATAAAGTGGATGATTTTAGTGTTACCACTCAAGACGAGCTCATAGCAACGATATCCGGCATATTTACCGTTGTCAACAGCGTTCTGGTCGGTATTGCTGCAATATCTTTGCTTGTTGGAGGTATTGGTATAACCAACATTATGTTTGTAACGGTAAGCGAACGGACAAAAGAAATAGGTATACGTCGAGCTATCGGCGCTCAGGAGAACAACATTCTGCTCCAATTCGTGACCCAGTCAATTTTGTTGACAACACTGGGAGGAACCCTCGCTCTTTTACTGGCATTTCTTACAAATCTGGTAATCAACCGCTTTTTTCCTGCCACCATCACACCAATTGGCATGATCCTCGCGTTTGGAGTGTCGTTTGTGATAGGCGTAGTTTTTGGTGTATTACCAGCACGAAAAGCAGCAAAAATGACACCGGTAACAGCTATTCGGTACGAGTAAGGCTTACTTTTTCTTTTCCTCGGATTTACCTTTTTCTTCCTTCTCGTCCGCTTTGGCGTCACCCGCAGGAGCAGCCCCTTCAGCAACAGGAGCCCCTTCGGTTGCAGTGGGAGCTACCGGAACAGGGATTTCCTCTTTTTGTGCGGCAACGATCTCTACAACAGACTTTTCCGGTTCATCGGCATACGCATACAAGTCGTTTTTGGGCAAATCTTTTATTTTAATTCCGGATCCGATGCCGGGTAGGCTAGCAATTGATACGGTAATTTTTTCTGGGATATTTGCTGGCAAACACTCTATGGTTATTTCATGTGAAAGAATAAGCATGTCGGCTTCACCACTCTTTACCACGCCCAATTCACCAACGATTTCAACAGGTACGAGGGTGCTGACCTTTTCTTTAAGATTTACTTTTCTGAAATCAACATGCAGGATTCCGTTTTTTATTGAATCTTTCTGAACTTCCTGAATCAAAACAGGATACTCGTCTTTCGCAAGGGTAAGGTACACTAACTGGGTGTTTTTCACTTTTTTATAGGTTTTTTGCAAATCAGCAAGCCCCATCTGTACCGCTATCGATTGCATGCCTTTTCCAAATATGTTTCCGGGTATTTTATTTTCTCTTCTTAGTTTTTTAAGCTTTTTTCCGAATAATGTTCTTTTCTCAATGTTTAATACGTGTTTTTCCATTAACTATTTAAAAGTAACTAATAATAAACGATCCTTCTCTAGGAAGGTATTATACACGAAACTGTTCGTATCAACAACAGGCTGAAAATTGGTCTGTAATATTTGCAGATCTCCCTCTGTGTGCATTTCATATATAAGATCATTATTAAGTGACCCTGTTTGTTTCTGAATAACAATCTCATAATTTTTTGTGTTGATCAGTTTGCGTTGAAGAAAATAGTCCAGGGAAACAGTGACTTTCTCTTGCGGATAAACCTCAATAAGTATCCCGATTTTATTGAAACCCATTTCAGTTGAAAGACTGAAATCTGTACGGACCTTGCCGTTTACCGCTATCTTGTCTATCTGAGCATCGGAGGGAAGCAGAACCTGTAAATAATTCTTGTACAACCCACCCGGGAAAATATTAGGTTGTGATTGATTAAGGTAATCGATAACCAAACTATTCCTCACATCACGGCCTGTTGTTATTCTGGTAGTCAGGTGCGCAGTCCTTTGAATAAAAAAGTTTGCCTTATTAACACCAAGATTTGCGTCAATTATCGACATGTAGTCGTAATAACAATCTTGTTCGATTGTACAACCTAACCGAACCAGCCTCCCTGTCCAAAAAAGATCATCAAACATATTCTGTATTTGTGAGTCGCTGAAATATCCCACAACCATCTTCTCATCAAGAGCAGCACGAACAATTTGAATAAATTTTAGAGTGTCAAAATCACCCTCATGCAATCTGGTGATGACGGACCGGAATACTGCTTCCAAAAAATTCTTTTTTTCCTGGCTCCCCGGGAAAAAACCTTGTTCCGCATGGCTTTGTGCTTTATTAAAAAAGTTTTCCGATGTAACGCTTTCGTCATATCCTGAAATATAGAGGTCGGGGAACAGATCCAACATCCTCTGAACAGCGGAGAATGTTACTCCGACAACTCCGTCAAAACCCTCCCAACCAACTTCTGTTTTAACAAATTGTAAAGCCTGGTTTGCGTTCGTTGAAAAGTCCGCCGAGAATGCGGAGTCCCTTAAAAACCAATGGGGTTGATCCAGTATGCGTCTAATTGCCTCCGGTGGTTCTATATGTGCTTTTAGCTGCCCGTCAAGGGTGTATACGTCATACATCACGAGATTCTTGAGACTGAAATCCGCAAACTCGGCTGTCCCAACAGATCCGATAAACCCACCCCCGGGACGGAGTTCCATATTATTCATAAACAATAAAAGAATCTTTTGGGGTTTGCTGAGCGCCAACAGTTCCGGAAGCCTTGAATTAACCTGGTTGAGTATTGAAAGATGCTCTTGGTATTTTCCAAGTTTATTTACGTACTCTTCCTTAAGCTTATTAAAAACAAGTAGGTCTGTTTTTTTCCAGCGATTCAACACTTGTGTGTAATCGCTTACAAATCCCCGAGTGTTCTTCTGCACGAAAGCAATGCGCAGTTGCGCTTCTTTTCTTTCAGCATCCGTTTTGTTCCTTTTAAGGAACAACCTACTGAGAGCGGAGTAGTTCTCAACAAGACCCAATCCTTCGCTCAGCGTATTTATTGTGTTGTGTGTTGTCGTAACAAAACCAAAAACAGGTTCGATCCCCGGAACCCAAAACAACGTATTTGATGGGATAAATGCTAATTGCATCTCTATCTGTTGTATTGCCCTGATCTCACCGGCCTGCTTACTAATTGTGGCGTAGCTGTCTCCGCGTTTTTGCCACAATCGCCACAAACCAAACCATTCATATGCAAACAAAGCAAAGTAGAGCAGGTTGCTTAAAACAACAAGAAGTGCCCCGATTTTTAAGGACCATACAAGAACATCTTTCGGTCTAACTTCTTTATGAACAATTGCCCGGGGTATTAACTTGGTGGAAAAATCAAAACTGTAGGGAATGGGTGTCTTGAACAAAACAAAATCAATCAGCTCGTGAGGTTTTTTATCGGTTCTTCCGATGTTCACTATTTTATAGTTTATGAGGTTTCTTTCACACCATTTTTTTCGCTCCGCATATTCGTGAGAACTGTAGAAGTAAAAGAAAATTGTTAGTTTGTTAGTTCTAAGCAATTCGGGCCGGCTTGAAAATACCCCAACATATACAACGAGATCGTAGGACTTCTCCAGAAAACTTTCACCATGCGTATTGGTTGTTTCATAAACATCAAAAGAGTTTTGTAGTTTTTGCTTTATATAATCGGCAACCTTGTTTTTTTTTGAGTACACGAGTAGCGCTTGTTTTTTATCCTCAACAACCTCGAGCACATACCGTTTGCTACTCATCTTTTTTCAACATTGAATAATGGACCAACAATCTGGATATTGGCTGGAGCCCGGGAATTAAACGCTGTTTTAAATTGGGCAGCATCCAACGAATTGCCTCCGGCATCACCATTAATATTGACCGACGTTGTCTTTCCGCTTGCAAAATCTGCGCTGACAGAGATTTCCGATATGCTGCTGTACGGGTTGCCCCCACGCGCCCTGAGTTCTGACTTAACTTTCTCCCGATCCCATGTTTCTGTATTGTAGGGGTTGGGCTTATCTGTCTGCCATAAATGATTGATTAATGACCCGTCTTTGGCCGTCAACAAAACAACATTAGCGATATCTGCGATTTCCTCACTCTTGAGCCATGCGGTACCTGCATATTCGCTACGGGATCCCCAATTACAATAAAACCATGGCGAGTCTTTGTCATACGCTCGCTCATTCAGCTCGGCAAAACTATTTGGATTACCTCCACTGCCGTCAAATTTACCCAAATTCAGAATGTATCCTCCATGGGTGGAGGCGTACTGTGTAAAAGCGGGACTTGCTCCATCCATCAAAACCCACCCCGCAGTTTCATTAACAGCCTGTTCCCAATTTCCTCCTTTTGGCTCAGGCTTGAAAACTTGACACGCCTCGGTGGTACAAATTGAGTTTCTGCGCTGCATTGTATTCAGGGCGTAGGTTCTTGCCGCAACCGCCTGTGCTTTCAAGAGAGCCCGGTTGTTGTCTGCCCACGCATCCGGTACTTCATAAATTCTTTTAACATAATCCTCTATGGAGAAGGTTCCGTGTCCTTCGACATTAACCTGAGTGTTTTGATCATAATCCTTTTTTAAACTAAGTCCTGGATAGTACTCTTGCAGAATTTGTTCTTCGTTCTGACCAGCCTTTGCTCTACCCCAACCGCCATATTGATTTAGCCCGTTCCTGTGTGGTGCGCCGTATGTGAAAAATCCAAAGCGCGGCGAAAAACCGGGATCTCTCCCATTTGTAAGATCACTGGAACAGCCGCGGACAACAGTTCCTGCAGACCGGGGGATGTTCAAGGAAGCCAATTTTTGCGCAACCAACTGTTGCTGACGGGCAACAAGTTGCGATATCTGCACCTGAAGGCCCGATTGGTATGTACGAGCCTTGGCAACCTCCGTGTTATAAAACTCTTTCTGTTTTGCCAAACTTTGCTGAGCTTCAGCGAGTTGGACTTTCTCTTGTTCCATTAAGGTTTTCTTTTCTTCGAGCGCCTTAATAAAAAAAGCTGTTTTTAGAATAGTGTCTCTGTTGCGATACATGCTTTGTTGTTGGTACAGGAAAGAGCGTGTAGCCGAAGAGATACTTTTTCGTAAAAATAAACCCAATGCGTTATTGACGTATTCCCTCGAGTCCTTATAGTAGACACGCGCATTCCTGTCAATAATCTCTTTTTGCTTGATAAGGTTTTTTTCGCCCTGAGCAATTTCATTCTCTTTTGTTTGAATCTGGCTTTCGATGATGACAATCTGTCCCTCAACGCTCCTAAAGGCTTCTTCGATTTTATTTAAATTTTCCTCTAGGGGAGCTGTTGCTTTGCGTGACTGATCCAGTAATTGGGTAATTTCAGAAATCTTCTTGCCGATGTCATCGAATTCATCAGCACGGACAGTCCCGTAACCGTAAATAAAGAATAAAAAAAACACACCAATGAGCACCAATCTTTGCATACCTCTATTATATCTGTTTTTATACTCTTTTTCGTTCAAGGAGATAATATATGGGTGTGGCAATGAATGGAGAGGAATAGGTCCCGACAAGAGTCCCTACTAACAGAGCAACAGCGAACCAACGAACAGATTCGCCACCCAATATAATGAGTGTACTAAGCATGATTACAACCGTCAGGGAGTTGTTTAGAGAACGTACCATGGTTAAATTAAGCGCGAGATCTATCGTCTCCTCCAATGTGTGTGTACGTTGTTGTTTCTGTTCTTCACGAATCTTGTCAAGAATAATGATGGTATCGTGAACAGAAAAAGACATTGTTGTCAGCAGGGAAGTTATGAATAAAATATCAAGCTCCGCCCTAAAAAGAAATCCGAAAATTGACCAACTCAACAACAAAACAACCATGTCGTGGAAAAGAGCGATAATTGCAGCGACGGCAAAGCTCCAATTCTTAAAATTAATTGTCAGATATACGAGTATCCCGAGAATAGCGAGTGCTGAGGCAACAAGAATTGCTTTGATGTTTTCGGCACCAACGCTGGGTCCGACCAACTCAAAACGCTCTTGCTTCAGGGTGTATTTTTTCACCAAATCTTCCGTTAGTTTTTTTGCATTAGCCGCTTTAAGATCCTTACTTTTCACAACAAAACCCTTGCTGGTTTTTTGAAACAAATACCCGGAATATTTTGTGTTTATGTATGTGTGTATGTTGTCGACGCTTGTGGCGCGGGTTGTTGAAAATTCAACAAGACCGCCACCCAAAAAATCTACAGAAAGAACAAAGCCTTTTGATAGAGCACTTATTAACCCGAACAAAATTATCACCGATGATAAAATTACAAACAACCAGCGGTACTTTATAAACCGGATCATAAGGAGCTTATTTTATATAACTTCCATAATATGTTTTTTGTGATAAACACCCCGGTAAACAAACTCAACAAGACACCGATGGCAAGTGTGAGAGCAAAACCACGAACCATACCAAAAAGAGGAAGGAATGCAAAGTTAAACGGATTGAATAAAACAAAACACACAAGGAGTGTGTTTATGTTTGCTGCTTTAATGGCACTAAGTGCACTAAAGTAGCCCACAACAATGGCTTTTTGTTGGGATTTTTGCACAAGCTTTTCTTCTTTAATCCGTTCATAAATCAGAATGTTTGCATCCACCGCCATACCTATTGACAATATAAAGCCCGCTATTCCCGATAAAGTTAGAACAATACCAAACAGTTTGTACAAAGCAACGCTGAATATCGTGTAAATCGCCAAAGAAACAAGCGCAACCAAGCCCTCTTTTCCGTACAGAACAACCATAAAAACCGAGACAAACAACAACCCCAACGCACCGGCTAAAATACTTTTTTGAATATTGCTTTTTCCCAGCGTCGCCTCAACCGTCCGTTGCTCAACAAGTTTCACCGGAACCGGAAGAGAGCCGGCATTAAGTGCGTTGACGATTTTATTCCCTTCTTCTATGGTAAATGTTCCGGTAATCACTGCTTCTCCCGTCTTTATCTCTTGCTGAACTACGGGGGCTGTTATAACCTGTCCATCAAGAATGATACCCAGTGGTTTATTGAGATTTTTTTTGGTTAACTCCGCAAAAAGCTTTGTCCCTTCCGAATTAAAAAGGAGTGAGATTTGTGGTTTCCCTGTCTGTTGATCAAAAACAAGTTGGGTTTTTTTTAAAAAGTTTCCGGTAAGCTTAGTTTTTGTGAAATATGGAATATCGGCCGACTGTGTTCCTTGTTGAACTTTTTGTACCGCATATTCACCAAATTCGAGTTGCGCCACTTTCCCGATTAAATCTATCGCCTCCTGAGGATTCTTTTTTCCTGGTATATCAACCGCCACCCTATATACATTATTATTCTTTAATACAACAACCGACGCCTCGCTTACACCAAAAAGATTAATCCTTTTTTCTATATTGTCGCGAGCCGCATCTACCGCCCGAACCACGTCTGAAGAAGGGGTCTTCTTCGTATCCAATTCAAAAACCAAATGACTCCCTCCTTGCAAATCCAGCCCGAAACGTAATTGATTTGGGATGCTAATTTTCAACCCAAGAATATTGAACGAGGGGTTTTCTGTTTTTAAAACAACCTTCCTTGATGTACCAGGTAGAGGGAAGCTTGTTGCGGGAATCGCGATCCATAAAAATATACCAGAAAGAATAGATACCCAGAATAATAAGTTGTTTTTCATGGTGAAACCCTGTCAGTTCCTTGTTTTTTTTTGAGGACTAAATATTTCAAACTCCACATACCCATTTTCAAGAAACCCCTCAATCGGACCCTCCTCTTTTGTCCCAACATCCGACTCGATTTCTTTCAGAAAACCTTGTATGTTCTGATATACGACAGATGCTTTTATTCCGAGAGTTTTTAGGTTGCGCATCTGCTTCTCTAAAACAGTGTTGATTTTGTACGACTTCCACACTCTTTCAACGATGTTTTTGTCGGCAAGAGAAATGCCGTCAGAGTTACCGGGCTTGTGTGATACTTGTACATTGTGCATTCGCAAATCCGAAACCATATCGTCGTAAGCTGGCGGGTTATTTAAAATCTCTAAAATCTCATTCTTCGCTTTTTCCTTGGAAAACATGTCTCTATTTTAAATCAACGCATTGATTTGTCAACCCACAAACAAGACGCTTGACAATGCGGAAAAAAAACCGTAAGCTTTGTGGAAAAGTTGTCCACATATTAATGTTAAAAATAAATCGTGGGTTGCCAAGATAGTCTATGGACGAATACTCTTTGTGGAAAAAGACGCTTGATGAAATTGCTCTTGAGGTGTCTCCGATCGCATTTGATTCTTTCTTTCAAAAAACAAAGACTTCTCATGTTGAAAACAACACTCTTTATGTGACGTGTCCAAACGATGGGGTTTCTTTTGTTTTAGAAAACAAATATCGGGGGATCGTTGAAACAATTCTCAAAAAATACAGTGGAGGAGTTGTGCTTCGAGCAATTTTCGTTCCCGCCGAGAAAACAATCCCTGAAGGAAAAACACCCATGGCCCCTTTATTTAGAAACGAGTCGGTAGACATTTTAAGCAGAGTACAGCAATCCGGAATATCTCCCATCCTGACTTTTGATAATTTTGCGGTTTCTATTTCAAATCAAATGGCTCATGCCGCATCCATTGCTGTCTCCCGGGGTCCGGGAAGAACATACAACCCGTTGTTTATCTGGGGAGGTGTGGGGGTCGGTAAAACACATTTGTTGCATGCTGTTGGTAGAAAAATAATAGAAACCACCAACATGACAGTAAAATACGCGTCGACAGAAGAGTTTACAAACGCTCTTGTTGAAGGAATACGTACTAAAAACACAAACACGTTTCGCAGAAAATTCCGAAACATTGACGTTTTATTATTGGACGATATCCAGTTTGTCTCCCAGCGCGACTTCATACAGGAAGAGTTGTTTCACACCTTCAACAAGCTACAATCAATGAATAAACAGGTAATATTCACCTCGGACAAGCCTCCCAAAGCAATCAAAAACATCGAACAACGGCTTGTTTCCCGTTTCTTAAGTGGTCTTGTTGTTGATATACAACCCCCTGATTTTGAATTGAAAACTGCGATCCTACTCATAAAAGCCCAGGAGAAAAAATTGGACATCTCCATTGAGGTTGCCAAAACAATAGCCGCACATATTGAGGAGCTTCGGGAATTGGAGGGTTTTTTACTAAAACTCAGCTCGCTTAAAGAGTCAAATATAGAGATAAAGAAGGAAACAGTAGAGAGGTTGTTGGCTCAATCAAGCTTCATTAACCAGTCACGGATAAACCCGAAAGATGTGATCGTTGCCGTATCTAAAGAGATGGGGGTGCGTGTAAAAGACCTTAAAGAAGACAGTCGGAAGAAGAACATAGCGCTTTCACGGCACGTCGCCATGTATTTGTTAAAAACACTCACCAGCCTTACGTATGAAGAAATAGCCTACCTTACCGGAAGAAAAGACCACACAACCGTTATGCACGGGGTCCAAAAGATAATCACCACTCTTTCCGTAAATGAGGACCTTCGAAAAACGGTTGAAAGAATTAAATTATACGTCTCATAATTATCCACACACTTATCCACATGATCAACACATATAAAAAGAACGTTGAAACAACAAGCGGCTTCTTTTGTAACTTGGTTATCAACTTTTCCACAGTTGTACTATAATCACTATATATGAAATTTACTGTTATCCGAGAACGCTTCTACTCAACATTGCAAAAGGCGGGGTATTTTATTTCTTCAAAGGTTAACGATAACGGACTGCTGCGATGCGTACATATAGAAGCAGAGACGGAGGGTATAACAGTAAAGACATCTTCTGTTACGGAATATTTCATCGGCGAAGTTGGTGGAAAAGTGGAGGAGAGCGGTGTCGTTTTGGTTGATTTCAAAACCCTTCTTGAAGTTGTAAAATCCACACAAGACACAAAAATCGATGTGGAAAACCTCAAGGGAACCCTAGTAATCAAGAGCAAACAGGGAACAGTTAAGCTTCCTACGCTCGATACCTCAACCTTTCCACAACAACCGAAACTGTCCGAGACCGAGGCATTAGATGTGACGTTCTTTGTTTCAAAAACCACACAACCCGTTCTGTTTGCGGCCGCAACCGACGAAACCAGGCCTATTCTTACCGGCTTGTGTTTTGATTTTCTTGAAGAAAAGACCAATATTGTCGGTACTGACGGCTTCAGAATGTCTCTTATGTCGCTGGAGAATGTCAAAAAGGGCGGCAAGAAAAAAAGGATGATCATCTCGGCAAGAAGCCTTTTGTCCGTACAGAAAGTTCTTCAAGACCAGTTTAAGAAGGTGTCTTTCGAAGAGGGCTCCGGATACGTATTGTTCTCGGGTGAGGGTTGTGTTGTTTATGTGCGTCTCTTGGATGGAGAGTATCCACCATATGAACGGGTGGTGCCGCAAGACAAGGAAACCAAAGTTATCATAAAAAAAGAAGAGCTCCTGAACACAATCAAGACGGCGTCTCTTTTTGCCCGCGAGGGTTCGAACATGATCGGTTTCGGTGTTGTTGGCGACGAGCTTTTGTTAACAGCTTCAAGTGCAAGTTTGGGAGAGGCGAGTCTTAGAGTGCCGACCATAGAAAAGGAAGGGTCTGACAATAAGATAACATTTAACTACCGTTACGTGCTTGACTTTTTACAGGTGGTTTCGGGCGAAGATGTCAGTTTGCAGATAATCAACCCGTTTGCACCTGGAATTTTTCAGATGAGCAAAAACCCCAACCTGCTCCATATTATTATGCCAATACGGACCGAGGGTTAGGTCTGTGGAAGACGTTCCGCCAGAACATAAGTGTATAATCCCAAAAAAAACGCCGCGGTGTTTTAAATATCCTCCGCGCGGATGTTTCCATAAGTATGTTTCTGTTGAAAACAATTTTCCCGACACGCGAAAGATGTTGGGCAAGATCAAAGTCCTCATGAAGCAGCAAGTTGTCCGAACAGGGTGATATTTTTTTGAAGGCCGACACCCGAATTCCCTTATTCGGCCCAAAAACCACCGAATGCCCAAGAAAGAAAGAAGCAATCAAAGCAAGCGCGTACGAGGGGTAACGACCCAGATATCCGTAGGGGGGCTCGGTAAAAACAACGGGCCCAGATACCGCAACGGCAAATGGGTGTTTTTCGAATGCCTCTTCCATTAATTTCAACCAATTTTTCGGCGGTAAAGAATCCGCGTCGGTTTGACAAACAACATCCCCTTGCGCACTACGGAAACCGCAGTCGCGCGCATATGCCATCCCCTGCTTTGTTTCTCGCACAACGCGCACGTTTTTAAATTGCAGCGCGACCTGTACTGAGGTGTCGGTGCAATTGTTGTCTACCACAATAATTTCGTCAGCCGCCCGTTCTTGGTTGGAAAGAGCGAGTAAACAATTCTTTAAAAGAACCTCCTCATTATAAACAGGGATCACCACAGAAATATGCATTAAGATAATTTTATCATGTTGTTTTTTGTTGTTAAAAAAAATACAATTAAGGCATGTCTTATACTGCTCTCGGCGTTGTTGTTGTTTGGAATGTTCTTTTAACTCTTGTTTTGGTTTATATATGGTTTTTTCTCAAGAGTTTTTTTCCTCAGAAAAAACGCGGAATTCACCAAGCCATTGAGGACAGTATTGGGCGCAGTGAGAAACTTGACAAACAAATTCAACAAATGACGGAAGAAATAAAAAATCACAAAGAACAAACAAAAACGAGTTTCAAAAAACTCGGACTTGTCCGGTTTAATCCTTTCGACAGGCTGGGGGGCGAACAAAGCTATTGCTTAGCGCTCTTGAATGAAAAAAAAGACGGTTTTGTGATCACCTTTTTGTATACACACGAAGGAGTTCGGGTATACGTCAAGGAGGTTCTGGGAGGTAAGGGCGGCGAGGTAGATCTCTCGAAAGAAGAAGAAAAAGCAATTGTTAAAGCAATATAGTTATGTTACATTCATAGGTATGAAAAAAATAGTTATTTTATGTATTCCGATCTATTTTGTGATTATGGGAGTTTCTTTCGTCTTGTTTTCCGGAATGTTGGGCGGAGCTCAGACAAAAACGCAGACAACCAACACAAACACCCCAACCGAAGGGGATAGCGGACCAAAAACAGAAGAATGTCCTTTAAACGGAGCATATTATTCAGTGCAACAGCGCCAGTTGTGGGAAAAAAGGCGCCCGCTCGGTGTTATGGTAGAAAACTCAACCGACGCGCGACCTCAGTCAGGATTATCTAAGGCGGACGTTGTTTTTGAGGCGGTTGCTGAAGGGGGAATAACGCGTTTTCTTTCGGTTTTTTACTGCCAGACATCGCCAATCGTAGGACCTGTGCGCAGTGCACGTGTATATTTTCTCGATTTTATCGGCGGTTTTGGAGAATCGCCACTTTACGCTCATGTGGGAGGGGCAAATACTCCGGGGCCTGCAAATGCGCTTGGCCAAATCGAAGATATGGATTGGGTTGGGTACAACGACATAAACCAATTTTCTGTCGGTTACCCTGTTTTTTGGCGGGACTACGAGCGTTTACCCGGAGTTGCAACCGAACACACAATGTACACCGATACAAGCAAGCTTTGGAAAACAGCGGCTTCTCGTGATCTGACAAATGTTGATGAAGAGGGGGTTTCGTGGGACAAAACTTTTGTTCCTTGGGTATTCAAAGAAGAATCTCCCTTGGAAAAGCGTCCAGCAACCGCCTCGGTTGCGTTCGGTTTCTGGGAAGATTATCGTCAATTCAACGTGGTCTGGACATATAATAAAACAACAAATACGTATACCCGCACCAACGGAGGGAAGAAACACCTTGATAAAGCAACGAACAAACAACTTCAAGCAAAAACCATCGTTATTGTTTACATGGACGAAGGTGTAGCTGATGATGGTTATGACCAAGGACAACATCTCTTGTATGGAACAAAAGGGACCGGAGATGCCGTGATTCTGCAAGACGGGACCGTCACCAAGGGCTCGTGGGCAAAAAAAGACCGGTTTACCCAGATCAGATTTTATGACGCGAGTGACGAGGAAGTAAAATTCAACCGTGGGACTATTTGGGTAGAAGTCTTACCAACCGGCAATAAGGTTGTTTATAAATAAGTATGTTGTATAGTTTGTTTTCAGGAAGAGCCAAAACCAAGGCCCTTTTTCTTTTGTACGAACACCCGCGGGAAAAGTTTCATATGCGCCAGATTGAACGCCTAACCCACGAACGGATTAACTCTGTTAGAAGTGCGCTTATAGCGCTTACTAAAGAGGGTGTTTGTAGCAAGGAGGCTATTGGTAAAAAAACATTTTTTCAAGCGAACCAGAATTACGTTTTTTTTGACGAACTGCTTAGAATTGTTGCAAAAAACACGGGGTTGGGGGGGCGCATTGTCAAAGAGAAGCTTAAGCTCGGGAAAATTAAAACAGCCTTTTTAAGTCTGGGGTTCTATCGTCAACTTGCACGGACAACTGAAGATATTGATCTTTTTATAGTCGGGAGCGTTCCGGTTGCAGAAATTGCGAAGGTTGCAAAAGAAGAGGGTGATAAGCGGGGGGTGGAGATTAATTATAGCGTAATGACACCGGAAGAATTTGTTTTCAGAAAGAAAAACAAGGATCCGTTTCTTTTATCCATTCTTCAAAAAGGGCGATTGGTGTTAATCGGCAACGAGGATATTTATTCTGATTAAAAAAAGAGCCCCGACTTTCATCGGGACTCCTTTTACCTTACCTTACAGCATTACTCTTGTGGTGCATCCAAGCTATCCCAGTCTTTTTGACTGACGAACTTTGTTAGTCGTACCCCTCCAACTACTGCACGAAGGGCGTATCGCACCTGTGTTCCACCGTCTTTTGTCTGACGTTCGTATTTCGTTTTTTTAACGTCCTTGTCAGAAACGTCTACTTTTTTTCTATTTTTTACGTCGTAAAATTGTATATCCATGAAGTATCACCTCCCTTCTTATAGGTGTCTAAAATAAGACAAATACAAGATATATTGTAGTACGATGAAAAGAAAAGTCAATCCAAGGCTCTTTGCAAGTTCTTTTTTAAGAATTGCCGCGTAATTTATGACATGTGGAACAGAGCCGGTGGTCTTGGTGGGTTGGTCTTTATTTAAAAGAAAAGAGGGTTTTTCGGGTGCTCTATATAGCTTGGCAACTTCCTGAATTCGTCGGGAATCTGTGTTTCTTTTTTTCGTTTGCATAGGATAAAAAAACTAACTAGAATAACAGTATAATGCAGAAAGAGGGAATTAGCAATAAAACAGTCTATTTTGAGTGGGAGGCACCGGTTCGTCATTTTGAACAAAAAACACAATCGTACTTTCGGGCAATTATTGCGCTCGGCGTTTTACTAACCCTTGCTTTGTATTTCTTGGGGGAGTATTTATTAATCTTGGTGGTGTGGTCGGTGGTCTTTGTTTTCTATGTTAAAGCAGCAATTCCTCCACAAAACGCTCTCTATAAGTTGACTAAATTCGGTATTCAATTCTATCAGCACACCATTCCCTATGAGGTGCTTCGAGGGTTTACGGTTGTGCATAAAAGCACGAACACATTATTGAGAATCTTTGTGTCAGAAGAGAACTCGTACGAGATGCACATCTTGTTACCACAAGGCGATGAAGAAGAGAAGATTCTGGCCTTCTTGGAGGAAAAGGTTCCGTTTATTGAGCATATTCCAAAAACAAATATAGAGCGTTTCTCTTCGTGGGTCGGTTCATTTCTGGGGCTGTCTTAAAGACTTTTCACTTTTTGGGAGAGCAGCTCAGGAGTCATCTCTTTACATCCAAATTTGCGTGCCCATTCCAACAACCCATTATCCGAGGTAACAAGCGTTGCATCCCTCTCTCTTGCTAAGAGAATTAATCCGAGGTCGGTGGTGGAATCAAGGAACCCTTCCCGGGTTGCCCGTCGATATTTTTCACGCAGCGAGCCAATATATGTCTGTGCCGTCTCTGGAGAATTGTCCGGGTGTTTTGAAACAATTTCCTTGATAGGTTCTTCAGCAACCCTCAAACCCTTATATAAACGCACTCCTATTTCACGAACCAATTCATAAAACAACGTTGCATCAAGGTGAATGTTGGTGAGCGAAGGGGAGGCTATTGTTATTACACCCATGAGATCGTCGATGGCGGATGGGTGTGTTTCGAAAAACGACCGGATTTCTTTTGCTGCCTCCGGTGTCGTAAGAAACTCGCATTTTTCCTCCTTCACAGAAGCACGGACGAGTTTAACGAAATTTTCAACAACCTCTTCCTTATTTTTTCCCAGATTGATAGACCGTTGCAGGTTGACAAAAAAGTTAGTGTCGATCACATACGTAATCATAGGATCAGTATATCATACCCACTCTGATGCTTATAAACCCTTGTAAAAACAAGCGGCATTTAGTATTCTTCATTTCATGAATAAACAAACACCAAATCCCAAACTGGAAGCTGTTGCTCTTGCGATGGATCAGATAAAAAAACAATATGGAAAAGGAGCGATTATGCGTTTTGGCGAAAAGCCTTTTGAAAAAGTGGAGGTTCTTAAAACCGGGGTCTTTGGATTGGATGTGGGGTTGGGTGTTGGCGGGCTACCCCGTGGTAGGGTTGTTGAGATTTTTGGTCCGGAAGCTTCGGGGAAGACCACTATCTGTTTGTCGGTCATTGCTCAGACACAGAAGAATGGTGGAATTGCTGCCTTTATTGATGCCGAACATGCACTCGATCCCCAATGGGCGCGTATATTGGGTGTAGATCTTGACAATCTTCTCATCTCGCAACCAGACACCGGAGAGCAGGCCCTAGAGATCGCAGAGACCCTTGTGAGGAGCGGTGGGGTGGATCTCGTGGTTATAGACTCCGTTGCTGCACTTGTCCCCAAATCCGAGATTGAAGGAGAGATGGGTGATTCCTCTATGGGTGTCCAAGCACGCCTTATGTCACAAGCACTCCGAAAACTCACCGGTATTATGTCGAAATCAAAAACAACTGTAATATTTACAAACCAGATACGCCAGAAAATTGGGGTGTTTTTCGGGAACCCCGAGACAACTCCCGGAGGGTTGGCGTTGAAGTTTTATGCTTCGGTCAGAATTGATGTTCGCCGCATACAGGTCATTAAAAAGGGAGATGAGGTTGTTGGAACACGTACTAAGATAAAGATTATTAAGAATAAAATGGCCCCTCCTTTTAAAGAAGCAGAGGTGGTTATCTCGGCGGCTGGAATTGATGAAATGGGCTCCGTGATCGACACAGCGCTTCTAAAAAATATTTTGACAAAAAGCGGATCCTTCATAAAATACAAAGATAAAACTTTGGGACAAGGGTACGAAGATACTAAGAAAACATTGTCGGGAGACAAAAAACTCCTACAAGAAATAGAGGCGGCTCTTTTGGTGTGAGCGGTTTTCTAACCACCTTCTTTTTGCCCCACTTCTGTGTTGGTTGTTTGCGGCCAGGGGTAACCATATGTCAATCATGCCTTGAAAGTTGTGTCTTGTATTCTCCCCAGCGGTGTGTGGTTTGTGGTAAGCCATCATTTCTCGGCTTTACTCATTATGAATGCAGGAGAAAAACACAAATTAATGGAGTTTACTCATTTTTTTATTATCAACCACCCTTGCGACAAGCAATTAAGAATTGCAAGTTTAGGCACAATAAAGAAATTTTAAACGACATATTACACACACTAACTCCTCCAGTCCTTTCTCCCCTCTGGGAGCTGAAAAAAATGTACCCAAATCTGATTGCATCCTTTGTTCCCCAAACCAATGATGTCTATAAAAGCCGGGGCTTCAATCAATCGTATGTGATTGCCACATATCTTTCTCGGGCTCTTAAAATTCCACTTTATGATTTGTTCAAAAAAGTAAGTCGCACAAAACACCAATCGCAACTGACCAGAGAAGAGCGAAAAAATAACTTGGGAGGCGCCTTCAGGTTTACGGTAGGAAAGTCCCCAAAAAACATTTTATTGGTCGATGACATTATTACAACAGCGACGACTGTAGATACATTGGCGGGATTGGTGAAAACAACAAACCCTCAAAACCGTCTCCACGCCGTTTCGATTATGAGAGCACGGTAATCAGAAGGGGAGTTCAATATATTTACGGATACTTTTGGCCGTTTGCGAAATACTCTGAAGAAGTTTGTTGTTTTTTTCGCTTCTTGATCCATTACCGTCAAAGACATGACCGCCCATCGGGTATTTAAACAGGTCTTTCTTGATAGGCTCCCCCATAAGCGTATAGATACCCGCTATTGTATATTGGCGCAAAAACTCAAGATATCCAATTTTTTCGGGTCTCCTGAACGAAGGGTAGAGATAGATGTCCTTAAAAACTTTCAGTATCACTCCTATTTTTCTCGCCCGTTGAATCAGGTCGTGATCCTCGGCAAGCTTCAGGGTTGTGTCGAATTTCCCTATGCGGGCAAACAACATCTTTTCAATAATAATATTGAAACCGGGGGCAAACGGCTTTCCAAGAATATTCAACACATCAATCATAAAATTTGTAAGTTCCATAAGGATGATCTGTGTTTGTTGGTTTTCTTTTGCAACAAGACTTGTTGTAGCGAGAAGAACTTTGGTTTTCTCGAGATTTGAATGTAGCTTGCGCAGGAACCCTTGTGGCAGTTGATCGTCAGCATCAAAAAAAACCAAATACTGTCCACGCGCTTTCTCTGAACCGAAGTTTCTTTGTGAAGCAACATTCTTGGCATTATGAATATAAAAATACAATTCCATTTTACCCCGCTTCTGATACTTGTTTACCTCAGTCTTTGTATTGTCAGTTGAGTTTCCGTCAACAACAATCACCTCGTACTGTTTGAACGACTGTTTTTCAATGTCCCCCAAAAGCTTAGGAAGGTCCCGCTCTTCATTTAATGCAGGAATTATAATTGAAAAAAATGGGTTAGTTGTATGTTCCATACTTTGTATGTGCAAATATTTTATACTATTTCTGTGATAAAGAAAGTTATTGGAATTATACTACTAACGTGTGGAATTGGCCTGGCTCTGTATGTTATATACGTACGCGTTACCGATACCCAACCGGAATTATCGCCGATTCCCAATAATGATAATGTACGAATAATCATTCTCAGCCCGGGTGTAACTCAAAAAGCCCAATAAATCAACAGATTACTGGGGAATGGTAAATGTTGTTAAGTTTATTCCTAAAACACCACCAACAATACGCAGTATCACGAAAGACGAGCTGATAATGGCAAGTCCCAAGAGAGCGGAGAAGAAAACTCCTTTTGCTTTTTTCAACCTCGCCGGATCGTCGCCTGCCAATAACCACTGGAGGGATCCGTAGAAGAAAAGATACACAAGCAAAAGGAAAATGATACCACCGAGTGCCATAAGAATGTTTTGAAACAGAATCTCTCCGCACGCCAACGTAGGAACCCCATCAATAAGACAACTATTCCATGACATGTGTTTTACTATCTCAAAAATCTTTTAATCGTACCCTTACTTAGTTGGCATTACCAAAGCGGGGGATGTTGAGCTGTCTGGTGAATCCGAGACCAAAGCTAAAGATTTGTTCGATGGCAATGATGATTGCAACCGTCGCAAACAAAATGACAAAGCCGATTAATGCATTGGTAATTCTGTTACGTGCTTTTGCAACTTTTTCTTTATCTCCGGTTGACTGGATCCATTCAAAACCACCGTAAAGCAGATTATAAACTACCATTAAACCCGCCCCGATAAAAAACAAGCGGATGATCCAACCCAATATGTCCATTAAATTCAAATTTCCGGCAAGAAAATCCGGCCGCGTAATGTTCCCTGTAAGTTGTGCTAAAACAGTACTCATTTATTATTTTAAAAACTACTAATAACAGACCTGAATTCAGTATAGTGGGTTGCTAGAAATTGTCAAGAGCATATATGCCGTTCTTGTACAGGAACAAAATCTTATCGTCATTATATACACCGAACATTCGAACATCCTTCAACTTGGGATTGAATATTGATTTTTTCACCGCACCGGTTTTATCTATTGCCACTATTCGTGATTCTCGAGGACTCAAGCCGTAAAGATACTCGGTGCCGTTCTTATTAAGGAACGTAAGGTTTGGTACGACTGTTGTCGGGGTGATGGAAAACGCCTCTTTTGCACCGCCGGTGTATTTGAGAATGTTGTTTCCCGTCAGAATATATACTGAGAAGTCAATGGTGAACGATTTTGCATCCGAGAGATTTATACTGCTCCCCGATTGAAAATAACTTGTCGCGTCACTGTACCCGTTTTCTATAGGGATGTATTTGAAAATCTCATCTTTTGCCGTATCAAGGAGATATATATTGCTGTTAAATAATTGCAGATCAATAACCGAACCCCACAGTTTATCTGCCGGCACAATAATGGTGGCTTTATCCGGTGTTACCCGATAGATGCCTTTTTGCTTGTTGAACGCATATGCGGTATTGTCACTACAGCCAATCAGTTGTGACTCTTTCGCGTTAGCGAAGGGGTAGCTGTCTTGCGCTTTTGATTCGACATCGACGACATAAATACGATTATTTGTCCGGTCGATCATACAAACAGAGTTTTTGGATGCCGATATCTGATCAGCGCGTGCACCAGCTCCAATGAGTCGAAGATCAAAGAACAGACTGTCTGTGCTTACGTGTGTGTCGCCCAGCATGGTATTCAGGTTAGAAACTTGTTTGGCAAGCGGTTCGAGTGTTGTCTTTTTTTCGGGGTACTCCTGAATAAGTTTTTGTATGGCGGAACGCAATGTGGAAACTTTGGTTGCCCCTGTCGGATCGGCAAAAAGATTTTTTCTCAGCCGTTCCACTTCTGGTTGAATTATAGAAAGTTCTTTACTAAACTCTGCTTCGTGTTGGCTTCTGACCGTCTCCTGAATTGTGGTAAATATCTTCCAGCCAACTATAAAAACTACGCATATTAACAGTATCCACCGTGCCTTTTTAAACAGGTCTGCAACCGATCGTTTTGACTCCGGTTCGGCGATGTGTAGATTGACTGTTTCCCGCGGGGCGGGAGTATTGGTGGTGTCGGTTATCGAAACCGAGACCGGTGCTTTTTCGATGGAGACTACAAGACAGGCTGCGGGAATGTTTTTGTTGGAAACCATAGAATCCGAAATGAAGTCGGTTATTTTTTTTGGCTCTTGACCAGGCGGAATCGTATGCACATCAAACTGGGTGAGGAAAGAATCGGTGCTGAGTAAAAACAAATCTCCAGACTCGGTGTTTCCTGATGCCTGCTGCGTACCTTGGGACACAGAATACCACTCGGTGTTCCGTTGCAACTCAATTCCTCCATGGTGCGACACTGCAAACAAGGTGTCCCCACCAACATATAAAGCGGCGAGCGAACTGACCGAGTGTTGGGAAACAAAGTCCTGCAGATACGAGCTGAACGCATGAAGTGAGACAAACTTTTGAGAATGCACCTGTTGATGCAGTGTCTCAAGAGTTTCGCGTAGAGCCGTCTCGCTGCCACCTGCTTCATGGTCAATCTCAACAACGCACACAAAAGAACTCTCCACATCAAACCCGACACTTTTTGTTTCCGTATTTTTTCCGAGGTAAACAGAAAACTTTTTTTCAATCATTTTTACAATAAGAACAACGCATATAACAATAACACAAATCCTATAACGAGCTGAAGGTAGCCTGCCGCAAAAAACACATAGTTCTGCTCATCTTTATAATTATGGTTAAGTTTGCGCAATTCCTGATAAAACACCATAGCCCACACGTTATACAGAATTATAGTAATAATCCCCACAATTTTAAAACCAGTATCGAGGATATTTATACCCTGAATCGCTGAAATAAGTATCAGAAACGGTGCGAACAGATTATTATCCATGACGATGTTGTTGTTGCATGAGGTTGTTGATAACTTGAACAACCCTGCTCGGAAACGGAACATTCAAAAACTCTATGTTCGGTTCTTCTCCCGCGGTTTGGACAAAAACATTACCATAATTAAACAAGGCACTGAAAAACCCGAGATTTTTGTTGTTTACTTCTTCAATCCGAGAAATAAGTGTTTGAGTGGTTTGGTTGTTGAGAATATTTATCACATCCACGTCAATGATTTTTTTCGATGTAATAATCCCCAGGTTGAAGTACCAAGAGAAGAGATTCGCGAGTGCGAACAGGAAAAAGAAAGCATACCAAACAAGGACAAGAAAAGTGATTTGCATTCCCGAGAAAGGCAAGAGGTTGACAAGTGAGCCAAAAATGACTGGAATTATCAGGCCGACTAAAGTAATGATAAACCACACGAGATTTGTGATGGGATGCGCGCGTAGTGTTAAAACAACATTTTCATCCCCATCTTGCGTAGAGAATCGCATTGGCGGGTACTCGCAATATGAATGTAGTAATCGGTGTGAAGACGGCATACTGAATTATTGTATCACGCTTTTAAAGAATTGACACCAGAGCCCCCATGGCTTACAATGTAGTCACCAATTACCAGTTATGGTGAATGAATGAAATTACCAGTCACGACATATAAGCAGCACAAAACCAGTAACGAACATCGCTTTCAAGTTTCTTTAAGCATGTCCGGCGCTGGTTGGTGATGGTAATGGCTCTTTTCACCAAAAAACAGAGGACCGAATCATGTTTAAACAATTACTAAACACTCTTTTCCCCCATTTAACGCAAGAACAGGAAAAGATTCTTAATGATGCACAAGGTAGGGCACAAGAGATTATTTTACAAAGCAAAGAGGAAAGTCTGCGGATAAAGCAAAAAGCAGAAGAGGAAGTGATGAAGCTTACCGCTCAAATAACCGGAATTGAAAAAAATATCGCCCGCGAAGAAAGCAAGCTGGAGCAAGAGAAGCACGAATTAAACAGCCACAAAGCACAGCTCGATCGAGGCTGGCAAGATCTTGAGCGTGAAAAAAAGAGGATTGAGGAACGCAAGCTTGAGCTAATGCAAAAATTTGAGAAGCTTGCCAAGATGAGTCCGGACGAAGCACGGACAAACTTGCTTTCCTACTGGGAACAGAAGTTAAAAACAGATATTGTTAAGTCGGTTCGGGAAGCGGACGAACAGATTAAGCGCCAAACAGAAGAACGGGCAAAAGAAATCCTCGTTGACTCCATGAGGTACGGTGTCACTGATTATGTCGTTGAATATACCTTATCCACCGTTGCGCTTCCGAGCGAAGATTTTAAAGGAAGAATCATTGGTAAGGAGGGACGAAATATCCGGGCGTTTGAACTTGCAACAGGAGTTGAAGTGGATCTTGACGAGGAAGGGATGGTTAAGTTGTCTTCATTCGATCCGATCAAGCGTGAAATTGCCCGTGTTGTATTAGAGCACCTCATTAAAGACGGGAGGGTTCAGCCGGCGCGCATAGAGGAAATGGTTAAAAAAACCAAGGAAGAAATCAGAAAAATTATTTTCAAAGAAGGTGAAAAGCTTTGTTACGATCTCGGGGTCTACAACCTTCCCCAGGAGCTTATCGAACTTCTCGGGCGGTTTAAATACAGATTCTCGTACGGCCAGAACATGATCCAGCACACCATGGAAGAGACAAAGATTGGTGTTGCGCTTGCGCATGAGTTGGGTGCAGACATTAATATTGTCCGACTTGCGTGTTTGCTTCATGATATAGGTAAAGTTATTACGGATAAAGAAGGTTCGCATATCCAACTTGGTGTGGATTTGCTGAAACGGCATCACTTCCCGCAGAAGGTGGTTGATGCAGTCGCTTCTCATCATGAGGATAAAGAATTTACGTCCGTCGAGGCAATTATTGTTTATCTTGCTGATGCCATATCCGGTGGTCGTCCCGGTGCCCGTCGGGAGGATGTTACGAGTTATATCACACGCATGAAGTCTATAGAGGACTTTATTAAAGTAAGAGAAGGAGTTGAAGAAGTTTCCGTCTTGCAAGCAGGTCGTGAAATACGCGTTATCATCAACCCATCGAAACTTGATGACGAACAAACTGTAATAATGTGTTCAAAGCTGAAAGACGAAATTGAGAAAAGTTTTTCGGCAATTCCAGGACAAATCAAGATTACCGCTATCCGCGAGTTCCGGACGACGGTAGCAACCCGATCTTGATATACATTGCTACAATAAGATATTTTAAATACGGCTTGACAGAAAACGACAAACTTCTATAATGACCCCCAGAAAGGGGATGAAAAAGAATGACAAAGCAAGACCTCGTTGCTCAAGTAGCAAAACAAGCAAATCTTTCCATGCGCGCTGCTAAGACTGCAGTTGACTCAGTTTTTTCTACCGTCGCCTCTTCAATGAAGCGTGGTGAAAAAGTCGTTGTCACCGGTTTCGGTACGTTCATGGTCAGAAAACGTGCAGCCAGAAAAGGACGCAATCCTCAAACTGGTGCAGAAATCCAGATCCCTGCAAGCAAAACTCCAGGCTTCACCGCCGGAAAGAGCTTAAAGAGAATGGTTAAATAATTACGTGAAAATAAGTCCCGCTCTTTCTCAAAAAAGTTCGTGAGAAAGGGCGGGATTTTGTGTTGCAACGATGAAAATATGTGTTATACTTAGAAAATCTTTGAATAATCAAAGAGAGGAGAACACATGACCAATGGTAGTTTCGAAAAAAAACGCATCTAACCCACAGACAACATTTCCAAGCTCAATGGATGAGCTTCTGAAACTCGCAGTTTCACTTCCTAGGCTGAAGCGCGGTGATATTGTGCAAGGTACGATTGTCACAATTTCACGCAAGGAGGCATTTTTTGATATCGGCTGGAAGACAAACGCAATACTTATTCAACCGGAAACGAAAGAATTGACTACTTTTTTGCCGTATCTGAAGCCGGGACTTAAAATCGACGTTCGTGTCGTAAATACAGAGGCAAAAGCAGGTTTCCCGGTTGTTTCGTTACAAAGCTTCTTTGAAAAAGGTAAATGGGATATTCTCAAAGAAAAATTTGATAAAGAAGAAGGAGTTGAGGTAAATGTTATCGGCAGTGGTAAGGGAGGTTTGTTTATTGAAGTAATGGGAATCAGGGGTGTTATTCCGAAGATTCAACTTACTCAGAATTTTATTCAGAACCCGCAACAACTGTTTAACAACAAGATCAAAGTAAAGATTCTTGAGGTTGATAGGGAAAAAAACCGCCTCGTCGTATCACAGAAAGCAGCAGCGCTTGGAATTACGCAATCAAAACTTACCGAATCATTCGACAAAATTAAAGAGGGTGATGTGTATGATTGTAAGGTGATTGGTTTCTCGAACTTCGGTATTTTCTGTGAAGTTGAAGGAGTAGAGGGGCTTATTCACATCTCCGAAATCTCATGGAAGAAAGTGAGTGAACCCCGCGAGTATGCAAAAGAAGGGGAAGTATTGAAAGCAATGGTATTGCAGAAGAATACCCGTGACTATAAATTGACATTGTCATTGAAGCGTTTACAGAATGATCCGTGGAACAATATCGAAGAGAAATATCCGAAAGACAAAGAAATAAAGGGAACGGTTATCCGCAAAGAACCCTATGGCTACTTTATCAGTCTGGAGCCGGGTATTGAAGGACTCATCCACAATTCCAAGATAACTCCCGAGACAAAGATCGAAGTAGGTAAGCGGGTTGTCGCATATGTTGAGCGCATAGATAAACAACACAGAAAAATGAGTCTTGTTCCAGCAACAACCGAAAAACCACTTTTGTACAGATAACTAAGTCTTCCGTTTATGTCCTTCCTGAGGCAATTTGACAATACCAGATCTTTATATTAGAGTGATATCACTATGTTGAATCTTCTCGCTCAGATTGATATCGGCAATTCCAATATTTTTGCTCCGGCTGCACGGTTTAACTCACTCGGGTCAACAGCAACCACGGTTGGAAAGGCAGTCGCGCTTGCCGGCGGATTGTCGGTTTTTGCCGGATTCGTCTACGCCGCCTATCTGTACTTGACGGCAAACGGCGAAGCTAAGAAAATACAAGAGGCACAACAGATTCTTACCTACGGGATAATAGGACTTGTGCTCATTGGTGCTGCTTTTTGGATAATGCAGATTATAGGTAAACTTATTAATTATTAAACTATGATAAAGCTACTCGCAGACAACGCATGGATTGGGAATATACAACCGCCTATCGGCAGCGGAAATTACGATACCGCACTTCTCCCGTTTATTAACAATTTGTTTAAGCTTGTTTTTGTCGGTTTTGGACTATATGCACTCGTTAATTTTGTGCTTGCCGCGTTTAATTATATTAACGCCGGAGGCGAAGCTAAGAATATTGAAAAAGCAAAAAAAATGATATCCCAAAGTGTTGTCGGACTTTTACTGCTTTCAGTTTCGTTTATTTTTGCCGGCGTTATTGGGGCAGTTTTTTTCGGCAACTGGAATTTTATCCTCGATCCCGTTGCACAAATTAATAATATTCATCCATGAGTATTCGTCTTCTCGCACAGATAGGGACTAATGTTTTACCGGGTGTTTCCAACAACACGCCCGATGCACTTATTAATGTCATAAAAGGCTTACTTACTCTTGCGTTCGTCGGAGGAGGAATACTTTTAATGTACAACCTATTTATGGGGGCGCTTAATTGGATTCAGTCAGCCGGTGAGAAAGACAAGCTTGAAAAAGCCCGCAAACAGATAACTAATTCGTTGGTCGGGTTTATTATCCTGATTCTCGTATGGTTCTTGTTTTTTGCTATTACCAGCAATATTCTGGGGATATTTCAATTAACGGGAGACGGAAGCTATCGGTTTGTTCTTCCCTCATTGTTTTAAAACACCAACAGAACAGATTGCCGAGGTAGTTTTTATCGGATTAAGAGATTCGCGATGCTGATGTGATGTTATCCACGGTTATGGAGTTGATTTCCTCGAGCGCCTCTATGGTGTTAAACGCGTTATGCGGCGTAATAATAACGTTCGGCATATCCCGCAAAACATGATCAAGCAACAATGTTTTTGCTGATGATAAATCGATATATTCGGCCGTAAGCACCATCCGCTCTTCCTTTATACTTTGTTCCTCTTCAAGCACATCCAGAGCAGCGCCGGCAAGGATTCCATTCTGCAATGTCTGAACCAACGCTTGCGTATCTATAATCGGCCCGCGTGCGGTATTAATCAGCAGGGCACCCTTTTTAATAAACCGCATGTTGTTCTCGTGCAGCAAATGTGTTGTTTCTGGCGTGAGGGGTGTGTGGATAGTAATGATGTCTGATGTTCGTAGCAGTTCATCAAGCGACACAAAAGTAACGTTTGGTAATGGTTTCTGGGTTCTGGAATAAACAAGAACTTTCATTTTAAAGGCATTTGCAATACTGGCTACCCGGTTGCCGATATTTCCGAGTCCGATTATACCCAGCGTCTTATCGCACAAGTCAAACCCGGTCAAGCCCTCATTGCTAAAACTTCCTTTCTTCGTAAGTTCTACAGAAGGAACTATTTTGCGCGAGAGGGCGAGCATAAGGGCAAACGCATGCTCGGCAACAGAATTAACTCCGTAATGCGGAACATTGAGAATCGATATTTTGTGTTCTGCACAGTATGCTGCATCGATATGGTCGATGCCGGTTGAGCGTGTAACAATTGTGTGGAGTTTGGGAAAGCGGGCAAGTAAATCGGCTTTTAAAGGGGAAAAAACAAAAATGGAAATTATTTCAGCCTCAGTTGCGTAGTGAGCTGTCTCATGAGTGAGTTTGTCCGGATGAAAAGTTAATTCATGATTGGGAAGTTTTTCACGAAAAAACGTTTCTTCAGCCGGCGTTGTTTCGAAGAATACGATTTTCATGAATATTAGTATACACGAAATTAAGTCATAAGTTAAAAGCTGAAAGTTAAAAGTAATGTGAAGTGATGTATATAAGCCGTAGTTTGTGTGACAATTATCCTGTACAGTCATGTCATGGATCAGAACGAGTTGGCATGTTTCAGTTTTTCGTACTTGAACGGAGTTGGTCCATGTACATTTAAAAAACTTGTAGATCGGTTCGGAAGTCCATATAAGGCGTACATGGCGTCGGGAGAAAAACTCACACACGCTATTTCAGTGAAACACACAGAACTATTTGCACTGTTTCGTAAAAACTTTGAAGTACAGAAAGAATTGAAAAAGCTTGAACAGAAACATATCCGTTACATCGCGGCTACCAGTTCTGACTATCCCAGTTCATTGACAAATATTTCCGACCCCCCGATCGGATTGTTTTGCAAAGGGAATACCTCCCTGTTTGCGAGCAGCGGAATACGGCTCGCGGTTGTGGGTACCCGAAAGCCCTCCAACTATGGTCAGCGGATGACGAAATTACTCGTCGGCGATCTTGCTAAAATTGGGGTGGTGATAGTTTCAGGTATGGCTCTCGGAATCGATACGGTTGCTCATGATACTGCGCTTGCTGCCAATGGAAAAACGATTGCTGTTCTTGGTTGTGGTGTTGATATTGTCTACCCGTACTCGAACAAAAAGTTGTATGAGCGGATTCTCGAAAACAACGGGTTGATTGTTTCGGAGTTTCCCCCGGGTTTGACCGTGTTACCGGGATTGTTTGTCGCACGGAACAGGATTGTTTCGGGTTTGTCTTATGGAACAATCGTCATTGAGGGCAGCAATCATTCGGGTTCACTTATAACCGCGTCATATGCTGCAGAACAGGGTAAGGAAATTTTTGCTGTACCCGGACAAGTAGGAATGGAGTGTTCAGAAGCTCCAAATATTCTACTTAAACAAGGAGCGCATCCTGTTACTTGTACGCAAGATGTCACTGACGCTCTTGGACTGAGATATAACCAACGCAAGAAGAAAGTTGAACCACCAAGTTTATCACCAACAGAGAAGAGCATCTACGCGTTACTTGAGAGTGCACCATCAACACTCGACGAGTTGTTGACACACAGTCTGCTTTCCGTTCCGGATCTGTCGATAACCGTTTCACAGATGGAACTTCAGGGTATAATAGAAAAGAACCAAGAAGGCCGTTGGCAGATTGTTTGAAAATATATGGCACAAAAACTTTTTATTATTACCGGACAGACGGGGACGGGTAAAACAAAACTTGCAGAACAGTTGGCACAACAAATCAATGGAGATCTCGTTTCTGCCGATGCCCGCCAAGCGTATCAATATCTCGATATTGTTACAGGGAAAGATATTTCGGATAGCTCCTTTTGCCTTCAAGAAAAAAATGGCGACATCAGCCTCGGGTATTATCAAGCCGGACCCACAAAAGTTTGGTTGTATGATATGGTTAACCCCAAAAAATACCTCTCGGCATATGATTGGGCAGTGGCGTGCCAGAAGGTTCTTGGCAGCATCATAAGCTCCGGGAAAACACCGATTATTATCGGCGGGACGTACTTTTATATCAATACAGTCCTGTATGGTTTATCGGCAGGAGGAAACCCGCAGTGGGATGAGCGAAAGAAATTGGAGATGTTGTCGGTATACGAGCTCCGTAAAAAAGCGGAGGAATTGGCACATGAAGATTTTCGAGCATTGAATAATTCCGATCAGTATAATCCCCGACGGCTTGTTCGGTTTATTGAAAAACATACAGACAACACAATGGGAGGTGCTGGTTTTGTCGGGATAGCTGCCGAGTACGACTGTACAACAATTGCATTGAAATTTCCCTCAACGGAATATACCCGCAAAGCACTTTCCCAACGAGTAGATGAGCGGCTTAAATCGGGAGCAATTGATGAAGCGGAAACCTTACTGCACATGGGGTATACTCCGGGCGACCCGGGTCTTAACACCATAGGCTACAAGCAAATCTTTGCCTATCTTGCAGGGGAAAAACGTTATGATGAAATGCGTGACGAGTGGATTACCAAAGAGTGTCAATATGCCAAACGGCAGTTGACACTCATAAAGCAAAATGGGTCTGTTCTATGGTATAATTGTGATGAGGCGCTCTTGAAAAACGTTAGTGGCTTAATATAGACTAGATTAGATGAGTACAATTCTTTCTGAAGAATTTGAGCGGAAAATCAGCGATTTTCTATCCAAATTTAAAATAATTCCTGTTGCGACCCTTTTATGTTTAATACTGTTTTTCGTATTTTTTTTTCACAACCTGTCCCAGCAATCAGTGTTTGCGGTGCAAGAATACCAACTGCCATATCCGGGAATACTACCGGATAACCCGTTATATCCTGCTAAGGTTGTGCGAGACCGAATGATGGAATTCTTTACTCGTGAGCCTTTGAAAAAAAGCGAACTGTATCTTTTATTCGCAGATAAACGTATTAATATGGCGCAGTTTATTCGTCAAACTAATTGGTCGCTTACTGAAGAAACAGCCTCAAAGGCGGAGAAGTATTTATTGAAACTGCAAGACTCGCTTGTTGCAGCTAAAAATATGGGACTTACTCCGACCGGAAGCTTTATCAAGAAAGTCAAGCTAGCGGGAAAAGCACATAACAAAATTCTGAAAAGCCTTAAAAAAAGCGCTCCTTCGGAATTCAAGAATAAATTCGATTCAAGTATACTGCTTAACGAGCAGTTTCAAGGTTACTCAAACGGGCTGTAATAAGGCCAATAACAACCCCGAACAGCAGCATATTCTGTTGGATGGTTAACCAATAGTGGTCGACAAAACCTGTAGATAGAATAATCAGGATTAAGATAAATTCCCTTAGTCTTATGAGTCTCATAAGACTAATAAGACCAATATGTCTTATGAGTCCAATAAGACCAATAAGTCCAATAAGTCCAAATTCCATTCCAAAAAGCAGAAGTATGCTGTGTATCGGTTGTCCTTGGTACAAGTAATTCGCAAGCCCGGAACCCAAGGGGTGCTGCAGAATACTCATAACGGCATACTGCCAGCCATGAAAACGTTCACCGATTGTTCCCGGGCTACCTTTAAAAAGCAGGAGAAATGTCAGCATCCAGAATACAAAGTTTATTTTTGTGAATTGACACCACTTACAGCCGACGTGTTTCTGTAACTCGAAACCAAGGAAAATAAGTGCAAACATAATAATTCCCGCTTTTGAAAATGAGAGCAATATCAGAAGTATCGCTGGAATAGTAAAGACAGCAAGATTACTAATAACCCCCAAAGCATAAACGATCAGAAAAAAACCGGCCATTGAATTGGGATGAGCAAACGTTCCGTAACCGCGTAAGATTGTTTTACCGGCTATAGTAATGGTAGATATTCCCGGTGTCGTGATCGAAAACAAACGCTCGCCCACAAACCACCAAAACCCTTGTAATGACCCTTGATAATAAATTTGCGACATTGTAAGAAGGAGGGTGTAAAGTGACGCTCCGAAAAGCCCGCAAAGAAATCCCGTACGTTCGGTTTTGTTGCTCGTGTAAAACACGATTGCGGTTAAAATTATCTTGCCATATTGCCATGCGCGATATACAAACAGCAACTTATCTGATGTTATAAAAAAAAGAAATATGCAGCCAACAACAAGGTATCCAAGTATTTTTCGGGAAACACCCGGAAGGTTCTGCAAGCTGAAAAGCTTGGGTATCAGTATAAGCAGCAAGAGCATATCTGTGAGATACACTGTTGGAGCAAGATAATCAGTGCGAACGCCGTTCACGAATGCGAACGGTGGCCAGAAATGCTTTCCGAGTTGTGACGGAAGTAAAAACCCGAACAGAAAAAAGAGCAACGGGAAGAAAAACTTACGCAAATTTTGCATAGATTCGCCGGACACCTTTTCCGACAGCCTCCTGTTTATAAATTTTGAATGTCGGGTTCATTTCAGAAAGATTTTTTACATGAGGTCCTCCACAGAATTCTTTACTGAACGCGCTCTCCAATGATTTTCCGACGAAATACACTTTCACCGTATCAGGATATTTTTCTTTGAAGAAATGAAGTGCTCCGCTTTTTTCCGCCTCTGTTTTGGGAAGCATGACAAAATCAACCGGCAATTTTTGGGAGATCGTACTATTTACAATCTGTTCAACATCTGAGATTTCTTTCTCGGTAAGCGCAGAGGTGTGGGCAAAATCAAAACGTAGCCGTTCTCCGGTAATGTTGCTGCCATATTGCTGTACATGTGTTCCGAGTGTCATTCTCAAAGCTTGGTGGAGAAGATGAGTGGCAGTGTGGAACCGGACAACTTCCTCGCTGTGGTCGGCAAGGCCACCTTTGAACTTTTGTTCGGCGCCTTTTCTGGAGAGTTCTTGGTGTTGTTTAAAAAGCAAGTTGTAGTATTGCTCAAACTTTTTTTGGTCAATATGCACTCCAATCTCACGCGTTTTATCGACCACCATATCAGGCACAGTCCCTCTCGATTGGTATAAGTAAAACGCTACATTAGCTGTCGCAGCCGAAGCATTATCTTCAACAAGAGGATCACTGGTAGGGGCAGCCCCAAGAGTGTATTGATTAGCTATAACTGATGTCGCTACTTTGACACTGTCGCTCGCGTAGATTTTTAAGGGCTGAACACTCTCAGCAACAGCTTTCTCTGATTGTTCGAGCGTGTGTATGAATCGTCTTTCTTCTTCAATAAATATTTTTTGTATTTCCTCATTTTTTGAAGATAAATCTGGATATAACCATTCAAGCATTGAGCCAACAGTTGGGACAAGGTCAACCGCAACGTTTTTTTCAATACCAAGTTTTTTGCCGAAACGAACCATGCGACGGATAAATCTACGTAATACGTATCCATGATCTTTATTGGAAGGAATGACGCCGTCCATAGCAATGAGAGTTGCAGTACGGATATGGTCTGCAACAATCCGCATTGCTTGTGTTGTCTGTGCATCTGCACGATATTCTTTCCCACTCAAAGACTCAAGTTTTTGAATAAGCGGCCAGAAATTATCTGTTTCAAAGATATCTTTCTTTTTTTGAACAACGAGAGCGATTCTTTCGAGACCACCCCCGAAGTCTACATTCTTTTGGGGTAGTTCTTCCCAGCCTAAGTCGGGTGTTCTGCGGTATTGCATAAAAACAGAGTTGCCTATTTCAAGAAACTCATCCTGATAGTCGGCAAAATCTTTTCCTAATGGTGGTTCTCCGTCACCGAGATAATAAAATACTTCGCTATCCGGTCCGCCAAGTTCGCCAACAGCGTCCCCGCGTTGCCACCAGTTTTCTTTGCGGTCGTGAGCAAAAATACGTTGCCCCTCTTCGGCTTTGACACCATATTTTGCAAATATTTCCTGAATAATTTTGATCGACTCAATATCTTTGGGAGCAAATTCGTCTCCGGCAAATACAGAAGGATATATACGCTGTGGATCAAGACCCAATTCCTCAATAAAGAAACTATAAATCCACGATAATTGTTCCTTCTTGAAGTAGTCTCCCAAACTCCAATTACCGATCATATGGAAACAGGTGGTGTGGCGGATTGTTTTTCCTGCCTCTTCAATATCATCAAACCTCAATGCTCGCTGTACGTCCATCAAACGTGTTCCAAGAGGGTGCTTCTCGCCGGATAAGTAGGGGACGAGCGGGAACATGCCGGAGTTTACAAAGAGTAACGTTGAGTCACCTTCGGGCACCAGTGACATGTTTGGAATCAACTTATGTCCCTGTTTTTTATACAATTCAAAATATTTATTCACTATTTCTTGAGAAGTCATGAAGTGTATTATACAAAAAACAAGGCTCTTTATACGAGCGGGATTAAAACAAAAGCAGCTCGCCGTGCAAGAGGGGGGTTTGCTGAGACCAGTCTACTGAGGTCTTCTTTAAAAGTTCCCTGCGGTTGATTTGCTCCTATCGACAGTCTTACCCTGAGAATTGCACGGGCGAGACCGTGGATCGGGTCACTTCCTTGGAGATTAAAATTGGAAACCATCGTTTCTGCCGGATCAATCATTGGGACAGCCCCCCGTTGCAGGGCGTCGATAAACGCAGCAAGAACTGTCTTGTGGGCGAGACTTAAGTCCAGTGGTTTTACCATCGTTTCTATCATGTGCTGCTGCTCTGCTGTTCGAAATCCATCGGGAGATGACGCGATGTGCGTGGGCAATACACTGTGGGCGCCAACTGATTTTGCCATGGCAAGTGACCGTTCTCTTGCGTCGGCAAGTGTAATAGAACCAGCCTTTCTATTTCTTGGGTCAAAAACTTCCTCGATTTGTCCACCCGGTTTTTGAACTATAAGGGGTGGCCCAAGTATCTGCTCGTGGTCAGGTATCATTACTGTTGACTCTACCACAACTTAAATAATTTTCAAGCATACGGTCTGCTATAATACGTAATATCTATGAAACAGAGCCTTGCAAAACTAACTCTTCCAACCGGAACAAAGATTCCGAATCATATTGCGATTATTCCAGACGGTAACAGGCGATGGGCGAGGGCCCGAGGACGAGATACGTTACTTGGTCATAAAGCAGGGTTTGATATGGCGCTCAAACTTGCAAAAGCTGCCCGTGAATTCGGGGTGCATACACTGACTTTCTGGGCGTTCTCAACTGAGAATTGGGACAGAACTCCTCGAGAGATAAATTATCTGATGGGGTTGTACGCAATTATGGTTGAAAAACACCGTCGGGAAGCGAAGAAAGATAATATACGCATTGTTCATATAGGGCGCAAAGACCGTATTCCTGCAAGCCTTGCCAAGCAAATTGCTGCAGTTGAAGAAGAAACAAAAAACAACACCAAACATATTGTAAATATTTGTTTGGACCATGGAGGGCGGGACGACATTGTCCGTGGCGTGAATAATCTTATTGAAAAAGTTCGTCAGGGTGAGACGGTTGAAGCGGTTACTGAAAAGAATTTCCTGGACGTTCTTGGAACGCACGACCAGCCGTACCCATTAGTGGACTTATTAATCCGCACAAGCGGTGAACAGCGTACCAGCGGGTACTTGCTATATCAGAGTGCGTATGCGGAAATGTATTTCGAAACTGTCCATTTTCCTGATTTTACGCCTGAGAAATTGCGTGAAACCATACTGGATTATTCACGGCGTCGCAGACGGTTTGGAGGAAATGATGAAGAAAAACATCTAACATTTAACCCCCGGATTGTTGCGGGACTTGAGTTCAAATGGCACCACGCATTGGATTTGCAAGAAGACGAGCGGTTACGTGATTTGGTTTTCAGATATCTTAAAGAACACTATAAACTATCAAAACAATCAACGCTTGAGGCGGGAATCCATTTAACGAAAGCTCTGTTATTCGGCAGGAAGGAAGATTGGCATGGGGCAAAAGAAGAATTAAAGAATCTCTATCACATTGTTCAAAAAACACTCCATTTGGCGTTTGAACCAGACATAATTGCCTCATTGGAAATTGCCTTATGGCAAGATCGGGAAAGCGAAGAAAAAATGCGGACACTCCTTGCCGAAAAATTCAGGATTTCGGAGCTTCAGGCAACGAAATCTGCGCATCTGGCCGTGCTTGCTCAACACGAGTTTGCCAACAAAAACTACGAAAAAGCCGAAAAGTACCTGGTGGGTTTTTATGAATTGCTCAAGGAGGAGACGGCCTAGGTTTTTTGATATCAAGGCCGAAGTAATGTCTCATAAGAATCCTATTCATAGAAAATCCTATGAAATTGAGGAAGCGCCTTCCCAACGGAACATGATCTTTGAATTTGAAGTACTCGAAGTCGATAATCTTCAGTCGTCCGTCCGGATCGATGAAAATGTTTGAGACCAGGAACTCACTTTTGCGTAAAAGCAATCTGGTGATTTGGCTTTTTATCCAACTGAATAACCCCGACATACCGATAAAATCCAAAGACATATTCTCATGACGATAGAGCCCGTTATTGCAACGGACGATGTCTGCTAACTGTCTCTGTAATTCAGGCTTTCCTTTTATCGAAATGTTTGACAGCGGTTGTCCCTTTACCAGTTCTTGAACCAAGCAGAAAAAACTGTTGTCCAGCGGGTCGGACTTTACTTCGGTTGCTGCGGAATAATCTTTAAAATAGCTGCGCGCAGTTGCAACGTTCTCATGTTCCTCATCTCTTCCATAAGTCATTGTTGTTACGGAAAGAATTTTTCCCAGCTTTATTACCCGTTCCGGCATTCCCGGTTCCGATAACCGATACACCACATGATTTGCCCCGGCCCCTATCGGGACAGGGTTGACGTAATTTACGTTGATACCGCAACGGGTGAGGGCGTCCGTTATTTGATGTGTAAAAACCGCTTTATATGTAGGCGGGGGCGGTTGTAGGAGAGGCGCGACATCTACTTGTGGATGATCATTGTGAATTGGCGAATGTGTTGGTTCCGGAACCAGGTGATCACCAATAGAGAGTAAAGAGTAATCTTCAACCCTTGTTTTGCTTTCACCTTGTGGTGCAACTGATTCGGTTTGCGGCTCCATGCCATTAAGTATAATACGACTCGTGGTTTATTTTATCTCGTACCTTCTTGAATCTCCGCCTGCGGCATTTTCAATTTGCGGGGTGTAATAATTAGGACAATAATTGAGACGATAAGTACGATTCCTCCAACCACAGCAAATGTTTTTTGATTACCTACGATACCCGACAGAGTGCCGGCAACAATCGGACCGATAATATAAGCTAAACTGACTGCCGAACCTTGCAACCCGATCATGTTTGAACCGGCAGATCCCAAGCGTTCTACATAATCCTCAAATGAAGCGGCAACTTCGGGAAGAGCGATCGCAGAAAACACTGATGAGAAAAATATCGCAATAAGAATTAAGTGAACATTGTGCACAAACCCGACGGTTAAAAGTCCTAACCCCATGACGATGCCACACAGGAATGCGATTCTTTTTTTTCCAAACGGTTTGGCGGCAGGTCCCGCAAATACACTCAGACCGAGGGAAGGGAGCATGTAAACAGGAATGATAAAACGGCCCAGCATACTCGTATCTTTAAGTGTCTCAGAAAACACTGTTCCGACGCTCCAGAATGTTGCATCAACAAACGAAAGTATGAACAAAAAGATATAGAGCGGATACACCCGCTTGAGCAATGTCCACCACACCCCAAGTGTTTGTCTGACAGAAATTTTCTCTTGTTCGACCAGAGCGGTGACACGGGTGTGTTTGTGTATTTTGAGTGAAA